>CAWKEH010000009.1:0-314612 GCA_963848595.1 uncultured Alphaproteobacteria bacterium | reverse complement strand
ACTGAACGCTCCACGCTAGAGGATTGCAGCCGTCTCGTGACGTGGACCCTAGCTGCTTGTTTTCGGAGTGCCGCCCGCGCATGTCCACAGTGAGGCGGGAGTGAGGCGGGCGATTGGCGGCGCTTGCATGGCGGAGGGAGCACCATGGGTCAGCTTACAGGCAAGCGCGCGGTCATCACTGGCGGGACGACGGGCATCGGCCTGGCGACGGCGCAGCTGTTCCTCCAGGAGGGCGCAAAAGTCGCCATCACCGGGCAGAACCCGGAGCGGGTAGAGGAGGCGCGCCGCACCCTGGGGCCGGATGTCCTCGCCGTCAGATCCGATGCCGGCTCAATCTCCGATACCGAAAACATGATTGCCGAGGTCGGTCGCGCCTTTGGCGGCATTGACGTCCTGTTCCTGAACGCGGGCATCGCCAAGTTCGTACCGTTCGCCCAGGTGACAGAGGCGCTCTTCGACGAGCAGTTCGCTATCAACGTCAAAGGCGTGCTGTTCACGGTGCAGAAGGCAGACCCGCTGCTGCAGCCTGGCGCCAGTGTCATCGTGACGACCTCAGCGGCCAACCGGATCGGCTTTCCGGGCAGCACGATTTACGCGGCCAGCAAGGCAGCTGCGCGCTCGCTGGTGCGGGTGCTGGCCGCCGAGCTGGCGGCGCGAAATATCCGGGTCAACGCGATCAGCCCGGGGCCGATCGAGACGCCCATCATGGGCAAGAGCGGTCTTTCGCCGGAGCAGCAGCAGGCTGCCCTAGCCGCTTTGGTGGCGAACGTCCCGCTCGGGCGCAGCGGACAGGCGGACGAGATCGCCAGGATCGCGTTGTTCTTGGCGAGCGATGGCGCCACTTACGTGACCGGCGCCGAGATCTCGGCCGATGGTGGCTGGACGGATGCGGGAACATAGCGCCTATGATCCAGCAGGACTAGCTCCGTGAGTACCTGGCGCAGCTAGCTCTGGGCACCAGCGCCAGCTGCACGGGCCATATCAATCCAGATCTTAACGATGGAATGGGACGCTCCCGCCATCGGTACTCGCCGCTCGCCCTTACGGTGAGTCCGGTGCGCTCGTCACGCTGCTCACGGAGGAGCACGGCAGCCAGCGTAGCCTCGCCCGCGGCGGCGGCTCCCGCGCGCAGGCGAGCCTGTGGCAGTCCGGCAACCTGGTCCAAGCCCGGTGGGTCGCGCGGCTCGCTGATCAACTCGGCAGTATAACGGGCGAACTGGTCCACGCCCCCGCCGCGCTCGCGATGGACGACCCGCTTGCCCTCGCGATCCTTGCCTCAGCCTGCGCCATCGCCGAGGGGGCGCTGCCTGAGCGCGAACCACACCCGGCCGTGTTCCAGGGACTCGTCCAGCTCATAAGCCGCCTGTCCCAAGGCGCGGACGTGCTCACGGACCTCGTGCGCTGGGAAGCGACGCTGCTCGCCGAGCTGGGCTACGGCCTCGACCTCGCACGGTGCGCGGTCTCGGGGGAGGCGACCGGCCTGGCCTGGGTCTCGCCGCGAACGGGGCGGGCCGTGTCGGACGAGGCGGCGGGCGAATGGCGGGCGCGGCTGCTGAAGCTGCCGGGCTTCCTGGCGGGCGCCCATACGGCCGGCCCGGCGGATTGGCGCGACGGGCTGCGGCTCACGGGGCATTTCCTGGAACGCGACGCCTTCGGGCACCAGCACAAGCCCCTGCCGCCCGCGCGCATGCGGCTCGCCGACCAGGTCGCGGCCTTGGCTGGGGCGGATTAGTTCGCTATATGTTCGCGCATGCCTGATGACCTGACCGGCACCATCCTCGATGCCCCGCTCGCTGACGCGCTGAGCGAGCGATACCTCGCCTACGCGCTCTCCACCATCATGTCGCGCAGCCTGCCCGACGTGCGGGACGGGCTGAAGCCTGTGCACCGGCGGCTGATCTACGCCATGCACCAGCTCCGGCTCGACCCGCAATCGGGCTTCAAGAAATGTGCGCGCGTCGTCGGCGACGTGATCGGCAAGTTCCACCCGCACGGGGACGCCGCCGTCTATGAGGCGCTGGTCCGGCTCGCCCAGGACTTCGCGGCGCGCTACCCGCTCGTCGAGGGCCAGGGCAACTTCGGCAACGTGGACGGCGATAACCCGGCCGCCATGCGCTACACCGAGGCGCGGCTGACCGAGGTCGCGCAGGTCCTGCTCGCCGGCATCGCCGACGATGCCGTGGATTTCCGCCCGACCTACGACGGCGAGGAGAGCGAGCCGGTCGTGCTGCCGGGCGGCTTTCCTAACCTGCTCGCGAATGGTGCTGCCGGCATCGCCGTCGGCATGGCGACCAGCATCCCGCCGCACAACGCGGGCGAGGTCTGCGCCGCCGCGATCCACCTCGCGCGCAACCCGGACGCGACCACCGTTGACTTGGTCGCGCACCTGCCCGGCCCGGACTTCCCCACGGGCGGCCTCCTCGTCGAGGATCGGGCGAGCCTGCTCGCCGCCTACGAGACCGGGCGCGGCGGCTTCCGGCTGCGTTCCCGCTGGGAGATCGAGCGTGGCAAGAACGGCACCTGGCAGATCGTCGTCACCGAGATTCCCTACCAGGTGCAGAAGGGCCGGCTCGTCGAGCAGATCGCAGCACTTCTGGAGGAGAAGAAGCTTCCCCTGCTCGCCGACGTGCGCGACGAGAGCGCAGAGCAGGTGCGGCTCGTCCTCGAGCCGCGGTCGCGGACCGTCGAGCCCGAGATGCTCATGGAGACGCTGTTCCGCGCGACGGCGCTCGAGACGCGCTTCCCGCTCAACATGAACGTGCTCACGGCCGATCGCACGCCCATGGTGCTCGGTCTCAAGGGCGTGCTCCGCGCCTGGCTCGACCATCAGCACGAGGTCCTGGTTCGCCGCACCCGGCACCGCCTTGCCGCCATCGAGCGCCGGATCGAGATCCTGGACGGCTACCTCGCCGTGTTCCTCAACCTCGACGAGGTCATCCGCATCGTCCGCGAGGAGGACGATCCGAAGGCGGCGCTGATCGCGACCTTCACGCTTACGGAGCTGCAGGCCGAGGCGATTCTCAACATGCGGCTCCGCTCGCTGCGCCGCCTGGAGGAGATGGAGATCCGGCGCGAGCACAAGGCGCTCTCCCGCGAAGGACGCGAGATGCAGACGCTGCTCAAGAGCGAGAGCAAGCGCTGGGACCGGATCGCCGACGACCTCGCGCGCGTTCGCGAGCGGTTCGGCGGCGGCTCCCTCGGGACCCGGCGCACGCGCATCGCCGATGCGCCCGCGCCCGTGCTCGTGGACCTCGACGCCCACGTCGAGCGCGAGCCGATCACCGTTGTTCTCTCCGAGAAGGGCTGGATACGCGCCGTGCGCGGGCACCTTGCTGACGGCGACGGGCTAAAGTTCAAGGAGGGCGACAGATTGCACCTCCTACTGCCCTGCCAGACGACCGACCGGCTCTGCCTGCTCGGCACCCAGGGTCGCGCCTACACACTGCGTGCCGGCGATCTGCCGCGTGGGGGCCGCGGCGACGGGCAGCCGATCCGCGTCCTCGTGGAGCTGGGCGAGGCGGGCGTCGCGGCGTTGCTGCTCTGGCAGGAGGACGCGCGCTACCTGGCCGCCAGCACCGCCGGCCGCGGTTTTGTCGTGCCGGGCGCCGAGCTGCTCGCGGAGAAGCGCACCGGCAAGCAGGTCCTCAACCTCAAGGGGCCCGATGAGGCGCTCGTCCTCACGCCGGCGGAGGGCGATCACGTCGCCACGGTGGGCGAGAACCGCAAGATGCTGGTGTTCCCGCTAGAGCAGGTGCCGGAGATGGCGCGAGGCGGCGGCGTGATCCTGCAGCGGTTCGCGTCCGGCGGCCTGCGCGACGCCAAAGTGTTCCACCTCGCCGACGGGCTGACCTGGCGTCTCGGCGACAAGGTGCGGACCGAGACCGACCTTCGCGCCTGGCTGGGCGACCGCGGCGCGGCCGGGCGGCTGCCGCCCAACGGCTTCCCCAAGTCCGGGCGGTTCGGATGAGGGGCCAGAGCAGATCGCGGGACGCTTGGGACAAGCGTCCCGCGTGAAGATGCTCGTCAAAAGCAAAGGCTGCAGCGCTTCGCGTCCCAACTGGACGCGAAGCGCTGTAGGCAGGCCAGCGTGACGTTCTTCACATCGGACATTAACTCAGGGTAGCCCTGGCGCGCGCCGTCCACTAGGCTTGCGCGATGCGCTACGTCTCAACCCGCGGGCAGGCTCCAGTGCGGGATTTCCAGGGCGTGCTTCTCGCCGGTCTCGCCGAGGACGGTGGGCTCTACATGCCCGAATCCTGGCCCTGCCTCGACGTGGTGAAGCTGCGCGGGCTGCCATACGCCGATCTAGCCGCGGCGGTGATCCAGCCGTTCGTCGGCGACTGGCTCCCGCCCGCACGGCTGCTCGCACTGTGCCGCGACGCCTACGCGGGCTTCCGGCACCCGGCGGTCGTCCCGCTCGTGCAGCTCGATTCGGGATCGTGGGCGCTGGAGCTGTTCCACGGGCCGACGCTCGCCTTTAAGGACGTGGCGATGCAGCTCCTCGGCCGCCTCTTCGACGAGGCGCTCGGGCGCGAGGGGCGGCACATCACCATCGTGGGCGCCACGTCCGGGGACACCGGCTCCGCCGCTATCGAGGCGTGCCGCGACCGCGCGACCCTCGACATCGTCATTCTCCATCCCGAAGGCCGCACGAGCGAGGTGCAGCGGCGGCAGATGACGACGGTGCTCAGCCCCAACGTCGGCAACCTCGCCGTGGACGGCAGCTTCGACGACTGCCAGGACCTCGTGAAGGCCATGTTCGCGGACACGCCCTTCCGCGAGGAAATGCGGCTCGCCGCGGTGAACAGCATCAACTGGGCGCGCGTGGCGGCGCAGATTCCCTACTACGTCGCGGCCTCGCTCACCCTTGGCGGCGAGGATCGGCCCGTGGACTTCGCGGTGCCGACCGGCAATTTCGGCAACGTGCTCGCCGCCTGGGTCGCCCGGCGCATGGGGGCGCCCGTCGGCCGGCTCACCGTCGCGAGCAACCGCAACGACATCCTCGCCCGGTTCTTGGCCGCCAACGACATGACCGTGCGCTCCGTCGAGCCCAGCCTCGCGCCCAGCATGGACATCCAGGTGAGCAGCAACTTCGAGCGCCTGCTGTTCGAGCTGCTCGACCGCGACGCCGGGCGCACGGCGGCGATCATGCGCGCCTTCCGCGAGGGCGGGCGCATGCCCGTGCCCGATCCTGCCTGGCGCCGCGCGGTGGCGGAGTTCGCGGGCTTCACGCTGGATGACGCGGGCACAGTGGCGGAAATGCGCCGGCTCTGGGCACAGAGCTACGCCGCCGATCCGCACACCGCTATCGGCGTGGCCGCCGGCCGTGCCCATGCCCGGCCCGGCGTGCCGCTCGTCGTCACCGCCACCGCGCATCCGGCCAAGTTCCCCGATGCCGTCGAGGCGGCAACTGGCATCCGGCCCTCTCTCCCCATGAGACTCGCCGACCTATATAATCGTCCTGAGCGATTCACCGCCGTGCCCGTGCGTCTCGATCTGGTTGAGGCGCAGGTGCGGGCTTTCACCCATAGGAATGCTGCATGACCGATGCTGTCCGTGTCACTCGCCTGCCGTCCGGGCTCACTGTCGTCACGGAGGCGATGGACCGGGTCGAGACCGTCTCCATAGGCGCCTACGTGGCGGCTGGCACGCGCGACGAGACGGAGGCCGAGAACGGCGCCTCGCACTTCCTGGAGCACATGGCGTTCAAGGGCACCGAGCGCCGCTCGGCCGCGCGCATTGCCGAGGAGATCGAGAACGTCGGCGGCCACATCAACGCCTACACCGCCCGCGAGCAGACCGCCTACTACGCGAAGCTCCTCAAGGAGGACCTGGAACTCGGCGCGGACATCCTGGGCGACATCCTGACCCACAGCACCTTTGCGCCCGACGAGCTGGAGCGCGAGCGGGGCGTCATCCTCCAGGAGATCGGCCAGGCCAACGATACGCCGGACGACGCCGTCTTCGACCGCTTCCAGGAAACCGCCTTCCCCAGCCAGGCGATGGGCCGTCCCGTTCTCGGCACCGAGCACAGCATCCGCGCCATGCCGCGCGAGCGGCTGACCAGCTACATGCGTCGGCATTATCCGGCGAGCAACATCGTCGTCGCCGCGGCCGGCAATTTGCAGCACGAGCGCGTCGTGGATCTAGCCGCCCGGCACTTCCGGGACTTGCCGACCAGCAACGGCCCCCTCTCGCCGGCCGGGCGATACGTGGGCGGCGAGTATCGCGAGGCGCGCGACCTCGACCAGGTTCACATCGTGCTCGGCTTCCCCTCGGTGTCCTACGGCGATCCGGACTACTACCCGGCGCTGCTGCTCTCGACCCTGCTAGGTGGTGGCATGTCGTCGCGCCTGTTCCAGGAGATCCGGGAGCGGCGCGGCCTCGTGTATTCCATCTACTCCTTCACCGCGCCGTTCCGCGACGGCGGCCTGTTCGGCATCTACGCCGGCACCGGCGAGGCGGAGGCCGAGGAGCTGGTGCCCGTGGTTCTGGAGGAACTGCGCGCCGTGCAGTGCAAGGTCGGCGCTGAGGAGATCGCGCGGGCGCGCGCCCAGGTGAAGGCGGGGCTGCTCATGTCGCTGGAGAGCACCGGCAGCCGCTGCGAGCAGCTTGCCCGCCAGATCCAGGTCTTCGGCCGCACGATTCCCACCGCCGAGACGGTCGCGCGCCTGGACGCGGTGGACGTGGACGCGGTGCGCCGGGCGGCGGCGCGCATCTTCCGCGGCCCGCCAACGCTCGCGGCTCTCGGCCCGGCCGTGCTAGTCCCGGCGCTGCCGCACATCGCGGACCGGCTGGCGGCATGACCAAGCTGGAGCTGCTAGCCGACCTCGTCGCCCGCGCCCGCGCCGCCGGGGCGGACGCGGCGGACGCGGTGCTGATCTCATCGCAGGGTCTCGGCGTCTCGCGCCGGCTCGGCCGCACCGACCATCTGGAGCGCAGCGAGTTGCAGGACCTCGGGCTGCGGGTGTTACTCGGCAAGCGCCAGGCCATCGTGTCCAGCACGAGCGCCGATCCCGCCGGCTTCGCCCTGCTGGCGGAGCGCGCGCTCGACATGGCGCGAGTGGTGCCCGAGGACCCCTGGGCCACGCTGCTCGATGCCCCGCCTTTCGAGGCATTCGCGCTTGACATCGAGGAGGAGTCCGGCGAGCCGAGCACGGAAGCGCTGATCGCGCGCGCGGCGGCCGCCGAGGAAGCAGCACTTGCCGTGCACGGCGTCACCAACTCCGAGGGCGGGGACGCGGGCTGGTCCCGCACCGAGGTCGCGCTCGCGACGAGCCTCGGCTTCGCGGGATCGTATGCCCGCACCCGGCACTCCGTTTCCGCGAGCGCGGTGGCGGGCGCGGGCACTGGGATGCAGCGCGATTACGACTACTCCAGCGCCACGTTCCTCTCCGACCTTGAAGTCACCCGAGGAGATCGGGCGCAGCGCCGGAGGCCGCGCCGTGGCCCGGCTCGATCCGAAGCGCCCGCGCACGGCGCAGCTGCCCGTGGTCTATGACCCGCGCGTCGCCGGGAGCCTGGTCGGGCATCTCGCGGGCGCGGCCAACGGCGCCTCCGTCGCGCGCGGGACCACGTTCCTCAAGGACAAGATGGGTGAGCGCCTGTTCGCGTCCGGCATCGCGATCCACGACGACCCGCATCGCCGTCGCGGCCTGCGCAGCGCGCCTTTCGACGGGGAGGCGCAGCCTACGGCCCCGCTCGCCCTCGTGGACGACGGCTATCTCGCCACCTGGCTGCTCGACGGCCGCAGCGCCCGGCAGCTCGGCCTCGTCACCAACGCCCGCGCCGGCCGCGGCACGGGCGGCCCGCCGTCGCCTGGCCCGAGCAACCTCTACCTCGCCGCGGGCACGGCGACGCCGGCCGAGCTGATGGCTGACATCGCGGAGGGCCTCTACATCACGGAACTGATGGGCTCGAGCATCAATGGCCTCACGGGCGACTACAGCCGCGGCGCCGCGGGCTTCATGATCCGCGGCGGCGAGATCGCCGAGCCGGTCGCCGAGATCACCATCGCCGGCAACCTGATCGAGATCTTCCGCGCGATGGTCCCCGCCGACGATCTGCGCTTCAAGCGCGGCACCGACGCGCCGACCATCCGCGTGGACGGGATGACGATGGCGGGGGCGTGAGCCGAGATTCCTAGTGGGCCGCCATTGTCGCGCTGTCCATCAATCCACAGGTGGGTAGCGGCGCGAGGTGTGCAGAACGGCAAGGATCAAGACGATGTCGCCCTCGACACGGTAAACGGCCCGGTAGGGCAGGCCCAATATCGCCAATTCGCGCGTGTCCGGCAGGATACCGACGCGGCCGATGCGGGGGAAGTCTCTCAGAAAACTGATGCTTTGCACAATGCGGACAATCGTCCTCTCGGCAGCGGCCGATTGTCGTCGGCGATATACGCTTTGATCTCCGCTAGGTCGTTTTGCGTCTGCTCAATATATTCAATATTCAAGGCCGAGTCGCTTCCAGACTTCCTCCTCGGTCAGTCTGGCATCCGGGTGTTCGTCCGCATGCTTAATCGCGGCCTCGATCTTAGCCTTCTTCCACGCAAGATACTCAGGATCAGTCGATTCCGGCGTCGTAACCTTGATGAAATCCTCAATGGCCGCTTTGCGCTGCTCTGACATGATCCCGCCTCCTTCTATACAAAGATATCATGAATCCGCTCGGAAGGAGTTGGTCAACCCGCCGCTCACTGCCGATCCGCTGGATCCAGCCCGCGAGTGACGACCTCCTTCGTCGAACGAGTCGCCGCCTGGCACTCCGTGGCGGTCTCGTCCCTGGTTTGTTCTCTGGATTGACCTATATCGTAATGCAAATCCTCTCAGGACATCGCGCCATGCGCCGTTCCTCAGCCTTCCTCGCCGCTTTCGCCGCGCTCGCCTTTGCCGTCGCGCCGGGCGTCTCTCTCGCCCGTGCGGGCGGCGGTTCCTCCTTCGGCAGCCGCGGCATGCGCACCTACAGCGCACCGCCTGTGACGCGCACGGCGCCGTTCACGGCCGCGCCGATCGAGCGTAGCCTGACGCCGCGCGAGGCGCCCGGCACTTCGCCATCCTACGCAACCCCGTATCGCAGCGGCTTCGGTAGCGGCTTCCTGGGCGGGCTGCTGGGTATCGGGCTCGGCAGCTTGCTGTTCGGCGGGCACGGGTTCTTCGGCGGCTTCTTCAGTCTCCTGATCTGGCTCGTAGTCCTGTTCTTCCTCGGGCGCCTGCTTCTCCGTCTCTTCGCAAGGCGGCAGCCAGCTTTCGCGGGCATGGGCAACCGCTTCACGCGCGCGACAGCCGGTCCCGCACCGGTTCGCCCGATGCCGGGCGGCGGCGGCCGAAGCGTCGCGGTCACCCCTGCGGACTACAAGGCGTTCGAGCAGATCCTCTACGCCGTCCAATCCGCCTGGAGCACGCAGAACCTGAACCAGTTGCAGCAGCTCTCGACCCCCGAGATGGCCTCGAACTTCTCCGATCAGCTCGCTGCGCAGGCGAGCCGCGCCGTGCGCAACGAGGTGCGCGACGTCCACCTCGACCAGGGTGACTTGGCCGAAGCCTGGATCGAGAACGGCCGCGAATATGCGACTGTCGCCATGCGGTTCAGCATGATCGACGTGACGCGCGATGTGGCGGGCCGCATCGTCGAGGGCGATCCTAGCTTGCGCACGCAGGTGGCGGAGCTCTGGACGTTCCTGCGCGTGCCAAGCGGGCGCTGGGTGCTGTCGGCGATCCAGCAGGCGCGCTAGCTAGCCGACCACGACCCGGATCGGCTCCGGCGCATCCACGATGCGGAGCGGGGCCGAGCCGGACGGGTCGCCATCCGTCTGGACCGGCAGCGAGCCAGCCACCTCGATCTCCTGCGCCTGCACGAGCCGCAGGCCCGGCGCACGCGGCAGCAGGCCGAGCGGCAGCGCTGATCCGTAGAGCGCCGCTCCGAGCGGGCCCCCAAGGGCGCCAGCGTGACCGAACAAGGCGACCTGGAAACCCGGTTCCGCGGAGCATGCCGCCGGTGCCAGCTCGTAGCGCCCGGCGTAGAGGCGCCCCTTCGTGACCACGACACTTGCTGGAGCGGCCAGACGTGGGCGAGGTCGGAGGGCGCGATCTCGGCCCCGCCCGCGCGCAGGCGGCTCACGACGCGCTCGATCTGGACCATGTTCCACAGCGCGGCGGCGTTGGACAGCAGCCCGAGCCGGAAGACACGCTGGAAACCGACGCTGACGCAGCTGTTCGAGGAACAGAGGCACCAGCGGCAGGACACGGCTCCTCGTGCAGAATTGCGACCATCACGAACCCACGATAGTGTGGGAACTGCCATGTTTTGGCGTTGTAATGGGAGCTCGGGCGACCCAGATGATTCTTATGGTAAGGGCCGATCCACAGCACATTCGCTCTTCGCTTTCCTTAAGGCCATCTCGTCATATCTTTCACACACCAAGCAAATTCGCTGCATCCCCGTTGGGACGGGAGCCGCGTCTTGTTCGAGATCGCTGCCGGGAAGGAGCACGTTCCATGCGCGATCTCCCAGGCAGCTTTGGAGGATCTGAGTGAGCGGCGGCATGTTGGAGGTGCGGCGTTCGTCCGGTGCTTCCTAGCTGCGCGGGAGCGCATCGAGGCAATCGCGCGCGACAAGTTGAGGGTGATGCCCGGCGGCGTGTTCGGCACGCTTAATATCTGGGCCAGCGACCTAGATGATCCGCCGCCCTCTGGTGCGCCAAGGGAGGCCCACAAATCCATTCGGCGGCTGAGTGCGTGAGGTTAGTGCGTGAGGTTAGTGAGGTGGCCCTGAGTTTGCCAGCCGCGCACGGGTATGCTGGACAAGGTTACCCGAGAACGCGGACCGAATCATTAAGGAGCGCGCCATGGCCAAGGGACAGAAGCGGAGCAGCCGGGAAGCCAAGAAGCCCAAGGCTGCCAAGGCCGTCATCGTGGCGCCGTCATCGCCGTTCCAGCGAAAGCCTGCACAGCATCCCCCATCCAAGGGCCAGGGCAAATAGTTGCCCCAGCCGCGGCGTTGAAAGGCAACCCCATGAAGTTCCGTCCCTTGCACGACCGGATCGTGGTCCGGCGCATCACCGCCGAGGAGAAGACGACCGGCGGCATCATCATCCCCGACACGGCCAAGGAGAAGCCGATGGAGGGCGAGGTGATCGCGGTCGGTCCCGGCGCGCGTGACGAGCAGGGCAAGATCCAGGCGCTCGACGTGAAGGCCAGCGACCGCGTGCTGTTTGGCAAATGGTCGGGCACCGAGGTGCGCCTCGACGGCGAGGATCTCCTGATCATGAAGGAGAGCGACGTCATGGGCATCATCGAGGGCCAGGCCGAGAAGAAGAAGGCCGCCTGACCGGCCGCACCGTTCGGCTTGGACGCAGCGTCCCACCGACACATCGACCAACACAGGAAAGGCCAAGATCATGGCAGCCAAGGACGTAAGGTTCGGCGGCGACGCCCGCCAGCGCATGCTGCGCGGGGTGGACGTGCTCGCGGAAGCCGTGAAGGTCACCCTCGGCCCCAAGGGCCGCAACGTACTCATCGACAAGAGCTACGGCGCTCCTCGCATCACCAAGGACGGCCTGACCGTCGCCAAGGAGATCGAGATCTCGGAGAAGGCCGAGAACATGGGCGCCCAGCTCGTGCGCGAGGTGGCCTCCAAGACCAACGACATTGCCGGCGACGGTACCACGACGGCGATCGTGCTGGCACAGAGCATCGTCCGCGAAGGTGGCAAGGGGATCGCCGCCGGAATGGCGCCGATGGAGCTGAAGCGCGGCGTGGATAAGGCCGTGATGGCCCTGGTCGAGGAACTGCAGAAGCGCACCCGCAAGATCACGACTGAGGCCGAGACCGCCCAGGTCGGCACGATCTCGGCGAACGGCGACACGGAGATCGGCCGCATGATCTCCGAGGCCATGCAGAAGGTCGGCAACGAGGGCGTCATCACGGTCGAGGAAGCGAAGGGGATGGACACCGAACTCGACATCGTCGAGGGCATGCAGTTCGACCGCGGCTATCTCAGTCCCTACTTCATCACCAACGCCGAGAAGATGACGGCCGAGCTAGCCGATCCCTACGTGCTGCTATGCGAGAAGAAGCTCTCCGGCCTGCAGGCGCTGCTTCCCTTGCTCGAAAGCGTCGTTCAAGCCGGGGCGCCGCTGCTGATCATCGCCGAGGACGTGGAAGGCGAGGCGCTGGCGACGCTGGTGGTCAACAAGCTGCGCGGCGGCCTCAAGGTGGCGGCGGTGAAGGCGCCGGGCTTCGGCGACCGCCGCAAGGCCATGCTGGAGGACATCGCCGTCCTCACCGGCGGCCAGGTGGTCTCCGAGGACCTCGGCATCAAGCTCGAGAACGTGACGCTGCAGATGCTCGGCCGCGCCAAGCGCGTGCTGATCGAGAAGGAGAACACCACGGTCGTCGAGGGTGCTGGCCAGCAGGAGGACATCAAGGGCCGCTGCAACCAGATCCGGGCGCAGATCGAGGAGACCACGTCGGACTACGACCGCGAGAAGCTGCAGGAGCGGCTGGCCAAGCTCGCGGGCGGTGTCGCGGTGATCCGCGTCGGGGGTGCGACCGAGGTCGAGGTGAAGGAGCGCAAGGACCGCGTGGACGACGCGCTGCACGCGACGCGCGCGGCGGTCGAGGAAGGCATCGTGCCGGGCGGCGGCGTGGCGCTGGCGCGGGCCAGCCTGGTGCTCGGCCAGCTCAAGCCGGAGAACGAGGATCAGAAGTTCGGCATTGAGATCGTGCGCAAGGCGGTGCAGACGCCGCTGCGCCAGATCGCCGAGAACTCCGGCGAGGACGGCGCGGTGATCGCTGGCAAGGTGCTGGACAACGGCGACTACAACTACGGCTTCGACGCCCAGGCGGGCGAGTTCAAGGACCTGGTGGCGGCCGGCATCATCGACCCCACCAAGGTCGTGCGCGTCGCCTTGCAGAATGCCGTGTCCGTGGCGGGATTGCTCATCACCACGGAAGCTATGGTGTCCGAGCGGCCGGAGAGGCGAGCGCAGCCGATGCCGCAAGGTGGCATGGGCGGCGGCATGGGCGACATGGACTTCTGAGCCGCACGGGCCCTCTGGTCCGCCCAAACGGGCGAGTGTCCGAGCGTGCGCGTGGGCGCCTCGGACGCTGACTCAGCCTGATCACGCTAGAACGCCTCGCTCGGCGAGTGCGAGCGGCCACGGAGGATATATGTCATGATCAGCACATCCGCGACGGCCGCTCCCCCCGACGCTGGCCTCGTGCACTTCGAGGTTCGCGACGGCATTCGCCGGGTCAGGTTCAACGTCTCGGACGAGGCGCTAGAGGCCGTGTCGGGACTAGCTGCGCCATCAACGGCGACTCTCCGGCGTAGATCCTTCGACCGGTTCCGCACGTTGATCGAGACGGCGGCAAAACTGAAGCTTAAGACGCTGCCGCCGGGCTTCGTCGGCCCGGTCGCCCTCTCGAGCGGGGATCTCCGCTGCGTGCCGCCCGAGGTCGGGGTCCCGGCGTTCGGCAGCAACGGACGGGCGGCGTGATCGCGCGACCCGCGCCGTCAAAGCAGCCATTGACCGGCGGCACTCAGAGCGACGGTCTACTGAGGCGCGAGGCCGCGCGCCAAGCCTCTGCTTCCAGCACCTGGGGCTCTCCTCCAGCGCTGGAAGCAACGCTCGCGAGCATCTCGGCCGAGGTGACGGCAGAGGCGATCGAGCGGCTGAACCGCGAAACAAAGCCGAAGCTGCCCACTAGGCAAGCCGGCGCCTGAAACCAGAGGAACACCGCGATGGCATTCACGATGAGCTACGGCGTCACGCCGCCACCTGCTCCCACCGAGACACCCCCGAAGGCGACCGCACCAAAGAAGCCAGCTCTGCATCGCGGCCGCAAACACGGTGATCTTCAGGCCCAGGCTCAGGCCGTGTTCGATCCCGCCCTGGTTCAGTCCTCTGAGGTCCTGTCACCGGCCACTGCCCTGGACGTGCTGGTCGACGATGCCGCACCACATGCTCTGGCCAACAGAGATGCGACAGAATAGCACCCGCACAGCTTTGGTCGATCACTAGGATCATACCCCAGATCAGTGCGGGCGCTGGGCTGTCGGCGATCCAGCAGGCACGCTAGTTAGCCAATCACGACCCGGATCGGCTCCGGCGCGTCCACGATGCGGAGCGGGGCCGAGCCAGACGGGTCGCCGTCCGTCT
This sequence comes from uncultured Alphaproteobacteria bacterium, assembly GCA_963848595.1. GTDB lineage: Bacteria > Pseudomonadota > Alphaproteobacteria > Acetobacterales > Acetobacteraceae > CAWKEH01. Next base: position 300,448 of record CAWKEH010000009.1, on the reverse strand, counting down.
GGACGGGCAACGAGCCAGCAACCTCGATCACCCGCGCCTGCACGAGCCGCAGGCCCGGCGCACGCGGCAGCAGGCCGAGCGGCAGCGCTGATCCGTAGAGCGCCGCTCCGAGCGGGCCCCCAAGGGCGCCAGCGTGGCCGAACAAGGCGACCTGGAAGCCCGGTTCCGCGGAGCATGCCGCCGGTGCCAGCTCGTAGCGCCCGGCATAGAGGCGCCCCTTCGTGACCACGACACTTGCTGCCTGCGTCTCCACCCCATCCAGCCGCACGACGACGGGCTGGAACGGGTAGCGACCCATCTCGCGCAGGCTCTGGACCACGTAGGCGCCGCGCCCGGCGACCCGCTTGAGTCCGAGCGGAAGGCGGTGCACGACCGCCGCATCGAACCCGACCCCGAGCATCTGCACGAATAGCCGCTCGCCCGACGCCCCTGTCGCGACGCCGGGCCAGAGCGCCTGGGTCCGGCCGAAGGCGAGCGCCGCCGCGCAGGCCTGCGGAGAGAAGGACAGGCCCAGCTCGTTTGCCAGCACGTTCGCTGTTCCGAGCGGGATGATGCCGAGCACGGTTCCCGTGCCTTGCAGGCCGCGCGCGACCTCGGCGATCGTGCCGTCCCCGCCCGCGGCGACGACGAGCCGGGCGCCGAGCAGTGCGGCCTCCCGCGCCAGCGTCGCCGCGTGCCCGGCGCAGGTCGTGCGCGCGAGGTCAAGTCGCACGCCGTTCGCGGCGAGCACATCCAGCACGCGCCAGAGGAGCGCCACCCGCCGGCGGCCCGCGGTCGGGTTAAAGACGATGATCATCCGCGGCGATGCTCGAACAACTCGGGCGAAACGGGTGGTCATGAACCCCCAAGCATGAGGGCCGCCGGTTTCCCGGTGGTTAAAGCCGCGTGATGTTCTGATGAACTTGCGCGGCTGCGCCCAAGTCACTGAAATGTCACGCCCATCGAAGGAATCGGTGCCATATGCGGTACACATGAATGCTTCCGCGCATCGAGTCTATCGCACCGTATTCATCTCGGACACTCACCTGGGGACACGCGGCTGCCGGGCGGAATTCCTCGCCGGGTTCCTGCGCGAGATCCGGTGCGAGCACCTCTTCCTCGTCGGCGACATCCTGGACGGCTGGCGGCTGCGCAAGTCCTGGTATTGGGATGCGGCGCACGACGAGGTGCTGCGCCTCATTCTGCGCCACGCGCGCGGCGGGGCGCGCGTGACTTACATTCCCGGCAACCACGACGAGATGTTCCGGGCTTGGCTGCCGCTGGAGCTTGAGGTCGCAGGCGTTCGGCTTCGGGCCGAGGACGCGCACGTCACGGCGGACGGACGGCGCCTGCTCGTGATGCACGGGGACGCCTTCGACAGCGTCGTCTGCTACGCGCCCTTCCTGGCGCTGCTGGGCGACGGCGCCTATCACGTGGCACTCGTTGCGAACCGCTGGTTCAACCTCGCCCGGCGCCGGCTCGGCTATCCCTACTGGTCGCTGTCGTCCTGGCTCAAGCGTCAGGTCAAGGGCGCGGTGAAGGCAATCGACCGCTTCGAGGCCGCGCTCACCAGCACCGCGCGGGAGCGCGGCTTCGACGGCGTGGTCTGCGGCCATATCCATCACGCCGAGGTGCGCGACATCGGCGGTATGCTCTACCTCAACTGCGGCGACTGGGTGGAGAGTTGCACCGCGCTCGTCGAGTACCACGATGGACGGATCGAGCTGGTGGATTGGGCGAGCGTCGCCGGGCTTTCGTTCCTCGCGCCGCGGAGCGTCGCCGCTGCTGCTTGAGCGGGTGCTCATCATTTCGGATGCCTGGCACCCACAGGTGAACGGCGTCGTACGCACGCTCGGGACGGTCGCAGGACTGCTGCGCGACCGGGGGCACGTCGTTGACGTAATCGGGCCGGACCGCTTCCGGACCGTGCCGATGCCGGGTTACGCCAGCATCCGCCTCGCCGTGTTGCCGGCGCGGAGACTGGCGCGGCTGCTGGATGCGTTCGGGCCGGACGCGCTGCACATCGCAACCGAGGGACCGCTCGGCCTCGCCGCCCGGCGTCTCGCGCTAGTGCGGGGATGGCAGTTCACGACGAGCTTCCACACGCGCTTCGCGGAATACCTCCATGCGCGGACGCGGATGCCTGTGGCACTGTCCTACGCTTGGCTCCGCCGGTTCCACGCGCCGGCCGCGGGCACGATGGTCGCGACGCCTTCGCTGCGCGAGGAACTCGCCGTCCGCGGCTTCCGCAACCTCCGGCCTTGGACGCGAGGCGTGGACCTAGCGCGCTTCCAACCCGAGCCGCGCGAAGACTGGCCGTTTCCGCGGCCGGTGTTCCTGAACGTAGGCCGTGTCGCGGTCGAGAAGAACCTCGCCGCCTTCCTCGCGCTGGACTTGCCCGGCAGCAAGGTCGTTGTCGGCGACGGTCCGCAGCGCGCGGCACTCGAGCGCTCCTTCCCGCGGGCGCATTTCGTTGGCGAGCGGCACGGCGAGGCGCTGTCGCGCGCGTATGCCGGGGCGGACGCTTTCGTGTTTCCCTCGCGCACGGACACGTTCGGCTTGGTCCTGCTGGAGAGCCTGGCCTGCGGCACTCCGGTTGCAGCCTACCCGGTCACCGGGCCAAAAGACGTGCTGCGGGAAGCGTGCACGGGCGCACTCGACATCGATTTGCGGGCGGCGGCGCTGCGCGTGCTCGGGGCGGATCGTGCCGCTTGCCGGACGCACGCCGAGCAATTCTCGTGGGCAGCATGTGCGGACAGGTTTGTGTCCAGTCTCGTGCCGATGAGATTCGCCGCACCTTCGAGACATGAGTTCTGAGATGATAATGCGAGTAGCCACAGATGGTCATTGTTGAATCGCCAATTGGATTCTGAGACTGTGGTCCGTGGAGAGACGCTTGCGACGGGCGCACTGGCCCCGGCAGCCTGTTACCCAAGGGGCCGAACATGCCATCTGGCTTTGCACAACTCGAAATCCGGAGCCGCGGGCCCTTCGCTTCGATCATAGCTCGCCCAGCCCTGGCACTCGCTCTCGTCATCGTTGCCGGGATGACGTTAGAGGCCGCGTGATCCAGTTCTTCTCGCTTTTCCCTTGGAGCCTCGCCGCCTCCCCGTTCGGAGCTCAGGTGCGCCGGCTAGGGATCACCCATCGCTTCTCCGAGGCCCCGGTCAACCTGCGCTACAGGAGTAAGGTCGCCTTCCTGCTTGGCACCGGCCCACGCGTGGCCTGGTTCGCCCTGCGCTCCGCCGTGCAGTCCCTGGTCCTGGGCCGATCGGCACCGCCGCCTGACGCCGCTGTCTTCCACGCCGAGCTCGCTGCCCTGGTGTTCGGGGTGGTGCAGCGGCTGCTGCCGCCGCCGCTGCGCCGTGGCCACCGGACCTTGGTCGTGTTGCAGACGTTCATCGCGACGCCGAGGCACTCGCCGCTCGCGAACGCCGCCTTCATGCTCTACTACTGGACCCTCCTCGCCTGCATCGATGTGGCCGTGTGCCACTCCCGCGCCGAGATGGCCAACTACGAGCGGCTCTTCCCGAGTGCTCGGCACAAGCTCGTCCACGTTCCGTTCGGGATGACCGTGAACCGCCCCCGCGCTCCGATAGCCATGCGGGCGCATGAGGACGACCGGAACGCGCCGGTGATCAGCGCCGGGAGGTCGGGCCGCGACTACGCCACGCTGGTCGAGGCTATCCGCGGGCTGCCGTGCCGGCTGCAGATCATCTGCGACAGCGCGGCGCCGCTGGCCGGCATCCGGCTCCCCGACCAGGTCGAGGTCATTCGGGACTGCTTCGAGGAGGCCTACATCGAGGCGCTATCGCGGGCGTGCTTCGTCGTCGTGCCACTCTCGGCCAACGACATCTCAGCAGGGCAGATGGTGCTGCTCCAGGCCGGTGCCCTCGCCAAGGGGACTGTCATCACGCGCACGGCGACCACCCCCGAGTATGCAACGGACGGCGAGAACGCGCTGCTCGTGGAAAAGGGGAACGTAGAGCAGATGCGCGATGCGATCCGGCGCCTGCTGGAGGACGGCGCGCTCAGGGCAAGGCTCGGCGCCAACGCCGCGCTGCGGTTCGAGCGAGACCACAGCACGGAGGCCTACGTGCGCAATCTGGTCGCGGCGATCGAGGCGACACTGAAATCCACCAGACCCGCCCGCGGCGATGGCGGCCCCTGCGACGCCACCCCTACACACCGCGCTGCTCGAGCCGTCGAGGAGGCCTCGCAACCAAACAAAAACTAGGGGTCACGTGCGTGGACAAGAGCTCCTTGAAAGAACGTATGGTTCTCCCGGCGTTCGATCCTAGCGTTGCCTGTCTGACACCTGCCATCTCGGTCCTCCTCTGGCTCGAAGCCATACCTCAGGACGGGCCACTTCGATGGGAGAGGATCACCTACACCGCTACCGAATTCTCTACCATATCAACGAACATCGCCGCTCTGGCCAAGTGTGAAAAAGCGGCTGCCGGCCACCTACTTGCTGCAAAGGCCGGAAGCATGCACTATCGGCCAGCATAGATTGTCTTCTGAGGTTGTCGGTGCTGCGCTTGCCTATGATGGTGTTCGCTCTGATCACATTGCTATATGTTTTCGTAACGCCGCCCTTCCAAGTCAACGATGAAGCAAACCATTTTTTCAAAGCCTACCAACTTTCCGAGGGCATTGTCTTCAATACGGCACGCGATGGAGCGCTGGGCAACTATCTGCCTTCCTACGTCGCGGACCTGGCGCAGCGGCAATTCCCGGCTGAAACGCCCGGACTGCTCCCCGCATATCGATGGTCCGACCTCGTCCACGCCTGGCGGCAGCCCGTTATCACGGGTGAACGGCAGTTCACTGAGTTCTCCAACATCGCCAACTACTCCCCAACCCTCTATGCGCCACAGGCGCTGGGCATCCTGGTAGCCCGTAGCCTAGGCGCCCCGCCTTTAGGCCAGTTCTATGCGGGCCGACTGGTCAACGCCTTGGTGGGCATCTCGCTCGTGCTCATGGCTATCTCGCTTGTGCCGGTTGGGCGCCCCGCGATGATGGCGTTCGCAACACTGCCGATGGTGTCGAACCAACTCGGTTCGTTCTCCGCAGACGCCACCATCATCGGCCTGTCGTTCCTGACAATTGCCTGTTCGTTGCACCAGGTGCGGAAGCTATTCCCGCCGCGATGGATCGCGCTGTGGCCCGCTGTGCTCTCGCTGCTGGCCTTGGCGAAGGGCGTCTATTTGCCTCTCGCGCTCTCGGGTCTTTCCATACGGCCGCGCCGACTGTGGTATCCGATCTGGCTTGCGGCGTCGCTGGCCGCCGCGGCCTTAGTCGCCAGCATATGGCTGAAGCTGAACAGCAGAAATTTCATCCGCCAAGCCTTCATCGGACGAAAATCCCATCAGCACATGCTCGCTGCCGTGCCAGCCGAGCAGCTTGCATACATTGTCGGTCACCCCCTTGCCTTCGCGCACGCACTGGTCAGCGACTTCCTCGAGCGCCTGCCTGTCTACGTCGTAGGTGGGATCGGCCGCTTCGGCTGGTTCACGGTGATGCTGCCCCTCCCGGTCTACGCCCTAGCGCTGGCGGTGATCTGCCTGGCGTTGGTAGCTCCCACCGCGTCCAATCCATGGCCTTCAGTCTGGCGTCGGCTGTTCTGGGGCGCGCTTTTTGCTGGCGGCGTCGTGCTGATTGAAACGGCGCTTTACCTGACAGCGACTTCCCTGGGCGCCGACTACGTCGAGGGTGTGCAGGGCCGGTATTACATTCCATACCTCCCGCTGCTCGGCTTGGCTCTGGCGTTTCCCCTGAGAGCAGACACGATCGCCGGACGCTTCGTGCTGCTGGCGCTGAGTCCTGCCATGATCGCCCTGATGATCTCCGGCCTAATTGTCAGCGCCACCTCGTTTTGGAAAGTATGAAGGCGTTGCTGACGCGGCCGTCGCCGCCGGCGCTCGCATTTGGTGGTGGCCGAAAGCTGCGCGTCCCACCGCAGCATTCGGCTGTGTCAGTGTCCATCCGGGATCATGCGTTCAGCCTATCCCGCTTCGTGCCCTATCCCGCCGTCCTCGATGCAATGGCCCAGGTCGGATAGAACTCGTTACTCCTATTCGTGAAGTTGATCCCGTTCACGGGCGGTGCCTTGTAGCGCGCGAGCAGCGCGTCACCCGTTTCCCTCGCGCGTGGGACTGGCGTGTCCAACCATCCCTGCATCAGGGCGCTGGCGAGCGGGATGAAAGCGATAGTGCCCTGCTCGAAGTCGGGGTCGCGGAACCCGCGGGCGTGCGGCCCGGGGTCATTGGGGAAGTTGGCCCGTCGCACCGCCGAGATGCTCGGGTATGGGTTTTTCCCGTCGGAACAAGCCAAATGGTACACGGTGAGATTGTAACCGTCGCCACCCGAGACCGTGTCGTAAGTGCCCACGACCAGCGGCTGCATCCGTCGCAGCTGGACGCCATACCCTGGATAGTCATCGACCCAAGACTCGAATGCGAACTGGAAGGCGTAGATACCTTCCATGAACATGCTCGCCTCACGCTCCTCGACGGGCGTGTAGAACACGCCAAGGGGTGCCATCTTCGGATCGCTCCATGGAATGCCATTGGCTGCGCATTTGGAGTTCTCGCTCATGATGCGCTTGATGAAAGGTCGCATCGGGTGGTTGTCGCGCACCATGCGATCAGCGATCCCCTGGATGCGGATGAAGTGGCCGGCTGTGCGCCCGCCGCCTTGGTAGCGTCCCAGCAGGACATTCTCGTAGGAGACCTTGCCGATGCTTCCGCCGTAGTCGTAGGCGAAATTGCGCCCGCCCTGGTCGGTCTGCGTCGTCGTCGCCGACGACATGAATACCAGCATCTCCTCGAACGCGGCATCGCCGGTCCGCAGCAGCGGCATCGTCGGCAGGCAGGGCATGTGGCTGGTGTCGAAATAAGGGCCGTAGTCGAAGTGGTGGTGGTCGTTGGCTGGCCCCATCGTGACCCAAGGAGGGTTGCCGATGGGCCTGTTGCCATACATCTCGAATGACGGGTTAGCGGGCGAGGGGCAAGTGCTGGAATCGGTCCCCGTGTTCACGGGCCAGCCCGTGCGCTCGTCGCATACCCACTGCTCCCAACCCGCCCACGACCAGCCGTAGGCGAGGACGCACCGCTCGCGCACCGGGTCGAGCGGGTTGAGGAGCAGCGCTGCGGAGTGGACCGAGAGGTAGCCGTAGCGGTCGTCGCCGTTGTCGTCGCCGGTGCGGTTAATGTTGCTGTCGAGCCGACTCACGTTCGGCTGGTATCCAGGATCCGAGGCCAGGTTCTTGACGAATGCGGGCAGTCCGTCCGCATAGGCGTAGTCGTAGGGAGGCAGGCAGCGTGTGCGCCGGGTGGCGTATGCCACGTCGTGCGCGACCATGTACGAGGGCGCGGCAGTCGCGCCGGCGAGAACGACGAAAGGCCGCGTGCCGTCCCGGAGCGCGCCCCACCAGCCGCGCTGCGGCATGGTCCTGACTGTCGCGTTGCGCCAGGGCGAGTTCCGCCCGGCGTACGACACGACGCGAGTTGCGCCGTTATCGAGGTCTACCCTTGCCGCCTTATACTCGACGGGCACCCTGGCGTCGCCGACGCTGCCTCGGGGGTGGGCGCCGTAAGAGTTCTCCTGGAATAGGCCGGGGAGCACCTGAAAGCCCCGTATACCGCCCTTGCCATCGGACCAGGCGCGCACGTAGAGCTTCGCCTTGACCCAGCGGTGCGAGGCGCCGTCGCCGTCGCGCTTGAGGTAGCGCCAAACCCGGACCTCGGTGCAGATCGGGCTGGAGCGGATCACCTCCCAGCCGCCGAGCGGGTTGGCGCCCCACGTCGAACCTCCGCCCCACTGCTTGAAGTTTTGCAGGATGTCGTTGGCAGAGACGGTGAATGTGTCCGAGCCATAGTCGCCACCCCCGACCCTTAGCTTGAAGTCTGAGGCCGCGACGATCTGCTGCACGGTAATGGGCGAGCCTGCAGGCGCTGTGCCCGCTGCGAGCTGGCCCGCTGCGAGCTGGCCCGCTGCGAGCTGGCCCGCTGCGAGCTGGAAGGTGACGATCTCCCCGGACGCGACCGCGCGCGGCAGCAGGAAGGAGAGCGCGGCGAAGCGGACGGACCCGTCAGAGGGCCAGGCGTTCACCTGGTCTAAGGCCACCGGCACTATAAGACCGCGGGTCTGCGCAACCAATGTGCTGCCCGCTCGCAGGTCGCCGCGGGCGAAGAAGTGCCCGAGCGTGACCGGGCTGCCCGCGGGCTGGGCAGTCATGGCTTGGTAGCGGAACGCGGGGAGCCGGCCAGGTGCTGCACGCGCGATACCGGTGCCGGGCGAGGCTGCGAAGCCGAACGTGGGGGCGATGACCAAGGCCGTGGCGGCGAGCAGGAGTCCGCGGCGCGTGACAGCCAGCGGTTCCTTTGTGTGCTTGCAGAAGCTGGGCATGAACTCTGGTCTCCGGTGGCCTTAGCGGCGCATTGCACGGCTTTGGCGCCGAAGCCAGTCGATCCGCTCCGTCGCCTCCGATTTCCACAGAGGACCAATCAGGCACTGAGGCCGATCTCAGGCAACCCCAAGGACCATGAATACAACGTAACGCCGCGCCAGACGCCGTTCCGCTTAGGGGCTGGAAGCTGCCCAGCCACCATACTACCCGCCCACCATGCTCAAGGCCCTGCTGCGCCGACCCGGCATCCAGGCCGCGCTCGCGCGGCCCGGGGTCCTATCTTGCCCATGCGCTGCGCACGACGCCGTGGACGCTGCTCGGGGCGGACCGATCGGCCTGCCGGGCACACGTGGAGCGTTTCTCGTAGGCAGCGTGCGCGGATAGATTCGTGTCCCATCTTGTGCCGATGAGACTTGCCGAGCTGCGGGAACGGCGATTCTGAAGGGAGAATATCGACAATGACGCTTTATCATTATTGAATTGTTAAATGAATTCTGAGACTCTGGCCCATGGAGAGACGCTTGCGAGGGCGCATCGGCCCCGACAGCGCGTCACAAGGGGCCGAGTATGTTGTCTGGCGTTGCACAACTCGAAATCCGCCGGCGCGGGTTCTTCGCTTTCGCCATGGCCCGTCCAGCCGTGGTGCTCGCTCTCATCATCGCCGCCGGTATTACGCTGCGCCTTTTATTCGCGCCCAGCCTGTCGGGCAACGACGACATCTCGCTCGCCCAGAGTGCCCTGGCGCTGCTCGACCACGGTATTCATGTTCCCACGTATCATTATTATGCTCGATTCGGGCTGACGATACCCCTCGCCTTCCTGTTCTGGGTCGCGGGTGTAGGTATCCCTCAACTCGACTTCTTGCCGATAGTGGCGAGCATCGCAGGCATGATGCTGGCCTGGCGTCTTGGGTGCCTGCTGTTCGACTCCGCCGTAGGCATCGCGGCTGCGGCCGCGCTTGCCCTGTTCCCGATGGACATCGAGTATGCGAGCCTCTTCTTTCCGGACTCGACGCAGGGCGCGCTGCTGGCGGCGGCCGTGCTCTGCGCGCTGCTGGCGCGGAGCCGAGGCGCGAGCTGGGCAGTGCTCGCGGGCGCGCTGTGGGCGTGGGCGTATTACGTCAAGGTGGATGCGATCTTCCTCGCGCCCGTCCTGCTGCTCGCGACGGTGCTGGGCTACGTGCGCGTTCAGCACCTCGTCATCATGGGCCTGTTCGCGCTGGTCTTGGTAAGCATTGAGTTCGTTGCGTACGGTCTTCTTGCCGGGCGCCCGTTCCTGCACATGGCTCTCGAGCACGCCGCGGCGAACGAGATCCTCGCCGCCGGGCACGACTACCGCAATATCCTGACGTATCCGCGGGCGATGTTTATCGTACCGTATGAGGCGGGACTGCACTACTACGCCATGGTGGCAGCCCTGCTGCTCGCCGCCGCCACCCGGTCCCGCCCGGCCGCCCTTCTCGCCGGATGGGTGCTGATCTGGCTGACCTGGCTCATGTTCGGCATGGACCCGATCGACGGCACGTTCCGCCTCAAGCCGCAGCTGCCGCGATACCTGATGAGCTTCGCCATCCCAACGGCGGTGCTGGTGGGTTGGTTTGGCGTCTGGCTCTGGCGGCGCTCGCGCGTGCTTGGCGCCGGGCTGATGGCCGGCATTATTGCGCTCGCTGCCCTGTTCGCGCCGCTGAACCAGCTCAGCTTCGAGCCGGGCTATGCCACCCGCGTCGCGTTGGCGCATGCGATTCGCGAGAGGTGGCTACCCCTGTATCCCGACGCGCAAAGCCTGCACATTATCCGCTTTCTTCTGCACAACGATGATGCCTTGACGAGCGAGGTGCATGTTGTCCAGCATCACGACTTCCTGGCTGGCGTCACGCGCTTTGAGCCGATCTCCAGCGCTCCGGCCTATCTCCTCATAAACCAAGACTACGCCCGCATCCTGGCGCAGCGCAGCCTTGTCCGCCCGATCGACCCGGCCAGCTTCGGGCTGCGACCGACCAAGGTCATGCAGGTCGATAATCCGCTTCCCGCCGTCGATTACGCCGTCCTCCGGTTGATGGCCTCCGCCGCTCGGATGTTGCCCGCGACGGTGCGCGACCACATCCGTCAGACGGCGGCCGAGGTGATGCGGCCAGCCGATGCCGAGGTGTATCGGCTTGACCCACCCTAGATCGATGTTGCTCGAAGGGGCTATGATGTCCGGCTGAGCGGGCCGAGGCCGGGGCTGGCAGCCGCCCGGCCCCCATGCTACCCGCCCGCCATGCTCAAGACCCTGCTGCGCCGACCCGGCACCCAGGCCGCGCTCGCGCGCGGCGCGGGGTCCTACCTCGCTTACGCGCTGCGCACGACGCCGTGGACGCTGTGCGGGGCGGAGAACCTCGCCCCCTTCGTCGCCGGCCGTCCCGCGATCATCGCGTTCTGGCACGAGATGCTGCCGATGGCGTGCGCGCTCTGGCTGCACGCGAGGGACGAGCGGCTCGCGGCCGGACGACCCGCCGTCCGCATCCACGCCCTCGTCAGCCGGCATAGCGACGGGCGGTTGATCGGCGAGGTAGTGCGCCGCTTCGGCGTCGATCTGGTCTTCGGGTCGAGCAGCAAGCGTGGCGAGGACCGTGGCGGGCAGGAGGCGATCCGCTCGCTCAGTGCCGCGCTCGCGGCAGGCGACCAGGTTGTGATCACGCCGGATGGGCCACGGGGCCCGAGGCGCCGGGCAGCGAGCGGAGTCGCGCAGATCGCGGCGCTCGCGCGCGTGCCCGTCGTTCCCGTCGGTGCGGCCAGCACGCGGGCGCGCCGGCTGCCGACGTGGGATCGCATGGCACTGCCTTTGCCCTGGGGCCGGGGCACGCTGGTGTGCGGCGCGCCGCTCGACGTGGACGCGAACGGAGTGGATGCGGCGCTGCCCGGCATCGAGGCCGCCCTCACCGCCGCGGCGGACCAGGCGGAGGCTCAGTGCCGCTGACCGCGATGACCTGGCGCGCCGCGGCGACCCTTGCCGAGCCTGGCTTGCGGGTGATGCTCCGGCGCCGGGCGGGGCGGGGCAAGGAAGTGGCTGCGCGCCTGCCGGAGCGGCGCGGCGTGGACGCGACGCCGCGGCCCGCGGGCACACTGCTCTGGCTGCACGCGGCGAGCGTCGGCGAGGCCGAGAGCGTCTTGCCCGTCTTGGTCGCGCTCGCACGCGGGGCGCCCGAGGCGCACATCCTGCTCACGACGGGCACGGTGACGAGCGCCGCCATGCTCGCCCGGCGCTTGCCCCTCATGGGCCTCGACCGCCGCGTGCTGCACCGCTTCGCGCCGCTCGACGTGCCGCGCTGGGCGGCGCGGTTCCTCGATCACTGGCGGCCGGACGCGGGAGCGTTCGTCGAGAGCGAGCTGTGGCCGAACCTGGTCGCGGCGTGCCGCGCGCGTCGCATTCCGCTCATGCTGGTGAATGCGCGGCTGTCGGAGCGGAGCGCGCGCGCGTGGCGCCGGGCGCCGGGGCTGGCGCGGGCGGTGCTGGAGGGGTTCGCGCTCGTTCAGGCCGGGTCGGAGCCGGACGCGGCGCGGCTGCGCGCGCTGGGAGCGCGGCGGGTCGAGGCGCCCGGCAACCTGAAGCTCGCGGCTGAGGCGCTGCCCGTGGACGAGGCGGCGCTGACCCGGCTGCGTATCCTGCTCGGGGATCGTCCCCGCTGGCTCGCGGCGAGCACGCATCCAGGCGAGGAGGCGCTGATCGGGGAGGTGCATACTCGGCTTGCCAGCCGCGTCCCGGGGCTGCTCACGGTGATAGCACCTCGGCACCCGGAGCGGGGCATGGCCGTCGCTGAGGCGCTGGGCGAGGCGCCACGGCGCGCGGCAGGGCAGGGGCCGGGATCGGGCGGGATCTGGGTCGCGGACACGCTGGGGGAGCTGGGACTGCTCTATCGTCTGTGCGGCACGGCGTTCGTTGGGCGCAGCCTCGTCCCGCCCGGCGGCGGGCAGAACCCGCTGGAGCCGGCGCGGCTCGGCTGCGCCGTCGCGGTCGGGCCATACACGGCGAACTTCGCGGACGCGGTGCATCGGCTCCGGACCGCGGGAGCGCTCACTGTCGTGGACGGCCCGGCGGCGCTCGCGTCCTGGGCGGAGCGGATGCTCCTCGATGAGCAGAGACGTGCCCAAGCCGGGGAGGCAGCCCGCCGCGCCGCCATGGGCGATCCCGACCTGCCCAGGCACGTCGCGCGCGCGCTCCTCGGCCTTGCGGGGCAGGGATAGGTGCGAGCGCCCTGGTTCTGGGCGCGCGACGGCGCAGTGCCGCGCTTGCTCGCGCCGCTCTCGGCGCTCACGGCCGGGATCACGGCGCGCCGGGTCGCGCGGCCGGGCTGGCGCGCGCCTGTCCCCGTGATCTGCTGCGGCAACGCGACCGTGGGCGGCGCGGGCAAGACAACGCTCGCGCTCGATCTCGCGCGCAGGCTGGCAGTCCGCGGCATCGCGGTCCACTGCCTCACCCGCGGCTACGGCGGACGTGTCGGGACGGTGCTGCGCGTGGAGCCCGGCGTGCATCCGTCCGCCCTCGTTGGCGACGAGCCGCTGCTGCTCGCGGCCGTGGCACCAACCTGGGTCGGGCGGGACCGCGGCGCCGCCGCGCGCGCCGCCGTGGCCGCGGGCGCGGCGGCGCTGGTGATGGACGACGGACTACAGAACCCTGGTCTCATGAAGGATCTGGGGTTCCTCGTGGTGGACGGCGCCGCCGGGTTCGGCAACGGGCGCCTGCTGCCCACGGGTCCGCTGCGCGAGCCGGTCGCGGCAGCGGCGGCGCGATGCCGGGCGGCGGTGCTGATCGGGGAGGATCGGACCGGCGCGCTCGCGCAGCTGCCGCCGGCGTTGCCCGTGCTGCGAGCCTCGCTCGTGGCGGAGGAGGGGTTCGCGGGGCGGTGCGTGCTGGCCTTCGCGGGGATTGGGCGGCCGGGCAAGCTCGCCGAGACGCTCGCCGCGGCGGGTGCGGAGATCGCCGGACTGCGCCCGTTCCCAGACCATCACGCCTACACGGACGCGGAGCTGGACGCCGTGCTGGCCGAGGCGGCGGCGCTCGGTGCCGAGCCGGTGACCACACCCAAGGACGCGGTTCGCCTGCCGCCGGGCTATCGGGAGCGGGTGCGCGTGTCCGAGGTGCGGCTCGCGTGGTCGGCCGAGGCGGCGCTCGAAAGTCTGCTCCGGGAGGCCGTGCCGTGATCGCGCTGTTGCAACGGGCCGAGGCGGCGCTGGTCGCAGCGCTGCTGTGGCTGCTCGGGCGTCTTTCGCCGGCCGCGGCGAGCAACCTGGGCGGCTTCGTCGCCCGGACGATCGGGCCGTGGCTGCCGGTCTCGCGCGTCGCTCATCGGAACCTGGAACTCGCGATTCCGGAGCTGGACGCGGCGGCGCGGCGGCGGATCGTGCGCGGCGCGTGGGAGAACCTGGGGCGCACGGTGGGCGAGCTGCCGCACATCGCGAGCCTGCGCCAGAACACGCCGAGCGGGCCGGGCTGGGAGATGGTCGGCGAGGAGCACCTGATCGCGCTCGCGGCGAAGGGCGGTCCCGCGATCTTCTTCAGCGGCCACATCGCGAACTGGGAGATGCTGCCGCCCGCCGTCGCCGCCTACGGAATGACGCTCAGCAGCATGTATCGCGGGGCGCAGAACCCCTTGGTGGACCGCATCCTGATCGGGCTGCGCCGCAAGGCGCTGGGGGGCGAGGTGCCCATGTTCGCGAAGGGCGCGGCCGGGGCACGGGCGGCGCTCGCCCACGTCAACCGGGGCGGCTATCTCGGGATGCTCATGGACCAGAAGATGAACGACGGCGTCCCGGCCCGCTTCTTCGGCCGCGACGCGATGACGGCGCCGGCGCTCGCGGCGCTGGCGCTGCGGCTGCGCTGCCCGGTGATCCCAGGCCACGTCGAGCGCGTCGGCCCGGCGCGATTCCGGCTCGTCTGTGAGGCGCCGATGGAGCTGCCGAACAGCGGCGACCGCCAGGCGGACATCGCGGCGGTGACGCAGCGGGTGAACGACTGGCTGGAGACGTGGATCCGAGCGCGGCCCGAGGAGTGGCTTTGGCTGCATAGAAGGTGGGGAAAGGAGCTTTATACTGTCCGTCCGGCGGTATAGCCGCCTTCGGGGCACCGGGTATGACGCAGTTCCACGATTCTCGGCTCGGGACCGCGGTGCGCTCCCTGATCCAGCCGCGGCGCTTCCTCGGCGCGCTGACGTGCACGGCCGCCTCGGTCGCGTCGGCGATCACCGTGCGGGCGCTCGCGCCGCCCGGCAACGCGCCGACGCTGGCGGCGATCTACGGCGGGCTGGTGGCCTTCAACCTGTTGCTGTTCTTCCCGCCGGGCATGTTGACCGGGCGTCCGTTGCGCATCGTCGCGGCGCTGCTGGCAACCGCCGTGCCGCTCCCGCTGGCACCGGCGCTCTATCGTATCAGCCCGGTGCTGGCGGACGCCGCCCTTGCCCTAGCGGCAGGTATCTCGGTGCTGGCCCGCCCCTTGGGACCTCCGCGCAGCGGATTCGCGCTGCTGGTCGCCCTCAACCTGCTGATCCCGCTGGTGCTGGGCGGCGCGCCGTCGCTCATACCGCTCGGGGTTCTCGCCGCGGTCATCGGCACAATCTTCGCCGCCGTCGCGGACGCGATCGCAGCACGGCTGCTGCGCGCCCGCACGCCCGGATTCGAGCAGCGGCTGCTGCAGATCGAACTCGCCGGCTTCCTCGCCGACCTGCTGCAACTCTGGCGCGCCGGCGAGAGCTGGCCGCAGCCGCGCTTGTCGGCACGGATCGCCCAGGTGCGAGCGCTTCGCGACGAAGTCGCGCTCGACACGTTGGCAGGCGCCGCGACGCCGCCGCTTGACGCGATGCTGGAAGGTGTGGGCCGCTGCGCCGCGCGGCTGCGCGCGCAGGCCAGCACGATGCCGGCCGCGGCCGAGGCGGCTGTCACGACCTCGCTCGCGGCGCTTGCCGACGCTGTCCAGGCGGACAGACCGGACAGCGCGCGTCAGGCGATCGAGGCCATGCGCCAAGCAGCCCTGCACCGACCCGGCCCCGGCGAGCCGGAGCTGCCCGCCCGGATGCTCGGCCTGGCCCTGCTGCTTTCAGACCTAATGGAGGCCGCGATGCCCCGGCGGGGCTATGCACCGGGGGCGGCATGATGCGGATGCACATTCCGCCCTGGCCGGCCGCAATCCGCGCCGTGCAGGGCCGGCTGGCGCTGCAATGCGTCGTCAGCCTGCTGATCGCGTTCGTCGTGATGCGGCTGCTGCCGTTCCCCAAGCCGTATTGGCTGGCGTTGACCGCCCTGATCGTCACGGCCAACAGCTTCGGCGAGACCGCGGCGAAATCGCTGGAGCGCATCGTCGGCACGATCCTCGGCCTGCTCGCGGGCACGGTCATCTGGGTCGCGGCATCGCGCGTGCCGGCGGTGGCGGTCGCCGTCGTCGTCGGCTGCGTCTTCGCCCTCTTCTACGAGCGCGCCGCCCGCTATCGCACCGTCCTGTTCTGGCTCAGCCTGCTGCTGTCGTTGCTGTTCCACCTCGCCGATGCGCCTGGCTCGTTCTACGTCGCGCGCGTGGTCGATACTTTCATCGGGACCGCAATTGCCGTCTTGGTGACGGTCGTCCTGCTGCCCGTGCGAACCGGCGACCAGGTGCGCGAGCAGATGGCCGCGCTGCTCGATCTCGCGGCGGGGAAGCTGCAGCGCATGGCGTCCGTCCTCGCGCAGCCCGGCCCGCATCTGCGCGACGACCGGCCCGGGGAACTCCTCGACGCCGCCGAGAAGCTCTCGGGCCTGACCTCGGCCGAGGGGCTGGAAGCGTTGCTGCTCCGCCATCCGAGGGCCGAGGTGCGGGAGCGCATGACTGCCGCCGAGCGGATTGGCCGCTGCCTGCTGTATGCGGACCAGCTCGTGCCGCTGCTGCCGGGACCGGAAACGGGGGTTCCCGCTGTCCTGAGCACGCTGGCCGCAGACATCGGACGCGTCGCCCAATCGGTCAGGCACGGGGTAGCCGCTCCGCACCTCGGCGGCGGGTGGGACAGCACGGTTCAGTCCCGTGAGAGCGCCACGGCCGCGTATCGAGCTGGCCGGATCACGCTCGCCCAGCTCCAGGCAAGCCTGCGGCTGCACGAAGCGCTTGCGGGTCTGGCGGAGGCGACGGATCAGGTCGCGCAAAGCGCGCCCAGAGCCGCGGCGGAACCATCTCGCCTCATAGCAGACGCCCTCAAAAGCTGACCGCTCCGGCCTCTGACCGTGGTGACCGGGGGGCCGGATCAGGGTCTTGGCGGGCCGGTGCCGGGCCGGGTGGGCCGGGGCGGCGCAGGAGGGCGCGGGTCGCCGGTCGTGGGGTGGACGGTCCTTGGCTGTGCGGCGGCCTTGCACCCGCTCCGCGGCGTCGGTCGGCTCTGCCGGACCGACCCCATCCGGGGGATCGCTTCGCGATGGGCGCAGAGGCCGCACGTCTCGCTCGGGACGCCCTCTTGCGCGCTCTCTTGCGCGCTGGGGGGCGTGCGGTGCTGCCGGAGCTCGGCGTCGGTCAGGTGGGCGAGACCGCTGTCGTGGCGCAGGCTCGCGATGAGATCGGCGAGCGACTGCTCGTCAAGGTCGTCATCGAGGTCTTCGTCGGCGTCGCAATCGGGTCCCTCGGGGCGCTCGCACGGCTCGGCCCATGGCTCGGCATTGGGGGCGTCGGTCTCGGCGCAGTCCGGGCGGCGGTCCTTTGGGCACTCCTGTAGGCGGAGCTTGGGGCCGGGCGCCTCGCGGACGGGCTCGGAGAGCTTGCGGGCGAGGGCGATGGTGCGGCGGACGGCACGGGCGAGGCGGTCGAAGGTGGTCGCTTGGCTCGGGCTGGGGCTGGGTGCTGCGGGCTGGTCTTCGGGCTGGTTCTGGGGGGCGGCGGGTTCGGCCAGGGCTTGGCGGTGGACGGCCTCGGCGAGGTCGGTGCCCATGGCGATGAGCTTGTGCAGGACCTGGCGGTAGTATTGGGCGTCCTCGTCGCGCTGGCGGGCCAGGTCTGCCGGGTCGAGGAGGGCGGGGGTGGAGGACATCGGGGAGGATAAACTGGTTTCTCGCGCGCCGGGTCAAGGGGTGATTGGGGTCGGGACGAGAGATGCGGGCCCGAGGAGTGGTTGCGGGGGCAAAGGAGGTGTACGGGAGGTGATTCTGTATGCCGGGTTGGGCTTTGCTTCGACCCTAATCCCGGTCGGCGCCGGGTCGGTCCTGCGGGTCTTTTCCGCGGCAGGCTCGTCAGACCCTTGCTGGCCCTCAGCCGTCACGGACCGGGATAGGATCCTAGGTGTTGGCAACGGGCTTAGGTGTTGGCAACGGGGATGAGAAAGTCCACACCGGTCTTGTTACAAGTTTTGATCATTTGCCGGAGGCATGATTGCCCTTCAAATCCAAGGTAGAACGTGTCGATGAGGAGCGTGCGCTCAGCGCTCACGAGGCTGGGGTGATTTATCAAGCGCGACTCCGCCTCGACGCTGGAGAGGGTATCTCCGGCGACGAGTTAGGGGCGTGGCTCGACACATACGACCTGACGGATGAGATCGTACCGGTTTCGAAGAGTTGGGGGGATAGATTTACGAGGCGCTGACCCCATCCTAAGCGGCCGTGGTGATTCCAGGAGCAAGTCCGGCGACATTGCTAGTGAATAGAATCTGACGCTTGATACTCGCCGAGCCATATCCGCCTTGGTCGTGAGCGGCCAGTCTGCTTTCAGCGGAGAACTTGCGGAAACGGACCTCGCCAGCTCTGCAGGCAACGTTGACCCAGAGGTGACATACTACCCGTCGCCCAGACCTCCAGTGTCGGCTCTTAGCGGAAGTAAGGAAGGTCCGCTTACGGCGGCCCTTCCCGGGCGGCGCCTCGCCCCGTTACCGGCACTATGGAGGAGAATTATCCGGTTGACGTAGCACGGGCCAAAATGTAGTATTCCCTCATTCGCCGAGGGATGGTTGCCGTGGCTGACAAGTTCGACATCGCAAATCCGATCTTCCATGATGAGGACGCGGCCCGCGCCCACCTCGAAACTCTGCTTTGGTCGAATGGTCCGACCTGCCCGCGCTGCGGCGTATCAGGTGACCGGATCACCAAGCTACAGGGCAAGAGCACGCGCCCCGGTGTGTATAACTGCAAGGACTGCCGCAAACCCTTCACGGTCACGGTCGGGACCGTGATGGAGCGCAGCCACATCCCGCTGCACAAGTGGGTGCTGGCCGCTCAACTGATGGCGTCCAGCAAAAAGGGTTTCAGCGCCCACGAGCTGCATCGTCTTCTGGGCACCAACTACGAAACCGCCTGGTTTCTGTTCCATCGGCTGCGCGAGGCTGCCGCCGATCCCACGCCCAGCCCCATCGGTGGAGCGAACAAGGTCGTGGAAGCCGATGAGACCTACATCGGCGGCAAGGAGGGCAACAAGCACAAGAGCAAGCGCAAGCCCGGAATGCAGGGCGGCGCGGGCAAGATGGCCGTGGTCGCCTTGGTCGAGCGCGACGGCGAGACCCGCAGCTTCCACGTCGCGAACGTGACCGCCAAGACGCTGCGCCCGGTTCTCTTGAAGCACGCCAGCCGCAAGTCGCACCTGATGACGGACGAGAGCAAGGTTTACACGAAGACCGGAGGCGAGTTCGCTGGCCATGACACTGTGAACCACTCGGCCGATGAGTATGTGCGCCTCGGCGGCTTCGTTCACACGAACACGGCTGAATTCTCACTTCGCGCTGCTCAAGCGCGGCATCTATGGCACCTTCCACAACATCAGCGAGGCTCACCTGCACCGCTACTTGGCCGAGTTCGACTTCCGCGCCAACACCCGCAAGCTGACCGATTGGGAACGTGCCGCTGCACTCCTAGCGGGCGCCAAGGGAAAGCGCCTCGTCTATCAACAAGCTAACCGAACCGAAGACCGCTAAGCAGAAGGCGCGGGCTTTCCTGCGGTGGCGCGCTTCGCGGAAGCGGGACTAGGCCCCTCGTCGCCGCGCTTCCGTTGGGGGCGCGGTTGAGGTGGGGTTTTCAGCAAGCGCAACAGCATCTCGTCACGACGCCGTTGCGCTTGGGTTTGCTGGCCATCCATACCCGAACTGTAGCACAGATCGGGTAAGGACGGAACGTGGTTAAGGCAAGGTCCAGGCCCGTCAGGACCATCGGCCGGTGCATCTACTGCCGAGCGGACGACGTGCCGCTTACAGAGGAGCACATTTTGGCTGCGAACCTCGGCGGCGTTAAGACCCTGGAACTTGCCACCTGTGGGGTTTGTCAAGAAAAGATTAACGAAGAGTTCGAGCAGTTCTGCTTGCGGCAAATGTTCCGAGATTACCGCTATAGACATCGCATTGGCAGCCGACGACTGAGCAAGCGTCCCAAGCTACTACCCGCACTCGTTCGGGATGAGTTAATTGAGCTTCAGCGAGATACGGTGGATATTTATACTAATCCGTCAGCTTGGCGCTTAGAAGATGTCACATATAAAGAACATCCAACCTTTCTAATGCTTCCCGTCATGCGTCCGCCGGGTCTTCTCCGAAATACCCCGCCAGAGCTGAGCGACGTAGGCATACAGGTGGGACTGTGGTTCCACTATCATCAGCCGCCCAAGAACGATGATCCGAACGCAGGCATCGCCGCGGAATTACTATTTCACGATGTCCCATTCTGTAGGATGTTGGCGAAGATAGCGCACTGTGAAGCGGTAGCGCGGTTCGGCCTTGACGGATTTGTTCCGATCCTGCCACATTTCATTCTGCACGGCGAAGTCAATATGAGATGGTATTTGGTTGGCGGCCTACCCTTCCTGTCGCCACCCGATACGCGTCCTTTCGCGATTGGGCTATACGAATCCGTCCGGAGTGATCCTAAGTTGATTATCGCCTACATACGCCTATTCGCGCATGTTGGTGCGCCTACTTATCTCGTCGTCGCAGGAGAAAAGTTCTAGGACCGCCCTTCGACCGAGCCGCAACGTGGCCCTCATAGCTAGACGATAAACGTCCTGCTCCTCCGGCCCAAGGTCGTCCCACTTACGTTCGTCAAGGGCTGGGTCAAGGCGTTCCAGTTGATAGTAGAGCGTGCGCCCCAGGGTTTCTGTCGCCGTCTCCACATTGGCTATCGGGCCGCCAGCTACATTTAGTGCCATACTACGTCAACCGGATAGTTCCCCTATGGAGTGTAGTCGTCGCTCTTGTCCCGGTTACAATCAAAGCAGGTCAGACGAATGTTGTGTTCCGCTGAGCTACCTCCTTTCGAAACAGGAATGATATGGTCGAACTCGACCTCGTTATCCTGAAGCTTTTTTTGGCAGTGCTGGCATCGATAGTCGTCACGCCGAACGATTCGCATCATTGTCGCGAAGCTCAAGTGCCGACGGCCAATTCGCCGTTCCTCTTGAGTTTCAGTCATCGCTTCGGCGGTAAAGAAGACCGGGCAGATATGGCCGAAGACGGTGCATGCGGCTTCGCTGAAAATTTCTGGAATGCTCTCCGGGTTAGCCGTCAGGTGTGAAATCTCCGAGTTGCTTCTCAAACCAGGCGCGGCGGACGGGCTCCATCGGTGCGCGATGGTCATCAACGCCAGTCTCAAGCGCTGCTTCCAGCTCGGCTCGCTGCGCTTCAGTGCGTTCGAGGATCTCGCGCCAGATTCCTGGCGGGAAGTCCGCCTCAATTAGCTCGTTGCCGAGGCCCAGGTCGTAAGGGACGCGGTAGATGTGCGGTGGAGGTAGTTCGCCACCGAGCCAGGCTGCCATTCGCTCTTCTTCGCTTTCCAGCTTTTCGAGTTGCTCAAAGTGCTTCTGATTCCTGATTTGGTTTAAAGCTTGACGCCGCAGGAGGTCCTCGTCCTGAAGCCACTCCTCGTACATCGCCCTCCTTTCGTCCGAAAGCGGAGCAACTTCCCCGATAACTCCGCTTTCTCTCTGATCCCCTCATTTCAGGCTGGGGCGAAAAGCCTGCCGAAGATGCTGCACTGCGCGACGGCGTCACTGAAGCTGGCAATGAGCGGCGCGAGCCTGTGCTCGGGCATGGTGGGGATCAAGTCGTAGAGCATGCAGCCCTGCCGAAACAGCGAGTGAGTGCGGGTCTTCGAGGTATTGGACTTGAGCAGCCGGTCCATGCCGAGGCTCTCGCCGGTGGCGCCGAGCAGGGTGAGCAGTGCTGTGGCAAAGGCGCTGACCAAGAGCAGGCGGTCGCGCCGGGTCGGCTCGCCGATGCGCGTGGCGCTCAACCCCATACCGAAGCGCAGGTCCTTGGTGTCCCGGAAATGCGGCTCGATGGTCCAGCGCTTCGCATAATGGTTGACCAGCTCGGCGGCGGACGCCTCGGCGTCACTGGCCGCGAGGCACCAGGGTTCCTGCATTGCCTTGGCGTGGGTGCACACGACCGCGCCGACCTGGAAGCCGTGCGAGGCGGTCACGCGGGCGCCGCGCAGCTTGCGCGCGCGTCCCGCCTTGCCGACCCACTCGGTAGCCGAGCGCGTCTCGCCCAGGGCGTCGGTGACGCGGATGTTGCCGCGGAAGCGGATGACGTAGCCGAAGCCCAACTCGGCCAGGAAGCCGAACAGCTTGCAGTCGCCGAAGCCGCGGTCGGCGAGGATGGTCACGCGGCAGCCCGGTGGCACGAGCTCCTTGAGCCGCGCTAGGCAGGCGTCTTCGAACGCGTTGCGCTGCGCAGCGAGTTCCTCTTTCCAGACGGTCAACCACAGCAGGGGGGCCGCCCTTCCGTGCCCCGTCACCAGGCTCAGCACCAGCGTTGCCTGTCCGTCGCGGTCGTACTCGGTCCAGTCCATCGCCACCAGGACGTCCCGCCGCGCCCCGACCTGGTGCGGCACCCAGCGGGCAAAGCTGTCCCACACATCAATGCCCGCGTTGCTCATCAGCCGGTCCACCTGCTTGACCGCGTGCTTGGTGACCAAGCCGCGTGCCTGGGCGAGCGCCTGCCCGATCACCGCCACCGCCAAGGATGCGCTGGCCATCACCCCCAGCGTGGCACCGGCCAGGGCATCGACCCGCTTGGCGTGCAGGTCATGCCCATACAGCCCAGCAATGAAGTCACGGATCTCCTCAAGCCGACCACTCGACCGCCCCGTTTTGTCCACGCCCACACTCCGTTCCGACAGGAGCCGAAGCTTCTACGGAGCATGCTCGAATCGCGGCTAGATCTGAGGCCACCAAAATGAGGGGATTCCTGAGCCGCTTTCTAGGCATTGCTCGAAATATCTCTGCTGTTCTTCAATCTCTGCCCGGAGCGGAGGCAATAGTGGAAGCTGTTCAACAAGCGGACCGTAGGGGCAATACTTTAGTTCCCAGCAAGGCTTGCAGACACGGCTCGTCCGAATTTTCCAGTCTTCCAATATTTCTACATCAGGCGTTGAACTTTCATAGCCTAGACTATCCTTAAGACTGCGGTGGATCGGCGATCCTCGCCGCTTGCTCCGTTTCGCCATCTATTCCTCCCTTCGGGGCATCTTACTCGAAGGTCAGCTTCCAAGCAGGCCGTGAACGTCTACTCCTTGGCGGAGAGCGGTCCTAGGAGCGCGCTCGCTGTATGACCGCCTTCCACCCATCCCCGTCAATGATGGCCCGCGTTGAAATGTCCGCTTCTGGGGTGTCGACCGAGGCATCTGATTGGCCGGAATGGGCGCGAAGCGGACCTCCGGATGGCAAGTCTCTACAGCCGCTTCCTGCCCCAAGCCGACTGACCGCATGGGTGCCAAGCGTTGAATGTTATCTACTAGGACTCAAGGCCCGCCTGCCATATGGCGAGTAGGAGATTCTACATCCCAAGCCGTAGCCGCGACCACTCCCTCCTTGCTGGTCGGCATCGCCTCGGTGTGGGCCGAGCTGTCCAACCTGCTCAGTGCGCCTGCCGACCTTGTGGAGCGCTCTGCCCTGCGCCCGGCCGTGCGCGAGGCGGCTGAACGGGAGGCAGTGCAGGCTTGGTGACGCGGTGGCGCGGTGCTGCAGGGGTTTATTCCGCCCTCACCCCAACCTCCCCGTCCCCGAACTGCAGCCGCAGCCGCTCGCCTGCCTGCACCGCCGCCGCCCGCGTTACCGGCTGCCCGGCCGCATCCGTCACGAGCACGTAGCCCCGCGCCAGCACGGCCAGCGGCGAGACGCCCTCCAACTGCGCGCCCAACCCAGCTAGCACCGCCCGCCGCTCGCGCAAGCTCGCCTGGACAGGCGCGATGCTCAGCCGCGCGAGCGTCCGGACAGCGACATTGCGTCGACTGTCCATCAGTGCCCGCGGCGTCGGGAGCGCGCACTCGGCTCGCATCAGCGCGTCCCGCCGGCTACTCATATAAGCGAGCAGCGACAAACTTAGTCGCGCCCTCGCCGCCGTGAGCACCTGCCGGGCGTTGGCGACGAGCGCCCTCGGGTCCGGCAGCGCCCGCTCGGCGCGGCCCAGGTGGGCGCGGCGGCCCTCCAGCAGATTCGGCAACGCGAGGCCGAGTCGGTGCGCGCCGTGGTCGAGCCGCTGCCGAGCATTGCCGAGCAAGCTGGGCAGGTCCGGCAAGCCCCGCTCTGCCTGGCCAAGCCACAGCCGCCGCTCCTGCGTTACCCGGTGCAGCCCGGCCGCGAGCCGCGCCCCCTCCTGCGCGACCGTCGCCACCAGCTCCACGCGGGACGGCACCGCCATCTCCGCCGCCGCGGTCGGCGTCGGCGCCCGGCGGTCGGCCGCCAGGTCCATCAAGGTGTTGTCGGTCTCGTGCCCAACGGCGGAGATGAGCGGGATGGTGCAGGCGGCGGCGGCGCGGATCACCGCCTCCTCGTTGAACGCCATCAGGTCTTCCAGGCTCCCGCCGCCGCGGCCCACGATCAGCACATCCGGCCGACGCAGCGGTCCCAGGGTGGGGAGGAGCGCCATGCCCGCGATGGCGGCGGCGATGCGCTCGGCAGCACCCTCGCCCTGGACCGGCACCGGCCAGAGCAGGATCGGGCGCGGGAAGCGCCGGGCGATGGTGGTGCGGATGTCGTGCAGCACGGCGCCCTGCGGCGAGGTGACGACGCCGACGATCTCGGGCAGCACGGGAAGCGCCCGCTTGCGCTCGTCCGCGAACAGCCCCTCGGCGGCGAGACGCAGCCGCAGCCGCTCGATTCGGGCGAGCAGCGCGCCGACGCCGGCGTATTCCAGGCGCTCGACAACGAGCTGGTAGTCGCTCCGCCCACCGTAGGCGGACACTTTGCCCGTCGCGACGACCTCCAAACCGTCCTCCGGGCGCAGCCCGAGCCGCGGGATCGTGCCTTTCCAGGCCACGGCGCGCAGCTTGCTGTCCTCGTCCTTGAGCGCGAAGTAGACGTGCCCGGAGGCGTAGGCCCGCACCTCGGTGATCTCGCCCCGCACGCGCACGCGCGCGAACGCCGTCTCCAAGGTTCGCTTCACGGCGCCGCTGATCTCGCTGACGCTGAACTCGGGGACGTTCGTGTCCTTTGGGCTGGCGGTCGGGGTGTCCATCCGGGGAGGGTATGCTAAGCCCGCCCGGCTTCAAAGGAGGCGAGACGATGCGCGTGCTCTTGATCGGCTCCGGCGGGCGCGAGCACGCGCTGGCCTGGGCGCTCGCGGCCTCGCCGCTGCTGACGAAACTCTGGGCGGCGCCCGGCAACCCCGGCATCGCGCACCACGCCGAGTGCGTCCCCGTCGGCACCGACGACATCCCGCGACTCGTCGCCTTCGCGCGCGAGCAGGGCGTTGACCTGGTCGTGCCGGGCCCGGAGGCGCCGCTGGTCGCTGGCCTCGCGGATGCCCTGGCGGAGATTGGCATCGCCTGCTGCGGCCCGAGCGCCGCCGCCGCGCGCATCGAAGGGAGCAAGGCGTTCGCCAAGGAGGTCTGCGACGCCGCCGGCATCCCGACCGCGCGCTGGGAGCGGTTCGAGTCCGCCGCCGAGGCGCACGATTTTGTTCGCCGTCGCGGCGCTCCCATCGTTGTCAAGGCGGACGGTCTCGCGTCCGGCAAAGGCGTCATCGTGGCGGCCACCGTCGAAGAAGCCGAGGCGGCCGTGGACGCCTTGTTCATGCCGGGCGGGGCGCTCGTGATCGAGGAATGCCTGGAGGGCGAGGAGGCGAGCGTGTTCGCGCTCTGCGACGGGCGGGATGCGGTGTTCTTGGGCGCAGCGCGCGACCATAAGCGCGTGGGCGAGGGCGACACCGGGCCGAACACGGGCGGCATGGGCGCGGTCAGCCCGGTGCCGGGCTTCCACGACCCGCACGCGGCGGAGCACATCATGGAGGGCGTCATCCAACCCGTGCTCGCCGAGTTGGAGGCCCGAGGTGCCCCGTTCCGCGGCGTGCTGTTCGCCGGGCTGATGCTCACGGCGGAGGGTGCGAAAATCGTCGAGTTCAACGCCCGCTTCGGTGACCCGGAATGCCAGGCGCTCCTGCCGCGGCTGCGCAGCGATCTGTTGCCCGCGCTCCTCGCCGCCTGCCAGGGGGAGCTGTCCGACTTCGCGCTGCACTGGCGGGACGAGGCGAGCTGCGCCGTCGTGATGGCCGCCCGCGGCTATCCCGGCGAGCCGGCGCGCGGCGGCGCGATCCGCGGCCTGGAGCGGGCCGAGCAGGTGCCCGGCGCGCTCGTGTTCCAGGCGGGAACGCGGGAGCTGGACGGCGCGTTGGTGGCGGATGGCGGCCGGGTGCTCACACTCGTCGGCACCGGGCCGGACCTGGCGGCGGCACGCGAGACGGCCTACCGCGCCGTCGCGGCCGTGGACTGGCCGGATGGGTTCTGCCGGAGGGACATCGGCCTTGGATAGCGACGCGATCCGCGACCTTCTCCTCTCCACGCGGCGCATCGCGCTCGTCGGCGCCTCGATCAACCCGGCGCGGGCCTCCTACGGCGTGATGCACTTCCTCCTCGCCCGCGGCTACCAGGTGGTTCCCGTCAACCCAGGCTACGCCGGCCAGAGCCTCCACGGGCAGCCGATCGTCGCTAACCTCGGCGATGCGGCGCCGTTCGACCTCGTGGATCTGTTCCGGGCTTCGCGCCACGTGCTAGCGCCGGTGCGCGACGCGATCCGCCTCGGCGCGCGTGCGGTCTGGATGCAGCTCGGGGTCGTGAACGAGCAAGCGGCCGAGGAGGCGCGGGCGGCGGGCCTTGCGGTCGTCATGGACCGTTGTCCCAAGATCGAGTGGCACCGGCTCGGCCTTCCAGCGCGCGTGGCTTGAAGGAGTGAAGGTTGGGGGCCAGTCTATTGCGTATCCATCAGTGCCAGGAGCACCATGATGACTCCCCAGGAACGCGACCTGATCGCCCAGTTCTTCGCCCGCGTCGGCGGTGCGTCCCAAGGCGGCGGCTTCACCGGCGGCAGCGTGCCGGCAACGCAGCAGCCTCTCCCACCCGTTGACCGCGACGCGGACGCCTTCATCGCCCAGGAGTTCCAGCAATATCCCGAGGCGCGCTACCGCATCACGCAGACAGCGATCGTGCAGGAGATGGCGCTCGCCGAGGCGCAAAACCGCATCCGCCAGCTGCAATGGCAGCTTGAGCAGGCGCAGCACGTCGTCCAGCAGGCCGCGCAGCAGGCGCCGCAGCAGTCGCGCGGCTTCTTCAGCAGCCTGTTCGGCGGCGGTGGCGGGCAGCAGCGCTTCCAGCCCAGCAGTCCGCCGCCTCAGCCGCAGTATCCGCCGAGCTATCAGCCCGGCATGTTCCAGCCCGGCCGCGGCGGCTCTGGCTTCCTCGGCTCGGCGCTGACCACGGCGGCGGGCGTCGCAGGCGGCTTGGTTGCCGGCAACGCGCTGATGGACCTGTTCAGCGGCGGGCACCAGGCGGGAGGCTTCGGGGCTGGCGCGGCCGATGCGGGTGGCGGCGGCTTCCTGGGTGGACCGTTCGGCGGCGGCGGGGGCGGCGGCGCCGATCCGTTCGATCAGTCGGGCGTGGACACGAGCGGCACGGACCCGTTCGGCGGAGGCGGCCAGGATTTCGGCGGTGGTCAGGGCGGCTTCGACCAGGGTGGCGGCGACCCGTTCGGCGGAGGCGGCGGCGGCGACCCGTTCGGCGGGGGTGGCGGCGATCCGTTCGGGGGCGGCGGGTTCGACAACACCTAGACCCGGCAACTGGGACGGTTGGGGCTGCGTCAGGCCGCTGAGGCTGGCAGCCGCATCCACTCGGGCACGCGCGGCACAAGCCGTGCCTCGCCGCAGTCGAGCGTTCCTCCGTTCAGCGCCTCGAGCCGAAGCAGGGCGAGGCCTAGCCCGTCCCGTCCCGACCGCATCGTGCCAACCTCCGTGCCGTTCCTCAGCACCGGCGTGCCCGGCGCCGGCATCGCGCCCTCGATGGCGACGGGCACCAGCCGACGCTTGACCAAGCCGCGATACTTCGTGCGGGCCGTCAGTTCCTGGCCCATGTAGCAGCCCTTGGTCCAGCTCACGCCGCCCAGCTCGTCGAACCCGGCCTCCAGCAGCACGGTCCGGTCCGCTTCCAGGTCGCGCGCGCCATCTGGCAGGCCGAGCGCCAACCGGTGCCGGTCCCAGTCCTCGGCGGTCGCGTTCACCGGGAGAGTGGTCTCGGCGAGGATACGCCAGCCGGCGTCGGGCAGGCGCGGGTCGGGCGCGGCGACGGCGCCCGGCGGGCGATCGGGCATTCCGTCCCAGGCAGCATGGACACGGAGCGGCACGGGCGCGACCGTGACGGCGCTGCGCAGCCGAAAGCGCGCGAGCCGCCGGGCGATGTCCTCGGCCTGGTCCGCCGCGCAGTCGAGCAGCAAGCGCTCACCGTCGCTGAGCACGAAGAAGTCCGCAAGCCACTTGCCTTGCGGCGTGAGCAGCGCCGCCCAGACCGCGCGGCCGGGCGCCGCTTCGGCCGCGTCGTTGCTGACCAGCCCTTGCAGGAATGCGACACGGTCGGCCCCTGAAACCTCAATAACTGCCCGGTCGAGTAAATGCGCGAGGTGCGTCATGTCGGGGAAATGGGCGCCGCCAGGTGCAGTTCCAACTATGGCGTCCAAAGGCGGTAGCGGCTGGGGCTGCGGCACGGGCCACAGCCCGGCGGGTGACGGGCGTGGCGACTGCTACAACGACGACTGCCTGCAAATTCTCCCTGCGGAACATGCGAATTCCGTTGTGGGACCGGGCCGAGAGGATGATGTTCGGCGGAACGAAATCAGGTATCCGAGGAATGTTGGGCTAGAAGGGAGGGGACTATGCAGGTCGAGCACGAAAACTATCAGATGCCGCCGGAGGAGGGGTTTGTCGTCACGCACTTTCTCACCGTCGCCGACATTGAACGATCGGCTCGATTCTACGAAACGGTCTTCGAAGGTCGTATTCTGAGCAGAGGCGACAGCAGCGGCGCGCCGGGCTACATTCAGATCGCGAACACGTGGCTCCTTGTCAACGTCGGGGGCGGTCCGACACCCGACAAACCGTCGGTAACGCTCAGCGTCCCCGCCGACCCCGATTCATTCAGCAGCTTTATGAATATCCGCGTTGCGGATATTCAAGCATGCTATGAGTTATGGCGAAGCCGAGGAGCCCACTTTATCACGGAGCCAAAGGAAAAGTACGGCGAGACGCGGTGCTATATTCGCGACCCGGATGGTTATATAATAGAAGTTGGACAAAGGAAGCCGGATTTCACTTACGGCTAGGCGACACGACACTTGAAAGCATCTGCGGCGACCGTGTGCGCAGGTCTGGACGGGTTTCACCGCCGAACCCTTCCATAGGGCTCGGCAACGACAGGTCAGCATGGGTTGCGGAGGCGGCCCGTTCCCAACAGCGATGCTGGTGGCGAATTCGGCTGAACACCTTGGCCGTGATCAGCGCCAAGGACGCGTAGATTGTAACTTCGACTTGTTCCGCACGGCATACAAGCGCCGAAGGTGCGGCGCCTGGGTCAAGGTCGCCGGCAACATCGACGGCCCGGAGCGCCGGGCAAAGCCTCCCGACCTGGCCTCGCCGCTACTCCGCCGCCGTCCGCAGCCGATGCCCGGCGAAGCGCTGGCGCAGCGCAAGCTTATTGATCTTGCCCGTCGCCGAGTGCGGCAGGTCCTCCACGATCAGCACCTCGTCCGGCAGCCACCACTTCGCGACCCGGCCCTCGAAGAGCCCCATCACCGCGTCCGGGTCCACGCTGCGGCCCGGCTTGGGCACGATGAGGAGCAGGGGCCGCTCGTCCCATTTCGGGTGCTTCGCCCCGATGACGGCGGCCTCGGCCACGTCCGGGTGCTCGACGGCGATGTTCTCCAGCTGGATCGAGCTGATCCACTCCCCGCCCGACTTCACCACGTCCTTGGTACGGTCGGTGATGTGCATGTAGCCGTCCGGGTCGATAGTGGCGACGTCGCCGGTGGGGAACCAACCGTCCGGCGTGGTCGCGTCCTCGTCGAAGCCGAAGTAGCGCCGGAGAACCCAGGAGCCGCGCACTTCCAAATTGCCGAACTGCTCGCCGTCCCAGGCGACCTCGCGGCCCTCGTCATCGGTGATGCGCATGTCGAGGCCCGCCACGACGCGGCCTTGCGTGCGGAGCTGCCGGGCGGGATCGAGCGCCCCCTGCTTGGTGGTGGCGAACGTTCCTAGGGGACTCGTCTCGGTCATGCCCCAGGCGTGCAGCACCTCCACCCCATACTCGGCGAACGCCTCGAAGAGCATCGCCGGGCAGGCGGAGCCGCCGCAGACCAGCCGCTTCACTGTGTCGAGCCGCTCCCCGGTCGCCCGCAGGTGCTGCAGCAGGCCGAGCCAGACCGTGGGCACGCCGGCGGAGAACGTGGCGCGCTCCTGGTTCATCAGGTTGGTGAGGCTCGCGCCGTCAAGCTGCCGGCCGGGCAGGATCAGGGCTGCGCCCACCAGCGGCGCCGCGTGCGGGATACCCCATGCGTTCACGTGGAACATGGGGACGACCGGCAGGATACGGTCCACGGCGCGCAGCCCCAGCACGTCGGGCAGGTTGATGGCGTAGGCGTGGATCACCTGGCTGCGATGGCTGTAGAGCACGCCTTTCGGCTGTCCCGTGGTGCCGCTCGTGTAGCAGAGCGTGCTGGCGCTCATCTCGTCGAGGCGCGGCCAGGCGAAATCCTCGTCGGCCTCCGCGAGCAGCGTCTCGTAGTCCAGGAGCACTTGGCCCGGCGCGAGCGGCAGGTCAGGCCGGGTGCCGTCCTCGGACAGCACCACGACGGCGCGCAGCCGCGGCAGCCGCGGCGCGATCCCCGCCACCAGCGACGCGAACCCGCTCTCCGCGAGCAGGACGCCGCTGCCAGCGTCGTCAAGGATGAAGGCGATGTCGTCCGGGCTGAGCCGCGGGTTGACGGTGTGGATGATGCTGCCCATGCCGGGAACGGCGTAGTAGGCTTCGACGTGTCGATGCCCGTTCCACGCGAGCGTCGCGACCCGGTCGCCGGGTCCGACCCCGAGCCGGGCGAGCGCGCGGGCGAGGCGGCGCGCCCGGCGCTCAAGGGCTGCGTAGGTCGTGCGGTGCAGCGCGCCGCTCGCCTCGCGGGAGACGATGTCCGTGCCGCCGTGATGCCGGGCGGCGTGGGTCAGGATCGAGGAGACCAGCAGCGGCTGGGTCTGCATGAGGCCGAGCACGGAAAGCCCTCCCTGGCGTGCGCGTTCGTGGCGTCTGCATCCAGGATGGACCGCGGACCGGGCGGTGTCACGCCCGGATGCTGACCAGGCACGGCCTCGGCAGCAGGAACTCCTGCCGGCGCCGTGCCCGGCATCCCCACATCTCCGTGAGGGGGATGCCCCGCGGCGCGCAATGCGCGACACTGTAGGGCATCGACCAGGGAGGGCAGAGATGTCGGGCTTTGCCAGCACGAAAGATCTCGCCGACAAGCAGGTCAGCTTCGACGAGCTAGGCCCCGGCCTCTACGGCTACACGGCCGAGGGTGATCCTAACTCCGGTGTCGTCGTCGGCGACGAGGGCGTCCTGGTCGTGGACGCGCAGGCCACGCCGCGCATGGCCGAGGACGTGCTCGCGCGCATAGCGCAGGTCACGGACAAGCCGGTCACCCACCTCGTCCTCACCCACTACCACGCCGTCCGCGTGCTCGGCGCGGCGGGCTATAAGGGTGCCGAGATCATCTGCTCGGAGACGACGCGCGACCTCATCGCCGAGCGTGGCCAGCAGGACATGGACAGCGAGATCGGCCGCTTCCCGCGCCTGTTCCGGGGGCGCGAGAGCATCCCCGGCCTGACCTGGCCCGATGTCACGTTCCGCGGGCGCATGACGCTGTGGATGAGCAAGCGCGAGGTGCAGATCATCCACATCGGCCGTTCCCACACCGCTGGCGACACAGTGGTCTGGCTGCCCAAGGAGCGCGTGCTGTTCTCGGGCGACGTGGTCGAGTTCGGCGCCACGCCGTACTGCGGCGACGCGCACTTCACAGACTGGCCGGCGACCTTGCAGGCTGCCGCGGCGCTCGGCGCCGAGAAGCTGGTGCCGGGCCGCGGCCGGGCATTGACGACGCGCGCTGAGTGCGAGGAGGCGATCGAGGGCACGCGCGCCTTCACCTCCGATCTGTTCGCCATCGTCAAGCGCGCGAGCGCGGGCGGCGCCGGGCTGAAGGAGGTCTATGACGAGGCCATGCAGGAGATGCGCCCCAAATATGGGCACTGGGTCATCTTCGAGCACTGCATGCCGTTCAACGTAACCCGCGCCTGGGACGAGGCGCGCGGGCTGGACCATCCCCGGATCTGGACCGCGGAACGCGACCAGGAGATGTGGCGCGCGCTGGAGCAGGGCGAGCCGATGAGGAGCGCGGAGGCCTAGGTGCCACACGTCTCGCCCCGCTACCCCGTTCGCCCGGTGCCCGCGCATCCCGAGGAGCGGCACGAGGCGGTGATCGTGGGCGGCGGTCTCGTCGGCCTCACCCTCGCCCTCGCCCTCGCCCGGCGTGGCGTCCCGACCGTGCTGCTCGACGACGACGACACGGTCAGCACCGGCTCGCGCGCCATCTGCATGGCGAAGCGCTCCCTGGAAATCTTCGGCCGCCTCGGCGTCGGGCGGCGGATGCTGGACAAGGGCATCACCTGGAATCGCGGCCGCGTCTTCTTCCAGGACCGCGCGATCTACGCGTTCGACCTCCTGCCCGAGCAGGGGCACGAATACCCGGCGTTCATCAACTTGCAGCAGTATTACGCCGAGGAGTGGCTGGTCGAGGCGTGCGCGGCGACCGGCCTCGTAGACCTCCGCTGGCGCCACGCCGTCGCCGGCGTTGAGCCGCGCCTAGACGGCGTCACGCTGCGGGTTGCAGCGCCCGGCGGCGACTACGCTCTGCACGCCGATTGGCTCCTCGCCTGCGACGGCGCGCGGTCCTTCGTGCGCCGGGCCATGGAGTTGCCGTTCTCGGGCCAGGTCTTCCAGGACCGCTTCCTGATCGCGGACGTGGTGATGAAGGCCGACTTCCCCACCGAGCGCTGGTTCTGGTTCGACCCGCCCTTCCACCGCGGCCAGTCGGCTCTCCTGCACAAGCAGCCGGACGGGGTCTGGCGCATAGACCTGCAGCTCGGCCGGGATGCCGACCCCGAGCGGGAGCGCGAGCCGGAGCGCGTCATCCCGCGCATCCGGGCGATGCTCGGCGAGGATGTGCCGTTCGAGCTGGAGTGGGTCAGCGTCTATACCTTCCGCTGCCGCCGGCTGGAGCGGTTCGTCCATGGGCGCGTCGTCTTCGTCGGCGATTCCGCGCACCAGGTCAGCCCGTTCGGCGCGCGCGGCGGCAACGGTGGCGTGCAGGACGCGGACAACCTCGGCTGGAAGCTCGCCGCCGTGCTGCAAGGGCGGGCGCCCGAGAGCCTGGTCGAGACCTACAACGTGGAGCGCGTCCCGGCCGCGGACGAGAACATCCTGCACAGCACGCGCTCGACCAGCTTCATCTCGCCCAGCACCGACGCCGCCCGCGCCTACCGCGACGCCGTGCTCACGCTCGCTGAGCAGCACGAGTTCGCGCGCGCCATGGTCAATTCCGGCCGCCTCTCGCGCCCGAGCCGTCTCGTCGCCAGCCCGCTCAATGTGCCGGATGACCCGGCGTGGGACGGCGGCGTGCCGCCCGGCGCCCCCGCCGTGGACGCGCCCGTGCTCCGGGACGGCCAGCCGGACTGGCTGCTGCGCCATATCGGCGCCGATAGTGGCTTCACGCTCCTCCTCTTCGGCGAGCAAGCGGAACCGCAGCCCGGCATCGCGACTGTGCTCGTCAGCCCGCGCCCGGCCGCGGCGGCGCCGGGCGTTGTGGTCCTAGAAGACTCCTCGGGCCTCGCGCGGTCGCGCTACACAGCACCCCCGGGCGGCGCGATCCTGTTCCGTCCGGACCAGCATTGCTGCGCACGCTTTCGCACGGCTGATCAGGGCCGGATCGCCGATGCGATGCGTCGCGCGCTCGGCCTGGACCAGTTCGCGGAGGCGGCCTGATGCTGGATCTCTCGCCCCGGATCGCCGACCCCGACGCGCTGTTCGCCGCCCTCGTCGCCGCGCATGATGGGCTGGACGAGCGCGCGAGCCGCCTGCTCGACGCGCGGCTCGTCCTGCTGCTCGCCAACCACGTCGGCGACCAAGCTATCGTCCTCGACGCTATCCGCCTCGCCCGGGAGTTTGTCGCCGACCACGCAGGGAGCCACCTATGAATGTCACGGTCCGCCCCGAGGCTCCGGCCCGCACGGCGCTGACGCCGGGCTACCAGTCCGGCTTCGGCAACCAGTTCGAGACCGAGGCGCTGCCTGGCGCGCTGCCCATGGGCCGCAACTCGCCGCAGCGCTGCGCCTACGGCCTCTACGCCGAGCAGCTCAGCGGCTCGCCCTTCACGGCGCCCCGCGCCCGCAACGAGCGGAGCTGGCTCTACCGTATCCGCCCCACGGTACGGCACATCGGCCGCTTCGTGAAGGCCGACCCCGGCCTTTGGCGGACGGCGCCCTGCACCGAGGCGGAGCTTGCGCCGCAGCCGCTGCGCTGGGATCCGCTGCCTATCCCGCACACGCCACTCAGCCTCATCGAGGGGATGCGCACTATCACCACCTGCGGCGACGCGGCGGCGCAGTCCGGCATGGCCGCGCACGTGTATCTCGCGACGCGCTCAATGCAGGACGAGTATGTCTGGAATGCCGACGGCGAGATGCTGATCGTGCCCCAGCAAGGCCGGCTTCGGCTGTGGACCGAGTTCGGCATCCTCGACCTCGAGCCGGGCGAGGTCGCGGTCATCCCGCGCGGTGTGAAGCTGCGCGCGGAGCTGCCGGGCGGTCCCTCGCGCGGCTACGTCTGCGAGAACTACGGCGGCACGTTCACGCTGCCCGAACGCGGCCCGATCGGCGCCAACTGCCTTGCCAATCCGCGCGACTTCCTCGCTCCCGTCGCAGCCTACGAGGACAAAGATACGCCATCCCGGCTCTTCCTCCGCTGGGGCGGAAGCCTCTGGACCGCCGAGATCGGCCACTCCCCGCTCGACGTGGTCGCCTGGCACGGCAACTACGCGCCCTACAAATATGATCTGCGCCGCTTCTCGCCCGTGGGGCCGCTGCTGTTCGACCACGCCGACCCCAGCATCTTCACCGTGCTCACCGCGCCCAGCGAGACGCACGGCACCGCCAACGTGGACTTCGTCTGCTTCCCGGACCGCTGGCTGGTCGCCGAGGACACGTTCCGCCCGCCCTGGTATCACATGAACATCATGTCGGAGTTCATGGGCCTGATCTACGGCCAGTATGACGCCAAGCCGCCCATCCTGGGTAAGCCTAGCTTCGTGCCGGGCGGGTTCAGCTTGCACAACTGCATGTTGCCGCACGGGCCGGACGCGGAGGCGTTCGAGCGCGCCAGCACGGCAGACCTCAAGCCGCACAAGCTGGAGGGCACGATGGCCTTCATGTTCGAGACGCGCTTCGCCCAGCGCGTGACCCGCTTCGCCGCGGAGCTGACTGAGCGCCAGCATGGCTACGTAGAGTGCTGGGCCGGCCTCGCGAAGCGCTTCGATCCGAGCAAGCCGTGACCACGGCGCTCGACCACACCCACGACCCCCAGCTCCGCTCCTGGGTGCTGGGCAGCGACGGGCATTCCGACTTCCCGATCCAGAACCTGCCGCTCGGCGTATTCAGCCCGCTCGCGGGCGCGCCGAGAGGGGGGATCGCGATCGGCGACTACATCCTCGACCTCCGCACCCTCCACGACGCCGGGCTGCTCGACGACGAGGCGCAGGCGGCGTGCCATCTTTGCACGGGTCCGACCCTCAACGCCTTCTTAGCACTCGGCCCCGGCCCGCGCGCGACGCTGCGCGACGCGGCCTCTGCCCTGCTGGCGGAGGGCGCGGACGAGCGGGCCGCGCTGCTGCACCGGGCAGAGGACTGCATCCTCTACATGCCGGCCCATGTCGGCGACTACACCGACTTCTACGCCGGCATCCACCACGCGACCAACGTCGGCCGGCTGATGCGGCCCGACAGCCCGCTCTCGCCGAACTACAAGTGGGTCCCGATCGGCTATCATGGCCGCGCGAGCTCGCTCCGCGTGTCTGGTGCGGAGGTTCGCAGGCCGAACGGGCAGCGCAAGCGGGCCGACGACGCGGAGCCGAGCTTCGGCCCGAGCCGCAACCTCGACTGCGAGCTGGAACTCGGCGCCTGGATCGGCCAAGGCAACGCGCTCGGCACGCCGATCCCCATCGCCGAGGCTGGCGGGCACATCGCGGGCTACTGCCTGCTCAACGACTGGTCGGCGCGGGACATCCAGGGCTGGGAGTATCAGCCGCTCGGTCCCTTCCTGGCCAAGAGCTTCGCGACCAGCATCTCCCCCTGGATCGTGACGCCGGAAGCGCTGGCGCCATTCCGCTGCACGCAGCTGCCCCGCCCGGAGGGCGATCCGCGCCCGCTGCCCTACCTTTGGGACGAGGCGGACCAGACAGGCGGGGCGCTTGACCTCGATCTAGAGGTGCTCTTGTCCACGCGCGCCATGCGCGAGCGCGGCGAGGCGCCGCACCCGCTCAGCCGAGGCACAGCGCGCGACCTCTACTGGACACCTGCCCAGCTCGTCGCCCATCACGCGAGCGGCGGCTGTAACCTGCAAGCCGGCGACCTGCTCGGCACGGGGACGATCAGCGGTCGCGAGCCGGGCAGCTTCGGCTCGCTGCTGGAACTCACGCGCGGCGGCCGCGAGCCGCTCCGTCTGCCGGGCGGCGAGGAGCGGCGTTTCCTGGAGGACGGCGACGAGGTGATCCTGCGCGCCCGCGCCCGGCGAGAGGGTTACGTCTCCATCGGCCTCGGCGAGTGCCGGGGCAGAGTGGTCCCGGCCGCAACCGATTGACCCAACTAAGACCCGCGCCTAGCGTCGAACCGCAACAGGGGAGACACGTCGGCGTGCCGAACAAGCTCAAGCAGATCTGGCAGGACGGTCGCACCTCCGTGAACGGCTGGCTCGCCATCCCGAGTGGCTTCTCGGCCGAGGTGATGGCGCAGGCCGGCTGGGACAGCGTGACCGTGGACCTGCAGCATGGCCTGCAGGACTACCAGACCATGGTGGCGTGCTTCCAAGCGATGCAGAGCCATCCCGTTCTGCCCATGGTGCGCGTGCCCTGGAATGAGCCCGGCATCATCGGCAAGGTGCTGGATGCGGGCGCCTACGGCGTGATCTGCCCCATGATCAACACCCGCGCCGAGGCGGAAGCCTTCGTCGCCGCCTGCAAATATCCGCCGCTCGGCAAGCGCAGCAACGGCCCGATCCGCGCCGGCATCTACGGCGTCAGCACGGGCTACCAGAAGACCGCGAACGATGAAGTCCTCTGCATCCCCATGATCGAGACCGAGGAGGCCATCGCGAACCTCGACGCCATCCTGGACGTGCCGGGCATCAACGCGGTCTATGTCGGCCCGAGCGACCTCGGCTTCTCCATGGGCCTCGTTCCCGTCCTGGATCGCGAGGAGCCGCAGATCCTCGCCGCCTACGAGACGATTCTGGCCGCGACCAAGAAGCGCGGCATCACGGCGGGTGTCCACTGCGGCTCGGTCGCCTACGCCGGGCGCGCGATCGGAATGGGATTCCGCATGGTGACGGTGGGTAGCGATGCGGTGTTCATCAACCAGGCCGCGCGTGCGGCGGTGAGCGGCGTGCGCGAGCACCCCAAGGAGATGACCTGATCCCATGCCGACACCCACGATCCGCCTGCACCCCGACGACGGCGTCGCCATCGCGCGCGTGACACTCCTGCCCGGCACGCCGGTGGGGGAGGGGATTTCAGGCGGCGGAGCGCGTCCCAGCCGGGCACAAGGTGGCACTCAGGGCGCACGCGCCGGGCGAGGCGGTGCGCAAGTATGGCCAGGTGATCGGCTTCGCGACCCAGCCCATCGCGCCCGGCACCCACATCCACGTCCACAACATGGGCATGGGCGACTTCGCGAAGGACTACGCCTGGGGCGTGGACGCGCGGCCGACGGATAAGATCAACGAGCCCGCGACCTTCCAGGGCATCCGCCGCCCCGATGGCCGGGTGGCGACGCGCAACTACATCGGGATTCTCACGAGCGTGAACTGCTCGGCGCACGTCGCTGGGCTGGTCGCGAAGGCGTTCGAGCGGAACCCGATGACGGGCGCGGATCCGCTTGCAGACTACCCCGGCGTGGACGGTGTGGTGGCGCTCACCCACAAGACCGGCTGCGGCATGACCGAGGGCGAGCCGCTCCGCCTCCTCCGCCGCACGCTCGCCGGCTACGCGCGGCACCCGAACTTCTCCCACGTCGTCGTGCTCGGCCTGGGCTGCGAGGTGAACCAGATCGCGGGACTGATCGAGGAGCAGCGCCTTGCTCAGCGCATCCGCAACATGGACATCCAGAGCATGGGCGGCACGCGGCGCACGGTCGAGGCTGCTGTCGGCTTCGTGCGCGAGGTCCTGGCCGAGAGCAACCAGGTCCGGCGCGAGACGGTGCCAGCGTCGGACCTGTGCGTCGCCTTGCAATGCGGCGGCAGCGACGGCTACTCCGGCATCAGCGCCAACCCGGCGCTCGGGGCCGCGAGCGACCTCGTCGTGCGCCACGGCGGCACGGTGATCCTCTCCGAGACGCCCGAGACCTATGGCGCCGAGCACCTGCTGACCCGGCGCGCCGTCTCGCGCGAGGTGGGCGAGAAGCTGGTCGGCCTGATGCGCTGGTGGGAGGACTACACGCGGCGCGAGGGCGCGGAGATGAACGCCAACCCGTCACCTGGCAACAAGGCGGGCGGCCTCACCACCATCCTGGAGAAGAGCCTCGGCGCCATGGCCAAGGCGGGCAGCACGAACCTCGTGGACGTGGTGGGCTACGCCGAGCCGGTGACGAGTAAGGGCTTCGTGTTCATGGACACGCCGGGCTATGACCCAGTGGCGGCGACGGGACAGGTCGCGGGGGGCGCCAACCTGGTGTGCTTCACGACGGGCCGCGGCAGCGTGTTCGGCTGCAAGCCCGCCCCCTCGATCAAGCTCGCGACCAACACGCCCATGTTCCGCCGCATGGAGGACGACATGGACGTGAACTGCGGCACGATCCTGGACGGGGAGGAGACCGTGCAGCAAGCGGGGGCGCGCATCTTCGACCTGATGCTGCGGGTCGCAAGCGGGGAGCGGACGAAGAGCGAGACGTTCGACTTCGGCGCGGCGGAGTTCGCGCCCTGGGTGATCGGGGCGACGATGTAGCGCACGCTCCATTCGGGACCTCTCGGGCTCGATAGCCTGGATGCGCACCTCTTCATGAACGCGTGCGTTTCCCGACGTTGCACGTTTAGCTGCTAACCGTCCAGTTGCGGGGTGTCTCCTTGCTCCCTGCTGTCTGGAAGAGCTGATCCAAGATAGGTCTAACGGATCGCCAGATGTCGATGCGCTCGTGGGCCATCTCTGGAACGACCTGATCAATGAACTGAAGCACGTCACGAAGCATTGGTCGCGGCGGGCTGGGTATGCTAAAACGACTGGGATTGTCCAAGAGAAATATCGCGTTCCGAACTCCGGTTAGCGTAAGTAAGACGGCGCACGGCGAAGTCATACCTCGGCAACGTAGAAACGGAATAATACGGCTAACCGACTCCAGCAATAGGCCAGCAATTTGTTCGACAAGAATAGCTGAGGGTTTGCTTGGTTGCAACAAGCTTGATCTTACCATCTCGACTACACCATTTCGAAAAATTTGACTATACGCAATAGAGCTTCCACTTGTCTCAGCACGTGTGTAAACGACGAAGCCGTCAAAGTTTCGACTGTAATTGGTGCCTTCAGAACCGGGAGGTAGGAGGGGACTAAACCAGACTTAAGGTTTGCGAGATCCGCAGTAGCTGCTGCGCTTTCCGCTGCTTCGAAAGGAACGAAGTGAAGGATGAAAACACCTGGGTCAGAGCTGAGCGGGATTGGTGTCTCACCCGCCAGCACGGCCGCCACGCGGTCTGCGCGAATTTCTCTGATTTGCTGGGCAAGCGTTGGGGCTGCTGTAAAGATGGCCCGTAGCTCGTCCACGTCTGGCTCGTACTTGCCACTGGACGATCTGGCCCAAAAGCGATTGCGTCCCTTGAAGATTACACGATGCGGTTTTTGATAGCTGCGTCCTACTCGGATCACGAGTGCGTAGCTGCCTCGCGCTAGCGTAACCGGGTGCATTTCTAAGGCGGCTAGCCGGGGTTGTAGCCCTGCTTGCGCAATCTGAGTCAGGCGTAGCTTTTCTTGGTCAACATCGATACTCGATGCCATGCCGGGTAAGTCCTTGGCTATACCGCCATCCTCGTCCATGCCGATGATCAGGTCGCCACCCAGCGTATTCGCCAGCGCTGAGATGTCGGCCAGGAACTCAGCTCGCGCGTCGTCATTTCCGCCGTATGCGTCGCGCTTAAACTCGAGAGTGCGATCCTCTCGCACCCCGTTCTCGATGAGAGCCTGTAGATCGAACTCTGCGATTTCAGACAGAATCTGCTTCGGAATGGGCATAGATCAGTCGTAAATCGCTGCAGCTCGATTTGCAATGCCAAACAGGTGTCGCAAAGGTGAGCCAGGCCGCGGAGGCAAAAAGGGCCAACTCGGTGCAGGTCCCGCCAGATCGCAATTGCGGGACAGCCAGCTATAGCTTGGCATCATCGCATTCATTGATTATAATGATTTGATGTCGATTGGTAACGCTCCTGCCTCAATGAGCAGCATCACGATCCGCAACCTTGACCCATCCATCAAGGAAAAGCTGCGCATTCGCGCGGCCGAGCATGGCCATTCTATGGAAGCGGAAGCCCGCCGCATCTTGCAAGTTGCCCTTACCGGGCAGAACCGGCCATCCACGCGGCACCTCTACGACCGGGTGTGCGCGCGCTTCGCACCCCTCGGCGGCGTTGATCTCAACCTGCCTTCCCGCGAACCGGCCCGAGAACCGCCCCGCTTCGGCTGATGCTGATGCTCGACCAGTCCCGACCCTACTCCGCCGGCACCGCCAACCGCCGTCCCGTCGCAGCACTCACAACGACCAGCACAACCACGTTCAGCACCAGCGCCACGATGCCGACGTTGAGGTCCTTGACCCACTGCGGCAGGAACGGCAGCAGCGTGCCGAGCGTCGCGTGGGTGAAGGTCAACCAGGCCGCGACGGCGACCCCCACGAGGACGCCGGCAAAGGCGCCCTCCTTGGTCGCCCGGCTCCGTGGGAACAAGCTCGCGATCAGCGCCGGGAACATCTGCGTGACAAAGCTGTAGCCCACCAGGAGGAGGGTCACGATCGTCGAGCTGCCGGCGAGCGTAAAATAGACGGCGACGAGCATGACGGCGATGACCAGCCACTTCGCGAGCGCCACGATCTCGTCGTCGCCCGCCTGCGGCCTGGCAGCGCCATAGATGTTGCGGGCGAACAGCGTCGCGGCCGTCATCGCGATCAGCGAGCCCGGCACCAGCGCGGTAAGGATACCAGCCGCCCCAACGATCCCAACCACCCACGGCGGCAGCTCCTGTATCACGAGCTTGAACAGCGCAAGGTTAGTGTCGCTGCCCTTGAGGCCCGGCACCTTCAGCACCGCCGCGAAGCCGACGAAGTAAACGAACAGCAGGATCAGCTGGTAGAGCGGCAGCATGATCGCGTTCTTGCGGAACACGCGCGCCTCGCGGGCGGTGTAGCAGGCCGCGAAGGAGTGCGGCCACATGAAGAAGCCGAGCGCCGTGAGCAGCACGGTCGAGACGAACCACCACACACTCTGCCCCGTCGCCCGGAACACCAGGAATCCCGGACGCGCCTGCGCGATGGACTCGAACATCGCGCCAACGCCGCCGTAAAGGTGGATGGGCAGGTAAATCCCGAGGAAGAGGACCACCGCGAGGATCGCGATGTCCTTGACGACCGCGGTCCAGGCCGAGCCGCGCACGCCAGAGACGACGACGTAAGCCGTCACAACCGCCGCCCCGATCCAGACCGCGACCGTATTCGGGATCGCGCCGTAGCTGGCCGCGCTCACGATGATGCCCAAGCCGGTGAGCTGCAGCACCAGGTAGGGGATCAGCGCCACGATATCCACGACGCAGACGAGGAGCCCGAGCGCCGGGCTGCGATACTTATGGGCGAAGAAGTCCGGCTGCGAGACGAGGTCGTGCCGCTTCGCGTAGGCCCAGATCGGCGGCAGCACGAAGTAGCCGAGGATGTAGGCGAGCGACCCGTAGGCGAGGATGTAGTAGGCCGGCGCGCCCTGCCCGTAGGCGGCTCCCGAGGCGCCGAGGAAGGTGAAGGTGGTGTAGATCTCGCCGGCGAGCAGCAGGAAGACGAGGATCGCGCCGAAGCCGCGGCCGCCCACGGTCCACTGCTCAAGCCCCATCGCGTGGCCCGACCGCGCCTTTAGGCCGAGCGCCAGGGCCAGGATCGGCGCGAGCGCGAGGATGACCAGCGCGACGATCACGGCCGGTTCTCTCATTCCTCTGGCCGGTTCGCCGGGTCGAGCGCGTAGAGGATCGCCATGAGGACCGCGGTCAGCACGATCCAGACGGTGATCCAGCCAAGTGGGAACGGCATGCCCAGGATGAACGGGTGCAGCCTATTGTGCACGACCGGCCCGATCAGCAGCCCGATGAACGGGATCACGGCAAGCAAGTGGATCGGTCTCATGCGTGGCTCCTCGCCGGGCGTCCGCGGTGGGGTGCGCGCAGCCCGCAGCGACTAGAGCACGCTATGCAACTCTGGCGCCATCGCGCGCCGACCCCATCAAGGCCCGACGCCGAACGCATACACCCGTCCATCGCCCGCCACGAACAGCCGCCCGTCCGCGGCCAGGATGGTGGCGAAGTGGCGCAGGCCCTTCAGGCGCTCGCTGGTGAACAGCGGTGCCCCGGTGTCGCCGCGGAACGCGTGCAAACGGTCGTCACCCTCGGCGCCGACCACCCAGACGATGGGATCGGCGGCAGCGTCGCTCGTGGTGACGATGGGCTCCCCCCGGCCGTCCAGCTTCGCGCACCAGGCCCGGCTCAGCGCGGGCCGCGGGCTAGCTGTGATCCTGAGCGCGACCAAACCGCCGCCGCCGGGGCAGGAGATCCCGCGCCCCTGGAACGCGACGAGCACGCCGCCGCCCGGCGCCGGATACGTCGCCGTCGCCGTGATGATCGAGGCGTCGGACGCGGCGGCGGTGACGAGCGCCGGGCCGATCCCGCCCAGGTGGTCGCGGTCGAGCAGGTAGGCGTTGCCGTCCTTGCCGAGTGCCAGCACCAGGCGCGACGGCGTGCCGCCAGGCAGGTCGATCAGCGTGGGAGCGGTGCCCCCCAGGTCGGCGTCCTCGTCGTCGAGCTCCCGCCAGTTAGACGGCGCGAAGAAGCGGTCAGGGTCGGTCGTGTGCTGGAGGTCGGGAGGCAGGCGGAATACCGCGTCGCCGTCGCCCCACTTGCGCAGGCCGGCGGTGTTGCCGGTAGCGAAGAGCAGCGAATGCCCGTCCGAAACGATGCCGCCAGGCGTCCAGACGCCGCCCTTGACGCCGCGCGTCTCCCATGCGGCGGTGATGCCGGGGTGGGTCGGGTCGAGCGCGATGACCCGGCCGTGGTAAGGGCCGCAATCGCCGTAGTAGCCGCCGAAGGGAATGTAAACGTGGCCGTCGAGCAGGGCCAGGGCGCCGCGCTGCTCCTGCACGCGCGGCGAGAACTCCTGCCCCATCGCCCGCAGCCCGTCGGCGACGTTGACCGGCCAGCCCGGCAGCACCGAACCGTTGGCGAGCGAGAGGCCGAACACCAGGTGCTGCGCCGTGCCGCGCTGGTCCACCATGGCGTTGAGGTAGAGCGCGCCGGCTGCCGGGTCGATGACCGGGGTGCCGGCGATGCCGATCGGGTTGATGTTGCCGCAATCCACCTCCGAGCGCGGGGCGGCCGTGCCCAGGGAGCGCTGCCAGACTGGACGGCCGGTGGCGGAGTCGAGCGCATACACCGTGTCGGAATCGGTGGCGACGATGACCAGGCCGTGCGCGGCGCCGGGCGGATGCCAGTAGAGCGGCTGCGCATTGACGTGGCCCTGCACGGTGCCGTCGAACGCGGTGTCCTGCTTCGTCGCCGCCGCGCGCGCCCAGGTCAAGCCGGGAAAGACGGTATGGCCGCTATGGGCGGCATCGCCATGATAGTCCGGCACCGTCGCATCGGTCGGGGCGGCAGCGGCGACCCGGCTTGCGAGCAGGGCGCCGGTGAGGATGAGCAGGAGGCGGTGCATGGGATTGCTCCGGGGTTTGGCCGGCCGTGGCGTCGCGACCAGGCCTCACGATGGTCCGGCGTGGTTGACGGCAGTCACCATAGGATCGACGGCACGGGTGGCAATGCAGCATCGGCGAGTGCGGACGGGATCAGCGCGCGCGAGCGATGATCAAGGAGGACTGTATGCGCTTGCGGCGAGCGGCCAGCACTCTCGCCGCGACACCCGCCGGGGAGAGGAGCCGCGCACAAACCGCTAATGCTGCTGCTGCTGCAGCCGGTTCTGCAGCTCGTTGATGACGTCCTGGCGCTGCTTGGTCTGCTGCTGGAGCTGCTGCGCCTGCCGCTGCTGCTGAAACTGCTGCTGCGATGCTCGTCCCCGATCGCCGCCGGAGTAGTTCCCTTGCCAATGCTGCTCATCGCGGCCGCGGTTTCCCTGGTCGTAACGCCGCCGATCATCCCGCCGCCAGTCATCACGTCCCATGCCTATGACCCCGCCGTAGGCGTAAGGCGGCGGCGCGTACGCGTAGCCGGGGCCGCCGTAGGCGTAACCGGGAGCGCCGTAAGCGTAGCCGCCCGGATCACCGTAGCCGTAGGCGGGGACACCGCCGTAGCCCGGGCCGTAGCTCGCAGCGCTGTAGCCATAGGGCTGCGAGCAGGCCGCGCTGGCCAGCACGGCCGCCACGGCGAACGCCTGGAAGATTGGCCGCATGGTGCCCTCCTGCTGCTTGCTGGGTTGAGACATGGTGTTCGTGTCGCCAATAGCCCAACGATTCTGCAGCCTCAGCGGTTCATCAGGACGGGGATGCGCGCGTTCTCCAGGACGTGCCGGGTGACGCCGCCCAGGATGAGCTGGCGCAGGCGCGAGTGCGAGTAGGCGCCCATGGTGAGAAGGTCGGCGCCGAACTCGCCGGCGGCGGCCAACATGCCGCGGCCGACCTCGCGCTCGATGGGCCGGAACTGGGCGACCTCGGCCTGAACGCCATGCAGCAGGAGGTAGCGCGCGAGATCCGGCGCCAGCGGGCCGCGCCGCTGATACTCGTCGGCGTGCAAGATGCGCACCGAGGCTGCCCGCTGCAGCCAAGG
This sequence comes from uncultured Alphaproteobacteria bacterium, assembly GCA_963848595.1. Classification (GTDB taxonomy): domain Bacteria; phylum Pseudomonadota; class Alphaproteobacteria; order Acetobacterales; family Acetobacteraceae; genus CAWKEH01. The sequence continues at coordinate 255,489 of CAWKEH010000009.1, read as the reverse complement.
CAGCGCGGCCTGAACCGCCGCCGCGCTCTCTCCCGTGCCGTTCCAGGCAACGCAGATACGCTCGCCGATGGTGGACGGCGCGCTGTGCGGCGCGATCAGCACCGGCCGGCCGCTGTCGAAGAGGACGGCGTGCAGCGCGTCGCTCGACGAGACCTCATCGCCGCTCGACGGATGCGGCACGATCGTGAGGTCCGCGAGCCGGGCGAGCTGGGCGACGAGGTCGTCCTCGCGCCCGGTCGCCACGTCGAAGCTCGCTGTAGCACCCTCGCCGCGCCGAGGGGCGGCGAGGGTGACGCCGTGTTGCGCAACGAAACGGTCGAACAGCGCGTGCACGGCGGCGGAGCGGTCGTTGCTCTCCTTCTCGGTCGCCCGCATCATCTCCTCGATCATCGCGCCAGAGAGGCCCTCGCCCGCGAGCGGGGCCACGTCCCGGCTGTCCACGCGGACGTGCAGCGCCGAGACGTGCGCGTTGAAGCGGCGCGCCACCTGCAGCGCGGTGGAGAGCGCCGCCTCACCCGTGGCGGCGCCGGTCAGCGGCAGCAGCAGCTTGCGGATCAGCATCGCGTGGTCCTCCCTCTTCCGGGTCGGGCCTAGGGGTCCGATCCTGACGCTTAGTTCCCAAGCGTCAGGTGAATCGGACCACCAGAGACTCGCTAGTGGTGCGGATCAGACGGACTCTTCCGTCTGATCCGCACCACTAGCTTACGGGTAGAGTGCCTCCTGTTCCCAGCGCTCTCCGACGCGGCGGTAGATCCGGCGGTCGTGCAGGCGATAGGGCATATCCTGCCAGAACTCGACACGCTCGGGGATGACCCTGTAGCCGGACCAGTGCGGCGGGCGCGGGATGGCGTCGCCAGGATAGCGCGCGTCCAGCTCGGCGACGCGCCGCTCCAGCGCGGCGCGGGAGGGCAGGGGGCGGGACTGCTCGCTCGCCCAGGCGCCGAGGCGCGAGACGCGGGGGCGCGTGGCGAAGTAGGCATCCGCCTCCGCCTCCGTCACGTGCTCGACCGGTCCTTCGACGCGCACCTGCCGGCCGAGCGCCTTCCAGTGGAACAGAAGTGCTGCGAAGGGGTTCGCGTTCAATTCTGAACCCTTGCGGCCCTGCTTGTTCGTGTAGAAGACGAAGCCGCGCCGATCCACGCCCTTGAGCAGCACGATCCGCGCCGACGGCTGCCCTCCCGGTGCAGCGGTAGCGACAGTCATAGCGTTCGCGTCGTTCGGCTCGGTCCGCTCCGCCTCGGCGAGCCAGGATTCGAACAGTCGGACCGGGTCGTCGGCGGGCGGAATGAGGCGCGCGGCGCCGGGGGAGGCCGAAGGGGATGGGGCGTCGGGCATCAGCAGCTCCTGTGCTTCGGCCGCCCTCTTGCCGGGCTGCGGCCCCCCGTGCCAAGGGGGTGATTCAACCGAAGCGAGGCGACCCATGCCGGACGGCACCCCCCTTCCTGCCAAGGGCACCCTGATGCAGGGCAAGCGGGGCCTCGTTATGGGTGTCGCGAACGACCGCTCGATCGCGTGGGGGATCGCCGCCGCGTGCGCGGCGCAAGGGGCGGAGCTGGCCTTCACCTACCAGGCCGAGGCGCTCGCTAAGCGCGTCCGCCCGCTCGCCGAGAGCGTCGGCTCGCAGCTCTGCCTGCCCTGCGACGTCGGCGACGACGCGAGCCTCGACGCCGCCTTCGCCGAGCTGGGGACCGCGTGGGACGGCCTCGACTTCGTCGTCCACGCCATCGGGTGGGCGGATAAGACATACCTCCGCGGGCAGTATCTCGCCACACCGCGCGCCGCCTTCCTGCAGGCGCTCGACATCTCGGCCTACTCGTTCACCGCCGTTTGCCAGCGCGCCGTGCCGATGATGCGGCAGGGCGGGTCCTTGCTCACCATGACCTATCTCGGCGCCGAGCGCGTGATGCCGCATTACAACGTCATGGGCGTCGCCAAGGCGGCGCTCGAGGCGAGCGTGCGCTACCTCGCCGCCGACCTGGGCGCCCAGGGCATCCGCGTGAACGCGATCTCGGCCGGGCCGATCAAGACCCTGGCGGCGAGCGGCGGCATCGGCGATTTCCGCTACATCCTGCGCTGGAACCAGCTCAACTCACCGCTGGAGCGCAACGTCACGATCGAGGAGGTGGGCGGCGCCGCGGTCTATCTGGTGTCCGACCTCGGCCGCGGCGTCACGGGCGAGGTGCATCACGTGGACTGCGGCTATCACATCGTCGGCATGAAGAACCCGGCAGCGCCCGATATTGCTGTGGCGGGGGCCGTCGGGGGGGCCGTAGCAGGGGCCGGGAACGGACCGGCCGACGACGCGTGAGCCACAACAGCTTCGGCCACCTGTTCCGCGTCACCACCTGGGGCGAGAGCCACGGGCCGGCCATCGGCTGCGTCGTGGACGGCTGCCCACCGCGCCTGCCGCTCTCGGAGGCCGACATCCAGCCCTGGCTCGACAAGCGCCGCCCCGGCCAGTCCCGCTTCACCACCCAGCGCCAGGAACCCGACGCGGTCCGCATCCTCTCCGGCGTGTTCGAGGGCGTGACCACGGGGACGCCCATCGCCCTTGAGATCACCAACGTGGACCAGCGCTCGCGCGACTACGGCGACATCGCCGAGCGCTTCCGCCCTGGGCACGCGGATCTCACCTACGAGCTGAAATACGGAGTGCGCGACTACCGCGGCGGGGGGCGAAGCTCGGCACGCGAGACCGCCATGCGCGTCGCCGCGGGCGCCATCGCCCGGCGCGTGCTGGGCGACGGCGTGCATATCCGCGGCGCCCTCGTGCAAATGGGGCCTTACCCGATCGAGCGTGCGCTCTGGGACTGGGATGAGGTGAACCGCAACCCGTTCTTCTGCCCCGACAAGGAAGCCGCCGCCGCGTGGGAGAGCGCGCTCACGGATGTGCGCAAGGCCGGCTCCTCGCTCGGCGCCGTCGTCGAGGTGGTGGCCGAGGGCGTCCCGCCCGGCCTCGGCGCCCCGATCTACGCCAAGCTGGACGCCGACCTCGCCGCGGCGCTCATGAGCATCAACGCGGTCAAGGGCGTCGAGATCGGGGACGGCTTCGCCGCTGCGAGCCTGCGCGGCGAGGAGAACGCGGACGAGATGTGGGCGGAGGACGGCCGCGTCCGCTTCGGCTCCAACCACGCGGGCGGCATCCTGGGCGGGATCAGCACGGGGCAGGCGGTCGTCGCCCGCTTCGCCGTCAAGCCGACCAGCTCGATCCTCCAGCCGCGCCGCAGCCTCGACCGCCGCGGCGCGCCGGTCGAGGTGGTGACGCGGGGGCGGCACGATCCCTGTGTCGGCATCCGCGCCGTGCCGGTCGGGGAAGCGATGGTCGCCTGCGTGCTGGCGGACCACCTGCTGCGCCACCGCGCCCAGAACCCGGACGCCTCCAGCGAGGCCCGGCTGCCGCGGAACTAGCATGGCGAGGATGCCGGGCACCTTCAGCTACCGGAAGTTCCGCGCAGGCACCTTGATGCCCGAGCTGGGCCTGAGGTCGGGAACGGTGATGTCGCGCACTCGGCCCGGTCCGCGCCGGTCTACACCGCCGCCCCCGCGCGCCTCGTCGCCCCGGCTGGGCGGGGTGAGCGGCGCCGTATCCTGCTTGCCCACACTCCTGAGCAGATCGGAGAGGTCGGTGAGGTGCTCGGCGATGACGTGAACGACGCTATCCGCCTTCTGCACGAACCCGCGACAGGCCAGCATGGACGCGGACAGGATCAGCCGGCGCTGCTGACGGAACAGCGAGGGCCAGATAATCAGGTTCGCGACGCCCGTCTCATCCTCGATCGTCATGAACATCACACCCTTGGCGCTGCCGGGCTTCTGGCGCACCAGCACCAGGCCCGATACCAGCACGCGCTGCCCGCTGCGCATTTCGACGAGGTCGGCGCAGCGGACTATGCCGTGCCGGCGCAGCTCGTCCCGCACGAAAGCGATCGGGTGCTGGCGCAGCGTCAGCCCCGTGCTGCGATAATCCTCAACCACTTCCTGCGCAGCCGGCATGGGTACAAGAGTTACGCCGGGCTCTACACCCTCTGGCGTCTCCGGCGCAGGCACGCCATTCTGTCCGGACGCGGCGAACAAGGGCAGCGGCGCGTCCGCCAAGCCCCGCACCGCCCAGAGCGCAGCCCGGCGGTTCAGGCCCAGCGAGTGGAAGGCATCTGCCTCGGCCAGTCGTTCCAGCGCGGCAGCGGGAACCCCCGCGCGTTGCCACAGCTCCTCGACACTCTCATAGAGCCGACCATCCCGGCGTGCCACGACCTGCTCGCCGTGCGCGGTATCGAGGCCTGCCACCAGACGCAAGCCTAGACGTACGGCATGCCCTTCCAGCGTGCAGTCCCATGCAGAGGCGTTGACGCAGACGGGCCGGACCTCGACGCCGTGATCGCGCGCATCGCGGACGATCTGGGGAGGCGCGTAGAAGCCCATGGGCTGCGAATTCAATAGGGCGCAGCAGAACACGTCGGGATGGTGGCACTTGAGCCAGGACGAGGCATACGCGATCAGCGCGAAGCTGGCCGCGTGGCTCTCCGGGAACCCGTAGGAGCCGAAGCCCTCGATCTGGCGGAACATGCGCTCGGCGAAGGCGCGCGGGTAGTTGCGCGTGACCATGCCCTCGATCAGCTTGTCCTTGAAGTGCGACACGCCGCCGGTGACCTTGAACGTCGCCATCGAGCGCCGGAGCTGGTCCGCCTCGCCCGGCGTGAAGCCCGCGCAGTGGATAGCGACCTGCATCGCCTGCTCCTGGAACAAGGGCACGCCCAAGGTCTTGCCCAGCACCCGTTCCAGCTCGGGCGTGGGGCAGTCAGGCTTCTCCAGTCCCTCCCGCCGGCGCAGGTAGGGATGCACCATGTCGCCCTGGATCGGGCCGGGACGAACGATGGCGACCTGGATCACCAGGTCGTAGAGCTTGCGAGGCTTGTGGCGCGGCAGCATGGACATCTGCGCGCGGCTCTCGATCTGGAACGTGCCCAGCGTATCCGCCCGGCAGATCATATCGTAGGTCGCCGGGTCCTCGGGCGGAATCGAGGCAATGTCGAGGCGCTCGCCGCGGTGCTCCTCCAGCAGCTCGAAGGCGCGCCGGAGGCAGCCGAGCATGCCGAGGCCCAGCACATCGACCTTCATGAACCGCAGCGCGTCGATGTCGTCCTTGTCCCACTCGATCACCTGCCGGTCCTTCATCGCCGCAGGCGCGATAGGCACGAGGTCGTCGAGCCGGTCGCGGGTCAGCACGAAGCCGCCCGGATGCGTGCCGAGCTGGCGCGGGAAGCCGATCAGCTCGCGCGCGAGGTCGAGTGTCAGGCGCAGCCGCCTGTCCTCCAGGTTGAGGCCCAGCTCGGCTGCATGCTCGGCCTTGATGCCCTCCTCTGACCAGCCCCAGACCTGGGTGGCGAGCGCGCCCGTTACGTCCTCCGACAGCCCGAGCGCCTTGCCCACGTCGCGCACGGCGCCGCGTGCCCGGAAGCGCATCACGGTGGCGCAGAGCGCGGCGCGGTCGCGGCCGTAGCGCTCATAAACCCACTGGATCACATCCTCGCGGCGCTCGCTCTCGAAGTCCACGTCGATGTCGGGCGGCTCCTGGCGCTCGGCCGAGACGAAGCGCTCGAACAGCAGACCCGAGTGCACCGGGTCTATCGAGGTCACACCCAGCACGTAGCAGACCGCGCTGTTGGCGGCCGACCCTCGCCCCTGGCACAGGATGCCCTTGCTTCTGCTTCGGGCGAACCGGACGATGCTGTGCACCGTGAGGAAATAGGGCGCGTAGCCCAGGCTCTCGATCAGCTGAAGCTCGTGGCGGAGCTGCTGCTCGACCGCCTCCGGCAGCCCGCCCGGGTAGCGCCAGCCCGCGCCTTTCCACACCAGGCGCTCCAAGGCTTGCTGCGCCGTCTCGCCGGGCCGCTCAAGCTCGTCCGGATATTGGTAGCGCAGCTCCGCGAGGTCGAACCGGCACCGCTCCACCACCTCCAGCGTGCGCGCGACCGCGTCCGGGTGCCGAGCGAACAAGCGCGTTATCTCCTGCGGCGCCTTGAGGTGGCGGTCGGCGGAACGCTCGCGCCGGAAGCCTGCGGCGTCGATGGTGCAGCCCTCGCGGATGCAGGTGACCACGTCCTGCAGGATGCGGCGCTCGGGCGCGTGATAGAGCACATCGCCCGTCGCCACCGTAGCCACGCGCGCGGCCTGCGCCATGGCGGCGAGCGCGTGCAGCCGCACCGCGTCGCCCGGCCTGCGGCGGAGCGTGAGCGCGAGATGGGCGCGGTCGCCGAACTCGCCCCGCAGCTGGTCGAGCCGCCCGGCCAGCGCCTCGTCCGCCTCACCCGGCACCAGCACCGCGAGCAGGCCCTCGCCGTGGGCGGCCAGATCCTCCCAGGTCAGGCGGAAGTCCCCCTTTTCCAGATCCTTCTTGCCGAGCGTCAGCAGCCGGCACAGGCGCGACCAAGCCGGGTAAGCCGTGGGATAGAGCAGCACGGCCGTGCCGCAGGCGAGATCTACGTGGCACCCCGCGACGAGCCGCACGTCCGTGGCCTTGGCCGCCTCCCAGCAGCGAACGATTCCTGCCACCGAGTTGCGGTCCACCACGCCCAGCGCGGGCAGGCCGAGCACGGCGGCGGCGGCGAACAGCTCCTCCGGATGCGACGCCCCGCGCAGGAACGAGTAGTTGGTCGTGACCTGAAGCTCGGCGTAGCCGCTCATCAGAACAGCCCGTGCAGGAACCAGCCGAGGTCGCCCGTCGCCGGGTCGCTGCCGTCGCCACGGCGATAGAGCCAGTAGCGCCGGCCTTCCTCGTCCTCCACGGCCCAGTAGTCGCGCACGGCCCGCGCCTCGCCGTCCCGCAGCCACCACTCGCCATTAATGCGCTCCGGCCCATCCGCCCGGCGCACGCGCCGGCGCTTGCCACGCCAGATGAACGCGACCGGCGGATGGTCCGGCAGCGCCGCGATGGCGCGGACCGGCTGGGGTGGGCGAAACAAGCGCACGGGCCGCGGCAAGGAGAGGGGCCAGGAGGATCCCTCGGCCGGCGGCCCGGCGCCCGCCATCGCCGGCACCGCCCGGACCGCGCGCTCGGGCACATCGCTCTCGACGGGAGCGACGCGGAACACCCGGCCAGCCCCAAGCCGGTTCGAGAGCCGGTCCACGAGCGCCGACGTGTCCGCGGGCGGGACCGCATCCGGCGCGAGCGGGGCTGCCGCCTGCGCCCAGGGCAGCCTCTCGGCCAGGGTCACGACGAGATGCATGGCCTCGACCCCAAAGCCCGGGTCCACCTCTTCCAAGCGCTCGTCCAGCATCCGCCCGAGGTGGCGCGCGTCGCGCGACGGCTTCGCCGTCCCGATGCGTACGGCCTGCACCTGGCTGTCCACGCGCTCGAACAGCAGCGCCAACTGCCGCGCGCCCTGGCCCGCCAGCTCCAGCTCGGCGCAGACCGCCAGGGCCAAGCGGGCGATGGCCGGCGTGAAGGCGTCTGCCGTCAGCAGCGGCTCCGGGAAGGTCAGGCGGTACTGGATTACCTCGGGCGGGAACTGCGGCGCGATGGGCTCGAAGACGTACCCGAGCGCTTGGTCCAGGCGGAGCAGCAGCTCGGGGGCGAAGCGCCGGGCCAAGGGCGCGCGCGGCACGGCGGCGAGCTGGCCCACCAGGTCCAGCCCGAGCCGGCGCAGGCCGTCCGCGGTGTCAGCGGGGATGCGCAGCGCCGAGACGGGCAGCGGGGCGAGCACGTCCATCTGTCCACCGGGTGCGACCACCGTCGCGGCCTGCCCCGCGTGCCGGGCCACCGCCCAAGCGGCACCCGGCGTATCGGCCACGGCCGCGCGCGCGGCAATGCCGGACCGCTCCAGGCGCCCCACGATTGTGCCGAGCAGCGCCGCTTCCCCGCCACGCAGGTGGGCGCAGCCGGTGATGTCAAGCCACAGCCCGTCCGGCGAGTCAGGGGCAGTCAGGGGCGTGTAGCGCAGGCACCAGGCCGCGAGGCGCTCCAGCGCCGCCCGATCCGCCGCAGTGTCGGCCTCGGCCACGACCAGGCCAGGCACCCTGGCCTGCGCTTGGCCGAGCGGCAGCCCAGGGCGCAACCCGAGCGCCTGGGCCGCCGCATCCGCCGCGGCCACGACCCGCCTGCGGCCATCGTGGGCTGCCATGACGAGGGGCATGTCAGGCGGAGGCGCGTCGGCGCGGTGCCGCCGCAGCCTGTCCGTCGGCCAGGTCGGCAGCCACACCGAGACGACCCTGCGCATCGCACGCCTCCACGATCCAGCTCCGAGGTTCGCCGCCGCGGCAGCGCACGAGGTCCAGCCGCCAGCGTGCCCGGGCGAGACCCGGCACCTCGGGGGCGTGCGGCACGGCCGGGCCGGACGGCAGCGCCGCGACGCGCCAGCGCGTCACGGCCGCACTCGGCTCGGCCAACGCCGGGTCGTCATGCCGGCGCGAGCGCCGGATCACGAGAGCAGTGACGCCCGACGACTCGGCCGCGAGCTGGAGACGGCGCGAGGCGGTGAGCGTCAGCCGGCCCGACACCTCACCCACGACGCCGGCCAGGCCCGGCGTGCGCAGGCCCTCCTCCATGACCAGCAGAACCGCGGTGGATCGGCCCGCCTCGACGTGGAGCACCCGCGCCGGGTGCAGGCCGACGCCGGCGAGCGCGGGGGCGAACAGGTCGTGGCGCTCGACGGCCCAGAGCACTGACCCCCGCAGGCGCGCGAGCACGCCCGCGGCGAACAGCGCCGCGGTCGCCCCGTGCTCCACGTCCGGGCCGGCCCCGCCTACCTCGTGCAACGCCCCAAGTGCGATGCCGCCGCCGGGGAGGTGCCTGTCCAGGTCTCGGTGGCCGAAGGCGAGACAGCCGTCACGGTCCCTGCCGCGAGCGTCTGCCCACCGCCCCAGGCGCGCGACGCGGGCCCGCACCTCCCGGAGCAAGCTCGCCCGATCCGTCCCGCACAGGCCAGGTCCGATGGTATCAGACTGCATAACCTGGAACGTATAGTGAACAGATCAGCTCAGGGAAGCATGTTCCTGGGCACTTAGTTGGGTTATGGCTGAAATTTGAACGAAATCAAGAATTTGCATCTACTGCTGGGCGCGAGTTGCGCATGGAGCTAGGAAATCAAGCTGTCCGAATCCGGCGCGACTCGGACCTATGACCCCCGAGCACGACGATCTTGGGGGATCACGGGCGCAAGCAGCTCGCGTGCGCGGCGACGATATGGGCGGTGAGGCCGAGCAGGCGGGCCGGAACAATAGGCGTAGCAATCTTGGGTCCTCGTGCGGCAGAATAGCTGACCTATGAACAAGTGGGAAGGCACGAGCGATCAGCGAAAACCGGCGCCTATGGCTGCCCACCGGCATGATGGCGTGCTGAGCAGCCACGAACCCGCGCCCCTGCCGTCCCTCGCGCGGCTCTCCTACTATCCCTGGCTCGTTAAGTTGGCGGTGGGTGTTCCTGGTCTCGGTGCCGTTCGGCCTTGCCGCGATCGTCATTGGCTGGTTTGTGCTGCCGCAGACGACTGGCCTCGTGCAGGACAGGCGCTTCGATTGGACGGGCGGGTTGTTGCTGACCCCTGCGCTGATCTCGATCGTCGTCATCCTTAGCGAGCTGTATGCTTGGGGGCCAGGGTCGCCCGCGCTGCTTGGGTGCATCGCAGGGGCCGTGATCTTGTTGGCCGTGTTCGTGTGGTGGGAACGCCGGACGAAGGCGCCGCTCATTGACCTTCAGCTGTTTCGCACGTGGGTCTTCTCTGGCGGCCTGATCGCGGTCAGTCTGTCCTTCGCGCTGCTCTATGCGATGTTCTTCCTGATGTCGTTCGCTTTCGTGCGCGGCTTTCACGATGCACCGATCGCGGCCGGGCTGCGGCTGGCCATCATCCCGGTCGCTCTCGGTCTGACGGCGCCGATCAGCGGTGCGCTCTACGAGCGGACGGGCGCGCGGATCCTGACTACAGCGGGGATGGCGATCTGCCTTGCCGCGCTCGCCGTGCTGTTCCTGACGCTGGCAGGCGGAAGCTCGCCTGGCGGGCAGGGCTATCGCCTCGGGACGATGGGAGCGCTGGCCCTGTTCGGCGTCGGGCTAGGCATGTTCATCGCGCCGAACAACAGCGCGACCGCGGCTGCCGCTCCCGAGAGCCGGCACGGCGAGGCAGGTGGCATGCTGAACCTGATGCGCGTGCTCGGCGGCACCGTAGGCATCGCGGCCGCATCCACAGCACTATCGTGGCGGCTCGAGGCATTGACCGGTGCCGGCGACAGAACGCTGGGCGTGCCGGCGGAGGCGCTCCTGAGAGCTGCGAGCGACGTGCTCCTGATCCTCGCCATCTTCGCGATCGTGGCGGGCGGCATCACACTGCTGCGCAGCCGCCGCGTGCTGGGAGCGGCTACAGGGGGTTGATGTTTCGCAGCAGGCCTGGGCTGGCAGCTTAGCCAGTATCAACTGGACCTACCTAGCCTAGGGTAGATTTTGGGCGAGAAACCACCGCCGCTACTGCGACCGGCGGCTGAAGGACACCGCGTAGGCCTGGTCGCGCGCGTCGATCAGCGGGTCGTCCGAGACCTCGATCCCGTCGGTCAGGTTACTTGGGAGGAACAGCAGTGCCTTCTGCGCCGCGGTGTTGTCGGCGGCGGCCTTGATCAGCGTGATGGTGCCGAGGTCAACCACCTTGCGGTCGGCGGGCCAAGGTTGGGTCGGATCCTTGGTTTGGTCGTCAGGTGCCGCGAGCTGGGCCATGAGGCGGAACCGCACCGGCCCTTTCGCGAGTCGCTGCGGCAACTCATCCACCAGGAAGTCGGATTTCTGCTTCGCCGCGTCCGCTTGGCCGAGGTGTTCCGCGCCCTTCTCCGGCACGACCTGGAAACGGAAGGGTTGGCGCTTGCCGGCCGCGTTCACGAAGACGAACGCATCGATGCCGTTGTAGGTCTCGCGCGCGAAGCTCACCGGCGTCTGGGCCGAGGCGAAGGCGCGGGGAGCTGCGGGGTGGCTCGCGAAGAAGGTGTCGAGCTTGGTTGGTTTGGCGGCGTTGGGGCCGCTTGCGGCAACCGCTTGCAGCAGGTTTAGGAACTCCTGGCCGTTCGCGACGGGGAAAAACTTCAGCGAGTTCTCCACGATGTCCACCTCGCCACCGTCCGGGAGGTGGAACTTGACGGCCATGCCGTGCGGGTTCGCGTTCTCGCTGCCGTCCGATATGTCCGGCAAGCCCGTCGAATCCGAGAAGCGCGCCGTCACCGGGATCGTCTTGCCCTCGAACAGCGCCGCCTTGCTCAGCGCAGCGGCGTCCTTGGTCGGCGTGAAGCTGCCCTCAACCACGACGCCCTTGGCATGGTTGGCGCGTATCCCGGGGTGCTGGCCCCAGAGCTTGTTCATCACGTCCACGGTCTGCTCCCCGACCGACGACGGGTCCTCCGCAAAAGCCGCCGCCGGCACGAGGACGCACGGGAGAGTGAAGGCCAAGGCGATGGATGCGGTCCAGAGAGTCTTGATCGAGCGCATGAGTGCCTTCCAGATCGGATATGAGGGGCTGAACAGGGGGTCACGGCAGCCTAGCACATAGACCTTGGTGCAAGAACGGCGTCCCAGGCTTGGGCGGCGCGATGGTGGGGCGTATAGAGCCGCGCCGGCACCGTCAGGTTGGTGGCTTGCCTGGGCGGACTGAGGTCTGTAGCCGGTCCGGATGACTGCGCCCGCCTGCCCCAGCTACGCCGGGTATCGCTTCCCGGCCGAGGTCACCAGCGTCGCCCGGGGGGCGTGAGCCTCACTGCGCCTGGCCCGCACTGCGCCTGGCCCGCGTCGTGGGCTTCTCAACGCGCCCATGGCCCGTCACATCGACGATGCCCTACGGCCCGACCCCGTTTGTGCCACCATCACTCTGAGGGGGCGACCGGCCCTGGCTGCCTATGCTGGCGGCCGGCCCGGGCCATGCCTGGCGCACCTCCCGTCATGCAAGCCACTCACCCCTTGACCCGGCAGGCGACAAACTCCCCTATCCTCCCCGATGTCCTCCAGCCCCGCCCTCTCCGAGCCGGCCGACCACGCCAGCCCCACCCCGGTGAGCCAGCGTGACGAGGACGCCCAGTATTACCGCCAGGTCCTCCACGAGCTGATCGAGCTCGGCGCCGATCTCGCCCGCACCCTCCACCGCCAGGCCGCCGCAACGCCCGCCGCAGCGCCCGAGCCTGCCCCAGCAAGGGCACTCCAGCCCGACCCCAGCATCGCCTTCGAGCGCATCGCCCGCACCATCCGCCGCACCATCGCCCTCGCCCGCAAGCTCTCCGACCCCACCCAGCCCCGCCCGGCCGCGCACGCCGCCGAGCGCCGCACCGCCGCGCGCAAGCAGATCATCCGCGCAGTCGAGGACAGCATCCAGCGTGACGCGCACAGCTCCGAGGCCGAGGCGCTCCACGCCGAGCTCTACGAGCGTCTGGAGACGATGGACCTCGACGACGATCTCGACACCCTGCCCATCGCCGAGATCATCGCCGCGATCCGCCGCGACCTCGGCATCGCCGCCCACCTCCCTGGCACCCACCCCTGGAAGCGGCGCCGGCCCGCCGACGTGCGCGCGCTCTGCGCCCGCGCAGCAGCGCCCCAAACCGTCCAACCCAGGACACCCCAGCCCATGATCGCCCAGCCCAGGACAACGCAACCCAGCACAACGCACCCCAGGACTGGGGACCCGCGCCCTCCCGCACCACCCCCGCGCGCCCGGACCAGCACCGGCCCGCCAGCACCTTGATCCGAGCTCCTGGCCACCACGGTCGGAGGCCGGACCGAGCAGCATGTCCTCGCCATTACCGGGATGATCGACATGGCGACGGCAGCGACCAAGACTTCAAGCTGAGACATTCCCGCTCCCAAGAGCTGGGGCGCAGGCAACCGTGTAGTGCTATACCGTCGCCATGGCTGCGGATGCGCATGCGGCGGCGGACTTTTACGGCACGCTCTGGGGCGCGGTCGCGGGCACGCTCGTGCGCGATCGGCTGGCGCTGCTCTGGCCGGACGTAGCGGGCCAGTCCATCCTCGGCGTCGGCTTCGCACCGCCCTACCTCCGTCTCTGGCGCGAGCAGGCGGCGCACTGCGTGGCGGCGACGCCCGCCCAGGTCGGCGCCGCGCGCTGGCCGGTGGGCAGCCCGAACCTGACCTGCACGGTCGAGGAGGACGCGCTCCCGTTCCCCGATTTCACGTTCGACCGCGTCCTGCTCGTCCACGGCCTCGAAGCCGCCGACAATGCCCGTCGCCTGCTGCGCGAGATCTGGCGAGTCCTGCGGGATGACGGGCACCTGCTCGTCGTCGCCCCCAACCGGGTCGGGTTGTGGGCCCACGTCGAGGCAACCCCGTTCGGCCATGGCCAGCCATACTCGCCGGGCCAGATCGGCAGGCTCCTGGCGGCATGCATGTTCCACGTCGAGCGGCGGGACAGCGCGCTCTACCTTCCTCCGGTGAGCGCCCGCGTCGTGCTGCGCGGGGCGCGGTTCTGGGAACGGACCGGGCGCCGGGTCTCGCCGCGGTTCGCAGGGGTGACGATCACTGAAGCGGTGAAAGATCTCTACGGCGCCGTCCCGGCCCGATCCTTCGCCCGCCGCCGGATCATTCTCTCCGAGGCAGCTTAGTCCCCGTCCGTGTTCGACAGTGCCCGGTTCAGCGTCCTGCTCATCGCTTCTATCGTCGCGGGAGCGCAGAACGCGCTCACCGGCGGGGGATCGTTCATCACCTTCCCGGCGCCGCAGCTCGCGGGCCTCGACGCGCGGGCAGCCAACATCACGAGCACGGTAGCGTTGCTGCCGGGCCAAGTGCTCTCGGGCTGGCCCTCACCATAGGTTTGTTCCTGCGGCGTCCATGAGGTAGGTTTGGGGTCATGCCGTCCGAGTCGTCCGACCTTATCGCCCTGCCCGGCGGCACCGTCCCGGTCGCCTGGCGCTGGAGTGGCCGGGCGCGGCGCGTCAGCCTGCGCATCGACCCGCGGGAGGCCCGCGTCGTAGTAACACTGCCGCCTCGCGCCGGGCGGGCAGCGGGTGTCGCGCTGCTGCGCACTCATGCGGACTGGGTGGCGCGCAGCCTAGCGCGCCTGCCCGGCGCCGTGCTGCTCGAGAATGGCGGGAGCGTAGCACTTGGTGGCGTCGCCCACCCGATCCGGCACGTGCCCGGCGAGCGCGGCGGCGCCTGGATCGAAGCCGGCGCCATCCACGTGGCCGGCGGGGCGGAGCACGTCGCGCGCCGGGTGCGCGACCTCCTGCGGCGCGAGGCGCGGCGGCAACTCGGCGCACGGGCGGTGGCGAAGGCCGCCCTCGCCGGCACCGACCTCCGCCGCATCGCGATCAAAGATACGCGCTCGCGCTGGGGAAGCTGCGCCGCGGACGGCACGCTGATGTTCTCCTGGCGGCTCGTCATGGCGCCGGAGCACGTCCAAGACTACGTGGTCGCGCACGAGGTCGCCCATCTGCGACACATGAACCACGGCAAGCACTTCTGGTCTCTGGTCGAGCAGCTCACGCCGCATCGAGCGGCGGCGATAGCGTGGCTCGCCGCCGAGGGCGCGCGGCTGCACCGCGTTGGCTAGAACGGCAGCGATGCCGGGCACCGAAAGCGAACTCTTCGACGCGTGCGCTGTTTGACCTCTCGCCTGGATCTTGGAGAGCGAAGCTATGAGAACGGTTGCGTCCCTCACCGCGGCGGCATTGCTGGCGGCCGGCATCGGCGCCGGCTCGGCACAGGCCGAGCCGGGCGGCTGCCTCAAGTATGGGGCAGCCGGTGCCGTGGGCGGACATTTGATCCACCACGGGGTGCTCGGGGCCTTGGGCGGCTGCGCGACGGGCATGTTGCGGCGCCATGAATACCGCAAGCACGAGAAGGAGCTGTCCCGGCAGGAGGACCAGAAGCGCTACGACAGCCAGCAGAACGGCGTCGCTCCCGACGACGACCCCTTCGCCCGTTAACTTTTGCGGCGCGCAGCGACGATTGCGGAAGACTCCTGGGCGTCTGCGCCTACTCGAACGGGTTCTTCACCGTCCCTGGGCTCGACGGCGGCGGCAGCGCGTCCGGGAGGTCGCGCACCGCTTCCAGCACCTTCACCGCGTCCTGCGCGAGCCGGAGCAGCGCGCGTGCGTGCGCTAAGCCTTGCTTGTCGCGCGTGAGGTCGAGGCTGCCGTAGAGCGTCACGCAGTCGCGTCCGTTCTCAACGGTCAGCTCCCCAATGCTGGTTGAGGCGGCATCGTCGGCATAGGGGCGAAGGGCTGTCATGGGGCGATCCTCTCTCGGCCGCGACGCGCGGACTGGTAGCGGCGGCGCAGTTCGGGGGTGGGCAGGGTCAGCGGCGTGGGCGCGACGGCGACGCCGGGAAAAGGATTGATGCTCGCCTGCTGTGCGAGCTGGGCAAGGCTCACGGCCTGGCACTGCGCGTCGTCCTCGTTGGGGCAGAGATAGGCGGCGGCTTGGCCGAGCGCCGGGTCATAGACTGCCTTGTAGAGCGCGCTCGGCACCAGCACGCGGCCGCGGAGCTGCCGCAGTTGCGCGCCCTGGAGCACTGCGCCGGTGACGACGTAGAGGCTGTCATCCTGCTGCGTGAGCTTGCGCACCGCCTCCTCGATGGCCGCCCACAGTCTGCGATTGAGCTGCGGCGCCTGGGGAACCATGTTGGCGAGGCTGAAGCTGTCCTGCTGGCTCGCCGGTGTTGCCATGTCGCCGCTCGGCGAGAGGTGCCCGCGGTCGAAGCCGCTGCGAACGTAATCGGAGAGGTTGGCGCGCTCGGCCGGCGGCAGCCGCATCTCAGCGTGGAACTTGCCCTGCCGCGGCAGTTGGTTCGCGGCCCAGACCCGATCCGCCGTGAGGTGCTCGGCGCTCCACAGCGCGGTGCGCGTCACGGCCGAGTGCAGCACCGCGAACGCTCGATAGCAGAGGAGGCGCGTGCCCGTGCCGAGCCGGGCGTTGAGCAGCGTCGGCGGCTGCCCACCCGCGAAGTCCTGTGGGCAGGCTACTTCCTGCGCTCGCGCTGGCGCGGCGAGCAGCAGAACCGCGAGGACCAGCAGAATGCGGCGCATCGGGTCGAGCCTCCGTCCCAAACCCTTGCACAGGTCGGAGGGCCGGCCAAGACAGCAGGCTCTTGCAACCCGGCAGGCGAGGGTGGACTCTCGTGTCGGCCTTAGCGGAGGCGATCATGCCGGACCTAGCGCAGCTCTATGACGAGGATTTCGTCCGCTGGACCGAGGTCCAGGCCAAGGCGCTGCGCGATGCGGCCCGGGCCGGCGCCAACCTGCCGCTCGACTGGGAGAACCTGGCGGAAGAGGTAGAGGATTTGGGCAAGTCCCGGCGCAGTGAGCTGAACAACCGCATCGGAACGATTATTGAGCATCTGCTGAAGCTAGAATGCTCGCCCGCGCTCGATCCACGACGAGGCTGGATCAGGACGATCGCACGCGAACGCCTTCACGTGGGGGATGTGCTCAAGGAGAACCCGAGCCTTCGCCAGGAGATAGGAGATGCCATCGAGAGTGGGATTCAACGATCGAGAAAGCTGGTGTCGCTCGACTTCCAGCTTTATGATGAGGCGACGCCAGCTGTGCTCGCCAAGCTTGCCGCCATCTCCTACACGCAGGAGCAAGTCCTCGGCGACTGGTTCCCCGCCGAACCGGGCGCGATCACGGCGTGACCCCCGTCTCAATCCGCCTCGAGCATCGCGTCGCAACCATCCAGATGCACGACCCAGCCAAGCGCAACGCGCTCGGCCCCGCCATGCTCGGTGCCCTCACGGCCGCTTTCGACAGCCTCGCCGGCCAGGACGTGCGCGCCGTCATCCTGCGCGCGGCACCCGGCGACCAGGTCTGGTGCGCCGGGTTCGACATCACCGAGCTGGCGCCTGGCCGCGATCCCCTGGCGCGGGACGGCGCCCTGCAAGCGTTGTTCCGCCGCGTCGCCGAATGTCCCGCGCCTGTCATTGCCATGCTGCACGGCTCGGCCTGGGGCGGCGGCACTGACCTCGCGCTGCGCTGCGATCTGATCGTGGGCGACCCTACGGCGAGCCTCGCCTTCACGCCCGCCCGGCTCGGCCTGCCCTACGATCCCGAGGGCCTGCTGAACGCTCTCCTGCGGCTGGGACCGGGCCTCGCCCTGGAGATGTTCGCGACCGCAGCACCTGTCGGCGCCGAGCGGCTGCATCGGGCGGGCGCGCTCGCCCATCTGATCTCGGAAGCCGAGCTGGAGGCGTTCACGCTCGACCTCGCGAGCCGCATCGCGGCCAACGCGCCGCTCTCGGTCGCGAGCGCGAAGCGGCAGCTCCGCGCCCTCGCCGACGCGATGCCGCTCTCCCCCGCGCTCGCCCAGGCTCTCCAGGAGGGCCGCAGCCGGGCACTCGAAAGCGAGGATTACGCCGAGGAACTCGCCGCTTTCCGCGAGCGTCGAGCGCCCGAATTTCGCGGTTTGTAGCTAGATTTCTCGTGCCTTCTTCAGCGCCTCGCGCAGTGCCTCGGCGTCATACGGCTTCGTGAGCCAGATGGCGCCGTCCTCCTCGCCCGGATCGCCCGTGGCGATCACGACCGCGATCCCTGGGACTCGCCCGCGCGCCTGCCGCGCCAAATCCCTCCCGTCCGCATCGGGCAGGCCGATGTCGGTCACGAGTACCTCGACCGCGTCGTCGAGGACGGCGAGCGCGCCCTCAGCGGTTTCCGCCTCGCGCACCTCGTAGCCCATCTCGGTGAGCAGGTCGGCGGTGACGCTGCGGACGAGCTCGTCGTCCTCGACGAGCAGAATCACGGGCCGGCTCACGCTCTCCATAGCGGCTCCTTGAGCTTGGAGAGGAACGCCTCGTGCGCCGCGAGCTGCGCCTCGCTGGGCGTTACGAGCACCACCCGGCGCGGTCCGGCAGGCGCGTAGCTCGCGATCCCGCCGGCTTCCGCTGCCGCCAGCTCCAGTCCGCGCTGCCGCCCGCCCGTCAGCTCCACATAGACCTGGGCGAGCAAGCGGCAATCGAGCAGCGCGTTGTGCGTGGTGCGCTCGGAGAGATCTATGCCGAAGCGGCGGCAGAGCGCGTCGAGGCTGTTCGGCAACCCAGGGAAGCGCGCGCGGGCCAGGGCAAGCGTGTCCACCATGCGCGCCGGGTCGAGCAGGGGCAGGCCTAGGCGCGCGAACTCCGCGTCGAGGAAGCCGAAGTCGAACGGCGCATTGTGCGCGACGAGCGTTCCGTCGCCCAGGAAGTCGAGCAGCGCGGGCGACAGCTCGGCGAAGTGCGGCTTGCCGCGGAGCTGCGCCGCCGTGATCCCGTGGACGCGCGCCGCGTCCTCGGGAATGTCGCGCTCGGGGTCTATCAGGGCATGGAACGTCCGTCCCGTCGGCAGATCGCGCACCAGCTCCAGGCAAGCGACCTCGATCACGCGATGGCCGCCACCGGGATCGAGACCCGTAGTCTCGGTGTCGAACAGCACGGACCGGCTCAACCTCTCACCTCCCGGATCAGGCCGCGTAGCTGGCGCTGCGCGTGGTGGCGCGACAAGCCCGTGCGCACGACGGCGTCCGCGCGCCTGCGCTTCTCGGCATCTGGCATCTGCCGGGCGATGAGCTTGCTTGCCTCCGCCTCCGTCATGCCCCGGCGCAGCCGAACGCGCGCGCGTTGAACGTCTGCCGGCGCGGAGACAACGACCACCCGGTCCACCCTTCGGTCGCCGCCCGTCTCGAATAGCAGCGGGATATCGAGCACAGCCAATCCATGTCCCGCCCGGCGGGCGGCGGCGAGGAAACGTCGCTCCGCGGCGCGCACGAACGGGTGGACGATGGCTTCGAGCCTGGCGAACGCCGCGGGATCCTCGGTCACGATAGCGCGTAGCCGGGCACGGTCCACGGCGCCGTCCCGCACCGCACCGGGGAACGCCGCCGCGATCGGCGCCACGGCAGCGCCGCCGCGCGCTTGCAGCTTGTGCACTTCCCGGTCCGCGTCGAACACCGGGATGCGCGCCCGGCGAAACGCGGCCGCTGCGGTGCTCTTGCCCATGCCGATCCCGCCCGTGAGGCCGATCACGCGCACGCCTCCTCCCTCTGGACCTCGCCGAGCAACGCGGCCCGTGCCGCAGCGTCGGCGGCCGGCCACGTGCCGAACCACGCTGCGAAGCCCGGCCGCGCCTGGTGCAGCAGCATCCCGATGCCTTCTATGACCCGCAAACCGCGCGCGCGCGCCTTGGCAAGCAGAGCGGTCTCCCGCGGCACATAGACGATGTCGGCGACGGCGAGCGCCGGCGGTGCCTGGTCAAGCGGCATGTCTAGCGGTGGCTGGCCTTCCATTCCGGCACTCGTCGCATTGACGAGCAGCGCCGCCTCGGCGAGCAGGTCCACCCGCGCGTCCCACGGCACGACTTCGATGCCGGGCATCGCAGCAGCGAGCGCGTTGGCGCGCGCTAAGTCACGGTTCGCAACGAAGACGGCGGGTGCGCCGGCCGCGCGCAGCGCCTGCGCGATGCAGCGGGCAGCACCGCCTGCGCCGAGTAGGAGCACCGGACCGGCTGCCGGGTCCACGCCGCCCTCGACGAGGCTCGCGACAAAGCCCGGCCCATCCGTGGCGCTGCCCCTTACTCCGTCCCCGTCGAACACGAGGGTGTTGCACGCGCCCGCCGCTTGCGCCGCGTCGTCGAGAGTGGTGCAGAGCCGGGCAGCCTCTTCCTTGTGCGGCAGGGTGATGTTGCAGCCGCGGAAGCCGGCGGCACGCAGGCCGCGCACGGCCTCGCCGAGCATGCCCGGCCGCACCGGGAGCGGCACGTAGGCGCCGTCGAGTCCATACTGCCGAAGCCAATGGTTGTGCAGAAGCGGCGAGCGCGAATGCGCGACGGGCCAGCCAATCACGCCCGCGAGCTGCGTCGTACCGCTGATTCCTTGGTGCCCGATTCGATGCATGGGACGCAAAAGGAGCATGGCAGCAGGGTTCGTTCAAGCGTCCGTGAATAAGGTCAGTGCCGCTGCGCCACGTGCGTGCAGGTGAGCGAGAGGAGGGCAACCAGGGCGAGCGTGGCTGCGACGACCCAGGGCGCACCGCCTTGCCAGCGCAGGAGCGACAGCGCGGCGAGCGGGGTGAAACCGCCCACCACCGCGGAGACCTGATAAGCGAATGACAGCCCAGTGTAGCGCACCTGCACGGCAAACAGCTCGGCGAAGAAGGTGGGCTGCACACTCAGCATGAGGGTAGGGCCGAGATTGTAGAATACGATGAAGCTGATCCAGACTGCCGCAGCGGTGCGCGCCTGCAGCGCCCAGAAGAACGGGAAGGCGAGTGCTGCGGTCAGAGCCGCACCGGCGAGGTAGAGGGTCTGCGCGGCAAAGCGGTCGGCGAGCGCGCCGTAGAGCGGCGTGACGACCAGGCCCACGGCCGAGGTCGCGACGAGAGCGTCGAGCGCGACGTTCGGGCCGAGGCCGAGATGCAGCGTGACGTAGGTGAGGCCGAATGACTTGACCAGGTTCCCCGCCACCGTCTCCGCGAGCCGGGCGCCGGTGGCGAGAGCCGTGGCCCGCCGGTGCGTTTGCAGCAGCTCGACGATGGGTGGTCGGTCGCCTTGCTGGGCGGCAACGAATTGCGGGGTTTCCGCCACGCGCAGGCGCACGATGAGGCCGACCGCGAGCAGGATGCCGCTGACCAGGAATGGCACGCGCCAGCTCCAGGCCAGCAGCGTGTGGCGCGGCAGCAGCGACGCCAGGTCGAACACAGCGGTCGCGAGCAGCAGGCCGCCGGGCGAGGCCGTTTGCGGCAGGCTGCCCCATAGGCCGCGCCGGCTCGGCGGCGCGTGCTCGATCGCGAGCAGGCTGGCGCCGCCGTATTCGCCACCCAGCCCAATGCCTTGTGCTACCCGCAGGAACACGAGCAGAACGGGCGCCGCCGCACCAATCTGGGCGTAGGTCGGCTGCCTCTGAAGCGATGAAGGCGAGCGCGTCGTTGAGGTCGAGGACGGCGCCGAACGAACCGGTGGGGCGCCAGGCCTCGCGGCGCCACCACAGCACCTCTGTAGCGTTCGCTGGTCGGCATTGGCTTGAGGCGGGCAATGGGCGCACCGGTGCGCGCCGAGGTCAGGGTATAGCCGCCACGGCTTCGGCGCGCCTGCACGCCACCGCGCGGCCACGGGTAGGCTGCGATCCGCTCCAGTATGGGGTCACTCGCCGGCATGGTGATCCTCCGCCGCGCTGACCGGTTGAGACCTGCTGCACAGCCTACCCCAGCAGGTCCGCCATGGTCCGTCCCGACCTCCATTTGCCATCCAGCTTCCTGGCCTGGCTCGCGCCGTATCTGGCTGCCTTCTCGCGCAGGACACGCCCGACCGTCGCGGCGCTCGCGGTCGGCGCGCTGCTCGCGGTCGGGCCGCGCACCGTGGCCAACTGCCTGCGCGCCCTGGGCTTGGCCGAGCATCCCAGCTTCACCGCGTTCCATCGCGTGCTCAACCGCAACGCCTGGTCCGGCCTCGCGCTGGCCCGCATCGTGCTGCGCATGATTGTCGCGGCCTTCGCCCTCTCGGGGCCGATCATCATCGGCATCGATCACACCCTCGAACGCCGACGCGGCCCCCACATCGGCCCGGCGCAGCACTTCTACGACGCGAGCCGGCGCGCGGACACGTCCAAGCCGACCAGCCGTGGTCTGCGCTGGCTGAGTGCGATGGTTCTCGTCGAGGTACCGTTCGCAGGCAGTATCTGGGCGTTGCCGGTTCCTGACTACGCTGACCCCGAGCAAGGCGTGGTCCGCGCAGCACGGCCGACGGCACCGCACCGTGGCCGAGTGGGCGCGCCTCATGCTGCTGAGCCTACACCGCTGGCTGCCAGGCCGGTCCATCGTGGCCGTCATGGACGGTGAGTTCGCCGCCCTCGAACTGCTTCACGCGCTCCGCTCGTCGATGGTGGTCATCACCCGGCTGCGCAAAGACGCACGCCTGTTCGACCCACCTCCGTGCCACGACGACAAGCCGGGCCGCGCACCTCGCAAGGGCAAGCGCCAGCCGTTGCTGTCTGAGCGGCTGACTGACCCCGCCACGCACTGGCAGCGCGCCGTCCAGGCCAGCCGGATCGCCTGGCGCGGCGCGGGCTTCATCTAATACACCCACGGCACCGCGCTCTGGCACCACGGCGGCAAGCCGATCGTGCCGATCCTGTGGGTGCTCGTCCGCTATCCCGACGGGCGACACGAGCCGGAAGCCTTCCTGTGCACGGACCCCGAGGCGAGCCCGCGCGACGTGCTGGAGTGCTACAATCGCCGCTGGGCGGTGGAGACCACATACGAAGAGAGCCGTGCCCACCTCGGCATGGAGACGCAGCGCCAGTGGTCGGACCCTGCGATCTTCCGCACGACACCGCTGCTGCTCGGCCTCTACACCGTCGTGGCCCTCTACGCACATCAGAATGCCGAGCGGCTCGCGCTCTCGCCACGGCGGGCCGCTGGTATCTCAAGCCCGCCCCGACCTTCGCCGACGCGCTCGCGCGTCTACGCCAGCACCTCTTGCTGGAGCTGATCGTCACCTCGGCCGCTAGGGCCGACATCACCGAGCCGTCAAAGCGGAGGAAAAAGGGATGTCGGCAGCACACCGATCAGGAACGTCCCGGTGCCGATGATGGTGAGGGTCGCGACGAGGCTGGTCTTCCGCCCGATCCGGTCGCCGAAATGGCCGAACAGCAGGCCACCGAGCGGACGGGCCAGGAAGCCGGAGGCGAAGGCGCCGAAGGAGGCCATCGTGGACGCGACCGGATCGCCCGTCGGGAAGAACAGGTGCCCGAAGACGAGCGCGGAGGCCGTGGCGAAGACGTAGAAATCATACCACTCCAGCAGCGCGCCCGCGATGCTCGCGGCCCCGGCCCGTCGCATCGACGTCACCGTAGTGATCGCCGCTCAGCGCGTGGAGAGCGCGTCCGATGGCGCCGCGCCGGCGCCGCTGCTCGCGACCCACTGCGCGGCATCGCGCAGCGCGGCCCGCGAGGCATCCTTGAGATACATCATGTGCCCACCCGGCACGACGAGCAGCCGCAGCCGCCCGGCGGCGACCGGTGACGGCACTTGGTCCAGCAGGAGCTTGCTCGCGAAGTAAGGTGTCACGAGGTCATAGAGTCCGTGCGCGACGACGACGCGCAGCGCCGAGTTCGAGCGCGAGGATGCGGCGCAGCGCGCCCGTGCTCTGCGGGTCACGGTCATCACCGTAATCCCAGTCGCGGGCGACGCTCTCGTTGAGGACGTGATAGGTGCCCTGTCCTCGCCAGTGCAGGCGGTCGCCATACAGCGCCATCGCGGCGCTGCCGACCGGGCCGCGCAGGGAGTCGAGCACCGGATCCGACGCCGGCTCGCTGCCAGCAGGAAACGGGTCGAGCGCGGTGATCAGGCCGTCGTAGGGGCTGCCCGCCGTCCCCGTCGCTCGCCCGCGCTCGCGCAGGAACGTGTGGGCATCCAGCCGGCCGTCGCGCCGCCGCACGAACGCCGGGTCGAGACCCGCGAGCGCAGCGACGTGCTCGCTCATCCGCGCGTCGGCGTCGGCGTCGGCCTCGCCGCGGGTGAAGTCGAGCAGGTAGTCGCCCACAGCGTAGCGTTCCGCATCCTGCACCGCGTCCCGGTTCGTGGCACCGCGGGCGATGGCGGCGAAGCTGGGCAGGTGCGTCATCCACGGCCACGGGTCATTGGTCCTGTCCCGCCCGCCGAAGTCGAGCACCGGCGAGAGAAGCAGGAGGCCGCCGATGCCGACGCCTTGCTGCTGGCGGAGCGCCTCGATGAGCCGCGGGCCGCGGAAGCCGCCGTAGCTCTCGCCGACGATGATCTTGGGCGAGCCGAGCCGCCCATTGGCTTCGAGCCACTGCCGCGCCGCGACCGCGAGCGCCGCGATGTCACCGTCCACGGACCAGAGCCGCTTGCGCGCCTCCTCGCCGCCGAGCACGCGCGCCCAGCCGGTGCCGGGCGGATCGAGGAACACCAGGTCGGTGAAAGGCAGCCAACTCTCCTGGTTGTCGATCGGCATGGGCGGCTTGCTCGGGCTGATCGTCTGCCCCTCGATGGGCAGGCGCCAAGGCCCGAGCGCGCCGAGGTCGAGCCAGGCCGACGACGCGCCGGGGCCGCCGTTGACGGCGAAGGTGACGGGCCGCGTCAGCAGGTCGGCCCCCGACAGCGTGAAGCTGGTCGCGACTACCTCGCCCGGTTCTTTGCCATCCGTGGTGCGGATGGGAATGGTCGAGACCGTCGCCACCAGGTCCAGCGTCTTGCCGTTGATCGTGACTTGGTGCCGGGTGGTGCTGTCGGCCGGTGCCGGGCTGCTTCCCGTTTCGGCCGGCGGTGCCGGATGCGGCGCCTGAGCGAGGGCCGGGCTGGCGAGGGTGAGCAGCAGAGCGAGAGCGACGCGCTTCACGGGGCAGCCTCCGCGCGCCGCCGCAGCCAGCGTCCGTCCAGCACGGCGAGGCCCAGAGCGATGAGGAGCGCGCCGCCCACCGCCCGCCCCGTTATAGCCTCCCCGAGCACCAGGGCACCCAGCGCGAGCGCCGTGACCGGTACGAGGTAGGTCACGAGCATGGCATTGGCAGGACCTGCACTCGCCACGAGACGGAAGAAGAGAAGGTAGCCGAATGCCGTCGAGAGCAGCGCGAGCGCGAGCAGCGCACCCCACGCGCTCCCGGACGGCATGGGCAGCGTCCAAGGCTGGTCCAGCAGCAGCTCGGGCAGGGCCAGCAGGACCGTGCTCGCCGTAAGCTGCGCCGTTACCGTGACGAGCGGCGGCAGGCTGCGCAGCGACGTCATGAACAGCGCGGCTGCGGCGTAGCTCACGGCCCCTCCGACGCATGCGAGCATCCCGACCGCGTCGCCGCCCGCGAGGGTGCCCGGCCCAACCAGCACGAGCACGCCCAGGAAGCCCAGCGCGACGCCTGCCCAGCGATGCAACCCGAGCCGCCCTGACCGCCCGGCGGCGCGGATCGCCAGCACCGTGAATACCGGCGTGAGCGCGTTGCAGATCGCTGCGATTCCTGAAGGGACGACGTGCTCGCCCCAGGCAATCAGCGTGAAGGGCACGGCATTGTTGAGCAGGCCGAGCGCCAGGAAGGCCCGCCAGTGTTTCCGTTCCTGCCAGACCTGCGGCGCCTGACCGAGCAGCAAGGCGAGCACCGCGGCGGCGATCCCGACCCGAGTGAGGGCTACTGTGAGCGGCGGCAACGCGCTCGCGAGCACCCTGTAGAAGAGGAACGTGCATCCCCACGGCACGGAGAGCAGGATCAGGAGCAGCCAGTCGGAACGCCTCATGGACGGGATGCTAACGCGCCTGCTCTGCGAGCGCCGATCCGGATCTTGCTCTTACATCGCCGCACTGCGAGCGGCGCGGCGCGTCCCTCGACCTCAGCGTTCCGGCATCCTCGCCGCATTCTCGTTCCGCTCCTGAACGTCCTGCCCCTGTGCGCCCTGCCCTTGAGCGCCCCTGCGGACCACGCGAGCACCCGTGCCTTCCGGGCTGCCCGGAATACCGACCTGCGGCGGAGCGACGGGGACTGGCGAAGGCGGCGGCGGAGGCGGCGGCTCGACCTGCTTCTGCGGGGAGAGCGGTATGAGAACAGGCTGCGCGGCCGCGGGAACAGCAAGCAGTCCCGCCACGAGGAGCGAATACGCGAGCTTCATGATGTGCCTCCCCAGGAACTTAAGGCTGGCGTCCATGGACAGGAAACGTGACAAGACCCTTCAGGTTCTGCCGTGAGGCTCGCTTGCAGGGCTACGGCGCGGCCCGGAACACCCGCGTGCCGTCCGCGCCCGTCGTGAAGACGCCGATGTAACCGGCCACGTGCTGATAAGGCAATGCGCGGGAGGGCAGGACGGGTGCCGCTGGAGACGGCAGCGCGCCGTGGTCCTGCGGCAAGGGCTCGGATCGGGTCCCGGACTCGCCGCGCTCAGCCAGGATGCTGTCGTCGCCGAGACCCAAGCCGTCCGGCGTCCTCGCGGGCGCTGCACCTCTCCGAACCCAGGAGCGCGTCCTCCGATGGCTGGACTGCACCGGGACGGGCGGCGCCAAGGGCACGAACGCCGGCAGCTCGGCCGCGGCAGGCAATGGCGGCGACGCCGCCGCGACAGGCTGATCCGCGTGCGAGGGCGGGGACGGTATCGGCTGCGGCCCGTCCTGACGCGCACCGCGCGCCGTAGGCGGACCAAGGATCTGCAACGTCGCCACGCCGGTCGCGGAGAGCGAGAAGATCGCGGCCCAGAGCAGGATCAGCGGACGGTATGACTCAAGCATCGCGCATCCCTCGTCCCTTCCAGGCTCACGCCTTATATAAGACCAGCATCGTGGCACATCCAACCGTGCCATCGCTAGCCGAGACACTGGACCGCTGGCGTCGGCGTTGCATCCGCGCGAGACTTCAGCCTGGACGTCGCCCATGCTGGATCACGGAGCCATCATGAGAAGATCAGCCGTTCTTGCCCCTTTCCTCGCGCTCGCGGCCAGCGCCTGCACCATGGTCTATCAAGCCTACCCAAGCGTACCGCCGCCGCAGGCTGAACTGGTGCCGACGCCGCCGCCCTCCTCGGTTCCTTTGATCTGGCAGCCCGGTCATTACGATTGGAGCAGCGCGGGCTTCAGCTGGGCGCCAGGACGCTGGGTCGTCCGCGCCGGGCACGGCACTCTCTGGCAGGACGGCTATTGGCGCCGGCAAGGAGGCTCGTACATCTGGGTTCCTGCGCACTGGATGTGATACGCTGCGGCTGCTGGGCGAGTTGTCCCGAGATGGAGCTGGTGTCTTCCGGGTAGAGGAAACGGCATCTTAAGGAAAGCGGCGCATAGGTGTTCGCATGGCGACGCGACCAGCCCGTTGTGATCGGCTCCCCATGCGGCCTCGTGAGGCAGAATGCCTCGCGGCGGAGCCGCAGCGAGCACCATTACAGCGGCAGCGCGACCAGTTCGGAATACAGGTTCGAGATGTCGGCGTCGCTGAGATCGCTGCCTCGATAAAAGCGTGCCTGGTCATCTGGCCGGCCTACCGCGAGCGGGGGAGCGGTGCTGAAGAATTGACGCTGCACTCGGCTCGCGAAGAGGCCGCGTCGCAGCAGCAGATGGCCGCCGATCGTCCGGCTGTAGCGCCGGAAGAGCTCCGGGTCGCTGACATACACGATCGCCGCTGCCCTGAGACGACTGATTCGCGCGGCGCGGTAAAACACCAGGCAGTGGTGCTCGCCGCGTCCGATGATCAGGGACTCCAGCCAGGGCAGACCGCTGTGGTCGCGATAGACGCGCGCAATCTCGCTCGGCAGCACCTGCGCTGCCCGGTCGCCCGGAACGACGCTCAGCCGATTGGCAGTGAGCGGCAACGGCACATGCAGCAGGACGTAGTCACCGCCTTCGATCCTACGAAACTTAAGCAATTTCGAGATCTTCTCGACGGCGGGATTCGGCGTGAAGTTGGTGAAATTGTATTCGGACTGGCCCAAGCACCTAGCAAACAGGTCGAGCGTGCGCGCTCGATACTGGGGCAGCACGCACAGGCTGGTAAGGTTGCAGAACCGCTGGCGGTTGCCGCCCGCCTGCTGCTCGGAGTAGATCGCGCCGAGCACGCCGACGATCCGGTCGTCGGCTTTGAGCATGAACCCGTTATTGGGCTTGTCGGCCGCCCAGCCGTGGCTGAAGGCGGCGATCCAGGTCTCGTGCGGGATGGCATGATTCAGCTGCTCGCGCATGAAGCGCGTCGCCTCAAACAAATCTTCGTTGGTAATGGGCGCGATCGCGATCATGATGCCTGGCGAGCAGGAGATGCCTTTGAGCGATGGGGAATAGGGATAACCGTATTCAAACCAGACTCCACTCACAAGGGAATGAGAGCCGGCGAAGCACGCCAGCACCCGCGGAGAGCTCATGCAGCGGCCGTGCACCGCGTCTTTGGCGGGCTGCGATCAGCGACGGCCAAATCTGCTCGACGCGGTGTCAGGCGATCAGCACGTCGGCGAGTCTAGTAGACCGCAGGCGATGAAGGACTCAGGAATGACAGCGGCTTCGGTGGGAATAGGCCCCTTCTCGGATTTCGCGTCCCTGTCCGATTTCAAGGCCAGCTTAGACAGTTCCCTGTTCCGCACCCTCGGTAAGGGAATGGACATCATCCATGCCGAGTTCGGCTCGGACTACCTGAGCGATTTCGACGGTCACCTGCGGCTGCTGCGCCGGGCCTATCCAGAGCGGCCCTGGCCAGCCTGGCCCGCAAACGGCTACATCTCCTTCAACCGCATGGTGCTGAAGGAAGAGCTGGCCTTCCGGGAGTCAGGCACATACTCGGCCGGAGCCGACGATATGGACCGGATCACCGCCGATATCTACGGTAGTGACCAGGTCATGGACGGCTACTACTTGGTTGGCCTGTATGCGACCTACTTCGTCTGGCCACACCATTACCGAATGCTGAACTATTATCGGCGTAGCTTCCTAGGAGCCGAGGAAGGAGAGGCGACGCGCTTCGCTGAATGGGGCGTCGGCCATGGCCTGCTGTCGGCCGCGGCGCTGTCGCGCTGGCCTGATGCGCGAGGATGGCTGTTCGACCTCAGCGCCCATAGCCTCGGCTTTGCCAAGCGTCTGCTCGACGCTGCCGGACACGCTGGCCGCTGCGAGTTCGTGC
Source organism: uncultured Alphaproteobacteria bacterium (assembly GCA_963848595.1). GTDB lineage: Bacteria > Pseudomonadota > Alphaproteobacteria > Acetobacterales > Acetobacteraceae > CAWKEH01. Next base: position 226,979 of record CAWKEH010000009.1, on the reverse strand, counting down.
AGGGGGACGTGGTGACGGAACCCGACCTCCCGATGGTTGACCGCCTGGTGTGCAGCGAGGTGCTAGAGCATGTGCCCCGTCCCGACCTCGTGCTGGAGCGGGTTCGCGCCGCGCTCGCACCCGGTGGTCGCGCATTCCTGACCGCGGCGGTTAACGCTCCCCAGGCAGACCATGTGCATCTGTTCCGCAGCGACGAGGACGTGTTCGCGATGGCGGTTGCCGCAGGCTTGGCAGTTCGCTCGCACCTCTCCGTCGCCCATCCGAGTCGGGCGGACGACCCCTGTCCGCCAGAGGTCGTCGGCATGGTGGTCGAGGCATGACCGAAGTGCTGGATACTGCCCAGCCGCTAGCCGCGCTGTTCCCGCCGGGCGTGGCGCGCGACTTTCACGGCAAACCGGTGCTGCCGCTGCAGCCGGACCAGCTCTACGCATTCGGCCACCTCGTGCGCCAGGCCGAGCGCCTGTTGCTGGACCTGTTCAGCAAGGGGCTGCTGTCCGGCACCACGCACACCTGCATCGGCCAGGAACTCTGCCAAATGGCGGTTGTGCGGGCGCTGGACCGGCCCGACGACGCCGTGCTGTCCACCCACCGCAATCACGGCCATTTTCTGACCTATTCCGGCGACGTGCTCGGACTGATTGCTGAGGTGATGGGGCGCGAGGCCGGAATTTGCGGCGGCCGCGGCGGCAGCCAGCACATCATCCATCGGCATTTCCATAGCAATGGCGTGCAGGGCGGCATGACCGCCATCGGCGTCGGCCTCGCCAGGGCGCGCGAGATGGCCGGTTCGGATGGCATCGTCGCCGTGATCGTGGGAGACGGCACGCTGGGCGAGGGCCTACTCTACGAGAGCATGAACCTGGCCGCGGTTTGGTCCGTCCCGGTCCTGTTCGTGGTGGAGGCAAACGCTGTCGCGCAGACCACGCCGACGCGAGACACGATCGGCGGCGACATCGCCGCGCGCGGCGCCGCATTCGGCTTGCACACCTGGCGCGTCGGCGACGACGATCCGACCCTCTGGCAGATCGCGGAAGAGGCGGTCCGGACGGTGCGGAACAGCCGCCGCCCAGGCTTCCTGGTGATCGACACCTGCCGCTTGGGGCCGCACAGCAAGGGCGATGACCTGCGCTCGCCCGAGGAGATGGACGCCATCCGGGCGCGCGACCCGCTCGCCCAACTCGGTGAACGCCTCGACCCTGGCCAGCGTGCCCGCATCGAGGCGGAGAACACCGCCTTCCTCACCGCGGTCGCAGCGGCCGCTAAGGCCTCACCCGAGGCCCGATTCCCGGTGCCGCCCGCCTCGTCCTTCGCTCCGGAGGATACGGCTCCCGCGGCGCTGGTCTGGCCCGCGGCGAACGCGCCGCAATCCGTTCGCGTGTCGCTGAATCAGGCGCTGCGCCGCCTGCTTGACCACGATCCGCGGGTTCTGCTGCTCGGCGAGGATCTTCACGATCCCTACGGAGGGGCCTTCAAAGTCACGGCCGGACTCTCGACCGACTTCCCAGACCGGGTCATCTCGACGCCGATCAGCGAGGCAGCGATCACCGGCGCCGCGATCGGACTCGCGCTGGCCGGGATGCGCCCGGTCGTCGAGGTCATGTTCGCCGACTTCCTCTCGCTCTGCCTCGACCAGCTCTACAATCACGCGGTCAAGTTCCCCGGCATCGAGGCGGCCGCGCGCGTCCCCATGGTGATCCGCACCCCCGCAGGCGGACGCCGTGGCTACGGACCCACGCATAGCCAGAGTCCGGAGAACATCTTCACGTCGGTTCCCGGCATGACAGTCATCTTCGGCAGTCCGCGTCACGACGTTGGCCGCCTGCTGGCCGACGCGGTGCTGCGCTGGCCGCATCCCACCCTGTTCGTCGAGCACAAGCTGCTCTACGGCGAGCAGCAGGCGCCACTCGACTACGCTACCCTCCCGGCCCACGCCGCGGACTCGGGCGCATCGCTCTTCCCCACTCTGGTGCGCCGCGGTTCCGCCGCCGACCTTGTCATCGTGACCTACGGAGGCATGGTCCCGCTCGTGGAAGCAGCGGCGGCAACTCTGGAAGAGGATGAGGAACTGGCGGTGCAAATCGTCGTCCCCTCGTTGCTTGCCCCCCTGCCGCGGCACGGCCTCGCGGCGGCGCTCGTAGGCTGCTCGCGCGTGCTGATCGCCGAAGAGGCCGTCGCCGAGTTCGGAGTCGGGGCGGAGATCGCGGCTTCGCTCCTCGAAGCAGGTTTCGCCGGCCGCCTCGGCCGGGTTGGCGCGCTGCCGGTGCCGATTCCCTCGGCGCGTACCCTGGAAGCCGCGGTGCTGCCCGATGCCGCTCGTATCGTGGAAGCCGCGCTGCGCCTGTTCTGAGCGTTGCTACAAGCTTTGCTTATCCGTTCATTTCCGATACAAGGCTGCTGATGCCGCTTCCCATCCACATCCCTCGCATCAATAACAACGATGACACCGTGCGCGTGTCCGTGGTGCCGGTGGCGCCGGGCGCCTTCGTGCGGGCGGGCGATACAGTCCTGGAGATCGAGTCCGACAAGGCGGCAATCACGGTCGAGGCCGAGCAGGACGGTCACGTGCTCGCCATCCTGGCCCAGGAAGGCGAGATGGTGGCCGTAGGCGCCGTCGCGCTATGGCTGGGTAACCACGCGGGCGAGGCCGTGCCGAACGGTGCCGCGTCCGCCGTGTCCGAAAATCTCCGGCATCGCCCAGCCACGGCGAAGGCAAAGGTCCTGCTGCAACGCTACGGGCTGGCTGAGGGGAACATCCCGGCCGCAGGCGACCGCCTAACGGCCGCAGACGTCGAAGCCCATGTCGCGGCCCACGGCCTCTCGGAGGCGGTGTCCTTACCGCCAGCTCCCTCCCAGTCCCCCGCGCCGCCAGTTCCCGCGCTGCCAGCGCCCGCGACGATCCGATCCGCGGAGCCAGCCCGGCGCGCTATGGTCGCCTCCGTGGCGTGGCAGCGCGACCATGCATCGGCAACCTACCTCGAACTTCCCTACGATTCCGCGCCATGGGAGAGCTACGCGGCGGAGTTCGCCCGTGCGAACCGCCTGCTGTTCAGCCCGCTTCTGTCTCTGATGGCCTATAGGCTGGTCGTGCTGGCGCGAGAGATGCCGATCGTAAACGCAACGGTCGTCGAGCGTCCGGACGGCCCGGTCGAGGTTGTTTACGACACAGTTAACCTGGGCTTCACCATCCAGGGTGGCGAAACGCTGTATCTCGCAGTGCTCGCCGGTGCCGAGGGCTTGGACGAGGCGGGCTTCACCGCACGTCTTGCGGACCTGCAGCGGCGCGCGATCGCGCGCAAGCTGGAGCCGGCCGAGCTGCGCGGCGCCACGATCGGCTTCTCCAGCATGGCGCGCTGGGGCGTGTCGCGCCACGTTCCGATCCTAGCGCCTTGGACCGCCGTGATGGTGGCCCACGCCGTCAGCGGATCGGGCGCGTCCCGGCAGGCCGTGCTGGGCGCGACCTACGACCACCGCGTGCTAAGCGGATTCGATGCGGCGCGCTTGCTCCGCGTGCTTGCAGCCCCGCCGAATCCCTCACCGTCATGACCATCCTTCCGGCAAGAGATCGCCCCATGAGCACCGAGCAGCGAGCAACCATCATTCAGCGACTGCGGGAGCGTCTGAACCAGGTGGCGGCGGGCCTGGGCAACGACGCGACCGGCCTCTCGGACACCGACATCATCCCCGACGCTGAAGTCGTCGATTCCGCCGGGCTGCTCGAGCTCGTGGTCTGGTATGACGACGCCTTCTCGCTCGACCTGCAGCCCGAGGAAATGACCGTGGACAACCTCGGATCCCTCGCCAGCATGGCTGATTTCGCGCTGGCACGCATGGCGCGCTGATGCCGGCGGCCTCCGCCTGCGCCGACGAGCGGCCCGCCCTCACGGTCGTCGTTGACACCGAGGAGGAGTTTGACTGGTCCACTCCGTTCGATAGGCGCGCGACCGGGGTGGGTCATATGCGCCGGATCGGAGCCGTGCAGGCGGTCTGCGAACGCTGGGGAATCCGGCCCGTCTATGTGATTGATTATCCCATCGCCTCTCAGGAGGACGGCATCGCGGCCTTGCGCCCGCTTCTGCGGAATGGCCAAGCTTTGGTCGGCGCGCACCTGCATCCCTGGGTGTCGCCGCCGCATGAGGAGGAGGTCACCGGGCGTAACAGCTTCCCCGGCAATCTGCCGCCTGCGCTGGAGCGTGCGAAGCTCGTTGAGCTTTGCGCCTGCATCGAGGCGACGCTGGGCATGCGCCCGCTGATGTATAAGGCTGGCCGCTACGGCATCGGTGCGAACACCTTTGCTATCCTTGAGGACCTCGGTTTCACCGTTGATCTCAGCCCCTCTCCGCCGTTCGACTATCGGAGAGTTGGGGGGGTGGACTTCTCACGTCGCGGCCTCGCGCCGGAATGGGTCGGGCCGTGCCGGACCGTGCTGTCCATCCCTGGGACAGGCGCGCTCGTCGGTCGCCTCCCGAACCCGTCTCTCTACCAAGTCGCGGCGTCTCCGTGCCTAGCGCCGCTTCGCATGCCAAGCATCCTCGCGCGGCTCGGCGTCGTGGAGCGCATGAAGCTCTCGCCGGAGGGGCATAGCTGCGCGGAGATGACGCGGCTGACACGCTGGCTGCACGCGCGAGGGCAGCGCTTGTTCGCGCTGAGCCTGCACTCTCCCTCAGTCGAGCCTGGTCACACCCCTTACGTCCGCAGCGAGCTGGACCTGCAGGCGTTCCTGGCAGCGCTGGACGGTTTTCTGGACTTCTTCATGACGACGCTGGGCGGCGTGCCGACCAACCCGCTCGTCGTGCGCGCAGCCTGTGCCGCCGGCGAGCCTGCACATCGGGTTCCCCCGGGGCCGCTCCCTCCGTCGCGCGGCGAAGCTCCTGGCCGCTCGAGAGCGTCTCAGTCTCTCAGCCTCACCTGAAACCGCTGCCACCCGCTTGCGGCGTAATGCTTGAAGTCATGGCCGAGAGTGTAAGCACGCCACGCGTAGCGGCCAGGTATCTGCTCGAGCGGCGCAACCACGGCCGTCTCGTTCAGGGTGGTCGCGAACACCTCGCGCGGCCCTGCCGGGTCCAGGATCATGAGCTGGACAAAGAACCGCACCGCTGTCGCTTGGGCAGGCGCGACCCAGACCAGTTCGATTGTATTCTCCGAGGCAGAGCCCAGAGCGGAGACAGTGCTGCCGTCAGCGGGAGCGACGGGCTGCGCGGGGATGAGTGTCGCGTTCTCCTCGGCGCTCGCGGGCAGGTGCGCGTCGCCGCCCCGCTGCATCGCCGCCAGCTTCGCTTCGGCGGCCGGCAGCGCGGCGGCGCTGGCGCGGAAGTAGGCCTCGGCCTGATCTGGATTGCGCGGCACGCCGTCGCCGCTGGCGTAGAGCAGGCCCAGATTGTATTGAGCGCGCCGGTTGCCGTGCGCCGCCGCACGCGCATACCACAGGGCAGCTGCGGCAGCGTCGTGCAGCACGCCGTCCCCGGTGTCGCGCATCACCGCGACGTCGAACTCCGCGTCGGTCAGACCCGCTTCCGCCGCTCGGAGATAGAAGCTGTAAGCCGCCGTCGCGTTCCGCTTCACGCCCTGGCCAAGATCGTAGAGCGTGGCCAAGCCAAGCTGCGCCCGGGGGTCGCCTGCGTCCGCTTGCGGCGCCCAGAGCCGACGTGCCTCGTCGAAGTCGCCGGCTGCGTAGGCGCGCTGCGCTCGCGCGTCTGCAGCCGCCTCTCCTCGCTGAGGGCCATCCTGTGCAACGGCACTCGGAAGGCTGACGGTCAACCCTGTCAGCAGCGCCAGCGCGGGCGAAGCGATGCTGTGCAGCGGCGTTCCAGTCTTCGGTGCCGTCAGCGCCAAGTGATCTCGACGCGCCTGTTCTGTGCTTCCGCGACACCCTGCGGGGTCGGCACGGGGAGATTGGTCTCGCCTTTGGCAAGGATTTGAGTCCGTTGCGCCGGGATACCGCGTGCGAGCAGGCCGTGCGCCACCGCCGTCGCGCGCTGCTGGGAGAGGGTCAGGTTGCGCTCCGGCGAACCCGTCGTATCGGTGCTGCCGCTGACGATCATGATGATCGGCTTGCCGTCGCGGTAGAGCCGCGATGCTTTGTCGAGGATCGCCTCGTTCTGCGCGTCCAGCACGGCGCTGCCCGTGGCGAAGAGCAGGACGAGCTTGCCTGCGGGCTGCGCCCCTTCCGAGCTGCTGCCCGGCGCTGGCGCGCTCACCGGCCCGGGTGCCTCTGAGTTGGCACCTTCCTGCGGAGCCGCGGTCGGCTGCTGGGGCGCCGTGGGCGCCTGCTGCGCTGCAGCCACGTTCGCGCCGCCAAGCAGGAGGGCAGCGGCGAGAATGCTCGTCTTCGCTGAGATAGGCATGTGGAACTCTCCTCCGGGAGTGTTATTATGATTGTCCATCGCCGGTGGGTTGCCGGCGGCTGCCAACCTGGAGCTGGCCGGGCGGCACGATCAGCTCAATCAGGCCAGGACGCAGCGCAGCGTTTACCCCTCGCGCGTCGGCCAGGGTTCCTTTGCCGCTCAGCCCGGCGGCCTTGAGCACCGCGTCGGCGGTGGCCTGATCCTCGGCGAAGAAGTAACGCGCGCCGGTCCTGGCGTCCGAGCGCGCGACAGGGACCAGCGCGTCCACTGTAAATCCTGCGGCGCGCAGCGTGAGCGCAAGATTCGCGGCCCACGCCGCCGCGTCGGCGCGTCGGCGGACGTAGCGCACCATAACATGGGCCGGTGCGCTAGACGGGAGCGCCTCGAGCTTAGGCGGCTGCAGGGCAGCCTCGCGCAAGGGCCTGCTCGCCGCGGCTGGCGCAGCGCCTAAGGTGGGCGGGGATGCCCCGGCCTCGGCTTGCGCCACGGCAGGTGCCGACGACGCCGCGGCGGAAGCGTCTGGACGCGGCGCCACCGCGGCCGGCAGGGCCGATACCGGTGATTGCCGTCCGGCAACCAGCGGCAGAGGCGTGTGCCGGGCGTGGTTGCCGTGCCAGGCCACGGTGACTCCGGCGCAAGCCACCGCGATGATGGCTGCCGCCCCGAGCACCGCGATCCGCTGGCGTCGCGGTGCTTGCACGCGCGCGGTCGTGGAAGGCGGCGCCACTACCGCCTGGCGTGAAGCGGAAGGCACCGCCGCCGGGGACGGCAACGGCTCAAACGGCCGGCACGGGATGACGCCTGGCACGGCGGGAACGGCGGAAGCTGCGGCATGCGCTTCGTCGCTGCCGTCGCGGAGAGCCGCCGCCTGGTCCACATGCGCGGCCTCGACGCGACGCGCTCGCTGGGCGCGGGCGAGGAACAACGCCGCGCCGGCCAACGTGTTCAGCATGCGCGGCATACCGCCAGAGTGCTTAGCAAGCTGCGCGACGGCTTCCTCGGTCAGCAAGTCCGTGCGCAGCTGGGATTGGGTTAGGCGGGCGGCGATGAACGCACCGACCTCGTTCGCCGGCAAGGCGGCGAGGCGCACCACCGTCGCAGCCACCGTCGGCGACCATCCGCCGGGCTGCTCGTCGCCCGGGTCGCGCGTCCCGGCAAGCACGAACGCGCACGTCCCGAGCCTCCCGAGGTGGTCGAGCGCCGCCGCGTTCATCCGGTCCGCCTCATCAATCAGCACGACCCGGCGCCGCCCCACACCAGCGTCAGCCGTCCGCGCCTCGGCCTCGTCGGTGACCAGATCCCCGCGTGGCAGCAGCAGTACGTCGATTCCGTCAGCCCGGAGCGTGCGAGCGATCTCCTGGAGCAGCAAGGTCTTGCCCGTGCCTGGAGCACCCAGCACGAGGACCAGACCGCGGCCAGCGAGAACGGCCGACAGCACACGGTCGCGTGCCTCGGTCCATCCACGGTGGGCCACGGCCTGCTCGGGGCCGATCGTGATCGGGAACGGCGAACCCAGGCCGGAAGGGGAACCACTGACGTCCGTCCCATTCACCACGTCCACCGTGCACGCGCCAGCCAGTAGATGCATCCAGACTTCCTCGAACTATCGTGTCTTTCAACAATACGCGAGACGACGGCTTATGGATCAGTGTTTGCATGTATCTGCAAACACGGCCGTTGCCAGCCACTCTGCGGCAGAAGCCATAGTCTAGCGTGAGCGTCAATTTCACGGCAACGTTATCTCATCTTAATATTCTCAATGGCGAACGGGGGGGTTTACAATCTAAGAAGCGGGGCAACGTCCGTCGCCAATGTCTCATCTCGCGACGTGCGTGATGCGAACTCTGCGGAGGAAACCAAGATGGCGCTGGACGAGATTGACCTCGAGATCACCGCGCGGGCCGCAACGGACGAGAGTTTGGGGCACGATGCCGAGCCGCAGGAGCAGGCGAGCCGCCGCTCGGCTCTGCGCCGGCTGGGCCTGCAGGCGGCAGGCGCTGCCGCCACCCTTGCGGCGGGTCTCGCCGCCACGGTGGAGCCCGCTGCGGCGCAGGCGCTGACCGACACTGCCATTCTCAACTTCGCGCTCAACCTCGAATACCTGGAAGCCGAGTTCTACGTTCGCGCCGTCCTGGGCTACGGCCTGCAGGGCAGCGATGTCACCGGCACGGGCACGCAGGGCACGGTCACCGGCGGCACGAAGGTTCCCTTCCAGAACCCGGCGATCGCCCAGTATGCGCAGGTGCTCGCCGTGGATGAGCTGGCGCACGTTCGCTACATCAAGGGCGCGCTCGGCTCAGCGGCGGTTGCCGAACCGAACATCAACCTGTCCACGAGCTTCACGACGCTCGCCCAGGCTGCCGGGCTGATCGCCTCGGGTCAGACCTTCAACCCGTTCGCCGATGACGTGAGCTTCCTGCTCGGCGCCTACATCTTCGAGGATGTGGGTGTTACGGCCTACGCGGGGGCCGCGCGCTACATCACCAACCCGAACTACGTCACGGCCGCCGGCGCCATCCTCGCCACCGAGGCCTATCACGGCGGCGCCATTCGCACGCTGCTCGCCAACATCGGCGCGGGCCAGGCGGCGAACGCGATTTCCAATCTCCGCGCCACGCTCTCCGGCGTCCAGGACGACCAGGGCATCATCATCCCTGGCGAGAACTATAACTTCGTTACCTCCGACACGAATGCCCTGGTGTTCCGCCGCACCACGACGCAGGTGCTGAACATCGTCTATGGCAGCACGACCGCCGTCGGCACGGGCGGATTGTTCTTCCCGAACGGCCTCAACGGCACGATCCGCTAACCGCCTGCCGCTCGCTCCCCCGACATGCATGGCCGCCCGGTCGCGCGGCGGCACTCACCAGGAGATCGCTCCATGGCACTCAGCGAGACCGATGACAGCCTCGGCGAAGGCCCGGACCTCGGCACCAACCTGCTCGGCATCGACCGGCGCACTGTCCTGCGCGCGTTCGGCGCGGGCGCCGCGGGTGCCGCCGTCCTGGCCGGCGGCCTCACGGTCGGCAGCACCCCATCCAGGGCGCAGGGCCTGACCGACGCCGACATCTTCAACTTCGCGCTGAACTTCGAATATGTTGGCGCGGAGTATTACCTGCACGGCCTGACCGGCCAGGGCCTCCCGTCCTCCCTCACGACCGGGACCGGCACGAAGGGCACGGTCACGGTGGGCGGCATGGTGCCGTTCCAGAATCCCGCAATCAGGCAATACGTCCAGCGCCTCGCCGTGGATGAGCTGGCCCATGTCACGTTCATCCGCGCCGTGCTCGGGTCCGCGGCCATTGCCGAGCCGACCATTGACCTTGTCAATCCGTGGACGACCTTCGCCGTCGCGGCCGGGCTGATCCAGCCGGGCCAGACTTTCAATCCCTACGCCAGCGACATCGGCTTCCTCCTCGGCGCGTACGTCCTCGAGGACGTGTGCGTCACCGCGCTCGCGGGCGCCGCGAGCCTTGTCGCCAGCAAGGACAACCTCGAGGCGGCTGCTGGGCTGCTCGGCGTAGAAGGCTACCAAGCGGGTGCGATCCGCTCGTTGCTCGCCAACGTCGGCGCGGGCCAAGCCACGGACGCGATTTCTGCCGTCCGTGCACTTCTCTCCGGCGTGGGTGACAATGGCACGTCCGTCACGGGCAACGCGTTCAACTTCGCCAACACGGATTCGAACGGACTGGTCTTTCGCCGCACGCCTGGGCAGGTGCTCGCCATCGCCTACGGCGGCGGCATCACGAGCGGCGGCCTGTTCCCGAACGGGGTAAACGGCGCAATCACCACGGCCACGCCCGCCACCAGCACGGCCGCCACTGGCACGACCAGCACGGCCACTGCTGGCACGACCGGCACTGGCACGACCAGCACTGGCACGACCGGCACTGGCACAACCAGCACTACAGGAACGACCGGTACTACCAGCACGACTGGCACGACGGGAACCAGCACGACCGGAACGACTGGGACGACCGGCACGACGGGAACTCCCGGCGGCACGTCGGGAACGCCCGTCACGTCCAACACGAATACGCCTGCCTAGCGCCGTCACGGGCGTGGAAGGAATTATCCTTCCACGCTCACCCGCGGCGTTCCCTCCTCCAAGCGGCCGATGACTGCGGCGCGGCCGAACCCAGCCCGTCGCACCGCGTCCAGAGCGTCCTCGGCCGTCTCCGGCGCCACCGCCACCAGCAGCCCACCGCTGGTTTGCGGGTCGCACAACAGCCCCTGCCACCATCCCGGCAGTTCGGACCCGAGGCGCACCTCTGCACCGTAGCTCGCCCAGTTGCGCCGAGCTGCTCCGGTGCCGACGCCGGCCTGCGCGAGCCGTTCAGCGCCCGGCAGCAGCGGCACGTCCCCCACCCGCACCACCGCCCGCAGGCCGGAACCACGGCACACCTCCAAGACGTGACCGAGCAAACCGAAGCCCGTCACGTCCGTCATCGCGCGAACGCCGGGCATCTCGGCGAGCGCCGGCCCGACGCAATTGAGCTGCGTCGCCGAGGCCAGCATCGTCGCGTAGTCCTTGGCGTCGAGGCGACCCTGCTTCAGCGCCGCGCTGAACACGCCGATGCCCAGGCCCTTAGTCAGGATCAAGGCGTCACCCGGCCGCGCATCCCTGTTTCGCCGCACCCGGTCCGGCCGCACGAGGCCGAGCGCCACCAGGCCGTAGATCGGCTCCGCGCTGTCAATGGAGTGCCCACCCGCTACGGGGATGCCCGCCTCGGCGCAGACCGAGGCGCCGCCGGCCAGGATCGCCTGCACCGTCTCGGCCGGGAGCTTGTCCACCGGGTAGCCCACGACCGCGAGCGCCAGGATCGGCGTGCCGCCCATGGCATACACGTCGGAGAGCGCGTTCGTCGCCGCGATGCGGCCGAAATCGCGCGCATCGTCCACGACGGGGGTGAAGAAATCGGTTGTCGCGACGATCGCCTGATCGTTGTTCAAGCGATAAACGGCGGCGTCGTCCGCCGTCTCGGTGCCGACCAGCAGGTCCGGGAACGGTCCCGCTTGCGGCATTCGCGCGAGGATTTCATGCAGCACGGAGGGCGCCAGCTTGCAGCCGCACCCGCCGCCGTGGGCGAGCGACGTGAGACGTGGGGCGCTTGAGACGGCGTCGAGGTCGGCCATGGTGCTCCGCTCCCGCTGGGATGATCGCCGTGATAATTGGACGATAGTTGGACTCTGGGCGAAAGGCGAGCGCAGGAAGGCTTCATGGACGCGATGAACAGCAGCAGCCGGCCGGGACCGCGCGGCCTGCCGCAGGTGCAGCGCCTGCTGGAGATGCCGGAGGCCGGGGCCTTGCTGGCCATGGCACCGCGCTCGGCCGTTGTGGCGGCACTGCGCGCCGTGGTCGCCGAGCAGCGCGCCGCACTGCTCGCGCCCGGCGCCCAGGCGGCGCTCCCGTCGCCGGGCGAGATCCTGGCGTGCGCCGCCGCCGCGCTGCGCGCGGGGGAGCGGCCTACCCTGCGCCGGGTCATCAACGCGACGGGCATCGTGCTGCACACCAACCTGGGCCGTGCCCCGCTCGCGCCCGAGGCGGCGGCGGCGGTCGCGGAGGTGGCGGCCGGCTACTCGAACCTAGAGTTCGACCTGGAGGCCGGCGAGCGTGGCTCGCGCACCGCCGGCGTCGAACCGCTGCTCCGCCGGATCACGGGGGCGGAGGCGGCGCTCGCGGTCAACAACAACGCGGCGGCCGTGCTGCTCGCGCTGTCCGCGCTCGCCGGGGTTGGAGGGGAGGGCGGCGGCGAGGTGATCGTCTCCCGCGGCGAGCTGGTCGAGATCGGCGGCGGCTTCCGCATCCCCGACGTGATCCGTCAGGGCGGCGCGCGCCTGATCGAGGTCGGCACCACCAATAAGACGCGGCTCGCCGATTACCGCGACGCGATCACGCCCGCGACGCGCGTGCTGCTCAAGGTTCACCAGAGCAACTATCGCATCGTGGGCTTCACGGCGGCGGTGCCCCTCGCGGAGCTGGCCGCGCTCGCGCAGGAGTGGGGGCTGCTCCTCGTCGAGGACCAGGGCAGCGGCACGTTGGCCGATTTGGGGCGCCTCGGCCGCTCCCGCGAGCCGACGGTGCGGGAGGCCGTCGAGGCCGGGGCCGACCTCGTCGCGTTCAGCGGTGACAAGCTGCTGGGCGGCCCGCAGGCGGGGCTGTTGGTGGGCAGGCGCGGGGCCGTGGACCCGCTGCGCAAGCATCCTCTGCTGCGCGCGCTCCGCCTCGACAAGCTCACCCTCGCCGCGCTCGAAGCCACGCTGCGTCTCCACCTCGACGCGGACGGCGCCGCCCGGCGCCTGCCTGTGCTGCGGATGCTCGCCCAGGACGAGGCCGCGCTCCAGGATCGCGCCGAGCGCCTCGCTGCCCTGCTGCCGCCCGGCGCCGCCCCCCGGATCGAGCCGACGACCGGCTACGCCGGGGGCGGGTCGCTGCCGGACGAGGGCGTGCCGAGCCGCGCCGTGGGCCTCGCCGCGCCGGGCGTGACCGCCGCTGAGCTGGCCCTGCGCCTGCGTGCCGGGCGGCCTGCTGTCGTCGGCCGTTTGCGCGATGGCCGCCTGCTGCTCGACGTGCTCGCCGTCGCCGATTCGGAGCTGGCCGATCTCGCCGAGGCCGTGCGGGAGGCGCTCGCGTGAGGCGGTTCGTGCTGGGCGCGATCGGGCACGTGGACCACGGCAAGACCGCGCTCGTTCGGGCGCTGACCGGAATGGAGACCGACCGCCTACCCGAGGAGCGGCGGCGCGGCATCTCCATCGCGCTCGGCTTCGCGCACGCGCGGATCGGGGATGCAGACGTGGATTTCGTGGACATGCCGGGCCACGAGCGGTTCGTGCGGACGATGGTCTCGGGCGCCACCGGCATCGGCGCCGCGCTTCTCGTCGTCGCCGCGAACGAGGGCGTGATGCCGCAGACGCGCGAGCACGTGGACATTGCCGGGCTGCTCGGGGTGGGGCGCGCCGTCATCGCCGTGAGCAAGGCGGACCTGGCGACGCCCGAGCGGGGTGCTGCGGTGGGGCGCGAAGCAGCGGCGCTCGCCGTGCGGGCCGGCCTGATGGTCGCCGCGGCACCGGTCCTGGTCTCGGCCACGAGCGGGCAGGGGATCGAGGCGCTGCGCCGGGCGATCGCCGAAGCGCTGGACGCCGCCCTCGAGCCGGAGGACGCCGGCTTCGTCTACCTGCCCGTGGACCGCGCGTTCAGCGTGGCCGGCCACGGCGCCGTGGTCACGGGCACGCTCCGCCGCGGGGTGCTGCTGGCCGGCGACGAGATCGTGGTGGTGCCGGCCAACCTGCCCGTCCGCGTGCGGGGGTTGCAGGTCCATGGGGCGCGGGTCGCGGCGGCTGACCCAGGGCAGCGCGTGGCGGTTAACCTCCGCGGCGTCGAGCTGTCGCGGGTGGGGCGCGGCACGGCGCTTGCGACGCCCGGCCTGCTGCCCGTGTCCGCCTGGCTCGGTGTGGAGCTGCGCGCCGTCGAGGGCGGGCCGACGCTGCCGACTGGAACCCGGCTGATGCTCCTGTTCGGCACGGAGGAGGTGGGCGCGCGCGTGCGCCTGCTCGACCGCGACGTGCTGGAGCCGGGCGGGTCAGCGCTAGCGCAGGTGCAGTGCGCCGAGCCGGTTGCCGTGCCGGCGGGGGAGCGCTTCATCCTGCGCACGATCTCGCCCGCGCTCACCGTCGCGGGCGGCCGCGTCCTCGACCCGCAGGCGAGGCGGGAGCGTCGGCACTCGGGCGCCGTGCTCGACCGGCTGTGCCTGCTCGCGGCCTCGACGCCTGCGCAGGTCGTGGCGCGGGAGGTCGAGACGGCCGGGGCCGCCGGCGTCCCGCTCGCCCATCTGGCGCGCCTCGCCGGGCTGTCGCCGGCGCGGGCCGCGGAGGCGCTGCAGGCGCAGCGCCCAGCGCCGCTCGTGCTGGGGCGCGGCCGGCTCGCGGTGGCGTGGCCAGCCTACGAGGCCGTGCTCGCGCGGGTACCTCAGGCGCTCAAGGGCCAGCAGGACATCCACCCGGCCGGCGTGTCCCGCGGGCAGCTTGCCGCCCTACTGCCCGAGACTTCACCCGCTGTCCTGGACGAGGCGGTGGCGGGGCTCGTCGCCAAGGGCGTGCTGCGCCAGGAGGGTGGCCTGGTCCGAGTACCGCACGCGGCGCGGGAGGCGGACCGCGCGCGGCAAGACGCCGTCGCCGCCGCCGGGCTGGCCGAGCGCCTGCGCCAGGGCGGTCTCGCGCCGCCCGATCCCCACGAGATCGCCCCCGACCCCGCCTCCCGCCGCCTGCTCGACCGGCTGGTGCGCGAAGGTGTTGCCGTGCGCGCCCTCGACCGCGTGCAGAAGCGGGAGATCCTGTTCCATCGGGACGCCGTCGAGGCGGCGCAGCGCCGTCTCGCGCCGCTGCTCAGGCAGACGCCCGGCCTGCTGGTGAAGGAGGCGGGCGCGGCCCTCGGCATCTCGCGCAAATACAGCGTGCCCCTGCTGGAGCACCTCGACGCCATCCGCTTCACCCGGCGCATCGCCGACCGGCGGGTTCTGGCGCAGGGTTCGTGAGGGATGCTACCGTCGCCTGTGGAGGCGATAGGGGTCTGGTGGCCCCCCTGGTCTTCAAAACCAGAGGCTCGCCAGCAGCGAGCGGTGGGTTCGATTCCCATCCGCCTCCGCCCGATCTGCGCTACTTCTTCTAGCAATTGTCCTAAATGCTGCTTGGTCCGGCTTCTGCGTGTCGTGGCCGGGGGACCGGGTCAGGGCCGCGGCGGGCCGGTGCCGGGGCGCGCGGGTCTTGCTCTGGGGGGCCGGGCGGCGCAGGGGCAGAGGCCACTCATCTCGCTTGGGACGCCCTCTTGCGCGCTTCCTTGCGCGCTGGGGGGCGTGCGGTGCTGCCGGAGCTGGGCGTCGGTCAGGGTGGCGAGACCGGTGTCGTGGCGCAGGCTCGCGATGAGGTCGGCAAGCGACTGCTCGTCAAGGTCGTCGTCAAGGTCCTCATCGGCGTCGCAATCGGGTCCCTCGGGGCGCTCGCACGGCTCGGCCCACGGCTCGGCCCACGGCTCGGCATAGAGGGCGGCGGTCTCGGCGCGGTCCGTGCGGCGCTGCTTCGGGCACTCCTGTAGCGGGCACTTCTTCGGGTGGAGCTTCGGGCCGGGCGCCTCGCGGGCGGGCTCGGAGAGCTTGCGGGCAAGCGCGATGGTGCGGCGGACGGTGCGGGCGAGGCGGTCGAAGCTGGTCGCTTGCGTCGGGGTGGGGCTGGGTGCTGCGGGCTCGTCCTCGGGCTAGCTCTGGGAGGCGCTTTGGGTGGCGGCGGCAGGTTCGGCCAGGGCTTGGCGGTGGACGGCCTCGGCGAGGTCGGTGCCCATGGCGATGAACTTGTGCAGGACCTGGCGGTAGTATTGCGCGTCCTCGTCGCACTGGCGGGCGCGGTCGGCTGGGTCGAGGAGGGCGGGGGTGGAGGACATCGGGCAGGATAAAGTGGTTTCTCGCGCGCGGGGTCAAGGAGTGATTTTACGCTACAGAACGGCCGTGCGCTCACCTCATATCTGGGCGGAGTCAACGCGGCGTCTCGCGCCACGGATCGATCACCCTCGTCTCAAGGTCCGCGTAGTGCCTGACGTTGCGAGTCGCTACGAGCGCCTTCCTGGCTAGGGCGATCCCGGCGATCAAGGTATCGCGTATGTCCACGGCGCGCCCGGCCGCCTCGCGCCGTGCCGCGAGCGCGCCCGCAGCTTCGGCCGCAGCGCGGTCGAGCGGAGCCACGCGTCCGGCCAAGTCCTCGCGCAGCAGACCCTCGAACGCCGTCTCGAGCGCGGCGCGGTTGCGCCCTTGGGCCATGCGGACCAGGCCGAAGCGGACCTCGAACACCGTTACGGCTGTGATCCAGATTAGGGCAGGATCCTGCCGATCGAGCCAGGTGATCACGGCGGCATCGGGCGGGTTGCGCATGAGGGCCGAGAGCACATTGGTGTCGAGCAGGATCACGTCGCGCCGAGATCGGCCGGGCGCGCTGCCTCGCCTCGCAGTTCGGGCAAATCGGCATCAAGGCCGAGTTCCGCGAAGCGCCGGGCGATACGCGTGCCCAGCCCGGTGCCGGGCCGGGCCTCCACGTCCTGGCTGGCGGCCGTGCGCAGGATCTCGCGCACCTCCGCCTCCATGCTGCGCCCGCGCAGCGCGGCGCGGCGCCGGAGGCGTTCCTTCACGTCCGGGTCGAGGTTGCGCACGATCAACTGCGCCATTTGCGTCTCCTAGGGAGTTGATAGCACGATATCGGGCCGGCGCGAGGCGGGCAAGGCGCCTGGTATAAGTCTTGGTTTGGCGCGCAGCCGCCACACAAACCGTTGGCGTGCTCAAGCCGGCAAAGGGACGTGCGCCGCCGCGCAGGCGCGGTGAGCGGCGTCGAGCGCCGGGCCGAGCAGCAGGATGGCGGCGATGCGCCGCGCCGTCACCTGGATGTGCTCGACTTCTTCCCTCGTGAGTGCCCGGTCCAGGATCGAGTGGTCGCGGTAGCTCAGCCACTTGAGCGAGGCGAGGTGGGAGGCGACGGCAAATCCCCGCAGTGCCGCGCTTACCGGCCCCGCTTACTACACAGACCGTGGCGCCCAGGCCGATGCTGAACTAACATTCGCTCCGGACCGCTCCGTGAGAGCCGGTTAGTTGTCCGAGCACGGCCGTGGCGATCCTTCGTATGGAGTTGTGGACCAGAGCTATCGTGCGGACCTGTAAACAAGCATCTCGGAGTAGGGTCATGCTTAGGCACTCCTTAACCCATATTCCTACGGCTGTAGCAAACCATTGGAAAGGATTCATTGCTGGTGTCGTTTCCAGCCTTGTTGCAAGCTACCTCTACACCGCGCAAACCTCGTATGCCGAGAATGCGACATATCGGCGCGATGCATCGCGGGAGCTAGTTACTCGTCTTTTTCGGACAGACCAGGCCATGGCTATGCTAGCACCTCTGCCCGGTTCAGCACGTATAATGCTTAAGGAAGTAAAAGATTTCTATAAAGTGACTGAAAGCGAAACGGGAAATCCACGTCTTGAGGGTCAGCGTATAGAAAATATCATTTACAACCTAAAGCAAACTTCTGATGAGCCTATGTCGGACCTTCTTGACCGGTAACTGCTCAACCTGGGTCTCTGGCGGCGGCGTGGCGAGAGCGAGTGGTCGCGCGGCATGGGGCTTGACGCGATGAGGGATAACTCGATCCAACGACGGGGTGAGCACCGACCCTGATCTGAGCAAGCTGTCGCACGCCGAGAAGGATGCGCTGATCCTGGCCTTGCTGGCCCGGCTGGACGAGGCGCACAGGCTGATCGCCGAGTTGCGGGCGCGGATCGACGAAATCACCCGGCCGGGCAAGACACCGGCCAACTCCAGCCTGCCGCCGTCGCAAGGACAGAAGCCGAACCGGCCGGAGAAGGCGCCGCGCCAAGGCCCACGTACAGGGCAGTCTCGGACGCAAAGGCGGCGGGCGGGCGCTCGCTGCGGAACCCGATGCAGTGATAGTCGCCAAGCCGGCGCGCTGCCGGCACTGCCAGGCAGCCTTCGCCGCCGACGGGCACGCGCTCGCGGCGCGCTACGACAAGGTCGATCTGCCGCAAGTCCGCCCGGTGGTGACGCGGGTGGAGCAGTATGCCGGGCGCTGCACATGCTGCGGCGCCACCACGCTCGCGGCGGTGCCGGAGGGCTTGGAGCCGGGCACGCCGTTCAGCCTCAACATCGTGGCGCTGGCGATGTACCTGCGCTTCACCCACGCGGTCAGCTACAGGAGACTGAGCCGGCTGCTGCTGGACCTGTTCGGCCTGGGCATCAGCGAGGGCGCGCTGGATGCCGCGTTCCGCCGCGCCCGCCCGCGGTTCGACGCCGATGTCGCGGCCATTCTCGCCCGCCTGCGCCGCGCACGGGTGATCTACAGTGACGAGACCGGCGTGCGCGTCGATGGACAGGGCTGCTGGAATTGGGTGTTCCAGAACGCCGAGGTGGTGATCCACGTGGTCCGCCGCAGCCGCGGCGCCGAGGTGGTCGCCGAGGTGCTGGCCGGACACCGCCCGGCGCTGTGGGTGTCTGACCTCTACGGGGCGCAGCAGGGGCATGCCGAAGCCTGGCAAGTCTGCCTCGCACACCAGCTTCGTGACTGCGCCTACGCCATCGACGCCGGCGATGCCGTGTTTGCCCCGCGCATGAAGGCGTTGCTGCTGCGGGCTGTGGCGCTGGCGCGCAGGCATCGCGACCTGGCCGAGACCACGCGACGCGAATACCGCAGGCGCTTGGAACGCGACCTCGACGCCGTCATGGCCTTGGCACCGACGCAGCGCGATGGCCGACGCCTGCGCAAGCGATACGCCCGCGTCCGCGACCATCTGTTCACCTTCCTCGATCATCCCGAGATCGCCGCCGATAACAACAGCAGCGAACGCGAACTGCGCCCAACCGCGACATACCGCAAAGTCACCGGCGGCTTCCGCTCCGACTGGGGCGCCAACCTGTTCGCCACTGTGCGCTCCGTTATCGGCACCGCTCAGCGTCGCGGCATCGACGCTTATCAGGCGGTCCGTGACACTCTACACGGTCAGTCCGCTTTCCAACCGGGTTGAGCAGCTACCTTGACCGCATCAGATACATAGGGGATGATATTTTTTTGTTTGATGAAACAGCTGCGGAACATTTGACCAAGCAGGATCCTGCTCTCGAAAAGATATATCGGAAGTTCGTAGACTATCGTTGTTGCCTGTCTCTGAAAACGGGACAAGATTACCGAATTATGTATCGGAAATGATTTCACGGGACTACATTACTGTATCTATACTGATGGTAGGCTTTATGTTGCTCCCGAACGAACGCGTATCCGAGCCGTCGGTGACGACAATTTCCTGGTGGTTCCAGAGCGGACGTAGTTTCAACATGCCTCTGATCAAAGCCGGTTTCAAATGCATGATAAATAGGGAAACTGGCGTTGCGCATTATAGGATCGGCTGCTCCTGCTTCACCGCGTCCGCCGCCGCGCGCTCCGCCGCGAGCACCGGGAAACCGGGCTGCTCGCCCGCAGCTTGCTCCTCCCAGCCCGTCAGCGCGTTCGTCAGGAACACCGCCGCCTGCTCATCGCGCCCCAGCGGCGCACCCGCCCGGCGCAGCGCCTCGCCCACCTGCCAGTGCGCGATCACGAACGGCGCCGTCATGATCTCGAACCCCACCACCCGGCGCAGCGCCGCCGCTTTCAGCCGCTCCGCCGCCAGGTCCCCGAGGCCGCGCCCCTCCAGCGTACGCCGGATGCGCTCCAGCACCGCCACGACGAAGCTGCCCGTGCCGCAGCACGGGTCGAGCACCCACACGTTCGGGTCCGCCAGCCCGTCCGCGACGCCCAGCTCGCTGCGCAGCACGCGGTCAACGCGCTCGACCATGTATTCGACTATCTCGGGCGGGGTATACCAGACGCCCAGCTCGCGCCGCAGGTCGGGGTCGAAGAACTCCAGGAACGGCTCGTAGAAGTATTGCACGGCCCGCGTGTCCTCGAACGCGGCGAAGAAGGCGCCCGCCTCGACCCGGTTCAGCGTGTCGCCGGCCGCATCGAGCAGGGGCACGAGGCCGAGCGGCTCCAGCGCCTCGGGGGTTTGCGACCTGCTGGAACAGGAAGCGCGCCACCGGCACGGTGAGCGACCACTGCGCCGCGCGCCAGTCGAAGCGCCCGTTGCCGCTCCGCACCTGGGCGACCCAGGCCGAGAACACGCCGTAGAACAAGGTCTGCACGAGCGTCGAGCGGAACAGGTGCTCGCCGTCCCTCGCGTCGAAGCTGACGCCGAGCGCCCGCTGCATCCCTTCGCGGAGTGCGGCGAGCGCGGGCAGCCCGGCGCGCTCGGAGAGCCGGGCGAGCGCGTCGCGCGCGTAGGACGCGAAGAAGAACGCCACGTCGGCGGGCTTGGACAGCGGTGCGCGGGTCAGCAGGCAGCGCCGCAGGAAGTCGGCGAAGCGGATGCGGAGCCGTTCCGGCCGCGTGCCGCGTGCGAGCGCCCAGAAGCCCTTCTCGTCGGCGGCGAGGTCGAAGCTCTCCGCCACCGTACCGTCGGGCCGCACGAGGCGGAACTGCCAGAGGTTGGTCGCGAGGACAATTCCGTAGGCGTCGCGGTAGCGCCCAACCTGCTCGCTCGCGACCAATGACGCGATGGCGTGCCCGGCGCCCTTCGCCTCAACGACGCCGCGCTCGGGCGCGATCCCGGCGATCCACTCCTGTGCCTCGCCGCGGCGGAACTGCGCCTGCTCGAACAAACCGAAATCCGGGATATTCGCGCCGCCGGAGACGTGGTGCAGGCAGAACACGCGCGGCCGAAGCCCCTCGCCGACCCGGTTCAGCACGCCCGCGAGTGCCGGGTAGTAGCTCGTCTCGCTCGTCCCGGCCCCTGTCGCCCTGATGCGCTGCACCTCGTCGAGGTAGAGGTCGAGTGGGAACGGAGCGGCCATCTGCCGAAGTGTGCATCTACGGGGCGATTCGGCAAGATCACCCCTGCTTGCGCCCGCAAGCGGGCGATGGGTGCCGGACGCGGCCGTTGGTCCGCCTCATCGGCCACGACAACGAGCGGCCGGACCAAGCAGTGTTCAGGGCAGTTGGATCAGTTATCCCCCGGTGCCGTTGCTCTACTGCGCGGTCGCACTCGCCTCGCTGCGGGTGGCACCAGAACGGGCCGCCAACGCCGCGGCCATGAACTCGTCTAGGCGGCCGTCGAGCACCGCCGCCGGGTTGCCCGTCTCGACCCCGGTGCGCAGATCCTTCACGAGCTGGTAGGGCGCCAGCACGTAGGAGCGTATCTGGTGTCCCCAGCCGATGCTGGTCTTGGCGCTCTCCTGCGCGCTCGCCACCGCCTCGCGCTTCTGCAGCTCCTGCTCGTAGAGGCGGGCCTTCAGCATCGCCATGGCGTTCGCGCGGTTGCGGTGCTGGCTGCGGTCGGTCTGGGAGGCGACGACGATGTCGGTCGGCAGGTGCGTGATGCGGACGGCGCTCTCGGTCTTGTTGACGTGCTGCCCGCCCGCGCCGGACGCGCGATACACGTCCACGCGCAGGTCGCCCTCGTTGATCTCGACCTCGATGCTCTCGTCCACGACGGGATAGACCCAGACGCTCGCGAAGCTGGTCTGGCGGCGCGCAGCCGCGTCGAACGGGCTGATGCGGACGAGGCGGTGGACGCCGGCCTCGGTCTTGAGCCAGCCGTAGGCGTTCGGGCCGCTCACCTGCAGGGTTGCCGATTTGAGCCCGGCCTGCTCGCCCTCGCTCGCCTCGACGATCTGCACCTTATAGCCGTGCTGCTCCGCCCATCGCATATACATGCGGAGCAGCATCTCGGCCCAATCCTGTGCCTCCGTGCCGCCCGCGCCGGCATTCACCTCCAGGTAAGCGTCGTTGGCGTCGGCCTCGCCGGAGAGCAGGCTCTCGCTCTCGCGCCGGGCGGCTTCGTCGGCGAGACCTCGAAGCGTAGCCTCGGCGTCAGCCACCATCTCGGTGTCACCCTCGGCCTCGGCCAGCTCGGCGAGGGCCTGCGCGTCTGCGGCCTCGACTTCGATGCGCTGCACGGCCTCGACCTGGGTGGCGAGATGGTTGCGCTCGCGCATGAGCGACTCGGCGCGCACCGGGTCGCTCCAGAGAGCAGGGTCCTCGGCGCGGTGGTTCAGCTCCGCGAGGCGGGCTTGGCTCGCATCCCAGTCAAAGATGCCTCCTCAGCAGCGCGAGCGACTGCTCGATCTGCTCGGAAAGGGCTTGGGTCTCGGCGGACATGGCTAGGTCCTTCAGGCGTGCTTCAATGAGGGTCGCGCCTAATACAGGCCGCCCATCCCGGTGTCCACGCCGACGCCCGCACTGGGATTTTCGCTGCTCGCGGTCAGCCCGTTATCCGTGCCAGAGCCACCGCCGTAACCGATCACGCCTTGGCTGGCGCCGGGCTCCTGGCCGTCCTTGAAGGCGTCCGTCCGCGAGCCGAATCGCGTGCTCCAGCGCGCGAGCCTCACGCCGTCCGGGATCAGGAACTTGAGGTTGGGCCGATCACGAAGCGCTGTTTGCATGAAGTCATGCCAGATGGGTGCTGCAACGCGGCCGCCTTGCTCATTCTCGCCGAGAGTCGTGTTGTCGTCGTTGCCGATCCACACGGCGGTCACCAGGTCGGGCGTGAAGCCAACGAACCAGGCGTCGTTGAAGTCCTGGCTCGTGCCCGTCTTGCCGGCGATCTCGCGGTCGATCCCGGCGCCGGCCTCCGTGCCGGTGCCGTGCCTGACGACGCCCTCCATCATCGTCACGAGCTGGAACGCGCTCTGGGGATCAGCGATCTGCTCGCGATGGTCCGCGATCTGGGGCGGCTTGTCCGGATCGCCGCAAGCGCAGGCGAGTCCCGGCGCCTGGAAGATCACTTGGCCGTGCTGATCCTGGACCGTGTCCACGAAGCTCGGCAGCACCTCGCGCCCGCCCTCGGCGAAGCTCGCGTATCCGGCCGCCTGGCGCAGCACCGTGGTCTCGACGGCGCCGAGTGACGCCGGCAGCACCTTCGGCATCTCGTCCACGACGTGGAATGCCTTGGCCGTGTCGGCGACGGCGTCCATGCCGAGCTTCTGCGCGAGCCGCACGGTGGCAAGGTTGATCGACTTCTCCAGCGCGATGCGCAGCGGCACCGGACCGAGGAAGGAGTTGAACTCGAAGTTGTTCGGCCGCCACGGTCCGGACGACGTGTTGATCGTCATCGGCTCGTCGAGCACCTTCTGGCTCGGGGAGTAGCCGTCCTCCAGCGCGGTGAGGAAGACGTAGGGCTTGAAGGAGCTGCCGGGCTGGCGCTGCGCCTGCGTCGCGCGGTCGAACTGGCTGAGGTCGAAGCTCCAGCCTCCGCTCATGGCGAGCACGCGGCCGGTCGTCGGGTCGAGCGCGACGATGGCGCCCTCCACCTTCGGCACCTGGCGCAGTTGCAGCCGCTCGACGCCATGCGCAGAGCCTTGGCCCGAACCCTGTGCCTCTGGGTGAGGCTCGACCATGATCACGTCGCCCACGTGCAGCGCGTCGCCGACCCGGTGCCGTCCCCAACCCAGGTCGCCGGGCTGGATCGAGCCGATGCGCGGCGTCGCGTCCGCCGGTGCCTGCCCTGGCGCCGCGTCGAGCCAGCCAACCCGCGCGTCGCCGCCGGTCTCTTCGAGCACGACGCCGACGCGCCACTCGGGCAGCAGCCCCGGCGGCCGCGGCAGGGCCGCGAGCTGCGCGGCCCAGGATTTCGCTAGCGCGGGTCCGGCCGGGAGCTGGGCAACAGGGCCGCGCCAGCCACCGTGCTTGCGGTCGTAGGCTATCAGCCCGGCCCGGAGCGCGTGATCGGCGGCCCGCTGCAGGACGGGGTCGAGGCTCGTGCGGACCGTGAACCCGCCGGTGTTCACCGCGTCGATGCCGTAGCGCTGCACGAGCAGGCGGCGGACCTCCTCGGCGAACCACTTGCCGTCCGGAACGGTGTCGGGATCGCGGTAGGCGGTACTGGGCACGACGGGCTGCGCCTTCGCGCTCTGCTCCTGCTCCGGGGTGATTGCCCCGTCCTCGCGCATCCGATCCAGCACGAAGTCGCGCCGAGCGAGGGCCGCATCCGAGGAGTGGAACGGATTGTAGGCGTTCGGTGCCTTCGGTAGGCCGGCGAGGAGCGCAGCCTCGGCGAGCGTGAGCTGGTCGAGCGGCTTGTTGAAGTAGGTTTGCGCCGCCGCCGCGACGCCGTAGCTGCCCTGGCCTAGGTAGATCTCGTTAAGGTAGAGCTCGAGCACCCGCTCCTTGCTGAGCGACTGGTCTATGCGGATCGCGAGGATGGCTTCCTTGATCTTGCGCGAGAGCGTGAGCTGGTTGCCGACCAGCATGTTCTTGGCGAGCTGCTGGGTGATGGTAGACGCGCCCTGCGGCCGGCGGCCGGACCCCCGCTGCCGAAGGTCGCGCAGGCCGGCGCGGATGATCGCTGCCGGGTCAATCCCGTGATGCGTCCAGAAGGTGCGGTCCTCGGCGGAGATGAAGGCCTGCTGGAGCTGCTTCGGAATGGCGCTGATGGGCACGAAGATGCGCCGCTCGGTGCCGAACTCGGCCATGAGCTGCGAGTCGCTGGCGTAGATGCGGCTCATGACCTTCGGATCGTAGTGCTGCAGCGTGCCGAGCGACGGGAGGTCGGCAGCGAAGCGCTCGTAGGCTTGCCAGCCCGCGATCCCGACCGCGGCGGTCCCGAGCAGGAGAAGGCCGACGAGCACGCCCAGCGTGCGCCGGGCGAAGCGCCCGAGCGCGCCCGCGAACCGCCGCCGACGGCGCTTCCGGGACGGCTCCTGAGGCGCACCGCCCGGCAGCGTCGAGGCCGGCAGCGTCGAGGAGCGTGAGAGACGCTCGCCTGCTGTGAGCGGCGGCCGCCCAGATTGGTCGCGACTTGCCATGTGCTCTTCCTAGAGCCTTCCCAGGATGCCTGACAATGTCTCGCATTGCTATCACGACTCCATGAACGAGAAGTAACAGCGAGTCCTGCTGGACTCCGCGCTCGGCGCAAACCGAAGTTCGGCGCTAACCGAAGGTGCGTGCGCCGTGGCTGGCCGAGCCCAGGAAGGCCTCGACCGCGCCGCGGACGGCGGCGGCGACCTGGGCACGGTGCGTTGCGGTGCGCAGAGCCGCCTCGTCCTTCGGGTTCGACATAAAGCCCATCTCGATCAGCACGCTGGGGATGTCCGCCGCGCGCAGGACCATGAAGTGCGCGTGCCGGGCCGGGTTGGTAAGGAGCTGCACGTCTTCGCGGAATGATCCGACGACGCTGCGCTGCAAGCGGGCCGAGGCGACCTTGGTTTCCTGGCGGACGAGGCTGGCGAGGATGTTGGCGATCACCGGGGGCTGATTGCGGAAAGCAGGGCCGCCGAAGCGGTCGGCGCTGTTCTCGCGCTGGGCAAGCGCGGCCGACTGCGCGTCGGACGCGGTGTCGGAGAGGGTGTAGACGCTCGCGCCGCGCACGTCGTGATCCGCGACCGCGTCGGCGTGGAGCGATACGAAGAGGGCCGCTCCGCGCCGCTGCGCATAGGCGACGCGTCCCTCCAGGGGCACGAACACGTCTCGCACCCGCGTCGTCTCGACCCGGCACCTGCGGCCGAGCAGGAGCTGCCGCCGCACCTCGCCGGCGGCGGCGAAGGCGATGTGCTTCTCGTAGGTGCCGGAGACGCCGATCGCGCCTGGGTCCTTGCCGCCGTGGCCGGGATCCAGCATGACGAGGGGCAGGGGTGGAGCTGGCTTGCGAAGAACGGCGGGCCGGGCGAGCGGGCGGGCGATGGCCACCGCGGGGAGAGTAGCGCAGAGCAGGATTAGGCCGCGACGGGTCGGGCTCGTTACCATGGTTGAGAGCTTAGCGGAGAATCCTCGCCCACGCACGCGGCGAGACCACGCAGCAAGACGGGGCGAAGGTGTTCTACGCAGCTTCATCTTCTGCATGTAGGCGGATTGCCACACCTACGTCTGTCATCACAGTCGGCGAACTAGGTCGCATACCTGCGCGCGGCCGCCAGAACGGGTCGGTTGACTTCGCCTTGCTATCAAGACAGGCGGTCCAGCGCCTGGCCCAGTTGCACGAGGCGCCTTCGGCAGAATCCGCGCCATCCTTTGCTGCCCGCTCGACGTCGGTCCGGCTTCGGCCTTGGCTCCTTGGACGCCGCCGGGGCTTCGGGGATCGGCTGCAGGATTGCAGTCAGATCGGCCCATGTCAGGCCATGCTTCTCGACGAACGCGCTGGCCAGCAGCCCAGCGGCGGCGCGCTCGCTTTCATAAGGTGAGGCGAGCCGCGCCAGGATGCCAGCGAGCCTGGCCCGCTCGCGCGGCGTCAGGGCTTCGATCCTGGCATTCGCGGCGCTGTGCTCAGGATCCTCGGACACGGCGGCTCCCCAAAGCGCGAAGCGACCGACCTTCGGCTGCCTCCCTGCCGAGGCAGCGCCCTAAGCCTGAGCGGCAGGCCCCTCCTCCGCCTCGCGACGGTGCCAGTCTATGCTGGCAGATGCTAACATGGCGTTATCCTCGGGCGAGGAAGCGGCGGCTGCGGCGAGCGCAGCGCCGTGGCGGGCGTCCCCGCCCTTCATCCCTGTAACTCGGGCCTGTAACTCGGGCCTGTAACTCGGGCGTGTAGGCATGTCCGTCCGGCGTGGGCTTGCAGTCCACACCCGTCCGCGCCACAATGCTACGAGTCCGGCGGCGCATCCCCGGGCCATCGGCGGCGCCATGCCGCAGCCTACTCGACATGCCGCGGTCGCTGTCCGTCAGCGAGTGGCCTGGGTTGGTTGCCGGCGCTGACCGCCCCGTGCGTCGCCCGCGCTCCCAGCGCGGCGGTCCTGGTGATCCGGGATCGAGACGCATTTGCAACCAGGGCCTCGTGCCCGCCCAGAGGACCTGCGAGCGCACCGTGTCCGCCCTAGCATATTCTTCCGGACACGCTTCGCGCCGCCCCGCCGCTGGCGCACCGTCCTTCCTCCCCACGCTTTCGCACCGCAGCAACGCCCCGTTCGGGCGCGCTGATGCGGCGCCTTGGAGTTTCGCCGACGATGACCAAGCGTATGCTGATAGATGCGAGCCACGCCGAAGAGACGCGCGTGGTGCTTCTCGACGGTAACATTATCGAGGACTACGACATCGAGACCGCTGGCCGCCGCCAGCTCAAGGGCAACATCTACCTCGCCAAGGTCGTGCGCGTTGAGCCGAGCTTGCAGGCCGCCTTCGTAGAGTATGGCGGCAACCGGCACGGTTTCCTCGCTTTCGGCGAGATTCACCCCGACTACTATCAGATGCCCGTCGCCGACCGGCAGCGCCTGCTGGAGATGCAGGAAGCCGAGGCGCGCGAGGAGGAGGAGGCCGAGGACCGCGCCGCCGAGCGCCAGGCCGAGGCCGGGAGCGATGCGGATCTCGACGGCGAGGGCTATCCTGCCACCGCCGTGTCCGACCCCGATACGGATGCCGCCGTGCAGGCCGGCTACGCCTTGCAGGCCGATCCCGACGCTGCGGTGGACGCGCTCTCTGAGGCGGGCAGGGTGGCGCAGGCCGCCGCAGTTGCCACGGAGATGCGCATAGCGCCCGAGGAGGCCCGTGACGAGTTCCCGTCTGCGGCCGCCTTCACCGACGCGCCCGAGGGCGCGATCAACGATGCGGTAGGGGCCGACCTTGCCCTGGAGGCGGCCGAGCCCGCGACCGAGCGCCCCAGCGGCGACGACGCCCAGCCCTCCCGAGGGGAAGAACTTCTCGAAGGCCCGCTCACAGGCGACGTGCTGTCCGCGGACGATCGGGCCGACCAAGAGGATCCGCTGGGGGATATGGCCGAGGACTCAGGCCCGGCCCCGGAGACCGTCGGCGGCGAGGGCGACGAGCGGCGCGAGCGCCGTTCCACGCCGCGCTTCCTGCGCAACTATAAGATTCAGGAGGTGATCCGCCGTCGCCAGATCCTGCTGGTCCAGGTTGTCAAGGAGGAGCGCGGCACCAAGGGCGCGGCGCTCACGACCTACATCTCGCTCGCCGGGCGGTTCAGCGTGCTGATGCCCAACTCGCCGCGCGGCGGCGGCATCTCGCGCAAGATCACCTCGGCAGCCGACCGCCGCCGCCTCAAGGAAGTCACGGCCGAGCTGGACCTGCCGCGCGGCATGGGCCTCATCATCCGCACGGCAGGCGCGAACCGGCCCAAGGCCGAGATCATGCGGGACTGCGAATACCTGCTCAACCAGTGGGACCAGATTCGGGATCTCACGATGCGCTCCGTCGCGCCTGCCCTGATCTACGAAGAGGCGAGCCTGATCAAGCGCGCGATGCGCGACCTCTACTCGCGCGAGGTCGAGGAGGTCCTCGTCGAGGGTGAGGCCGGCTGGAAGGCGGCGCGCGATTTCATGCGCATGCTGATGCCTGACGCCGCCCGCAAGGTGCAGCTCTGGCGCGAGCCGCAGCCGCTCTTCACCAAGGCCAACGTCGAGCAGCAGCTCGACGCCATGCTGGCGCCCACCGTACAGCTCCGGTCCGGCGGCTACCTGGTGATCAACCAGGCCGAGGCGCTCGTCGCCATTGACGTGAACTCCGGGCGTAGCACGCGCGAGCGCGGCATCGAGGAAACGGCGCTGCGCACCAACCTCGAAGCCGCCGAGGAGATCGCCCGGCAGCTCCGTCTTCGCGATCTGGCCGGCCTCATCGTCATGGACTTCATCGACATGGAGAGCCGCCGCCACAACGCGATGGTCGAGCGGCGGCTGAAGGAGGCGCTGAAGAACGACCGCGCCCGCATCCAGGTCGGCAGCATCAGCCATTTCGGCCTGCTGGAGATGAGTCGGCAGCGGCTGCGCCCGAGCCTCGTCGAGACCAACTTCGTGCCGTGCCCGCACTGCGGCGGCCTCGGCCACGTCCGCGGCGTCGAGAGCAGCGCGCTGCATGTTCTGCGTGCGGTCGAGGATGAGGGCGCCCGGCGCAAGGCTGCCGAGATCCTGGTCCACTGCGCCGCCGAGGTCGCGCTCTACATTCTCAACCACAAGCGCGCGCGTCTCGCCGAGATCGAGTCCCGCTTCGCGATGCGCGTCACCTTCACCGCCGACGGCACGCTGCTCGGCGCGCAGGTGCGCGTGGATCGCCTTCGTACCCAAGCCGTGCCGGAGGCGCCGGCCCCGATCAGCCAGGCCGCCCTCCCAGAGGTGGAAGCGGAAGAGGACGAGCCAGCAGCCGAGGCGGAAAGCGTTGAGAAGGTGGAAGCCGAGGCGTCGGGCGATGACGGTGAGCAGCGGCGCCGGCGTCGGCGCCGGCGCAGCCGCGCCCGTAGTCGGACGGAAGCCGTCGAAGGCGAGGCCGACACGCAGGCCGCGGCGCCGTCGGACGATGACGTGGATGCCGAGGCGGCCCTGGGCGAAGCGCCATCGGATGCAGTTGACGCAGAAGTTGAGGCCCCGACGGCGCCACCAGGGGAAGAGCCGGCAGCGGAAGAGACCGAAGAGCAGGGCCGGAAGCGGCGCGGGCGCCGCGGTGGCCGCAGGCGGCGCCGTGAGGGTGAGGTGGAAGCACCTGTGGCCGAGCCGGAGGTGCCCGCCTACGCCGGGCCGACGCCTGCTGATCCGTTCGGCGGCTCGGTGGTGGACATCTTCGACGTGCTTGAACAGGCTGAGGAGCAGCGCGCCAACGCCGCCAGCGTGCCCATGCTGGAGACCGTGCCGGAGCCGGCATTGGAGCCGCTGCCCGAGCCGCCCGGCGCCGCGGAGGCGTCTGAAACGGAAGCTTCCGCCCAACACGCGACTGCAGAGGCCGATACTCCGCCGGAGCTCGAGCTAGCACCGGCCGAGACCGCTGTGTCCGCTGAACCGGCCGGCGAACCGGCCGGCGATGCAGACGATGCAGATGCCCCAGTCCTGCCCGAGTTCGCAGCCCCGGAGGTGGCGTCCCCCGATCCAGCGGATATCGAACCTGTCGAGCCGGAGCCAGCTCCGGCCGTTGTTCCAGTCCTGGTCGGGGCCGGCGAGGCGCCAGCGGCGCCTAAGCGGGGCTGGTGGCGCCGCTGACCCGGGACGTGGCTGGCTCAGGGAGGGGATCACTCCGCAAGGTGGAAATCGAACGTCCCATCCCTGCTCTGCCACTCTTGCACAGTCAGCACCTTGGCGCCGCCACGGCTCTCATGGGGGCCGTGGACCTCGCCTGCCGCGTGCGTGAGGAACCCGCCGGGCCCGTAGCTCTGCCCGGCGTTCACCAGGTCGCCCGACAGCACATAATGCATCTCGGCGCCTCTCTCATGCCGATGGGCCGGGATACGCCCGCCTGGCGGCAAGTGAACGATGGTCGTGACCACGCCTCTCGCCGTATCCTCGTTCAAGAGCTGGATGCGGAATTCACCCTTCGCCCCAGGGATCTCGAAAGGGGCCGGCTCCATCTCGTCGGCGTTGAGCGCCAGCGTCTCAGTCATGGTGCACCTCCTTCAGCGCCGCCAACGCTGTCGCGTGAACCTCGTTCCAGGGCTGAGTGGGGCTCAACGCCCACGAGGGGGTGATCGGACGTCGCGGTTCGTCGCGGCAACGGCAGCTCCGCTCCGAACGTCGCGACGCCGTCTCGGCGAACGTGAAATCAGCTCAGGGGAAGCACGATCGCTGGTGACAACGACTGAATAGGGTGCTGCGGACCGTAGCCGGCGGCGGCCGCGTTCACCTGAACCGGGGTGGTGCTGCCGTTCCACAGCTGCGAAATCGTCCCGTTCAGGAAGCTGTTGCCATCGAAGGAAACGCCGTTCAGGTAGAGATTTCTGTCCGTGCTCGGCGAGCCACCGTAGGCGTCGTTGAGGAACGTGACCCCGACCTGGTGCGGACCAGCGCCGATGTCCCCCTGCATGATGTATGCCTGTGACTGTCCTGCCGCATGAGACGCGAAAGCCGTTTGCGGACCGCCGATCGTTTTGCCGTCCACCTGGATCGTGAACTGGGCATTACCGTCCCACGCATCCTCGCTGATGTATAGCGCGAGCGTGTCCTGCCCCTGAGTGGCGCCGACTGGGGCCGGCGTGCCGCCGGGGACGCTGAACTGGTCGGTGCTGGTGGTGTCGATCGCCACAGAGCCGTTGGCGAGGCTGGGCGAGCTGTTGCCGTCGAGCGTGAGGCTGTTCACGTAGAGGTTGCGGTCCAGGCTGGGCGAGCCGCCGTAGGCGTCGTTGAGGAAGCTGACCGCGACGGTGTGCTGGCCGGCGCCGAAGTAACCCTGGAAGGTGAACGCCTCGCTGGCGCCGGCGGCGTGCGCGGCGGTGACGGTGAGCGGTGTGGCGGTGAGGAGCGTGCCGTCGATGGCGATGTTGGCCTGGGCGTCGCCCTGGTAGGCGTCCTCGGCGAGGTCCACGGTCAGCGTGTCGGCGCCTGCGCCGAAGGTGCCGCCCTGGATGAGCGCTGGCGTCGGTGTCGGTGTTGGAGCAGGCGTGGGCGCCGGGGTGGGCGTCGGGGCCGGGGTCGGTGTGGGTGCCGGGGTGCCGCCGGAGACGCTGAACGGGTCGGTGATGGTTGTGTCGATCGCCACGGAGTCGTTCGCGAGACTGGGCGAGCTGTTGCCGTCCAAGGTGAGGTTATCGACGTAGAGGTTGCGGTCCGTGCTGGATGTGCCGCCCCAGGCGTCGTTGAGGAAGCTGACCGCGACGGTGTGGGTGCCGCTGCCGAAGTAGCCCTGGAAGGTGAACGCCTCGCTGGCGCCGGCCGCGTGCGAGGCAGTGACGGTCAAGGGTGATGCGTTGAGCAGCGGTACCATCCATGGCGACGTTGGCCTCGGCGTCGCCCTGGTAGGCGTCCTCGGCAAGCGTGACGGTGAGCGTGTCGGCGCCGGAGCCGAAGGTGCCGCCCTGGGTCACCACTGGGGTCGGGGTCGGCGTGGGCGCCGGAGTAGGGGTTGGTGTCGGGGCGGGTGTGGGAGTTGGCGCGGGCGTAGGGGTTGGTGTCGGGGCGGGTGTGGGCGTGGGTGTCGGAGCCGGCGTCGAGCTTGGCGTCAGCACGAGAGCTGCGGCGCTGGACGCGGTGCTGAAGCTCTGCTGGCTGGAGCCGCCCTGGACGGGTGCGGCGGCAGAGAGCTGGCCGGAGCCGACGTCCATCCACTGCACCGCAAGCGTGCGCCCGGCGGCGCCCGAGAGGTTGACGGTGAAGCTGCCGCCGCTGGGCGCATAAACCACATACTCGCCAGCCGCCGGGTCGGCCAAGGCGTAGCCGGTGGAGGCGAGCGCGCCAGAGGGCGTCATGCCGGTGAGGCTGACCAGGCCGGCGACCGTGCGGGTCTCGCTGATGCCGAGCCGATCCGAGGTCTCCGCGGCGATCTGGGCGCTGCTGAGCTGGACCCCGGGCAGCGTGCCGGCGATGCCGGTGCCGCTCAGGTCATCCATGGAGAGCACGTTGTTGGCGTCGGTGAACTGCTGCCAGACCCAGCCGGCGCTGCCGCCGATGCCGTAGACGTGGTCGGTGTCCACGATCACCACCTTGTCGCCGGTCGCAGGCGTCGAGGTGTCGTCGTAGCCGCTGGGGCTCGGTGCGATCCAGTCGGCATCGCTTGCCTCGAGGTCGGCATTGATCTGGGCGGGCGAGAGCGTGGCGTTGGAGGACCAAGGGGCAGTGATGCCGACGGGCTGGGCGAGGTAGCCGTTGGCTTGCTCGTAGGCGTGGATGTAGTCGGCGATCTTGTTCTGCCAGGCGAGCGCCTGCGGGGTGGCGGCGGTCTCGTTGGAGATCTCGAAGAGCACGTTGGGCTGGTTGCCGACGGTCTGGATGACCTTGGCGACGTAGGCTTCCTGGGCGGCGAGGATGTTGGGGTCGCCGAGCGTCTGGGTGTAGAAGCCGTTGCCGGTGTTGCTGGGATCGCCGTTGATGCCGTTCACGTTGTTGGCGGCGTTGAACGGGTTGGTGAGCCAAGGATTGTTGGTGGATCCCGTGGCATCCACCGAGTTGCCGTTGAAGAGCATGACGGAGACGTAGATGCCCTTGGCGCCGGCCTGCTGGACCTTGGAGAGAAGGTTGTCGAAGTAGGCCTGGTTGAACTGGGTGAGGTCGTATTTGCCGGAGGCAACCTGGACGTAGGGCAGCGAGCTGACCGGGCCGTAGGCGCCGCCGCCGTCGATGGCGGAGGACCAGGCCCAGAGGCGGATGAGGTTGGCGCCCTCGGCGCCGAGCAGGTTGAGGTAGGCGGAGTAGTCGAAGGGGGTGGGGCCGATGGTCTGGCCGTCGGTCCAGGTGTGGGGGCCGGCGAGGTAGACCGCCTGCCCGTCAGGCGTGGCGAAGAAGTCGCCGGCGGCGTGCAGCAGCCCAGGCATGGCGACGGGTTGAGGCTGCGTCGTCGTGCTGACCATAAGGAGGCATCCTTCTGTAGATACGTTTGCATATACAGAACACGGATACCTCACGAAAGCGTTAACACCGACACGAGCACGGCTAGACACGCGTCGGAAAGGCGGCACCCCTGAGCACGTCTCGCGGCGACCCAGGCGGCTGGTTTCCTTTACGATGACGCGAACGTATGGCAGATGCCGTATAGGTAAAGCGCCTGGCGAGCGTCGCGCACAGCAGGTCGTTTTGGTATGCTGCGGAGAGCGAGCGAGGGGCACGGGCAGGATGCTAGGATTGAGCGTGAACGCCATTCCAGGAGGAGCCGCGCTGGAACCGATCCAGGTCAGCGCCGTGACCGCGCTGCTGGATGCATCGGCCGCCCGCTACCCCGACCGCCCGGCGATGGAGTTCATGGGCCGCCGCTGGACCTATCGCGCGTTCGACACGCTCGTGAGCCGCGCTGCCCGGGGTCTTCAGGACCTCGGCCTCAGCCGCGGCGACCGGGTCGGTCTCTGCCTGCCGAACACGCCCTATTTCATGGTGCTCTACTACGCCATCCTGCGGGCAGGCGGCGTGGTCGTGAACTACAACCCGCTCTACGTCGAGCGCGAGCTGCTGCACCAGATCAAGGATTCCGGAACGACGATCATGGCTGTCCCGGATCTCGCGGCGATCCACGGCAAGGTCGCCGCCGTCGCCGCCGAGGGCGGCCTGCGCCGCATCGTCGTCTGCCCCATGGCCGGCGTGCTGCCGCCGCTCAAGTCCGCCGCCTACCGCGTTGCCAAGCGCCGCGAGACGGCGCGCATTCCGCGTGACGGCGTGCATCTCTCCTTCCGGCGCCTGACCGCGAGCGCGGTCCCGCCCGATCCGGTCGCGATCGAGCCTGAGCGCGACGTTGCCGTGCTGCAATACACGGGCGGAACAACCGGCGTGCCGAAGGGCGCGATGCTGACCCATGCGAACCTGACCGCGAACGCGTGGCAGGTCACGATGCACATGAGCGGGCTGGTGCGCGGCGGCGAGCGCGTGCTGGCGGTGCTGCCCTTGTTCCACGTCTTCGCCATGACGACGGTGATGAACTTCGCCGTGGGCATGGCGGCGGAGGTGATCCTGCACCCGCGCTTCGTGCTGGACGACGTGATGCGCGCGATCGAGCGTCAGCGAATCACCATCTTCCACGCCGTGCCTACCATCTACGGCGCGATCAATCAGGCGGCGGAGGGCCAGACGCGCGACCTCACGAGCATTAAGGTCTGCATCAGCGGCGGGGCGCCGTTGCCGGGCGAAGTAGGCGACCGCTTCGTCCAGCTCACGGACTGCAAGCTCGTCGAGGGATACGGGCTGACCGAAGCGTCCCCGACCGTCGCCTGCAATCCGCCGGACGGCGTGATCCGGCCAGGCACGGTCGGCATCCCGATGCGCGGCACGGAAGTGGAGATCCGCGATCCGGCGGCCCCGCACGCCGTCCTCCCCGCGGGCGAGCGCGGCGAGGTCTGCGTGCGCGGTCCGCAAGTGATGGCTGGCTACTGGGGACGCCCGGCGGACACCGCGTCCGTCTTCGTGGATGGCGCGCTCAGAACAGGCGATATCGGCGTGCTCGACGCGGACGGCTACCTCTCCATCGTTGACCGGATCAAGGACGTGATCCTGTGCGGCGGCTACAACGTCTATCCGCGCGTGCTGGAGGAGGCGCTCTACCAGCACCCGGCGGTCGCCGACGCCGTCGTGATTGGCGTGCCTGACGCCTATCGCGGCCAGGCGCCCAAAGTGTTCGTGGTGCTGCGGGAAGGGCGCACCGCGACGCCCGAGGTGCTGCGGGAGCACCTGGCCGGCTACGTGAGCAAGATCGAGATGCCTCGCGAGATCGAGATCCGGGAGAGCTTGCCGAAGACGATGGTCGGCAAGCTGAGCAAGAAGGAACTCATTGAGGAGGAGGCGGGGAGGGTAGGATGAGGCCTCCTTATTCGCCGTGTATCAGGTCCAAGTCCGTGAAGCGCGTGAACTCGCCTTCGAAGAATAGATCGACCTTACCGGTCGGACCGTGCCGCTGCTTCTCGATTAGCACCTCCGCCTTGTTGTGGACCAGCTCCATATCCCGCTGCCACTTTTCCAACGCTGACTGGAACTTGTCCTCGTTGTCATAGGCCATCTGCTTCGGGACGCGCTGCTGCAGGTAATATTCGTCACGATATACGAACAGCACCATGTCGGCGTCCTGCTCGATGGTGCCGCTCTCGCGCAGGTCGCTGAGCTGCGGACGCTTGTCCTCGCGGTTCTCCACAGCGCGCGAGAGCTGGGACAGCGCCAGCACCGGCAAGGCCAGCTCTTTCGCGATCGCCTTCAGCCCCTGCGTGATCTGGCTGATCTCCAGGACCCGGCTCTCCGGCTTCGTCCCCGCGCTCGGGCGCATGAGCTGCAGGTAGTCTACGACGACCAGGTCCAGCCCCTTCGTCCGCTTGAGCCGGCGGCAGCGCGTGCGCAGCGCAGACAGGGTGATCGCCGGCGTGTCGTCGATGTGCAGAGGCAGGCTCGCAAGCTCGCGTGAGACGTGCACGAACTTGTCGAACTCGCGCTGGCCGATCTCGCCGCGGCGGATGCGGTCGCCTGAGACGCGCGCCTCTTCCGCGAGCAGGCGGGTCGCGAGCTGCTCGGCGCTCATCTCGAGCGAGAAGATCGCGACTGATCCCTTCGGCACGGCGTTCGGGTCCGCTTGCCTGGCCCGGTCGAGGAGTGCCTGCGCCGCGCCGAACGCGATCTTGGTGGCGAGCGCCGTCTTGCCCATGCCGGGCCGCCCGGCGAGGATCATCAGGTCGGACGGGTGCATCCCCCCCGTCTTCTTGTCGAGATCGCGCAAACCCGTCGTCAGCCCGCTCACGTGACCGGCGTTGCGGTGAGCGCGCTCGGCGCCGAGGATCGCTTCCGCGAGCGCCTTCTCGAAGGAGACAAAACCGCTCTCCGACCCGCCCTGGGTCGCGAGCTTGAACAGCTCGCTCTCGGCCAGCTCGATCTGCTGCTTGCCGTCCGCTTCCGGGTCGGCCCCGAAGGCGTTGTTGACGACCTGCTCGCCGATGTCGATGAGCTGGCGCCGCAGCCAAGCATCGTGGATCGCGCGGCCATACTCGCCCGCGTTGATGACGCCCACCATCGCGGTCAGCAGCTGCGCGAGGTAGGATGTGCCGCCAACCTCATCGAGCACGCCGCCGTGCTCGAACTCGGCCTTGAGCGTGACCGCGTCCGCGAGCTGCCCGGCCTCGACCCGGCGCGCGATCGCCTGGAAGATGCGGCCGTGGATCGGGTCCACGAAGTGCTCAGGGATCAGGAAGTCGGAGACGCGCTCATAGGCCCGGTTGTTGGCGAGCAGCGCACCGAGCAGCGCCTGCTCCGCCTGCACGTTGCTGGGAGGCAAGCGCTGGGAGAGGCCGAGGAGCGGCGAATCGAGGCTGTTCATCCGGCCGCCAGCATACTCCATCGCTCAGCGGCGGAGCAGGGCGGTCGTCGGTGGACGGCTGTGAATTAGGGGGACAAGTCGCGCAGCGCCCCGGATCACGCCCGCTCCGAGACCCGCCCGGCCGCGGCCTGACGCTCCCCTTCCACCATGTAGTCGCGCGTGAGCGGCACCGTGGGCGCATTGAGATGCGTGAGCTGCATCTGCCAGACCATGTGCCCTTGCAGGCGGAAGGCGAGCTCGCTGCCAGCCAGGTAGAACTCGAACATGCGGCAGAACCGCTCGTCGTAGAGCGCGCTGATGGCGTCGCGCCGGGCGGCCAGGTTGGCGCGCCAGAGCCGCAGCGTCTTCGCGTAGTGCATGCGCAGGATCTCGATATCGGTCGCGACCAGCTTGGATTTCTCGGCCGCCGGCAGAACCTCGCTCAGCGCCGGCGAGTAGCCTCCTGGGAAGATGTATTTCTGCATCCACGGATTGGTCGAGCCTGGACCATCGCTTCGGCCGATGGCGTGGATCAGCGCGACCCCGTCCGGCTTGAGGCAGCGGCGCACGACTTGGAAGAAGGTCTTGTAGTGATCGATGCCCACGTGCTCGAACATGCCAACCGAGACGATGCGGTCGAACTGCTCTCCAACGTCCCGGTAATCCCGGAGCTCGAAGCGCACCCGGTCGGCCAGACCCTCGCTCGACGCTCGCGCGCGGGCCGCCTCAAGCTGCTCGGTCGAGAGCGTGATGCCGAGCACGTTGGCGCCGTAGTCGCGCGCGAGCGTGAGCGCCATGCCGCCCCAGCCGCAGCCGATGTCGACCACGGTGATTCCTGGGCGGTTGAGCAGCAGCTTCGACGCGATATGCCGCTTCTTGGCCGCTTGCGCCTCGTCCAGCGTCTCGTCGCCGCGCGGGAAGTAGGCGCAGGAATATTGGCGGTCGCGGTCGAGCAGGAGGCTGTAGAGACGGCCGTTGAGGTCGTAGTGGTGAGCGACGTTGCGCCGCGCCCGGCTCGCCGGATTGAACTGCGCAATGCGGCGGCCAAGCCAGCCGAGCTGGGCGCGCAGGGTCATGGCAGGGTGGGCGTTGCCCTCGACCTCGACGTTGCTCAGCAGGAGGTAGAGCAGGTCGTAGATCGTGCAGTCCTGCGGCTGGACGTCACCGGCCATGTAGCTCTCGCCGAAGGCGAGGCTCGGGTTGGTGACGAGCCGCCGTATTGTCGCCTGATTACGGATCAGCATGGCCGCTGCCGGGCCGGGTTGGCCGCCGTAGGTGCGGCTTAGCCCGTCCGGATACGTCACGCGCAGGGAGCCCTGTGTCACCAGGTGAGAGAGGATGCGGTCGAGAATGGCTTGCATGACACGTGCCTCGCGAGTCTATCGCGGTGCATCGTTGCCAATTCTTGCGGTAGCGTCAAAGCCAGGACCGGCTCTCCGCCGGCCCTGGTCAGTCACGATCCGGTGCTGCCTGGCTCCGCGCCGGGCTCGAACAGGGTGGCCGTATCAACGCCCGCTTCCGCCTGCGCGGCCTCGCCGCCCTGCTCGCCGCGGGCTTGGCGCTCCGCGTCCTCGGGACTGCGCGCAACGTTGACCGTGACCGGGATGGAGATCTCGGGATGCAGCACGATGCGCACCCGGCTGAGGCCGAGCGACTTG
This sequence comes from uncultured Alphaproteobacteria bacterium, assembly GCA_963848595.1. GTDB lineage: Bacteria > Pseudomonadota > Alphaproteobacteria > Acetobacterales > Acetobacteraceae > CAWKEH01. Next base: position 188,811 of record CAWKEH010000009.1, on the reverse strand, counting down.
ATGGGATGATCCAGCACGACTTGCTGGCGCGTGACCGTCAGCCCGGCGGCGGTGGTGGCCTCGGCGATGTCGCGCGCGGAGACGGAGCCGTAGAGGCTGCCCGCGTCGCTCGCCTGGCGGATAATGACGACGGTGAGGCCGCCTACGCGCTCGGCGACGCGCTCGGCTTCCTCGCGGCGCTTGAGGTTCTGCGCCTCAAGCTGGACGCGCTCGGTCTCGAAGCGCTCCCGGTTCTCCTTGCTGGCCCGCAGCGCCTTCTTCCCCGGCAGCAGGTAGTTGCGGGCGTAGCCCGGCTTGACCTTCACGATCTCTCCCATCTGCCCCAGCTTCTCGATGCGCTGCAGCAGGATCACCTCGACGGCAGGCATGGCGCGCCTCCTAGTTCACGACGTAGGGGAGCAAGGCGAGGAAGCGGGCGCGCTTGATCGCCCGCGCCAGCTCGCGCTGCCGCTTCGCGGACACGGCCGTGATGCGGCTGGGCACGATCTTGCCGCGCTCACTGAGGAAGCGGGAGAGCAGGCGCACGTCCTTGTAGTCGATCTTCGGCGCGTTCGGGCCGCTGAACGGGCAGCTCTTGCGGCGGCGGTAGAAGGGGCGCCGGGCGCCGACGGCGGTGCGCCGGGCGGCGGGGTTCACGTCCTCCTGGGTCTCGGACATCAGGCTTACTCCTCGAGGACCAGCTCGTCGGCGCGAGGCGGGTCACGGTCTGAACGGGCACGGAACTCCTCACGGTCATCGAAGCCGCGCTTGCGCCCGCTGTCGAAGCGCCCGGCGGGCCGGGGACCGCGGAACGCGCTGCGCTCGCCACGATCATCGCTCTTGCGCGAGAGGATGGCGCTCGGCCCTTCCTCGATCTCGTCCACGCGGATCGTGAGGAAGCGGAGCACGTCCTCGTTGAGACGAAGCAGGCGCTCCATCTCCAGGATGCTCGCCGGCCTGGCGTCGAGGCCGAGGAGCATGTAGTGCCCCTTGCGGTTCTTCTTGATCCGGTATGCGAGCGAGCGCAGGCCCCAGTATTCGCGCTTCTGGACCGCGCCGCCGTCGCCTTCGAGCTGGGCGGCGATGCCGTCGGCAAGCTGCTCGACTTGCTGCTGCGTAGCATCGTTGCGCGCAATGAGCACGCACTCGTAGAGTGGCATCGGATACTCCCTGTGGCTTTGGATCAGCCCGAAATGGGCATAGCCGGGCACGATGCCGCGCGCCCGGCAGGGAAGGCGCGGGTTATACGCTGATCGCGCGCGGGTGCAAGTCGCGGGTGCAAGCCTGGGAGAAGCAAGCCTACGCCGGGCGGTCAGTGCGTCCCGAAGGACGCCCCGCTGCTACCCGGCGCTGGCCCGTTCGTGCCGAGGCCGCCCGGGTTGAAGCGGCCGATATTGCCGAGCAGCTGCTGCATGAAGGACGCCTCGCTGCCGGGCGAGGGCGTCGTGCGCGCGACCATGGTGACGGGCTTCCCGTCCTTGAGCGTATGCTGGTCCATGGATTGCAGAACGCCGTCCCGGTTGAACGAGAGCTCCAGGACGTTCTGCTTGTCCACGCCGGGCAGCATCCCGATGCGGGTATGGGTCGTCTGCGAGATGTAGATCCAGTGGTCGTTGAAGGTGCCTTTCGTCGTCGGCGAGCCGATCAGGGCTTCAACGTCCTTGCGCGTGGAAGTGCCAGGCACGAGCTGCTTCAGGTCGTCGGGGTCCACCTGGGCGCCGCGCAGCGACTGCGGCGACGCGAAGATGCCGCATCCGCCGAGGAGGGCGACGGCAGCGAGGCAGCACAGGAATCGTCGCACGGCGAGGCTCCATTCGTCGGCGGGGATCGCGCCACGGCGCGCCGTCAAGCCGCACGGCGTTGCCCCGCGCCGTTGTCCAACGCCCTTTGGGCGCCTATCTGACGGGTGTCACGGGCGAGCGGCGGTGTCAACTCGATGGCTTTCCTCGGCGCATTCCGGCGCAAGCCGCACGAGCGGGCGGGGTTCGCGCTTTATGCTGCCGCCGTCGCCGCGGCGCGGGATCCTTGGTTCTACACGGCGCTCGGCGTGCCCGACACGCTGGACGGCCGCTTCGACCTCGTCGGCCTTCATGCCGCCTTGCTGATCCACCGCCTGCAGGGCGACGCGGCGCCCGGCCCCGAGCTGGCGCAGGCGGTGTTCGATGCCATGTTCTCCGACATGGACCAGAACCTGCGCGAGATCGGGGTGAGCGATCTCAGCGTCGGCAAGCGCGTCAAGACCATGTGGGAGGCGTTCCACGGCCGTGCCCACGCCTACGCCGCAGCGCTCGACGCGAATGACCAGGCGGCACTCGCCACCGCGTTGGCGCGCAATGTCTGGCGCGGCGTGCCCGGCAACGAGGCTGCGGCGCGCACCCTCGCCGCGTATTCCCTTCGCCAGTTCGAGGGCCTGCGCCGCCAGGATCTCAGCGAGTTTGCTGCCGGCCGTGCCGCCTTCGAGCAAGTGCTCGCGTGATGGCTGAGCTGGAGAGGATCATCCCGCTCGACCGCGTGAGCGCCTGCGGCACGGAGGTGGTCGTGGAGGCGACGGAGGCGGAGCGCACGGCGCTCGCCCGGCGCCTCGCCGTTCCGGCCGTCCTTCAGCTCCGCTGCTGCTTCCGTCTCCGCCGGGCCTTGGCCGGCGCCGTGGACGCGGACGGCACGCTGGAGGCGCGCGTCGTGCGCACCTCCGTGATCACCCTCGACGACTTTCCCCAGGAGGTGGCGGAAGCCTTCCGGCTCCGCTTCGTGCCGGCCGGGCAGGAAGGCGATGACGAGGATCCGGACGCCCCTGACGAGATCCCCTACGAGGGCACGGCGCTCGACCTCGGCGAGGCCGCCGCGGAGCAGCTCGCCCTCGCGCTCGACCCTTACCCCCGCGAGCCCGGCGAAACCCTCCGCGAAGGCGCCGCCGACCCGGCGCCGGCACCCTTCGCCGCGCTCGCGCGCCTGCGGAAGAACTAGCCGGAGTCGCCTCTCCTTGCAGGCTGGCGCGCCCTCTGCTAGACGCCGCCTCCCGCACGCAACATATCCGTGGCAGCACCGCAGTCCGAGATACGGCTCGTGCGCCGCGCATACCGGAAGGGCGAACCGCCATGGCTGTCCCTAAGAAGAAGACTTCGCCGTCCCGGCGCGGGATGCGCCGCAGTCACGAGGCGCTCGGGCACGAAGCGCACAACGAGTGTCCAAACTGCGGCGAGCTGCGCCGCCCGCACAGCATTTGCAGCCACTGCGGATACTACAACGGCCGAGAGGTCGTAGCCGTGGGCAAGGACCTGAAGGCCTCCGTCCGTGCCTGAGCGGCCTCGGCCGCCTGGTTGCTAGCTTCCTCGTGAGCGACACGTTCTCCCTTGCCGTGGACGCCATGGGCGGCGATCACGCGCCGGGCATGGTCGTGGACGGCCTCGCCATCGCCGCCGAGCGGCATCCCGGCACGCGCTTCCTCCTCGTTGGCGACGAGGCCCGGCTCGCCCCGCTCCTGGCCCGCAGCAAGCGCGCCGCAGTGGTCAGCACGGTGCGCCATGCCCCTGAAGCCATCGCGGGCGACCTCAAGCCCACGGCGGCGCTGCGCATCCGTGACTCATCCATGCGCGTGGCCATCGACGCCGTCGCCGCTGGCGAGGCGAAGGGGGTCGTCTCCGCTGGCAACACAGGCGCGCTGCTGGCGCTGGCCAAAATTGTCCTCAAGGCGCTGCCCGGCATAGATCGCCCGGCCATGGCCGCCATCGGCCCGACCGGGCGCGGCGACGTCGTCATGCTCGACCTCGGCGCGAACATGGCGTGCGACGTGCGCAACCTGGTCGAGTTCGCGATCATGGGCGACGTGTTCGCCCGCGCCGTGCTCGGCCTGCCCCATCCCAGCATCGGTCTGCTCAACGTCGGCTCGGAGGAGCTGAAGGGCGACGACCGTGTGCGCCTCGCGGCCGACATGCTGCGCGCCAGCCATCTCGCGCCGCAGTTCCGCGGCTTCGTCGAGGGCCACGACATCGCCGCGGGCACGACCGACGTGGTGATCACGGACGGGTTCACCGGCAACATCGCCCTCAAGACGGGGGAAGGGGCGCTCAAGCTCGCGTTCGACCTGCTCCGCGAGGTGTTCAGCGCGAGCCTGGCTGGCCGCCTCGCTTACCTGCTCGCTCGCCCCGGGCTCGAGCGGCTGCGCACGTGGCTCGATCCGCGGCGATACAACGGCGCGGTCATGCTCGGCCTCAACGGCATCGTCGTGAAGTCGCACGGCGGCACCGACGCGGAGGGATTCGCGCACGCGCTAGACGTGGCGATGGACATGGTGACGCACGGTTTCGGCGACCGCATCCGCGAGGGCCTCGCGCGCTTCGGCGGTTTGCACGATCTCGCGCGAGACGGGGGAAAGGACGGGCCGAGAACTCGCGGCGGCTCAATGAGGCGAGCCATCCTCGCGGGCACGGGCGGCTACTTGCCTGCCCGCGTCGTTACGAACGCGGAACTCGCCGAGCGGGTCGGCAGCTCAGACGAGTGGATCCGGGGCCGGACCGGGATTCGCCAGCGTCACATTGCCGCCCCGCACGAGACGGCGGCCCATATGGGCACGCGGGCCGCCGCCGCGGCTCTCGCCGACGCGGGCGCCACAGCCTCGGACGTTGATGCCGTGCTGCTCGCGACCAGCACCCCGGATGAGGCGTTCCCCGCGACCGCGCTGCGGGTGCAGGCCGAGCTGGGCATCTCCCGCGGCTTCGGCTTCGACATTTCAGCCGCGTGCAGCGGCTTCGTCTACGCGGTCGCGACCGCGGACGCCCTGATGCGCGCCGGCCAGGCCCAGGGCGTGCTCGTCATCGGCGCCGAGGTTTACTCGCGCATCCTGAACTGGGAGGACCGCGGCACCTGCGTGCTGTTCGGCGATGGCGCCGGTGCAGTCTTCCTGCGCGCTGCCGGACCCGGCGACCCCGACCGTCGCGGCATCCTCTCCACCCACCTGCACGCGGACGGCACGCACGGCGACCTGCTCTACGTGGACGGTGCCGTGGGCCGGCCCGACAAGCCGGGGCACCTCGTGATGAACGGCCGCGAGGTCTTCCGGCACGCCGTTGCCAAGCTCGCCGACGCCGTGGACGAGGCGCTCGCCGCCAACGGCCTCGCCCACGGAGATGTTGACTGGCTGGTGCCACACCAGGCCAACCTGCGGATCATAGATGCGATGGGCCGCAAGCTGGGTCTGCCGCCCGAGCGCGTAGTGGTCACGGTGGACCGCCACGCCAACACCTCGGCCGCGAGCATCCCGCTGGCCCTGGCGGAAGCGCGCATGGACGGGCGGATCAAGCCCGGCCACCTCGTGCTGCTGGAGGCGCTCGGCGGTGGCCTGACCTGGGGATCGGCGCTGATCAGGCTCTAAGCAGGCTTGCGTGGCGTAAGCCGCGCAAGCCTGCTTGAGAAGTCTTAGTAGAACGCATCATCGTCTCGGCAGAGCGTGTCACGCTTTGCCGAATGATGCTTAGATTTGCCGCAGCATCAGACCTTTGCTTGACGCAAGCGAGGCAGGTTTCTAGCCTGCACCCATGAGCACCATCACCCGCGCGCAGCTTGCCGAACGTATCTACGCCCAGGTTGGTTTGTCACGGAACGATTCCGCAGGCCTGCTCGAGCTCGTGCTCGACCGGATCTCATCGGCGCTGGAGAGTGGAGAAGCTGTCAAGATCAGCGGCTTCGGGACGTTCTCCGTTCGGCAGAAGGGGCGCCGGGTGGGCCGCAATCCGAAGACCGGGGTTGAGGTGCCGATCCTGCCGCGCCGGGTGCTGGTCTTCCGGCCGAGCAACGGACTCCGCGCTTACGTGAACGGCGGACCGGCGACCGGCGGTCCTGAGGCGGGATCAGAGGATCACGACGAGTGAGTGACCTTGATGATCCGCCCGAGGATGGCTTCGGCCCGGACCAGGGACGGGCGAAGGTGCGCAAGGCGCCAACCGCTTTTCGCACCATCAGCGAGGTCGCGGACGAGCTGCACATCCCGCAGCATGTGTTACAATTCTGGGAGACCAAGTTTCCCCAGGTGAAGCCGCTCAAGCGGGGTGGCGGCAGGCGCTACTACCGGCCGCAAGACCTCGCGCTGCTGCGGCGAATCTCCGACTTGCTCTACATTCAAGGCTACACCATCAAAGGCGTGCAGCGCCTCCTGCGTGAGACTCCAGGCCGCTTGAGCGAGGAGGCATCGCCGTTGGAAGCCGCGTTCGACGACGCCGATGAGACGGCGGACAGTGAGGTTGATCTGTCCCAGGCGTCCGACGAGGAGCTGGAGCGCATGGTAGGCGAGTCGGAGCCGGATGCTCGGCAGGAGCCGGCTGAGCTGCGCGCCGAGCCGCCGGACAACGAAGCTCAGCGCCTGCGGGCAGCCCTGAGCGAGGCGCTCACTGCCTTGGAGTCGCTGCGGGCGATGCTGGGGTGAGTCACGTTGCGCCTCGTCCTCGCCTCTGATAGAGGGCGCCGTCAGCTCGGTCGGAGCGTAGCGCAGCCTGGTAGCGCATCAGTCTGGGGGACTGGGGGTCGTGGGTTCGAATCCCGCCGCTCCGACCACCCTATACGATAGAGCCTATACGATAGAGCGGCAGCGCGCCTCGCGGCACGCCGCCGTTCAGGGTGGAACCAAAGCTCCTACATCGTCATCTGAAGCGGCTGCGGGAAATAACGGAAGCCGTCTCCCGCCTTCGCGACGTGACCGAGGCCGGGCCAGGCGAAGTGGTAGGCGAGGAGCGGGGTGCGGTTCGCCGCCAACATGGTCAGCATCCGCACCCGGCTTTCCGCCGACTGCGCGGGGTCGGTATCGAAGGCGAATTGGGTGCGCGGGTTCTGCAGCAGCAGCACCGGATGGTGCGCGAGGTCGCCGATATAACAGAGTTGCTTGCCGTCGGCGCTGATCATGAAGATCGTGTGGCTGACCGTGTGGCCCGGCGCCGACAGGGCCGTGATGCCCGGCAGGATCTCCTCGCCGTCCTTGTAGAAGTGGATGCGGTCGCGCACTGGAAGCAGGTTCTTCCGCGCCTGGTTCAGGAAGTGCGGGCGGGCCGGATAGTTGGCCGGGATCTTGGAATCGCTTGTCCAGTAATCGAAATCGGGCTCGCCGAGGAAATATTGCGCGTTCGGGAAGTTGTGGCTGCCGTCGTCGGCGATGAGGCCACCGCAATGGTCGATATGGGCGTGACTCATCACGACGGCGTCCACTTTGGCAGGGTCGATGCTCGCCTCGTGCAGCGTAATGAGCATCTTGCCCGTCGAGGCGCCGAACAGCGTATCGGTGCCCATCCCGGTGTCGAACAAGACGATCCGGTTGCCGAAGTTCACGATGAGGATGTTCTGCTCAAGCACGGCGTTGGTCGTGGGCAGGAAGTTGTCGTTCAGCTCGCGGCCGATCTCGTCGTGGGAGATCTTCAGGAACGCCTTGTCGGGATCGCCGAGCGGCAGTTGCCCATCGGAGACAACCGTGCACTCGGCGCTGCCCAGCTTGAACCTGTAGAAATAGGGTGCCTGGGGCTGGTCCAACGGCAGCCCGGCAGCGCGAACGAGGCCGGGCACGCCAGCGATGCCGGCAGTCGCGGCGGCGGAGGCTCCTGCCAGGAGCCGACGCCGGGAAAGCGGGAACTGGCTTGGCATTGTCATCGTTTCCTCCTCTGGACAGAATCCGAGCCGTCACCCTTCATTATAGTTCACGTCTCGCCGTCCGGCCGACGAACGACCGCAGGCTCGGCGAGCGATGCGGGTCGGTTCGGATGCGCGATGCCTCGGACATTGCGATGATGCATACGCTTCGTAGTGCTTGTCCAGAACGAATGGCGTTGTATGAAGCGGCGGCGCGGCATCGGCCTGCTATCCCCTTTCCGGCCGCCCGGTGCTATGGCCCCGCGGGCGATGCGCATCCTCTTCGTGACAGCCACCCGGATCGGCGACGCGGTGCTCTCCACCGGTCTCGCCGACTACCTTCTGCGCACCCATCCGGAGGCGACGATCACGGTTGCCTGCGGTCCCGTCGCGGCAGGGGTTTTCCAACGGATGCCGCGGCGTGAGGCGACGCTGGTCGTGGACAAGCGGCGCTTCGACTTGCACTGGCTCGACCTATGGTGGCGGACCGCCGGCACGGTCTGGGACCTCGTGGTGGACCTGCGCGGCTCGGCGCTCTCACTGCTCCTGCGCGCCAAGAAGCGAACGGTCATGCGCGGCGGCCGGCGACCGGGACATCGGCTCGGGCATATCGCAGGCGCGCTAGGGCTGGACCCCGCGCCCCTGCCCGTGGCGTGGACGAGCGCGGCGGACAGGGCGGCGGCAGCCGTGCTGCTGCCCGAAGGCGAGAGGTGGATCGGCCTAGGCCCCACGGCGAACTGGGCGGGCAAGGTGTGGCCGGCCGAGCGGTTCGTCGAGCTGTTCGAGCGCCTCTCCGGCCGCCTGCCCGGCGCGCGGGCGGCGGTGTTCGCCGGGCCTGGCGAGGCCGAGCGGGCCATGGCAGCACCCGTGCTCGCGGCGCTCCCGGGCGCCGTGGACCTCGTGGGCCGGCTAGCGCTTCCCGAAGCAGCGGCGTGCCTCGCGCGGTGTGCGCTGTTCGTGGGCAATGACAGCGGCCTGATGCACCTCGCGGCTGCGGCGGGGGCGCCGACCTTGGGCTTGTTCGGGCCGACGCCTGCGAGCGAGTATGCGCCGCGCGGGCGGCGCGCGGCGGCAGTGCTGGCCGCGGGCGAGCCTGGCAGGGCGCCGATGCAGGCGCTTCCGGTCGCCGCCGCGCTGGCCGCGGCAGAGGGGCTGCTCGCCGCATGAAAGTCGCCCACGTCATGGCGGGCGCGGCGCAGGGCGGCGCGGAGATCTTCTACGAGCGGCTGGTCACGGCATGTGCGGGGGCGGGAGACGAGGTGCTTCCCGTGATCCGCGCGGAGCCGGGGCGGGCGGCGCGGCTCGGATCGCTCGCCCCCGTGCAGCTGCCGTTCGGCGGGCTGCTCGACATAGGGACGGGGCCGCGGCTGCGCGCGGTGCTGCGGCGGTTCGGGCCGGCGGTCGTGGTCGCGTGGATGGGGCGGGCGGCCCGCTTCGCGCCGCGCGGACCTTGGACGCTCGTCGGGCGGCTCGGCGGCTACTACGACCTGGACCGCTTCCGGCGGTGCGACCACTTGGTCGCGAATGCGGCGGGCCTCGTCCATTGGATCACGCGGCAGGGCTGGCCGGCGGCGCGGGTGCACTATCTTCCCAATTTCGTTCCGGACTTTGCGGGCATCGAGTCTGCGGCGCTAGACGTGAAGCGACCGCGTGTGCTGGCGATGGGGCGGTTCCATCGCAATAAGGCGTTCGACGTGCTGATCCGCGCGATGCGCCGCTTGCCGGGCGTGCAGCTCGTGCTGGCGGGGGAGGGGCCGGAGCGCCCAGCGCTGGAGGCGTTAGCGAGGGTAGAGGGGGTGGCTGATCAGGTTCACATGCCGGGCTGGCGGGCGGACAGCGCGGCGCTGCTCGCGGCCTGCGACGTGCTCGCAGTGCCCAGCCGCCAGGAGCCTCTCGGCAACGTCGTGGTGGAGGGATGGAGCGCCGGGCGGCCCGTCGTCGCGGCGGATGCGGCGGGTCCGCGCGAGCTGGTCCAGTCGGGTGAGGACGGCTTGCTCGTTCCGCGCGAGGACGCGGAGGCGCTGGCGACGGCGTTAGGCGTGGTGCTCGGCGCGCCCTTGCTCGCGCAGCGGCTCGGGGAAGCCGGGCGGGCGCGCTGGGCGGCCGAGTTCGCGGAGGCCCCGGTGGTCGCACGCTGGCGAACGGAACTCGCGCGGATGGCGGCGTAGATGTGCGGCATCGCTGGGCTGTCGCTCGCGCCGGATGCGCCGCCGCTCCGCGCAGAGATCCTGGCCGCGCTCGCCCGCGCGCTTGCCCATCGCGGGCCGGATGGCGCCGGGCACGCGGTCGTGGGCCGCGCGGCGCTAGTCCACACGCGGCTCGCGATCATTGACCTGGCGGGCGGCGACCAGCCGCTCTACGCCGGGTCGGCGGCGCTGGTCGCGAACGGCGAGGTGTATAACTACCGCGAGCTGCGCGCAGCGATGCCGGGCGTTCACTTCGCGACCGAGAGCGACTGCGAGCCGCCACTGCATCTTTGGCTGCGGGACGGGCCGGGCTTCGCCGAGCACTTGCGCGGCATGTATGCGATCGCACTGCACGACCGTGCCCAGAAGGCCCTCACGCTCACGCGCGACCCGTTTGGAATCAAGCCGCTCTACACTGCCCCGGTAGAGGGCGGCCTCGCCTTCGCCTCGGAACCGCAGGCGCTGCTGGCATCCGGACTCGTGCCGCGCGGGGTGCGGCCGGACAAGCGGGACGAGTTGCTGCAAATGCAGTTCACGACGGGGGCTGAGACGATCTTCCCCGGCATCAGCCGCGTGCTGCCAGGCGAGACGCTGCGTCTCGCGGACGGGCACGTCACGGGCCGCAGCCGCCGCCCGGCGCTGCCCGATGGCGGGCCGGAGCCAGTCTCCGAGGAGGCGGCGCTGGCGCGGCTCGACCGTGCGCTCATGGAGAGCGTCGAGCTGCACCAGCGCAGCGACGTGCCCTACGGCCTGTTCCTCTCGGGCGGCATTGACAGCGCGGCCGTGCTCGCCGCGATGTGGCGGCTGAACGAGCAGCCGGTGCTCGCCTTCACCGCGGGCTTCGACGCGCCGGGCGCTGCCGACGAGCGCGAGGCGGCCGCAGCCGTCGCCCGCGCCGCTGGCGCCCAGCACGAGACCTTGCTGGTCACGGAGCGCATGGTCTGGGACGAGCTGCCGCGGATCGTCGCCGCGATGGACGATCCGGCGGCCGACTACGCCGCCATCCCGAGCTGGTTCCTCGCCCGGCGCGCGCGACAGGACGTGAAGGTGGTGCTCTCGGGTGAGGGCGGGGACGAAATCTTCGCGGGCTACGGGCGCTACCGCTCGGCGGCGCGGCCGTGGTGGCTCGGCGGCCGGGTGATGCGCGCGCGCGGCGCGTTCGACGGTCTTGGCGTGCTGCGCGCGCAGCCGCTTGCCTGGCGCGACGGTCTCGCGGCGGCGGAGGCGCAGGCTGCGTCGGGCGGCCGCACGCGGCTCGCCGCGGCCCAGGTCGCGGACTGCGCCGACTGGCTGCCGCACGATCTCCTGCTGAAGCTTGACCGCTGCCTGATGGCCCACGAAGTCGAGGGCCGCACGCCGTTCCTCGACCCTGCCGTGGCCGCGGCGGCGATGCGGCTTCCCGATGCTCTCAAGGTGCGGGGCCGCCGCGGCAAGTGGCTGCTGCGGCGCTGGGTCGAGCAGCATTTGCCCGAGGCGCGGCCGTTCGCGCGCAAGCAGGGGTTCACCGTGCCGGTCGGTGCCTGGATCGCGGCCCAGGGGGCGCGGCTCGGGCCGCTCGTGGCCGCCCAGCCAGGGGTCGCGGAGATTGCGGACCCCGCGCGGGTAGCGGCGCTGTTCCGTGCGGCGGGGGGGCGGCACGAGGGGTTCGCGGCGTGGACGCTGCTGTTCTACGCGCTATGGCACCAGGCCCACGTCGTTGGGCGCAGGCCGGAGGGCGATGTCTTCGAGGTGCTGGGGACCAGCTGAGGGCGACGGGTCAGCTCACCTCGTTGAACTGCACGGTCGGCTTCGCATCCGTGAAGTTCGGGATATCGCCGAAGAGCTCCGCCGCATGCGCGTCGGCGGCGGCCTTGAAGGCGTCCATGGAGGCGAAGCGCAGCAGCGTCATCGTGTTGAATGCCGGCTTCCCCCCATCCGGCCCCGGCATGCCGCGCAGCACTTCAGTGCTTTGCAGACCCATGCTGTCCCAACGCTTGTGCACGAGCGGCATGTGATGCGCCATGTAGTAGGCGTGGTCGAACGTCTCTCCGCCACTGGCCGGATACAGCACTGCCACAACGACCATGGTTCCCTCCTCGGTATCCCGACATCGTAGGCGCGCGCGGTGCCCGGCGGAAGGGGTCGCAGCGCTGCGGGTATCCTAGAGCGCGCTGACCGTATCCGGTCAGCGCGCTCTAGATCTTTGTTTTCCGAGCATCTTCACGCGCCTGACCGAACCCGGTCAGGCGCGATCTGCTCTAAGCCATCGGGACGGCCGCACCCTCCCGAAGCACCCCGTCCGCCCAAGCCGACCAGCCTGTGCCCTCGTGCAGCACGGCGCCGGGCAGCACGCGCCCCGCGCCGTGGACGCCGCGCCGGGCCTGCAGGAGAATGAGGCGCGCCGGGCGACCCTCTCTCGGCCAGAGCGGGAACAGGGCAGGGGCAGCCAATCCTGCGCCGGCCAGGACCTCGAAGGCGCCGCCGACGAGCGCGGCCGGGAGGACGAGCGTGAGCGTCCCGCCGTGCCGCAAGGCGCGCGCTGCCGCGCCGCACCATGCCGCGAGGAGGCCGCCCCTGGCCTGCCTCGCCTGGTGCCGGCCGGGCACGGGGGAGGGGGTCGAGGCGGCGTCGTGCCAAGGCGGGTTGCTGATGGCGTGGTCGAAGGGCAAGTCCGCCGTGAAGCCGGCCGCGTCCGCCTCGGTGACGACTATCCCCTCCGTGCCGTTCGCGGCGAAGTTGCGCCGGGCGAGGGCGGCCATGGCGGGGTCCAGCTCGACCCCGACGCCGCGCACGCCCTGCACCCGCGCCGCGAGGCACAGCAGCGCCGCCCCGGCCCCCGTGCCGAGTTCCAGCACCCGCTCGCCCGGCCGCGCCGGGCAGGCAGCAGCGAGGAGGACCGGCTCGATGCCCGTGCGGTATCCCGCCCGATCCTGCCAGTAGCGCACCCGCCCGGCGAGCAGCGCACCCTCGGCTAAGTCCACTCCCCCGCCTCCGTAAGCACGCGCCGGGCGTGGTCCCAGTCCTGCTCCGCGACCACGAGACGGCGCGGGATGGCGCCGATGCTGCCCTCGACGGCGCTCACGTGAGCGTCAAGGAGCACGGCGGCGATTCCCGCGTCGCGCAGCAGAGCGCGCAGGAAGCTGAGCCGAACTGGATCGTTCGTGGCCAAGACCGTGCGCATCATAGCTCCTTCTCATGACGCCTTCTCGTGGCGCTTTCTGGGCGCTTCGAGGCTTCTGGCGCGATCTTCGACGGCGCTTCTCTAGGGTAGTCCGGTTGACCCTTGTTTCCCCTGGCCGATATCCTGGCCATGCACGGCGCGCGATCAAGCCGGGCACCGATCATGCCGGGAGACCAGAGTGGGCGCAGCCCTGCCAGCACTGCCGCCCACCCAGCCCTCTGCGCCAGCGGGGGTCGTCGGGGATGCCTTGGCCGAAACCGACGCGCTCGCGCGTCTGGATGCCCTCGTCGGTGCGGACCTCGTCCGGTGCAACGAGCTGATCGTGGAGCGCATGGACAGCCCGGTCGCGCTGATCCCGCAGCTCGCGGCGCACCTTGTCGCGGCCGGCGGGAAGCGGCTGCGTCCGCTGCTCACATTAGCGTCCGCGCGCCTGTGCGGGTATGAGGGGCCACGCCATGTCCGCCTCGCGGCCTGCGTCGAGTTCATCCACACGGCGACCCTGCTGCACGACGACGTGGTGGACGATAGCCATCTCCGCCGGGGTCTCGCGAGCGCCAATGCGGTGTTCGGCAACAAGGCGAGCGTGCTGGTCGGCGACTTCCTATTCGCCCGCGCCTTCCAGCTCATGGTCGAGGACGGCTCGCTGCGCGTCCTGGAGATCCTCTCCCAAGCTGCCGCGACGATCGCCGAAGGCGAGGTCCTGCAACTACAAACCCAGAATGACCTGTCCACGCCCATCAGCCGCTACCTCGACGTGATCCGGGGCAAGACGGCGGCCTTGTTCGAGGCTGCGTGCGAGGTCGGCGCCGTCGTCGCGGACCGCCCGGCCGCCGAGGCGCGCGCGCTGCGCGACTACGGTGCAAGCTTGGGCATGGCCTTCCAACTCGTGGATGACGCCTTGGACTACGCGGCGGACCAGGCGACCCTGGGCAAGACGGTGGGCGACGATTTCCGCGAGGGTAAGATCACCCTGCCCGTCCTCGCCGCCTATGCGGCCGGGGACGCGGAGGAGCGCGCGTTCTGGCAGCGCACGATAGAGGCGAGCGAGCAGGACGAGCAGGATCTCGCCCATGCGATGGCCCTGATCGCCGACCGCGGGGCGATCCAGGCGACGCTGGAGCGCGCCGGGCGGTTCGCGGCGGAGGCGAAGGCGGCCCTGGGGGTGTTCCCGGAGAGCGAAGCGCTGCAGGCGCTGCAGGCCGTGGCGGACTACACGCTGAGCCGGGCAAGCTGAGCCGCGCCGTAGGCGAGGGCTTGCGCACTCCGGGCGCTTCGAAGCAAGCGCGTCTCCTGCGGGCCGCGATCGTAGAACCAGAATTCTTATTTTCACATCCGTGTTGCGGTGCGGAATACGGACCGCTTCAATCGTCGAGCGGCCCGAGAAACCGCTTCGGGGCATGAAGCACGAGGAACACCGAGCATGGAAAAACGTCGTGGTGCCCCCGGTCAGGCTGCCGTGCTGAAGATCCTGGGACTCATCGGTGCCTTATTTGCACCCAGCCTGGCCTATGCCGAGGGGCTTGATCTGACCCTGCCGGAGACGGCCGCCGAGGCGAGCCAACCCCTTCCGGAAGCAGCAGCGCCCGCGCCAGTTCCTAGCTCAGGCGATGGAAGCATCGCCTCCTACTTCGCCCACTGGTTCGATCACGTCAGGGCCGCCCAGGCGCGCCAGCCCGGGTGGAGCAGCCCCGTCGTGACGACGACGGCGCTGCTTGAGGAACGCTTCCGCTTTGACACCTCGTTCCAGCATGCCGGCAACGGCGCGGACACGACGGTCCTCGACGGAGGCCGAGGACTCGACCTGATCGTCAGCCGCACCCAGGAGATCCAGATCGCCTCCGATCCCTACTATATTCGGAGCAACAATGCTGCGGGAAAAGGACAGCTCACGGGCTTCGCCGACTGGCCGTTCTTTCAATTCAAGCAGAGGCTCGCCAGCAGCCCGGAGAGCGAGGGTGATTACGTCGTCTCGGCCTGGCTCCAAATTCAGGCGCCGATCGGTATCACGGCGCTCACCAACCACGCCTGGACGCTGCTTCCGACGCTCGGATACGGCAAAGGGTGGGGTCCCTTCGACATCCAGGGTACGATTGGCGCCACAATCCCGACGGCCTACGAAGGCAAGACCGGCACGCAGATCATCAACAACATCGCCTTTCAGTATCACCTTCTGCGCATTCTCTGGCCGCAGCTCGAGGTGAACTGGACCTACTACCCAGACGGCCAGCGCGGCGGGAAGAACCAAGTCTTCCTGACGCCGGGCCTCGTCGTCGGCCGGATGACCTTAGGGGAGGGACTTAGGTTGACGGTTGGCGTCGGCTACCAGAGTGCGATCACTCCGCACTACCGCGCCTCGCCGCTGACGCCGACCTACAATCACGCCTGGATCCTGACCTCCCGTCTGAGCTTCTGATCTCACCCACACGTACGCCTTCCAACACGGGCGGGACGTGCTATTTGTGCGGCGTGGATGGAACCGCCCTTCCCGCGCGCGGACCGCGCGGTCTGCACCGCTTCGCTAACCCCGGCCGCTTCCTGCGGCTCGCCGGGCGGATGCAGCCGTGGCTCACGTGGCCTGCAATACTGCTGACTGCGGCCGGCCTTGTCTGGGGCCTGCTGTTCTCGCCCGCCGACTGGCAGCAGGGTGACTCGGTGCGCATCCTCTACGTCCACGTGCCCGCGGCCTGGCTCGCCTCCGCGGGCTATTTCTCGCTCGCCCTCTGCTCCGGCGCCGCGCTCATCTGGCGGCACCCGCTCGCGGACCTAGCAGCGGCCGAGATCAGCCCGGTCGGCGCCGCCTTCACGGCGCTCTGCCTGATCACGGGGTCGCTCTGGGGCGAGCCGACCTGGGGTACCTGGTGGGTATGGGACGCGCGGCTGACCTCGGTGCTGGTGCTGTTCTTCCTCTACGCCGGGCACATGGCCCTGCTGCGCGCCTTCGACGACCCGCAGCGCGGAAGCCGCATGGCGGCGGTGCTCGCGATCGTGGGCGTCATCAACCTGCCCATCATCAAGTTCAGCGTGGACTGGTGGAATACGCTGCACCAGCCGGCGACGATCACGCTCACGGGCGCGCCCACGATGGCGCCCAGCATGTTGTGGCCGCTCCTGTGCACGACCGTCGGCTACACGCTGGTCTTCGCGGCGCTGGTGGTCGCGCGCCTGCGGGCGGCGGTGCTGGAGCGGCGGGCGCGGTCGCTGCTCGCGGTGCGGGCGGAGGCAGCATGAATCACGCGATCTTCGTCCTGCCCTCCTACGCGCTCGGCGTGCTTATGCCGGCGGGGTTCGCGATTCAGGCGGCGCTGCGCCTGCGCCGGGCGCGACGGGTCCTGGCGGCGCTGGAACCGCAGAGGCGCGAAGGTCTGGGGCGTGAGAGGCGGTCAACATGACGCGCAAGCGGCGGCGGATGGTGGCGATCCTGGCCTGCGTCGCCGGGCTCGGCTCGGCGACGGCGCTCGCTCTCACGGCGCTGCGCAGCGACATCACCTTCTTCGTGACGCCGTCCGACCTCGCGGCGAAGGCGGCGCCGGGCCAGCAGGTGCGGCTCGGCGGCCTGGTCGAGGCGGGCACCGTTCGGCGCGGCGAGGACGGCACGGTCCCGCTCATCCGCTTCAAGATCACGGACGGCAAGGAGGACGTGGCGGTCGCGTTCCGCGGCGTTCTCCCGGACCTGTTCAGGGAAGGGCAGGGGGTTGTCACGCTCGGGGCGATGGAGCCGGACGGCACCTTCCGGGCGAGCGAGGTGCTCGCCAAGCACGACGCGACCTACATGCCACGCGACGTGGCGGAGGCGCTCAAGAAGAAGGGCCTGTGGCGGCCCGAGCAGGGCTCGCCTCCTCCGTCCGCGACGTGGGACACGGTGGCCGCTAAGCCGGAGCGTGGTGGATGATCCCTGAACTCGGCCGCTTTGCCCTCGCCCTCGGCTGCGTGCTGGCGCTGGTCCAGGCGATCTTGCCGCTCTGGGGCGCCCAGCGCGGCGATACCCGCCTGATGGCGTCGGGACCCGCGCTCGCGCTCGGGCAGCTCCTGGCGCTCGCCGGCGCCGCAGGCGCGCTCGTATGGTCCGCCGTCACGGACGACTTCACGGTCGCCAACATCGCCGAGAATAGCAACAGCCTGGAGCCGGTGATCTACAAGATCACGGGCACCTGGGGGAACCACGAGGGCAGCATCCTGCTCTGGGGTCTCGTTCTGGCGCTGTGCGGCGGCGCGGTCGCAATAGGCGGGCGCGGCTTGCCGTCGGCGCTGCGGGCGCGGGTACTCGCCGTGCTTGGGGGGACGTCGTGCGGCTTCCTGCTCTTCGCGCTGCTCACGAGCGACCCGTTCGACCGCGTCTGGCCGCCGCCGATGGATGGGCGGAACATCAACCCGCTGCTGCAGGACCCCGGCCTCGCCTTCCACCCGCCCATCCTCTACGCGGGCTACGTCGGCTTCGCCGTGCCGTTCGCGTTCGCGGTGGCGGCGCTGATCGAGGGCCGGGTGGACGCCGCTTGGGGCCGCTGGGTGCGGCCGTGGACGCTCGCGTCCTGGTGCCTCCTCACATGCGGCATCGCGCTCGGCTCCTGGTGGGCCTACTACGAGCTGGGCTGGGGCGGCTACTGGTTCTGGGACCCGGTGGAGAACGCGTCGCTGCTGCCCTGGCTCACGGGCACCGCGCTGCTGCACTCTGCCGTCGTGGTCGAGAAGCGGGAGGGCCTGCGCATCTGGACGGTGCTGCTCGCCATCGGCACCTTCGCGCTCTCGCTCAGCGGCACGTTCATGGTGCGGTCGGGCATCCTAAACTCCGTCCACTCCTTCGCTTCCGACCCGGCGCGCGGCGTGTTCATCCTCGGCCTGCTCGCCTTCATCATCGGCGGCTCGCTGCTGCTCTTCGCGTTCCGCGCGCCGCTGCTCGCGGTGGGGGGCACCTTCGCGCCCGTGTCGCGCGAGGGGGCGCTCGTGCTGAACAACATCCTGCTGTGCAGCATCGCCGCCGTGGTGTTCACGGGCACGACGTATCCGGTGTTCGCGCAGATGGTGTTCGGGGCGCAGATCAGCGTCGGGCCGCCGTTCTTCCACTTGGCCGTGATCCCGCTCGCCGTGCCGGTCCTGCTCGCCATGACGGTGGCGCCCTTGCTGCCCTGGAAGCGGGCGCAGCTCGGCCCGGCGCTGATACGGCTCTGGTGGGCGGCGCTTGCGGCGCTCGTCGTGGGCATGGTCGCGGCGCTGCGGGCCGAGGCGCTGCCGGTGCTCGGCTTCGCGCTCGCGGCCTGGCTCATCGTAGGCGCCTTCGCCGAGATCGTGGAGCGCTCGCGCCTGTTCCGCATCGCGCCCGGCGCGAGCCTGGCTCGGCTGCGCGGCCTCCGGCTCGCGACCTGGGGTGCCACGCTCGGGCACGCCGGTCTCGGCGTCACCATCGCGGGCATCGCTGGGATGTCGCTCGCCAGCCAGCGCATCGTCGTGCTGCATCCCGGCCAGTCGGCGGCGATGGCCGGCTATACTTGGACACTGGAAGGGCTGGGCGACGAGGTCGGGTCGAACTACTCGGCGCGGGTCGCGACGCTTCGGGTCAGCGAAAATGGCCGCACCGTCGCCGTGATGCACCCGGCGCGGCACACCTTCCCCGTGCAGCAGACCACGACGACCGACGTGGCCATCAGGACGAACGGCCTCGCCGACATCTACGCCGCCATGGGCGAGGAGCAGGGCGGGGGTGTGGTGATGCGGCTGCATTACAACGTCCTCGCGCCCTGGATCTGGCTCGGCGGCCTCGTGATGGCGATCGGGGGCGGGCTGTCGCTGCTTGATCGCCGGACCCGCGTGGGCGCGCCGCGCCGGGCGCGCATGCCGGCCGTGGCGCCGGCCGAGTGAGGGCCTGCCGTGCTTGACCGCCGACGCCTGCTCCTGCTTGGCCCGCTCGGCGCGGCGGCAGTTGCGGGCGCCGGGTTCTGGGCGGTGCTCGGGCGGATGGGGCAGGGCACGTTCGACCCGCACCTCGTCGAAGTCCGCTGCTGAACCGGCCGATCCCGGATTTCCAGCTTCCCGGCCAGCCGCCAAGCCCCGGATTCGGCAGCGCCGACATCCGAGCGCTGCGACGGCCCGTGCTGGTCAATTTCTTCGCGAGCTGGTGCGTGCCCTGCGTCGCGGAGCACGCGGAGCTGGGCAAGCTCGCGGGCGAGGGCGTGCCGATCTGGGCCATCGCCTACAAAGACGCCGAGCCGGCGACCGCGCAGTTCCTCGCCGAGCACGGCGACCCTTACGCACGGGTTGCTCGCGACGCGGACGGGCTGACGGCGATCAACTGGGGCGTCTATGGCGTGCCGGAGACGTATGTGGTGGATGGGGAAGGGATTATCCGCCGCAAGTTCGTAGGCGCGATCACGCCCGAGATCGCTGAGGGGCAGATCCGCCCCATGCTGCGGCACCTCACATGAAGGCGCTCGTCCTCGCCCTGCTGCTCGCGCTCACGGTTGCGCTCTCTGGTCCGGCGCTCGCCGTGGACAGCCCGCGCGAGATGCTGCCCAACCCGGCGCAGGAGGCCCGCGCCGAGGCCATCGGCCAGGAGCTGCGCTGCCTCGTCTGCCAGAACGAGAGCATCGAGGACAGCGGGGCCGACCTCGCCCGCGACCTTCGCAAGGTTGTGCGGAGCCGCGTCGCCGCAGGTGATAGCGACCAGCAGGTCATCGCCTGGATGGTCGCCCGCTACGGCGACTTCGTGCGCTTGAAGCCGCCTTTCGACGCCGCGACCCTGCTGCTCTGGGGATCGCCGATCCTCGCCCTCGCGGCGGGCGCCATCGCGGTCGTCGCGACCCGGCGCCGCCCAGCCGCCGCACCCGCGCCGCTGACGGACGAGGAACGGCGGCGCCTCGCCGAGCTATGACCTATCTGACCTACCTGCCGATGCTGCTGCTCGCGGCGGCGTGCCTTGCGCCATTGGCATTCCTGTTCTGGTGGCCGAACCGGGCACGCGGCCGGCGCGAGTCAGCGCTTGCCCTGCATCGCGCGCAGCTCGCCGACCTGGAGCGCGATCTCGCGGAAGGACGCCTCGCCCCCGCCGAGTACGCGGGTGCCAAGCTCGAAGTGCAGCGCCGCATGTTGCGCGCCGCTGAGGGCGCCGAGCCGGAGACCCGGAGCGGCGGCAGCACGGCGCTGGCCCTCGCGCTCGGCCTCGTCCCGGCCGTGGCGCTGCTGCTCTATCTGGTTGGCGGTCAGCCGGGGCTGCCCTCGGTTCCGCACGCGGAGATGGTTGCGGCGCAGAAGCAGGAGGCGGCGCGGATGGCGACGCTGGCCGATCAGCTCCGCGAGCGCCTCAGGACACTCGATCCTAAGAGCGACATCGCGCGCCGCGGCTACGTCATGCTCGGCGAGCTGGAGGTGGGCCGGGGTGACCTGGCCGCCGCGGCGGCGGCCTGGAAGGTCGCGCTCGATGCGGCGTTCGATCCGATGCTCGCCGCGCGCACGGCCGACGCGCTCTCCGCCACCGCGGGCAAGGTCACGCCGGAGGCGGCGGCGCTGTTCCGCCGGGCGCTCAAGGAGGCACCGGCGGACGCGCCGTGGCGCAGCTACGCTGAGCAGCGGCTCGCGAGTGCCGGCGGCTGAACGGCTTCGTTCACAATAGGATACGGGAGAGATCGATGCGGGGAACTTGGCTGGCGTTGACGGCGGCGCTCGCGGTCTGCGCGGCTGGAACGGCGGACGCGCACGGCCCGGTGCGCCAGAAGACCGAGCAGGCAGTGGAGGTCAACGCGCCTGCCGCGAAGGTCTGGGCCGTGATCGGCACCTTTCAGGACATGGGTTGGGACCCGGACGTGGCCAAGACCGAGGGCATAGGCGGCAATGACCCGGATTCGGCGAAGCGAACCATTACGTTCAAGAGCGGCGGCCAGCTGAAGGACGAGGAGCTGACCAAGTATGACGCGGACGAGTTCACCTATGCGGTCTTCCTGCCTCATGTCGATGTGAACGTGCTGCCGGTGACCAACTACTCCGCCACGATCAAGGTGGTCGCCGAAGGGCCCGACAAGTCCAAGATCGAGTGGATTGGCGCGTTCTATCGCGGCTACCCAAACAACGATCCGCCGCCGAACCTGAACGAGGCGGTGGCGATCAAGGCGGTGACGGCCTATCACCAGAGGGGACTGGACGCATTGAAGGAGCGTTTCGGCGGGTCGAGCTAAGACCACCCGCTTGAGGCGCCTGTCCGCGTCCGAGTTACCGGAATTCCGCTTGTCGATGCGGCAGAGGTATGGTTTGATATCGTATCAAGGTCGGCGAGTTCGACCAGTCTCTGCCACGTACTTGGCATAACGGTCGCCTCGCGGCTGCTTCCGTTCCATGGCCGTCACGATGGCCACGGGCGCGCAACACTGCCAGGGGGTGGACCAGCTATGGCGACCACTGCCGAGTCGATGAAGAACGACGAAGGGATAAGGACCATTGGCGCCCCTGTCCTCGAGAGCGTCCGCGTGCCACCCGCCGCCCGGGAAGGGATCGTGCACCCCGATCCCGCCCCGCTTCACGAGATCCCGAAGGACATCGGCGCGGAGGCGGGACTGGCCCAGGTGGAGGCCTTGCTCGGCCAGGGGCGCTTCGGCGCGGCGCTGCGCGAGGTCGGCGCCCTGCCGCCGCCGGGCGATGCGGCGCTCGCTGGCCGATACGCGTTCATCCGGCACGAGAAGCTATCGCGGGCGCAGATCGGCATCGCGGAGCGCTATGTCCTGCGTGGCGACCGAGAGAACGCGCGGCGCTTCTACGAGCTTGCCTTGCAGCCGCCGGGCGCGGCCGATCTTGCGGTCAAAGGTGTGGCCGAGCTGGCTGGGAAGGCGTTTGACGACCTCATGGCCCGGCGTAGCGAGCTGATCCGCGGCCTCAAGGACGACATCGGGCAAGATCGGTTCTCGGAGTGGTGCGGCAGGAAGAAGACGCTGACAGGCCTCACGATCCTCGATTTGGGCCTGGTCCGGGGCAAAATCCTCCCCGACTTCCGGCTCGAGGACGTGTTCGGCGAGCGACCGCCGATCCATCCCGATCCCGGCTACCTCGATCCGCTCCCGGCCGAAACCGAATCGGTGGGCTTCCCGTCCGCCATGCCGGGCTCCGTGTTCAGGGCCGTGACCGATGCGCCCGTTGGTGTCAGCGCGGCGCCAGTGGGGAGTCCCGCCGCAGCAGACACCCGAATTCGTGCATCGCTCGCCTTCCCTGTGGTTGCCAACGTGCTGCGGGCGAAGGCTGGCCTGTTCGCGCTCGACCAGAGCCTGAGCGTCACGGGGCAGGCAGACGGGACGGTGCCGCTGTTCCGCTACGAGTATCTCCGCGACAAGGCGAAGGAGCTGATCACGCACATCCAGGGGATCGAGTTGCGGATGCTGCCGATCCAGTTCAGCCTGGATGACTTCGCCGAGATCGTGGACGCCATCCGCCGGCCGCTCGCAGCACAGCAGGCGGAGCTCGAGGCTGTCAAGCAGCGGATCGGCGAGCTGACGCAGGACCTGGCCGCGCTCGCGCAAGTGGAGCAGGCCCTGGACACGGTGGTCATCGCCCTGGACAAGGCCGAGGCTGATTGCGACTGCGACTGGTTCTGCTGGGTCGCCACATTCGTATCGGGAGCTTTCGTCGAGGCTGTCCTACTGGCGGCGGCGATCGCCCTCACCCCCGCGACCTTCGGGGCCAGCGCGGTCCTTGGCGGGATTCTCGGCTCGATTTTAGCCGGCTCGGCCGGCGCCGCGACCGGAATTCTCGTCTACCAGACGTTTACCTGCGAGAACATCACCACCGTTGGCGGGAGCATGAAGGCAAGCCTCGCCGGGGTGCGGGGAGCGATCACCGAGAATGAGGCGGAGCTCCAGCACGCCCTCGCGACCCGAGATATTCTGATCGCGCAGATCAATGCCCTCTCCGACCAGCTCTCGGAGGTCTATCAAAGCAACGCGGCCCGCACGCTCGACGCCAAGACCCTCGACGCTATTCAGGCGCAATATAACATGCTGCGCCAGTCGCTGCTGGCTCGAGCGCAGTCGGTTGCCAAGCTCGCGCAGAATGCGTTCAACTTCGAGCGCGACAGCGAGGCCAACCTGATCCGGGACGCCTACGACGACCCGGGCCGGAAAGGATACACGGCAGCCGAGACCCTGCTGCACGATCTCAACGGCCTCGACTACATCGACCTCACGGGGCGTATGCGCAAGGCGGTGCAGCTCAGCCACATGATCTCGCTGCGGAAGCACCATCCCGTGAGCTTCATCGCCGTCGCCGCGACTGGGGGAGGGCGCTTCACCACCGCGCTGCAGGATTTCGACCGATGGTATCCCGGCACATACCTTCAGCGGATCAAGGAGGTCAGGGTTGAGGTCCTAGTGGACGGAGAGGTCGCGCCCGTGCGCGGCTACCTCTCGAACGACGGAGTTCTCGCTTGTCCGGTTCTCCGACCCGGACAACAAGCGTCCGGTGGATAACATGCGCATCTTCGACGAGCCGGATCCGGACATCGCCCAGCTTTGCTACAAGCGCCTGCAGCGGCGGCGCCACACGGACACCATGGCGTTCCCGACATTCGAGTCGAATCTCAGTGACGACCGGATGCGCACGCTGCAGGACCGGGAGCGGAACTTCTTCGAAAACGTGGGCCTGGAAAGCACCTGGCTCATCGAGATCCTGCCGGACCAGCCGTTCGATCTCTCCCGCGTCAGCGACGTCCGGGTGTGGTTCCAATACGAGGCGTTGTTCGACGAGAATCTCAAGCGCGTGGTCGAGCCGAAGCGCTACGCCGGGCGGCGCGAGATGACGGCGCTTCCCATCGGCAAGCTGCTCCGTGATAGGGGCGAGGCGGTGGATTTCTCCGGCGTGCTGACATTTCGCACGACGGCGGCCCTCTTCGAGGCACCCGCGACCGACAAGACGATCCTGGATGCCGGGTTCGCCGTCAGGCTCAAGGAGGGGAAGCAGCTCGGTGGCGCGGTCGGGATCGAGGCGTCCTATGGCGGCGCAACGCCAGTCACGCTGGCGACCAACGACGCTGGCCTCGTGGCCACAGCGCCGGACCATCCGGCAGGCACAGGCCTTGCGGCGCTGGCCGCGATGGTCCAAGGCAAGAGCGTAGAGGGGATTTGGACCGTGAGGCTGATGAGCTTCCCGGCAGGCATCGGGACGGATGGTGTTGACGAAGTGTTCCTGCTGTTGCAGTGCGAGCATACGTCGTGACCGGCGCGCAAGGAATTTTGGGTGTCCGGAACGCCTCCGGGCCTGACGAGCATGGGAGCGAGGCGTCTCGCCGCCGCGGCGGCGTTTCTTGTCCTGCTCGCCGCCGGCCGGGCTGAGGCGGAGGAAGCGTTCCATCACAAACCAGGTCGCTGACAGCGTTACCGTCCTGGACCTCGATGCCAGCAAGGCAGCGGCAACCATCCCGGTCGCCGGCAAGCCTGCTGGAATTGCGATGGCGCCGGACGGCAGCCGCGCCTACGTGACCTGCCGGACGCAGGCGCCAGCCGTGATCGACGCGGTTGGGCGCCGAGTGTGGCCCGGATCGATCTCGGCGGCGGGCCGCTGGGTCGCCGTCCACCCGAGCGGCAGCCCGGTCTATGTCGCGGACCTCTACGGCAAGCGGGTGCAGGCCGTGGACCCGGCGTTGGCCGCATCACGGCCACCGCCGCGGTCGGGAATACGCCGTCGGGTCTCGCGGTCACGCCGGACGGGAAGCACACTGATCGTCGCGGACCGGGACGACAATCAGATTTCCCTCGGGGACACTGCGACGCTTACCCGGATCGCAACCGTGAAAGTCGGCACGCATCCGTTCGGCGTCGCCGTGGACGCGGAGGGACGCCGCGCCTACACGGCGAACGTGGAGTTCGTACGACGTCAGTGCCGTTGACCTCGCGCGAGTGGTGCTGGTCAGCACGGTGCGGGTCGGGGAAGCGCCCGACGTGGTAGCGCTCGCCCACGGCCTCGGCTTTGTGACCGACGAGTATTCGGGCGCGGTCACCGGGTTCCATCTCGACACGCTGGAGCAGGTCAAGCGCGCTCCCGGTGGCCACTATCCGGAAGGGATCGAGGCCAACCGGATGGCCGCCGCGCTCGACGTGGCGAACCGGGAATTGAACACCGTCAGCGTCATCGACTCGGAGCGCTTGGCCGTTGAGCATGAGTTCCAGGCGGCGATGGCCCGCGTGCTTCCGGCACGTTCCTGCGTCGCGTCGTCAGGGCCGTAGTCATGCGGCTGCGCAAATGCGCACCACCGGAGTAAGCCGCGCCTGGGCCGGACCGCATCCGTAGACTGGGCTTCTTATTTTCTCGGCGCGTGTTGCAGCGCGGCAGGGTGAGTGTTCCTATAGCCCGAGCGCCACCGGGCCGGTCCGGCCGGCGCATAGAGGCGTCTATGATGAGCAATCGCATTCCCCACCTGCGAGCGCTCGAAGCCGAGAGCATCCACATCATCCGCGAGGTGGCCGCCGAGTTCCAGAACCCGGTGATGCTCTACTCGATCGGCAAGGACTCCGCGGTCATGCTGCGCCTGGCGCGAAGGCGTTCCACCCGGCCCGCCGCCGTTCCCGCTGCTGCACGTGGACACGACCTGGAAGTTCCGGGAGATGATCGCGTTCCGCGACGAGTCCGTGCGCCGGCACGGCCTGCGCCTGATCGTCGCACACGAACCAGGAGGCGCAAGCGCGAGGGCATCAACCCGTTCGACCACGGCTCGAACTACACGCACGTCATGAAGACCCAGGCGCTGAAGCAAGCCCTCGCCCAGGACGGCTTCGACGCGGCCTTCGGCGGCGCCCGGCGCGACGAGGAGAAGAGCCGCGCCAAGGAGCGCGTCTACTCCTTCCGCGACCGCTGCACCAGGTGGGACCCGAAGAACCAGCGGCCGGAGTTCTGGAACCTCTACAACGGCAAGGTGAACAACGGGCGAGAGCATCCGCGTCTTCCCGCTGTCCAACTGGACCGAGCTGGACGTCTGGCAATACATCCACCGAGAACATCCCGATCGTGCCGCTGTACTTCGCCGCGCCGCGGCCCGTCGTGGAGCGGGGTGGCAGCCTCATCATGGTGGACGACGAGCGGATGCGCCTTGAGCCGGGCGAGGAGCCGAGCAGCGCGTGGTGCGCTTCCGCACGCTCGGCTGCTACCCGCTCACCGGGCGCGGTCGAGTGCGAGGCCCGACCCTGCCCGAGATCATGGCGGAGATGCTGCGGCCCGCACCTCCGAGCGCGGGGCCGGCTGATCGACCGCGACGAGGCCGGCTCGATGGAGCAAGAAGAAGGAAGGGTATTTCTGATGGAGCGCGGTCCTCGCGCCCGCGTTCCTCGTCGCCGAGGAGCACGCCTGCCTGAGGCCACCGATGGAGATGCTGCGCTTCCTCACCTGCGGCAGCGTGGACGACGGCAAGTCCACCCTCATCGGCCGGCTGCTCCACGACGCGAAGTGATCCACGAGGACCAGCTCGCGCAGCTTCGCCGCGACACGCGCAGCCAAGGCACCACCGGGGACGATCTCGACCTCGCGCTGCTGGTCGACGGGCTTAAGGCGGAGCGCGAGCAGGGCATCACCATCGACGTCGCCTACCGCTTCTTCGCGACCGAGCGCCGACGTTCATCGTCGCCGACTGCCCCGGCCACGAGCAGTACACGCGCAACATGGCGACCGGCGCGTCCACGGCCGACGCCGCGGTCGTTCTGGTCGATGCGCGCCACGGCGTGCTGACGCAGACCCGGCGCCACTCGTTCATCGCGAGCCTCATGGGCATCCGCCACGTGGTGCTGGCCGTGAACAAGATGGACCTGGTCGGCTTCGACGAGGCCCGGTTCGAGGCGATCCGCGCGGATTACGAAGCGGCAGTGGCCGGGCTCGGCTTCCACACGCTCGCCGCGATCCCGCTCTGCGCCAAGCGCGGCGACAACGTGACCGAGCGCAGCCCGAACACGCCATGGTATGGCGACCCTACCTTGATGGAGCACCTGGAGACGCTGGACGTCGAGGGCGAGGTGCTCGCGCGTCCCTTTCGCATGGGCGTGCAGTGGGTCAACCGGCCTGACGGAGACTTCCGGGGCTTCGCGGGCACCATCGCGAGCGGCCGCGTGCGCCCTGGCGACCCGATCGCGGTCGGGGGCGCTGCGCAGGTGACGCAGATCCGCCGCATCACGACGATGGATGGCGACCTCGACGAGGCCGGCGCGGGCGAGGCGGTGACGCTGGTCCTGCAGGATGAGGTGGACGTCTCGCGCGGCGACGTGCTGGCGGCCGCCGAGGCACCCGTCCAGGTCGCGGACCGCCTGAGGGCCAACATGGTCTGGCTGGCCGACGCGCCGCTCGTGCCGGGGCGCGGCTACCTGGTGAAGCTCGGGAGCGGCCGCACGGTGGGCGGCGCCATTGCCGGCATTCGCTACCGCGTGGACGTGAACACGCGCGAGCGGGTTCCCGCGGACATGCTGGCGCTGAACGACGTGGCGGAAGTCGAGGTCGCGCTGGACGCGCCGGTCGCGTTCGAGCCGTATCGGGACAGCCGTGACCTCGGCGGCTTCATCGTCATCGATCGGCTGAACTTCGCCACCGTTGGCGTCGGCATGATCAAGTCGGCGCTGGGCCGGGCGAGCAACCTGACGTGGCAGGTCCTCGATGTGGACAAGCCTGCCCGTGCGGCGCTGAAGGAGCAGAAGCCGGCTGTCGTGTGGTTCACCGGCCTCTCCGGATCGGGCAAGTCCACGATCGCCAACCTGGTCGAGCGGCGGCTGTTCGCGAAGGGCCGGCCCACCTACGTGCTCGACGGCGACAATGTGCGCCACGGGCTGAACCAGGATCTCGGCTTCAGCGAGGCGGACCGGGTCGAGAACATCCGGCGCGTCTCGGAGGTCGCGGCGCTGTTCGCTGATGCCGGGCTGATCGTGCTCGTGTCGTTCATCTCTCCCTATCGGACGGAGCGGGATGCGGCGCGGAGCCGGGTCGAGGCGGGGGAGTTCGTGGAGGTGTTCGTAGACACGCCGCTCGACGAGTGCCGCCGCCGGGACCCGAAGGGTCTCTACAAGAAGGCGGACGCCGGGCTGATCCGGAACTTCACCGGCCTCGACGCACCGTATGAGCCGCCGCTCCAATCCGAGATCCATCTGCGCACCGCCGACGCCGAGCCGGCCGAGCTGGCTGACCAGGTCGTCGAGGCGCTGCGCCGCCGGGGTATCCTCTCGTGAGCGGGCCGCTCGATGCCGAGGCGCTGCAGCGGCACTACGGCACTCTCGATGGGCTGGACCTGCTGCGGCCCATGATCGAGGACGTGTTTCTCGGACGCGTCGCGCTCGTGTCGTCGTTCGGAACCGAGTCGGCGGTCCTGCTCGATCTCGTCGCCCAGGTTGACCCGGCAACGCCCGTGCTCGTGCTCGACACCGGGCAGCTTTTCGAGGAGACTCGGCGCTACTGGCAGGAGCTGGAGGCGAAGCTCGGCCTGACCGATCTGCGCGTGCTTGAGCCGGAGCCTGCGCGGCTCGCGGCGGAGGATCCGGACAAGCAGCTCTGGTATTTCGATCCGGACTGTTGCTGCGCGCTGCGCAAGGTGGCGCCGCTCGCCCGAGGTCTTGCTCCCTTCGCGGCCTGGATCACCGGGCGCAAGCGCTTCCAGGGCGGCCTACGCCGGGAGCTGCCTTCCATCGAGCGCGATACGGACGGCCGGGTGAAGATAAACCCGCTCGCCCGCTGGACGCCTGAGCGCGTCGAGGCGCAGTTCATCGCGCGCGGGCTGCCGCGGCACAAGCTGGAAGCTGAGGGCTATCGCTCGATCGGTTGCGTGCCCTGCACGGACCGCACTGCGCCCGGCGAAGACCCGCGTGCCGGGCGCTGGCGGCACCTGCCCAAGACGGAATGCGGAATCCATCGTCCGAGCGGTGCCGGCGGTCCCGGCCTGATGAGCGACACGAAGCCGACGAGCGTTGACCATATGACGGCGCACGACCGCGAGCGTACGCCGGAGGCCTCCCGTCCGAGGGATCCCGAGCTGCCGCCAGAGCGTGGCGGGCCGAAGGGGCCGGAGCCGACTCGTTTCGGCGACTGGGAGCAGAAGGGCCGCTGCACGGATTTTTAGGCGCGTCGTGCCGTCGCGGGATATCCTAGTCTTAACGAGCGCTTAGGAACTGTCAGGCATGGTTCCGTCATGCCTGAGATGCTTCCTTCCTGGACCTTCTTCCCGGATTTCACCTCGGGCAATCCGTATCAGGCCTGTCTGGCCGAGGCCCTTGCGCTGCATGGCTGGGCGGTCCGGCCGGGCGACATCGCGGCCGCTACCCTGGCGGCGCGGTCGGGGCAGGCGATATTCCACCTCCACTGGGAGCAGCCTGCCTATGGTGCCGGCGCGGACGAGGGCGAAGCCTTCGGACTAGCCGAGAGCTTCCTCCGCGCGCTCGACGCCTTCCGCGCTGTGGGCGGTGTCTTGATCTGGACCCTTCACAACGCGGTGCCGCACGAGGAGCGCTTTCCAGCCGTAAACGCCGCCCTGCAGCGGGGCTTGGCGCAGCGTGCGGACCTCGTTCATGTGCACAACTACGCAGGCGCGACGCACGCCTTAATGCTGGGTGTTCCAGAGGAGTCCATCCTGCTGGTCCGCCATCCCAGCTATGCTGACGCCTATCCTGACGACATCACCGACGATGCTGCCCGCCGATATCTCGGGCTCCGCGGCGAGGATGTCGTGTTCACGTTCTTCGGCGCGATGCGCGGCTACAAGGGTTTGCCGCGCCTGATGCGCGCTTTCGATCTCGCGCATGTCGCCCTTCCGGACGCGCGGTTGGTGCTTGCGGGGCGGTGCCCTGAGCCCGACGCGGCGCGCGTCCTCGCGCCGACACCCGCACTGCGCCTGCTCCCCCGCCAGATCGCCGATGCCGAGGTGCAGTATGTCATGCGCGCCGCCGACTGCGTTGTACTGCCCTACGAGGCGATCCTGACCTCGGGCACGTTGGCCTTGGCGCAAGGTTTCGGCCGCCCCGTGATCGTGCCCGATCTCCCCTCGATGGAAGAGGAAGTCACGGACGGCGTGAACGGGTTCCTCTACGTCGCGGGCAGCGACGGAGCCTTGGCCGCCGCGCTCTGGCGAGCCGCCGACAACGCGCCGGCGCTGCGGGGGCACATGCGAGCCGCGTCCCGCGCCACCGTCGCGGGGCGGGACTTCGCCACGTTGGCGGCGGCGCTGTCCACTGCCGTCGCCGGTGCGCAGCCGACCCAGCGCGCGGCCTGAAGCGCGTCATCCCCGTACAGGCACCTATCACGACCAACGAGCAAGGAGTGCTTGCATGAACGCGATCCTCGATCGTCCCCAGCGCCTTGCCGGTGCGGTCGCGCAGCTCGGCGGCCCGCTGATCATCGTGGATGTCGGGGCGCAGGCCCTCGCGAACGAGGATCACGTCTATGGGCCGCTGCGCCGAGCGGGCGTGCCGCTGCGCGTGATCGGCTTCGAGCCGCAGCCCAGCCACGCCGCGGCCCGCCGCTCCCTGGACGGCGGCGAGAGCCTGATCTTGGAGGCGTTCATCGGCGACGGCGGCGTGCATCGCTTCTACCCCGCCAGCACGGCGGCATCGTCGTCCTTGTTCCCGCTCAACCGCGGCGCCTGCGGGGCGGTCGCCAGCCTAGCCAATCTCCGCGACCAGCCAGGGGAGGAGGTCGCGACCGTGACGCTCGATCGTTTCCTGAAGGATGTCGAGGCCGTTGACTTCCTCAAGCTCGACATCGAGGGCGCCGAGCTGATGGCGCTGCACGGCGGCACCGCCGTGCTGTCGCGCACGGCGGTGGTTCAGGCCGAGACCGCCTTCACCGCCTTCCGCCAGGGACAGCCGCTCTTCGCCGACGTGGATACCCATCTGCGCGCCAGCGGCTTCGGGCTGATGCGTCTCCATGCTCCGGCCATGCGCGCCGCCGTGACGCCCTCGGGCGCTCAGGGTGCCGACCGGCTGATGTGGGCCGACGCCGTGTTCTTCGCCGAGGAGGCGCGCGCCACGGATCGGATGCTTCTGGTCCAGGCGATCCTCGCGAGCGGGATCTACGGCATGCACACGGTCGCCGAGCGGACTCTCGCGCTCTACGACGCGCGACATGGCACGACACTGGCCGCGGACTTCGCGTGGCCGGCGGCTTGGTCGCCGGGGCCGGCAACGCTGCGTTGGGCCAGAGGACAAACCAACGCCGCGCTGCGCGATGCCTCGGAGGTCGAGCGGGCGGCGCGGGAACTCGCCGCAGCCGGGCTGCCGCCGCATCCGGATCGCCCGAAATGCTGGGACGGGTTCCTCGCCATGCTGCACGCAACCATCACTACGCTGCGCGACGTGCCAGTGCTGGACGCCGGGGCGGAGCGCTACTCCACGTTCTTGCCTGGCCTGCGCCGGCTCGGCTTCACGAACCTGACTGGCATCAACACGGCGTTCACGACCGAGGAGGTCGTGGACGGGATCCGCTACAGGCCCGGCGACGTGACCGGCTCGGACCTCGATAATGCGTCGTTCGGATTTATCGCCTGCTTGAGCGTGGTCGAGCACGGCGTGGACGTGCCCTTGCTCCTCCGTGAGCAGGCCCGCCTGCTGCATCCCGGCGGCCACCTTTTCATGTCCTGCGACTACTGGGAGACACCGATCGACACCGCTGGCCTGCACGCCTACGGGGTGCCGGTCCGCATTCTCACGCGGGCGGACCTCGAGGCGGCGGTTGCTTCGGCTGAGGCCGTTGGCTTGCGGCTAGTCGGGTCCAGCGATCTCGGCTGCGTCGAGAAGACGGTGTGCTGGGAATGCTTCGGCCTGCGCTACACGTTCGCGAACCTGCTTTGGCGGCGAGACGGCGCCTGAGCGCGGGGTGGCGTGAGAGGCCGAGCGGCCTGATACGCCCGGTGTCATTGAGTGACATATGCCCAGTCTCGTGACGCGATTGAGGTGATGCGCTCGGGTTGAGAGAGCAGCCAGTTCCAGGCGTCGCAGCAGGCGTCAACAATGGCGGAGTAGCTGTCGTAGACGCGGTTGCTCAACTTGTTGCTCCGCAGATAGGCCCAGATGTTTTCGACCGGATTCAGCTCGGGGCTATAGGGGGGCAAGTGGAGCAGGGTGATGTTCTGTGGCACGCGGAGTTGTCCGCCGAGCTTGTGCCACCCGGCGCCGTCGATGTTGAGGATGGCATGGGCATCCGGCGCGACATGTCGGCTGATTTCGGCCAGGTGCAGGTTCATCATCGCGGCATTCGCGTAGGGCAGCACCAACCCTGCTCCTGTGCCTCGGGCCGGACACACGGCCCCAAACAAATACGCCCAGGCGTAACGTTGATCGCGTGGCGCAGACGGGCGTGAGCCGCGTTCCGCCCAGACCCGGGTGAGCGTCCCCTGTTGGCCGATCCGGGCCTCGTCCTGCCACCAGAGTTCGAGCGGCTTGCCACGCGCGTGCTCGGGCAGGGCAGCGTCTATGAGGGCGGCGTAGTCGGCCTGAAAGACGCCTGCGCCGCGACGTCCTGGCCCGGATGGCGGGGCCGCGCGACCAAGCGGCGGAACCCGAGCCGCCGCAACACATCGCTCATGCTGCGTTCGGCCAGCACCACGCCGAAGCGCGCCTCGATCGCCTGCGCCAGATCGGCCCGGCGCCAGCGCACCACCCCGTGCGTGGTCAGGTCCGGCCCGCGCCGGACCCATGCGGCGACCGCGGCCTCTTGCTCGGGCGAGAGGAACGGCTTGGGACCGACCTTTCCCGCTTTGTCCGACAGCCCGGCCAGGCCCTGCTCGTTATAGCGATGCACCCAATCACGCAGCGTCTGCCGGTCCATGCCGCTAGCCCGGGCGGCATCGGTGCGAGCCGCGCCTTCCAGCACCAGCGCCAGAGCCAGCATACGCCGAGACGCCGCCGCATCCCGCGTGCGTCCCGCCTGCCGCCGCAAGCCAGCCGCGTCCAAATCGAGCCGAGTAATCTGAACCGCCGCTCCCATCGTGCCCTCCGCGAATCGCTCTCCAGAGCGAATCACGCCCAGACCGATCAGGAAATCCCCCCAGAGTCAGCCATCAACTTTGGCAGGAAGCTATGCCGCGATCCGGCTCGGCTGCTCGACGGCGAGCCGGGTGCGGATGAGCTTCTCGATGCCCCGCAGGAATGAGCGCTCGCTCTGGTCACAGAGCGAGATCGCCACCCCAGCGCGCCCGGCGCGCGCCGTCCGCCCGATGCGGTGGACGTAGGATTCCGGCACGTTGGGCAGGTCGAAATTCACGACGTGCGAGACGCCGTCCACGTCAATGCCCCGCGCCGCGATGTCGGTCGCGACGAGGACGCGCACGTGCCCCGACTTGAACGCGGCGAGGGCTCGCTCGCGCTGGCCCTGGCTCTTGTTGCCGTGGATCGCCGCCGCCGCCTGCCCGGCACGCTCCAGGTGCTCGACGACGCGGTCCGCCCCGTGCTTGGTGCGGGTGAAGACGAGCGTGCGGCTCATGTCCTGGTCGCGCAGCAGCTCGGCGAGGACCTGCCGCTTGCGCGCCGCGTCCACGAACATCACGCGCTGCTCCACTTTCTCGACCGTCGTGGCGACAGGGGCAACGGCGACGTGCGCCGGGTCGCGGAGCATGGCAGCGGCGAGCTTGCTAATCTCGGACGGCATGGTCGCGGAGAAGAACAGGGTCTGCCGCTGGGCGGGCACATGCGAGACGATACGGCGGATCGGGATGATGAAGCCGAGGTCGAGCATGTGGTCGGCCTCGTCGAGGACGAGAACCTCGACTGCGTCGAGCCGCACGGCGCCGTCGCCCATGTGGTCGAGCAGGCGCCCTGGGCAGGCCACGAGAACATCCACGCCGCCCGCGACGGCGCGGGCCTGGCGGCCCTTGGGCACGCCGCCGAACATGATCGCGGTGCGGATGCCGGTGCCGCGGGCATAGGCGACGAAGCTCTCAGCGATCTGGCTGGCCAACTCGCGCGTCGGCGAGAGCACGAGCACCCGGCAGCCACGCGCGGGGGCGCGCTTACGGTCACCGAGGAGGCGCTGGAGGATGGGAAGGGCGAAGGCGGCGGTCTTGCCTGTGCCCGTCTGGGCGATGCCCTGCACGTCGCGCCCTGCGAGGACGTGCGGAATGGCCTGGGTCTGGATCGGGGTCGGTTCCTGGTAGCCGACGGCATTGAGCGCGCGCAGCAGAACGGGCGCGAGCCCGAGGCTCTCGAAGGTGTTAGACATGAAGAGGGTATGATCTTTCGTGAGACGCCCACGCAAGGGCGCAGCGCGGTCAACAGGACCACGCACCGGCGCTAGGGATCGAGGTGGGAGCGCCCGCGGAAAAGGCAGCGCAAAGGACACGTCAAGCCGCGCCCTCAACGTATGGTGAGGCGCGCGCCGGAAGTCAACCCGGCGGTGCTGCATGCTGCCGCAGCGTTAAGTCGCGCTCAGGCGCGAGCGCGGCGCTTCTGGTTGAGGCTGTCCACGAGCACGGCCAGGAAAATCACCGCACCCTGGATGAACTGCACCCAGAACGGCTGCACGTTCCACAAGGTCAGCCCGTTGTTGATAAGGCCGATGATGAGCACGCCGAGGAGAGTGCCCAGCATGGAGCCTTTGCCGCCGAAGAGCGAGGCGCCGCCGATCACTACGGCCGCGATGGCGTTCAGCTCCAGCCCCACGGCCGCGATCGGCTGCGCGCTGTCGAGCCGTCCCGTCAGGACGACTCCGCCCAGTCCCGAGAGCGCGCCGGCGATGATGTAAACGAGCGCGAGCGTGCGCCCCACCGGGATGCCCGCGAGCCGTGCTGCCTCGCGATTGCCGCCGACCGCATACACCTCCGCCCCGAACACCGTCCGCGCGAGCACGATCCAAGCGACCACGAACACGGCCAGCGTGACGAGCGCCGCGATCGGAAGCGGTCCCAGGTTGCCGCCGCCGATGTTGTCGTATGCGTCGGGGAAGCCGAATACCGTGTTGCCGCCCGTCACGATGAACGCCAGCCCGCGCGCCATGGCGAGCACGGCAAGCGTGACGATGAAGGGAGTCATGTTCAGCACAGTGACCGCGAAGGCGTTGAAGGCCCCGCACAGCGCGCCGAGGCCGATGCCCACCAGGACCGCCGGGCCGATGCCCCAGCCTGCCTGCACGGCCAGGCCGCTCAGCACGCCCGCGAGTGCGACGACCGAGCCGGTCGAGAGATCGATGCCGCCGGTGACGATCACGAACGTCTCCCCGACCGCGACGATGCCGATGAGGGAGCTGGCCAGCAGGATGGAGATCACGTTGTTGGTGGTCACGAACTGCGGCGTGGTCAGCGCGAGCGCGAGCGCGATGACCACGAAGGCGACGACGATGGTCAGCTCGTTGAGGGCTTGGCCGATCGCGGCGAGGCCCCGAGCGGGCGCCGACCGCCTTTCCATTCCCTCCGCGCTCATCCGAGGGCCGCGAGGGCCATGATCCGCTCCTGACTGAATTCGGCGCGCTCCACTGCGCCTGCCAGCCGGCCCGCCCGCATCACGAGGATGCGGTCGCACAGTCCCAGCAGCTCCAGCATGTCGGATGAGGCGATCACGACGGCCGCGCCCTTCGCCGCCAACTCGCCGATGAGGCGATAGACCTCGACCTTGGCGCCGACGTCGATGCCGCGGGTCGGCTCGTCCAGGAGAAAGACGCGGGGCTGCACCTGAAGCGCGCGGGCGAGCACCACCTTCTGCTGGTTGCCGCCCGAGAGGCCGCCCACGGGCTGCGTGATGCCGGGCGTTCGGATGCGGAGCGCCTCCACGGCCCGTCGCGCCGCAGCACTCACCCGCCGGTCGGACAGGATGGCGCGAAGCCAGGAGAGCCGGCCGAGGGTGGAAAGCGCCACGTTGGCGCGGAGCGAGAAGGGCAGGATCAACGCCTCCGCCTTGCGGTCCTCGGGAACGAAGGCGATCCCGGCCGCCATCGCCTGGCGCGGGTTGCGCCGCGGCACCGGCTTGCCCGCCAAGCGGACCCGCCCGGTGGCACCGGGCAGAGCGCCGAAGATCGCCTTGAGCACCTCGGTCCGTCCCGCGCCCATGAGGCCGCCGAGGCCCACGATCTCGCCCGCGCGCACGGCGAAGCCGACGTCCTCGACCCGGCCCGGTACCCGAAACCCCTTCCACCTCCAGCAGCGCCGGCCCGATCGGCACGGTTTCCTTGGGAAACATGGCGGTGATCGGCCGGTTGACCATCGCCTGCACCAAGGCATCCCGCGTCCAGGAAGCGGCCGGGCGGGTCTCGACGGCGTGCCCGTCGCGCAGTACAGCCACGCGGTCGCAAATCTCGAACACCTCCTCGAGATGATGGCTGATGAACACGATGCCGACGCCCGCCGCCTTGAGCGCCGCGATGGTGCGGAACAGGACGTGCACCTCGCTCGCTGAGAGCGGCGCGGTCGGCTCGTCCATGACGATCACGCGTGCCCGCCGCGACAGGGCGCGAGCGATCTCGACGAGCTGCTGCGCGCCGATCCCGAGGCTGCGCACCGGCCGCTGCGGCGGGAGGTCAAGGCCGACGCGCGCGAGCAGCGCACGCGCGTTCCGGTCCCGCATCGCCCGGCGCACGAAGCCGAGCCGCCCACGCGGCAGGTGCCCGAGGAACACGTTGTCCGCGATCGAGCGGTCCGGGACCAAGCTCAGCTCCTGGTGGATCACGACCACCCCAGCATCCAGCGCGTCGCGCGGGCGACGCGGCGCGAACGGCGCGCCATCGAGCACCATCTCGCCCTCGTCCGGTCGCCAAACACCGGCGAGCACCTTCATCAGCGTGCTCTTGCCCGCCCCGTTCTCGCCGACGAGGCCGAGCACCTCGCCGCGGTGGAGCGTGATGCCGACCCGGTCGAGCGCGAGCACGCCGGGGAAGCGCTTCGAGATCGCGCGCATCTCCAGGAGCGGCGCCATGCTGGGAGGTCTCAAGCTGGGCGGCTCAGTGGCCGCGGGTCACCTCGTCGCCCCAGAGGCCGTAATTCTTCACCTCGGGGCTGTCTATGTTGGCCTTGGTGATGAGGATGTGCGGCCAGAACTGGTGCTTGGGTATATTCTTGTCGCCGTGCAGGTATTGGTCAACGTAGGCGACCGATTGCGCGGCCATGGTTAGCGGGTTCTGCGACAGCGTCGCGTCCATCTGCCCGTTGCGGATAGCGGTGAGGCCCTGCTCGGTGCCGTCGATGCCGACGATGATGATGTGGCCGGGCTCGCCGATCGGCTTGAAGCGGTTGGCCTGCTTGATGGCGCGCATGGCGCCGACCGCGTTGTCGTCGTTGCCGTTGAACACGGCGTCGATCTGGCTGTTGGCGGCGAGGAGCTGGGTCATGATGTTGAAGCCCTTGGCCGCATCGAAATCGGCCGCCTGCCGGGCGATCAGCTTGAGGCCGGGATTGGCCTTGCTGAGCTTCGTGAACTCCTCTGAGAAGCCTTTCTCACGCTCGTCGCCCGCGGTCGTGCCGAGCAGGCCTTCCAGGTCCACGACGTTGCCCTTGACCGTCCTGTATCGCTTCTTGAGCTGGTCCGCGATGTAGTCCGCGCCCTCGCGCCCGAGCGCCTCGTTGTCGGTCTCCAGGAAGTTGACCTGGCAGTCGCCGCAGGCGGCACCCCGGTCGAGCGTGAACACCGGGATGCCGCGCTTGTTCGCCTGGCGCACGACAGGCACGATCGCGTCAGCGTTGATCGGGTTCAGGATCAGCGCCGCGATGTGCTGGTTGATGAGGTCGAGGACCTGGGTCGCCTGGGTATTCGCATCGCCGTTCGCGCTCGTGTTGAGGAGCTTGAGGTCAGGGTGCGCCTTGATCCCGTCCTCAACGCCCCGTGTCATGCCCTGGAAGAACGGGTTCGCGAGCGTCGCGACGCTGTAGCCGACGGTGGAGGTCTTGTTCTGCGCGTGGGCCGCGAAGGCGAGCGCTGCCGCGAGGGCGAGGCCGCTGAGAATGCGTCTTGGCATGGAGTCCTCCTGGTGGCCATCTCGCGCGGCCGGTCGCGGCAAGCTAAGGGGGCGCGATTGTGCCCGTCAA
Organism: uncultured Alphaproteobacteria bacterium; assembly: GCA_963848595.1. Classification (GTDB taxonomy): domain Bacteria; phylum Pseudomonadota; class Alphaproteobacteria; order Acetobacterales; family Acetobacteraceae; genus CAWKEH01. The sequence goes on along the minus strand of CAWKEH010000009.1, from coordinate 150,974 downwards.
CGCCACCTGGAGCGCGGGCTGAGCGGCGCAGCATTGACGTGCCCGCCGGGCTTGCCCGGATGATGCGGGAGGACCGGGCCGGCGGTCCCATGGCAGACCTGCATGAACCCGCCCGCGCGCGCCATACATGCGCGGCGCAGGCGACCGCGATCCACGCCGCTCTTATGGCGCGGCGGGTGCGAAGACCCGTAAGCGATGGCGGTCCGGATCGAGGGCCACGAACGTGCGGCCGAAATCCATGTCCGTCGGTGCCTGGATGATGGGCAGGCCGCGTGCCTTCCAGTCGGCATGGACGGCGTCCACATCACTGGCCGCGAAGACCATCTCGGTGCCACCATCTATGGCCGTCGCGGCCGGTTCGACGGCGTGGCGCGACCACAGGCCCAGGCCGACGCCGGAGGGTGAGGCGAACATGGCAAATCTCGGGGATGCCTCAGCTGGCTTCCGGCCCAGCAGGTCAGCGTAGAAAGCGGCACTGGTCTCCAGATTGCCAACGTAAAGGACAACGAGGCTGAGTTCGGGCATGACGCGGTCTCCTTGTTGTGACTGGCGCGTCATAGCGGGTGCCAGTGTCAGTTTTCGGCAGCAGTCGTTAGCCCATTCCATCGATGTCCTGCTGAACACGCCATTCAGCCAGGAGAAGGCGGCGCCGCTTCGGATAGCGCTCGCCGGTCGGGTCGGCTGCTGCGATCCGGTCGAGGCGGAAATGGCGGAAGTCTCGCCGCATCTCGCACCAGGCGGCGAGAACCTCGGTAGCCTCGAAGAACCCGAGGGCGACTGGCCAGATCGTCCGCTTGCTGGTCACTCCCTTCTTGTCGGTGTAGCACAGGCGCAGCTTCTCCTCGGCGCGGATCGCGCGGCGGATGGCAGCGAGGTACGGCGCGCCGTCCGATCGGCCCGGACCCGTGAGCAATCCGCTGGTCGCGGCCGCGTCCTCCAACGCCGGCGGCAGGATGGCAACGACCTTGGCCAGCGCATCGTCCGCCGCCCGGCCCAGCGCCGCATCGCCGCGCTGTGATACGAGGCGCAGGCCGAGGATGATCGCGTCCACCTCGTCCTCGCCGAACATCAGGGGCGGCAAGAAGAAGCCGGGTTTGAGCACGTAGCCCAGCCCGGCTTCGCCCTCGATGGGCGCTCCCTGCGCAACCAGCGTTGCTACGTCGCGGTAGATCGTGCGGAGCGAGACCTCCAACTCCGCGGCAAGGTCGGCGGCTGATACGGGACGGCGTCTGCGACGCAGCGCCTGGATCAGGTCGAGCAGGCGTGCGGAGCGGGACAGGTTTGCCCTCCATTGCCGGCGTGTTGCGGCGCCAGGCTACCTTGCGCAGTTGTCTATACCAGCCGCCTATTCGGAGCCGAACCTGCGGCGATTGCAGGCGCGAAGGCCGCTCCGTGGCCCTCAGCAGAGACCGCCGAGACGTCGCCCCCGTTGACCCACGGCCCGGATCGGCTAGCAAGCACCCCATGCCCCCTGCCGCCATCCTCTCCGAGCCGCTCGCCGGGCTGCAAACGCAGGCGCTCGGTCTCGCCGAGGCCGCCGGGCTGCAGTCCGTGGTCCACGCGCTGCATCCCCGTGCCCCCTGGCGCTGGATGGCGGCCCGGACTTGGCCCGCACCGCTCCGCGCCGTGCATCTGCCGCCGCTCGGGGACGGGGTGGTGATCGGGGCGGGTGGTGTTGCGGCCCGCGTCGCCGCAGCCCTTCGCCGGCCCGGCCGCCCGGCTGTCCAGGTCCAGCATCCGCGCATGGACCCGGCGCGCTTCGACCTGATCGTCGTCAACCGCCACGACGGCCTCACCGGTCCTAACGTGGTTGTCACGCGCACGGCGCTGCACCGGGCGACGCCCGTGCGGCTGGCCCAGGCCCGCGCCGAATGGGAGCCGAGGCTCGCGCATCTGCCGCGCCCGCTCGTGGCCGTGCTCGTCGGCGGCAGCAACGGGCGCTTCCGCCTCGATGCGGCCATCGCCGAGGTGCTCGGCGCCGGGCTCGCCCAGATGATGCGCGATGACCAGGTCGGCCTCGCGCTCACCCCCTCGCGCCGCACGTCCTCCGAGGCGCTCGGCGCTCTCCACGCGGCGCTCGATCCGCTGGGCGCGTGGATCTGGGACAGGGAGGGGGAGAACCCTTATTTCGGCCTGCTCGCCCTCGCTGACGCGATCGTGGCCACGGAGGATTCCGTCTCCATGGTCTCGGAGGCTTGCGCGACCAGCGCGCCCGTGCTGCTCGCGCGGTTGCCGGGCCGCTCGCGGCGGATCGCCTTGTTCAACCGGCTGCTGGTCCAGGATGGGCGGGTGCGCGATTTCAAGGGGCGGCTGGAGATGTGGCCCACCGCCCCCCTCGACGACACGCCGGAGGCCGGCGCCGCCTTGCGCCGCCTTCTTGGACTCTAAGGAGGCACCATGCTGCCCATCCAGACGTTCGACGCGCGTGCCGGCGGCAACGTGCTCTACAAGGCGCTCGCGCACCCGCTTGCGGCGGAGGGCATGGCGCGGCTTGCCGGCACGCTCGGCGCCGGGCCGCTCGCGGTCTACGACCCGGACGGCGTGACCGATGCGCTGCTCGCGCTCAGCCCCGGCCTGCCACGCCCGGCCGAGATCTACGTGAGCGACGTGGACCAGCTGGGCCAGTTGCGCGCCGGCCAGCCGGTCCGGCCACTGATGGATCTGCTGCGCACGGAGGCACGTGCCCTGCTGGTCGCAGTCTTCGACGCTCAGCGCGTCCGCGATCGTATCGCACCGCAGGTGCCCGAGGGGCTAGCCGTGCACACGCTCGACGAGGCGCGCCTGCCCGAGCGGCTGCTGACCAACCCGCGCCGCTACCTCGACAAGCTCAACTTCGCGACCAACTTCGCCTTCTTCCGCGAGCAGGACGGTCTCAGCACCAGACTCGTTACCGCCAACTACTGGGCAGGCTACGGCGCCAAGGACGTTCGGCTCTGGCTGCGGCTCTACGGCGCGGACGGCGCCGTGCTCGCCGAGTGGGAGGAGCCCGTCTCGAACGGCCCCGGCGGCATCCGGCTCGACAGCCGCGAGGTGCGCGCGCGCTTCGCCTTGCCCGAGTTCACGGGTCAACTCTTCCTGCACGCGGTCGGCGTCGCCGGGCATGATGTCGTCAAGTATGCGCTCGACACCTACGGGGACGGGCGCGACCCGAGCCTGTCCTGCACGCACGACGCGAACGCCTGGCCGAGCAGCCGCTACGCCGGGCTGCCGGCGCCGAAGCCGGGCGAGCGCGTGATCCTCTGGCTGCAGAACAGCCACGCCGCATCCATCCCGGCGGGCGATGTCGCGCTCGACCGCATGGGGGCGGAGGCGCCCGTGGCGCTCGGCGAGACGCTGGCGCCGTTCGCGAGCCGCGCCGTGGACGTGGCCGACGTTCTGCCCGGCGTCGCGTGGCCGGCGCAGGTGGAGCTGCGCGCCGGGCGGCACGTGGTCCGGCCGCGCTACGAGGTCGTGGAGGAGGGGCGCACGCGGATCGCGCACATGAACGTGGAGCGCGCGGACCTCAAGCCCGAGCCGGCCATCAAGTCGCTCAGCCCCTTGCTCGGCCGCGGCTTCCTGCTGCCCTTCCCGGTCATGCCGCGCGCCGAGTTCCGCACCATCGCGCTGCCCACGCCCATGGCGGAAAGTCAGGCCACCATGCCGGTCCGTCTCGACGTGTTCGACAGCGAAGGCCGGGCGCTCGCAGGACACTTCCTGGGCTGCTTGAAGCGGGACCACGCGCTCGCCTTCGACCTCGACGCGCTGAACCTGGACTTTGGCGAAGACGGGGGCGAGTCCGGCTACGGCCACGCGGAGCTGGTCTATGACTTCCGCGACGGCGGCGAGGCGGATGGCTGGCTGCACGTCCTCGCCCGTTACGAGCGGCGCGGCGGGTCGGCGCCGCACGCCGCCGAGACCAGCTTCGGCGCCCACATCTTCAACACGGCGATGACCTGGCGCGACGAGCCGCAGAGCTACAGCGGCCCGCCGCCGGGCCTCTCGACGCGGTTGTTCCTACGTCTGGGCGACGCTCACGCCCATGGGGGACGCCGCGCCTTCACGCACCTGATCTACCCGGCGTCCAACGCTTGGCATCCCCGCTCCTCGACGCGGCTGCAGCTTCACGACGGGGAGGGCAGGGTGCTCGCCGAGACGCCGCTCGCCATCGCCTGCTCCGGCTCGGCACTGGTGTTCCCGGACGAGGCGTTCGGGGCGGAGCTGATCGCCGCGGCGGGCCCGCGCGGCTACGTGCTGATCCGCGATGCGACCTGCCGCTTGTTCGGCTATCATGGCCTGATGAATGGGGCGGGCGGCTTCTCGCTCGATCACATGTTCGGCTTCTAGGGAGGGGGCAGTGGCGCGAGCGGACTACGACTTGCCTTGGGGGCCGGCCAACTACGCTCAACTGACCCCGCTCTCCTTCATCAAGCGCTCGGCCGAGGTCTATCCCGACCGGGTGGCCGTGATCCACGGCGACTTCCAGGCAAGCTGGGCCGAGACCTATGCCCGCTGCCGCCGGCTCGCCTCGGCGCTCGCGGCCTGGGGCGTCGGGCGCGGCGACACCGTCGCGGTCATGGCGCCCAACATTCCGGCGCTGGTCGAGGCGCATTTCGGTGTGGCCATGGTCGGCGCCGTCCTGAGCGCACTCAACACAAGGCTCGACGCCGCCATGATCGCGTTCATCCTGCGACACGGCGAGTCGAAGGTCCTGCTCACGGACACCGAGTTCGCGTCCACGATCCGCGGCGCGCTCGACCAGATTCCGCCCGGCGAGCGGCCCCGCGTCGTGGACATCGCCGACCCCGAAGGACCGGGCGGCGAGCGCCTGGGCGAGCTGGACTACGAGGCGTTCCTGGCCTCCGGCGATCCGGATTTCGCCTGGGAGATGCCGCCGGACGAGTGGGACGCCATCGCGCTCAACTACACGTCGGGCACGACGGGCAACCCCAAGGGCGTCATCTACCATCACCGAGGCGCCTACCTGAATGCCGTCGGCAACGCGCTCGTCTGGGGCATGACAGGGCACCCGCGCTACCTCTGGACGCTGCCCATGTTCCACTGCAACGGCTGGTGCTTCCCCTGGACGGTGGCGCTGCTCGGGGGGACGAATGTGTGCCTGCGCCGGGTGGAGGCCGGGGCGATCCTGGGCGCCATCGAGCGCCACAGCGTCACGCATCTCTGCGGCGCGCCCATCATCATGGGCATGATCCTGAACGCGCCCGGCGCCAAGCCGCGAACGGACAAGGTCCGGATGATGACGGCCGGCGCCGCCCCGCCCGCCGCCGTGATCGAGGGCATGGAGCGCCTCGGCTTCGAGGTCACCCACGTCTATGGCCTCACGGAGACCTACGGTCCCGTCACGGTCTGCGCGCCGCAGGACTCGTGGGCGTCGCTCCCCGAGGAGGAGCTGGTAGAAGTCAAGGCGCGCCAGGGCGTGACCTATCCGGTGCAGGAAGGGCTGATGGTCGCCGACGAGAAGACCCTCGCTCCCGTGCCGCGTGACGGGCAGACGATGGGCGAGGTCTTCATGCGCGGCAACATCACTATGAAGGGCTATCTCAAGAACCCGGCCGCGACGCAGGAGGCCTTCGAGGGCGGCTGGTTCCACTCTGGCGACCTCGCGGTGTGGCATCCGGACGGCTACATCGAGATACGCGACCGCTCCAAGGACATCATCATCTCGGGCGGCGAGAACATCAGCACCATCGAGGTCGAGGGCGCACTCTACCGTCACCCGGCGGTGCTGGAGGCGGCCGTCGTCGCCCGGCCGGACGCGACGTGGGGCGAGACGCCCTGCGCCTTCGTCACGCTCAAGGACGGCACGGCGGCGACCGCCGAGGAGCTGATCCAGTTTTGCCGCGAGCACCTCGCCCGCTACAAGGTGCCACGCACGGTCGTCTTCGGCCCGCTGCCCAAGACCAGCACGGGCAAGATGCAGAAATTCCTGCTGCGCGAGCGGGCGCGGCAGCTTTAGGAGGCGAGCGATGCCGCAGCCAGCACATGTCATGCGGCTCCGCGAGGCGGACGAGAGCGCGCTGCCCGAGGATTTACAGCCCTACTTCCAGAAGTGCCGCGACAAGCTCGGCTTCGTGCCCAACGTGCTGCGCGCCTGGCTGCTGCGGCCCGAGAAGCTGCGGACCTTTATCCGCGCCTACGATGAGCTGATGCTCGGTCCCTCGGGCCTCTCGAAGCTGGAGCGCGAGATGATCGCGGTGGCAGTGAGTTCACAGAACCGCTGCTACTACTGTCTGGTTGCCCACGGCGCTGCCGTGCGCAAGCTCTCGGGCGACCCGCAGCTTGGGGAAATGGTGGCATTCAACTACCGTGTGGCCGAGCTGCCGGAGCGGCAGCGCGCGCTGCTGGATTTCGCAGTGAAGCTCACCGCACAGCCGCACGACGTAGGGGAGGCGGATCGCCAGCGGCTGCGGGACGCTGCGCTGAGCGACGAGGACATCTTCGATGCCGCCGAGGTCGCGGCGTTCTTCAACTACACGAACCGGGTGGCGCACGCCGTGGATATGATGCCGAACGTGGATTATCACGGAATGGGCCGCGGGACGAGCCAATGAAACGGGGCGCCAACGGTCGCCCGCGCTGCGGTGTCGTTTGAGGGGTGATTAGGCTTCATGGACCGCTTCGGCGTGCTGTCTGCCGAGCGTCGTACAGCTACAGCGACTACAGGATGGCCCAGAAGAGCGCGTGGCGCGTTACTCGGGCGGGGAAGGAAAGGGACCGCTGTCAGTTGAGGTGTTCGCTGTTGGTGCAACCCGACCCGTAAGTTGCTGTAACTGCAACTTGCGCTGTAGATCTTGAAGCCTCCGCTCCTCAGCAATCGAAGTTGGGTAGTAAACACGTTCGAAGTCGGCTGAGCGTAAGTTGGACGATAAATTGAGATCGGACGCCATAAGTTGGAGAAGTTTCTTCAGTCGCTCTTGAAGCGTGTGTTGCGGAACGCTGCTTCTTGGGTCGGTTGCTGCATACAGCTCGGCCCATGCATCGCGAACCGGAGCCGAGTTCATGGAAGGCAACATCAATCGAGTTCAGCATCCGCACCGCCTCAGGTGATGCGATGTTCGCCCGCTCCTGCATGAGCACAGAGAAAATGCGAGACCTGAAGCGGTACCTCTCCGCTTGTCCCTCAGCATCTCGACGTAACTGCTCGGAAAGGCGTGCGGCAGTCCGAGGCCCTTGTATAGCAGCCATAGCCGCGAAGACTGTTGCGATTGCGCTCAAGAAAGCGGCAATGACTTCCGGATGACCCCCCGACGTAACTGAACACTTGTTCTGTGGCTCAGTGCTGGCTTCGCAGCTTCTGCAAACGCATATTTAGAGGCCCAATTGGCGTCTCTATGCGGACGACTGCACCGTCCAGGACGGAGATCTTCACTTCCGTCGCTAGATGGTAGTCAAAACCTTCTTCACCTGTGCTTTGACCTTGGACGAGCATGATTCCTGGTGGCGCTGAAACGCATATATCGAGCGCGATAGCACCTGTGTCATCGTGCAGCTCGTATCGTCCGTCAAACTGGGTGCCCGCAGCATCGACGCCTACGAGCTTCCCATTGCTCAAAGTAAGCAGTGCCAAGCCGTTGCCGGCCCTGCCTGCGAAGTAGCCGGCGTAATAGCCGTCGATGCTTCGATCACTCACGCTGCGCGCCCTCGATCCGAGAGAGGCTAGCCCCCAGCCTCGAATATAGCATAAGCCTGGGCACCGACATTGCTCCAGTGATCCGCTGGTGCAGCGAAAACGTGGTGGGCGCGACAGGGATTGAACCTGTGACCCTTCGCGTGTGAAGCGAATGCTCTCCCGCTGAGCTACGCGCCCGTCCAGGTGCGCGGGTTTAGGGGGCGGCTCTGCGAACTGTCAAGTTGCCCTGGCGGCGCGTTGCCCTATGAAAGAGACATGCGCCGATTCCTGCTGCTGGCCGTGCCGGCCCTCCTGCCTCTCGCCGCGCACGCCGCCGAGCCGGTCCAGGTCCGCTACGCCGTCTATGGCGATGCCCTCGGCATCACCATGAATGTCGCCGTCGTCCATGCCGACTTCCTCGTCGGGCCGGGCGCTTACCAAGTCCGCCTCCGCTTCCACACGGCTGGCGCTGTCGGCTTCGTCGTCACCGCCACCTCAGAACTCGACGGCGGTGGGCCGTTTCGCCGGACAGATGGCTATGCCCGAGCGCTACACGAGCGTAGGGCGGCTGCGCGGGGAGCCACGCCAGACGGAGCTGGACTACGTGGGCGACGACGACCCGCAGATCCGCGTGCTCATTCCCGCCACCGAGCCGAAGCGTGATCCTGTCCCGCCCGCGCAGCAGGCCGGCACGATCGACACGCTCAGCGCCATGGCCATGCTCGTTCATGCGGTGAACACGACGGGCCGCTGCGACGGCCGCGTCACCGCCTTCGACGGCCGCCGTCTGATCGCCTTCAGCTCTCGGACCGCCGGCACGCAGGACCTGCCGCCGACCGGCCGCTCCACCTTCGCCGGTCCCACGCTCCGCTGCGACATCGTGAGCCAGCAGCTCGCAGGCTTCAAGCACGACGCGGACTACGCTCGCCTGCAACACCCGCAGCCCGGCAACGCGTGGTTCGCCCATCTCAGCCCAGATGGCCCACTCGTGCTCGTTCGCGCCGTCTTCCCGACGACCTTCTTCGGCCCCACGACTCTATATCTACAGCCGGGCGGCGAGTAGCCTCTCGGCGCTGGGCTGCACCTCGGCGAAATCGCGCGCGACGGCTGCCGCGCCTTCGGCCATCTCCGGCCCGCCGTAGCCCCAGGCCGCGAAGATGCAGGGCAGGCCGGCCCCGCGCGCCGCCGCTACGTCGTTCCGATTGTCGCCTACCGCCACCGCCGCGCCCGGCTCGCCGCCGGCGAGGCGCAGCGTGGCAAGCATGTGCTCAGGGTCCGGCTTGCGCACAGGGAAGCTATCGCCGCCGCCCACCGCCGCGAGCAGCGCGTCCAAGCCAAGCGCCGCGAGCAGCGTGTGCGCCGCGGCCTCCGGCTTGTTCGTGCAGACCGCGAGTCGCCAACCCGCCGCGCTGAGCGCGCGCAGCCCGTCGAGCACGCCAGGGTAGGGCCGCGTCAGCTCGGCCGCGTGGGCGCTGTAGTCCTCGCCGAACCTGCGGATCATCTCCGGGCTTTCAGGCAGACCGCGCGCCGCCATCGCCCGGCGCGCGAGCACGCCCGCGCCGTCGCCGATCATCGGCGCGATCTCGGCCGGCGTGAACGGCGGGCCGGGTGGGGCGAGCACGCGGTTGAGGCTGGCGGCGAGGTCGGGCGCCGAGTCCACGAGCGTGCCGTCGAGGTCGAGGATGAGAGTTCGGATCATGTTTCCGCCCGTTACGCGAAGTGTTTACCATTCGAGGAGCATAGCTTTGACATGCGCCTGGCCGAACCGCTACCCCCGCACCTATGACCGCGACCGCGATCCTGCTTGCTGCCGGCCACGGCACGCGCATGAAGTCCACCCGGCCCAAGGCGCTGCACCCCATCGCTGGCCGCCCGATGATCCAGCACCTCATCGCGAGCTGCGAGGCCATGTTCGACAAGGTCGCGCTTGTGATAGGCCCGGAGGGCGAGGCAGTGGCGCGGGAGGCAGCGCATCATCCTGCGTTCATACAGCATGACCGGCTTGGCACGGCGCACGCAGCACTCGCCGCGGCGGAGGCCTTCGGCGACGGGGACGTGGCCGTCCTCTACGCCGACAATCCCCTGATCCGCCCCGAGACGCTGCGCCGCCTGCTGGAGCGACGGCGCGAGGGAGATGCCGGGCTGGTCCTGCTCGCGATGCGCCCGCCCGAGCCGGGCCGCTACGGCCGGGTGATCGGCCCTGGCGGCGACGGGGCCGGTTACGTGGACCGCGTCGTCGAGTGGGCGGATGCGACCGAGGCCGAGCGGACTGAGACCCTCTGCAACGCCGGCGTGTTCTGCGCTGCCGCAGGCGACTTATTGCATTGGCTGCGCGCGGTACAGCCGAACCCGGCCAAGGGCGAATACTACCTCACGGATTGCGTGGCCCTCGCCCGTGCCGAGGGGGTGCGGGTCGCCGCGGTCGAGGCGCCGTGGAACGAGGTGCGCGGCGTCAACTCGCGCGCCGAGCTGGCCGAGGCGGAAGCGACCGTGCAAGGGTGGCTTCGCCGCGCCGCGATGGACGCGGGCGCCACGCTGCTCGCCCCGGAGACCGTGTTCCTGAGCTGGGACACGCAGCTTTCGCCGGACGTGTCCGTAGGGCCGTTCGTCCAGTTCGGTCCGGGCGTCGTGGTCGAGGAGGGCGCGGAGATCCGCGCGTTCAGCCATCTGGAGGCTTGCCACGTCGGCCCCGGCGCGGTGATCGGTCCCTATGCCCGCCTGCGCCCCGGCACTCGCGTCGAGAGAAGCGCGCACGTCGGCAACTTCGTCGAGCTCAAGGCGACGTGGCTCGGCGCCGGCGCCAAGGTCAACCACCTTACCTACCTTGGCGACTTTGAGGTGGGCGAGGGCAGCAACATCGGCGCCGGCACCATCACCTGCAACTACGACGGCGTTGCCAAGCACCGGACGCGGATCGGCAAGGACACCTTCATAGGCTCGGACAGCGTGCTCGTCGCCCCCGTCACAGTGGGCGACGGCGCCTTCATCGCCGCGGGCAGCGTGATCACCGAGGACGTGGCGGCGGATGCGATGGCGTTCGGCCGCGCGCGTCAGGTCGAGAAGCCGGGCCGTGCGGCCCAACTCAAGCGGGAGCGGAGCAAGACCTGATGTGCGGCATCGTGGGCGTGATCGGATCCCGTCCAGCGGCCCCCGTGCTGCTGGACGCGCTGCGTCGGCTGGAATACCGCGGCTACGACAGCGCGGGCGTCGCTACACTCGTCAACGGTCACATCGAGCGGCGCCGCGCGTCGGGCAAGCTCGGCAACCTCGCCGCCGTGCTCGACGAGCGTCCCTTGGCCGGCACCACGGGCATCGGCCACACGCGCTGGGCCACCCATGGCGCCCCCACGGAGGGCAACGCCCATCCGCACGGCACAAGCCGCGTCGCCGTCGTCCATAACGGCATCATCGAGAACCATGCCGAGCTGCGGGCCGAGCTGGAGCGCGAGGGGCAGGAGTTCTCGACCGAGACGGACACCGAGACCGTCGCCCAGCTCGTGGACCTCAACCTCAAGCGGGGCATGGAGCCAGTCGAGGCCGCGGGCGCGGCGTTCCGGCGCCTCGAGGGCGCCTACGCGCTCGCGATGGTGTTCGCCGGGCACTCGGAGCTGATGATCGGGGCGCAGCGCGGGGCGCCGCTCGCGGTCGGCTTCGGCGACGACGAGATGTTCCTCGGCTCGGATAGCCTGGCGCTGGCGCCGCTGACCCGGCGCATCGCTTACCTGAAGGAGGGCGATTGGGTCGTCGTCGGCCGCCAGGGCGCCGAGTTCCGCGACGATCAAGGGCAGCCGGTCAACCGCGAAATACGCCTGACGGCGCTCACGGGTGCCGCCATCGGCAAAGACGGCTACCGCCATTACATGGAGAAGGAGCTGCACGAGCATCCGAGCGTCATCGGCTCGTCGCTGCGCCGGATGCTGGACGGCGGTCGTCAGGTGGCGCTGCCGCCGCTGCCGTTCGATCTCGGCCAGGTGCCGCGCGTCACGCTGAGCGCCTGCGGCAGCGCGTTCTACGCCGGGCAGGTCGGGCGCTACTGGATGGAGAGACTCGCGCGCATCCCGATGGATGCGGACGTGGCGAGCGAGCTGCGCTACCGCGACCCGCCCATGGCAAAGGGAGGCTTGGCGCTCCTGGTCAGCCAGAGCGGCGAGACGGCGGACACGATGGCCGCACTCCGCCTCCTGCGCGAGCGCGGCCAGCACGTGCTCTCCATCGTGAACGTGCCTGAGAGCACGATGGCGCGGGAGAGCGACGCGGTGCTGGAGACGGTAGCTGGCCCCGAGATCGGGGTCGCTAGCACCAAGGCGTTCACGGCGCAGCTCAGCGTGCTCGCTTGCCTCGCCCTCGCGACGGGGCGCGCGCGGGGGACTATCAGCGAGGCCGAGGAGACGCGGCTCGCGGGCGCGCTGCTCGACGTGCCGGGCCAGGTGCAGGCGGCGCTCGCGCAGTGGGATCAGATCGGGGCAGTTGCCGAGCGGGTGTCGCGTGCGCGGGACGTGCTCTATCTCGCCCGCGGCGCGCTCTATCCCATCGCCATGGAGGGAGCGCTCAAGCTCAAGGAGATCACCTACATCCACGCGGAGGGTTACGCCGCGGGCGAGATGAAGCACGGGCCGATCGCGCTGATCGACCGGGACGTGCCCGTGATCACCGTCTGCCCGAGCGGGCCGTTGTTCGAGAAGACGGCGAGCAACCTGCAGGAGGCAGCGGCGCGCGGCGGCCAGATCGTGGCCTTCACGGACGCGGCCGGCGCGGAACGGTTGCGCGGGCTTACGCAGGATGTGGTCGTCCTGCCCGACTGCGATCCGTTCGCGGCGCCCATCCTGTATGCCGTGCCGGTGCAGATCCTCGCCTACCAGGCCGCCGTGCTGCGCGGGACGGACGTGGACCAGCCGCGGAACTTGGCTAAGTCGGTGACGGTGGAATAGCGCGAGGAATGCCCATCAGCCCGCGCTACACGGGCTTTGTCGTTGCGCTGGCCATCCTGCTCGCGGGTTGCATGGCGGCGTATGATGACCAGACCGACAAGGCCATCTCGGCGTTGCAGCAGGAGACCGACGCCGAGATCGTCAGGCTGATAACGCTGGACCACAAGATCGGGTCGCTGTCGGGCCAGGACGTCAGCAATCAGGCGACGCTGACCGCGGTCTGCACGAGCGTGCCTCCGAGCAATACGGCTCTGGCGGACGCGTGCAGCAAGGCGAGCTACGATCAGAACACGGATTTCTACGACCAGTTCGACACCGACCTGACCAGCCTGAAGCTGAGGCTGGATGCGGCGCCCGATGCCTCGACCCCGAGTCTGGATAACCTCCTCACGCAGCTTCACGACATCGTCCTCAGCCCGCAGGGCGGCTTGCAGTCGCTCCATGCGAAGAGAGTCGTGCTGAACCAGTCTGCGCTGACCAGCACAAGGGCGCCGCTCAATGCCTTGTTCCAGACGCTCTTGCGTTACGAACTCAGCCTCAAGAACGGGAAGCCCAACGCCTAGCCGGGAGAACACTTATGTCGGGATCAACACCGCTGCCGGACTGGGACGCTGTTCTGACCCAGGCCGTGAGCGCGGCGAAGGCGGTTCTCGCTGACAAGTGGCCATCGGTCGCTCAGTCCGCCACGATCCAGATCACGGCCTTGGTCCAAAACGGCCAGTATATCGCGGCGCATCGAAGCACCATGGACGAGGACGAATACAACAGCGTCAAACTGAATCAGCAGCGTGCGCTCGAGGGTATCCTGTCAGGGTATGAAGCGATCTCGATTACCGTGGCTGAACAGGCAGCCGCCGCGGTCTGGGGCATCGTCGAGGACGCTATCTCTCGTGCCGCTTAGGTCTTAACTCAGCCTCGCGCCGATTTCAGCGCCGAGGGCTGACGCCTGGCAGGCGCGCCCTTATCTTCCGGGGAACCAAACCCGGAGGCACGCCATGCTCAACAAGGCCGCACCGCTCCCGCTCCGTGATCCCACCCTGTTTCGCGAGGCGTGCCTCGTCGGGGGCAAGTGGATCGAGGCGGCGTCGGGCGAGACCATCTCCGTCCGCAACCCGGCGACGGGCGAGACGATCGGCACGGTTCCGTCCTTCTCCACTGCCGAGACCCGCCAGGCCATCGAGGCGGCGCACGCGGCGTTCCCGGCCTGGCGCGGCAAGCTCGCCAAGGACCGCTCGGCCGTTCTGCGCCGTCTGTTCGACCTGATGATGGAGAACCAGGAGGACCTGGCCCAGATCATGACGGCCGAGCAGGGCAAGCCGCTCGCCGAGAGCCGCGGCGAGATCGCCTACGCCGCCAGCTTCATCGAGTGGTTCTCCGAGGAAGCCAAGCGCGTCTACGGCGACCTGATTCCGCAACCGCGCTCCGGGCAGCGCATCCTCGTGATGAAGGAGCCGATCGGGGTCTTCGCCGCGATCACGCCCTGGAACTTCCCCGCCGCCATGATCACGCGCAAGACCGCACCCGGCTGGGCAGCCGGCTGCACCGGCGTGGTCCGCCCGGCAAGCCAGACGCCGTTCTCGGCGCTCGCCCTCGGCGTGCTGGCCGAGCGCGCCGGGATGCCGCAAGGCGTGTGCAACATCATCACCGGCCCCTCCGGCGAAATGGGCGCGGAGCTGACCAGCAACCCGCTCGTCCGCAAGCTCACCTTCACGGGCAGCACCGAGGTCGGCGCCAAGCTGCTCGCCCAGGCTGCTTCCACCATCAAGAAGTGCAGCATGGAGCTGGGCGGCAACGCGCCCTTCCTGGTCTTCGACGACGCCGACCTCGACGCCGCCGTGCAGGGCGCGATGGCAAGCAAGTATCGCAATACGGGCCAGACCTGCGTCTGCGCGAACCGCATCCTCGTGCAGGACGGCGTGTTCGACGCCTTTGCCGAGAAGCTGACCGCCGCCGTCCGAGCGCTCAAGGTTGGGCCAGGCACGGAGGAGGGCGTCACCCAGGGACCGCTTATCAACGCCGACGCGGTTGCCAAGGTCGAGGAGCACGTCGCCGATGCGACCGGGCGTGGCGCCCGGGTCGTCACCGGCGGCAAGCGTCACGAGCGGGGCGGCAACTTCTTCGAGCCGACCATCCTGGCCGACGTGCCACGCGACGCGCTCATCTTCCGCGAGGAGACATTCGGCCCGGTAGCGCCCCTGTTCCGCTTCAAGACGGAGGACGAGGCGGTCGCCATGGCGAACGACACGCCGTTCGGGCTAGCCGCCTACTTCTACGCGCGCGAAATGGGCCGCGTCGTCCGGGTTGCAGAGCGGCTGGAGGTCGGTATCGTGGGCGTCAACGAAGGTATCATCAGCACCGAGGTGGCACCGTTCGGCGGCGTCAAGCAGAGCGGGCTGGGGCGCGAGGGCAGCAAATACGGGATCGAGGACTATCTCGAGATCAAGTATGTCGCCCTCGGGGGCATCGGCGCCTGATCGCGGCGCCGGGGTAGTGCCTCGGTTTGAAATTCCGCTCCCAAGCCTGAACAGACTTGTGCCAGACGTTGTCGTATTTAGGGACGGTTTCGTGACCGAGGCGAGGCGTATGGGTGTCGAAGAACCTAACGAGCCGTCCAAAGGCGAAGCTGCCTACGATCTTCCCAGACTCACAATGGCCGAGGCCAGGAGGCTGATGGCAGGAGATTTCGGTGAGCGCCTTCATCGACTTGCCACGACTTATATGACCTGGTTGGCCTTCGGGAAGGCCGGGCCAAACGGAAAGATAATAGAGATGCAGAACGGTACATGCTTCTTTCTCCAGACACCTCACAGGTTGTTTGGAGTTACAGCAAGGCATGTGCTAGATGCGTTGAAACAGGCGAGGAAGTGTGACCTTAATACCTACTGCCAGATCGGAACCCTGCCGTTCAATCCGTTAGATCGAACAATCAGCGAAGGCACTAACGCCGACATTGCCACATTCCACATCTCATGGGAAGAGCTAGAACAGGTTGGAAAGAAGCCAATTAGCCTGTGGCCGCCTCACCCACCTGATGTCGATGATATAGGAGTGTTGCTTGCCGGGTACCCAGCCGCGGCTGGCGTTGCAGTTGATGACCGCACCCACTGCTTTAGTATCTATACTGCTTCCTCTATACTGCTTCCGGAGTTGCCCAACTGCTTCCGGAGTTGCCCAGCGTGTGACGGACTGGCAGCTGACTTGCCGCGTAGAGTGGGAAAACGCGCAAGAAATTAGCACAGGATCGCTGCCCCCGAGGAATTTCGATACAGGAGGGATGAGCGGGGGACCCGTCCTGAGTATCCGCGAGAAGCGAGGCATCCTTAGCTTTCCGCTTGCTGGCGTAATCTCGGAGGGCCATGCAGCCACAGACACCATAGTTGCGGAGCGAGCAGACTGCATACGGGCGGATGGAAGCATACGTAATTAGGAAGATAGGGGTTCGCTTTCCATCGGTCTCAGACATCGAAACTGAGGCATCATCAACGGTGGACTCGCCCGGCACGCCGCCGCCTGCTACGGAAGCGTCCTATGAGCTACGACTTCGACCTGTTCGTCATCGGCGGCGGCTCCGGTGGCGTGCGCTGCGCCCGCATCGCGGCCGGCCACGGCGCCCGCGTCGGCATCGCCGAGGCGCGGCACTGGGGTGGCACCTGCGTGAACGTGGGCTGCGTGCCCAAGAAGATCCTCGTGCAGGGCTCGGAGTATGGCCGTCTCGCCGAGGATGCGCGCGCCTTCGGCTGGCTCGACGCGCAAGCGGGGCCGAACGACTGGGCGGTGCTGACGGGGGCCATGCACCGCGAGGTCGGCCGCCTCAACGGCATCTACCGCCGCCTGCTGGAGGGCGCCGCCGTCGAGTGCTTCGAGGCGCGCGCGGAGTTCCTCGACCCGCATACGCTGCTGCTTCGGGACGGCGAGGGCCGGGAGCGCCGGGTCACCGCCGCGCGCGTGGTGATCGCGGTGGGCGGCCACCCGATCATTGAGCCGCACATTCCCGGCGCCGAACTGGGCATCGTTTCGGACGATGCTTTCGGGCTCCCCGCGATGCCGCGCCGGGTTCTGATGGTGGGGTGCGGCTACATCAGCGTGGAGTTCGCCGGCATCTTCCTCGGCCTCGGCGCCGAGGTGGAGATAGTATTCCGCCAGCATCTTCCGCTCCGCGGTTTCGACGGGGACCTTCGCCGCGGCCTTGCCGAAGCGCTGAAGGATCAGGGCGTGCGCCTTCACGCGAGCCAGACCGTTCACCAAATCGAGCCGGCCGGAGACGCGCGGCATGTCACGCTAACCAGCGGACACTGCATAGAGACCGATCTCGTGTTCTTCGCGACCGGGCGCGCGGCGAACACCGCCGGTCTCGGCCTCGAGCGCATCGGCGTCGAGACGGATGGGCGCCGGCAGGTCGTCGTGGACGCGCAGAACCAGACCAGCGTGCCGCACGTCTTCGCGCTCGGCGACGTGTCCAACAAGATGAATCTCACGCCCGTCGCTACCGCCGAGGGTCACCATCTCGCTGACCGCCTCTTCGGCCCTGGCCGGCCGCGCAGCTGGACCTTCGACCCGGTGCCCACGGCCGTGTTCTCGTCGCCCCCCATCGGCACGGTGGGCCTCACCGAGGAGCAGGCGGCGGAGCGGGGACCAGCGGACATCTACGTCGCCCGCTTCACGCCTATGCGCCACACGATCACGGGTCGGCCGCGCAAAACGCTGATGAAGCTCGTCGTGGACCAGGCGACCCAGCGCGTGCTGGGCTGCCACATGCTCGGGGACGACGCGCCCGAGATCATGCAGGGTCTCGGCGTTGCGCTCGTGACGGGTGCCACCAAGCAGGATTTTGACCGCACGATCGGCATTCATCCCACCTCGGCCGAGGAGTTCGTCACCATGCGCACGCCAGCCCGCACCGTGGGCGGCAACGTGAAGCGCGCGGCGGAGTAGCCGCGCGCGGCTGAGTGCGGTAATCACCCGGCCGTGAAAGGTCGCTGGCCATGCTGAATCCCTCCCCGCCTTGGACGCCCCCGCCTTGGATGCCGGCGAGCTGGCGCACCCGTCCGATCCAGCAGGCGCCTGCTTACCCGGACCAAGCCGACCTCGCCGAGGTCGAGGCGCGGCTCGCCAAGTATCCGCCGCTCGTCTTCGCGGGCGAGGCGCGCCGACTCAAGGCAGGGCTCGCGCTCGCCGCCGAGGGGCACGCCTTCGTGCTGCAGGGCGGCGACTGCGCGGAGTTGTTCGGCGACTTCACGGCCAACGTGATCCGCGACACGTTCCGCGTTCTCTTGCAGATGGCGGTCGTGCTGACCTTCGGCGCAAGCCTGCCCGTCGTGAAGATCGGGCGCATGGCCGGGCAGTTCGCCAAGCCGCGCTCCTCGGACGAGGAGACGGTGGGTGGCGTGACCTTGCCCAGCTACCGCGGCGACACGATCAACGGGGCCGAGTTCACGGAGAGCGCGCGCGTGCCCGATCCGCGGCGGATGGAGACCGGCTACTTCCAGTCTGCCGGCACGCTCAACCTGCTCCGCGCCTTCGCCAACGGCGGCTACGCCGACTTGCACGAGGTCCACCGCTGGAACCTCGGCTTCGTCGCCCGCTCGCCGCTCGCCGACCGCTACCAGGACCTGGCAAGCCGCATCGACGAGACGCTGGCGTTCATGGCCGCCTGCGGCATGACGAGCGCGAGCAGCCCGCAGATCCGCGAGACCGATTTCTACACGAGCCACGAGGCGCTGCTCCTGCCCTACGAGCAGGCGCTCACCCGCGTGGATAGCACCTCCGGCGATTGGTATGCCTGCTCCGCCCACTTCCTCTGGGTCGGCGACCGAACCCGGCAGCCGGACGGCGCGCACGTCGAGTTCCTGCGCGGCGTGCGCAACCCGATCGGCATCAAGGTCGGGCCGACGACGAAGGCCGATGACCTGCGCCGTCTCATCGAGATCCTGAACCCCGGCGATGAGCCGGGGCGACTCACCTTGGTCAGCCGCATGGGCGCCGCCAACGTTGAGCGGAATTTGCCGTCGCTCGTGCGGGCCGTTCAGGGAACAGGTCGTCGCGTGGTATGGCTCTGCGACCCGATGCACGGGAACACGGTGACGACGAGCGCGCGCGTGAAGACCAGGAGCTTCGACGCGATCCTGGACGAGGTGCGCCACTTCTTCGACGTGCACGTGGCCGAGGGGACCTGGCCCGGCGGCGTCCACGTCGAGATGACGGGGCAGCCCGTGACCGAGTGCATCGGCGGCGCCCATCGGCTCACGGAAGCCGACCTCGCCGAGCGCTACGAGACGTTCTGCGATCCGCGGCTCAACGCCGAGCAGTCGCTGGAGCTTGCGTTCCTCGTCGCCGAGGAGCTGAAGGCCAGACGCGTCGCGCGCGACACCCCGCAGATCGCCGCGCAATGAGCGCGCCAACCGACCCGCTCGACGAAGACATCGCCTGGCGCACCGACGCCTACTTCAACCGCACGCGCGAGGTCGTCGCGCGCTTCGGGGATTGCCAGGTCACGTATGCGCTCTTCCTTCGCCGCCCCGTCATCTCCGCGCCACGCCTCGCGCTCGATTGGCTGCACAAGGTCGAGGCGGCGCGCGGCGTGCGCTTCGATCTCGACGCGGTCTATCCCGAGGGGGAGTGGGTCGGCGCGGGCGAGCCGATCCTCTACGTGCGCGGCAGCTTCGTCGCGCTCGCGGATTGCGAGACCCTGCTCCTACAAAAGCTCGGCGCCGTCTGCGTCGCGGCCCACAATGCCTACCAGATGTGCATGGCGCTGCCGCAGGTCGGCTTCCTCGCCATGGAGGCCCGGCATTGCGCCGGTGCTGAGATGCAGGAGGCCATGGGCTACGCGGCCAGCGTCGGCAGCGCGTCCGCCCGGCGCGAGGGCGCCAAGGGCTTCGTGGGCACGAGCACGAATCTTTGCGCGCCCTGGTTTGGCACGGTGCGTGGCCAGGGCACGATGCCGCACGCGCTGATCGGCTACGCCGGCTCGACGGTGCGCGCGGCCGAGATGTTTCACGAGACCCTGCCCGACCAGAACTTGACCGTGCTCGTGGATTATTTCGGCCGCGAGGTCACGGACGGGCTGGCCGTCTGCCGCCGTTTCCCCGATCTCGCTGCGGCGGGTAAACTCAGCATCCGCCTCGACACGCATGGCGGCCGTTACTTGGAGGGCCTCGACCCGGCGGAGAGCTACGCCGTGCTGGAGCGGCACACACCTGGCGCGATCCGCCGCTATCGCAGCGAGACGGAGCTGCGTTACCTGGTCGGAACCGGCGTCTCGGCGGCTGCGATCTGGCGCGTTCGGGAGGCGCTGGACGAGGCAGGCTTCCCGCGCGTGCGCTTGGTGGTGAGCAGCGGCTTCGGCGTGGACAAGTGCCGGGTCATGGCGGACGCGAAGGCACCGATAGATCTCGTGGGCACAGGCAGCTTCATTCCCGCGGACTGGCACGAGACCTACGCCACAGCCGACATCATCGAGTATGACGGCCAGGCGCGCGTGAAGGTCGGGCGGGAATTCCTGATGCGGCGCGACGGAGCACGCCGGGCGGCCGAGTAGGAGGCGTGGCGTCCCTGAGGGGTTGGGAACGCTACGCTCTAGTCTTTTGTTCGGAGAGCATCTTCACGTGCCTGACCGGAGACGGTCAGCCACGATCTGCTCTACTGCTACGAAGGTGCGGCGCCTTACTTGGCGCCACCGGCTGCATTACCGACGCCGCCGCCGGCCCCGCCGGCCCCTCCCATGGCGCCAGCTCCGCCTTGGCCAGTCATGCTCGTGCCTGTGCCGCTGCCAGCCGTGCCAGCGGCACCGCCCATCGAGCCAGACGTGCCGGCGCCAGTGGCCATCCCCTGGCTGCCCGCGGTCGCGCCTCCCGTGCCGCTGGTGTCCAGCGTGGTGCCGCCAGCAGCGCCGCCGGCGCTGCCGGTGCCACCTGCGGTACCGCCAGTGGGGGTGCCTTGCGCGAGGGCTGCCCCTGAGAGCATCAGGGCCGCGGCTGAGGCAAGGATGATGATGCGCATAGCGTTATTCTCCGCAAATCGCGCGGTCAGGCGATCGCGCGTAGTGGCCAACGGAGCAGAGGAAGACGGGTTGGGGCCGCGCCGCGAACCGTGATGCTGGATCAGGCGTGCCCGGCAGCAGCCGAGAGCAGCAGCGGATCCACCTTCAGGGACGCGAGCGCCCGGCGCCACTTCGAACCGTGATCGCCGTCGAATACCAGGTCGAGGCCAGCCGGCGCGCTGAGCCACGCATTCTGCTGAATTTCCTCGTCGAGCTGGCCCGGTCCCCAATGCGCGTAGCCGAGGGCGAGCAGCCCGCGGTTCGGTCCCTCGCCCGCGGCGATCGCCTGCAGCACGTCGAGGCTCGCCGTCAACGCGACGCGCTCGTCCACGCGCAGGGAGCCGTCGCCAGTCCAATCAGCGGTATGGAGGACGAAGCCGCGTGCGCCATCCACAGGACCGCCCTGGCAGAGCTGGATACGCCGGGCCGGCGGGCAGGGCTGCACGTCGAGTTGGCGAAGCAGCCCTTCAAAGGTTGGCGTGCGCAGCGGGCGGTTCAGCATGAGGCCCATGGCGCCCTCGTCGCTATGGGCGCATAGGAAGATCACGCCCTGCGCGAAGTTCTCGTCGCGAAGGCTCGGCATTGCGATCAAGAGTTGGCCCGTCAGGTAAGCGTCCGCGTCCATGTCCCCTATCTTGGGTTTTCCCGAGTCAGGAGCAAGCGTGCGGCGCG
The DNA here is from genome assembly GCA_963848595.1 of uncultured Alphaproteobacteria bacterium. Classification (GTDB taxonomy): domain Bacteria; phylum Pseudomonadota; class Alphaproteobacteria; order Acetobacterales; family Acetobacteraceae; genus CAWKEH01. The sequence goes on along the minus strand of CAWKEH010000009.1, from coordinate 129,730 downwards.
GCGGCGTGACAGGACGCCTGCGGACCGCTAAGCGTTGCTTCGCAAGTGTCCCAGAGGATGAGCCGTGATAAAGGCAGGCGACAGGATTCCGTCCATGAAGCTGATGACCGCGGGTCCGGACGGGCCGCACGAAGTCAGCACCGACGACGTGTTCGGGGGCAAGCGAGTCGTGCTGTTCGGCACGCCGGGCGCCTTCACGCCGACGTGCAGCGCCAAACACTTGCCGGGCTTCGTTCAGAACGTGGATGCGCTCCACGCGAAGGGCGTGGACCAGATCGTGTGCATGGCGGTGAACGACGTGTTCGTGATGGGCGCCTGGGCGAAGCACGAGGGTGTTGGCGACGGTATCCTGATGCTGGCGGACGGCTCGGGGGCGTTCACGAGGGCGCTGGGGCTGGAACTGGATCTCACGGCGCGCGGCCTGGGCGTGCGCAGCCAGCGGTTCGCGCTGGTGGCGAACGACGGCGTGGTGGAGCGCATCGCCGTCGAGAAGCCGGGCGAGTTCGACGTGAGCCGGGCGGAGAGCGTGCTGGCGGCGCTTTGAGCGCCTAAGCCGCGGGCAAAACCCGCGGGGCCTCTTCGGCGAAAGCGTCGGCGATGTAACGGGCGAGCGCCGTGACTGCCGGCGAGGGCGCGTCCTGGGCTTGCAGGAGGAGCACGCCGTAGCGGGGGAGCGATGGCAGGCCCTCGTCCGCGCGCATGAGGCGCAGCCCCTCTGGGGGCGTCCCAGCAGGTCCCACCGTGACCGCGAGGCCGGCCAGAACCGGCGCATGCGTGCCGAGCTGCGACTGCGAGCGGTAGGCGACGCGGTAGGCGCGGCCTGCCCGGTCCAGGGCGCCCAGCGCCGCGCGCGCCCAGGTGCAGCCGTTCCGGGCGAGAGCGAGCGGCAGCGGGTCCTGTCGGTGCGGGGCGTGGCGCGTGCTGGTGATCCAGGCGAGCGGGCCGTGCCATAGCGGCGTGGCCGGCCAGCCCGGAGGCTCTTGCCCTTCGGAGCAGACGGCAAGGTCTAGGTCGCCGGCCTTGAGCCGGACGACGAGATCCTCGCTCGGCGCGCAGAGGACCTCAACCTCGATGGCTGGGTGATGCTCGGCGAAGCGGCGCAGCACGGCGGGCAGGAAGCGGAGCGCGTAGTCATCCGGCGTGCCCAGGCAAACGGTCCCGCTCAGCGCGGGCTCGCGGAAGCTCGTCCAGATCTCGTCGTTGAGCGCGAGCAAGGCGCGGGCGCGGGCGAGCAGATTCTGGCCGTGCGGCGTGAGATGGACGGCGCCGCCCTTGCCGCGGGTGAGAAGGCGCTGGCCGAGCAGGGATTTCGAGCCGCTGCACCTGCATGGACACCGCACTCTGCGTCCGTCCGACGCGCTGAGCGGCGCGCGTGAAGCTCCCTTCCTCGGCGATGAAGGCGAAGCTGCGCAGAAGGTCTGGGTCGAGGCTCGGTGTGAGCGGCATGGGCATCAGTATCGCTGATTTCCGAGATAAACACAATGCGTTTCCCTGATTCAACGCTGGGACGCATATTGTGAGTCGCAACGAACAGGAGGGTGCGATGCACACGAGACTCCTCGCCGCCAGCTTCCTGGCCAGCTCAGGCTGGAGACGGTGGCCGCAGATTTGGACCTTTGCGAGGGTGCGTTTCAACGACATGCGGGCGGCAGCACGGACGCGCCGGCTCCTCGCGCAGATGGACGCGCGCATGTTGCGCGACATCGGCATCAGCGCGGCGGACGCGAGAACGGAGGCGGCGCGCTGGCCGTGGGACCTCGATCCGCCGCGGCGATAGCCGCCAATTGTCTCGGGTCGCGCGTCGCCCAGTGATCTCGATCACGGTCCCTCAACCGGATGCACGGCATCCTTCCAGTCTGGAACTGCCGCCAAGCATCTGACGGCAGCCACGCTAGGGGGAAGGACTATGACGGCACTGGTTGCGTCCCGGAGGGTCCGGGTGTTCAACGCGGGCGAGGCGATGCGCTCGGTCATCGCCCGCCTTCACGCTGCGGCGCTTGAGGCCAACGCCCGGCACGGCATGGCCGCGATGCCCTCGCACCTGCTCGACGACGCCGGCATCACCGATCCGCGCGTTCGCGCACGAGGGGGCTACTCTTTCGTGACCCTCGAACGGCTGCGATAAAGGCCGTCTCCTCATCGCTCGACATCGAGAACGGGCACGACCGTCTCCACCGCGCGCCCATCGTGCTCGAAGCGCACGCGCCGCATCTCGACGCCGTAGAGGGCGTGCAGGTTGGCCTCGGTCAGCACCGTGCGTGCGGGGCCGCGCGCGAACCGCTCCGTTCCCAGCATCAGCAACGCGTCGTCCGCCACCGCCAGCGCGTGCTGGGGGTGGTGGGTCGTGAACACGATGGCCAGCCCATCCTCGCGCGCGAGCCGTGCCATCCCACGCAGGACCAGCGCCTGGTTGCTCAGGTCGAGCGCGGACGTGGGCTCGTCGAGCAGCAGTACTTGGGCCTCGGCCACGAGTGCCCTGGCGAGCACGACCATTTGGCGCTGCCCGCCGGAGAGGTCGTGGAAGGGGCGCCCGGCAAGGTCGGCGATGCCGAAGCGATCAAGGGCGGCGAGCGCCGCCGCCTCGTCGCGCGCCGAGGGTTGCGCGAACAGGCCGACGTGCCGGGCGCGGCCCATGAGCACCATGTCGAGCGCGCTGTAGCCGAAGGCGACATCGAACAGCTGCGGCACGAAGGCGGCGCGGCCGTGGAGGATGACGTGTCCCTCTTGTGGGCGGAGCACGCCGAGCAGGAGTTTGAGCAGGGTGCTCTTGCCGCGCCCGTTCGGGCCGAGGACGGCGAGCACGGCGCCGGGTTGGACCGCGCCGGAGCAGCGGCGCAGCACCCAGGCACCCGGGCGGTAGGCGAAGCCGAGGTCCTCGAAGACGAGCGACGGCTCACGCAGCGCAGCCGACGCGTCCATCTACGCAGACCGGGGAACATACCGACCGAGCGGGCAGCTGATCGCCGCGTCCGCTGTCAGCTTGCCGCTGTGCGGCCCGCGGCAATCCAGTTGCGAGCCGAAATAGGCGGATGCCGGATACGACCTTACCTCGCGGGCGTGCCACTCGGCGATGATCGCCTTGCGCATCAGCGCTGGGTTCGTGGCCGGCATCGTGCCGTGGATGGCGTTGGGGTCGAAGAAGACGACATCGCCCTTGTTGATCGCGAATGCCTGCCGCGGCATCCCAGCGACCCGCGCCGTCGTCGCTTCGCAGACCTTGCCCCAGATGAACCGGTTGTCGTGCCGCGACACCTCTGCCCCTGCGTCGTATGTGTGCAGCAGGTCCAGGATCTCCGGGCTGGTGCGGAGCACGTCGTCATAGAGCAGGGGCCGAACGCTGCGGTGCGTGCCGGATATGACGTAGAACGCCCCGCATTCCGGGTCGATGTCCTCCAGCGCGCACCACGTGCGGCAGACCTTATCAGGAGGATCACGGAACAGCATCACCGTATCCGAGTGCGGCTCGCGGCCCTTCTCCCAGATGTTCGTCAGGCTACTGACGAGGATCGGGTCGTCATCATCGAGCAGCGCGGCGACGCGCTGCCGCACGCCGGCGTGGAGATGCAGAGGCCGGAACTCCGGATTATCGACGCGCACTTCGATCAGAGCCTCGTGCAACGGCATGTTTGGGTCGCCGCTCCGGTCGGCACGGGCCGTCATGCCGCGGGCGTTCAGAAGCCGGTCACAAGCCTCTACATACGCGTCGATTATCTCGGCCGGCAGCAGGCGTTCTAGGAGAACGCAGCCGTCACGCCGATACTGCTCGATCCATTCCTCAGCCATGGCATCTCTCCGTTCTGCTCAATGCTCCCTCCATCCGAGGCGCTGCGTGCGCCACAGCAGCACGGCGAACGCGGGCGTGCCGATCAGCGCCGTCACCAGGCCGATCGGTAGCTCCTGGCTGGGCACGCTGCGGGCGAGGTCGTCCACGCCGAGCAGGAACCCGGCACCGACGAGGGCGGAGGCCGGCAGCAGGCGGCGATGGTCGGGGCCGACCACGAAGCGGGCCATATGCGGCACGATCAGCCCGGCCCAGCCGACGATGCCGCTGACCGCAACCTGCGCGGCTACGATCAGGGCGACGAGCGCGAGGATGGCCCAGCGCAGCCGGTTCGGCTGTAAGCCGAGCGCAGCAGCGTCGGTGTCGCCGAGCGAGAGCAGGTTGATGCGCCAGCGCAGGGCCACGATCAGCCCCCCGCCCACGAGCGTCGCGAGGCCGATCGTGAGCACCTTCGCGCGATCCGCGTCGGCGAAGCTGCCGAGCAGCCAGTAGACGATGGCTGGCAGCGTGGATTGCGGGTCGGCGACGTATTCAGCCAGCGTGAGCAGCGCGGCGAAGAAGCCGCCGACCACGACGCCGGCGAGCACCACCGTGAGCGCGCCTCCCGTGCGCATCGCGCGCGCGAGCCCAGCGGCGAGTGCTATGGCGAGCATGCCGCCCGCGAAGGCGAGGGCGACCACGAGGCCGCCGGAGAGGCCTAGCAGGATGGCCAGCACGCCGCCGCAGGCGGCTCCCCCGGAGACGCCGATGATGTCGGGGCCGACCAGCGGGTTGCGGAACAGGCCCTGCAACGCTGCCCCGGCTAGCCCGAGCCCACCGCCAGCGATGCTGGCGACCAGGACGCGCGGCAATCGGACGGATTGCACGACGACCTGCTCCGTCTCGCTCCACGCCGGGTGCGCGGGCAGCGGCAAGGGAAGAGCCATGCGGACGAGCAGATGCAGTACCGGTGAGCGGCGGCACCGGGTAGGCGCCGATCAGCAGTGACAGCACCAGCTCGGCCGCGAAGCCCAGGATGAGCGCAAGCGGCAGCGCGTCGCGCGCGCGGGAAGGGGCAAGCTGCCGCCTCACTGGCGCGGTTCGGCCAGCGCATAATCGAGCCAGGATCCGGGTAATACGATCCCGACATCCTCCTCGTAGGCCCGGCGCAACGCGTCCCGTGCGCTATCGCCGGGCAGGCCGGGGTGCAGGCGCTCGGCCATCCAGCGCTCGTAAGCGGGCGTGGCCACGACCGAGTTGATCAGTGTCCAATCCGGCGGTAGCGCATAGACATGCCCGGTCGCAATCGCCCGGAGATGGCCGACGCGCGAGGCGCGCAGCGCACTCAAGTCCGGTATATGGTCTCCGAGATTCTCCACAATGAAAAGATCATCTGGATCGAGCGCGAGAAGGTGTTCAGCGTCCAGGTGTACGCCGCGCGACTTTTGATCGAGCAAAGCGTTCACCCCGCCCGCGCGCGCGATGAACTCCGTGGCCGGATGAAGTCCGCCCTCGGCAATAATCATGCCATAGCGCATAATACTTATAACGAGCACGCGCGGCGGCCGGGTAAGGGGCACGGCGGCGAGATCGCCAGCAACGCCGGCCATGGCGGCGTCGAAGCGCTGGATCAACACCCCTGCATGTGCTGGCGATCCCGCGATCGCGGCGAACATGCGCGTGTGATCGGCGATTGCGGCACTTGTCCCGAATGCCGTGCCGAAGGGCACTGTGCAAAGCCCAAGTGACAAAAGTCGGTCGGCAAACACGCTCTGGACGATCACCGCCGGACCATGGCGCAGCAAAGTCTCGACATTGGCACGATAAGAACTGCCGAATGTGACATTCGGAAGCCGGGTGACATCGGGGTAGAGACGATTCGCTAGGCTCCGGCGTAGCGCGAGGCGAACTGGTGTGCTGATCCCGATCAGGCTATTGGGCTTTCTCGAGACAAGGAGATATTCGGTCACCCAGGGAGGGCCGATGAATGCCAACCCGTGTTTAGCGACCGTATCCGCCGCGTCGGTCAAGTTGCACGCCAAGGAATGCTGGAGGACAGGGCCTGGTCGCGCAGTGGCGTCCAGCACACCTGCAAGCAGCAAAAACCACAGCGTCAGCGCGGACCGCCTCATGACACTCTTCCGGAGACTGTCATCCGCGGATCGCCGGGCATCTGCCGAAACTCGAATTGCGCCACCTTGCAGGTAATCCACGTCGTCGAAGTGAAGCTCAGAAGCGTGCGACTACGGAGAGTTTTCCAGTGACAGGCGACCCGAGGAATGGAGCGATTGAGTTAGGTTGGTAATAGGATTTGTTCAGCGCGTTCTCGACATAGGCTCTGATCGCAATCGGCGTTGCTCCTAGCTGGGTGTTGTAGATTGCTCCTACGTCAACCGTGGTGAAACCTGGACTTGTGACCTGAATGACCGAGTTCGACCCAAGTTTTGTCAGCTGCACGAGGGAGCTCGACGTGTAATAAACGCCACCGAGAAGGATTAAGCCGGGGATCGCCCGGACGTTGTATTCCCCGTAGAGAGTGAACCTGGCGTCTGGCACTCCGTAAGGTCGCCTGTCATTCTGGACATCCGTAGCCACGCTATGAACTTCCGCGTCGAGCAAGGTGACGCCACCGAGCACGGTCAGGTCCGGCAGCACGCGCCCGGCGTAGGTGATTTCCAGCCCATTGACCTCCTGATTTCCGCTCGCTCGAAAGACGTTGTCAGGTCCGAGAACCGCGTTTTGCTGCATGATTTTGAAGATGCTGCCGTTCAGCTCGAGGCCGTCCGTGACTTGGTATTTCACGCCTGCCTCATATTGATCGCCCACGAATGGCGGCAAAGTCTGGTTGGCGTTTACCGCCGTTAAGGGCGCGGTGCTGCCCGGCTGCAGCGCAGCTATGTAGCTGAAATAGCCTGTCAGCCGCGGTGTCGGTCGTATCAGCGCCGTGATGAGGGGGGTGAACTTATTCTGGTAAAAGCTGCTGCCGCTCTGAGCCGTTGCTGGAACCGAATTCGATTCGTTAAGGTATGTCGAGTAGACCGTTCCACCAAGGAGGGAGAATATCCCGTAATCGACCCTGTCTGACAACACGACCGAGTTGAGGCGCAGATCGCTCGTCGCGCTGGTGGGCGGAGTGGGGATGAAGACCGAGGAATAGCTGATCGGGGAATAGATGTTGGATGGGCCTATGATGTTGCTTCCTAGCTTCCCGATGCGTTCCTGCACGTCACTTCCGGTGTAGTTCACCGAGAACGTCTGCTTGACGGGCCGGTCGTCACTTCCTTGCTCAAGGATGCCGTCCCCGCGAGGCTGCCCCAGGTAAATTTCACGTTGGCCGCACGGACCGCGAACGATCCATCCTGATTGAGATTGGTGGCGGGCGTGCCCGAGTTTTCCTGGAGACCTTTGAGGCCGGCGGACGAGTAGCCGATGGCTGCGTGCGCGGTCCAGCCGTCGTGCGACCAGTCAAGACCAGTTTCGGTGATCCCGACATTCTGGAAGTTGGAGAACCAAGGTTGACCAACATACGTGGCTGCGGACGGAGGTTTGGGCAGCGATACCAGCCCAGGCGCCAACAGGAAACCGAACGGCACACCCGCCAGACGCTGCGTTGCATGCTCTAGTCGGGTCCAGACACGAAGCTCGGAGGTCGGTCGCCAATCGAACGAGAGCGACTGAACGCCACGGTCCAGCGACGTCCCCGAGACTGGTAGCGAGCCGTCATCCTGGTAAAGGTTCAACCGAACGCCGAACTGACCGGCAGGACCGAACCTGCGGCTGATGTCCACGGCCTCGTTGACCTGCCCACGGCTGATATATCCGACACCGACCTGTGTCAAGGGCGTGTCGAGGGGAAGCTTCGAGTGGTAGTTCACGATGCCGGCTGGCGCGGCGAAGCCGTAGAGGGCCGAGGCGGCTCCCTTCAAGACATCCACGCGGTCGTAGTCCTCGATGGGCGGCGAAACTCCGGAAAGAATATTCAACCCATCTTGCCTGATGTAGTTATTCGTCAGGGAGAACCCGCGTATCGTATAGGCTTCGAAGTTCGCAGTTTGAGAAGTGGCGATCGTTGACGGGTCATTCTTTAAAGCTTCGGCTGTCGTGTGAACCTGTTGATCCTGCAACACCTGTTGCGGAACAGTGAACGTGCTGAAAGGAATGTCCTTATCCGGCGTATTGCCGAACGGTCCGAAGGACGGTGCTGGCACATACATCCCGCCGCTCGCCGCTGTGGACCCAACCGGGTTCAGTGCCGCCGCCGTGACCGGAAGCGTGCCCAGGTTGACGGTCGTCCCGCCCGCGGAAACCTGGCCCGTGCCCGTCGCAGCTTGGGCCGCAGCATGGTCCGGGACCAAACAGCCGTAGAGCAGTGGCAGCGATACGCACAGGAGTTGCACTGGCGAGTGGACCGCGAGGCGTTTGCATGCTTGGCCAAGGGCCGGCTCGTCGCTGCTGTCGACCACCATGCTCTCCCGTTCGGGTCTGCGCTCAGGCTCTGGGTTGTGTTCGTCTGGACATAGCGGCTCGCACAGTGGGACAAGTTCGCGCAGAGTGCCAGTGCTTGTCGGCAACCGGGGTCAGGCAGCAGGCGAAACCGAGGTCCCGGAAAGCGAGTGCTGGGGCACGCGCAAATCCGGTCACCGCTTCGGCCATCATAGGCGGCGCCATCTCAGTCACGGTGCCAGCCGCGGCCCTGGGTGCGCCAGAACAGGAGAGCGAACACCGGCGTGCCGATGAGCGCGGTGAGCAAGCCGATCGGCAGTTCCTGGCTGGTTGCGCTCCGGGCGAGATCATCGACACCGGGAGTGAATATGCCCCCGAGCAGGCCAGCAACCGGCAAGAGGCGCCTGTGGTCGGGGCCGACGAGCATGCACGCGAGGTGGGGCATGATCAACCCGATCCAGCCCACGATCCCGCTGACCGCGACCTGGGCAGCGACGATGAGCGCGCAGAGCGCCACCACCGCCCAGCGCAGGCGAGCGACGGGCAGGCCGAGGGCTTGCGCGTCGGCGTCGCCGAGCGAGAGCAGGTTCAGCCGCGAGCGCAGCCCGAGTAGCAGGGCGGCGCCGGACAGGGTGGGCACGGCGAGCGTGGCAATCTTATCCCGGTCGGCGCCCGCAAAGCTGCCCATGAGCCAATATACGATGCTGGGCAGGGTCGCCTGCGGGTCGGCCAGGGACTCGGCCAGGGTGAGCACGGCCGAGAAGAATGCGCTCACGATGACGCCGGCCAGCACCACGCCGAGCAGTCCGCTGCCCTGGCCACCCAGGCGGGCGAGGCTGGAGGCGAGAGCGATGGCGAATAACCCGCCACAGAAAGCAGCCGAGACGACGCCGGTAGCGGGCCAAGCGAACATGATCGCGAGCGCGCCGCCGCAGGCCGCTCCCGCCGAGACGCCGATGATGTCGGGTCCGACCAGCGGATTGCGAAACAGGCCTTGCAGGGCGGCGCCGGACAGGCCGAGACCAGTTCCGGCCAGTGTTGCAAGCACGACCCGAGGTAGGCGGACGAGCTGCACGACGACGCGCTCGCTCTCCGTCCAGGAACCATCAGGAACCGCGGAGGGCATCACAAGCCCAGCAACGACGCTAGCAACCGTCCGCGCCGGCACGGGGTAGGCACCCAAGGTCAGGGATAGGAGTATCGCTGTCGGCAGCATAGCGACCAGCACGGCTAGTACTACAGCCGGAGATGCGCGTTAGGCCTGTCCGGAGGTGACGTGGCATGACGACGCAAGCGGAGGTGCAAGGCTGGGCGGGCGGTCTGGACGGGGTGCTGGAGCGGATCGCGCCGCGGTTCGGGCGTGCCGAGCCGCGGCGACGGGCTGCGACTTACCTGTGCGGGCTGCTGGCGCCTGTGGAGCGCAAGAACGGCTGGCAGTTGGCCGAGGCAGCAGGCGATGCAACGCCGGATGGCGTGCAGGACTTCCTCAGCCGGGCACACTGGGATGCTGATGCCGTCAGGGATGACTTGCAAGCCTATGTGACGGAGCACCTGGGCAACGAGGGCGCGGTGCTCGTGCTGGACGAGACCGGGTTCCTCAAGAAGGGCAAGAAGTCGGCCGGAGTGCAGCGGCAATACACGGGCACGGCCGGGCGGATCGAGAACAGCCAGATCGGCGTCTTTCTCGGCTACGCCAGCCGCCACGGCCATGCTCTGCTGGACCGCGCGCTCTATCTTCCCAAGGAATGGACCGAAGACGCGGACCAGCGCAGAGAGGCGCGCGTGCCCGAGACGGTCGTGTTCACGACCAAGCCGAAGCTGGGCCTGGCGATGCTGGAGCGGGCGCGGGCCGCGGGCGTGCCCTTCTCGTGGGTCATCGGCGACAGCGTCTACGGCGCCGACCACACGATCCGGCGTTGGGCCGAGCGGCATCGGCGCGGCTACGTGCTGGCGGTGACTTCCGGGCAGCGACTAGGGCTGCGGCCTGTCACGGCCTGGATCAAGGGGCTGCCCAAGCGGGCGTGGCAGCGGCTCAGCACAGGGGACGGCGCCAAGGGCCCGCGGCTCTACGACTGGGCCTGCGTGCCGTACCGTGGAGGTGCGCCTCGCTTCCAGTGCGCGCTGCTAGTCCGGCGCTCGATCGCTACGCCGACAGAGCTGACGTTCTATCTCACGCACGCGCCCGAGGGGACCACGCTCGCCGAGCTGGTGCGGGTGGCGGGCACGCGCTGGGCCATCGAGAGCCTGTTCGAGCAGGCCAAAGGCGAGGTCGGGCTGGACCACTATGAGGTGCGCTCCTGGATCGGCTGGCACCGCCATGTGACCCTGGCGATGTTTGCCCTCGCCTATCTCGCCGCTGTCCGTCAGGCGGCTGCCGGGGGGTGTGGCCTCCGTGCATCTCGCCGCCGACCTGCTGCCGCTCACAATGCCAGAGATCAGGCGCCTGCTCTGGCATCTGATCTGGACTTACCCGCCCAGACCAGATGCTGCCCTGCGTTGGTCAGCCTGGCGCCGCCGACACCAGCAGCGCGCACGCCGCGCTCACTGGCACAAACGGCTGCGCTCTATACCGCGCTCACGTAAACTCCGGCTGTAGGACGAGGACGGCGCCGGAGCGGCGCGGGGCGGCAGGAGTGCTCACCGTGCTTCGAAGCGCCTCGTGTCCGCGGATTGTGCATTATCCCTGATGGCGAGCGCCTGATCGAGGTCCGCGTCAGTCATCACGTAGCCGGTCTCTCGGAGGTAGGTCGCCCGCATATCGGCACGGAGCGTAGTGGGAAGGCCGGGGTGCAGTAGCTCCGCGAGCCATCGCACGAGTAAGGGATACGACGCCAAGCCGTCGGGCAGGAACTCGATGCCAGGAAGAACGCGGTAAACGCGCTGCATCCGGACGGCGCGCAGGGAACGCCACGCCGGATCTCGCAGGAAGGTTTCAGGGCGCATATAGTGCGGCCAGGTGTTCAGCAGCAGGATGACGTCGGGGTCGAGCAATAAGACGCGCTCGCGGTCGAGGCGGACCACACCTGGTGCGGTCAATGCGCTCGCGCCGCCTGCGGTGGGTATGAAACCCGAAAGCAGGGTCTGGCGACCGAAGCCGTAGAGCGCACCCCCGTACGCGGACAAGATCAGGACGCGCGGCTTCGGCGTAGCGGCGTCCACGGCCACGTCTTGCGCGATGGCCGAGAGCCGCTCGCGGTAGCTCGCGAGAAGATGCGGCACGCGGTCCCACTCGCCGTTGGCTTCGGCATACATCCGCTCTCGCTCAATCACCCAGCGTTCGTCTTGCGTGTTGACGATGCCAAGCGCCGGCAGGCCGACACGTTCGAGCGCACGGGCGACCGAGGCCGGCACGAACACAGCACTCGGGCGCTGTCGGAGTAGCGTCTCGACATTCGGCGCGAGAGCGGTGCTGCCGGGCAGGAAGGTCCGCAGCTCTCGGAGCGCCGGGAACATGCGCCCCATCACGCCTGCCTCGATGGCAGGGCGGTTCAGGCCCTGCGCGGCGTCGAGCAATGCCGCCGCGCGAGTGGTCAGTAGGTAGTCATCGATTGAGGGCGGGAACAGCATCGCCGCCCCGCGGAAAGGCATTGGGATCGACACCGCCTTGCCTCGCGCATCCACCACGGACCGGGGCGAGACAACTGGCCGGGGTGCCGCCGGCGACCGTATTGCCGCGAACGCCGCTGCCGCGAGCACGATGAGCAGCGCAGTGACTGCCCTTGTATCAGCCGCACGCCTCAATCGCGGGCGACTCCTCTACTGCCATCTGACCAGGCCCGCTCAGAAGAAGGCACTGAGCGCCAGCTTCCCGGTAATCGGCGGTCCCGGTTCCACCGGATTGCCGTAGACAATCCAGTAACGCTCGTTCAAAGCGTTTTCTAGATACGCACGGATCAGGACCGGCGTATTGCCAATACGGGTGGCATACTTCGCGCCCACGTCAAACGTCACATATCCTGGCGCGAAGATCGTTGCGGGATAGCCTGCTGCGATGTTCGCCGACGAATTCTGCTGCACCGGGATGCGGCTGGTGTAGTAGGCGCCCCCTAGCACGGTGAGGCCTGAGATGCCCGGCACGTCATATTCAGCATAGGCGTTGAGCCGATAACTCGGGACGAGCAGTGCGGCGTTGCCGTTGAGCGATCCGGTTGCATTCGATACCCTCGCGTCCACGTAGGTGGCGCCGCCGAAGATCGTCAGGCCGGGTCGTACGCGACCAACTGCTGTTACCTCGAAGCCCTGGTTGGTCTGTGTGCCGTTCTCAGTGTAGACGTTCGCGCTCGACAGATAGGCATAGGCTTGATCGATACGGAACGCAGCCGCATTGATCTCCAGACCGGGCATTACTTCCGCTTTCACGCCGACCTCATACTGGTCACCAATGAAGGGCGGCAATGTCTGATTGGCGTTCACCGCCGTGCTCGGAGCAGTCGAGCCTGGCTGCAAGGCCTGGATATAGCTCGTATAGAGAGTTAGGTTCGCTGTCGGCTTGACTTCCAGCGCAGCGATCGGCGTGATCTTGTTCTGATAGATATTTGCCAAGCTGGTATGAGACGGTAATCCGTATTCCGCGTTGCTAATGGCCGAGCGCACGCCACCCACGAACAACGTCACATACCGCGTGATGTCGACCTTGTCGGACAGAATTTCCGACTCGAGCCGGATGTTGTTGTGCAGATTGGGTGCCGCGGGGGGCAGGTTCGGTTGCGCCACGTAGACGGGATTGCTCAGGCTCGAAAGGCCGAGCGCGAGAGGATTAAGAACGCTGTAATGGAAAATGTGGTCACTGCCGTCGGCGATCAGGCTGATAGTCTGGGTCACCGGGCCGATTGTGAATTCCTTGCTCAATTGCGCACGATAGGCAACCGAGTAGGCGCTGGAATTACCTTGAGTGAGATTACTATCGTAGGTTCCATCACTCTCCAGCCCGACACTGGTGAAGTTGCCGGCATAGGAATTATACGTCGTGGCATAGCCGACCGCGGCGTTCACCGTCCAACCGTCGTGACTGTAGTTCAAACCGCCTTCAGTACGTAGGGTATCGACATAGTTGAAATCCCACGTCTGGCCATACAGCCTCAACGGATTGGGCGCGTTCGGCAACGCGTAGAGTGGTGAGGCCAGGAAGAACGCTGTCTGACTTCCGGTTAGCCGGAAGCCGTCGTGCTCGAGAAGACCCCAACCCTAAGATCCTGGATCGGGCGCCAGTCCAGCGCCAGCGATTGCACGTTGCGATCAGACGTTTGATTGTCGAGCGGCGTTGCCCCGTTTTGCTGATATACCGTGCCGCGTATGCCAAACTGCCCGCCCGGCCCGAAGCGGCGGCTGATGTCGAATCCCTCGTCAACGGTGCCGCGGCTGATGTAGCCCAGGTCTACCCGTGTGAGCGAGCCATCGAGTGGCAGGTTAGATATGTAGTTGACTATCCCTGCCGGCGCGGCGAAGCCGTAAAGCACCGAGGCTGCACCCTTGACGATGTCGATGCGGGAATCGGCCTCTACCGCCGGTGTAGCATAACCGAGTAAGTCAAGCCCATCTTGATAGATGCCGTTGAGTGGGCCAACCATGAAGCCGCGAATGATATAGTTCTGCTCGAACTGGTTCACCGTTGGGAGTGCCCGCACCGAGGGATCGTTCTTCAGAGCATCCGCCGCCGAGTGCGCTTGCTGGTCTTGTAGTAGCTGCTGCGGTATCGTGTTGGTGCTGAAGGGTATGTCCTTCGCCGGCGTGTCGCCGAACGGGCCGAACGTCGGTGCTGGCACATACATGCCGCCGCTCGCCGGAGTTGAGCCGTCCGAGTTCAGGGCTGAGGCGGTGACCGGGAGAATACCGAGATTGACGGTCGTCCCGCCCGCGGTCGGCTGGTTCGCCCCCGTCGCGGCCTGGGCCACGGCGTGCTGCGGGGCTAGGCAGCCATAGAGCAAGGGTAGCGACGCACACAGGAGCCGCGCCGGCCAGGGCGCGAGAGCGCGCTCGCTCTCGCGCCCGACGGAAAGCGATTCGTCAATGACTTCCTCCACGGTGCACTCCCGTTCGAGCCTGCCGACACACTCGGCGATGTCACCATACAGAGACATCGTTTGGCAGAGTGCGGCATCTCTGCGACGAGTGCCAGCGTTTGTCCGCCGTCGTGTGGTCAGGGCGCGGTTCGGGGCGCATCGTCCGTGAGAAGAGAGTACGTGGGATGACAGAGGTTCACGTGGTCGGCAGCGCTGCGGGCCAAGCGGGGAATATCACCGGCTGCGTGGCGGCCGTCCCGCCGCGCACGGCTGGTTCGGTCACGTAGGCCAGCGCCGTTGCCATCCACCGCTGCCGACGCCAGACCTCCTTCTGCTCCCACGCGCACGGCGCCGGCCCTGGTGGATCGCGTCCGGCTGCCGCGGTCCGCGGCGCCGGGCCGGGTCGGCCTGCTCGCGCTGCTGGCCGCGGCGCTCCTGCACGGCGCTGTGCTCCTGCTGCTGCTTGGCGTGCATCACGAGCTCCCGCCGGCGCCGCCTCCGGCCGCCGCCATCACGCTCCAAGTGATACCCGCGCCCACCCAGGCCACGACGGCGGCGTCGCCCGAGGCAACACCGCCCGCGCCCGCGCCGGATCTCGCACAGGCGACCCCTCCGCCTCCGGCCACCACGGCCCTGATACCGGACCGCGCCACCAGCCCGCCGGAACAGGAGATGACTGCGGCGCCAGAGCCCGAGGTGCAGCAATCGCCCCCGGTGCCGCCGGCTACGAGCGCTCCCGTTCCGCCCGATGCTGCATCCGCTCCTCCTGCTCCGGCGCAGGTGAGCGTCCCGCCGCCGCTCCTGGAGCCGGTGCCACGGCCCGTGCCGCGCCGGCCGCCGCCCCGGCACGCCGAGCGGCCCCGGCCCGTTCCTGAGCGCGAGCAACCAGAGGAAACCACGGTAGCCCGACCCGAGGCAGCGCCAGCCACGCCGTCCAGCACAGCCTCCGCACCCTCGCCAGCTCCGCCTACGGCACCCGCGCCCGCAGCCGTGAGCCCGTCGTGGGAAGGGCAGCTCAGCGCCTGGCTGCAGGCGCACAAGAGCTATCCCGAAGCCGCCCGCGAGCGCGGCGAGGAGGGCACCGCCGCCGTGCGCTTCACCGTGGCCCGCGACGGCCGCGTGCTCGCCGCCTCCCTCGTCCACGGCAGCGGCTCGGCGCTGCTCGACGCCGCCGCGACCGCTATGCTGCGCGACGCGCGCGTGCCGCCCTTCCCGGCCGCCATGCCGCAGGCCGAGGTTACCGTGACCGTCAGTATTCGCTACACGTTGGAGCGCTGACCCGCTGCTCGCCGCCGCGGCTTGGGTTTGGCTCCTATGCCGCCCTCGCCCGGCGGATGCAGCTCCGGCGCGCGAGCAAGCGCCGCCAAGCCGGCAAGATCCGCCCCTACCGCTTCGACCGCGTGCCGCTGAACCGCGCGATAGCACGCCAGCACCTCCGCCCCGAGCGGAGTCAGGCGCGCGCCCCCGTAGGTTCGGCCACCCGTGATCGTCTCCACGACTGGTCCGCTGAAGGTGGCGTTCAGGGAGTTGAGTAAGGTCCGCGCCTTCTTGTAGCTCAACCCGAGCGCGCGGCCTGCGCCGACGACCGAGCCGACCTCGTCCACCGCCGCCAGGAAATCGGCCTTGCCTGGTCCCATCACGGACGCCGGGCCGAGCAGCACGCGCACATGAAGCCGCGGGACAGGACGGCGCGGGTCGGGAGCGACGGGTGGCTTCATGCGCCTAATCCAAGTTCGACCGCGCCTGCTGTGCCTGTGCAGTGCGTTCTGCTATTCCCGAAGGCGACCTACTCTGCCGCCAGTGCGTAATCCTCCAGGGGCGGGCAGGTGCAGACCAGGTGGCGGTCGCCGTAGGCGTTGTCCACGCGCTTGACCGGCGGCCAGAACTTGCGCCCGGCGATCCAGGGCAGCGGCAGGGCCGCCTGTTCGCGCGTGTAGCCGTGCCGCCACTCTGCGGCGAGCAGCTCCTCGGCCGTGTGCGGCGCGTTCTTGAGCGGGTTGTCGGCCCGGTCGAGCCGGCCTTCGGCGACGGAAGCGATCTCGGCGCGGATCGCGATCATCGCGTCGCAGAAGCGGTCCAGCTCGGCGCGGCTCTCGCTCTCGGTCGGCTCGACCATCAGCGTGCCCGCGACCGGCCAGCTCATCGTCGGCGCGTGATAGCCGTAATCCTGCAGCCGCTTGGCGATGTCCTCGACGGTGATGCCCGCTTCTGCCTGGAATGGGCGGCAGTCCAAGATGCACTCGTGGGCGACCGTGCCGTTCGCGCCTCGGTAGAGGATCGGGTAGTGGTCCCGCAGCCGGGCCGCGATGTAGTTCGCTCCCAGGATCGCCACCTCCGTCGCGCGCTTCAGGCCCGGCGCGCCCATCATCCGGATGTAGGCATACGGGATCGGTAGGATGCCGGCGCTGCCCCAGGGCGCGGAGGCGACCGGGCCGAAGCCGGTCGCCGGCCCGGCGTCCGGGCGCAGCGGATGGTTGGGCAGGTAGGGTGCCAAGTGCGCGGCGACGCCGATGGGCCCGATGCCGGGGCCGCCGCCGCCGTGCGGGATGCAGAAGGTCTTGTGCAAGTTGAGGTGGCACACGTCAGCGCCGATGCGCGCCGGGCTGGTGAGGCCGAGCTGCGCGTTCATGTTGGCGCCGTCCATATAGACTTGGCCGCCGCAGGCGTGGACGATCGCGCACGCCTCCTCAATGCCTTCCTCAAAAACGCCGTGCGTGCTGGGATAGGTCACCATCAGCGCCGCGAGCCGGTCGCGGTGCTGCTCGGCCTTGGCGCGCAGATCGGCGAGATCCACGTTGCCGGACGGATCGCAGCCGACGACGACCACGCGCATTCCTGCCATGGTCGCGCTCGCCGGATTGGTGCCGTGCGCGCTGGAGGGGATCAGGCACACGTCGCGCGCCGCCTCGCCGCGGGCGGCGTGGAAGGCGCGGATCGTGAGCAGCCCGGCATACTCGCCCTGGCTGCCCGCGTTGGGCTGCAAGCTGACGGCGGCGAAACCGGTGCAGGCGCAGAGCCAGGCTTCGAGGCGCCGGATCAGGTCATTGTAACCCTCGGTCTGGTCTGCGGGCGCGAACGGGTGGATGTCGGCGAAGCCGGGCAAGGTAATCGGCAGCATCTCGGCGCTGGCGTTCAGCTTCATCGTGCAGGAGCCGAGCGGGATCATGCTGCGGGTAAGACTGATGTCGCGCTCTTCCAGCCGCTTGAGAAAGCGCAGCATCTCGTGCTCGGCGTGGTAGGCGTTGAACGAGGGATGCGTCAGCATCGGTCTTGTGCGCAGCAGCGCGGGCGGCAGGGAAGCAGGTGCGTCGTCCAGCGCCGCGCCGAGCAGCTGGGCGAGCTGCTCCAGCTCGGCGCGCGTCACCGTCTCGTCGAGTGCTATGGCGACGCCCTGTCCGTCGAGCCGGCGCAAATTGAACCCGGCCTCGCGGGCTCGGGCCATCAGGGCGTCCGCGTCAGGCACATCGAGGGCGACCGTGTCGAAGAATTCCCCGTGCCGCACCGCAAGCCCGGCACGCCGTGCGACGCCTGCGAGCAGGCGTGCTTGCAGGTTGACGCGCCGGGCGATGCGGCGCAGGCCGTCGGGGCCGTGCCAGACGGCATACATTGCGGCGATGATGGCGAGGAGCACCTGCGCGGTGCAGATGTTGCTGGTCGCCTTCTCGCGGCGGATGTGCTGCTCGCGGGTCTGGAGGGCCAAGCGCAGGGCCGGGCGCCCGGCCGCGTCCTGGCTCACGCCGACGAGGCGGCCCGGCATCTGGCGGCGATACGCCTCCCGCGTTGCGAAGAACGCGGCGTGCGGGCCGCCGAAGCCGATGGGAACACCGAACCGCTGCGCGCTGCCTACCACCATGTCCGCCCCCATCTCGCCCGGCGGCGTGAGCAGGACGAGGCTGAGCGGGTCGGCACACACGACCGCGAGCGCCCCCGCCTCGTGCGTCGCCGCAATTTCGGAGGAGAGGTCGCGCACCGCGCCCGTCGTGCCAGGATACTGCAGCACGACAGCGAACGGGTTGGCGGCGCCGATGGCGGCGAGGTTGCCCGGCGCAACGTCCACGAGCTTGAAGCCGAGCGGCGCCGCGCGCGTCGCGAGCACGGCGCGGGTCTGTGGGTGCAGGTCGGTGCAGACGGCGACCGTGTCGGACCTCGTCTTGCTGACCGAATGCGCCATCGCGACGGCTTCGGCGGCGGCCGTGCCCTCGTCAAGCAGGCTCGCGTTGGCGATCTCCATGGCCGTGAGATCGCAGACGAGTGTCTGGAAGAGCAGGAGGACTTCGAGGCGGCCTTGGGCGATCTCTGCCTGGTAGGGCGTGTAGGCGGTGTAGAAGCCCGGGTTCTCCAGCACGTTTCGCTGGATCACGGGCGGCAGGATCGTGCCGTGGTAGCCCAGGCCAATCAGGGAGCGCATGGGCTGGTTGAGGGATGCGAGCGCGTGCAGCTCGGCCAGCGCGGCCGCTTCGTCCACCGGCGCAGGAAGCGTGCCGAGGCCGTCGCCGCGGATGCCGGCGGGCACGGTCCGCTCCGCCAGTGCCGCCAGGCTCGGCACGCCCACGGCGGCGAGCATGGCCTCGATGTCGGAGGCGGAGGGCGCAATATGCCGGGCGGCGAAAGCGTCTCGCGCCTCCAGCGCATCGAGTTCCGCGAGCGGATCGCCGAGTGCGCTGCGGGCCCCGCCGTCCATCAGAGGCCCTCCACCAGCTCGGCGTAGTCACTCTCGTCCATGAGGTCCTCGAACCCGGCCTCGTCGGCCAGCGTGATGCGAAAGAACCAGCCCTCGTCGGCGGGCGAGCGGTTCGCGAGCGCCGGATCGTCCGCGAGCGCCTGGTTCGTTTCCAGGACCGTTCCGGCAAGCGGCGCATAGATGTCGCTCGCGGCCTTGACGCTCTCGACGATGGCGCACGCCTCGCCCTCGGTCACATCCCGGCCCGGCTCCGGCAGCTCGACATAGACGATGTCGCCGAGCGCCGACTGCGCGTGGTCGGTGATGCCAACGGTCGCCGTACCGTCGCCTTCGAGGCGCACCCACTCGTGGTCTTTAGTGTAGCGGGTCTCGCTCATCAGGCGCGCTCCTCATCTTTGATCGGGCATGTTCACGCGGCGGGGCGGAACCGCCCCCCGCGATCTGCCCTCAGCGGGCGTAGCGGTGGGGCACGAAGGGGAGGGGGACGACGCGGCCGGGCAGCCCGGTGCCGCGCACGACGAGCTGAACCGGCTGGTTCTCGCCGGCTATGCCCCGGCGCAAGTAGGCCATGGCGATTGGCGCGCCGAGCGTGGGCGAGTAGCCGCCGCTGGTGACGGTGCCGGCGCCCGTTCCGTCCGGGGCGGCGACCTGAACGCCGGCGCGGGCGGGGGCGCGGCCGTCGGGACGAAGGCCAACGCGCAGGCGGGCGGGCCCGTTCGCGATCTGGTCGGCGATGGCGGCGGCACCTGGGAAGCTGCCATCCGCCAGGCGGCGCTTCGAGATGCAGAAGACGAGCCGCGCCTCCACCGGGGTCGTCAGTTCGTCGATGTCCGCGCCGTAGAGCGGCAGCCCGGCCTCCAGGCGCAGGCTGTCGCGCGCCCCGAGCCCGGCCGGCATGACGCCGGGCTGATCGAGCAGCAGGCGTGCGACGCGCTCGGCGCCGTCCGCGGGAACGCTGATCTCGAACCCGTCCTCGCCCGTGTAGCCCGACCGGCTAATCCCGGCGGGTAGCCCAGCCAGCGTCGTCTCGATCACGCCCATGAAAGGCAGCGCGGCCGCGTCAGGCGCGAGCCGAGCGAGGATGGCGGCGCTCTCGGGACCCTGCAAGGCGAGCAGCGCGCGCTCGTCGAAGTGGAGTTCCAGCTTCACGCTGTCGGGCAAGGTCTCCGCGAAGTGCCGGGCGTCCTCGTCCTTGCGGCTGGCATTGGCGATGACGACGAACCGGTCAGCGCTGCGAGCGACCATCAGATCGTCGAGGATGCCGCCGGCTTCGTTAAGCAGCACGGTGTACCGCTGCCGACCGGGTGCCAAGCGCTGGAAGTCGCCCGGTGTCAGGCGCTCCAGCATGGCGGCGGCCCCGTCGCCGACGAGACTCATCTGGCCCATGTGGGACACGTCGAAGAGTGCCGCGTGGGCGCGGCAGTGCAGGTGCTCGGCGAGCACGCCGGACGGGTAGTGGATCGGCATGTCGTAACCCGCGAAGCCGCCCATCTTCGCGCCGAGGCTGCGGTGCAGGGCGTCCAGCGGGGTCTTCCGAAGCAGCAGCTCCGGCTCGAGATTCAGCAATTCTTCGGCCACGTGCAGCTCCACCGACAAGGTCGTCCACCGGCAGGAGTGCCGATGGCTGGACGACCCCCCTCTGTCCGGGAACCTGAGAGATTCGGGCGCCCTTCTCTGAAGCGCCTTTACTCCTTCGGTGCGGCGGGCACGCCCGCCGGCTTTCCAGAGGTCCGAGTTCCCGCCGCGGTCCTTGGTGCCTGAGCGTTTCCGGGGGCCGGTTGCGCCTTCGGCGACTGGATGTTTCCAGCGCTCTCCCGCGACGGGAGGAGTGGACCCACGCTATTTGCCAGGTCGCGTGTGGCGGTTCAAGGGCGGTTCGCGTCGAAGTCGCCTACTGAGCGCTGCGTCGGCGGTTGGTCGCGAGTTCCTGCGGCGTCAGCTCGAAGCCGACGATCACGCGGTAGGCTGCCGCACCCTCCTTGCCTTTGTTGGGAACCTGGACCTGGACCTCATCCCCGGTGAGCCGGATGCGGTCCGTATTAGGCGGGAACCTGGCGTGGAGCGGATATACTTGCTTGGCAAGGATTGTGTCGCCGCGGGTCAGAGCGACGAAAAAGGCGGTGCTCGCGAGCCGTCCTGGCGCTGCCGGGCCGCGGGTCAGGTCGAGGCCGATGTTGAGGGTGGTCAGCACGACCGAGCCGTTGGCGGCCCGCTTGCATGAACCGGACAGCCCTGTGATCCGTCCGCTGAGCACCATATCTGTGAGGTCCTGTCCCGTGCCGCGGTAGCGGGTCAGGTCGGCTGCGTCCCCCAAGATGGACGTCATGGGGCAGGGCGGTGGGAACTGATCGCTAGGCTCGCCGCACCCGCTAAGCGTCACGGGGGCGACGACGAGCGGCATGAGGCGTAGGCATAGGCGCGCTAGCGTGGGGATGGGCATGGAGAACTCCCGGTTGTGGCCCGGCGGGCCGCAGGGCATAGTGCGCGCGGCCTCAACCATGGACAACCTCGGCGCCTCGCCGTCCGCTCCCATGCCCGCCTCACCCATGCCTGGCGCTCCTGCGCCTGCTGACAACGCGTCGCGCAGCAAGCCCCGTCTACGGCTGTTGCTTGCCGGGCCGCGTGGGTTCTGCGCGGGCGTGGACCGCGCGATCCGCATCGTCGAGGAGGCGCTCCGCCTTTACGGCGCCCCCGTGTATGTGCGGCACGAGATCGTCCATAACCGGACCGTCGTCGAGGACCTGGAAGCGCAGGGCGCGGTGTTCGTTCGCGAGCTCGACGCGGTGCCGGAAGGTGCGCCCGTCGTGTTCTCGGCCCATGGCGTCCCCAAGAGCGTTCCGGCCGAAGCCGAGCGTCGGCAGCTCAGCTACCTCGACGCGACCTGTCCGCTGGTGAGCAAGGTGCACCGCGAGGCCGAGCGGCACTTCGCGGGCGGCGGCCCGCATCAGCGCCACATCCTGATGATCGGCCACGCCGGGCACCCTGAGGTGATCGGCACGATGGGCCAGCTTCCACCCGGCGCTGTCACCCTCGTCCAGGACGCCGAGGATGCCCGGCAGATCGAGCCGGACGATCCGTCGCGCCTGGCGTTCATCACGCAGACGACTCTCTCGGTGGACGACACCGCCGAGATCGTGGGCATCCTGCGCGACCGGTTCCCCTGGATCGAGGGACCGAGGCGCGAGGACATCTGCTACGCGACGACGAACCGGCAGGCCGCGGTCAAGGCGGTCGCGGCGGATTGTGACCTCGTGCTCGTCATCGGCAGCGCGAACAGCAGCAACTCGCAGCGGCTCCGCGAGGTGGCCGAGCGGGCGGGAGCCCGGCGCGCGATCCTCCTGCCGCGGGCCGACGCGCTCGACTGGGCGTGCCTGGACGGCGTGCGCACCCTCGGCGTCACCGCGGGCGCCTCGGCCCCGGAGTTGCTCGTGCAGGCGCTGCTCGGCCTGCTCGCGACGCGCTACGCGCTCGACATCGAGGAGCGCCGCGTGACGCAGGAGGACGTGACATTCAAGCTGCCAGCGCCGCTCGGCTGATGCCTGGCTGATGGCGGTCTACACGGCGGTCTCCGACGCGGCGCTGGCGCGATTCCTGGCCGGCTACTCGCTTGGCGAGATGTGCTCGTTCGTGCCGATCGCAGAAGGCGTTGAGAACAGCAACTACCTGCTCGACATGCGGTCAGGCCGCTACATCCTGACCTTGTATGAGCGCCGGGTGGAGCCGGCAGACTTGCCGTGGTTCCTCGGGCTGATGGAGCACCTGGCGACGCACGGAATCACGTGCCCGCTGCCTGTGCACGGCCAGGACGGGGCGAGCCTGCGGACCCTGTGCGACCGCCCGGCCTGCATCACGACCTTCCTGCCGGGACGCTGGCCGCGCCAGGTCCTGCCGCGGCACTGCGAGGTCGTCGGCGAGGCCCTCGCGCGGCTGCACCTGGCGGGAAAAGGCTACGCCCCCGGCCGCGCCAATACTCTCGGCCCGGCAGGCTGGCCGCCGCTGCTCGCCCGCTGCGGCGAGGCCGCGAACACGGTGGCGCCGGGCCTCCATGCCGAGCTGACGTCGGCGCTCGCGCACGTGCTCGCCGCCTGGCCCGACGATCTGCCGCGCGGGCATATCCACGCCGACCTGTTCCCGGACAACGCCTTCTTCGAGGGCGAGCGGCTCACCGGCATTATCGACTTCTACTTCGCGGCGACCGACCTGCTCGCCTACGACCTCGCCATCTGTCTCAATGCCTGGTGCTTCGAGGACGATCTTCACCCCTGCGATGAGCGGGCGAGCACGCTGCTCGCGGGCTACGAGCGCGTCCGTCCGCTCGAGGCCGCCGAGCGCGCGGCCTTGCCCGTGCTCTGCCAGGGTGCCGCGCTGCGCTTCCTGCTGACCCGGCTCTACGACTGGCTGAACACCCCGGCCGACGCGCTGGTCACGCGCAAGGACCCGCTCGCCTACCGCGCGCGGCTGCGCCACTATCTTGCACAGGAGACGGCGGTTGCTGGATGAGGCGGGTCTCGTGGAGGCCTGGACGGATGGCGGCTGCAAGCCGAACCCTGGGCCGGGCGGCTGGGCCGCGATCCTGCGCTTCGGCGCGCACGAGCGGGAGCTCTCGGGTGCCGAGCCGATGACGACGAACAACCGCATGGAGCTGACCGCGGCGGCTGCGGCGCTGGAGGCGCTGACCCGGCGCTGCCGGGTCGTGCTGCACACGGACAGCGAATACGTGCGCAACGGTGTGACGCGCTGGAGCACGGGCTGGGTGCGGCGCAACTGGCGAAACGCGGTGGGCGATCCGGTCGCGAACATGGACCTCTGGCGCCGCCTACTCGACGCCGCCGCCCAGCACGAGGTGGAGTGGCGGTGGGTCCGCGGGCACGCGGGCGACGTGATGAACGAGCGGGCGGATCGGCTGGCGACGCAGGCGAGGGGAGGGTAGGTGGAAGGTCTTTATGCCGATGCGGGCGTGACTGGACGGGAGAACTCGTTAGGATCGCCTACGTCGCTTTGCATGCCTTTGGTTTTTCCCGGTCTTCGTGACCTTGGCCGCGTTACCCTCGGTCTTTTCACTCTTTGTAATCTGGAGGAATCCTTCCCGAATTTTTTCCTCTGGTATGAAGTGACCGCGCGCCCAATAGAAGAGGAAGCGCACAATACCCTCGCGGCTCCTAACTCCCGAGATCACTAGCGCCAAAAGGATGGCGTAGTCGTCGTGGCGCTCCCTCAGAAGTTGCCGCAGCAGGTGTGATGTTCCGGTCTCTCGGTGTTGCGAGGCGTCAGGATCGCTCCACACCAAGAGTAGAAATTCGATTACGGCACGAGCGTGCGAAATAGGGTCGGCGATCTTGCCGCCAATCGTCGTGCTGAGTGTCTTGAGCAGGTAGCCAGGAACCTCTCCGGTTCGAGCGTCATCCAGCAAGGCACGGGCAAGGTCATTCCCAGAGACACCGATGTAACCATGCCCCGCATCAATTAGGTGCGCCGTGAGTTTAACGTATCTCCCTCGATCAATCTGTCTCTCCAGCACGGCTGCCATAAGTATGCTGTGGGTCCAGCAGGAGGTCCGAAAGCCAAACAGTCGGCCGAGCTCACGGGTCGGTAAGTCGTCCGTAACAAGCAACAGGCCACTCTGTATCGCTATGGCCACGCTGTCGTAGATATCTGACTGCCCTAGGCTGAGGTGCCTACGGAGTTCCAGAGGTAAACCGCTCCCTGCAATCATGGGACACACGGAGGCGTTGACCTCTAGCCACTGGATTGCGTTGTCGAGATCTTCGAGCCACTGCCTAACGATTTCGGGGGAAATCTCTCGGATGGCGATCTTGCCTTCGTTATAACTGGCCGACTTGACACCTTCCCGAGCATATCCACGGATCCTCTCTCTCCTTGCCCGGAGTCGATCCAGCACCCTCTGCGAGACATGGATCGGCCCGCAGATCGCGACGACGGTGTCGAGTATCCCCAGCTTCCAGGCGATCCAGAAGGAAAGGAGGTCAAGTACGCAGCCTTTCTGGCGATTTTCTCGGATAGCCTGGATCGCGGCCTGCCTCTCAGAAAGGTTCCCGACCGCTACCTTGAGACGTACGCCTTGAGATGCGAGGCCCTCTGCGACTTCGATGCTATCTAGGCCGAGGCGAAGCCCCAGGAGACCCAACGGCCAAGGACCAGCAATGTATTGCTCCTGCTCCTGATTGACCCAGTCATGACGGGCCTTGATTACTGCGATTACCCCGTCTAGGCCGCCCGGTTCGCCGAGTGCCACAGGAATGCTGCGGAAACCCTGTTGATCCGGGAACCTCGTTTCGTAGTTGGCCATGATGTAATGGAGGCGGGCGACGAACTTGTGTCTCACGTCCGCGATGACCCCCTCCCGGCCGGATCCATCTGCGAAGCGTGCGCCCTTGGGCATGCCCATCAGGATCCGGACAAGGGGGTGTTCCGGCTCCCACGCCTCGTCGTCTACCTTCCGCAGATGCCGGTCGGGCTCCACAACACAAAAAACCCTTCGGCCGTCATCGAAGTGCAGGTCTACGGCGACGTCCGGTGCAGCGGTGGCAGGCTGCCACAGCCGCGAGCGATCCTCACCGCTTTCTCCCTGGTCCAACACCACGTTGGCGAAGGTCATCCATGCCCTCGGGTTTTCACGGTTCTCTAAGAAGAGCTTGTAGGCGAACGCAGCTGCTCGGTCGATGAACCCAAAGTGCCCAAGCAGTGAAGCAAGCCGAAAGCTGTCCTGGATACCCAACTCAAGCAGGCGCTCCAGAGACTGATCGAGTTCAGATAGAAGGTCAGCTGATCTGTTCTGTCTTAGTAATATCTCGAGCCTGAACAGGCGCATACTCGCATTGTTGGGCTCACGTTCGATCAGTGAACTGGTGGCCTCATATGCCCCGTTCAGATCCCCGGTATTCCAAGCATGCGCCGCGGTGGTCCAGAGCACGGCCGGGTGCTCGCGTAACTCCTTCGCTGCCGCGATCAACGCAGCATGGAACGCGTCGTCGCGGCGCGCTTCCGCCAGAACCTGGAGATAGAGGATGGCGGTCGGGGTAGACCTCGACAGATCGACTCGACCTTCGAGGAGTGCAACCGCGTCCTCCGGGCAGTGAGCGTCCTGAAGTTCCGCCGCCAGGAAGTAGCGGCCGAACATCGGTGCATTATCGGGTATTCCCCGTGCCAGTTCGGCGAGCTTTCGGCAGAACTCATCCTCGGGAACACCGGCCTGCCGCTCACCCCGCAGTTCGAATACGTCGGCAGCAGGGTCGCCTGGATTCAGGTGACGGAGACCTGCGACAGCAAGGCGCAGCGTGTCCAGGCGGCGTGTCCTGAGGGACAGTTCTGCGATTAGGTGCCAGCGAATAGATGGCAGATGAGGGGAGAGATCGTCGGCATCCACGGCCAGCGCTTGTTCCAGAGCATCGGCAGGGTCGTCGCCTCCGCTCAGTTCCGCACGGTAAAGGAGACTTTCAGGATCAAGCTCGCTCGCAAGTGACTTGATCGCCTCCCTACGGCGACCTAGCGATGTGAGTGCAATTGCTAGCAACCTGCGTAGGGCCGGGTCGGCTGCGGTGGTCGATCCAGCGCGACGAAGCAGGGCTACGATCTCTTCGTGCCGTCCGCAGAGCCGCAGGAGGACACACGCATTGTTGAGGTGAGCACGGCGATCATGCTCGTCGCCGAAGCCAGCATCGAGCATGCGCTCTACCCAACCCTTCATGTCGTCGGCGGCCTGGGTCAGGTTCTCGGCCGTGACCGGGCCAAGGCCGCCGGACACGGTAGTCCCCGACTCCACGGCCAAGGACAACACGGCTATCGCATTGATGGGCTTGAACTCAGGGACGTCGGGATGACGCTGGGTAAACCCGATGCAACGTACCTGCCATTCAGGAACGTCCCTCCTGCGGTAGAATTCGGCCAAGCCCAGGTCAGCATGCATGGTTCCAAAGAGCTCATTCGGAACCAGAGACTCGGGATCTCCTTGCCAGTCAGACCGCGCTGCTGCCTGAAGCAGGTAGCCCACGGCGTGATCCGCGCGCGGTGTAATAGAGAGCGCCTCTTGGGCCAGCGACATCGCTTCCTGAAACCGTCCCTGGATGGTCCGTGTGAGTGCCAGATTGGCCGTCGCGTTTGGATCGGAGGGACGCAGGTGGTAGGCAGCCTCGTAGCGAGAGATCGCCTCCGCCTCTCGCCCAAGATGCAGGGCAATGGAACCGAGATTCGTCTGGATGCGGAACTGCGCCCAAGGCTTGTGATCGAGGCCACCCGCCTCCAGCAGGCCGAGTAATCCCTTCTCGGCCAAGGCAGGTTGGTGATCTTTCAAAAAGAGGTCGCGAAACACGTCAATGCGTCCGTGCAGCGCGGGATCTTCGGCGGCTGCATCGGAAGATGCGGTCTCGTGCGTGGGAGTGGTCAGAGACGATGTGGGTTGAAGCTGCTTTAGTCCCGCCGCGAGGAGAGGCGCGAGTTGAGCGGCAATGGAGCCTGCATCACGCTCCGATAGCGCCGCCAAGGTCGTTGGCTGCGGGACGGAGGTGGCCAGGATCCACGGGCAGAACACAGAGTAGGCAACGTCGTGCCTCGCGATCAACTTGTGGAGTTGGCCCCAGCCATAGACCACGATGCGCACATTGTGCCCTTCGGCCCGCAGTTCGCTTTCAACACGCCTGGCCGCGTCCTCCGCACGAGTGTCATCGGGCGCTGTGGTCGCGAAGATGATCTCCCTGAGTCCGCTAGAAATCTTCAGCGCCGCCCGGCAATCCTCCATGATCTTGCCGTAGCCCATAGGGCGCTCGACCCTGCGGCACTGGATGCCAACCACGTAGTCAGGGTCTCCCTCGCGCGTGGCTAGGATGTCGATGCCACGCTGATTTGCCCGCCGCGGCCGTACTCTTGGGCATGGGGATCACCTAGCTCGTCGCGGAAGAGCAGCACGCAGTTGCGCTGGAACGCCTGCCAGTCCAGCGGCTTCGGAATCTCGTGTGCCAGGCGCGTTGCAACCGGAATCCGCGCCACGGCCGCCATGTTCTCGGGGAGTTGGACGGACATGCTCATCACCGGTCACCTTCATGGATGGTGACGAGAGCAGCGCTCTGTAGACGCCATGTGCCTACCGGCGGCGAACATCCACGTATCGCGATCGGTGAGCCGCGGGGTAAACTCCCCGTGGTTCTGGTCCGAGCCGCCTCGCCGTTCACGCCCTGCTCCGTCGCCCAGTGTCGTCCGACGGCTTCAGTCGGCTCGCTCATGCCCAGGTCGAGTATACCGCGCCAGATCAATGCGCCGCTATGGCTACGTATTTGACGCGATTGACGCTAGGCCGGACCCACCAGTCTCTGCATGACGTGCAGGATGACGTGCAGGCGTCTTCACGTGTTTATGACTACTTTCTCCTAGGCGTGGCTGCTGCGCGAGATCATCCTCGGCATCAATCGCGGTTGCCACGACTCGCTCGACGCTGGACCAATGGGAGTTGTGAGACGAGGCAGATCGCGCGCCGACCGATCCTCGTGTGATTGCGGATTCTACAACTGCAGCGCGACGACAGATTCTGCCCCATTTGGGCCATCCAATCACAGCCTATGCCTCATCCGACACTCACATCCGCATGTTCATCGGCATGTGCTCCGTGCCTGCCGCGAGCGGGTGCCCTTCGATACCCCGCACCGCTGCCGCGAGCGCGCGCGGATCGTTCCACCCCGGCGACGCGCCAGGCCGTTGCACGGCGCGAAGCCAGCCTTGGCCATCCACGAGGACCTGCGCGCCGGGCAGGTCGCGCGGTGCAATCCCGGTGACAATGGCATAGGCCCGCGGCACCGTTTCGTCTTCCGTGACGCAGACGCCAGCACCTGGCCGGACCTTCGGGTCCGACGTCGCCAGGATCGTGAGCACGCCCGGCATTGGCGTCGCCGCGCCGAAGACGAGGCGGACCACCTGGCCGCGTAGGTCGCCCAGGGTCGCCGTGCGTCCGTCGGCGCAGTCCGCCTCCAACCCAGGCGCCTGTACCGGAACCGGCCACTTCCCGGTCGCCGCGAACGCGAGGCCGCCGTTGTGGGCGCGCGCCCAGTCTATCAGTGCCCAGCGCTGGTCCTCGGACAACACATCCGCGAAGCCCGGCATCGCCATGCCGCCCTCGGGTGCCTCGATCCCGTGAGAGATCCACCAGAACAGCTCGCCGTCGCTGTGCATCCAGAGGTGCGCGGCGGTGAGGTCCGCGGACGGGACGGGCAAGGTCTTCGCTGCCGGACCATCCCCGCGCCCCTCGGCGCCGTGACAGACGGCACAGTGCTCGGGAAAGAGCGCCGCGCCCTGCACGATGGACGCGCTCGTGAAGCCGCTCGGAGAATGCCAGTAGTAGGTCGGATAGGCGTCCGCGAGCAGCAGGTCCAGGTGCGGGGCGGCGAACCAGGCGATGACGACGGCCGCTGCCGCCATGACCCATCGTACCCGCCGCCGGATCACGAGCGCCGCCACGAGCAGCGCCGCCGCGCCCGCGAGTGCGACCCCCGCGAGCACGACCTCGCGCCGGAAGTCGGGATCTTCCTGCACGGCATCGAAGCTCAAGCGCCACGGGAAGGGCCAGAGCGGCTGCACGTGCATCGCGGGCGGCAGGCTGGTGAGCAGCCCGGCGGCCAGCACGACGAGCAGACCTACGGCGGTCTCGCCCGCGATGCTGCGGATCAGGCCGCCTTTGGCTGCCGCTGGGGTGGTGCCGGAGAGCGCCGGCGTAAGGCGGAAGCGGTTGCGGGCGGCGAACCCCAGCAGCGCGGCGAACAGGACGACCTTGAGCAACGCCACCAGACCGTAGCTCGTGCCGACCCAGCCCGGCAGGCCGCCGACGAGGACGAAGGACTGGAACGCCGCCGTCCCGGCGAGCACCAGCACGCAGCTTGTCCCGAGCGGCGAGAACCTGCGGGAGGCAAGCGCCGCAGCGCCGGGCGTCGCTGCCGCGATCAGCACCAGCAACGGGAGCAGCCCGCCGAGCCACGCGCCTGCGGCAAGGAGGTGCAGGATCTCGGAGAGCAGCAGCCAACTCAGCCCATCATACATGGAGGCCGCGTGCCCCAGCCCGGCCTGCGCTGCCACGGCGGCCCCGGCGAACGTTGCCGCCACCGCGATCCGGCGGAACGCGAGGGCGAGTGCCGCCACTCCGAGCAGCGCGAAGCGCAGCAGTAGGAGATGCCCGAACAGGGTCGCGCGCAGCAGGCGGGGCACGGCAGCGACCGTGCCCCCTAGATTGACGGCCTGAAGCGCGACCCAAACTGCCGCGGCCAAGACCGCGGCGAGCAGGCTGAGCCACGCGAGGCGCCTCAGGCTGGTGCTGGCCGACGCCCCGCGGTCCATGCGGGTCAGAACCGGCGGCGCGATCAGCGCGCGGAACAGCAGCGCTCCGAATGCGGACAGCAGGGTGGCGTCCGCCACGCCGCGCGCGAGGGCGAGCGCGATGCCGCCCTCGACGTCGAAGGTCGGCATCGCGGCCTTACTTGGTCATCGTCATGGCGGGCATGGCGGCTTGTCCCGCGCCTCCGTTGCCGCCCAAGCTCGGAGCGGTGGCGCCGATCGGCCGCACCTGCGCCTCCACCTCCAGCGGCGGCGCCTTCTGGAACGTGAGCCGTACCGGCACGGCCTGGCCCGGCTTGAGCGGCGCCTTCAGCCCTTCCAGCATGATGTGGTAGCCGCCCGGCGCCAGCGTGACCGGCTGGCCTGCGGGCAGCGCGAGGCCGCCCTCGACGGGGCGCATGCGCATGACGCTGCCTTCCATGCGCATCTCGTGCACCCCGGCCGCCTGCGCGGCAGGGGAGGAGATGCCGGTCAGCCGGTCGCCGCTCGGGCTGATCAGCGTCAAGTAGATGGCGCCGGTCGAGGCGCCGGGCGGGGTGGCGCGTGCCCAGGCGTCCTGCGCTCGGACGGGCGCCGGGTGCTGGGCGAATGCGGCGGCGGGGGTCACGGCGGCCAAGGCGAGAGCCGCCAGGATAGCGCGTCGGGTCATCGATGCCTCCGGATTCGGGCGGGCGAGAAGACGCACATGCAGTTGCGTCGCTCAGGGCGCGACCGTGAACGAGAAGCTGCCCTCGGTCTTGTGCGTGTCCGTCGAGGTCGCGTGCCAGATCACCTTGTAGGTGCCGGGCGGTATCGGGCCGAGGCTGACCGCGAGGGACTTGCCGGCTCCGGGTATGGCGTGGACGTTGCCTTTATCCACGCGCGTGCCGGAGGCGTTCTGGACGACGATGGTGCTGAAGCTCGGCTCGACGCCCTCGGTGAACGTGATCTCGACTTGCTGAGGCGCTGCGGAGACCGTGCTGCCGACCGCCGGGTCGGCGCTGCGCAGGAAGGCGTGGGCGAGGGCCGCAGGTGTGGCGAGGAGGAGCATGGCGATGGCGAGGGTGGTGCGTCGCATCTCTCGTCTCCTTCAGAAGTTGAAGAGGGGCTTGCCGAGGGTGTTCGGCAGCAGGTCGTCGAAGAACAGGTGGAATTGGCCGATCACGCCGACGTTTGTGCCGGACGCCTTGTTGCCGGGGATCAGCGCCTCGATGCCGACCTGGAACGTGTCGCCGAGGTAGATCACGCCCGGCGCGAACACGATCTGGGTGCCGAGATTGCTTGGGGCCGAGGCGGGCGACGAGTAGGCGACCTCGACGAGCGGGATCAGGTGATTGAAGAACTCCGGGAGGTGGTAGTCCCGCACTTGGGATTGGAGGTAGGGCAGGCTGTATTGCAGGGACAGGCCGCCGACCCAGCGGTTCGAGTAGCCGCTGTTGAATTGCTGGGCGGCGAGGCCGGTGAGTGGCAGGGTTGCGTTCGCGCCGAGGTTGGACGGTGCCGGCCCGATGGCCTTCAGTTCCCGGTCGGCGATGGAGAATCCGCCCGTTCCCGTGACCGCCAAAGGGCGGAGGAGAGGAATCGGCAGTTCATTGAGACCCTTGCCGAAGTAAATCGTGGGCGTGGTGTTGCCATACTCATCCGCGCCGGTGTGTGCCGTGCCGGTATGGCCGAACTCGCGGATGATGCCGAGCGAGACGATGAACTCATGCGGCGCATTGATATAGGCCTGATATTTCGCGGTGACGATCACGTCCTCGAAGCCGGTCCTGGTCTTGTCGTTCTCCGTGCTCTGGATGGTGTAGCCGTCGTTGATCCCGATGCCGAAATTCTCAGTGATCCGTTTGTCGTATTCGGCAGCGATGTCGTATTCATGGGTCGGTCCGGGTCCACCGTTGGCGCCCTGGCGCTGCCAGCTGAAGGTGGGCAGCGACGCCTCGTCGGCGACGCCTGGATCGTCAATGGTCAGCGTAACGGGGAAGACGCGCGCGCCGGCAATGGCATGGGCGTGGGCTTGCCCGGCGCATAGGGCCGGCAAGCAGGCTGCGGCGAGCGCTGCCGCGTGATGCAGACGAAACATTGTAGGATCCCTGGCCAGAGGACGTGGAGGGCAGCCGCGCAAGAAGCGTTGCTGCCCGGCGTTGCGTCGCGGTCAGGCCAGGATGGGTGGTCCGGTCGGGTAAGTGGCTGCGAGGACGGCCAGCGGAGGCGGGGCGCGTGCGGGCGGCAGCAGTGTTGTGCCCCGCGCGACGACGAGAGGAGGGAAGGACGGCACCGGTGCGGGCGTGAGGAACGCGGCGGGCGCGGCAAGCGCCAGGCACAACGGACACAGTGCGCAGTCAGGACGGCGATGGTCTTGATGCGCCGGCGCGCCGCTCTCCGACGAGCCGGTGTGGCAGATGGGCATGGTTGTGCTGGATGCCACGGGGGACGGGCGCCCCGCATCGCAGCACGGCGCGGCTACGAGCGCGAGCTGGGCGAGCAGCAGCGCTGCCGCGAAGAACCCGAGAACGCGGCGGCGGAGAAGGCGGGAGCGCCTCGGAAGCATCAGGAGATCACGGTAGCACGGTTCATCGGCTCGGCAAGGCGGGCCGGGACGGGTCTGCTCCGCCGCTACGTCCCGTCTACGGCGCCGATCTCGTACGGCGCGCCATAGTGACTTGGTCGCCCTCTTCGGCTAATCCCGCGCCGGATGAGCGGGACGCGGGCGCGAGCGACGTGAGTTCTGACCGCCTGGGGCGCGCCATGCGTGCGGGCACATTGCTGCACCCGGCACCCCTGCCGCCCGAGCAGCTAGTTACGCCTCCGGATCGCTCCGTCGCGCCACCCGGGCCTCTAGCCGAGCGGTTTCCCCCGCCGGTCCTGCCGCCCGCGCCGCCACCCGTCCCCGCGGAGGAGCGAGCGCCTGCGCCCGGGCCGACCTTGGCGCCCGTCCCGGAACCTCAGCCGGTCCGGCCCGTCCATCGCCGCGCGGCGCGGCGTCTGTTGCGCCTGTTCCGCCCTCTGGCGCTGCCGTTCCTGCACAGGCTCGACTGGCGCATCCGCGGCGCCGTGGACCGGACGGAGACGAGTGCCGCCGTCGCCCGCGTCGAGGCGGCGCTGGCCAGCTTGGCCGCGAGAACGGGTGCGGCCGACGCGGCCAACACGGCACGGCTGGATGCGACGGACGCTCGGGTCGCTGCCATGGATGCCCGGCTCGCCGCGCGGCTGGAGGCGCTGGAGACGGCGCGGCTCGGCGACCACGCCGAGCTGCTCCGCGCGGTGGCCGAGGCGCGTGTCCCGGACGAGGTGTTCGCGGGCATCGTGCTCCGGCTCGATGCCGCGCGGCTGCAGATCCGGGACGCCGTCCTCGCCGCAAGCGCAGCCGAGCGTGCTTTGCCGGGTCTGCGCGCGCTGTCGGACGAGGCGGTCGCGCTGCTCGGAAGCCTGCATCCGAAGGCGGACCATCTCGGCGTTCAACTCGGCGCGCTGCACGTCAAGGCGGACGAGGCGTCCGCGGACGGAACGGCCGAGCAGCTCGGCGCCGTGCTTGCCCGCACCGACGCGCTGCTGCGCCGCAACCTGGTTCCGGCCGGGCCGGACGTCGCGGTGCGCACGGACGACGGTTACCTGATCGTGCCGGTCGAGGACGAAAGCCAGATCGTCGCCATGGTCGAGACGGCGGGGAGGCTGGAGCCAGGCGCCCTGGGTGTCGCTTGCGCGCTCGCGGCCGAGGGGGGTGTCGCCGTCGATGTGGGGGCGCATCTGGGCACCTTCACGGTGCCGCTGGCCCGACGGGTAGGGCCGCGGGGCCTCGTCGTTGCCGTAGAGCCGACGCCGCGCACGGCGGGCGCGCTGCGGCGGACGCTCGCGCTCAACGGCTTGCAGGACCGCGTCGCGCTGCACGAGTGCGCGGCCGGCGGTGAGGAGGGGAAGGCGCGGCTCCACATCGCGGCCGTGGGGAGCCATAACTCGCTGCTCCCGCTTAGGAACGAGGGCGTGGACGAGGTCGAGGTCGCGGTGCGAGCGCTGGACGCCATCGTGCCCGAGGGACGCCCGGCGTGCGTGGTCAAGATCGATGCGGAAGGGATGGAGCTGGAGGTGCTGCGCGGTGCCGGGCGCGTGCTGGCCGAGAGCCCGCGGGTGGGGGTGATCGCGGAGTTCGGACCCTCGCACCTCGCGCGCGTCGGCGTCTCCATCGCGGACTGGCTGGGCGCGTTCCAGGCGCACGGGTTCGCGCCGTGGGAGATCGAGGAAGAGTCGGGGCTGCTGCGCTCGCTGCGGCGGACGGGGCTGGACACGGTCTTCTCGCTCAACCTGCTCTGGCTGCGCGATCCGCCGGCGAGCTATCCCGGGCTGCTGCTCGCATGAGCCGTCCGAGGGCAGGCACGATCCTCGTGATCGGTGCGGGCGGCCACGCGAAGGTGGTGATCGAGGCGTTGCGCGCCGCGGGATTCGATCCCGTCGGGCTCGTGGACTCGCGGCCGGACGCGCAAGCGCTGCTTGGGGTGCCGGTGCTCGGGGGCGACGACGCGTTGCCGCGGCTGCGTGCGACGGAACTCGACGCCGCGGTCGTCGCGCTCGGGGCGAACCAGGCGCGCGAGCGGGCGGGAGAGGGGCTGCGCGCGCTGGGGTTCCGCCTGCCCGCGGTGGTTCATCCGGCGGCATTCGTGTCGCCGAGCGCGCGGTTCGGGGAGGGTGTCGTGGTGATGGCCCGCGCAGTCGTCGGCACCCTCGCCGAGATCGGCGCGCTCGCCATCCTGAATACGGGCTGCATCGTCGAGCACGACAACCGGATCGGCCCCTGCGCCCACATCGCGCCCGGCGCCGCGCTCGCCGGCACCGTGCGGGTCGGGGCGCGCGCCCTCGTCGGGGTGGGCGCGGCAGCGCGGCCGGGGGTCTTGATCGGCGCCGATGCGGTCGTGGGTGCTGGCGCCGCCGTCGTCGGCGACGTTCCAGCCGGCACGGTCGTAGGGGGCGTTCCGGCGCGGCTGCTGTCTTGAGGATCGGCATCGTCAGCGCGTCAGTGCCGCTGCGGGCGGATGCCGAAGTTCTGATGGGCGAGGGGCTCGAAGCCGCGCTGCGCGCCGCGGGACACGAGGCGGAGCTGGTGCTGCTGCCGTTCGCGGAAGCGCCCGAGGCGCAGCTGGTTCAGCGCGCCGCATACCGCGCGATGGAGTTCGAGGGGCATTACGACCTCGTCGTGACCCTGCGCACGCCGGCCGAAATCGTGCGGCACCCGCGCAAGGTGGCCTGGCTCGCGAGCATCCCCGGCGCTGCACAGGGCGGCGCGACGCTGGCGGACCGGGCACTCGAGGATGCGTGCGCGCGTTCGCTGCTCAGGGGGCTGCGCGAGGCCCGGCGCGTGCTGGCGGCGAGCGAGGAGGTGGCCGCATGTCTGCTCGGGGCGGGCCTGGATGCGGGGGTCGTGGCTCCGGATGACTGGGATGCGGCGGTAGGGCAGGTGCTCGCGTGAAGGTGCTCGTCCTGTCCGTGCGAGCGCCCTTCGCGCATGGCGGCGCCGAGGAGCTGCGCGACCATCTGGTACGCAACCTCAACCTGACACCGGGCTTGCGCGCCGCGAGCATGAGCCTGCCATTCTCGTGGGAGCCGTGGACCCGGCTGCCCGACGAGATGCTGATCGCGCGGGGCCTGCGCCTTGCCGAGGTGGACCGGGTGATCCCGATCAAGTTCCCGGCCTACCTCGTCGAGCACGCGGGGCGGACGCCCTGGATCGTGCATCAATACCGCCAGGCCTATGACATGTGGGACAGCGGCCACTCCAACATCCCTGACACGCCGGAGGGGCGTCGCGTGCGCGACCTGATCCGAGCCGCTGATGGCGAGGCGCTGTCGGGCCTGCGGCGACTGTTCGCCGTCTCGCAGGCCGCACGCCGGCTCCGGCACTACTGCGGCATTGAGGCCGAGACCCTGTCGGCGCCGCTGAACGATCCGTGGCTGTTCGAGGGCGGCGAGGCGGAGGGCTACGTGTTCGCCGGCGGGCGTGTAGGCGGGGCGAAGCGGCAGCACCTGCTCGTGCGCGCGTTGCGTTATGCGCCGGGCGTTCGCCTCGTCGTCGCCGGTCCTCCGGACGCGGCGGACCATGGGTCCTGGCTGCGGCAGATGGCCGAGGCGGAAGGCGTTGCGGACCGGGTCCGCCTCGACCTTCAATTCCTGCCGCGTGAGGAGCTGGCGGCGCTGGTGAATGCGGCTTCGGCCGTCGCCTACGTTCCGCTCGACGAGGATTCGGTGGGCTACGTGACGATGGAGTCATTCCAGGCCCGCAAGCCGGTCGTGACGACGAGCGACTCCGGGGGCGTGCTGGAGATCGTGCGCGACGGGGAGACCGGCTGGGTCGCTGATCCCGAGCCTGAGGCGCTCGGCGCCGCGCTCGCTCGCGCGATGGCGGACCGGGCGGAGGCTGAGCGGCGGGGACGAGCCGGGCGCGCGGCCCTCGACGCGCTGGGGCTCACCTGGCCGCGCACCGTCGAGCGGCTGCTGTCATGAGACTGCGCATTGCGTGGGCGACACCGTGGAACTCGCGGTCCGCGATCGCCCGGTTCAGCGCGTCGGTCTGCGAGGCGCTCGCTGCGGCAGGGCACCGTGTCGAGATCGTCCGCACGGAAACGGGGGAGGGTGCGCGCCTGGCGCCGCTCGCGGCGCCATTCCCCGTCCACGCGCCCGGCGTGCTGCGGCCCGAGGCGCTGGCGGCCGGCTTCGATGCCGTCGTGGTCAACCTGGGCAACCATTACCCGTTCCACGGGCTCGCGCCCGCGCTGCTGCCAGCGACGCCGAGCACGGCCGTGCTGCACGATGCGAGCATGGAGCACTTCGCGCAGGAGTGGCGCCACGGGCCGGACCCCGAGCCGCCGCACGGAGTGCTCGACCGGGTCGTGCGCGCCGGAGCGCCGCTCGCGCCCGCGCTCGCCAGCCTGGCTTGCGGTGCCGTCGTGCACGGGCCGCACTACCAGGGGGACATGGAGGCGGCCTGCCCTGGCCCGGTTCTGCAGCTGCCGCTCGCCTACTTGCCGCCTGTGCCGCCGCTGCCGCTTCCCATCGCGGGCCGCCTCACCGTCGCGACCATTGGGCACGTCAATCCCAACAAGCGCGTCGAAGCCGTCATCCGGGCGATGGGCGCCTCGCCGCGCCTGCGCGCCTTGGGACACTACGTGCTGATTGGCCCGTGCGACCCGACAGAGGAGGAGCGGCTGCTGCGCCTGGCCGCCGCCGTTGGCGCGCCACCGCCGGAGTTCGCGGGCTGGGTGCCGGATGAGGCGCTGATCGCCCAGCTCGCCGCCGTCGATGCCATCGCGTGCCTGCGCCATCCCGTTCTGGAGGGGGGATCGGCGTCGCTCGTGCTCGCGCTGCGCTCGGCGCGGCCCGTGCTCGTCAGCGAGGCCGGCGTGTATGCGGCGCTGCCGGAGAATGTTGCGTTGCGCTGCATGCCGGGCGAAGAGGCGCCGGACGTGGTGCGGCATCTCGAATGGATCCTCGACAACCCTGTAGCTGCGCGCCACATGGGGGAGAGGGCGGCGGCTTGGGCGCTGGAGACGCACGCGCCGGAGCGGTATGCGGCGCGGCTGGTCCCGTTCCTTGCGGAGGTCGCGGAGGCCGCGCCCGCGATCCTCGCGGCACGGTCGCTCGGGCTGGCGGCGGCCCGGCTTGGCTTTCCAACGGACGAGCCGGCGCTGGCTCGGGCGGTCGCGGGGCTGGGGGAAATGGTCGGAGGTCACGGTGGTGCAGACGATTAAGAACGAGGCCCTTCGCCCAGGATCGCCGGCGAGGCTGCAACCTCTCATCCCGGTCTATCGTCCCGACCTCTCAGGCAACGAGCGTCGCTACGTGATGGATTGCCTGGAGACGGGCTGGATCAGCTCGCTCGGGGTCTATGTAGAGCGGTTCGAGCAGGCCGTGGCCCGGCGCACGGGGGTCGCTCACGCGGTCGCCACGTGCAACGGCACGGTGGCGCTGCATCTCGCGCTCCACGGTCTCGGGATCGGGCCGGGCGACGAGGTGATCGTGCCGTCCTTCACCTATATCGCTTCCGTCAACACGATCAGCCACGCCGGCGCCAGGCCCGTCTTCGCCGAGAGCCGCTGGGATGACTGGCTGCCCGACCCGGCGAGCGTGGAGGCGCGGGTCACGCCGCGCACCCGCGCGATCATGGCCGTCCACCTCTACGGTGCCGCCTGCAACATGGCGGCGCTGCGCGCCATCGCGGACCGGCACGGCCTCGCTCTGGTCGAGGACGCGGCCGAGGCGCTCGGCACCACGATCGCGGGTCGGCCCGTGGGCAGCTTCGGCGACGCGGCAGCGTTCAGCTTCTTCGGCAACAAAACGGTGACGACCGGGGAGGGCGGCATGGCCGTGTGCCGCGACGACGCGCTCGGCCGGCGGTTGCTCCAGGCGCGCGGCCAAGGCCAGTCCTTCACCCGGCGCTACTGGCACGAGGTCATGGGCTTCAACTACCGCATGACCAACGTCGCCGCCGCCATCGGCTGTGCGCAGATGGAACGGCTCGATGCCATCCTCGCCCGCAAGCGCGCCCTCGCCGGGCGATACCGGGTGCTCTTGGCCGGCCTCCCGGTCACGTTCCAGCGTCCCATACCCGGGGTGGAGAGCGCCGAATGGCTGGTGAGCGTGCTGCTGCCCGAAGGCGCGGACCGCGACGCGGTGATGGCCGGCATGGCGGCCCGCGGCGTCGAGACGCGGCCTGTCTTCTACTGCGCGCACACCATGCCGGTGCAGCGGCAGGAGATCAGCTTGCCCGTCGCCGAGGCGATCGCGGCGCGGGGGATCTCGCTGCCGAGCTTCCCAGGGATCACCGACGCCGAACAGGACCGCGTCGCCGACGCGCTTGGGGAGACTCTGCGGGCGGCTTACGCCAGCCGCAGTGTTGGATGACCGCTCCCGACCAAAGCGACATTCGCATCGGCGTTCTTCACAGCTCAAGCTGTTGGCATCATTGGGTTGAAGCGTCGGTGCGGGATTTTTGACTTGCCTGCAGGCACTAGGACAGGAAGACGGCGACGGCTTGAATGGCAAAGCTGGCGCAAAGCAGCCCTAGCCCGATCCTCTGTTTGGTTTTCCTCACACGGTTTTTGACCTTGATGCGACCGTTCCATTGTTCCAATTCCGGGCTGTTGAAAGGTGCTCCCTCAAGAGGCTGAAACGCATAGCTGCCGAAAAACAGAAAGATGGTTCCAGAAGCTCCGAAGAGCGCCGCGAGAAGGTTTGCACACTGCGCAGCGGTCATGTTCATCGTCCAAGTGCTCTCCTTGTCGGGAACAAGCTACCATGTTGCCTCGTGGCATCGCTCGATATAGACAGCCCGGTTGCCACGGAAGCTATCAGGGCGATTCTGGCCGAGAGAGAAAGAGCGTAGTGGAGAAAATCGATGAAGCCTGGTGTAACTGTCCTCTGTGTGACTGGCTCTTTTCTCGCTGCATCGGTGACCGCAACCGCCGCGCAAATGTCAACCGCGGATTTAATGTCCTTCTGCTCGAAAAATAGTCCGGTATGTGGAATTTACCTCCAAGGGGCTTATGACGGTATTCTTCAGGCGGCGAAGAACGATGGAACCCGGCTTGTGTGCGCACCGCAGGAGCCGACTGCCGCGCAGCTGAAGCAGTATTTCGTCACCGCCAATGCGCTAGCTGGCGAAAGTCACGGCAACGACCCGGCGATCAACATGGCCTACGTCGCATTCAAGATCGCGATGCCGTGTGAGTAGCTTGCGGCGCGATCAAGACTGAGTTTGCGGACGGCCAAGACATTGAGTTTGCTGTGCCGGTCGCCAGTCCGAAAACCCGTACTTTTGGGGACTGCAGCTCCATACACAATATTTTGAAATCTGCAACGTCCGCCACGCAGTTTCAACTTGCCCCAGAATGAAGTCGCAACAGGGTGGGAAAGTCCGGATTCCTCCCGAAGCGGTCATCATTCAGGGCCATTCGCATTAGCCCTCCTCCAGCCCCAGCTCCTGCCTATAGCGCCGGAAGCACGCGGCGCCGCATTCGAGCCGCATCAAGGCACCCTCGGCGATGGCGGGCGCGAGCGCCAGGTCGGAGGCGACGAGCGGATGGATTGCCTCGGCGTTCCAGGCGGCCGAGTGCTTGATGTCCAGCACGGCATGCAGGTCGAAGTAGTGGCGGTCGTCGGCCGGCACGCCCAGGCGCTTCAGCCCCTGCGCCACCAGCGCCGCGCGGCCCGGCGCCGTCTGCTCGATGGCGCCCATGGCGCCTATGGATTGGTAGGCATAGCGCCGGTTCGCGGCCAGCCCGGCCATGGTGTTGGCGAGAGCGAGCGATTCCCAGACCGTGGTCTCGACGCTGGGCTGCAGGCCGAGCTTGTGGGAGAGCACCTCCAGCATCGGGCCGTGCATGCCCTTGGGGTTGCCGCGGCCCATTTCGTCCCAGTAGTTGCGGGCGACTTCCAGCTTGGCCGGCACGGGCAGCTTCACTTGCGTCAGCGCGCATAGGTCGTCGAACCCGGCCTCGCCCGCGACTTCCTGGGTGAGGAACCAGCGCATCTCGTCCCGGGCCGCCTGCTCGGCGAGCCAGGGGAACAAGGGATCGCCCTGGCCAGGCCCGCTGCGTTCGAGTTCCTCGAACCAGGCCACGAAGCCGTCAGCGTCCGTGGGCGCCTCGGCCGCGCGCGCGGCGACCCTGGCGCGGGACGCTTCCAGGAACTCGCCTTCGACCCGCAGGCCCTCGGCGAGATCCTCGATGTCATCGCGCCAGTGTTCCGTCGGCAGAGTGGGCGCGAAGCGCCGGGCGTTGAAGGCGGCGAGAAGCTGGTGCAGCCGGTCGTTCTCCGACTCGGGCAGGGCCGGCTTGATCGTTCCCTCGGGCATCGGCGATTACCTCGTCTTGTTGGCGGTGAGCACCACGGCAGCGATGCGGTCGGCGCCCCGATACGCACCCTCGGCGAGTTCCTCGCCGAACACGTCCGGGTCCACCTCCTCGTAGGCCCAACCGAGGCCTGCCGCCTCAAGTTGGGCCGTCGCAGCGGCCCGGAAGGGATCGTGCCCGTTCACGACGGCGGCACCGGTGTAGAGCAGCATGGTCCCACCCGGCGCGAGGCGATCGCACGCGGCTCGGACGATGTTCAATGACAGTTCCGCGCCTAAGGGGCCGCCGCCGTGGCGATAGGCGCGGGCGGCCGGGTCCACAAGGTAGGGTGGGTTGGCGACGATCAGGTCGAAGAGGCCGTCCACGTTCGTGAGTAGGTTGCTCTCGCAGGCGTTAACCTGCACGCCCGCGAGCGCGGCATTAGCGCGCGTGAGGCGGAGCGCGGCCGGGTTGATGTCCACGGCCAGGATCTCGGCGCCGGGCAGGTCTCGGGCGAGGAGCACAGCACCTGGTCCGGCGCCGCAGCCGATATCCGCCGCCCGGCGAACGGGCGGTGCGCGCCGCTCCAGGTGCGCCATGAGGGCGCGAGCGAAGCGGTAGGTGTCCGGCCCGAAGAACACGGAGTCGGCCGCCGCCGTGGGGTAGGCGGAGTGCAGGAAGAGAAGGTCCGAGAGCGTGGAGAGCCGCACCAGGCTGCGCCAGCCGTCGCCGTGCGGCTTGGCGACGCCGGCGTCCTGCATCAGAGCGAACAGGCTGGGGGGCAGGATGTCCGCGCGGAATGGTCGGCTCCAGCCGAACACGTCACGAAGGTCGCGCGCCCAGGCGTTCTCCGGGCGGGCGTTGACGCGGGCATGGGTGGCGGGGGTCGGGGTGGTGAAGCGGTAGCCGGTGGACTGGATGACACGGGCGAGGTGGAGGAGCGCGTCGTCGGGCGGCGGCGAGGGCTGGCTCATCTGCACGCGGGAACGCGGACAAGTGGGAGGGGTTGCGGGAGTGAGCTGGCGGGCTTCACTCCCTATCGTCCAAACAAATGTTGGAACTTCCAACTCCATGTGCTCATAATGAGCACATGGAGAGGAGGTTCCCATGGCTGCGCTCAAGCTGACCAGCATCGGCAACTCGGTGGGCGTGATCCTGCCCAAGGAGCTGCTCGTGAAGCTTGGCGTGCAGAAGGGCGATACCGTTTATGCGGTCGAGGTGCCTGACGGCGTGAAGCTGTCCGTCAGCGACCCGGACTATGAAGCGCAGATGGAGGTCGCCCGGCGGCTCATGCATAAGTGGCGCAACGTGTTGCGCGAACTCGCGAAGTGACGACCTGGCTCAGCGAGCGGATCGTCCTCGACCTCCACGATATGCAGTTGGCCCAGCACGGAGGCGCCTCCGGCGTCCGCGATCTGGGCCTGCTGCAGAGCGCGCTTGCCCGGCCGCTGAACCTCGCGAGCTATGGCGAGCCAAACACGGTT
The DNA here is from genome assembly GCA_963848595.1 of uncultured Alphaproteobacteria bacterium. Taxonomy (GTDB): domain Bacteria; phylum Pseudomonadota; class Alphaproteobacteria; order Acetobacterales; family Acetobacteraceae; genus CAWKEH01. The sequence continues at coordinate 87,248 of CAWKEH010000009.1, read as the reverse complement.
GACCTCGCCGCGTCCTACGCCATCGCTATCGCGCGCAACCACCCGTTCGTGGACGGCAACAAGCGTGCTGCATTCATGGCGATGGTGGTGTTCCTCGCGCTCAACGGCATGGAACTTGAAGCGTCGGAGCCGGAAGCCGTCGTTGCCATGCTCGATATGGCCGCGGGCGAGTTGACTGACGAGGAGTTCACGCTCTGGGTCCGCGAGCACGCGCAGCCGCGGGGTTGACGCGCTGCCCGGCGGGCCGCACCTACCCTTCACCATGCCCGATCCCTTCGTCCAGCCCGAGGAAGACACTGCCGTCGAGGCCGTCGAGGCGATCGGCGACGAGCTGGACGTGTTCGACGACTGGATGGATCGCTACGCCCACCTGATCGAGATGGGCCGCAAGCTGCCGCCGTTTCCCGAGGCGTGGCAGGACGACGCGCACCGCGTGCCGGGCTGCCAGAGCAAGGTTTGGATGGAGGCGGAGGAGCGGGACGGCCGGCTCTGGCTCGCGGGCGCCTCCGACGCTGCCATCGTCTCCGGGCTGGTGGCGCTGCTGCTGCGCGTCTATTCGGGCCGGCCTCCTGCGGAGATCCTCGCGACCGATCCCAAGTTCCTGAAGGATCTCGGCCTGCTGGAGGCGCTCTCGACGAACCGTGGCAGCGGCGTCGCCAGCATGGCCCGGCGCATCCGCGATGTGGCCGCCCAGGCGCAGGCCGCCGTCTGACTGTCTCCGCCAGTACCCGCGTCGGCCTCTGCATCGCCGCATACTTCGCAGCGGCGGCGATCAGCGTCACCTACCTACCGCTCTGGTTCGCCGACCGCGGCCTGACGGCGGCGCAGATCGGCGGTGTCCTCGGGTTGTCCGCGCTCCTGCGCGTCGCCGTGGTCCCGCTCTGGGGGCAGGGGGCGGACGCGGTCGGACACCGCCGGGCGGCGCTCGCGGGGGCGGCGCTCGTCGCGATGGCGGCGGCGCTGGTGCTGCCCGCCATGCCGCTGACCGCGCCCTTGTTCGCCGCCGCCTGCGTCCAGGGCGTGGCCGCCGCGACCCTGACGCCGCTCGGGGATGCAGTGGCGCTGCCGCTCGCGGCTACGGGCCGGCTCGATTACGGGCGGACACGGGCCTGGGGATCGGTCAGCTACATGGCCGCTGCTGCGGGCGGAGGCGCGCTGCTCGGCGCGGCGGGAACGGGGGCCGTGCCGCCGACCCTCGCCGCGGGCTACTGCCTCGCGGCCGTGTTCGGCCTGCTCATGCCCGAGGCGCCGCACGTGGCACCGGTGCCGCAGGAGCGGCTCAGCCCATTCCGCCTGCCTGCGTTCCGCCTCGCCGTGCTCGCGAGCGGGCTGATCCAGGGAGCGCATGCCGCCTACTACAGCTTCGCGGCTCTTCGCTGGCGCGCCGCCGGCATCCCGGACGGGATCGTGGGCTTGCTGATCGCGGAGGGAGTCATCGCTGAGGTCGCCCTGTTCGTGTGGGGGCGAGGATTTGTGGAGCGGATCGGGCCAGGGCGGCTCACGATGCTCGCGGCCGGCATCTCGGCCGTACGCTGGACCGTGCTCGCCTTCATCGTGAACCCGTGGCTGCTCGCGGGGGCGCAGGTGATGCACGCGGGCACGTTCGCGTTCCAGCACCTCTCGGCGATGCTGGTGCTGCGCCGGGTGGGCGCGCGCCGGGCGGCGACGGCACAGACCTGGCTTGCGGCGCTCGGCGGCTCGCTGCCGTCCGCCGGGCTGACGTGGCTCGCGGGACAGCTCTACGGGCGTGGTCCGGCGTTTGCGTTCCTGGCGATGGCGGCCGTGGCGGCGTTGGCGCTGCCGGTTGGGGTGAAGTTGTGCCCGGCAGAATGAACGTCCAAATCAATTTGCCTGTGAGGCGGTGCCAGATAGGAATGGTAGAACGCGGTGAGCTTGAACCCTGTCGTAGATGGCCTGATCTCCTTCTTCATGCTCAGCAAGTGTCAAATAGAAATCTGCTCGGCCACTTCGTTCGAACACAATCCACTCGCCCGTGGCTCGACCTTCTCTCACGCGCTCCTGGTATTTGTTCACCGCGATTTCACGCGCGAGCTTCTTAGCGAGATCCTCCGTGAACACTCTCCCCATATGTGGTCGGAAGAATGCTTGGTAATTGAACTGTTGAACTTCTCGGAGAACATTACGAGCCATGAATTTCGTTTGGATATGATGAGCGTGCCACAGTCCCTCTAATGGCAGCCGCGTGAACTGCCGAGCAATCCTACTAGCCAGGAGGTCATCGCCAAGACTCTCGATCTGGCCGATGACGTTGATTATCGAGTCTGTGTCAAAGAAATCGGTTTCCATGCAACGTTCGAGCTGCTTGAAGAACCCAGAGGACATCTTTCCGTCACGCAAGGCTAGGATGATTTTGTTAAACAGCTGGTGCCTTAAGTGTGGAGAGAGATTTCTCGTTACCGTGCATGCCCTATTCTCGATAATAGAAAAAGTGCGTCCGTGCGAGTTTGAGATGGAGCGCATTCGCCGTCCTACCTCGATCCTACGTCGGGAGTTGCTCCTGCAACTACGCCGCCCGCGCCATCTCCCGCAGCACGTAGTGCAGGATGCCGCCGTTGCGGTAGTATTCGACCTCATCGGCCGTATCCACCCTGCACAGCACCGGCACCTGATCGACCCGCCCGTCCTCCCGACGAATCACGAGCGTCAGGTCCATGCGCGGTGAGAGGCTTTCCAGCCCGAGCACGTCGAGCGTCTCGGCGCCCGTGAGGCCCAGGCTATGCCGGGTCGCGCCGTCCTTGAACTCCAGGGCCAGCACGCCCATGCCCACCAGGTTGCTGCGGTGGATGCGCTCGAAGCTCTCCGCCACCACGGCCTTGACGCCGAGCAGCGCCGTGCCCTTCGCCGCCCAGTCGCGCGAGCTGCCCATGCCGTATTCCTTGCCCGCGAGCACGATCAGCGGCACGCCCTCCGCCTTGTAGCGCATGGCGGCGTCGTAGATCGGCATCTGCTCGCCGTCGGGCTGGTGCTTCGTCCAGCCGCCTTCCAAGCCCGGCACCATCTCGTTCTTGATGCGGATATTGGCGAAGGTGCCCCGCATCATCACCTCGTGGTTGCCGCGGCGCGAGCCGTAGCTGTTGAAATCCTGGCTTCCGACCTGGCGCTCGACGAGATACTCGCCGGCGGGCGACGCCTTTTTGATGCTGCCGGCCGGGCTGATGTGGTCAGTCGTGATGTTGTCGCCGAACAGCGCCAGGATACGCGCGCCCGTGATGTCGGCGACGGGCGCGGGCTGCATGGTGATGCCCTCGAAGTAGGGCGGGTTCTGAACGTAGGTGCTGCCGCTGTTCCAGCGGTAGGTCTCGCTGTCGGCTGCGACCTCGATGCCCTGCCAGGCGAGGGTGCCCTCGAACACCTCCGAGTAGCGCTTCTCGAACTCGTCCCGCGCCACGGCCGTGCGCACCGTTTCCAGCACCTCCGCGTCCGACGGCCAGATGTCGCGCAGATAGACCGGCTTTCCGTCCCGGTCCGTTCCGAGCGGCGCCGTCGTGATGTCCTCGGTCATCGTGCCGAGCAGGGCGTAGGCGACGACGAGCGGTGGGCTCGCGAGATAGTTGGCACGGACCAGCGGGTGGATGCGGCCCTCGAAGTTGCGGTTGCCCGAGAGCACGCTGACGGCGACGAGCTTGCCGTCCTCGATCGCCTCGGAGACGCTGTCGTCGAGCGGTCCCGAGTTGCCGATGCAGGTGGTGCAGCCATAGCCGACGAGCTGGAAGCCCAGCGCGTCCAGGTGATCGCTCAGCCCGGCGCGGTCGAGGTAGTCGGTGACGACCTTGCTGCCCGGCGCGAGCGAGGTCTTGACCCAAGGCTTGGGCGCGAGGCCGCGCTCGTGCGCCTTCTTCGCGACCAGGCCGGCTGCCAGCATCACGTAGGGGTTGCTGGTGTTCGTGCAACTCGTGATCGCGGCGATGACCACGTTGCCGTGGCCGATGTCGTAGTCCGTGCCAGGGACGTGAACCCGGTGGCCCACATCGCCCTCGGCCACGCCGAGACCCTTCGCCAGCTCGGCGTTGAAGGCAGCGGCCGCGTCCTTGAGCGGCACGCGGTCCTGCGGGCGCTTGGGGCCGGACAGGCTGGGCTGCACCGTGCCGAGGTCCAGCTCGATGACGCTCGTGTACCGGGTCTCGACCGCATCGTCGCGCCACAGCCCCTGGGCCCGGCAGTAGGATTCGATGAGGGCGACCTGATCGTCGCTGCGATTGGTCAGGCGCATGTAGTCGAGCGTCGCCGCGTCCACGGGGAAGAAGCCGCAGGTCGCGCCATACTCGGGCGCCATGTTCGCGATGGTGAGCCGCGTCGCGACCGAGACGCTGTCGAGGCCGGGGCCGAAGAACTCCACGAACTTGCCTACGACGCCCTTCTTGCGCAGCATCTGTGTGGCGGTGAGCGCGAGGTCGGTGGCCGTGCTGCCCTCGGGCATCTTCCCCGTGAAGCGGAAGCCGACCACGTCGGGGATGAGCATGGCGATGGGCTGGCCGAGCATCGCGGCCTCAGCCTCGATGCCGCCCACGCCCCAGCCGAGCACGCCGATGCCGTTGACCATGGTGGTGTGGCTGTCCGTGCCGAACAGCGTGTCCGGGTAAGCGAGCGCCGCGCCGTTCTCCTGGTTCGTCCAGACGACCTGGGCGAGGTATTCCACGTTGACCTGGTGGCAGATGCCGGAGCCGGGGGGCACGACCCGGAAGTCCTGGAACGCGCCCTGGCCCCAGCGCAGGAACTGGTAGCGCTCGCGGTTGCGGTCGAACTCCAGCTCCTCGTTCTTGTGGATCGAGTCGCGCCGGCCGGAGACGTCCACCATGACGGAGTGGTCAATCACTAGGTCCACGGGGACGAGCGGGTTCACCTGATCGGGATGGCCGCCGAGCCGGGCGATGCCGTCGCGCATGGCGGCGAGGTCCACCACGGCGGGAACGCCGGTGAAATCCTGCATGAGGATGCGCGCCGGGCGGAACGGCACCTCGCGGTTGCTGGTGCCGCTCTGAGCCCACTCCATGATGGCGCGGGCATCGTCCACGGTGTAGCTGCCGCCGTTCTCGAAGCGCAGCACGTTCTCCAGCAGGACCTTGAGGCTCGCGGGCAGGCGGGACACGTCGAGACCCAGGGCTTTGCCGGCATCGGGGATGGAGAAATACTCATACCGCGCGCCACCGACGGTGAGCGTGCGGCGCGTCTTCAGGCTGTCCTGCCCGGTCTGCTTCATCGCTGCGATGCCTCTGCTACAAGGTGGCGCGCCCCAAGGACAGGTGGCGGGGCGCGGCCTGATCCGTGTCGAGAGGGGATAGACCATAGAAAGGACGGCGTCCACGGGCGAGCAAGGTCTCGTTGCCGAGGGTCTGGGGTGCGTGCGGGGCGAGCGGCTGGTGTTCCGGGGGCTCGGGTTCGCGGTGCCACCCGGCGGCGCGCTGCTCCTGCTCGGGCCGAACGGCGCGGGCAAGAGCACGCTGCTGCGCGTTCTCGCCGGGCTGCTGCGGCCGGAAACGGGCCGGGTGCGCTGGCGCGGGGGGGAGATCGTGGGCCAGGTCGCGTTCGTGGGGCACCAGGATGCCGTCAAGCCGGGGCTGACCGCATGGGAGAACCTGGCGCTCCATGCCCGACTTGGGGCCCTGCTCGGGACAGGGGACCGGCGGGCAGCCTTGGCGGCGATGGGGCTGGAGCCGTTGGCGGAGCTTCCGGCGCGGATGCTCTCCGCCGGGCAGCGTCGGCGTCTCGCGCTGGCACGGCTGAGCCTGTCGGGGGCGCCGGTGTGGCTGCTGGACGAGCCGACGCTCGGTCTCGACGCGGCGAGCGTTGGCCGCCTGGGGGACGCGCTCGCGGTGCATCGAGCGACCGGTGGCGTCGTGGTCGCGGCGACGCATCTCGATCTGCCCTTGCCGGGCGCGGAGTTGCTGCGGCTGTGAGGATCTGGCTAGCGCTGCTCGGGCGCGAGCTGCGGCTTGCTGCCCGGCACGGGGCGGACACGCTCGCGGCGGCGCTGTTCTTCGTGCTCGCGGGAAGTTTGTTCCCGCTGGCGCTAGGGCCTGGGCCGGAGCTGCTGGCGCGCATGGCGCCGGGCGTGGTCTGGGTCTGCGCCCTGCTCGCGGCGCTCCTGCCGCTCGACCGCGTCTTCGCGGCGGACGCCGAGGATGGCTCGCTTGACCAGCTCCTACTGCTGGGCCTCGCGCCCGCCGCCGTCGCTGCGGCAAAGGCGATGGCGCATTGGGTTGCGACGGGCGTGCCCGTGCTGATCGCCGCGGGGCCGCTGGCGGTCATGCTGCGGCTGCCGGGCGCGGCGTTCCCGGCGCTGCTGGGTGGGATTGCGATGGGAACGGCGGCGCTCAGCCTGTTCGGCACGATGGGGGCGGCCGTCGTGCTCGGCGCCCGGCGCGGCGGCGTGCTGCTGCCGTTGCTGGTCCTGCCGCTCGCGGTGCCGGTGCTGATCTTCGGCGCAGCAGCGGCCGACGCCGCACGGAGCGGGCTGCCGGCGGCTCCGCACCTGCTGCTGCTGGGCGCGGTGCTGGCGCTCGCGCTGCCGCTATGCCCGATGGCGGCAGGGGCTGCGCTCCGAGCAGGGGAGTAGGGTGCGTTTGCAGCCTTAAGAGCTCGATGGCCGCGCTGGCCAGGCCCTTTCGGCGGCCAGTGCAGTCTTGGGTGCCGGGGCGTCCTGGCGGGTGCGCCGGGTCAGCGCGCGACCGAGCGCTATGCAGGGCTGTTCCAGCCAGCGCTCCGAAAGATGCGCGAGCGGGATGGTGACGACGGCTGCCGCCGCCCCGACGGCGAGGCCGATTTCGAGCGGACGCGCGCTCGCGAGCCGGTAGCCGATCAAGGCCAGCATGATGCCGAAGACCGGCACATTCCACAGATAGAAGCTGTAGCTGATGCGGCCGAGGAAGCGGGACGGCGGCGCCTCCAGCAGACTCCTGACAGCGCCGCCCGGCGCGGCGGCCACCCAGCCCACGGCGACCGTCACCAGCGCTGCCTGAAGCAGGAAACGGAAGCCGCTCGGCGCTGGCAGCATGAACGTCAGGACCGCGACAGTCCCGGAAATCAAGGCGAACCGTGCGGCCCAGCGGGAGTGATATAGAGGATCAAGCAGCCCGCTCTCGACCGCCGCTCCCCCGAGGGCGAAGGGCAGCGCATAGGCCAGGACGCGGTCGGCGCCGAGCAGGAAATGCAGGCGGAACGCGAGCACCGCGTAGGCGATGCAGCCTAACACCGCGAAGCGGCCGAACCGGCGCACTAGGAAGAAGCACGCGAGCAGCGCCGGCACGATCGCGAGCTCGGCGTGCAGCGTCCAGGTCGCGCCGCTGACGCCGTATTCAGACAGCAGCAGGTTCTTGCCGAGCGCCCTGGCACTTGGGATGCCGACGCTCGGCACGGCAAGGCTCGCCAAGGCGCGTAACGCCATCGTTCCGAGCAAGGCGACCGCCATCACAGGCCAAATGCGCACGAAGCGGCGGAGGGCGAAGGACCAGCACGTGCGCAGCCAGGCGCCCCGGTGGAGTGCGGCGAGCGAGCGGAACAGCACGATGCCGCTAATCGTGAAGAACACCTGGACGGCGAGCTCTCCATTTAGCACGGAGAGCGAGATCTTCTCCAACACGCCATATCCCGAGTGCTGCGCCCAGATCGGAGGGTGGAGTAAGGACTGGATAAGGGAAGGATCTGCTCCGAGAATACCATGGTAGAACACGACGGCTACCGCAGCGTAGCCGCGCAGCCCGTCGAGCGCCGTGTTGCGCCCGCCCGGCGTCGCCGTTCCGTTCATTGCCGGGACACCTCTCCGCTGTCCGATCCCGTGCTACTGTCGGGTGCTAGGCGTTGCAAGACGTGGGATCGTCATCGCAGCGACGGATCGCAGCGGCCGCGGCTGCGCCAGTCCAAGCATTCACCATTCGTTCAGAAGCGCGCTATACAGTGCGGGATGGGATCAGCCCAGGAGGGCAAGATGCAGAAGACACGGATGTGATTTCCTGTGCTAGGGTGCTACACGAGTAGCTGCAACGTATGGTGCTTCGCGCACGGACCGGAAATGTGATGACGGAAGTCTTGCTCGGTGATGCCGATCTCGCTTTTGAGGTGGTGATCGTTGACGACCGGATCACCAACCGGACCATTTTCTCGCAGCTGACGGAGTTGGTGGGGGGGAACATCGCCGTCCGTGCGTTCGGGGATCCCTTCGAGGCATTGTCGTGGCTCGGCGAGCGGGCGGCGGACCTGGTCATCACCGATTTCCGGATGCCCGGCCTGGACGGGGCTGAGTTCATCCGCCGCCTGCGTGGCCAGCTCGTCGGCGAAGACGTGCCGGTCGTCGTCGTCACCGCCTATGCGGACCGGCAGTCGCGCTTGCAGGCGCTGGAGGCCGGGGCGACCGATTTCCTGCACAGCCCCGTGGATCCGTCAGAGTTCCGCACGCGCGTGCGGAACCTGCTTAAGATGAGCCATCAGCAGCGCCTGATCCGCTCTCGCGCCGCGGAACTCGCAGTAGAGCTGGACCGCAGCGAAGCATCGCGCGAGCAGATCGTGCGGGAGAGCACGGCGCGGCTCGCGCAGGTCATAGACATGGTGCCTGCGATGGTGAGCGCGACCGACTGCGACGGGCGCTTCGTGTTCGTGAACGCTTACTTGGCCTCTCTCGCCGGGACAAAGCCGGAAGCGCTGGTCGGCGGAGACGCCACAGCGCCGGACCTGTTCGGGAAGGAGCAGCATGAGCGCGGCCGGGCGCTCGATCAGCGAATCTTCCAGACGGGCGTGCCTCTGCCGGGCTACGAGGAGGAAATTCTCTGCCATACGGGCGAGCGCAGGGTGATGCTCACCGCGAAGACGCCGCTACGCGACAGCGAGGGCCGGGTCACGAGCGTGCTCACGACCTCGCTCGACATCACAGATCGCAAGCGGGCAGAGGAACACCTCGTCCATCTCGCCCGGCATGACTCATTGACCGGCTTGGCGAACCGCAGCTACTTCTACGAACAAGTGCAGCGCTCGCTCGCCCAAGGACGACGTGGCGACCGCAGCTTCGCACTGCAATACGTTGACCTGGATCGCTTCAAACTCGTCAATGACGGCCTCGGGCACCACGTCGGCGACGCGCTGCTGAAGGTCGTGGCAGAGCGCCTGCGCCGCGTGGTGGGCGACGAGGGCGTGGTTGCGCGGCTCGGTGGCGACGAGTTCGGCGTCTTGCAGACCGACTCACCGACTTGGCGCTCCGCCGCCGCCCTTGCCGAACGCGTCATCGCGGCACTTGACGAGCCTTGCGAGCTGGACGGCGTCCCCGTCCGCACCAGCGCGAGTATCGGCATCGCCATGCATCCTCGTGATGGCCGCACCAGCGACGACCTGCTCAAGAACGCGGACTCGGCGATGTATCGCGCCAAGATCGCGGGCCGAAAGGGCTACCGCTTCTTCGGCAACGACGCCTACATGAAGCAGATCGAGAGCGTTGGCCTCGAGACTGATCTACGCAGCGCGCTCGCCCGCAACCAGCTCATCTTGCATTACCAGCCGCAGGTGGACCTGCGCACCGGGAGCGTCATCGGCGCGGAGGCATTGCTGCGCTGGTCGCGGCCTGGCTGGGGCGTGCTCGGGCCGTCAGCCTTCCTGCCCGCTGCGGAGGAGACCGGAATCATCAACGCCATCAGCGGATGGGTGATGCAGGAGGCGTGCGCGCGCGCCGCCGCGTGGCAGCGGGATCTTCCGACCCCCGTCGCCATCTCGGTCAATCTCTCGCCAATGCAAGCGCGGCAGGGCAACTTGGTGCACCTGGTTCGGTCAGCTCTGAAGGCGGCCGGACTGCCGCCCTCGCTGCTCACGTTGGAAATGACGGAGGACGTTCTGGCGGAGGCGGACAACTCCTTCGGCCTCGCCTTGGCCGAGCTGCGAGCGATAGGCGTGCGGGCGTGCGTGGACAATTTTGGCGCCGGGCGCCTCGCCCCTGAGCGCTTGCATCGCGCGCCAGTGGACGGTCTGAAGGTGGATCAGTCCTTCGTGCAGGAGCTGGGCAGCGACGACGGCGCGCTCGCGACCGTCCGGACCGCGGTGGAACTGGGCCGAGCCTACGGTCTCGCCGTTGCGGCGGTCGGCGTCGAGACGGCACTGCAGCTCGACATCCTGCGCGACGCAGGCTGCATGACGGCGCAGGGCTTCTACCTGGGGCGGCCGCGGCCTGCAGCGGAGTTCCTGCAAGTGCTGCAACAGGCGAACCGTGCCGGCACACCGGTTTCGGGCGTGGTGTAACGTTCCGCCAACTCGGAGGCGGTCTCGGTGCCCTCTGAGGTTCGATGAGGCGCAGCAGGTGCAGGCCCGCGGCCCACGCTTGCGCGGCCACGCCGGCAGTTCGTATCGTCAGGGCGTGACGGGAACCTGGCAGCGAGGGGAGGCGGGCCATGCAGGGGCGCCGCGGCGTCATGCGTTCGGCCGCTGGGATCGCGGCGCTGCTGGCAGCCGGCTCGGCACGCGCTGCGCTGCCCGACGTCAAGCTCGGCGTGCTCACCGATTTCTCCGGCGTCTATTCCGACGCGACAGGAGCGGGTTCGTTGCTCGCCACTCGGATGGCTATCGAGGACGCCCTCGCCACCGAATGTCAGGACATGGCGATTGAGGCAGTCTCGGCCGACCATCAGAACAAGCCGGACATTGCGCTTGCGATCGCGCGCGACTGGGTCGGCAACGCGGGTGTGGACGCGCTCGTGGACATGAGCAACGCGGCCATCCAGCTCGCGATCGCTCCCTTCATGGTGGAGCGGCACCGCATCGCGCTGTTCGCTGGAGGGGCCGCCCGGCTCACCGGCGATTCCTGCCAGCCGGCGCACATTGTGCAGTGGATATGGGACACCTATGTACAGGTGAACGGCGTCGCCGAGCGCCTCACCCGGCCCAGCACCACCTGGTATCTGGTAACGGCCGACTACGCTTTCGGCCACCAGTTCGAGAAGGACGCGCAGGCCCTCGTCACAGCCGCGGGCGGCCGGGTGCTGGGCTCGGCACGGCACCCATTTCCAAGCACGGATCTCTCCGCCCATCTGCTGCAGGCCCAGGCCCCCAGCGCCGATATCGTCGCGTTGGCCAACGCGGGGCGGACACGGTGAACAGCATCAAGACCGCGGCCCAGTTCGAGATCGGTCATGACGGCAAGCAGAAGCTGGTCGCGCTCCTCCTCTCGGTGCTGGACGTGAAGGGGCTGGGCCTGCCCGCGTCTGCTGGGACGGTGCTCTCCGAAGGGTTCTACTGGGACCTCGACGATGGCACCCGCCGCTTCTCCCGACGGTTCTTCCGGCCCATGGATGCGGGCGGGTGCCCGCGGTTGCTGCAAGGATGACCGATGCCTCGCCTCGTTGACATCTCGGCGCCGCTGCAGGCCGATATTCCGAGCGATCCGCCGGATATGCTGCCGCAGATCGAATACCTCGATCATCGCTCGACTGCTCCGCGCCTGGCCGCCTATTTCGGCGTCGGCGAGGACGCGCTGCCCGAGGGCCAATACGCAGCGGTCGAGCGCTGCACGATCAGCACACACAACGGCACCCACGTGGATGCGCCTTACCATTACTTCTCGCGCATGAACGAGGCCGTGATGCCGGGCGGCGAGCCGTCCATGCGCATCGACGAAGTGCCGCTGGAATGGCTCTACCAGCCCGGCGTCAAGCTCGACTTCCGCGATCTGCCTGACGGACACCTCGTCCAGCCCGACGAGATCGAGGCGGAGCTGGACCGCATCGGCCACCAGCTCCGGCCGCTGGAGATCGTCCTGGCCAACACCCGCGCCGGGTCACGCTACGGCGATGCGGACTACGTGGACAGCGGCTGCGGCTTCGGCCGCGCGGCGACCCTGTGGCTCGTCGAGCGAGGCATTCGCGTCGTGGGCACGGACGGATGGAGCTGGGACGCGCCGTTCAGCTACACGCGCCGCCGCGTGCAGGAGACGGGCGACGCGAGCCTGATCTGGGAAGGGCACCGGGTCGGGCGTGACCGCGCCTACTGCCAGATCGAGAAGCTGCACAACTTAGAGGCCTTGCCGGCGGAAGGGTTCGTCGTCGCCGCGTTCCCGGTAAAGGTTCACCGCGCCTCCGCGGGCTGGACGCGGGCGGTCGCGATCTTGCCTGATTAGCGGCCCTATCAGCCGGTCAGGACTTCCAAACGCTCACAGGCTCGCGAGACCTCGTCGCGTTCTCGAACGACCCAGCAGGCGGCGACGGCGAGATAAGCCCACGCTGAGAAGGCCGGCGCTGAAAAGAGCAACGCTCGCCGGCTCCGGAACGGGCACCAGAGTTCCGATCCCTGCGTCGCTGGCACCGCCGTCGTTGATACCACCACTTCCGCCCGTTCCCGGACCGCCGTCACCGCCGCTGCCGCCATCGCCGCCGTTGCCGCCGAAGGCCGTTGTCGTGAAATCGATGGGCGGCATGCCGCTGAGAGCGCCATCGATGTTGATGTTGACGATGCTGATGGCGGTGGCGTTGCCGCCGCTGCCGCCAGCGCCGCCGCTGCCCGCGGCCCCGCCGACGCCGCTGCCTCCGTTCGCGTTCTGGCTCTGGCTGCCCGAGGGATCGATGCCGATGTTGGTGCCGCCGTCTCCGCCCAGCCCTGCACCGCCGTTTCCGCCATTGCCACCGCTGCCGCCATAGCCGCCGATCGCGATCGTGGTGATGTCTATGGGCATCAGGGCGCTGAGGGCGCCATCGATGTCGATATTGATAATGCTCGTGACGGTAGCATCGCCGCCGCTGCCGCCCGCGCCGCCGCTGCCCGCAGCCCCGCCAAGGCCGGCGCCTCCGTTCGCGTTCTGGCTACCCAAGAGAGCGACACCGACGTTGGTGCCGCCGTCTCCGCCCAGCCCTGCACCGCCGTTTCCGCCATTGCCACCGCTGCCGCCATTGCCACCGACAATTGTTGTCGTGGCGCTCGCGACCCCCGCATGCCCAAAAGTCACAGTCGAAGCGAGTGCGGCAGCAAAGGTCAGGATCGCAAGTGATCGCGGATTCTTCAAGCCAACTCTCCACATCTGAAAGCCGATTCAGTTAGAAACGTTGTCCTGAGAAGCGGATGTATGAACATTTGTATCGACCAAAAGCAAGGCGAGTCGTAAGTTCCGGCGCTGACGTCTACCAGCAGCTATCGAGTTGCGCATAGTGCCTTGAGTTCGAAATTCGTGCCCTCGGCTACCTGGCGTCGCACTCTGATGCCCTTGCACACGCGATCGCGAACAGTGCTCGGCCCTCTGCCGCGTGTAGGGTGCCGGCGCACAGCGAAGGATAGTGGCCCATGAGTGCGACCACGATCGCCGTCATCGGTGCCGGGTTCAGCGGCACCTTGCTCTCGCTCCACCTGCTGCGCCGCTGCCCGCGGACGACGCGCGTGGTGCTGATTGAGCAGGGCGGCCAGTTCGGGCGGGGACAAGCCTACTCGACGGGGAACGCGAGTCATCTGCTCAACGTGCCGGCCGCACGGATGAGCGCGTTCCATGATCGCCCCGACAGCTTCCTGGACTGGCTGGGCGGGCTGCCCGAGGCGGCGCGCGATGGCGTCGAGCCGGTAGCGGAGGCCTTCGTGCCCCGCCGGCTCTACGGCGCCTACATTCGCGACCTGCTCAAGGAGGAGATCCGCCGCGAGCCGCGCAGCCGCCTGCAGCTCGTGCGTGGTGAGGTGACGGGGGTGGACCGCGGTGGCCCCGTGCTGCGCTTGCTGCTCGACCGCGGGCGCGAGCTCGCGGCCAACCTCGCCGTGCTGGCCGTCGGCAGCTTCCCGCCGGCGCCTGCGCCCGTCGCGGACTCCTCCTTCTACGACAGCCTCTCTACCAACCGGACCCGTGGGCACCCGGCACCTTGGCAGACCTAGATCCGGCCAGTCCGGTGCTGCTGGTCGGCACGGGCCTGACCATGGTGGACGTGGTCATTTCCTTGCTCGACCAGGGCCACGCCGGGCCGATCCATGCCCTGTCCCGCCGCGGCTTGCTGCCGCGTCGGCACGGGGGCGGGAAGCTGCCGGACGCGGACGACGTACCCGAGCTGCCGAACCGGCTGGGCGACCTGCTGCGCTTCTTGCGCGGCGAGGCCCGGCGTGCCGCCGCCGCGGGCGGGAGCTGGCAGCCCGTCGTGGACGGGTTGCGCCCGTTCACGCAGGATGTCTGGCAGACGATGCCGCATGAGGACCGGGTCAGGTTCCTGCGCCACCTGCGGCCCTGGTGGGAGGTGCACCGCCATAGGATGGCCGGCCCGGTCGCGGACCGGATCGAGGCGGCCCAGGCAAGCGGGCAGCTGCGGGTTGGTGCCGGCCGCATCCGGGGCTACGAGCCGGCAGCGGACGGCATGGTCGAGGTCGCGTTCCGGCCCAGGGGCAGGGAAAGGCTGGGCGAGGAGCGGCTCGCGACGCTGCGGGTGGCGCGCGTGGTCAACTGCTCCGGCCCGGGTGCTGACTACGACCGCATCGCGCATCCCCTGGTCCGCAACCTCCTGCGCGACGGCACGGCGCGGCCGGACGCGCTGTGCCTCGGGCTGGACGTGACCAGCACGTGCGCGCTGCTCAACCGCGAAGGGGCCATCTCGCGGCGTGTGTTCGCGGTGGGGCCGGTGACCAAAGGCACATTCTGGGAGATGACGGCGGTGCCGGACATCAGACGCCAGTGCGAGCTGCTCGCCCAGCATCTCGCCACGCTCGCCAAGCCCGGCCCGGCACCGGCTCCGAGGAGTGTCGCACCGATCCCGACGGCGGATATCGAGGATTTCGTCATCTAAGGCCAGTCTGGGCGTGCTCGGGCGACGGGCGCGATTCGTTCGCGCCAGACAAATATTGAGATTTAGGCTAGCGGCGAGAGATGCGCTGCTGATAGGGTGATGCGTCCGGCACCGAACCGACCGGTCAACCATGTCCAGATCGGAGCGGAGACTACGTGAGCGCTTCCAAGGATCCGTATCACGCCCATCATCCCCGCTGGCTTGAGGCGGTGCAATACGGGCTTGCGCTGATTTGCGTCGGTGTGGTCGTGCACTTTCTCATCACGTTGTTGCCGCACAGCTTCTTGCAAAGGATCGATGCGGTCGCCTGGGACGCGCTGATGCGCAATCAGGCCAAGACCGAGTTGCAGAAAATGAAAGACCCGAACCAGTCCAAGATGGAACCAGCTGTTCCTTGGAACCAGTTCGTATTCGTCGATGTCGATGACGATACCTGCAAGGAATGGGCGAAGCGGGATCACTCGGCATCAATACCCGTTGGATGCTCGATGAGCAGCTTGACGCCCCGCGCCAGGCTTGCCAACGTCATCAACGCGATTTCCAACCCGGAGGGATCACAGGGTAAGCCCGCGCTGGTGGTCCTCGACATAGACCTCGCCCCCGTTACGGGCGTGAGCGATAGCGACAACGCAACGCTGTGCAGAAGCGTCGTCGAGCTTGCCAAGCAGGTCCCCGTAATCGTCGTCCGGCCGACAGCAATCGATCTGGTGCGGGGAACTATCGACGGCCATACATCCATTTTCGATCCCGCGCAAACTCACGGTTGCGACACCGGAAGCCGGGAGCAGGGACCAGACAACCTCTGGTTCGGCTCATCATTGGTTTGGAACGATCCCGATCAGGTCATTCGCCGGGTCGGCACGCGCGACCAAATCACGATCGTCGATGGAGCGGACGATCAGCGGGGCAATGCGGTCGTCGGATCGGTGGGACTTCTCGGTGGAGCCCTAGTTCGCAGGATCGATCAGCCTGTGCTTGCTTGCTGGTTTCCCGGCTCGGCGCCGCCTTCTCTCCACCCCCGCGAGCCGTGTCCGAATGCCATGGACGACGGGCCTGCCAAGCAGCTCGACGCGATCCTGACATCCGAACCGCCACGGAAACGCATCTTCTTCTCGGTGCCGACCTGGGGACCGGATCGGAGCGGCAGGAACTATCCGTATGTGCATGGCCTGCTCTGCCATATACCGGCCTATAAGTTCCCGGACCCCTCGCCGGAAACGCCGCCGATTCCTATCGCAGACGAGATCTGCAGTCGCCCGCACGCCCTGTCAGACGCCGTGATCATGATCGGTGGGAGCTACATCGCGTCGGGCGACCTGCGCACGACCCCCCTCAACACCGATGTCCCCGGTGCCGTGATCCACATAAACGCGATCCGCGCGTTCGCGGAGGCGCTGGGGAGTGATCGGTCGCATTGGGTTCTCGACGAGTCCCGTCCGTTGCTTTTCGAGGCCCTCCTGATCGTCGTCGCGGCGTTGTTGGGGCTGGGGGTTCACGAACTGGCCCGCTGGCTCGCGCGGGGCCGAGGCGCCATTGGAAAGGCTCTGATCAAGTTCATCGTGTCGGTCGAAGGAATCATCGTTCAGGTCGTCGTAATCCTCGCGTGCACAATGCTTCATGGTGTGAGGCAGCTCCCGGTCGGGTACTTGGTCGAGGTCCTGACGCCGCCGTTGGTCATCGCGTTCGAGGGATCGGGCAACGTCTTCTACTTCCTGCATGGGCTTTTCGAGGCACTCATCGGCTGGGTGCTCGCATGGCTGGGAAGAGTTCTGTTCGTCGTGCGGCTGAGCCGGGATGCTCGCGCAGCCAACATTCAGGCCTCGCACTTGGAAATAAGGATCGACGTCGAGGAAGATTCGGCTCGCTAGGGAACTGAACGATGGACTGCAAGATCGCCCGACTCGTCGCTGTGGCCCTCGCGCTCGCTGCCGGCGCGCACTGCTCTCCTGCGTTCGCTGATACATGGGATGCGTTCAAGGATCTGATTCACGAACTGATCGGGCAAGACGGCGAGGACGCGCAGGAACTCGCCCGCGCGACGGTCGCGGCGACCCGGTCCAACAAATACGTTCCGGAGAACGAGAAGCCCGTCGCTTTCGGGGGCGCCATTGGCACCGTCCCGCAGAGCGTTGACCGCAGCCGTCCCCTGCGGCTCGCGTGGCACGGCGGCCGGCCGCCGTTCCGCGTGGAAGTTGCGGCCATGTCCGACAATGAGCCAGTACAAGACCTGACCAGCAATGCACGCGCCGCGGTCCTCGACCTAGCGGACGTGCCGCCCGGAACCTACCGCCTGACCATCGGCGCGGCTGACAAGAGCCGCCTGTCGCTTCAGGTGACGTTGGTGGAGCCCGCGGAAATCCAGGCGGCGCCGCAATCCGCTGAGGCCGCGACCGACGAGCAGAAGGCGCTGCTGGAGGCCGTGTGGCTGCTGATGCGGGGTAAGGTCAAGTGGCACCTGGAGGCGCTGTCGGAGCTGCAAGGCCTCGCGGAGGTGCAGGGGAACAGCGTCGCCAAACTGATCCTTGCCCCGCCGTCGTGACGGCCGCGACCCAACGCGGCGGCGCTCACTTCGTCGATGTGGCCCGCAAGTCGAAGAAATCGTTGCCCCCGAAGTAGAACTTGGGGTGCTGCGTGTTCCCGCTCGCGTCTTCCACGTGCGCTTTCGTGTATTTCTCGAGATTGTAGATGTCGATGCGCCCTGTGTGAGCGGTATCGGCGTCGCCCGCGAGCCCACGCAATACGAACGACGAGAACAGCCCATGTCCCTTGCCGTTGCCGTCGCGGTTGCTACCGTCATCCGTCGCGGCGTGGTCGCCGTTGTTGGTTGCTGGCTGGTCGTCGTCGCTCGCCTCGGCGATCGCGCCAGAGAGGACGAAGCGGCCGACAGCATGGGCGAGCGCACCCGTCATCGTGTCGTTCTCCTCATCACGACGGACCACGGCATCGGGAGTCGCGAGGGATGCCGAGTAGCAGGTGTCCAGCAGGATCGCCACGTGTGAGGCCTTCATCGACGAGATCAGCGGCAGGATGTCGTCCTGGCTCAGCCCCTCCTTGCGGAACATCTGGTCGAACGCTTTATCGTGGGTTGCTGCGTCCTTAGCGGCGACCGCGGCGTGATAAAGGTCACGGTCGTGGGTGCCGAGATCGTAGGGAGCGAAGTAGTATCGCCCATCAACGGCCGTGCCATGGCCGGCAAGGAAGATGATCACGAGATCGTCCGGCTGCGCCTTCGCGGCGATGTCCTTCAGCGCGGCGATGATGTTGGCGCGCGTCGCCTGCTCGTTGAGCAGCGGCGGCGGCCCGTCCACCGCGCTGGACACGGGCGGCGTCGGCTGGCGCATCTCGTCGGCGAAGGCTTTGCCGTCATTGGCGGCGTTGGGGAGGATGCCAAGGAGCGCCGGGCGTGCGTAGGTATTCACCCCGACGCTCAGCACGTGGAGCGTCACCGGGTGCGGCACCTCGGCATCCTCGGCGGCAGCGTCGGCCGTCTCCGCTCGCGGCGCGCCGCGCATCACCAGCGCGCGATCGACTCTCATGCGCGCGCTCCCCCGATCGCTCGCCTCGACGTCGCCGCCAGGGCTTACGGGCGTGAAGCTGATATCGTTAGCGCCGCGGCCAAGCGGGATTTCGGCGGTTGCCGTGCGGCTGTGCGTGCTCTCGGACTCGACCGCGACGGGCGGCGCGATCACGGCACGGTCACGGCGGATGATGACGCCGCCGACCTCGCCGGCCGGCCGGTCGAGCCGGAACCGAATCCGAACGGTATCCGCGCTGGTCGTGAGCAGGGCTTCTCCGACTCCGGATGGCTTGTCGGCGCCGGGCGGCGGGGCGCAGCTATCGGCCGGCTCTCCCGCCGCACGCGCGCACACGCTCAACAGCTGGAAGCGAGGCGGCAGTCCGCGCGCGACGATCATCGGCACGGAGCCCAGCCGCTCGTGCTGATCGTTGATCTTGTCCCGCGACACGGCGTCGTCCCGGAACGACAATCCCACGAGGTCAGGGCGGAAGAAGCGCGGGTAGAGCTGGCCGATCTCGATGAACGCGTTCGGTCCCGATCCCCCCTTCGCGGTCTGATAGCCGACCAGCGTCCGCCCGTCGGGCTGGCCGTCGGCGCGGCGGTCGTGATCGAAATACCCCTCGGGCGTGGACAGCACCCATCGCCCCGTCTCGGGATCGGCGAAAAGCGCGAGCAGCTCCCTCCCGTCAGCCGCGCGATACCAGTGCACGGTGCCGTCGCCCAGGCCGGCGACGACGAGCCGGCCGTCGCCGCTGACGTTGACCGCCCAGGCTGGCGCGTTTGTGACGGCCTTCCAGCGCTCCCCGCCTGGCACGACATAGCGGACGAAGAAGTTCGTGCCGATCGCGACGCCGCTGCCGTCCGGAGCCACGGCCGCGGCGTGCGCCAGCTCGGGCGGCTCCAGCAGAACGAGCTGCCCGTTCACGCGCGGGGCGTGGTTGTTCAGCCACTCCGTGACGGCCACGCCGGCAGCGCTCGCCACCGGGTTTGCGAGCGGAGCCGCGACGGTACCGGTCGGCACGAGGCGGCGCCCGATCACATCGAAGACGACCGAGGCGCTGGACCTTCCGGCAGCCTGCGCGGCCCCCGACGTGCGAGCCGGCATCTCGATCAGGGTACCGTCATGGGAGACGCGGAAGCTTGTCTGGCCCGCGTTGCGGAAATCGATATGCCTGGAGCGACGCAGCGCGACGAGACGGCCGGCATCGTCGAGCCTGCCGATGGCCGGCTCCGCGGTGGTGAACATCACCCCGGAGTTCGTCGCGACGAGATCGGTGACGGTGTCGGTCGCGACCGCGGTCTCGCCGAGGGCGCGGCCGTCCAGCGTCCACCGGCGCAGCAGCCGCGCGGTCAGGCCGCCCAAGCTGGCCGGGTTTTTGTAAGTCCCAGCGGCGAACAGCGTCTGGCCGTCGCGGCTGAACGCGACCACGCCGAGCGCTCCCTGGCGCTGCGACGCACCCTTGAAGTCACGGCCGAAATGCGCCCTGGCCACGTCGAAGACATGGACGAGTGGCGATTGCCGGTCGCCGACGGCAATGCGCGCTCCGTCGGGGGAGAACGCGACGCCCCAGGGCCTGGCGCCCCCCGGAAGCTGATACGGCGTGCACTCGCTGCGCCCGGCGCCGCAGAGGCGCAGCATGCCGTCATCGGCCACGACCGCCAGCGTGTCGTCAGGGCCGAAATCCATCCAGGTCACCGCGCCGCCGTAGGTGCTGTCGTGCAGCTTCTCGGTCTTGGCGTCTAAGTCCAGGACGCGAACGCCGCCGCCGTCCTGCATCCCCACCGCGAGCAGCTTGCCGTCGGGGGAGAAACGCAGCGCGCGGATCGGCTCCGGGAAGTGGGCGATGTTGCCGGCGGAGTGGAGGCTGGGGCGCGCGAAGAACTGCACTGCGAACTCGCCGTTGGCGTCGCGTATTCGCCCGGCGACGGCGATCCGCTGCGCCGATACGGCGATCGCGTAGAGGGCGCCGTCGTCGGCCGGGCCGATCGGCGGCCGCATCGATTCCTTCGGCCTGCAGCGTGTCCACCGACCACGCCCGCGCGGTCTTGTCGTCGGCCGCGGTGAAGACCGTCGCTCCGTCCGGCGCCATCGCCATACGGTTGATGATCGCCTCGTGCTCGCCGGTCTCGATGCGGAAATAGAGCTGGCTCTGCTCCGGCGCGGGCGACGCACGGGCGCCGCCGAGGGCGGCTAGGCTCGCGAGCAGCAGGGAAGCGGCAAGGCGTCGCAGGCTAGGCATAGCGCCTGCCGTCGTCCCGGCGCGAGCTCGCGCCTTCGTCGGCACCGAGGTTGAAGGCGACGTTGCTCGCCGTCTGCGCCTTCTCGACGGCGTGGTCGAAGTTCGCCCGCTTCTCCGGGATCGTCTCGGTGGCCGCTACCTGCGCCTGGCCGCTCAGGTCGCCTCTCGCTCGTCGCGGCGGCCGATTCTGCGCGAGCTGCGTCGTCGCGTTCTGGAACTCGCCGTCCCGCTTGGCCATTGTGGCACCGTAGGACTGGGCGAGCCTGACTTCCTCGTCGAACCGGGCGCGCTGGTAGGCGAGCCGGGCCCCGGCCGTCGCACGGTCGATCTGATGGTGCCGCAGTTCCGACTTGATCAGCGCGGCCTGGGCGAACCGGCATTGCCGCAGCCGCCCGAAGGTTGCCAGCGTGTGGTCGATCTCAGTACTCTCAGTATGCAAGTCGGCGTTGATCCTCGAGGCAAGTTCCTGCCGGTCCCTGTATTTCTCGGACATTGCCCGGTAATACCCCGACGCGAAGCCCGCCCCGGCGCCGACCCCTCCGCCTATCAGCGCGCCTCGAAAGATGTTGCCGTTCGTCACCGCGGCGGTGATGCCGCCCAGAGCCGCGCCGCCAGCCGCCCCGACGAGCGTGCTGCTGAGGATCTCGTTCGTGAAGTAGCTCTTCGAAGCGGCGAACTGCTCGCGCTCGCTGCTGCAGGCGTCGTTTGGGTCGAGCGCGAGCGAACCGCCGCCGCCGGCGAGGCCGTTCATCTGCGCGCAGCCACTGACCGAACTCGCTGTCAAGGTCAGAACCGAACAGATACGCAGCAGCCAAGCTGCACGGCTCGCAAAGCGGCTCAGGACACCCTCGACGACGTTATCATTGCAACAATATTAAAATGTGAGTTCCGGTGCAAATCCTGAGTGCAGTATGGCAGGAAGCGCGGAAAGCACTGATTCGAGACGCTTACAGAGATTAATCCCGCAATCGCGACGGGCCGGCGGCGCATCCACGCGTCGTGATAGCCGATACGGCCGCACGAGTCTGTCACGGGAATGTGATGCGAGGCGGTTCGTTCGCGCGATGCGGTAGCGAGTTCGCCTTTAAGGCCCGCCGACGGCGACCTTCTCTGCAGCGTGGCGAACCTCGTCCTGCGGCGGCAACATGCGCTCCAGCACGCCGTCCCGTCGCACCGCCACGTGCCAGGCCGTCGCCGCGATGTGCAGCAGGACGAGGGCGTAGACGAGCCATTGGCCGGTGGCGACGTGGACCCAGCCGGCGGCGTGGGCCAGCGCGGCGTTCTTGGGGAAGCCGGGGATATTGAACAGGCCGAAATAGCTGAAGGAACGGCTGCTCTCAGCTGAGAGCAAGTAGCCGCTCACGGGCATCCCGACCAGAATCAGATAGAGCATCCAGTGCGAGACGAAGGCGGCACCCGCTTCCCAGCGCGCGAGATTCTCCGCGAGCGGCGGTGCCGGGTGCGACGCGCGCCAGACCAAGCGAAACGCGACGATCGCGAGGATCGTGACGCCCACCGACTTGTGCAGGTTGAAGATCAGCACGCGCGAAGGAGCGTCCCGGGCCATGTTGACCATTACCCAGGCGAGCGGCACAGCGGTGAAGACGAGTGCCGCCGTGACCCAATGAACGACCTGCGCGGTGAATGTGTAGCGTTGGCCTGCTGCAGGCCGTGCTCCGCTCGAGATCGTCTTGGTCGCGCCCATACGGTGCTCCTGACCCTTGCCGCAATGCCGCACGGTTACAAGGGCCGGAGCCGCTGCATGGCAAGGGTCGGAGCGGCGAGGAGCGGCTGCGTGGCGGTTATGCCTCCAGCCCCACCCACGCCGCGTCGCGCCGGCTGCTCTCGATGGCGGCTGCGATGAAGGCGACGCCGCGCACGCCTGCCGCCACCCCCGGCACCAGCGCCGTCGTGGCCGGATCGGGCGGGCGTCTTTCGGGGCCAAGCATCCGCATCTGCGCCAGGGGCACTCCAAAGCCCTTCAGGGATGTCACGCGCGCTCCTTCTCCGCCCAGCTCGTCTGGCTGCACCGTGGACACGTTATATTCGCCAGTAGGACGCGCCAGTAGGACGCGCCAGCCGGGGCCACGCCCTCGCTGCACCCAGCCTCACGATTTCGAGCGAAGTCCGCTGCAACCGCGACGGGCCTGATGCGTCCTGACCTTGAGGACGCGCTGTGCCGAATGCGCGAGCGCAAGAACGTCTATGAGGAGCTCATTGATGAAACGTATCATCCCCGTCCTCGTCGCGGCCAGCGTTGCCGCTTCCGGGACGGTGCTTGCGCAGACCACGCCCAACAACAACAGCGTCACGACGGGCATCGCTCCCGGAAACAGCAGCGGCGCCGTTACGCCCGGCACTGGGCCGAATGCGGGACAGACGGGGCTGCCGTCCACTTTAGGGGGCGCCGCATCCGGCACGGCACCCGGAATCGCGCCGACCGGGACCTCGCCGACGGTTGGCAACACGGCCGTGGGCGGAGGCATGGCGCCGGGTGCGACGCCGATGATGAATGAGGGCCAGCCTCGGGCCAATGGCATGGCCGCCGCGCCTAGTCAGAACGGCATGAATCATGCTCCCGTGCCGGGCGCGAACAGCTTCACCGTGGGCCAAGCCCGTGCGCGCATCCAGCACGACGGCTTCACCCAGGTGAGCGGCCTGCACAGGGACCGGCAGGGCGTCTGGCGTGGCAAGGCCATGAAGAACGGCCAGTCCGTGAACGTCGCGCTGGATTACCAGGGCAAGGTTTTCGGTCAGTAGCACGCCGTCACGAACGCTAGGAGAGACACCATGACCACGATTGTCAGCCGCCTGTTCGACACCTACGACCACGCCCGCCAGGCTGTGCAGGACCTTGAGGCGAGCGGCATCCCGCACACGGATATCAGCATCGTCGCGAGCAACGCGGACGACCGCTACGGCACCGGCACCCTGACGGGCGGCACGACCGGCACCTATGCCGAGGGGACGCCAGTGACGAGCGACTACGGCGAGCCGTTGACCGCGCCCGGCGCTACGCCCGGCCTGACCACGACGGAGGCGATGGATGCCACGGCCGCCGAGAGCACTGGGGTCGGCGCAGGCGCCACGATCGGCACGATCCTCGGCGGCGGTGCGGGGCTGCTCGCCGGGCTGGGCCTGCTGGCGATCCCAGGCGTCGGCCCAATCGTGGCGGCGGGCTGGCTGATCGCGACGATAACCGGCGCCGGCGTCGGCGCCGCGGGCGGCGGCATCCTTGGTTCGCTGGTCGGCGCGGGCGTTCCCGAAGAGCACGCCCACGTCTATGCCGAGGGTGTGCGCCGCGGCGGCACGCTCGTCACCGTGCGAGCGGATGATGCGCAGCGCGGCACGATCGAGCAGATCATGAACCGCTACACGCCCGTGGACCCGGACGCGCGCGCGGCCGAGTATCGTGCCGGCGGCTGGAGCCGCTTCGACGAGAACGCGCCCGCATACACAGCCGGCGGCGCGCCCACGATGGGCACGCCAGCCACGGCTGACGTGGCGGCGAGCGGGCTGGGCACGACGGGTGTAGGCACGACGGGCACGGGCGTTGCGGGCACGATGAGCGACACGACGACGCCGGGCGACGCGAATGTCGCCGGGCCAGGGACGCGCACGACATCGGGCCTGTGAAGCGGTCCGTAAGGGCCTATCTTGCGGGGGTGGCGCCGGCCGGCGCCGCCCTTTTGCGTCTCGCTGCCCCTGCATCGCGTCCTCGATCCGTTCCAGAGAGGCCCGCCCATGCCCACGAACGTTATGAGTGACCCTCGGGCGGGCCAGATCCTCGACATCGTGGCGGCGGAGAGCGGCGTCGCGCGCGAGCGCCTCGTGCCCAATGCCCGGCTCTCCGACCTCGACGTGGCCTCGCTCGATCTTGTCCAGGCGATCTTCACCATCGAGGAGCGCTTCGGCGTCGAGATCCCGGTAGCAGGACAGGGCGGCGGCGCCGAGTTCGAGACCGTGGGCGACCTGCTACGCCATGTCCTGCGCACGATGGGACCGGCGTGAGCCGCTCCCCGGCAAGCCACCACGTTGCGGTGACAGGGCTCGGCGCGACGATGAGCCTCTATGCGCTAGACGAGGCTATCCGCTGACGGTGCCGCGCGTGATGGCGAGCGGGGCCGTCTCGGCCGAGTTCGGGCTGAGCGGGCCGAGCTTCGCCGTCGCGTCCCGGTCATGCCATTTCAGACCAAGTTGCATCTCCCGCGCTGGTCACCATCACCCAGCGCGAAGCGCCAGATCTGTACCGCCGTGAGGAATAAACGGCTGCAGCTAGGCGTCTACACCGGGAAACGGCGTTCCCAAGGGGCCAGCGTCCGTCTGAAAAACTCCGCCCCGACGAGAGTCGCATTGAGCAGGCGGAGCGCTGGTCTCAGAGAGCCCGTTGCCGACCGGCAGCGATGAAGCTCCGGCGGGGCCGCAGGCGAGACCCTGCCGGTGTAGGGAGGGCGGAATGCGCAACTTCGTTCTGGTCGCCGGCGCCATCCTGGCCTGCTCGGGCTGCGTGGCGGCGTCTCCGCCGGAGCCAGTCATCTCCCAGGTCACGACCAAGGTCGCCAGCGATGATCCCAACTGCCGCGAATACACGGCGCTTGCGACGATCGGCGACAAGCAGCAGCCGGTCGTTGGGCGCGCCTGCCAGCAGAGAGACGGCAGCTGGAAGGTCGCCGAAGGCACGCCTGAGCAGCCCGGACAGTATGTCGCGGTGTATCCGCCTCCTTGCGGCTATCCCTATCCTGGCTCCTACTATCCTGGCTACGACCCGTGGTTCTGGGGTCCGCCCATCGGCCTCAGCCTCGGCGCGGTCGTGTTCCTCGACCGCGCACACCACTTTCACCGTTTCCCAGGCTTTCACCGCTTCGCGCACGGTGGGTTCCACGAGGGATTCCACCATGGCGGCTTCGGCCACGGGGGGTGGGGCGGCATGCACCGCGGCTGACGCCGGTCGGCGCGTGAACACCGACTGCGTGACCCATCCGCCATCGGCAAGCCAGGCGAACGCCGATTTGACGGTTCTCGGATTCGGGGGATCGGTTGCAAGACTCGCTGCCGGCAATTGCTTGTGGCATAGGCCGTGGTGGCGGAGCACCGAGATCGGCCTCGCCGCGCAAACCCTTCGGCTCACGGGGAATTTGGCCACGTGCTTTGCGCGGTCGGGGCAAGAAGAGGAGAACTCAGAATGCGAATGATGGCGATTGGCTCGGCGTTCGTAGCGGCTGCACTGGCCATGGGGGGATGCACGGACCCAGGCAGCTTCGCTGCTGCCACGCAGCAAGGGACGGTCCCCGCCGCCAGCACTGGAGGAGGGTCGGGTGGAGGCGGCGGCGGGGGCTACTGAGCTTCCGATGGCGAACGAAGGGTGGAATGTGCAGCCTCGTTCGGGTCGCCGATACTCTTCTGGTCTGCTCGGGCTGTACTCCGGCCCGCCCACCGGAGCCGGCCATCTCCCAGGTCACGACCAGGGAGATGGCAACGATTGGGGCTGCCGCGAGTACACGGTGGCTGATAGCGGTGCGTGAACGCGAGATGAAAGAAGCTGCGAAGGACGCGTACGTCAACGCGGTGGTCTCCGTCATGCGCGTGCCCACGAACGTTATGAGTGACCCTCGGGTGGGCCAGATCCTCGACATCGTGGCGGCGGAGAGCGGCGTCGCGCGCGAGCGCCTCGTGCCCGACGCCGGGCTCTCCGATCTCGACGTCGCTTCGCTCGATCTTGTCCAGGCGATCTTAGTCATCGAGGAGCGCTTCAACGTCGAGATTCCCATTGCAGGACAGGGCGGCGGCGCCGAGTTCGAGACCGTCGGCGACCTGCTACGCCATGTCCTGCGCACGATGGGACCGGCGTGAGCCGCCCCTCGGTTAGCCGCCGCATCGCTGTGACCGGGCTGGGTGCGGTCAGCGCCCTCGCCGCGGACCTGCCCGGCACTTGGACCGCGATCCTCGCCGGGCGGAGCGGTATCGCGCCATTCCTGCCCGGCCGCACCGCCGCCGCGGCGCGCGGCTTC
Organism: uncultured Alphaproteobacteria bacterium; assembly: GCA_963848595.1. Lineage (GTDB taxonomy): Bacteria > Pseudomonadota > Alphaproteobacteria > Acetobacterales > Acetobacteraceae > CAWKEH01. Next base: position 60,760 of record CAWKEH010000009.1, on the reverse strand, counting down.
GACGGCGGCGGGATCGATGCGCGGCGGCTCGGGCAGCTCGACCGCGGCGCCCAACTCGCGCTCGCCGCCGCGCAGGAAGCCTGGATCGAAGCCGCTCCGCCGCCCGGCGATCCCGCCCGGCGCGCCGCCGTGCTCGGCGCCATCGTGGGTCTGGACACGCTCGACCAGGCCTACAAGCGCCTCTATGGCGAGGGCAACCCACGCGTCCATCCCCTGACCGTGCCGCGCGGTATGCCGAGCGGCGGCGCCTCTGCCGTCTCTGCCGAGTTCGGGCTGTGCGGCCCCAGCTTTGCCGTTGCATCCGCCTGCGCATCCAGCGCGCATGCGATTGCGCTAGCGGCGCTGCTGATCCGCGCCGGACTGGTGGACCTGATCGTGGCGGGGGGCGCGGACGCGCCGCTCACGCCGGGAAGCCTGCGGGCATGGGAGGCGCTGCGCGTGCTGAGCCCCGACGTATGCCGCCCATTCTCCGCGGACCGGCTGGGGCTGGTGGTGGGCGAGGGTGCCGGCATTCTCATTCTCGAGGCGTGGGAGAGCGCCGAGGCGCGCGGCGCTCCGATCCTTGCAGAGCTAGCCGGCATCGGCATGACTGGGGATGCGGGCGACCTCACTGCCCCGGACCCGGAGGGCGCCGCCGCTGCGATGCGCGCGGCGCTCAGCGACGCTGCAATGGGACCGGACGAGGTAGGTTACGTGAACGCGCACGGCACGGGGACCCGCTTGAACGATCAGACCGAGGCCGCGGCGCTTCACGCCGTCTTCGCCGGGCGGCCGCCCCCCACCTCGTCCAGCAAGGGCGCGCTCGGCCATACGCTGTCGGCGGCCGGCGGGATCGAGGCCGCGATCACGGTGATGGCGCTCCGCGAGGGTGTTCTGCCGCCCACGGCGGGCTTCGTGCGGGCGGACCCGGAATGCCCTCTCGACCCTGTTCCGCAGGCGCGCCCGGCGGCGATCAAGGCCGCGCTCAGCAACAGCTTCGCTTTCGGCGGGCTGAATTGCAGCCTCCTGTTCCGCGCCGCATGACGGCCGCTTCCTACATCAACGCGGTCGCCTCCGCCGTGCCGGAGCACGACGTTCATGCCGCGTTCGCCGAGTATGCGCGCGGCCTGCTGCCGGAGCGTGCGCGGCCTGTCTTCGACCGCATGAGCGAGCGCAGCGGCATCGCGCATCGCTGGGCGCCGTTCCGGCCGCATCCCGACTTCAATGCGCCCGGCGCCCAAGGGGAGGGAGGATGGCTCGACGTGGACGGGTTCTACCAGCGCGGGCGCTTCCCGGCGACGAGCGCGCGCATGGCGGCCTATGAGCGCTTCGCTCCGGCCCTCGCCGAGCGAGCGGCGCGCGGGCTGGACCTCGATGGGGTCACGCACCTGATCTGCGCGAGCTGCACCGGCTTTATGGCGCCCGGCCTTGACCAGGTGCTCGCGGAGCGGCTCGCGCTCGTGCCTGGCCTCGAGCGCACCGCGATCGGCTTCATGGGCTGCTATGCCGCCGTGCCAGCCCTGCGCGCTGCCTCGTATATAATACGCAGCGAGCCGGACGCGCGGGTGCTCGTCGTCAACACCGAGCTGTGCAGCCTGCACATGCACGAGGCGGCCGATCTGGAGACCGTGCTCTCCTTCCTGCTCTGGGGCGACGGGGCGACCGCGGCGCTCGTCAGCGCCGAGCCGCACGGGCTGCGGCTGCACGATTTCCGCAGCGTGGCGCTGCCGGGCACCGCGGATCTGATCACCTGGCGCATTGGCGACGCAGGCTTCCGGATGCATCTCTCGGGCAAGGTGCCCGGGCGCATCGAGCGCGCGCTGCGGAGCGAGGCGGCGCGGAACGACGGCGAAGGCATCCTGCGCGGCCAGGAGCCCGGCGCGGTAACGCACTGGGCCGTCCACGCTGGGGGACGGACGGTGCTGGACGCGGTCGAGCAAGGCTTCGGCCTCGGTCCGGACGCGCTGGCCGCCTCACGCGCCGTGCTCAGCGATCGAGGCAATATGAGCAGTGTCACCCTGATGTGCGTGCTGGAGCGCATCCTGCGAGCGCCGGAGGCGGGCGAGGGCCTGGCGATGGCGTTCGGACCGGGTCTGTGCGCCGAGACGTTCCGATTCAGGAAGATTGCATGACGCTCGCCACCCGCTCGCGCGAGGATGAGTGGATGGACACGGTCCCGGTGTCGCCGGACGACTTCGCGTCCTGCCTCGGCGATCTGGCGCGGGTGAACCTGGTGACGCGCGCCGCGGCGCCGACCCTCGCGTTCCTGCGCCGGGCAACGCGGAGCTGGCCGCGGGAGCGGACGCTGCGCGTGCTGGACGTGGGTAGCGGCGGCGGTGACATGCTGCGCCGCATTGCGCGCTGGGGTGGGCGGCGCGGTCAGGCACTCGATCTGGTCGGCCTCGACCTGCACCCGCACAGCACGCTCGCTGCCCAGGCGGCAACACCGCCGGGCCTACCGGTTCGCTATGTCACTGGCGACGTGTTCGCGCTCGATCCGGCGCAGCGGTTCGACATCATCATGAGTAGCCTGTTCACGCACCACCTGGACGACGTGGACGTGGTGCGGTTCGTGCAGTTCATGGAGGCGCGGGCGGGCCTGGGTTGGTTCGTCAACGACTTGCACCGCCACGCGCTGGCGCTGCACGGCTTTCGCGCGCTCTCGGCGGTTATGGGATGGCACCGCTTCGTGCGGCACGACGGGGCCGTAAGCGTGCGCCGGGCGTTTCAGGTCGCGGAGTGGCGGCGTCTGCTGGCCGAGGCAGGCGTCCCGAAGGCACGGCTGACGTGGCATGTGCCGTTCCGTCTGTGCGTGGAGCGGATCAAGACCAAGGGCGCCTAGTGAGGCCGATCGTCATCGACGGCGGCGTCGCGGGCGGGGCCGCAACCAGCCGGACGCCTCCGTTCGTTGATACAGGATTTTTTGACGGCGTCTGGAATAAGCCGCGGCGGTGAGGCGTCCACCGGATGAGAGCGGGCGTCGCTGGCGGGATGCGGATAGCGGCTGATTGGCCAACGTCCAGCGCCTCTCCTGAACGAGCCTGAACACCCAGGGAGTATCTGTTCGCGGGAGGTCTCACCATGCTGCACAGGCTAAATCACCCGTCGCGGCTGTTGCCGCTGGCCGCCGCGATGCTGGCGCTAGCGCCCGCGGCGCGCGCGGAGATGCTTCAGGTGCTGCCCCTCGTCACGGACGATCAGGCCGCGCATCCCGCGCAGATCACCGATCCCATGGCCGTGAACACGTGGGGCGTGTCCTTCTCGCCCACGAGCCCGTTCTGGGTCTCGGATAATGGGAGCGGGGTGGCCACACTCTACAACGTCGCTCCGGCGACCAACGCCGTGAGCAAGCTCGGCCTGACGGTGTCCATCCCCGGAGACGGCAGCGTGACCGGTCAGGCCTTCAACACCGGCGGCGCGAGCGCCTTCAACGGCGACAACTTCCTCTTCGTGAACGAGGACGGCACCGTCTCGGGCTGGCGCGGCGCACTCGGCACGACCGCGGAGACGCTTCAGCCCACCGCAAACGCCAACGTCTACAAGGGCACCGCGCTCGCCAGCACCGGCGGCCACACCTATCTCTACGCCGCCAACTTCCGCGCCGGCACTGTCGATGTGCTGAAGGGCGATGCGGCGGCGCCGGCACTCACGGGCCACTTTGCCGATCCCAGCGTGCCGGCCGGCTTCGCGCCGTTCAACATCGAGCAGATCGGCAGCAGCCTCTTCGTGACCTATGCGAAGCAGGACGCGGCCAAGCACGACGACGTCGCCGGCCTCGGGAACGGCTTCGTCGATCAGTTCGACCTGAACGGCAACCTGATCCGCCGGGTGGCCTCGGGCGGCACGCTGGACTCGCCGTGGGGCCTGGCCGTTGCCCCGGCGTCGTTCGGCTCCCTCGCGGGGGACCTGCTGGTCGGCAACTTCGGCGACGGCACGATCGACGCCTTCACGCCCGGCACCGATGCCTTCGCCGGCCAGCTCCTCGGGTCAGACGGGCTGCCGCTCTCCATCGATGGGCTCTGGGCGCTCACGCCGGGCAACGACGGCTCGGCCGGAAGCGCCCAGGACCTCTACTTCACGTCCGGCCCGGACGGCGAGACGCACGGGCTGTTCGGGGCGATCCTGCCCGCATCCGAGCCGGTGCCCGAGCCGGCGAGCCTTGGTCTGTTCGCGCTCGCCGTGGGCGCCACGGTGCTCGCCCGCCGCCGCCGCACCTGAACGGCACCGGCGGCGTGCCTGGGGCACGCCGCCGGCAGAGCGGGACAGGCCGCGCCGGCATCTCCGAATCGTCTGAAGCTGAGCCGGGCAGCGGCTCAACGAGCCTGCCGCGCCAGATGTCGCAGGGCGCGGACAGCCGAACGCAGGTCACGCCCAGATCGGACCGAATTTGAATGCCGCTTTCGGGCAAGTTCGCCACGGGACGGCCATGGAGGAGATTTATGCTTCTCGCACGCACTGCCCTTTCGATTTTCGGTATTTTGGCGCTGGCATCGAGCCGGCCGGCACGGGCGCAGGATGCCGCCGAAGGCCGAAGCGTCTTCCAATCGCAGTGCAGCATCTGCCACTCGCCGCAGCCCAGGCGGAACATCATCGGGCCCAGCCTCTTCGGCGTCATCGGCCGCCATAGCGGCCAGATCCCCGGGTTCCACTACTCGGCGGCCAATCTCGGCTCCGGCCTTACGTGGGATCCGGCGACCCTCAACCGCTACCTCGCCAGCCCGCAGCAGGTCGTGCCGGGAACGCTGATGACCTATCCCGGCCTGAAGGACCCGCGCAGGCGCGCCGACCTCATCGCCTACCTGGCCACGCTGCATCGATGACGGGCGGAGACGGCGCGATGTGCCGCAGCCTGCCTTCGACGCGCGGCGCCCTGATCGCGCTGATGGCGCTGACGTGGCTCGCCGCGTCCGGGCCAGCACGGGCGGTGCCGTCCTTCGCGGCACAGACCGGCCAACCCTGCACGGCGTGCCACGTCGGCGCATTCGGGCCGCAGCTCACTCCGTTCGGGCGCGCCTTCAAGATCGGCGGCTACACCCAGACGGGCGGGACAGGGTGGCTATCCAAGGTCCCGCTCGCGGCGATGGTCCTGGGGTCCTTCACCCACACGGACACCGCCCAGCCCGATGCCGCCGCCCCGCACTTCGCCAGCAACAACAACCCTGCCCTCGACCAAGTCAGCCTGTTCCTGGCCGGGCGCATCACCGATTACGCGGGCGCCTTCGTGCAGGGCACGTATGACGGCGTGGCGCACGCCTTCGCCCTCGACAACACCGACCTGCGCCTTACCAAGCTGTTCGACCTCGGCACGACCGACTTGCGCCTTGGTCTGTCCGTGAACAACGGACCGACCGTGCAGGACCCATACAACTCCACGTTCGCCTGGATCTATCCCTTCGCCACGTCAAAGCTCGCGCCCGCTCCGGCCGCTCAGCCGCTCCTCGCCGGGGGGCTCATCGGCAACTCGGTCGGCGCGACGATCTACGCGTGGTATGATCGCCGCCTCTACGTCGAGGCCGGAGGCTACAACACCTACGGCCCGACCCTCCTTAGCGCGACCGGCACCACGCTGGGACCCGGCGCCACCGCGAACGTCGCGCCCTACGCCCGCGTCGCCTACGAATGGGACTGGGCCGGCCAGTCCGCGCATGTCGGCGGCCTCTTCCTCCACTCCAACCTGAATCCCGCCACGGGCGATCGCTCCGTGGACGGCTCGTTCGGTCGCGACAGCTATACCGATCTCGCCTTCGACGCCGGCTACCAGTTTCTCGGCAACGGCACGCATATCGCCACAATCGACGGCATCTTCACCCACGAGAGTCAAAACCTGCGTGGCTCGTTCGGAATGGGGTCGTCCAGCCAAACGGGCAATCATCTCGACCAGGTCCGGGTCAACCTCTCGTATTGGTTCCAGAACACCTACGGACTCAACTTCGGCTGGCAGGAGACGTGGGGCAACGCCAACCCTGCGCTCTACGCCCCCGCCCCGGTCACGGGCAGCGCCAACGGCAAGCCGAACAGCAACAGCTTCATCATCGAGGCGGATTGGGTGCCATTCGGGAAGGCAGGCTCCTGGGGCAGGCCGCTCGCCAACCTGAAGCTGGGTGCGCAATACACCATTTACACCCGCTTCAACGGCGGCAGCAGGAACTACGACGGCTCGGGCCGCGACGCGAGCGACAACAACACGCTCTTCCTCTACGCCTGGCTCGCGTTCTAACGAGTCTCGACGGCTGGAGCGACGGTCTCGGCGGCGATGGGGTGGCACCGCTTCGTACGGCATGATGGCGCAGTGAGCGTGCGCCGGGCGTTCCGGTTCGGCGAGTGGCGAGCTCTGCTGGCCGAAGCGGGCATCCACGGCGCCCGGCTGCGCTGGTATGCACCGTTCCGGCTCTGCGTCGAGCGGCTCAAGAGGTGAGGTCCGTCGCCCGCGGCGGCTGTTGAAGCCTGGTTTCGGCGCGCCGCTTCGGAATTGGTGCGCGGTCTCACCTAGCAACGTCAGGCGAAATTTTCCTAGTTGCACTTAACGAATGATATTGACGCGGATACGTGCGCGTCCGTATCGTATCACGTCGCTGCAAAAGTGGCGACAACTTGCCACAAAAAGGGCGTTCTGAGCATGGCTCGTAACGACAGACACTCGGGGGGCGCCCAGCAATCACGGAGAAAGCTCATGCGTAAGGTTGTTTTTGCGACCGTGGCGGCTGCGGCGCTGGCGCTCTCGGCCGCCGGCACGTTTGCCAGTGCGCGCAACGTCGCCATCGGCGGCGACGGCGGCAACGGCGGCCGGGGCGGTAACGGCGGTGCCGGTATCGGCGGCGACGGCGGCCTGAACCTCGGCCTCAACGGCGTCAGCGGCGGCAACGTTCGCGGCGGCAACGCCTTCGGCGGCATCGCCTTAGGGAACACGTCCAACGGTAACGCCGCGGAGAATCTGCAGTCCGCGAACGGCGGCGCCGGTACTGGCGGCGCGGGTGCCGCGGGCGGCGCGGGCGGCGCGGGCGGCGGTGCGTCCGCCGGCAACGGTCTCGGCAACGGCAACAGCTTCTAAGCAGAGCAACACTTCTAACAGCAACGGGGCGCTCGGGAAGGGATTGTAGGTACAGTCTCTCGGGAGATGCCCGGAACACGGAGAAAATCTCATGCGCAAGATTCTGTTCACGACCGTCGCGGCTGCGGCGCTGGTGCTCTCAGCGGCCGGCACGTTCGCCAGCGCGCGCAACGTCGCCGTCGGCGGCGACGGCGGCAATGGCGGCCGTGGCGGCAGCGGCGGCTTCGGCATCGGCGGTGACGGCGGCCTGAACATCGGCATCAACGGCGTCAGCGGCGGCAACGTCCGCGGCGGCAACTCCTTCCTCGGCCTCGCGGGCGGCAACGCCGCTGGTGGGAACACCGCGGCGAACGCGCAGACCGCGGACGGCGGCGCCGGTACCTGGCGGCGCGGGTGCCGCGGGCGGCGCGGGCGGCGCAGGCGGCGGCGCGTCCGCCGGCAACGGCATTCTCAACGGCAACAGCTTCTAAGCAGAGCGCCGAATGCCATGAGGGCACTCGCCCTCATGGGGGCTGGGATGGATGGGGGCGGCATATGCTGCCCCCGTTCCATCGTCCGGGCGCAGGCCCGACCGTGACCTCGTCACCTCATGTTCCAGGTGGCAAGAATTTTCCGTCTCAGCTACTCAAAGTATTGACGGCATCGAGGCGCGTGGATATGATATCTAGTAAATACAAACGTCGTAAGAAGCTGCCTCAACAGCGTGATTGAGCGCGACGATAGTCATGATTTCTCCACGAAGTCTTCTAAAGGCTGGGAGGCGTCCGATGTGTAAGGTTCTCTGCTCCACTATCGTTGCTGTCCTGTTGCTCGGAGCGGCCGGAATTCATGCCAATGCCAAGGTCGTTGGCTCTAACGGTGCTAATGGCGGCAACGGCACCAATGGTGGCCCTGCTTTCGGCGCTAATGGCGGCGTGAACATCGCCGTAGGCGGCAATCGGACTCAGATCTCGAACGGCGCCGATGCCGTGGGTGCCAATGGCACCAGCGGTACGAACGGGATGAACGGTGGAGACACTTCCACCAGGAGCGGCAACGCTCTCATCGATCAGTTCTTCATTAACCATTTCTGAGGGATGGAGAAAACTATCGCCATGAGGACCAAGCTGCTCATGGGAATCGGGACGGCTTTGGCCGTGGTCGCTTCCGTCGCCCCGGCCGCGCGGGCGCAGCAGACGCCGGACAATACGGCCTTTCTCAACGAGACGATCGAGAACAAGGGCCTGCCGCATCAGGCTCCCTCCATCGGCCTGCCTGCCATCTACGGCCTCAATCCCTGCGCCACCGGCGCGGCGGCCGGCATCACCACGCCTCTGGTCGGAATTTCGGGTGCGATCAGCAACATTGACCGCGAGTGCGAGACCCGCAACAACGCCGCGGTCGCCGTCACCGCGATCAAGGACGAGGCAGTGGCGCGCGAGATCATGTGCAACGTGAAGGATTTCCGCGAGGCCTCGTTGCGCGTCGGCAGACCCTGCCTCATCGATCAGCGGCGGCCGATTGCCGCTGCCCAGGGCGGTGCGCCGGTGGCCGCAGCGAAGCCTGCCGTGTCCGGCCCCGTTGCTGTCGCAACGGCACCCGCGGTGCGGCCCGCTCTCGCCGCAGCACCGGCGCAACCCGTCGCAGCGCCGGCCACGCCTGCGCTCCGGAGGGACGCGCCGGCGTTCTGCCGTCAGCCGGGCCTTGACCTCGCACTCTACCCCGACTGCACGTCGCGCGACGCTCAGGCTAGCACGCGTGCCGATGCCGCCGACCAAGGGCTCACCGCACCTTGGCCCTACTATCGCTACGGCAGGACACACCGCGGATTGCGCCGCGAGGCCTTGAGGCCGCCGCTGCCCGAGGCCAGCGAACCGCTGTCATCCGCTGCGCAGCCTGCCGTGCCAATCGGCGTAGGGGCCAGCGCTCCAGCCGCCCGCTATGTCGGCATGTACACGACGGACGCGAATGGACGGCGAGTGTTCAGCATCACCGACCGCACTGCTCTCGCACATCAGTCTGATCCCAGCCAAAACGGAGGGGAGTAAGCGGAGAGACGCTCTTTCGAGCGGCTAGCGGATATATTCGCGAGCAAGAACGGGTGGTTCATGCGACGCACTCACTCCGCGGTGTTCCTGGCCTTGCTTGCCGCCCGAGCCGGCGCGCAGCAATACGCGGAGCCTGGTCAACCCGGGCAGCCAGGGCAACCTGGCCAAGCTGGGTCGGCGCAGCCTGGCAAGCCGGGCCTCAGCTACAGCGTGCAAGGCAGCGGTGGACGGTTCTTCTGGACCGTCCGCCCCGGCCGGCCCGGTTATGCCCGGCCAGGTCACGCCGGCGAACCGGGTCGCGCCGAGTTCGAAATCGTCCGCTCCGCTAGACACGGAGACCCAGGACTGAGCTTCGATGCGGCGGCGCTCCGGTGGTGCCGGCGCGGGTTGTATCCGCAGCTACGGCGTCGGTGCCAGGGTTTGACCGTTGGCATACCTTGGATACACGGCAATGATCGGGTTGATTTCGCCCCAGCCGGAGTAGGGCGGGGCGAGCGTGGGGCTGAAGACTGTGCGGTTCGGCGAAGGCAGCTGGCTGCGCGCGGCCGGCGCGAATGACGTCGCCATCGCGGCTTGGGTCATGTCCGTCCTGCCGAGAGAGTTCACGTAAACCCACGTATTCACAGGCGACGCAAACATCATCAAGGATGCCGCCTCGGCCACCCCGCCCGCCGCGATGCTCGCGACGAGGAGAACGCCGCCGAGAAGCGCTGCACGACGATTGAGGAACAAAGCCATCGCGCCTGAACTCCTTCGAGACCCCGGCGTTGCGAGCGTATCGGACGATGCGCGCGTCATGGGCGTTACCGGCCGCAGCCGGAAGACGCTCGCATGAGATGTCTCAAATCCGAAACCGGCATTCTCGTTTCGCGACAGCGCTCGTCATCCTAGATCAAATGTTTGTGAGGTGCCCGATGCGCGATGCGCCTGTGATCGTCGGGGGCGGCGTCGCGGGTGGGGCGTCGGCTGTGCTGCTAGCGCGCGCCGGGCGCCGTCCGCTGCTCCTGGAGCGCGAGCGGGCGGCGCACGACAAGGTGTGCGGCGAGTTCGTCAGCGGCGAGGCGGCGCGGCTGCTCGCCCATCTCGGACTCGACGTCGGGGCCCTCGGCGCTGCCCCGCTCGGGCGCGTGCGCCTCGCCTACGGAACCCGCATCGCGGAAGCGGCTTTGCCTTTCGCCGCCTGGGGCCTATCGCGCCGTCGGCTAGACGCGGCGCTGCTCGAAGCGGCGGAGCGAGAGGGCGCGGAGGTGCGGCGCGGCGTCGTCGTGCGCGGCATCGGGTCGGATGGCGCCGTTCTGCTGCCGGGCGAGGAACTGCGGAGGCGCACGGTGCTCCTCGCGACGGGCAAGCACGAGCTGCGCGGCGCCGGGCGGGAGGCGCGATCCGAGGCGCTGGTCGGGCTGAAGCTGCACCTTCGGCTCGCGCCGGGGCAGGCTTCGCGCCTTGCAGGCTGCGTCGAGCTTTACTTGCTCCAGGGCGGGTATGCCGGGTTGCAGCCCGTAGAGAATGGAATCGCGAACCTGTGCCTCATCGCGCCGGCGGCGCGCTTCGGAGCGGCGGGACGCTCTGCGGCGGCGTTGATCGAGGCACTCGGGGCGGAGGCGCCCCAACTCGGCGCGCGGCTCGTGGGCGCGGAGGCGCTCTGGCCTCGTCCGCTCGCCGTCGCGCGCGTGCCCTACGGCCATCTCCACCGTCCAGCGCCCGGCAGCCTGCCCGGCGTCTTCCGTCTCGGCGACCAGGCAGCCGTGATCCCGAGCCTCACGGGTGACGGCATGGCCATCGCGCTGCACAGCGCGATGCTCGCTGCGGCGGCTCCGGACGCTCGTGCTTATCACAACCGACTCGCCCGCGACCTCGCGCCACCCATGCGCGTCGCGGGCATCCTGCACACGGCGATCAGGGCCTTCCCCGGCATGGCGGCAGGCATCGCCACGGCGTTTCCGGGTCTGCTCGGCGTCGCCGCCCGGCGCACACGCGTGCCGGAGCAGGCGCTCCTCGGTCTCGTCGCCGAGAACGGCGTTGCCAATTCCGTGAGCCGTGGCGCACACTCGCCATCTACGAAGGCGGTGCCATGAGGCGAGACCGCCACGGAAGGGGGAAGCCATGACCGACAGCTCAGCCTTGCCACCGGCCCGACGCCGCGACTTGTTCCGCGCCGCAGCGGCCTCGGCTGCCGGCGCCAGCTTGCTGGGCGCCTTCGGCGTCGGCCCGGCGACGGCGGCCGAGGTCGGGCGCTCGCAGAAGCCGCTCAAGGCCGCGTTCTCGAACGCCGGGCTGCAGGCAACGTGGTGCGCGCAGGGCAAGTCGGCCGCCGAGTGGTGGGGCAAGCTGTTCAACGTCGATGTGACGTGGTTCGACGGCGAGCTGAACGCCACGAAGCAGCGCGCGGCCATCGACGATATGGCGTCGCAGAAATGGGATTTCGTGGCGATCCAGGCGTTCGGGATCGGCACGCTGACGGCCCCGGTCAAGAAGATGATCGCTGCCGGCATCCCCGTCATAGACATGGACACCTTGATCGCACCGCTCGACACGATCGACGTTCACTCCTTCCTCGCGCCCGACAACGAGTTCATGGGCGCGTCCGTGACGCAGGCGCTGGTGGACGCCATCGGCGGCAAGAGCAAGATGGTGATGACGCAGGGCGCGCTCGGCCATACCGGCGCGCAGGGCCGGGCGCGCGGGTTCGAGTCGGTCGTGAAGAAGTATCCCGGGATCGAGGTGCTGGACACCACGCCCGCCGACTGGGACGTGACCAAGACAGCGCGCATCTGGGAGACCCTGCTCACGAAGTATCCCGAGATCAACGCCGCCTACTTCCACAACGACGACATGGCGCTCGCGGCCTACAACGTGATGAAGGCGCACGGGCGGACCAGCATCCTGATCGGCGGCTGCGACGCCATGCCGCCCGCGCTGCAGGCCGTGAGCGACGGCAAGATGCTCGCCACCGTGCGCAACCCGTCCTGCCGCATTCACGGGGGCGCGATCGTGGCCGGCGTCGCTGCCGTGGTCGGGGAGGAGAAGACCGGGGAGGGCGGCATCCCGAAGCACGTCATCACCGACGGCGCGGTCGTCACGAAGGCGAATGCGCCCGGCATGATGTGGATGGAGAAGCACTTCCTGATCTAGGGGACTGTTGTCTTGGACGCGCCCGGCCCGCTGCTGGAGATGCGGGGTATCTCCAAGCATTTCGGCGGCGTGGCGGCGCTGACCGGGGCTGACTTCACGCTGCTGGCCGGCGAGGTCCACGGCCTCGTCGGCGAGAACGGCGCCGGCAAGAGCACGATGATGAAGATCATCGCGGGCGTGCATACCGCCTACGAGGGGACGATGCGCGTCGGCGACGCTCCGGTGCGCTTCCGCTCGGCGCGCGATGCCATCGACGCCGGGATCGGCATGGTGCACCAGGAGCTGTCCATCGTTCCCGAGCTATCGGTCGCGGAAAACGTGGCGCTCGGCAAGCAGCCCGTGAACCGGCTCGGGGTGATGGACTGGGGCGGCATGATGCGCCGGGCGGCGGCGCAGCTCCGGAGCCTGGGCATCGAGGCGGACCCGCGGGCGCCGGCCGGCTCGCTGCCGCTCGGCCTGCAGCAGATGGTGGAGCTGGCGCGGGTGCTGTCGTCGGGGGCGCGCATCCTGATCTTGGACGAGCCGACCTCCGCGCTGTCGCCGCCCGAGGTGGAGACGCTGTTCCAGCTGCTGGGGCGGTTGCGGGCGACGGGGCGGGGAATTGTGTTCATCTCGCACTTCTTGGACGACGTGCTCCGCGTCTCGGACCGGGTCACGGTGTTCCGCGGCGGGCGCGTCATTGAGACGGCCGCGACGGGCGGCTTGGACAAGGCGTGGATCATCCAGCGCATGATCGGCAGCGGCCATGAGGAGCTGGCCGAGAGCTACACGGGCGAGATCCGGCTGGAGGATCGCTCCGGCGGCCCGGTGGTGCTGCGGGCGGAGGGCTTGGCGAGCGCGGGCGCGTTCCGGGACGTGTCGCTCGACGTGCACGCGGGCGAGGTGCTCGGGCATCTACGGCTTCATGGGTGCGGGCCAGCTCGACCTGGCGCGGGCGCTGTTCGGCAAGCAGGCTCTGGACGAGGGAAGCGTGCAGGTCGCGGGCCGGGCGGTGCGGCTGCGGAACACGACGGCGGCGAAGCGCGCGGGGATCGCCTTCGTGCCCGAGAGCCGCCGGGCGATGCTGTTCGCGGGGGAGCCGGTGTTCAAGAACGTCTCCATCGCCATCCTCGACCGCATCTCGCGCCTCCTGCTGCGGCCCGGCGTCGAGCGCGCCATCGCGGCGGGCCACATCGAGCGGCTGCACATCCGCCCGCCGCTCGTGGACCGGCCGCTCGGCACGCTCTCGGGCGGCAACCAGCAGAAGGTGGCGCTCGCGAAGTGGCTGACCCATCTGCCCAAGCTGCTGCTGCTGAGCGAGCCGACGCGGGGGATGGACGTGGGCGCGAAGGACGATGTCGTGCATATCGTGCGCGGCTTGCGTGAGCAGGGCGTGGGTGTGATCGTGGTCTCGACGGAGCCGGAGACGGTGCTGTCGCTGGCCGACCGCATCCTCGTAATGCGGCGCGGCGCGGTCACGGGTGAGTTCGCCCGGCAGACCGTGAGCAAGGACCGGCTGCTCGCCGCGGCATGAGAGGCGTCCCATGACCCTGCCCCTGACCGACACGCCGGCCCAGGCACCGCCGCGCCGAGCAGGCGCGTGGCTGCGCGGCCAGCTCCGCAACGTGGCGCCGTTCGCGACACTGCTGGTGCTCGCCGTGCTGTTCAGCGTGCTCAGCCCGTCGTTCGCGACGTGGGACAACCTCGGCAACATCCTGCAGCAGATCTCGGTGACGGCGATCATCGCGGTCGGGCTGACCTTCGTGATCCTGTGCGCCGAGATTGACCTGAGCGTGGCCAGCATCGCGAACGCGGTGGGGATCGTGCTCGCCTACTTCACGGCGCAGGACGCGAGCGTAAACATCGCGAACGTGCCGTTGCCGGGCGCTGCTGCGATCCTGCTGGCCTTCGCGGCGAGCCTCGTGCTGGGTGGTGTCACCGCGTTCGGGGTGACGAAGATCGGCATTCCGTCGTTCATCATGACCTTGGCGATGCTGCAGATCGCTGCTGGCATCTCGGCCATGCTGGTGCGGGGGCAGATCGCCTACGCGGTGCCGCATGTCGTGCAGGTGCTCGGCAATGACTTGCTCGGGCCGGTGCCGTGGATCGTGATCGTGGCGGCGCTCGTGCTGCTCGTGGGCCACTTGGTCCTGACCTACACGCGGTTCGGCCGGTACATCTACATGGTCGGCGGCAACCGCGAGGCGGCGGAATACTCGGGCGTGAACGTGCGTGTGATCATCGGGAGCGTGATGGTGATCTCGGCCGTGTGCGCCGGGCTGGCTGGGATGCTGGGGGTCGCGCATTTCGGCAGCGCGCAGCAGGACGAGTTCGAGACCTACCTGCTCAACTCGATCTCGGCGGTCGTCGTGGGCGGGACCAGCTTGTTCGGCGGGCAGGGGGGCATCGGGAACACGATCATCGGGCTGTTCGTGCTGGGTGTGCTGAACAACGGACTGGATCACATCCGCATTGACAGCTTTCTCAAGATCCTGATCCGCGGGCTGATCCTGCTCGCGGCGCTGATCATCAACGTGTATGCGCAGCGGCTCAGGAACCAGCGGTCGGCGGCTGGGTAGGGTTTTCTCGTTGCCAGCCGCCCTTTCCAATGGCCGCCATGGGTGGTGAGCGGACGTTCGCCCCGGGCAGAAAACCTGTCCGCCTCAATGGCCCCATCCGGGGGGCGGTCCATTCCACACTGGCTTCGGGAACTCGCCGTGGTCCAGTGCCACTTCTAGCATTTTCAAGAGACCGTGAATGAAGCACGCCGGGGAACCAAGGTTCTGGGCCATGAGGTGCAGGCCGGAGTAGTCCAATAGCATAGCCGGGACATCAAGAGCGCGCACGACGTTCAACACCGGCGCGCTGCACGCCGTATAGTCGTCGTCGAACATCTCACGAACTATGACGAGCCCGAAAAGTTGTCGGTTCTCGACCGCGAGTGTAAGCGGTCCTGCGACGCTCCGAATTGTTATGCTCCCGTTCTGCAAGGCGTAGGTCAAGGCCCCACGCAGTTGCTTGGCTGCCTTGTCGATATGCGAGCGGATGGCAGACCGCTTCCGATCGAGCGATCGCCGAAGCGCCGCCTCCGTATTGGGACTGTCCTTCGCCTGGAGGAACAGCATGATAGCGTTATCGACAACCAGGACGTCCGTCAGCTCCTTGCCCGTGTCGTCGCGGAAGGGGTTCAGATAGATGCACCGACCGTCGAAAACGCGGTTCAGCATCACTGCGATATCTCGCTCTTGGTACGGACCTGGATCCTCGCGCTCTAACCTAGTCGTAGCGGCGCTTCCATTCGCGCTGTTGAACCGATAGGCCGCTTCCCTTCCGTCGATGAGCAAGAGGTCGTCAGGGTACAGGCGTTCGCCGAGCTTGATCGTGAGGCTCTCTCGTCATCCGAGGTGTCACGAACAGCAAAGCGGTGTTCTATACGTCTGACTGTCGCGCCGAGTTTAGGAAGGTCTAGTTCAGGGAAAGTTGCCCGACTGATCTCAGCGCGGAAGCGCGCGGCATCCGGATTGTGCGCCCGGACTCCCATCAACTCTCGATCATGCTCGTCGAAGAAGAACAGGTTGAACTCCGCTTGA
The DNA here is from genome assembly GCA_963848595.1 of uncultured Alphaproteobacteria bacterium. GTDB lineage: Bacteria > Pseudomonadota > Alphaproteobacteria > Acetobacterales > Acetobacteraceae > CAWKEH01. Next base: position 45,005 of record CAWKEH010000009.1, on the reverse strand, counting down.
CCGAAAAGCTGGCTTAGGTCGCAAAGCAGCTCATCTCCGGCGAACTGAGGAGACTTGAGGACGATCGGCTCGTCATAGTCATCGAAAAACGCCGTCACGAAACCGATATGAGATGCCTGGCCGTTGGCGTCATTCAGCAAATAGACCTTGAACTCGTTGTTCAGACGGGCGGCAAGGATCGCCTCTTTGGTCACCTTGATGATGAGCATGAATTGGTTCTCGGCCCGGAGGAGGACCGGCTGCAACCCATAGCCGAGCTGTCGGAGGTGGGGCAGCAGAGACGGGTAATCAATAGAAAGCATCGAGGCTCATAGTGTGGTTACACCGCGTATTGCACAATGTCACGCCTGCAGAGATGATGCCTGATCGCGGGGACGAGCATCCTAGAGCCTCGGCGGAACGGTCCCAGCCGACCTGTTCTTCGAGCAGGAGAGAAAGACGTTCGCGCCCAGGTCGGGGTTGTCGGCGACCGCGAGGTGGCGGAATACTCGGGCGTGAAAATGCGCGTGATCATCGGCGCCGTGATGGTGACGTCGGCCGCGTGCGCCGGGCTGGCCGGTCTGCTAAGCTAGGCGGCGTGATCGGAGCCTGGCCATGACTTAAGTGTCGAAGATTGAGATTCCCGTCGCGGAGGCCACCGCGGCGGCCCTGTCGGACGCGCGCCGCCGCGAGGCCGTCGGTCGTCTCGTTGATCGGCTGGTTCGGCCCGAAGGCGACGATCCATTGATCGTACTCTTCGAGCGGACAGCCGCCGAAGCGCGGGAGGCCGGTCTGACCGAGGCCGAGATCGACGCCGAGTTGGTTGCCTACAATGCGGAGCGCCGGGGCTGAGCATCTACGTGATAGATGCGAACACGATCGTATCAGCCGCCTTGAACCCAAACGGACCGCCGCGCCGCGCTATAGCCGTCGCGCGGGCAAAGGGCACCATAGCCCTTTCGGATGCCGTGTACAGGGAATGCGCTGAGGTCCTGTCAAGACCGAAGTTCGCGCGAGTTCTCACCGAGGATCGGCGTCGCGAAATCCTGGAGCTGCTGAGCGCGGCAGCGCTTTGGGTTGAGCCGAACGAGAAAGTACAAGCCTGCCGGGACAGCAAGGACAACCCCTACCTCGAACTTGCCCTGGCGGCCGGTGCGACCGCTATAGTGTCGGGCGACGAGGACCTGCTGGTGCTCAATCCCTGGCGCGGGGTCCAGGTGCTGCGGCCCGCTGCATTCCTCACATCAGCTTGTCGAGCGTGACTGGCAGCTCGCGGACGCGCTTGCCAGTGGCGTTATAGACGGCGTTCGCGACCGCAGCACCTACGCCCGTAATGCCGATCTCGCCGATGCCACGCGCCCCTAGCGGGCTGTGCGGATCGGGGATGTCGGTCCAGATCACGTCGATCTCGGGGACGTCCATCTGAACCGGCACGTGATACTCGGCGAGCGACGGGTTCATGATGCGCCCTGTCCGTTCGTCGAACAGCGTCTCCTCCGTGAGCGCGAGGCCCAGCCCCATGATGATGCCGCCGCGGAACTGACTCGCAGCGAGCTTGGAGTTGAGGATGCGGCCTGTGTCGAACGAGCCGAGGAAGCGCGACACCCGCGTCTCTCCGGTGACGGCGTTGACGCGCACCTCGCAGAACTGCGCTCCGAAGGAGTGCATGGAGTATTTCTGCATTTCCAGCGGCATGGGTGCTTCCGCCTCGCACGTGACCTCGTCGCGGCCGGCGCGCGCCAGGATCGAGGCGTAGCTCTCGCAGCGGCCCGGCTCGTCGCGACGGCAAAGCCCGCCGTCCCGCGCCTCTAGCTCGTCCGGTTTGAGCCCAGCCAGCGGCGAATCGTTGCCGGCGAGCTTGAGCAGTTCCTGCACCAACGCGTCATAGGCGGCGATGACGGCGGCGCCGATCGAGGCGGTCTGCGACGAGCCACCCGCGACCGTGCCGGACGGAAGCGAGGTGTCGCCATACTCGAACGCAACCTGGTCGAGCGGGAGGCCGAGCCGCTCGGCGGCGTGCTGCGCCTGCACGGTCGCGGTGCCCATGCCCATCTCGTGGCTCGCCATCTGCACGACGGCGCGGCCGTCCTTGGTCAGCCGGATGCGGGCGGCGCCGCCGGGCATCCGGTAATAGGGGTAGGTCGCGGTCGCCACCCCCATGCCGATCAGCCACTCGCCCTCGCGGCGCGCGCCCGGTACAGGATCGCGCCGCTCCCAGCCGAACCGTTCCGCGCCGCGCCGGTAGGCCTCGACGATGTTCCGTGAGGAGAACTGCGAGCCTGAGGTCGGGTCCTTCTCCGGCTCAATGCGACGGCGCAGCTCCACCGGGTCGAGCCGAAGCGCTTCTGCAAGCTCGTCGATGGCGCATTCGAGCGCGAACGTCCCGATTGACTCGCCCGGTGCCCGCATGAACGTGTTGGCGAGCATGTCCATGTCCGCCACGTCCTGCGCGACCCTGATCGTGTCGGCGGCATACATGTGGCGCGCCGGGAAGGTGAACTGCTCGGGGCAGGCATTGTGTGCCGTCATCGCCGCGACGCCGGTATGGATCAGCGCCGCGAGCGTGCCGTCCTCCTTCGCTCCGAGCGCCACGCGCTGCTCGGTGGTGGTGCGTCCGCCGACGATGCGGAACACGCTCTCGCGCGAGAGCACTATGCGCACCGGCCGCCCTGCCAGCTTCGACGCGGCGGCGGCGAGGATCTGATGGTCCCACAGGCATTTGCCGCCGAAGCCGCCGCCGACGAAAGGCGAGAGGACGCGGACGTTCTTCTCTTCCAGTCCGAACACCTGCGCCAACGTCCAGGCGGTGGCGTTGACGAGTTGCGACGCGTCGTGGACGACGAGCGTGCCGTCCTCGTCCCAGGTGACCGTCGCGGCGTGGAGCTCGATGGCGTTGTGGTTGTAGCGCGGGGTGCGGTAGGTGCGGTCGATCTTGACCGCGGCCTGCGCCAGCGCCGCTTCGGCATCGCCGATCTCGACCGAGGGCGGCTCGCCCAGGATGGTCGCGGGCGGGTGAGCCTTGCCCTTGGCCGCATCGAACGACGTCACCGCCGGCTCCGCGGCATAGGTCACGCGCACCAGCGACGCGGCGTGATCGGCCTGCTCCTGCGTCTCGGCGAGCACGACCGCGACCGGCTGGCCGTTCCAGTGGATCTCGTCGTCCTGCATGACGGGCAGGTCACTGGGACCGGCGGCCTTCGGCGCTGACAGGAACACCGGCGGCGGCTTCATGCGCGGCGCGTTGCGATGGGTCATCACCAGCACCACGCCGGGCGCCGCCTCGGCCGCGCCCGTGTCGAGTTCGGCGATGCGGCCGCGGGCGATCGTGCTGTGGGCCAGCGCCGCGTAGGTCAGGCCGGCGAGGGGCACCTCCGCCGCGAAGCGCGCCTTGCCCATAACCTTGAGCGGCCCATCCACGCGCGTCACCGGCGCGCCGATTGCGCCGTGCTTGAGCATCAAGGGGTCCGGCGTCCCGCCGGGCAGCCAGCTCTCGGGCGCCAGGCGAACCGCGGTCTTCATGACCTTCTCAGCGAGGCTCATGGCGTCGCTCCTTCCGTGAGCTGGCCCAATGTGGCGACAATCGTGCGCTGCGCGAGCTCGATCTTGAACCCGTTGTGGCGAAGGCCGGCCGCCTGCGCGAGCTCGGCCTCGGCGGCGGCGCGGAAGCTTGCCTCGGTCGCGGGCGCGCCGCGCAGACGCGTCTCGGCGGTCCAGGCGCGCCACGGCTTGTGCGCGACGCCGCCTAGCGCCAGGCGCACGTCGCGAACCAGGCCATCAGCGCCGACATCCAGCGCTGCCGCGACCGAGACCAGCGCGAAGGCGTAGCTCGCGCGATCCCGCACCTTGCGGTAGGCGGATCGCGGCGCGAAGGCGAGCGGCGGCAGCTCGACCGCGGTGATCAGCTCACGCGGCAGTAGCTCCGTCTCCACATCGGGCCGGCCGCCCGGCAGCCGATGCAGGTCGGTCAGTTGCACCTTGCGCGCCCCGTCCGGTCCCTGAAGGTGGACCGTCGCGTCGAAGGCTGCGAGGGCGACGCACATGTCGGACGGATGCGTGGCGACGCAGGCGGGCGAGGCGCCGAGGATGGCGTGGATGCGGTTGAAGCCGTCGATCGCGTCGCAGCCGGCACCTGGCTCGCGCTTGTTGCAGCGCGCCGCCTCGTCATAGAAGTAGGTGCAGCGGGTGCGCTGGAGGATGTTGCCGCCGACCGTCGCCATGTTGCGGATCTGCCCGCTCGCCCCGGCAAGGATCGCGCGGGCGAGCGCCGGAAAGCGCGTGCGCACGGCGCGGTCCGCGGCCACCTCCGTGTTCGTGGCGCCGGCGCCGATCAGGATGCCGCCGTCGTCGCGCGGCTCGATCCGGCGCGAGAGGCCGGTGACATCGACCAGCGCCGCGGGCTGTTCCACGGCCTCGCGCATGAGATCGACGAGATTGGTGCCGCCTCCGAGATAGCGGGCGCCCGCGGCCGCGCCGGCGAGCCGGATGGCGCCGGGAACGTCCTCGGCGCGCGCGTAGCTGAACTCCCTCATGCTGTCTGCTCCGCTTGAACAGTCGCGGCGACCGCGTCGATGATGCCGTTGTAGGCGCCGCAGCGGCACAGATTCCCGCTCATGCGCTCGCGCAGCTCGTCGCGGTCGAGCGCGATCTTCTCCGCGGCGAGATCGGCGGTGAGCAGGCTCGGCACGCCGCGCGCCGCCTCGCCGGCCATGCCAACGGCGGAGCAGAGCTGGCCGGGCGTGCAGTAGCCGCACTGGAAGCCGTCATGCTCGATGAAGGCGCGCTGCAGCGGGTGGAGTTCGCCATTGGCGCTCAACCCTTCGACCGTCGTGATCGAACGTCCCTGATACTGGACGGCGAGCGCGAGGCAAGAATTGATCCGAACGCCGTCAACCAGGACCGTACAGGCGCCGCAGGCGCCCTGGTTGCAGCCCTTTTTCGAGCCGGTCAGCCCTAGATGGTCGCGCAGGAGGTCGAGCAGCGAGGTTCGCAGGTCGAATGCTGCCTCGACGCGCTGTCCGTTCACTGTGAACTGCATAGAGGCTCCTCTCGGTCGTGATCGGCAACGTGGTGCCGAACGACAACGCGGCTAGCCCCCGTCGGCTCCGCACTGACAGCACCGCTTGACGAGCGGTGTCGGATATTATCCACCCACCATGAGCCGGACGATCTCATCCGGATGCGCCGCCGCGGTCGGGCGCTCCCCGGCCTTGACGCCGCGGCGGAGCACGACGATCCGGTCGCTGACCGCGAGGATGTCGCCAAGGTTGTGGGAGATGAAGATCACGCCCACGCCCTTCGCCTTCAGCGAGCGTATCAGGTCCATCACCTTGCGCTGCTCCGGCACGCCGAGGGCGGCGGTTGGCTCGTCCATGATGAGCACGCGCGCGTTCCAGTGGATCGCCCGGCCGATCGCCACGGCCTGACGCTGGCCGCCGGAGAGGGCGCGCACCGGGCGGTCCAGCCGGTCGAGGTGGATGTCCAGGACTTCGAGCGACCTCGCGGCTTCGGCCCGCATCCGCTTGCGATCTATGCGCGGCAGGCCGAGAAAGCGGGTCATCGGCTCGCGCCCGAGGAAGACGTTGGCACCCACGTCGAGGTTGTCGGCGAGCGCGAGGTCCTGGTAGATCGTCTCGATCCCGGCGTCGCGCGCGTCCTGCGGGTTCGCGAACGTCACGGGGCGGCCCTGGTAGAGATCTCCCCCTCCGAGGGCGGGAAGACGCCGGAGACGATCTTGATGAGCGTGGACTTGCCGGCGCCGTTGTCGCCCGCGAGCGCCACCACCTCGCCCGCGTGCAGCGCCAAGGTCACCCGCTCCAGGGCGTGGACGCCTCCGAAGCGCTTGGAGACCTGCCGGACCTCCAGCAAGGGGGCCCCCGGGTCGCTCATAACGCTCACTCCTCCTGGCGCCCGCCGCCCAGCCGCTTCTGGCTCTGGTCCACCAGCACCGAGATGATGATGACCACGCCTACCGCGACGAACTGCCAGAACGGCTCCACGTCCAGGAACACGAGGCCGTATTGGATGACCGCGATGATGAGCGCCCCGATGATCGTGCCGATGACGTTGCCGGAGCCGCCGAACAGGGAGGCGCCGCCGATCACCACGGCCGCGATGCTGTCGAGCAGCAGTGGCTCGCCCGCCTGCGGCGCGCCGGCCGTGAAGCGCCCGGTGTAGAGCAGCCCGTCCACGCCGGCGGTGAGCGCCGAGATCACGTAGAGCAGGACCGTGACGCGGCGGACGTTTACCCCCGCCCGCAGCGCCGCCTGACGGTTGCCGCCGATGGCGTAGGTGTATTGCCCGAAGCGCGTCTGCGAGAGCAGGTAGTGCAGCGCCAGCACGCAGGCGAGCGCCACCAGCACCACCACGGGGAAGCCGCCTACCTGGCCGTTGCCGAGGTAGGCGAGCCAGGGATTTTTCACCGGCACCGTGGTCCCGCCCGCCGCGAGGTAGGCCACGCCGCGCGCCACGCCATACATGCCGAGGGTGCCGATGAAAGGCGGGATGCGGAGCTGCGCCACCAGCAGGCCGTTCACCAGCCCTGGGATGATCGAGGCGGCGAGGGCGGCAATGCACGCGGCGAGCAGCCCGGTGCCGGGTCCGAGCGCGGTGCCTGCCGCGTTGGCGGCGTGCGCGGCGATCACGGAGGCGAACCCCATCGTGAAGCCCACGGAGAGGTCGATGCCGCCCGCGATGATGACCAAGGTCTGGCCCAGCCCGAGCAGCACGGGTGCGACGGCGAACACCGCGATGGAGCGCAGGTTGAAGGCGCTGAGCAGGAACGAGGTGCCGTAAGCGAAGCGTGCCGCCGCCTCGAAGAACGCCAGCAGCAGGGCCAGGAACAGCCAAGCGCGGATCGAGGCGAGGAAGGCCGCCCAGGCGATCCGCTGCCGGGACGGAGGGGCGGACGCCGCGAGCGTCGTTGCCATGCTGGGGTTCCGTGGGACCGGACGGGACTCAGTCCGAATAGATGAACTTCTTCACGGTCGGGTCGGTCATGTTTGTCTTGTCGATGATGGTGAATCCGGTGCCGATCGCGGTCGGGATGGATTGGCCGGTCAGGTGGGCGTAGGCGGCGGCGACGCCGAACCAGCCGATCTCCGCCGGGTGCTGAGCGATGGCGAGCGTCACTAGGCCGGAGCCGATGTTGTCCACAATGGAGGCGGGCGCGTCGAAGGCGACGACCTTCACCTTGTCCGTGGCGCCGGCCTGCTTCACGCCGTTGCCCGCGCCGAGCGCGGAGAACAGGTTGGCGCCGAACACGCCGACCAGGTCGGGGTTGCGGGCATAGACGGACTGGAACTGCGAGGCGGCCTTGTTGGCGTCGTCGTCGTTGAACTGCGTCGCGAGCACAGTGATGCCCGAGTGGTTCTTCATCTCGTCCTTGAAGCCTTGCTCGCGCTGGTCGGTGGTGGAGACGCCGGGCTTCACATTGGAGACGTAGACCTTGCCCTTGTCGCCGACCGCCTTCGCGAGCGCGCGGGCGGCGATCTGGCCGCCGAGGATGTTGTCGGAGGCGATGTAGGAGAGCGGGAAGTCGGCGTCGCCCCCGCCGGTCTGGTAGTGGCCGTCGCCGATGAACGTGTCCACGGTGATGACCGGGATACCGGCGTCCACCGCCTTGCGCAGCGGCTGGACGAGCTGGGTCTTGTCGGTGGGGGCGATGAGGATGGCGTCGGGATGCCGGGCGATGACGGCGTCGAGCACCGGCACCTGCTGCACCGGGTTGAACTCGGGCGCGCCCTGGAAGATCAGCTTCGCGCCGAGGGCCTCGGCTGCCGCCTGCGCGCCGCGATGCATCGTGATGTAGAAGGCGTCGGTGGTCAGGCCGGGGATCAGGGCGACCGTGTAGGGCTTGCCTGCCGCCCGGGCGGAGCGGGTGGCGAGGCCGGCGAGCAGTCCGAGACCGGTCGCGGCAATTCCGAATTCGCGTCTGTTCATGCGTTTTGCCTCCCCGATGATCCTGCTCGCCCGACCTTTAGATCGCGGGCTGATTTTGCTGCCAGAGTTCTGCCTTCCGCATCCCAGGGATGCCACAATCGCTTGGTGTTGTTAACGACTGAAGCGAGCAATCATTGTAGATGCCACCGCATAACGCTCGCCTCCAGGACCGCTGCCATGCTTTCCGCGCTCACGTTCGTCTGCACCCTGCACCTCTCGACCGTGGTGGGCGCCTTGGCGGTCGTCGTCAACAGTTCCTGGCCGATCCTGCGCAACCGCAAGCGCATCCTGGCGGTCCAGGCTGTGGCGTCCAGCCTTTTCGGCGTCCACTTCCTGCTGATCGGCTCCGGCACGGCGGCGGCCATGTGCGCGGCCGGCATCATCCAGGGCGTCACGGCGGCCGTGTTCGTGCGCCGCGGCGTGCGACTCGGCATCGTGGGTGTCACTCTGCTGGCCGGGATGGCGACGACGCTGCTAACCTGGCGCGGCCTTCCGTCCGCCTTCGCGCAAGCAGGCGGCCTGCTGTCGGCGTCGGGACGCCTGCAGCGCGACGCGCAGCGCCTGCGCTGGTTGTTCCTCGGGTCGGAGATGTGCTGGACGACGCACAACCTGATGGTCGGCTCGCCTTGGGGTCTCACGTCCGACGCGATCGCCCTCACCATGCTGACCGCGGGACTGTGGCGAGGACGCAACGCTCGGAAAGCCTCGTCCCCGGAATTCACAGCCGTATCCAAGGCCGTTCTGGCTTCTGCCTGACTCTGCTGGGCCGGTAAGCCGATCTTTTCCACAGGAAAGCGACTTTATCCCCGTTACTCGCGATAGGACTGCAAGCGGGTGCCGGTTACGCTCGGTTCGAGACAGTATCAGGGAGCACGCGCCAATGGACTGGACCGAGGAGATCATCGCCCGCTTGCGCGCGCTCTGGGCCGAGGGACACTCCACGGCCGAGATCGGCCGGCGCATGGGCATCTCGAAGAACGCGGTCGTGGGCAAGGCGCACCGCCTGCAGCTCACGGCACGGCCGTCGCCCATACGGCGCGGGGACGAGGCGCCGCGCCGGCCAGCGCCGGCACGCCGCCCGGCCCCTCCTGCGATGCCCCCGGAGCCGTCTCCCCCTCGCACTGCTGATCGCCTAGAGGAACGCCCGGCGCCGCCTCCGCTACGTGCCGTCGCTCCGGCGGCACGAAGCACCGGGCGGAGCACGCCGTGCTGCTGGCCGATCGGGGAGCCCGGCAGTCCGGATTTCCGCTTCTGCGATGAGCCGGCGATCGCAGGCAAGCCGTATTGCGAGGCCCACGCCCAGCTCGCCTACGTCAAGGTGCGGGACCGGCGCGAGGACGCGGCCTAATCCTGCGGACTAGTGCCCTAGATCACGGGTGAGCAAGGCGCGATCCTTGGGCGCGATCCTTGGGCTTGATCCGGGGCGCGGGCGAGGGTAGGGGAGGGGTCGCCATGGTTTCCGACACCCTCACCGTCCGCGAACCGCATACCGCGCTCGACGCCGATGCTGTCCGCGCGGCCTATCGGCGGTGGGCTGGGGTCTATGACGCGCTCTTCGGCGGCGTCTCAGCGTTCGGGCGGCGACGCGCCGTGGCCGCGGTGAATGCGATGCCGGGCGCCGCGCGGGTGCTGGAGGTCGGCGTCGGCACGGGGCTCGCGCTGCCGCACTACCGGGCGGAGAAGCGCGTCACGGGCATCGACCTCTCTGCGGAGATGCTTGCCTTGGCCCGCCGGCGCGTGTCGGCGCAGCGGCTCGAGAACGTCGATGGCCTGTTCGAGATGGACGCGGAGGCGACCCTGTTCGCGGACGGGTTCTTCGACGCGGCGGTCGCGATGTTCGTGGCGAGCGTGGTGCCGCATCCCCGGCGGCTGCTCGACGAGATGCGCCGGGTGGTGCGGCCAGGCGGGCACTTGCTGTTCGTCAACCACTTCGCGTCGGAGCGCGGCCCGCGCTGGTGGGCGGAGCGGGCGCTCGCTCCGCTCTCCCGCAAGCTGGGCTGGCACCCGGATTTCGCGCGCACCGCCCTGCTGCCATCTGCCGACATGGCGCGGGCCGGGTTCGAGGCGGTGCCGCCCCTCGGACTGTTCACGCTCGTGCAGCTGCCCAACTAAGTGGGCCAGCGCACGCTGCAGGCTTTGGATGAACGAGCTTCGGGTAGATCAAGCGAGATGAGCAAGGCACTGCACCTCCTCCGGCGGCTCGGCGCCGCGACCGTTCTCCTGCTGAGCCTTCTCGCAGGCGGCGCCCTTCCGGCGCTCGCCCAGAAGGCTGCGGCGACGGCTGCGGCCGGGACCGCCCAAGGCGCCACGCCAGGGATCGTGGAGAGGCCGCACAATTGGGAGATCAACTTCCAGCCGCCAGGCAGCCCCGTGCAGGCCCGCATCGAGAGCCTGAACTGGCTGATCTTCTGGATCATCACGGCCATCACGATCTTCGTGGCGCTTCTTCTCGTCTACGTGATCTGGCGCTTCCGCGCGAGCGTCCACCCGCAGGCGAGCCGGGTCAGCCATCACACCTGGCTGGAGGTCGCCTGGACGATCCTGCCGGCGGTCGTGCTCGTCGCCATCGCGATCCCGTCCTTCCGCCTGGTCTATTTCGAGGACCGCACGCCGAACCCGGACATGACGATCAAGGTCACCGGGCACCAGTGGTATTGGCACTACGACTATCCCGGACCAGGCCAATCTCGGCTTCGACAGCTACATGGTCGAGGATGACGACCTCAAGCCGGGCCAGTATCGCCACCTCAGCGTCGATAACGCGGTGGTCATACCCGTGGGCAAGACGATCCGCATCCTGGAAACGAGCGGGGACGTGATCCACAGCTTCTTCATCCCGGCGCTCGGCGTTCAGCGCTACGCGATTCCAGGACGGGTGATCGAGACCTGGGTGGAGGTGAGCAAGCCCGGCACCTATTTCGGCGAGTGCAACCAGATCTGCGGGACGAACCACAGCGTCATGCCGATCGAGGTGCGCGCCCTGGCGCAGCACGATTTCGACGCCTGGGCGACCGGCGCGAAGAAGAAGTTCGCCGCCGACGCGACCCCGCTTCCGCCTGCGAACGGCGGCACGCGGCTGGCCTGCGGCAGACGCAGCGGTTGTGCATTGATGACGCCGGACCACATAGGCAGGCGCGGAGGAGACTAGCAATGTCGGTGACGACCCACGAGCACGGGCACGGGCATGAGAGCACGGGCATCACCCCGGCTTCGTCCGGCGCTGGCTGTTCAGCACCAACCATAAGGACATCGGCACGCTCTACCTGTTCTTCGCGGCGTGCGCGGCCTGCATGGGCGTCGCGCTCTCCGTGTGGATGCGGCTGCAGCTGATGAACCCCGGCTCGCACTACGTCTCGTCGGGCCAGCAGTGGAATGCCATCGTGACGGCGCACGGCCTCGTCATGATCTTCTTCGTGGTCATGCCCGCGATGATCGGCGGCTTCGGCAACTGGTTCGTGCCGCTGATGATCGGCGCGCCGGACATGGCCTTCCCGCGGCTGAACAACATCTCCTTCTGGCTGCTCGTGCCGGCATTCACGCTCATCATGCTCGGGCTGTTCACGGGTGAGGGCTCCGGCTCGGGCTGGACGCTCTATCCGCCGCTGTCGCTGAACACCTACGAGAGCGGCCCAGCAAATGGACTACACGCTGTTCGCACTGCACCTTGCGGGCATCTCGTCCCTGCTAGGCGCCATCAACTTCATCACCACGATCTTCAACATGCGCGCGCCCGGCATGACGCTGCACAAGATGCCCCTGTTCGTGTGGTCCATCCTGGTCACGGCGTTCCTGCTGCTGCTCGCGATCCCGGTTCTCGCGGGCGCGATCACGATGCTGATCACGGACCGCAACTTCGGCACGTCGTTCTTCGACCCGCAGGGCGGCGGCGACCCGGTGCTGTTCCAGCACCTGTTCTGGTTCTTCGGCCACCCCGAGGTTTACATCATGATCCTGCCGGGCTTCGGCATGGTCAGCCACGTGGTCTCGACGTTCAGCCGGAAGCCGATCTTCGGCTATCTCGGCATGGCCTACGCGATGATCGCGATCGGCGTGGTCGGGTTCGTGGTGTGGGCGCACCACATGTTCGTCTCCGGCATCTCGGTCGATACGCGCGCCTACTTCATGGCGGCGACGATGATCATTGCCGTGCCGACGGGCATCAAGATCTTCTCCTGGATCGCGACCATGTGGGGCGGCTCCATCGAGCTGAAGACGCCGATGCTGTTCGCCATCGGGTTCATCTTCCTGTTCACCGTCGGCGGCGTCACGGGCATCGTGCTCGCCAACGCCAGCGTGGACGAGATCCTGCACAATACCTACTACGTCGTGGCGCACTTCCACTACGTGCTGAGCCTCGGCGCCGTGTTCTCGATCTTCGCCGGGTTCTACTACTGGATCGGCAAGATGACCGGCCGCCAGTATCCGGAGTTCTGGGGCAAGGTGCATTTCTGGACCACGTTCATCGGCGTGAACCTCACCTTCTTCCCGATGCACTTCCTGGGCCTCGCCGGGATGCCCCGGCGCTATCCGGACTATCCGGAGGCGTTCCATGCCTGGAACTACGTGGCGTCGATCGGCGGCTTCATCTCGGCCTTCTCGTTCGTGATCTTCCTCTACGTCGTGTTCCGCATGTTCACCTCGCCCGTTCGCGTCGCGGACAACTACTGGGGCGCGGGGGCGACCACGCTGGAGTGGACGGTGAGCTCGCCGCCGCCGTTCCATACCTTCGAGGAGCTGCCGCGGAGGTAGGTGATGGCTAACGGCGCGATCCTCGACGACGGCGGGAGGGGGGCTTCGGCCTCCCTGCTGGCTGGAGCGGAGCTGGGCGACTGGGTCGCGCTGCTCAAGCCGCGGGTGGTGTCGCTCGTCGTGTTCACGGGCCTGGTCGGCCTCCTGGTCGCGCCGGGCGCATCTGCACCCTGTGCTGGCCATCGCGGCGGTGCTGTGCATCGCCGTCGGCGCCGGGGCGGCGGGGGCGATCAACATGTGGTATGATCGCGACATCGACGCGATCATGCGCCGCACGTCGCGGCGGCCGATCCCTGCCGGGTCGATCCTGCCGGGCGAGGCGCTGGGGTTCGGCGTCACGCTCGCCATCGGCTCGGTGCTGGTGATGGGGTTGGCGACGAACGCCGTCGCTGCCGGGCTGCTGGCTATCTCGATCCTGTTCTACGTCTTCGTCTATACGATCTGGCTCAAGCGGCGGACGCCGCAGAACATCGTCATCGGCGGCGCCGCGGGCGCCTTTCCCGCCGCTGATCGGCTGGGCGGCGGTGACGGGTGGGATCAGCCTCTACCCGCTGATCCTGTTCCTGATCGTGTTTCTCTGGACGCCACCGCATTTCTGGTCGCTCTCGCTCTACGCGTGCGGGGACTACGGGCGGGCGGGCGTGCCGATGCTTCCCGTGGTGGCAGGGCCGCGGCGGACACGGTGGCATATCCTGGGCTATGCGGCAGTGCTGCTGGCGGTCTCGCTGCTGCCCTGGGCGATGGGGTGCGCCGGGCCGCTCTACGGGGCCGTCGCGGCTGCGCTCGGCGTCGGGTTCGTCGTCTGCGCCATACGCGTGATAGGCGATCGCCAGGACGAGACGGGCCGAAGCCTGACCGGCGACCGGCCGGCGCGGCTCGCGTTCCGCTTCTCGCTCGCCTACCTCGCCATCCTGTTCGCAGGCGTCCTGGCGGATCACTGGCTCGCGTTGCTCACATGAACGCCGACATGAACGCCGAGCCGCGCCACCTGACCCCGGCGGAGTTCGAGCGCCGTCCGGCGCCGCCAGCGGGCACGCAACTGGGCGATGCTCGTCGTCCTGGTCGTGCTCGTGGCGCTGTTCTACGCGATCACGATGGTTCGGTTCAAAACCGGCTGAACTTCATGCGACGCAACCGCCTGCTCGGCGCCGGGCTCGCCGTCCTGATCTGCGGCATGGTGGGTCTCAGCTTCGCCGCCGTGCCGCTCTACCGCTTGTTCTGCCAGGCGACCGGCTATGCCGGCACGCCGGAGACGTCCGGCGAGGCGGCGCCCGGTGCCGTGGCGCGGCGCATCACCGTGCGCTTCGACGCGAACGTGAATACCAGCCTGCCGTGGCAGTTCTTCCCGGACCAGAAAAGCGTGCTTGTGCCGCTCGGCAAGGAGCAGATCGCCACGTATACGGCGCGCAACCTCGCGGACACGCCGGTCACCGGTGTCGCGATCTATAACGTAACACCGCAGACGGTCGGCCAATACTTCCACAAAACGGCCTGCTTCTGCTTCAATCAGCAGACGCTGGAGGCGAAGCAGGGCATGCATTTCCCGCTGAGCTTCTGGGTGGACCCGAAGCTCGCGGCCGACCCGGACACGCAGGACGTGAAGACGATCACCCTGTCCTACACGTTCTACCGCTCGCTCAAGGATGCAGCGCAGTCGGGCGCGCTCGCGTCCGCCGGGCCGCATGTCGGCCCGCGGGCCGATTTGCGCCCGACCTCGGCGACACCGGTCGGGCGCCCTTGATGCGCGCGTTGATTCGCGCGATGAGGGCAGGGCACGCGTACGCTTAGCCAGGACGGGACGATACGGATGGACGCCGATCTCACCACTGAGCACGCCGAAACTTCGGCGGCGGGCGCCTCGGGCCTGAACTCGGGCCTGAAGCAGCCGTATCACCTCGTTGATCCGAGCCCGTGGCCGATCATTGGCGCGCTCGGCGGCGGCCTCACGGTCGTGGGCATCATCAACATCGCCCATTACGGCGCTTGGGGGTTCTTCATCGCCGGCATCGTGGTCATCCTCGCCACGGCGTTCCTCTGGTGGCGCGACGTGCTCAGGGAGAGCCGCACCCCTGGGCTGCACAGCCCGGTCGTTCGCCTCGGCTTGCGCTACGGCATGACCTTGTTCATCGCAAGCGAGGTCATGTTCTTCGTGGGCTTCTTCTGGGCGTTCTTCAACTACGCCCTGTTCCCCGAGAACGTGTCGGGCGCGGTCCATGCCGTCTGGCCTCCCGCGGGCATCGAGACCTTCGACCCGTTCCACTTCCCGCTCCTCAACACGCTGATCCTGCTGCTGAGCGGCACGACGATCACGTGGGCGCACCATGCGCTGATCGAGGGCGACCGCAAGCACCTGATCATGGGGCTGGGCCTCACGATCCTGCTCGGCATCGCGTTCACGACGTTCCAGGGGATCGAGTATTCGACCGCACCGTTCAAGTTCTCGGGCGGCGGCGTGTATCCGTCCGTGTTCTTCCTGGCGACGGGGTTCCACGGCTTCCACGTCATCATTGGCACCTGCTTCCTGATCGTGTGCTGGTTCCGGGCGCGGGACGGGCAGTTCACGCCGGCCCGGCACTTCGGCTTCGAGGCGGCGGCCTGGTATTGGCACTTCGTTGACGTGGTATGGCTGTTTCTCTTCGTGGTGATCTATTGGTGGGGCGCGTCGCCGGTCACCGAGGGGCCGTAAGGCCCCTTCTCGGCGCAGCGCTCGCCACGGCCGCGACGCTCGTCCTCCTCGTCGGCCTCGGCGTCTGGCAGCTTCAGCGCCTCGCGTGGAAGGAGGCGATCCTCGCGCGCATCGCCTACGGCGAGGCCGCGCCGGCCGTGAAGCTGCCGTCCGCTCCAGCCACCCCTATCCCGTTCAGCAAGGTCGAAGTCACGGGTACGCTGCGCGATGTGGGCCTCTACGGCATTGCCGTGCGAACCACGCCGACAGGGGAGCAGGAAGGCGCGTTCCGTCTCGGCGTGATTGAGCGGCCAGGCGCTGCGGCAGTCCTGGTCAACGAAGGCTGGGTGCCGGACGGCCTCGCCCCCGACCCCACGCCGCGGCCTGCCCACGCCGTGGGATATGTGCTGCCGGGCCAGGCGCCGGGCTTCCTCACGCCGCGGAGCGACCCGGCCAGCCGCCGCTTCTTCGCGCCTGACCCGACGGGTATCAGCGCCGCTCTCGGCCTGACGCGGGTGGCGCCGTTCATCCTCGTGGCCCTCGGGGACGTGCCGCCCGGCACCTATCCCGAGCCGGCACGGCACCTGCCGCAGCCGCCCAACAACCATCTCGGCTACGCGCTGACGTGGTTCGGCCTCGCGGCCGGGGTGCTCGGGATCTTCGTCACGTATGCCATGCAGAGGGTTCGGCCCGAATGACCGCCCCAAGGGACGCTTACGACCGGGTCGCCGCCCGCTTCGCCCGCATCGCCACCTTGGGCGAGGCCGGCGCCGTGCTGGGCTGGGACGCCGCCGCGATGATGCCGCCCGGCGGCGGCGCGGCGCGGGGGGATCAGCTCGCGGTCATCGCTGGGCTCGCCCATGGGCTGCTCACTGCGCCCGAGGTCGCGGACGAGCTGGCGGACGCTGAGGGCGCAGACGACCCTTGGCGAGCCGCGAACCTCGCCCTGATGCGGCATGAGCACGCACGGGCGACGGCGCTGCCGGGCGATCTCGTGGAGGCGCGGGCGCGGGCGAACTCCGCCTGCGAGAAGGTCTGGCGCGAGGCACGGGAGCGGAGCGAGTTCCGGCTCGTCTCGCCGCACCTCGCGGACGTGGTCCGGCTCACCCGCGAGGCCGCCAACCTGCTCGGCCCGGCGCTCAACATGCAGCCTTACGACGCGCTCATGGACGGCTTCCAGCGCGGCGTCACCGCGGCGGAGGCCGACGCGGTCTTCCAGCGCTACGAGATCTTCCTGCGGGATGCGCTTCCCCGCGCCGAGGCACGGCAAGCGGAACAGCCCGCGCCGTTGCCCCTGCCAAGTGCGCTCGAGGCGGCGCAGGAAGGGCTGTGCCGGATGCTCGCCGGGCGCGCCGGGCTTGACTTCGCGCATGCGCGTCTCGACCGCTCAGCGCATCCCTTCTGCGGCGGCACGCCGACCGACATCCGCATCACCACGCGCTACGACGAGGCTGATCCGGCGCGCGCCGTGCTCGCCGTGCTGCACGAGACCGGGCACGCTCTCTACCAGAGCGGCCTGCCCGCGACCCACGCCCGGCAACCGGTGGGCAAGGCGGCCGGGATGGCGGTGCACGAGAGCCAGTCGCTCATCATCGAGATGCAGGCGTGCCGGTCGGACGCCTTCCTCGGCTGGCTCGGCCCGGAGATGCACGGCGCGCTCGGCGGGGAGCCTGCGCCCTACGCGCCCGCGAACCTGGCGCGGCTCTGGCGCCGGGTGGAACGCAGCCTCATCCGCGTGGACGCGGACGAGATGACCTACCCAGCGCACGTGATCCTCCGCTTCCGGCTGGAGCAGGCGCTGATCGCCGACGAGCTGCAAGTCGCCGACCTGCCGGGCGCGTGGAGCGACGGATTGAAGGCGCTGCTCGGCATCGCGCCGCCCGATGATGCGCGGGGATGCCTGCAGGATATCCACTGGTATGACGGGGGGTTCGGGTATTTCCCGAGCTACTCGCTAGGTGCGATGGCGGCGGCGCAGCTGATGGCGGCGGCGCGCGACGCGCTGCCCCATCTGGATTTGGCGCTCGGGCGCGGTGATCTCGGCCCGCTTGTGAGCTGGCTGCGCGAGCGGGTGCACGCCCAGGCGAGCCTGCTCGGCTTCAACGCGCTCCTTCGCCACGCAACGGGACGTCCGCTCGATCCGGCAGCGTTCGAGGCACATCTCACGGCGCGCTACTTGGAGTAGGCGCGCGGAGGACGCTTGCAGCCGTCACGCAAGCGCGACGGCTGCGGCCGGAGCTTCTACTGGAACGGCAGATAGCGGACGCTGATGAGGGCGATGCTGTCGTCGGCGCCCTTGCTGCCGCCGACGCCGCTGAAGATCGAGCGCCGGAGATACTCATACTGGGCACCGACCTGCAGCGTACCGTAGGGGCCGGTCAGAGGCCGATACCAGAAGCCCAGGGTGCCATCGACGATGCCGGAGGTGTTGGCCGTGCAGGCCAGCGTGCTCAGCTCCACGCCGCATCCGGTGTTGATGTAGATCGGGTTCCCGTAGCCATAGCCTTTGCCGCCGGAGACGAAGCTCTCGCGTCCGATCTGCTCAGTGCCGACGTAGGCGTACAGGTCGAGGCTCTTGTGAAGCGTGCTCTCGATGCCGACCATGGCCTCGACCTCGGGCAGCGGCTGGGGCGAGCCGTCCGCTCGCAGCACAGCGTCAGGCAGCTGTGCGGAGCCGTAGCGGCCGATGCCGTATCCGGCGAGGGCGCTTGCGCGGAAATAGAGCTGGTCATGGGGAAGCAGCGGCAGCCGGACACCGGCACCGACGCCGCCGGCTGGCGTTACGTGATTGTTGCCGTCGCCCACGTGGCTCACCCGGCTGGTTATCCACTTGAGCAAGCCGAAGACCTCGTAGTGACCCCAGCCAGGATCGGCCGCGAGCTTGACGATGGTGTCGGGCGCGATGTCGTTGCTGTAGGTTGTGGTCGCGTTAAGCAGAGAGCCGCCTGGGTTCGAGACGTTCACGGTGCCGACGGAACTCGGAACTAGGCCGTTGGGACCGGTGTAGAAGACGGATTGCGGCTCCTCGAAGGAGACACCGAGCCAGAGCTTGTCGTTGAGCAGGCTCTTAACCAGCCGAAGCTGCGCCTGCCGCGCCCACGTGAAGCCCGCGACGTACTGTGCGTCAATCGTGTACGGGACATCCTCGGATCGCGGTATTATGCCTTTCTTGAATAAGGTCGACATGCTCCACGACTGGCCGCCGAGAAAATGGAAGCCCCAGTCCAGATTGTCGTAGGTCGCATAAGCTTGCCGAAGCCGGAGGGTGTAGCTGTTTGACTCGTTGGAGTTGCCGCTCGGGCCGGTGCCGAGGAAGTCGGTCTCGAAGTAGGCGGCCAGCTTCTGCTTGGCGTCGACGTCGCCTTGGATCAGCAGGGCCAGCCGACTCTGCCGGGCGGACTGCCGCCACTCGTTCTCGTGGCTGAGCTGTGACTGCGGCTCCGGGATGCCCGTGTTGAAGTTCGAGCCGATGTCGGCGACTTCGTTTCGCTGCCGGAAGACGCCCGCGCTTTCGATGAACCCGCCTAGCGTCACCGTTATGCCGCCGATCTTGATGCTGCCTTTGCCTGGGCCTTGGATCACGGCGGCATTCTGCTGGCCAGCATTCTCTTCCGAGTAGATCCGGTACCCTGGAATCCCGTTCGGGCCCATCTGGATCGCCAGGCCGTTCGGACCTGGCGTGGCAAAGAGGCCGGGCTGTCCCGGCACTGGAACCAGGGAGGGGGCCGCCGCCGCGGTGGCCTGTGCGCGCTCGGCTGCCTCGCGCGCCTGCGCCGCGTCCTGCTGCGCCGCCCTGAGCTGCCTGTCCCGTGCGGCCTGCTCGCGGCGCATCTCGCGCAGCTCGCCCTGCAGGCTCCGGATCTGGTTCTCGATGGAGTTCATGCGTCCGGTCGTGCCGTCGCCGGCGTCCTGCGCGTGGGCACCGCCCGCGACCGGCAAGGCCGCGAGGACCGCGCCCGTCAGGAGTGCAAGCCGATACCCATTCCGTCCAGCCATCAATTCCCCCTCTGGCGCTCAGATTTGCCGTGGGGAACCCTATCGAGCGCATGTGGAGGAATTTGTGTAGGATTTAAGACAGGTACAGCGACGTTGCAGCGGGACAACAGCTAGCTCGCCATCTCTGCCACACTCTCAGGCACGCTGCCCTGCGCCTCCGCTTCGGTGAGCGTGCGCCAGGTGCCGCCGACGAGGACTTCGCTCGGCCGGAAGCGCGCCTTGTAGGCCATCTTCTGGCTGTCTGCGACCCAGTAGCCGAGATAAACGTAAGGCAACTCCAGCTCGCGCGCACGGCCGATCAACCACAGGATCGCATACGTGCCGAGCGAGCGCCGCTCCAGCTCGGGCGCGAAGTAGCTATAGACGGCCGAGAGACCGTCTCCCAGCCGGTCCGCGAGGCAGCCGCCCACGAGGCGGTCGTCCAAGTCGCGGAACTCCACCACGCTCGTCTCGACCGGCGTGTCCTCGATCATGGCCCGGTAGTCGTAGAAGCTCATCGTCGCCATGTCGCCGTCGCCATGGCGGGCTTGCTGATAGCGCTGGAACAGCTGGAATTGCTCCGCCGTGGCGCGCGCCGGCACGTCGTAGCCCTCGATGTCGCGGTTCGCCTGCGCGATGCGCCGAAGCGTCCGCCCTGGCTGAAAGGTGGCAACCGGGATGCGGATCGGCACACAGGCCCGGCACCCTGGGCAGACCGGCGCGTAGGCGATGTTGTGGCTGCGCCGGAAGCCGGCGCGCGAGAGGCGGTCGTGCAGCCCGTCCGCGTCCGGTCCGGTGATCTCGGTCACCACCTTGCGCTCCGTGCGGCCGGGCACATACGGGCAGGGCAGGGGCGCCGTCGTGTAGAAGAACTGCGGGCGGCGCGGCGGCTTATACGTCATGCGGTCGTAGCTCCGGCGCGCATGTTCCCGTAACCGGTCGGAACGGTCAACGCCCGCGTGCGCATTGGCGGCCTGTCATGGCACCAGCTCGACCGTCTGCACCGCTCTCCGGGCGTCGGGTCCGAGCTGGAGACCGTCGCCGCGCAGCCAGCGCCCTAGCATATCCCAGGCGTGTCCGCTCAGCGGGTTGCCGGACTGGCCCGGCACGGCGACGAAGACGCTCCGGTCCGGGTCGGCTAGATCATAGACGCCGCGATACTCGGCGCCATGCACGGAGTTGAACGTGCCCGGCGCCATGCCGCCGCGGAACAGCGTCTCGTTGCCGCCGGGCTGCTCGACGCGCGCGGTCAGCCACGGCCCGACCACGGGCAGGCGGCCCAGGATGGGATGAGCGAACACGGCCTGGTGCGCGTCGCCCCATCGCCAGCGTGACATATCACTGCCGTAGCGTGCGGACAGCTCGCGGGTCGCCTCGTCGAGCGCGGTGGCGAGCATGGGGGCGCAGTCGCCGCCGCACCATGATACTCCTTGGGATGCCCCTTGGGGGCCCCCTTGGGACGCTCCCGCTGGCGTGAGAATCCAGGCCGTGAACTCGTCCTGCGGCACGGCGGCGCTCGCGGGAACCGCGTTCCGCGCCAGCACGTCGGCGAGGAAGCGCCGTATCCAGGCGTCGAAGATCAGCGGCTGCGGCCGGTTCACGGCCATCGTGCCGTCCCAGCCGCGGAGTACGGCCAGCGCCGCCGCGGGCGGGCCGGGCGGCGCCTTGAGGGCGAGCAGCCGCGGCAGGAGGTCCGCCGCGTATGGGCTGACCGGGTCAACCTGCATCTGCTCGAAATCCGCGACGCTGTGCTGTGGCTGCGCGTCCAGCAGCACGCGGATGCGCCGCGCCCGCCAGTCGCCGAACCAGTCCCGGCCCAGGAATACGGGGAAGTCCGGCGGCGCCGTGCGCTCGTTGCCGTTGAGCAGGCGGCCGCTCTCGGGCGAGACCATGTGGGGCAGGGCGTCGCCCGAGGCAAAGCCGGTCCAATCATACGCCCCCGAGGTGCCCGGCACCGGCCGGCTGCCGTCGCCCGCTCGCCGGAGCGGCACGCGGCCGGTCGTGAACAAGGCGATGCGCGTCTTGTCGGCGACCATGAGGTTCTGCACCGGGCTGGCGATCCGCGGCGCGGCCTTCCCAGCCTCTTCGACGGAATTTGCGCGGTTGAGCGCGAGCAACCCGGAGGCGGCCCCAGCGCCCGGCATCAGGTTGGAGGCCGCGAGCGCCAGCACCGGTCCCTTCGAATCCACGAGGTCGCTGACCACCGGCCCGTGGCGGGTCTCGCGCACGGTGAGCACGTCGTCAGGCCGACCCCGCACCTTGATCCGCTCCTCGCGCGTGGCGAAGGATTGCGGCCCGTCCGGCGCCGCGTAGCGTCCGTCCGGCAGCGCCGTCTCCACGAAGAGGTCCTGGGTGTCCGCCCCGGTCGTCGTGAACGACCAGGCGATATGGTTGTTCTGGCCGAGGACGAGGAACGGGACGCCGGGCGCCGTGGCGCCGGCGAGCACGCGTCCGGGGATCTCGACGCGAGCGAGATACCACAGGCCCGGCATCCCGAAGGCGAGATGCGGGTCCCCAGCGAGTAGCGGGGCGCCCGTAGCACTGTGGGCGCCGTCCACGGCCCACTCGTCGCTCGCGGTCGCGGGCAGCGTGAAAGGCTGCGGGAAGCGGGGCAGGGCGGCGAGCAGGCGCCGCGCGGCGCTGCCGGGGAACAGCGCGGCCCAGGGCGCGGGCGTCGCGTCCTCGGCGGGCCAGAGCTGGTCCACCTTTGCTGGCGGCAATGCCTCGTCGAGCGACGTGCGCGACAGCTCCGTGCGCCAGTTGCCGGAGAGCCACGCGGCCATGACCTCGCCCCAGAGCAGGCTATTGACCGGCGTCCACGGCTTGGGCCGGCCGAGCACGAGGAACTCCGGCGCTGCCAGCCGCCCGCGCTCGGCGATCAGGGCGTTGATGCCCCGCGCGTAGGCGTCGAGCAGGCCGCGCGTGTCCGGGTCGAGCGCGGCCAGCTCCGCCTCTGCGCGGCGCCGGAAGCCGAGCACGCGCGCCATGCGGTCGAGCGGCAGCGTCGCCGGCCCGGCAAGCTCGGAGAGCCGCCCCGAAGCCGCGCGGCGCATCAGCTCCATCTGGAACAAGCGGTCGCGCGCGTGGACGTAGCCCAGCGCCGCCGCGGCGTCTGCCTCGCTGGCCGCCCGGACGCGCGGGATGCCGTCCTCGTCGAAGGTGACGCGCGTCGGCGCGGACAGCCCCGGGATGCGCACGCGGGCGTGCTCGGGCGGCAGCGTCGCCCAGAGCAGCCCGCCTGCGCCCGCGGCGAGCAGGATCAGGACGGCGACAACGAGCACGAGCAGGACGCGAAGAAGGCGGCGCACGGCGCTCTAGTGGCGCACCGGGCCGCGGAAGGGAAGGGCGGCTCGCGGCAGGTCAGCCTCTGAGCTACGCGCCCGACCCGACGCGCGCATTCCTGCGTTTCAATGAGCGTCGCGGACCATCAGCCTTGGGCAGTCGGGCGCACGATAATCTCACCCACATCCACCTCGGCCGGTTGTTCGATAGCGAAGGCGATGGCACGGGCGATGGCCTCCGGCGGGATCGCCATCTTGTCCATGCTCTGCGCGATCTGTGTCCGCAGGTCCTCGCGCGCGATCGAGGCGGCCAAGTTGGTCCTGGTAAAGCCGGGCGAGATCACCGTCACCCGGAGCTTATCGCCTGCCTCCTGGCGCAGGCCCTCCGAGATGACGCGCACGGCGGTCTTGGCGCCCGCATATACGGCCATGTTGGGGACGATGCGATGTGCGGCCGTAGAGGAGACGTTCACGAAGTGGCCGGACCCTTGGGCGCGGAACACAGGCAGGGCAGCTGCGATCCCGTAGAGGACGCCCTTCACGTTCACGTCGATGGTGTCCTCCCACTCCTCCACGCGCAGGTCGTCCAGCGGCGCAATGGGTCCGATCCCGGCGTTGCTCACCAGCACGTCGAGGCGGCCGAAGCGCTCGCGGGCCAGCGCGACCAGCCGCGCCACGTCCGCCCGCTGCTTCACGTCGATCACGGCGTGAGCGACGCTTCCACCCTCGCCAGCGATACGGGCTGCCAGCGCCTCCAGCCGGTCCCGCCCACGCGCACCAAGCACGACACTGGCGCCTCGCTGCGCGAGCAGGAGCGCCGTCGCTTCACCGATACCACTGCTGGCGCCGGTGATGGCTACAACCTTCCCTTCAATGCTCGACATGCGCTCCCCCGATACCGCTTGCGCAGGGACACGACCCGGCTCAGACCCGCTGGTAGTCGTCCTCGATCCGCACGATGTCGGCCTCGTCGAGCAGCGTGCCTGTCTGCACTTCGATGAAGACGAGGTCGGACGTGCCGATGTTCTCGACCCGGTGCTTGGCGCCGTTCGGGATGAATACCGTCTCGTTAGCGCCGAGGTCGAGCTGCGCGTCGCCGCGCGTGACGCGAGCGAGGCCGGCGACCACGATCCAGTGCTCGTCGCGTCCCCGGTGATACTGGAGCGAGAGCTTGGCGCCGGGCCGCACGGTGATGCGCTTGACCGCGAACCCGTCGCCCGCATCCACGACCCGCCAATTGCCCCAGGGGCGCTCGTCGGCGTCGCCGACCGTGTAGCGCGTGGCTGTCATGACACGATCTCCCTCATGCCGCGTCTCTCGCTGTGCTTCCATGAAGCTCGACGCATGGGCGGCATCTTGAGGGATGTGTCGAGGACCGGTCGGGTGCGAGCCGCTGCGCCTATCCTTTGGCGGCGGCCTTGGCCTCGTGCTTCGCAACCCTTGCCGCCTCCTCCGCGGCCTGCTGCGCCTTCTGGTCGGCGACCTCGTGGGCGTGCTGATGATAGAGGGCGAGAGCCTCGACCGTGTGCCGGCTGGCCGCTGTATCGGCCTCTGCAGCGGACGTAGCGAAGCGCTCAGCCTTCTCGTAGTTGCCCGATACGCAATGCTTAGCGGCCTCACGATGCATCCTCGCTGCGGCTTCATGCTGCTGCGCTGCTTCCTCGTGATGCTTGCCTGCCGATGACTTGAGATCGTCCATGCTCATCTCTCCCTAGGCTACGCAAATACCTGAGACCGCCATCTTCCGGAAGAGGTGCGGGGAAGCCTCGGCGCTGGATGGATATTGGCTCAACTTGGATTGAAAGTCAGAACTCGGGTGACCATCAGTGCATCGGCGGCGCCTTGAGGAAGCGCATCCGGTCGCCCGACTTTACCTGGATCTGAACCGCCCGTGTGCCGCGCCCGAGCGTGAGCGTGACGACGGACCCCGCGCTTCCAGCCGCCCAGACCGCGCGCCACAGCCCGGCGAGGTCCGGGACTTCGGTCTCGTCAACGGCGAGGATGCGGTCGCCCGTGCGCACGCCCGCCTGATCCGCCGGGCCGCCGTCCGCGAGGCCGCCGACGACCAGGGCATCGTCGTCATCCATGGCGTAGAGGCCGAGCCAGGGCCGCGCCGGGCGGTTGACGCGGCCGTAGCGCAGCAGGTCGTCGAAGATCGGCAGCAGCGCCTGGGTCGGGATCGCCATGTTCAGGTCCACCCGGTGCGCCTCGCCGCCTTGCTGCAGGACGAGCGAGCCGACGCCGACGAGCGTGCCGCTCGTGCCGATCACGGCGGCACCGCCCCAGAACGGGTGCGCCGGCAGGGTGAAGAGCGCGTCGTCGATCAGGTATTCCCAGTAGCCTGCGAACTCCTGCCGGCCGCCGATCTTGGCGGCTATGGCGGCCGGAAGCCCGCCCGCGGCGGCCACGATCACCGGCTCGCCCGGCCGCACCTGCCGCGAGTCGCCAAGTTCCAGCACTGGCGCCGATACTTTCCCGAGCGCCTGCACGAGGCCGAAGCCCGTGGCGTGATCGAAGGCCAGCGCGTGACCCGGCACCACGCTCCCGTTCGAGAACCGCAGCCAAACCTCGCTCGCCTCAGTGATGAGATATCCGACCGTCAGCAGCAGCCCATCGCGAACGTGAACGGCGCTGCCCGCGCGCTCGGTGCCGAGCGTCCCGGCGGTGAAGGCGTCGTCGGGCACCACGGCCCGCAGTGCCGCGACCGCTTGCAGCGCACGCTCCACATCGAAACCCCATTCCCGCGGATCGGGTCGCAGCTCGGGTGGGATGCCTTCCTCCGACCGACCCATGACAGACCTATCCACGAGCAGCCATGGCAGATCCGACGCCGAACACCTCGCGCGTACCCTGATGCAGCACCGGCGTTGCCTCCGCGGTGTGGTTGCCTATAACCCTGTTCACCATGGACCCGCGATGGTGTCCAAACAAGGGCAACGGACAGGAGCAGCGATGGAGGAACCCCGTCCGAACAGGCCCCAAGGCGGACCTTTACGTGGCATCACGGTGTTCGACCTCACGCGCGTGCTCGCAGGGCCCACCTGCGTGCAGATGCTCGCCGACCTCGGCGCCGACGTGATCAAGGTGGAGAAGCCCGGCAGCGGCGACGATACCCGCACCTTCGCACCCCCCTACTGGCCGGGCACGCAGGAGAGCGCCTACTTCCTCGGGGTCAACCGCAATAAGCGCTCCGTCACGCTCGACATCGCCAAGCCCGAGGGCCAGGAGATCGCGCGCAAGCTGATCGCGCGGAGCGACGTGCTGGTCGAGAACTTCAAGGTGGGCGCGCTCGCCAAGTATGGCCTCGGATACGAACAGCTTCGCGATACCTTCCCGCGCCTCGTCTATTGCTCGATCACGGGTTTCGGCCAGACCGGTCCTTACGCGAAGCGGCCGGGATATGACTCGCTCGTCCAGGCGATGGGCGGCGTGATGAGTCTGACGGGCGAGCCGGACGGGCTTCCGCAGAAGGTGGGCATCCCCGTGGCCGACCTGTTCGCCGGGCTCTACGGCTGCATCGGCGTGCTCGCGGCGCTCCGGCATCGCGACGCCACGGGACGGGGTCAGCAGGTGGACATCGGGATGCTCGACACGCACGTAGCATGGCTCGCGAACCAAGGCATGAACTATCTCGCGACGCGCGAGGACCCGGCGCGCCTCGGCAACCAGCATCCCAACATCGTGCCTTACCAAGTCTTTCCCACGCAGGATGGCTACCTGGTGCTGTCCGTCGGCAACGATCCCACGTTCAAGCGGTTCTGCGAGGCGTTCGACCTCGCGCACCTGCTGGCCGACCCGCGCTTTGCCACCAACGCCGAGCGCGTGCGCAACCGCCAGCTCGTCACTGACACACTCACCCCCGTGATGCGAAAACACCCGACCGCGTGGTGGATCGAGCGGCTGGAGGCAGTCGGCGTCGGCTGCGGGCCGATCAACACGCTGTCCCAGGTGTTCGCCGACCCGCAGGTCCAGGCGCGCGGCACGGTCGTGCGGATGCCGCACGCCGCGGCGCCGGATGGCGTGGACGTGATCGCCAATCCCGTGCGGCTGTCGGAGACGCCTGCCGACTACCGCCTGCCGCCGCCGCTGCTCGGCGAGCACACGGAGAGCGTGCTGTCGGAGCAGCTGGGCCTCGATGCCGCAGCACTCGCCGGGCTGCGCGAGCGGGGCATCATCTAGCGTGGTGCCTCGCCAGGGCGAGACCCGCTACCTCCTTGCCGGCGCTTACTACCGCATGGCGCTCACCGAGTGGGGCGACCCGCAGGCGCCCGCGCTCGTCTGCGTTCACGGCCTGACGCGCACAGGGCGGGATTTCGACGCGCTCGCGCGGGCACTATCGCGCCGCTTCCACGTGATCTGCCCGGACTTGCCGGGCCGCGGCGGCTCCGACTGGCTGCCCGACGCCTCGCTCTACGAGCCGGCCAGCTACGTCCAGGCGCTCTCCCACCTGCTCGCGCAGCTCGGCGGCCCCGTGATGTGGCTGGGCACGTCCCTGGGCGGCATCTGTGGCATGATGGTGGCGAGCAGCGTCGGCAACCCGATCACGCGGCTCGTGCTCAACGACGTGGGTCCGACCATCCCGGCGGCGGCGCTGCGCCGCATCCGCGACTACATGCGCGTGCAGCAGCAATTCGAGACGCTCTGGGCCTTGGAGCAGCACCTGCGCCACATCCACGCGCCGTTCGGCCCGCTCGGCGACGCGCAGTGGGCGCATCTCGCGGAGACGAGCGCGCGGTCCCTGCCGAACGGACGCTGGGCGCTGCATTACGATCCGGGGATCGCCACGCCGATCCGCAAGCAGGTGCCGTTCACGGTCGAGTTGTGGCCGTGGTGGGACAAAATACGCGTGCCGGTGCTCGCGATCCGGGGTGCTGAGAGCGACCTGCTGCTCGAGGCGACGCTGCGCCGCATGGAGCGGAGCGGGGCGGAGACGATGGTGGTGCCCCGCGCCGGGCACGCGCCGGCACTCATGGATGCGGAGAGCATCGAGCGGGTGATGGAGTTCCTCTCGGCGCCGGAGGGGGTGCCGGGAAGAAGAGCGGCGTGATCGGGATGTGGGGCTGGCCTTACCCAGCGACGCCTAGGGTATCTATGTTCATGGCCACGGCCGCGGCACGAAGGTCGTGATCGAGCGAGGCGAGCGGTAAGCGTCGGCGCTGCGCGAGCTCCAGATACGCGGCGTCATAGATCGTCAGCCTGAAGCGCTCGGCCAAGTGTGCTGTCGCCTCCCACGCTTGGTCGGCGGTGTTCATATCCAGCGCGACAGGAAGGTCACGCAAGAAGGTGGCCAACATGGAGCGCCTCGCTGCGTCGAGGCGGCGGCGGCGCTCCGCGACGAGCAGGCCGTTCAGCGCCTCGAGCGGCCACAGAAGGGGCGCGCGGGCGCCAGTCTCAGCAACGCGGTCCAGCAACTCCATGATCGCTGGAGTTTGCTCGTCCTCGAAGCACCAGGCGAGGGCAACCGAGTTGTCGAGCACGAAGCTCACGAACGGCCGTCGTTCACCAGGTCCTTGACTTTCACCCCGCCGAGTGTCGCGCCTCGGCTCGCTTCGCGCAGACCAGCCGCAGCACGGCGCGCCTTTTCCCGGTCGAAGCTCGGAGCGGCAGGGACCAGCTTGGCCACGGGCACGCCGCGCTTGGTGATAGTGACTTCGGCGCCGCGCGCGACCTCGGCGAGGAGAGCGCTCAACCTGTTCTTCGCTTCGAGGGTCGAGACCTCCATTGCCGGTTCTCCTGTTCCTGGCTAGATAGCTATCTGTCTATGTAGCAGGCCGGCGAATTCGGTGTCGAGCGGGCATAAACGTTCCTCTCGGTGTCGGGCAGCATCGGACGCGGCGGAGTTGGCCAGGGATGTTGGCTGAGGCGGAAGGAAGCTTGCTGATGCTCTCGAGACTCACCGCACTGCTGACCGGCGCCTCGCTCGCGGCCTGCTCGGTCGTGGGCGTGCGTGAGGCGGAGGAGCCGGCGTTCAGCGTCGTCGAGCGCGTGGGGGCGGTTGAGGTGCGGCAGTATGCGCCGCGCGTCGCGGCTGAGACTGCGGTCGATGGCGGCGAGCTGGAGGCGCGCAGCGCCGGGTTCCGGCGCCTCGCAGGCTACATCTTCGGCAACAACCGCTCGCGCGCGAAGATCGCGATGACAGCGCCGGTCGCGCAGGCGAAGGAGACGATCGCGATGACGGCGCCCGTCGCCCAGGCCCGCGACGCCTCCGGGCAGTGGACGATCCGGTTCTTCATGCCGGCGAAATACACGATGGAGACGCTGCCGCAGCCGCTCGATCCGGCGGTCCAGCTGGTCACGGTGCCGGGCGAGACGATGGCCGTGCTCCGGTTCTCGGGCTCCACGGCGCCGAATGTGATTGATGCGAAGGAGCGGACCCTGCTGCGGATCCTCCAGGGCGGCGCGTGGCAGCCGACCGAGACGGTCGTGGCATGGTTCTACGATCCGCCCTGGACGCTCCCGCCGTTCCGGCGCAACGAGGTCGCCGTGCAGGTCACGCGGCGCTAAATGCCGCGTCTCGCGCGTCCGCGGAACAGGTTCTGCGTGCTCGCGCCGTCAGTCCAGCACACGATCAGCAACAATGCGAGCCCGGCATGGAACAGGATGGCGCCCAGGGCGACATGCGCCATGGACCAGATGAGGCCCGGCGCGACCGCCATGGAGAGGCAGGCGGCGACGTAGGCCAGCATCGCGCGACGCGTCACCGGATAGGCGGAGCGCCACCAGACTAGCGCGATGGCGCCGATGGCTAGGACCGCTTTGACGGCAGCCATGAACCGCAGCAAGCGAGTCAGCTCCGGTCCGGCACTCTCGACGGCGCGAACCGATGCGGCATCCTGCCCGGCTAGGAAGGCGACGGCGATCGCCAGGCCGACAGAGGCGGCGAGGATGCCTCGCCAATACGGGACGGAACCAGCGCGCCGCGGCGCAGTCGAGACGAAGGCGGCGTGATCGAGAGCGTTGGTCAAACGACTCACGGCGTCATCTCCCTCTCAAGGACGACGTTAGCGATGGGCGCGGTAGGATGATAGCCCATGCGTGCGGGGGATGCCGCCGAAAACGCATGTCGCTCAGCCGAACCGCCCGGGGCCACGCCGCAGCCGTCATACCGCGCCGAGCGCAGGGACGCGTGGTGCGGGAGGCGCGAACCTCCCGCACTCGGCGCATCAGCCCTGCGCCTTCGTGGCGAGCGCATCCAGCCCGCTGTCGTAGATGCCCTGGATTGCCTTGGTGGCATCCGCGTTCGAGGCGCCCTTCGCCTTGAACGTGCCTTTCCAGGAAATCTCCGAGCCGGAGCCTTTCTTCCTGACCGAAATCGTCGAGTGATAGTTCGACACCGGCAAGGGGGTCTTCAGCATCGTGTATGAGTACTGCATCTTGGGATCGCTGCGCGCCGTCTGCTCCTCGAGGATCGTTGCGCCGTTCTTCAGCGTCAGCGTGCGCGTCGGCTTCCCGCTCTGCTGGCCCGGCGCGCACGAGGCGATCGCCGGGTGCCAGTCGGCGATGCTGCAGAAATTGCCGATCGTCTGCCAGACCTTCTCGGGACTGGCAGCGACGTCGATGGTTTTCGAAGCCTCGAGCGCGAAGGCGGGCGTGGCGACCAGCACCCCGACGACGGCGGCGTGGACGATTTCGATTTTCATGGACGGTCTTCCCTGCTGTTTCCGAGCAACCGGTGCTGCTCGCGGCACAGTCTATGATGCTGCCCTTCATGGCTGCAATCAGCCGTAAGTCGCGGCTCTGTCCGGCCAGGAGCACCGTAGCCGCACCGCATTCGGCATGCTAACTCGTTCATGGTGAGTTCGATCCGAAAATTAATCAGAAATGAGTAAGCTGCCATTCGTCGTCGTGTTGGGCATCAGCAGTTAGGGACGTTCCGCTTCGAGCTATATAGACGCGGGTACCGGGCAGTTTGGCTAATAGCGCCCTGTTCCAAGTTGATTCTTAAAACATCGACAATATTTTCTTTCCAAAGGGCATGCATGCTACTATGGCTTTATAACCTTGACACATTCCTAGGGCGATATTCTCACGTCATTTCCGCACTTGAGGCACTTAGCACCTTCGCAGCGGTTGTCGTATCGCTCGTCCTTGCGCTGACAGCGCAACGCGCGAACCGGACGAAGCTACGCGCCCATGCCTACGTAGCACAAATCTTTCAAGACGGATTGGATCGAGAAGACAGGCCCGAATATATGGTAGTATCCATTACCAATATAGGCCTAATGACGATCCATATCCCATTTGCATTTTTCTACCTGAAGGTACCTTTCAGCCGAAGTGTAGGCCTTGTCAATCCACTTGACTATGGAGCAACCGACGGACATATTCCTCAGAGACAATACCCTTTTCAGATACAGCCGAGAGCCAGCGAGACGTTTTACCTGTCAACTGGCGAAGCTATGCGGAAGAACATCGCGAAAATGCGGCGCCGGCTGCCTCGGTGGCAGCAGTCGCTTTTCTATCATACTCGGGCGAGAGTGATAACTCAGGATGGACGAACCTTTAAGGTGAAGTTGTCGAAAGATATTCGCCGAGAAATCAAAGCCGCGAAGTCGTAGCAGATCATTATACCCTGTCGGCACCGTAGCCCCGCCGCGCTTGTCATGGTAAGCGAACCGTGACGATAAGCCACCCAGGAATTTGGACCATGAACGAGCAAGCCGCCGCCCAGAGCCAGCACCGCTTCTTCTCCGCTCCGCTCGCCGAGACCGATCCCGAGCTCGCCGACGCGCTCCGTGCCGAGCTGACCCGGCAGCAGGACGGCATCGAGCTGATAGCGAGCGAGAACCTGGTCTCTGCCGCGGTCCTAGAGGCGCAAGGCTCGGTGCTGACCAACAAGTATGCCGAAGGTTACCCTGGCCGGCGCTACTACGGCGGCTGCGCCGAGGTGGACCGAGCAGAGCGCCTCGCCATCGAGCGCGCCTGCCAGCTCTTCGGCTGCACCTTCGCCAACGTCCAGCCGCACTCCGGGGCGCAGGCGAACCAGGCCGTGTTCCTCGCCCTCCTGCAGCCCGGCGACGCGATCCTCGGCATGAGCCTCGCCGCCGGCGGCCACCTCACCCACGGCGCCGCGCCCAACCTCTCCGGCAAATGGTTCCATCCGCTGCAATACGGCGTGCGCCGCGAGGACGGGCTGCTCGACTACGAGGAGCTGGAGCGGCTCGCGCGCGAGGGCAAGCCGAAGCTGATCATCGCTGGCGGCAGCGCCTACCCGCGCACCATAGACTTCGCGCGCATCCGCCGGGTCGCGGACGAGGTTGGCGCCATCTTCATGGTGGACATGGCGCATTTCGCCGGGCTGGTCGCCGCGGACGAGTTCCCCAGCCCGGTGCCGCACGCCCACGTCACGACGACGACGACGCACAAGACGCTTCGCGGCCCGCGCGGCGGCATGGTGCTCAGCAACGACGCGGAGATCGGCAAGAAGATCAACTCCGCCGTGTTCCCCGGTCTCCAGGGCGGGCCGCTCATGCACGTCATCGCCGCCAAGGCCGCCGCGTTCGGCGAGGCCCTGCGTCCCGAGTTCCGTGCCTACCAGCGCGCCATCCTTGGCAATGCCCGTACCCTCGCCGCGACCTTGGTCGAGCAGGGCTGCGACATCGTCACGGGCGGCACGGATAGTCACCTCATGCTGGTGGACCTCCGCCCCAAGCGCACGACCGGCAAGGCCGCAGAGGCGAGTCTGGAGCGCGCGCGGATCACGGCCAACAAGAACGCGATCCCGTTCGACCCGGAGAAGCCCGCCGTCACGTCGGGCATCCGCCTCGGAACGCCGGCCGCTACGACGCGCGGCTTCGGGACGGCCGAGTTCCGCGAGGTCGGGCGCATGATCGGCGAGGTGCTGGACGGCCTTGCGGAGTTCGAATGACGGCTCGAACGACTGCCGCCGAGCAGGCGGTCGCGGCCCGCGTGCAGGCGCTCTGCCAGCGGTTCCCGATCTACGCGGGCCACTAGAGGAGATCACTGATGCGCTGCCCGTTCTGCGGGCACGAGGACACCGGGGTTAAGGACAGCCGCTCGGCGGAAGACGGCTCGGCTATCCGCCGTCGCCGGGCGTGCAGCGCCTGCGGGCAGCGCTTCACCACCGTCGAGCGCGTCCAGCTCCGAGAGCTCACCGTGGTGAAGAAGGACGGCCGCCGGGTGCCGTTCGACCGCGACAAGCTCGCCCGCTCCATCCAGACGGCGCTGCGCAAGCGCCCGGTGGACGGGGAGCGCGTCGAGCGCATCGTCAACGGCATCGTGCGCCAGCTCGAATCCTCGGGCGACGGCGAGGTGTCGAGCGGGCAGCTTGGCGAGTTGGTCATGGAGACGCTGCGCGAGGTGGACGCGGTTGCCTACGTCCGCTTCGCGAGCGTGTATCGGGATTTCCGGGAGACGCGGGACTTCGAGGCGTTCCTCGGCCAGCTCGACGCGCCCACGTAGCGCGCATGAGCGGGGATGACGTTGCCCATATGCGCGCGGCTCTCGCGCTCGCCCGGCGCGGGCTCGGCAACACCTGGCCCAACCCCGCCGTCGGCTGCGTGATCGTGCAGGGCGGCCGCGTCGTCGGCCGCGGCTGGACAGCGCCCGGCGGCCGTCCCCACGCCGAGACGCGGGCGCTCGCCGAGGCGGGCGAGGCGGCACGGGGAGCAACCGCCTACGTCACGCTGGAGCCGTGCAGCCATCACGGCAGGACGCCACCCTGCGCCGACGCGCTCGTGGCGGCCGGCATCCGGCGCTGCGTGGTCGCACTCGGGGATCCCGATCCGCGCGTGAACGGGCGCGGGTTGGAACGGCTGCGCGCGGCCGGGATCGAGGTCGAGGAGGGTCTGCTCGCGGACGATGCCGCCGAGGTGCAGGCCGGCTTCCTCACGCGCGTGCGCGAGGGCCGGCCGCTGATCACGCTCAAGCTCGCGACGACGCTCGACGGCCGCATTGCGACGGCGGCGGGAGAGAGCCAGTGGATCACGGGTCCCGAGGCGCGCCGCATGGGACACGCCATGCGCGGCCGGCACGACGCCGTGATGGTCGGCATCGGCACCGCGCTCGCCGACGACCCGGCGCTCACCTGCCGCCTGCCCGGGTTCAAGCCGGTGCCCGAGGTGCGCATCGTCGTGGACACCCAGCTTCGGCTGCCGACCAGTTCGACGCTCGCGCGGACCGCGCGCGAGGCGCCGGTCTGGGTGCTGCATGGGACGGGCGCCACAGCGGCGCGGCGCGAGGCGCTGTCCGGGCAGGGTGTGCAGCTCATCGAGGTCGGGGCGGGGCAGGGTGGCCTCGATCTCGCTGGTGCCCTGCAAGCCCTCGGGAGTGCCGGGCTGACTCGCGTGCTCGTGGAGGGCGGCGCGGGGCTCGCTGGGGGACTGCTGCAGGCGGGGATGGTGGACCGGCTCGCCTGGTTCCACGCGCCCGCCGTGCTCGGTGCCGACGGATTGGCCGCCGTCGCGGCGCTCGGCATCGGGAGACTTGCGGACATGTCGCGCTTCCAACAGGTCGCAGCGCATTCCGCGGGAGCCGATTGGCTCACGGTCTTGAACTGCGGGACGGGATCGCTGCCGCTGGCGTCGTGACGCGCGTGCCTGCAGGCCAGATGCATGTCCGCCCGCTATTGAAAGACAGGCACTGGTAAGTCACGTAGGGGCTGGAGAGAGCGGCTGAGCTTGCGCTTCCAGGTTCTGGCATTGCCCACTCGGACGCGGGACAACGGCTAAGAATGTTCACTGGTATCGTCACGGCGGTCGGCGAGGTGCGGGCGCTCTCGCCCATCGGCGAGGGCCATGACATGCGGCTCACTATTGCCGCGCCCTGGCAGGACACCGCGAGCATCCCGTTGGGCGCGTCCATCGCCTGCGCCGGGTGCTGCCTGACCGCGGTGGCCGTGGGCGAGGACTGGTTCGCGGTAGACGTGTCAGCCGAGACGCTGGCCCGGACGCGGCTCGGCACCTGGCGCGAGGGCACGCGGCTCAACCTGGAGCGTTCCCTCCGCGTGGGCGACGAGCTGGGCGGCCATATCGTGAGCGGGCACGTGGACGGACTTGGCACTCTGGTCGAGGTGCTGTCGGAGAACGGGTCTTACCGCGTCGTCTTCGAGCTGCCGGCCGAGCTGGCGCGCTTCGTCGCCGAGAAGGGCAGCGTCGCGGTGGACGGGGTCTCGCTCACGGTCAACTGGGTTGACGGGAGCCGCTTTGGGGTGAACTTGATCCCACACACCTGGTCGGCGACGACGCTGGGCCTCCTGCAGCCCGCCGACCAGGTCCACATCGAGATAGACATGCTGGCGCGCTACGTGGCGCGCCTCGCGGAGGCCCGATGAAGAGCGCGACCCTCTCCACCTATCTCTCCTCGGCTGACGAGCTGATCGAGGAGGCGCGCGCCGGGCGCATGTTCGTGCTCGTGGACGACGAGGACCGCGAGAACGAGGGCGACCTCGTAGTCCCGGCGCAGTTCGCTACACCCGACGCGATCAACTTCATGGCACGCCACGCCCGTGGCCTGATCTGTTTGGCGCTGACCCGGAGCCGCGTCGAGCACCTCGGCTTGCCGCTCATGGCGGCCGCCAACGGCACCAGGCACCAGACCGCCTTCACGGTGAGCATCGAGGCTGCCGAGGGCGTGACGACGGGCATCTCGGCCCATGACCGCGCTCACACCATCGCCGTCGCGATCAATCCCGAGCTGGGCCGCGATCACATCACGACACCCGGCCACGTCTTCCCGCTGGTCGCGCGCGAGGGCGGCACGCTGGTGCGCGCCGGGCATACGGAGGCGGCGGTGGATATCGCCCGCATGGCCGGGCTGAACCCGTCCGGCGTGATCTGCGAGGTGATGAACGACGACGGCACAATGGCGCGCCTGCCCGACCTCGTCGCCTTCGCCCAGCGCCACAACCTCAAGCTCGGCACCATCGCCGACCTGATCGCCCATCGCCGCCGCACCGAGCGCCTGGTGCGCCGGGTCGAGGAAGGGGTGCTGCACCATCCGATCGGCGGCGAGTGGCGGCTCGCGGTCTATGCCAACACGGTCGAGTATGCGGAGCACCTCGTGCTCTCCAAGGGCGACCTCACGGCGCCTATGCCCGCTCTCGTGCGGATGCACCAGGTTGACCTTATGGGCGACTGGGTCGGCGGCGCGTCCTGGCCCACACTCTCGGCGGCCATGCGCCTGATCGCTGCCGAGAACCGGGGGGCCATCGTGCTGCTGCGTGATCCGCGGCCCACGGCGCTGAGCGAGCGGGTCGCGGGGATGCGCGGCAGCCCGCGTCCGCGTCCGGTGCTCCGCGACTACGGCATCGGCGCCCAGATCCTGGTGGATCTCGGCGTGCACGACATGATCCTGCTCTCGAACACGCAGCGCACCGTGATCGGCCTGGAAGGCTACGGCCTCAACATCGTGGACCAGCACGCGTTGGAGCCGAGCGCTTGAGTGTCGCACCGGAGGTGCGCCGATGAGTACCGCTGACGCGCCGTTGCCGACGCCGCCGAGCGTGCCGGGCACGCCGCCCGCCATGCTCGTGGTCCAGGCGCCCTACTACAAGGACGTGGCCGACGGCTTGCTCTGGGGGGCGCGCCGGATGCTCGACGAGGCCGGTGCCGCCGTGGATGTACTCGACGTGGCTGGCGCGCTGGAGCTGCCCCAGGCGATCCGCCTCGCGCTGCGTGGGCCGAAGCGGTGGGACGGGTTCGTGGCGCTCGGCTGCATCGTGCGGGGTGGGACGGACCACTATGACTACGTCTGCCGCTCGTCCATGGACGGGCTGATGCAGGTCGCGCTGCAGTTCGGCATCGCCCTCGGCACCGGGCTGCTCACCGTGCACAGCATCGAGCAGGCCGTCGTGCGCGCGGGCCGGGACGGGCACAACAAGGGCGCGGAGGCCGCCGTGGCGGCGCTGATGCAGGTCGCGGTCGCGCGCAAGATCGAGAGCTGGTCGTGAGTCGGGCGTCCCAGGGCAGGTCCCATCGGGGGCCGCCGCCGTCCCGCCCACGCACGGCGTCGCGCGTGGCGGCGACCCAAGCGCTGTTCCAGAGTGAGCAGGGTCAGGAGGCCGCCGAGGCTGTGATCGACCAGTTCATCCGGCACCGCCTCGGGATGCTGCCCGGCACCGTGGGGGCGCCGCCCGAAGCCTTCGCGGAGGGCCGCGTGCCGGACGCGCAGGTGCCCTTGTTCGCACGCATCGTCCGCACCGCCGTCGAGCAGCAGGACCGGCTCGACAAGATGCTCGCGGACAATCTGCCGTCCGACTGGCCCTTGCCGCGCCTCGACCCGGTGCTCCGCGCGATGCTGCGCGCGGGCGGCGCCGAGCTGTCCATGGAGGACGGCCCGCCGGCCCGCGTCATCATCAACGAGTATCTCGACGTGGCGCACGGGTTCTTCGTGGGCGACGAGCCGCGCATGGTCAACGGCCTGCTCGACCGCCTCGCCCGGTTGCTGCGCCCTGCGGAGTTCGAGGCGGCTCCTGCTGAGCCGTGAGGTGCTGCCGGACGCGGCTGTCCCAGAGGAGGTCCTTCACCGCGTCTTCGGCTTTCCCGCCTTCCGTGGCTTGCAGGAGGACGCGGTCGCGCGAATCGTGGCCGGCGGTGACGCGCTCGTGCTCATGCCGACGGGCGGCGGCAAGAGCCTGTGCTACCAGGTTCCTGCGCTCTGCCGGCCCGGCACGGCGCTCGTCGTCTCGCCGCTGATCGCGCTCATGGACGACCAGGTGGCGGCTCTCCGCCAACTCGGCGTGGCGGCCGGCGCGCTGCACTCCGAGGCGGATCCCGACGAGGCTCGGCGCACCGCCCGCGCGCTGGAGGCGGGGACGCTCAAGCTGCTCTATCTCTCGCCCGAGCGCCTGCTGATGCCCGGCACGCTCGACCGGCTGCGCCGGGTCAAGCTCGCGCTGATCGCCATAGACGAGGCGCACTGCGTCTCCGCCTGGGGCCACGAGTTCCGCCCCGAGTATCGCGACCTTGCCCGGCTGCGCGACGTGTTCCCCGGCGTGCCACGGGTGGCGCTCACGGCGACGGCTGACCCGCGCACGCGGGCGGACATCCTGCGCGCGCTGCGACTGGAGGATGCGGCCGTGTTCGCGGCGAGCTTTCATCGGTCGAACCTGCATATCACGGCCGCGCCGCGCGAGGGCGAGACGGCAGAGCTGCTCGCCTTCCTGCGCGGGCGGGAGAAGGAGTGCGGCATAATCTATTGCGGCAGCCGCAACGCCACCGAGCGCACGGCGGGGCGGCTGCGCGCCAAGGGCTGGCCCGCGATCGCCTTCCATGCCGGGCTGCCGGCCGAGGAGAAGCGCGCGGCGCTGGCCCGCTTTCGCAGCGGCGATCCCTGCATCGTCGTTGCCACCATTGCGTTCGGCATGGGCGTTGACCGTCCGGACGTGCGCTACGTCGTCCATCTGCAGATGCCGGACAGCCCGGAAGCCTACTACCAGCAGATCGGCCGCGCTGGGCGCGACGGCGAGCGAGCGGACACCTTGCTGCTCTACGGTGCCGAGGACGTCGCGCGCGCCCGGCACTGGCTGGCCCAGAGCCGCGCGCCCGAGACGCAGCGCGCGGTCATGCGCGAGCGGCTGGAGCGCATGGTCGGCCTCACCCAGGTGCCCACGTGCCGCACGCAGGCGCTGCTGGCCTGCTTCGGCGAGCACCTCGCCGAGGCGTGCGACCACTGCGATTCCTGCGCGGAGCCGCCGCTCCTCGTGGACGGCACGGACGCGGCGCGCAAGGCGCTCTCGGCCGTGTATCGCACGGGCCAGATGTTCGGGGCCGTTCACGTCGTCAACGTGCTGCGGGGCGAGAATTCGGAGCAGGTCGCGCGCTTCCGCCATGACAGGCTCGCCGTGTTCGGCCTCGGCAAGGACCGGAGCGCCGGCTTCTGGCGCGGCGTGCTGCGGCAGCTCGTCGTCCAGGGCGCGCTGCAGCACGGCGAGGGTGATAGGCCGGGGCTGGCGCTCGTGCCTGACGTGGCGCGACCCATCCTGCGCGGCGAGGCGACCGTGATGATGCGGGAGGAGGACGCGCCCCACCGCCGCGAGCCGCGCAAGGTTCTGTCTCCGTCTCCGGCGGTGTCGCCGACGGTGCCTGCGGTAGGCGAAGCTGGCCTGTTCGAGCGTCTGCGCGCCTGGCAACTCGCCGAGGCTCGCGCGCAGGGCGTACCGCCGTATGTCATCTTCCACGACAGCACGCTGCGTGACATCGCCGCCGCGGCGCCGCGCACGCGAGAGGCGCTGGGCCAGGTGCGCGGCGTCGGGGCGTCGAAGCTGGACCGTTACGGGGCAGCGATCCTCGCCGTATCTCAGGGTGCGGAACCGGGCATCCATTCCGCATAGCACCGGCCCTGAGTGGGCTCAGAAGCGTCAGATTACGCGGCGGAGTTCCACTTTTTGAACCTTGCCCATGCTGTTGCGTGGCAGCGCTGGGAGCAGGCGTATGTCGCGTGGCACCTTGTGTCCGGCGAGACGCTCAGCGCAGTGCGCGCGGAGATCCTCGACGCCCACATCCATCCCGGGCCGCAGCGCGACGAAGGCACGAATATCCTCGCCGAGCTGCGGATGCGGCATGGCCACAACCGCGGCTTCCAGCACAGCGGGATGGCGGAACAGCGCGTCCTCGACCTCCATCGAGCTGATCTTGAGGCCGCCGCGATTGATCACGTCCTTCAATCGGTCGAGATAGTAGATGAAGCCTTCCGCGTCCTTGCGGCCGATATCGCCGGTACGGACCCAGCCTTCCGCCAGCGTCGCCGCCGCGGTCGCCTCGGGGTTGCGGTAGTAGCCAAGCATGTTGGCCGGGCTGCGGATGCAGATCTCGCCTACTGCTTCGGACGGCAGCGGGTGCCCGGCCTCGTCCACCACCATGGTCTCGCACAGCGGCATCGGCAGCCCGGCCGAGTCAAGCTTTGAATGCGTGAACTCTGAGGTCAGCATGGTTCCCGATGGTCCGGTCTCGGTCATGCCGTAGTTCTGGATCTGCCCTGTCCGCGGGAAAGCCTCGGCGAGGGCATGGACGATCTCGGCCGGCATCGGCGCGCCCCCGTAATTCCACAGCCGCACCTGCCCCAGCTCTGCCCGGCGCGCGCGCAGTGTCTCCAGCATGAAGATGAAGTGGGCAGGCACACCGGCCGCAACGGTCGTGCCCTCGTCTGCCATCCGCTGCACCATGCGAGCTGCATCGAACGCTGGCTCGACCACCATGGTGCAACCCGCCCAGAGCGCCGCCATCAACGTGAACTGGGCGCCGGAGCTGGTGAAGAACGGTACAGCATGGTGCAAAACATCCTCCGGGCCGAGTCCCAGTCCCGTCGCGACGATGCCGCCCGTGGCGACAGCCGTGCCTTGAGTGTGCACGGCCCCCTTGGGTCGCGCGGTGGTGCCCGAGGTGAACAGGATGGCGGACATCGTGTCGGGCGTGACTGCCACCTCCACCGCCGCCTCCGCCGGGCGCTCAACGACGTGCCGCCAATCGGCCCAGCCCTCCGGGACACCGCCGACGCCGACCACGCCGCGCAACAGGCCCGGCGCCTCAGCCTGCGCGGCTTCAACGGTCCCAGCCGTCTCTGCAGCGGCGATCAGCCAACGGCAATCGGCAGCGGCAAGGACATAGGCGAGTTCTTCCGCCGTGCTTCGCGGATTGAGCGGAACCAAGACGCCGCCCCGGCGCAGGAGACCGAGGTAGGCGACGAAGCACTCGTAGGTACTGCGGTTGTCGAGCAGGACCGCCACGTGGTCGCCTGGGCCGATGCCGAGATCATGGAAACCGGCTGCCGCGCGGCGCGTGTCCTCGGCGAAGCGCGCCCAGGAGGCGTGCCGCCAGACACCCCCGGCCGCCGACGCGCAGGCGAGCGCGATGCGACGGGGGCGGTGC
Source organism: uncultured Alphaproteobacteria bacterium (assembly GCA_963848595.1). Classification (GTDB taxonomy): domain Bacteria; phylum Pseudomonadota; class Alphaproteobacteria; order Acetobacterales; family Acetobacteraceae; genus CAWKEH01. The sequence continues at coordinate 4,593 of CAWKEH010000009.1, read as the reverse complement.
GCGGCGTGGCGGTCGAGCAGGAACTGCACTGAGGGCACCGCCGCGAGCGCCTGGTCACGTTCAGAGCACTGGCCGGCAGCCGTTGGGGCGGGATCGACCGAAGCCGCGGGCGAGCCGATAGTTGCACGCATCTGACCTCCTCCTGGCCATACCTATGCCTATCCCAAGACCGACCCGAACAGCTCCCACGACGCGCCGGTCCAGCGTTGCAGCCGCATCTGGCGGATCGGGTGGTAGTTGGTCGGCGACGTGTTCACCCGGATGCCGGGCAGCAGCACCGGGATCTCCAGGTCACGCAGGTTCGCCGCCTGGCGCATGACGTTCTCACGCGAGAGGTCATCGCCGCACTGCTCCAGCACGCGCTTGAGCGTCAGTGCCGCGCCGTAGCCGTAGGCGACGAAGGTGTCCTTGAGGTCGCCCCCAGGCACCCATTGCTGCACGAACGCGCGCCACTCGTTCATGCCAGGATCGTCCGCCCATCGCGGGTCGGTCTGGTCCTTGAGGAAGGCAGCGCTGATGATGCCGCGGCCGTTCTCAGCGCCTGCGGGGATCATCACGGCGCCGGCCGAGGCCCCGGAGTAGTTCAGGTAATGCGGCGCCGGGTGCCAGTCGATCTGGGCCAGCTTCCTGATGACCTGGGCGGCGAACTTCGGCGTGGCTGCGGTGAGCAGCGCGTTCGCGCCCGAGCCCTGCAAGGAGACGATCTGGCTGTCCACCGTGGGGTCGGTGACCTCGTAAGACACCGTCTTAACCACGATTTGGTCGTATTTCGGCCCGAGCGCGTCCTTGAGGCCGATCAGGTAGTCTTTCCCATAGTCGTCGTTCTGGTAGAGCACGGCGAGCTTGGCATCCGGTGCCTCCCGCTGCAGGTGCCCGGCGTAGATCCGCGCCTCGGTGCGGTAGCTGGGCGGGAAGCCCATGCTCCAGGGGAAGTGCTGGTAGTCGCCCCACTTGTCCGCGCCCGATTGCACGAGCAGCTGCGGCACCTTCTTGGCGTTGAGATACTGGCGCACGGCGGTCTGGGTCGGGGTGCCGAGGCTGCCGAACAGGAAAGCGACGCCCTCGGCTTCGACCAGCCTGCGCGTCTCCTCGACCGTGCGCGGCGGGCTGTAGCCGTCGTCCACGGAGAGGAACTCGATCGTCCGGCCACCGATGCCGCCGGCCGCGTTCAGCATCCTGAAGAACGCTGCTTCGGTGCGGCCGGCAACGCCCCCGGCCGAAACGGGGCCGCTGTAGGCGGTGGTCTGGCCGATCTTGATCGAGGTCCTGGTCACGCCCGGCATCTCCGCCGCGCGCGCAACCCACGGAGCCGCAAGTCCGCCCGCGGCGAGGGTGAGCACGTGGCGCCTGCGGAGCACCCCAGACATGGACGGCGTTGCATCGATTGCCGCCGCGAGTGCTTGGTCACGAGCTGACCGTTGATCAGCAGCCGCCAGGTCAGGAACGGGCCGGGACAGGGGTAATCCGACTGGCCCCCGAGGAAGAGGTCTATCCATCCGCATCTCCTTCCGCATCTCTGCTCACAGCGAGAGTGGCAGCGCGCATCCGGCTCCGCCCCCTTCGTTTGGAGGGGGAATTCTCGATGCCTCTCCAAAACTTGATCGGGCGCGTATCGGATGGCTTGTATCTTCGTGCGGCATCCATGGCCCTAGCCGGGGCGCCGTTCCCGGCGCGCCCGGGGCAGAGCCGCTGCGCCAGGAATGCGCGCCGTCGCTCGGGAGATCGCCATGGCTAGCCCCAGTGAAGCCGACCTCGCGGACCTCGCCGCTGGCGCCTACGACGCGGCGCTGGACGGAGCGCTCTGGCCCGGCGTGATCGAACGGTTGCGCGTCGCCTTCGGCGCGCAGTCGGCCAACGTCAGCGGCTTCGACATGGGCCGGATGCAGGGCTTCGTCATGAACGCGGGCAGCGACCCCGCCATGATCGAGAGCTACGTCGACCACTACGTCAAGGTGGACCCGGTACCCTTAATGCTTGCGCGGTTGCTCGCATCCAAGCGATCGTTCACCCGGACGGCGCTGTTGCCTGACACAGCGATGGTGCGCACCGAATATTACGCCGACTGGGCGCGCCCACAGGGCATCTGGCACGGCCTCTTCGCGGCGACGACCTGCGGCGAGGCGCTGAGCTCCGCCATCACTCTCAACCGCGAGCGGCATCAGAGCGACTTCGGCGCGGACGAGTCGGCCGCGCTGGAGGCGCTGTTGCCCCATCTTGGGCGCGCCGTGCGAACCACCTGCCGCCTGGCTGCGGCCGAAGCGCGCGGGGCGGGCGTGGAGGGACTGCTCGCCCGGCTACGGAACGGGGCGTTGCTGCTCGGGGCGAACGGCGCCGTGCTCTACGCCAATCCCGCGGCCGAGGTGCTGCTGCGCGGAGGCGACGGGCTGGCGACGGCGCAGGGCAAGCTCCGCGCCGCGCGCGCCAGCGACGACGCGGCGCTCCGGCGCGCAGTGGCCGCCGCCGCCGGCGGAAGCGGCGGGACGCTGGCCGTCGCGCGCCCATCCGGCCGCGCTTCGCTCGCCGTCGTGGTGCAGCCCGCGTCGGCCGGGCGGCTCTCGGGGAGCGACCCGTGGCGGATCGCGCCCCTGCCGGCCGCGCTGGTCTTCGTGGTCGAGCCCGACCGCGACAGCGACGGCGCTGCAGCCGCCAGCACGCTCCGCGCGCTCTACGGCCTGACCGCGGCGGAGGTGGCGGTCGCGGAGGGGGTTGCGCAGGGCCAGGGCGTGAAGGACGCGTCCGAGGCGCTCGGCATCGCGCCCAGCACGCTGCGCTGGCACTTGCAGCGCGTGTTCGATAAGACCGACACCGCCCGCCAGGCGGAGCTCGCGCGCCTCGTCGAGCGGCTCGGCGCGATGGGCTGCGGCGTGGACCGTGGGTGACAAACCCTGGCGAAGGCAGGCCAACACCGCACGCCGCCGGCGCCGATGTGTGAGGATTCCGCTCGAATCCGTGCCAACGTCCTGTAGCGGCGCCCCTGCGGCGGAGGAATAGCCGCCCCGCCCCGCCGACGGTTGCCGTCGTGGCCCGGCCATTGCATCAAACCTGTCCATGAGCACGATCGCCGCGCCCGAGGCCTCGCCACGCTACACCCACGAGCAGATCATCCGGGTCATCACCGGGATCATGCTCTGCATCCTGCTCGCGGCGCTCGATCAGACGGTGGTCGTGCCGGCGGTGCCGGTGATCGCGGCGGAGATGGGCGCCTTCGGGCATCTCTCCTGGATCGTGACAGCCTACCTGCTCACCAGCACGGCGGCGACGCCGATCTATGGCAAGCTCTCGGACAGCTACGGGCGGCGCAAGCTGCTGCTCGGCGGCCTGGTCGTGTTCATCGCGGCGAGCCTGTGCTGCGGCTTCTCCCGCAACATCGTCCAGCTCATCCTCAGCCGCGCGCTGCAGGGGTTGGGGGGCGCCGGGCTGATGTCCATGGCTCAGGCGGCGATCGCGGACGTGGTCTCGCCGCGCGAGCGCGGGCGCTACCAGGGCTACATGGCAGGCGCCTGGGGGGTGGCGAGCGTCGCGGGGCCGGTGGTCGGCGGCTACGTGACGCAGCATCTCTCCTGGCGTTGGCTGTTCTGGGCGAACCTGCCGTTGGGTCTCATAGCCATGGTCCTCTGCGACCGCGCGCTCAGGCTGCTGCCGGTGCGCGGCGGGCGGGCGAACATTGACGGGACAGGCGCCGCGCTGCTCGTGGGCGCGGTCACGTCCTGGCTGCTCGTGCTGAGTTGGGGCGGCATCGAGTTCCCCTGGGCGTCGGCGCCGGTCATCGGGCTGGCCGTGCTGGGCGTCGTCTTCGTGGCCGTGCTGATGCCCGTCGAGCGTCGAGCGGCGGACCCGATCCTGCCGCCGCGGGTGTTCGCGCGGCCCGTGTTCCTTGGCGGCGTTGCCGTCGCGTTCTGCGTCTCGCTCGGGCTGCTGGGTGCCACGTTCATGCTGCCGCTCTGGTTCCAGCTCGTGATCGGGGTGGATCCCGCGCGGTCCGGGCTGCTCGTGATGCCGTTCCTGGCCGCGAACACGATCGGGGCCTACACCGCCGGCCAGTTCGCCCGGAAGATCGGCCGCACCAAGGCCATCGTGCTCACGGCGCTCTGCGCGTGCGCGGCCGGGTTCCTGATCCTCGCGTCAGTCGGAGCACGGACGCCGGAGGCGCTCGTGCTCGGCGCCACAGTGCTGCTGGGACTCGGGATCGGCGGCGTGATGCCGAGCGTGCTCGTTCAGGTGCAGAACTCGGCGGAGCACGGGGACGTGGGCGCGGCGACGGGCGCGCTGCTCTTCCTGCGCTCGATGGGCGGCGCGTTCGGCAGCACGGTGACGGGCGCGCTGCTCGCGGCGCGGTTCAATGCCGGGCTGCGGGCCATCGGCGCGGGCGAGGTGAGCCTCGGCGCGCTGCAGGGCGGCGGGGGTGGGGCGCTGAGCAGCCTTGGCGGCGCGGGCCTCGCCGCGGCGCGTCGCGCCCTGGTCTCAGGATTCCACCTCGCGTTCTGGGCGTGTGCGGGCGTCATCCTGCTGGCACTGGCCATCGCCGCGGTTACACGGGATGTGCCGCTGCGCTCGACGGAGATCCCGCGCGAGATGGGGCACTGAAGGGGACGG
>CAWKEH010000008.1:0-234735 GCA_963848595.1 uncultured Alphaproteobacteria bacterium | reverse complement strand
ATCTCCCGTCATCTGGTTGGCGACCTTGATATATTGGACGAGCTTCACGTGCGTATCGAGGTGGAGCAGCGGCATGAACCAGCGATAGAGCGCCAGCGCCTCCCGCATCCTGCCCTCGCGCGCCAGGCGGAAGAGTTCCACGGCCTCGGCCGGGAAGGCGTTGACCAGCCCGGCGACCCAGCCCACGCCGCCGAACAAGGTGTTCTCCAGCACCAGGTCGTCCACCCCGCAGAATAGGCGGAAGCGGTCGCCGAGCACGTTGATCATGTCGGTCATGCGCCGGCTGTCGTGGCTGGACTCCTTCACGGCGACGATGTTGCGGTGCTCGGCCAGTCGCGCGAAATCCTCTGGCAGCACGTCAACCTGGTAGGCGACCGGGTTGTTGTAGATCATGATCGGCAAGCCGGTTCCCTGGGCCAGCCGGCTGAAATGCTCCACAGCCTCGCGGGAGTCCTGCTTGTAGATCATGCAGGGCAGCGCCATCAGCCCGTCGGCGCCGATCTTCTCAAGGCGCCGGGCGAAGGCGACGCCGAGATCGGTCGTGTTCTCGGCGACGCCCGCGAGCACGGGCACGCGGCCGCGCACGGTCTCCACGGCGCAGCGCACGACGGCATCCTTCTCGTCGGGGCTGAGCGAGGCGTTCTCGCCCAAGGTGCCGAGCATCACGAAGCCCTCGACGCCGGCCTTGAGACAGGACTCGATGTGCTGGGCGGTGGCGGGCAGGTCCAGCGACCCGTCCTCCTTCATCTCCGTCATCAGCGCTGGAAAGACGCCTTGCCAGGTCACGTCCACGCTTATTCCCCTCCCTGCCCGAGCGCAGCCCCGCCGCGCTGGGCGATAGCTTCGAGCCGGCAGGGTGGGGAGTCAATTTCCGGCAGCGTTGATCATGTGCTGGCTTGAGATCCCCGGCCTCCCGGTCGTCATGACGGGACGTGGTCCGAGGACGGGCGTGGCAAGGTGAGGCAACGGGTCACTTCGCGTGCGAACTGGCCTCGCGCTCGCCGCGGGCCGCTCGCGTCCCGGCCTGGACGCGAGCGGCCCGCGTCGCTTACTTCCCCGGCCCGGCCGGAGCGTCCGCCGGCACCGCCGACGGCGGCGCGGAGTAGGTCGGCACCGTCTGGTTGCCGGCCGTCTCCAGCTCCTTGTAGTCCTTCACCATATTCACGCCGTAGAGCGGCTTGTAAACGCCCTGATGGCACGTCGCGCAGTTGATCTTGGCGACGTCCCCGAGCGGCCCTAGCCGCCCGCGCGGAAACGTCCCCTCTAGCGACGCCATGTAGTCGTTGTCGAGGTCGCGCACCATCCTGATCCCATACCAGGCGGTCACGCGCTGCGGCGTGCTCTGGCTCCACGACGAGAACGCCCGGCTGTTATGGCAGTAGGTGCAATTCACCCCGAGCGACTGCGAGAAGTGGATCATCAGCGCGTAGGTCCAGTCCGTCTGCTTGACGGAATGGCGGTTGCCCGTGGGCAGCGGCGTCGTGCCCTGCACGCGGATGTCGTTGGCGTATTCCAGGAACGGCGTGAACGGGTCATACGGCAGCGAGGAGTAGCCGGCGGCTGACGACGGCAGGTTCTTGCCAATCCCGGTCTCGGCGAAGCCGCTCGCCTGCTCCGGCCCAGGATCGTTGAACCAGACCGCGGCCGGCACCGGCTGGCCGCGGTGGCACGTATAGCACGTGACACCGACGCCCGCGACGTGGCTCTGCCAGTTCGCGTTGATGTTCCGCACCATCTGGATCATGCGCCGGGCGACACGCTTCGTATAAACCGAGTTGTCCGCGTAATTATTCGGGTTGTGGCAGTAGTTGCAGCCCTGCTTCGGCGACACCCAGGCGGTGATCGCCGTCATCAGCCGCAGGAACTCGCCCGCGTCCACGTCGCCGAGGACCTTAACGTTTTGATAGGACTCCGCCGCCGTTTGGCCGAGCGGCTCCTGCGCCGGCTCGGGCGCCGGCACCTGGTTAATGTCGAAGCTCGCCCGGAGCAGTCTCGGATCATAGTTCTCTTGCATCGCCGTCCCGCGATACCCGCGCTGCACCGTGTCAATCGGCGGGCGCTGGAAGGTGAAGATGATGATGGCCGCCGCGACGACCGCGGCCATGCCGAGCACGACGCGAAGGCCCATTTTCATGGATGCGCTCCTGGCAGCGTGGCTGCTCCTGGCTGCGTCGCCGGATCGACCACCGCCGGCCACACGTCCGGATAGGCGGGTGCCACGCCGTGCTTCACCGCCCAGAGATACCAGTCATCAACCACCGTCCCCGTGAGCAGGATCCCGATTCCCCCGGTAATCGGCGTCAGCACTGCGAACCACCAGGCCCAGCGGTGCAGCGACTTGAAGCTCGCGCAGAACCCCATCGTCCACCGCCAGAACAGCCCGGCGCGCTCGGCCGCCGTCCCGCGGTCCGTGATCTGCTCCACCTCGCGCTCGGCCCCGTAGCGGCTCGTCGCAAGGATCGTCGCCCCGTGCATCGCGAACAGCAGCGTCGTGCCGTAGAGGAACACGATCGAGAGCATGTGGAAGGGATTGTAGAACAGATTGCCGTAGCGGATCGAGAACGACGCCGTCCAATCGAGGTGCGGGAAGATCCCGAACGGCACCGCCTCGGCCCAGCTCCCCATCAGGATCGGCCGGATGAAGCCGAGCACTAGGTAAAGCCAGATCGCCGCCGCGAACGCCCACGCCGTGTGCGTGCCCAAACCCAGCGCCCGCGCCCGCCGATACACACGCATCCACCACAGCAGGATCGAGCACGTGAGGAAGAACCCGGCCATCAGCCACCACCCGCCCTGGTTGAGTGGCGGGAAGCGCAGCCCCCAGCCCGGCGCCGGCGGCTCGAGCGCGAGCCACGGCAGCTGCCGGATGAACTGGATCGGGTTCCAGTTCACCGACGCCCACATGTTCAGCCCGATGATCTCGATCGCGATGAACCCGAACACCAGCGACGCGATCCCGCTCGCCCCGAGGTAGATCGGACCGATCTGCGCGTCGCCGAACTTGCCGAACAGGTGCAGGAACCGCGGCTTGCCCGACCGGGTCCAGGTGCGCTGCGTGGGCGCGACGCCCGCATAGGCCGGGCCGCGGACCTGAACGCGGGTGAAGATGTTCTGATACTCGGCCATCTCGGCCCCCTCTGGATCGTTCTTGTTCTACGTCACTCTCACCCGCCTGCGCCCTAGCGCCAGATCGGCAGGTTGAGCCACCAGGTCCACCACTCCGGCCAGCCGCGCGTCCAGAACGGGCCGCTGATGACGATGCACACCGCGCTCCAGAACCCGGCCGACAGCGCCAGGAACAGCCCGAGTCGGTGGATGCCCAGCGTGCCGATCGACCACCCGATCGTGTCGCGGAAGAAGCTGTTCTCGTGCTCAGCGCCCTTGACCACCTTGCCGCGCCCCGGGTTCGCCGCCGACAGCACCAGCCCCCCGTGCAGCGAGAACGCCAGCACCGTCGTGAAGAAGAACGTGATCGCCAGCATGTGCGCCGGGTTGTAGTGGAAATGAAGATACTGGTAGCCGGTGTTCGACACCCAATCGAGATGGCTAAGGATGCCATAAGGGAACCCGTTGCCCCAGGCGCCCATCAGCACCGGCCGCACCACCTCGAGGCAGAAATAAGCGAAGATCGCGACCGCGTAGGCGAACGGGATATGGTAGCCCATGCCCAGCTTGCGCGCGATCTCAACCTGGCGCAGGTCCCAGGAGATGAACGCGCCGAGCGCGCAGACCGTAATCACCTGCCAGATCCCGCCCTCCTTGAGCGGCGCCGCCCCCAGCCCGTAGCTGAGGTCCGGCGGCGGGATGTTGATCCGCCACAGATTCCATGTTGGCCCGATCGCCGCCCCATACACGATGAACGCCGTGCCGAGGATCGCGAAGAACAGCGCCGTCACCCCGAAGAACCCGACGTAGAAGGGACCCACCCAGAAATCGAACAGGTCACCCCCGACCAGCGTTCCGCCGCGGATCCGATACTTCCTCTCGAAGCTGAGCATCGCCATCGCCGAATCCCTCCCCCCAACTTTCCCCCAGCAGGCGGGGCCGGACCGCGCCCGGACCCCGCCGCCGAGAGCATGTGCCTCCCTACTTCGGTGCCGTTGCCGCCGGCGGGAGCGGCGCGGCCTGCCCGTTCATGGCCCCCCCAGCGGGAGCCGCCAGGAACCCGTGCGCGCCTTCCAGCCAGTTAAACCGATCCGTGCTGAGCAGGATGAAGTGAATTAGCAGCGCCAGCACGAACAGGAAGATGAACAGCGCGACCAGCGCCCGGCGCGGGTCGAAGAGCAGCCAGATGCGATACATGGCGTGCGCCTCCTACGTCAGGGCCGGCAGGACGTGGGTCATCGCGACCTGGACGCCGTGGAGCGCGTGCATCCCGTGGACGTGCAGGCCGTCGAGCAGCGTCGTCTTGTAGCCGTTCGGACCCGGGATCCACGGGCGCCACCACCAAACGAGGATGTGCGCGATGATCGCGATCACCGTGAAGATGGCGAAGCTCATCACGAAGATGCCGTGGAACTCCCGTGCCTCTGCGTCCGACAGCCCCGAGAGGCTGGAGGTCCTTCTGTCAACGTCGTCCATCGGACCACCGACTGTGGGTGAGATAGCCATGGAACGATCCTCCTTATGTGGCCGCCCTTCGGCCGTTGCCGCGCTCGCCCCGCGCGGCTGGAGATGTCGCCGGGATCATGCGGCCCGGCCCCGCTCGAGCGAGCACGTCACGCGCTCCGCGGTCACCCGCCCCTCGCGCCCTGCCCTCGCTTCGCTCTCGACCCGGTCCCGCAGCCGCTTCGCCGCTGAGATTCGGACCAGGAACGGCTCCGTCTCGACGTATTCGTCGAGCAGCCGCAAGGCATCGTCGTCCCACGGGATCGCGCCCCAGGCGCCGGCCCGCGCAGGCGTCGCCTCCACGCGGTCCAGATCCGTCCCGAGCGGCAGGATGTGGAACAAGGCGTCGAACAGCGCGTTGCAGAACTCCTGGACGAGGTAGGTCGCCCCCGCGTAGCCCATGAACGGCGTTCCGGTCGCGCGCCGGACGATGGCCCCAGGGAACGACGCCGGGATGTAGGCGGCGCGCCCGCCCTGCTCCGCCAAATACATCCGCTCGTTATAGGAGCCGAACATCACCAGCGGTGGCGTCTTGTGCAGCGCCCCGCGCACCGCCGCGTTGTCCGTCTTGGCGCCGGCGCAGCGCGAGAGGGAGAAGGTGCATGGGATGCCCAGCTCCTCCCCCAGGAAGCGGCGCAGGCCGCGCGTGTAGGTGTCGGTCGCGACCACCGCAAACGAGGCGGTCGCGAAGAAATCCTGCGTCACGCTGCGCCAGAGATCCCAGATCGGCTTCAGCGTCGTGTGCTTCTCCGCCTCGATGAACGGCTCGGGATCGACTCCCACGAGCCGGCCGAGCGTGCGCAGGAACTCGGTCGTCGCGAACACGCCGATCGGCGCCTGCACGTAGGGCCGATCCAGCTCCTCGCAGAGAAGCCGCCCGAATTCCCGGTAGAGGCAGACATTCACGTCCGCGTCCGGCAGCCGGGGGATATCCTCGATGTGGGCACCCAGCGGGAAGACGAGGTTGATCTCGCAACCGATTCCCTCCACCAAGCGCCGTATCTCGGCGAGGTCGGACGGCATGTTGAACGTGCCGTAGATCGGCCCGATGATGTTGACCCGCGGCTTCGCGCCCTCCACCCGCACCCGCGGCTTCGGCTTGCCCTTCTTCGCGCCGAACTCCGTCCACAGCCAGTAGATCGCGCGGTCCGCGCTCTGCCACTGATCCTCGTCGATGGTGCGCGGGATGAACCGCAGCAGATTCGACCCCTCGGGCGTGACGCCGCCCCCGATCATCTCGGCGATGCTCCCGGTGACGACGACCGCGGGCAGGTCCGGGTCCTGCGTGGACGCCGCCCGGCGCAGCGCTCCCTCGGTCCCGTTCATCGAAAGGCTGTCCTCGGACAGTCCCGTGACCACGATGGGCAGCTCGTGCGGCGGCAGCGCGTCGGTGTAGTGCAGCACCGCCGTCACTGGCAGGTTCTCGCAGCCGACCGGCCCGTCGATGACGACCCGCAAGCCCCGGATTGCCGAGAACGCGTAGACGGCGCCCCAGTAGCCCCCGGCCCGGTCGTGATCGAGCACGAGCATCCCGTCAGCTCCCCACCGCCGCTTCGGCCCGCGCCCGCGCCTCGCGTGCCTTGCGCATCCGCTCCCGCGCGCCCGGCGGCGAGCGCGGCACGCCGCTCCAGCCGTATCCCGCGGCATCGCCTGTCCCGACCGTCTCGAAGAACGCGACCATCCGCCCGAACCGCTCGCGACCCTGCGTCTGCGCGCGCACGATGGCCGGGATCGCGCCCGCTCCCGCCGCCCCGAATAGCGGCCGGGCCGAGACCATGTTGGTGAAATAGACCGCAGGCACGCCCAGCTCCTTGGCCTGCTGCACGAGCGGCGTCGTGCCGAGGGCGAGATCGGGCCGCACGTCCCGCATCGCCGCCATGTCCTGCTCCAGCGAGGCGCGATACTGCACGTGCGTGCCCCGCGCCTCCAGCCACTCCCGGTCCGCATCGCTCCAAGGCGTGCGCGGGCACGCCGTCCCGACGTAGGGCACCTCGGCGCCGGCTTCGGCGAGCAGCCGGGCGACCAGCAGCTCCGACCCCTCATACCCCGATACCGTGACGCGCGCCTGCACCGGGTTCGCGTCGAGCACGGCGCGGATCGGCGCGAGCGCCCGCGCTTTCGCGGCATCGACCCGAGCCGTCGGCAGCCCGGCGGCCCGGCCCACCGCGTCCAGCCACGCCGCCGTTCCCTCGACGCCCACCGGCCCCGAGCCCACCACCGGCCGCCCGGCCGCCTCGAACTCGCGGATCGCGGCCGTGTAGAACGGGTGCACCGCCGCCGCGACCTCGCAGTCGAGCGCGGCGTAGAGGTCCCGCCACTCGCGGCACGGCACCTGCGGCGCGACCCCCAGCCCCATCGGCGCGAGCAGGGCCGCGACCCCGACCGGATCGGCCGGGAACAGCTCCCCGACCAGCGCCACGGCTCGCCCGTCCAGCGCCGGCCCCTCCTGCGCAATCTGGCGTGGGCGCCGCACAGGCCCGTCCTCGGCCTCCAGCCGGGCGTAGCGCAGCATCGCCCCGGCGAGCACGTCCTTCGCCTCGGCGTGGGTCGGCACCCCGAAGCCCGGCACGTCGATGCCGATGACCCGCACGCCGCCGATCTCCTTGGGCAGCCGGTCGAGCGGCACCCCCGACGCTGTCGGCACGCACAGATTGATCACGACCACGAGGTCGTGCTCGCCCGCCTCCGCCGTCGCATACACGGCGTTGCGGATGTCCTCGAACAGCTCCCCGCGGACGAGCGACTCCGAGTTGAACGGAACGTAGCCGACCGTTCGCCGCGCACCGTAGAAGTGCGACGTGAACGTCAGGCCATAGACGCAGCATGCCGAGCCGCACAAGATCGTCGCCGTCCGCCGCATCCGGAGGCCGACGCGCAGCGACCCGAACGCCGGGCACATGGATTGCGGCTGGTCGTGCGGCCCGCGCGGGTAGTCGGCCGCCAGGCGGGCGAGAGCGTCACCCTTGCCGGCCGCTGCCGCAGCCGCGAGCATCGTCTCCCGCCCGCCATGACAACCCGAACCGGCCGCCAGGGGAGGACTGGCCGGCGGGTCCAAGGGAATACCTGTGGGGAGGCTAGGCATCGCCGATTCCCCCTACGCGCCGTCGTAGATCACTTCGAGCGACGGCTTCTGCAGCACGGCCGCGGCGCACATGTCGTCCATGGTCGCCGGTTCCAGCACCACGTCGCGCCCCACGGCGTCGCCCTTGAACAAACCGAGCAGCGCGTCGTGCGTGAGCGGCTTCGGCCGCACCGGCGGCGCGTCTGCCGCCTGCTGCGCGAGCGCCTCGAACAGCGGCGACCAGCGCCCGCCGGGCTTGCCGATGATCTCGTAGCTCGCACTCTTCCGCCTGATGTCGTCGTCCGCGGGGATGGCGGCGAGCACCGGGATCTCGACCGCCGCCGCGAACGCCTGCGCCTCCCCCGTGCCGTCGTCCTTGTTGATCACGAGCCCGGCGACGCCGACGTTGCCGCCCATCTTGCGGAAGTAATCCACCGCCGAGCACACGTTATTCGCCACGTATAGCGACTGCAGGTCGTTCGAGCCGACGACGATCACCTTCTGGCACATGTCCCGCGCGATCGGCAGCCCGAACCCGCCGCACACCACGTCGCCCAGGAAGTCGAGCAGCACGTAGTCGAACCCCCACTGGTGGAAGCCGAGCTTCTCCAGCAGCTCGAACCCGTGGATGATCCCGCGCCCGCCGCAGCCGCGTCCGACCTCGGGGCCGCCAAGCTCCATGGCGAACACGCCGTCCCGCTTGAAGCACACGTCGCCGATCGCGACCTTCTCGCCCGCGAGCCGCTTCTTGGACGAGGTCTCGATGATCGTCGGGCAGCTCCGCCCGCCGAACAGCAGCGAGGTCGTGTCGCTCTTTGGGTCGCAGCCGATGAGCAGCACGCGCTTGCCCTGCTGCGCCATCGTGTACGACAGGTTCGCGAGCGTGAAGCTCTTGCCGATGCCGCCCTTGCCGTAGATCGCGATGACCTGCGTCGCCTTGGTGGGCGGCACCGTCGGCACCGGGTCCGGCTCGATGGCCGCCTCCGTGCGGAGATGCGCCTGCGCGCCCGCGAGGGCCTGCGTGTTGGGCACCGCATTCATGAGCAAGCTCTCCAATCCAGGATCATCTTGAGGCACGCCGGATCGCCGAACGCGGTCCGGTAGGCCGCTTCCGCCCCCGCCGCCGCCTCGCAATGCGTGATGAGTTCGTCGAGCGGGAGCTGCGCGGTCTCGACCAGCTCGCGCGCCGCCAGCAGGTCCGCCTCGCGCCACTGCGCCGCGACCCGGAAGCGAGCCTCGCGCATGAACGCCGGGGCGAAGGCGAACTGCAGCCGCTCCGCGTAGAACCCGGCGAGCACGATCTCCCCGCCAGGCGCGAGCCGCGCGACCAGCGCGTCGAGCAGCGACGCGTCACCGCTCACGTCGTAGATCGCCCGGTAGTCGCGGCGCGGATCATCGTCGGGATCAAGCACCCGGTATCCCTCCGCGCCCGCCCTCCGCGCCGGATCACGCTCCCATACCGTGGGCGGCTCCCCGCCCGTCAGCAGCGTCAACCGGGCCAGCAGCCGCCCGAGCACGCCATGGCCGACGATCAGGTCGGGCGGGGCCGCCTCCGGCGCTGCCATGGCGTGATGCGCGGTCGCCGCGAGCGCGAGCAGGATGCCCCGCTCCCCTAGGCTCTCGCGGATTGGCAGCGCCCGGCCTCCCGGCACCACGAGCCGCGCCGCGGCGCCACCGAACAAGCCGCGCACCTCGCCGAAGCACGATGCCCCTGGCACGAAGACGCGCTCACCGACCCGGCCGCCCGACCGCGCTCCCGCCTGGGTGACTCGCCCGACCGATTCGTAGCCCGGCACCAGCGGGTAGCCCATGCCAGGGAAGTGCGGCATGTGACCCGACCACAGCAGCCGCTCGGTGCCCGTGCTGATCCCGCTCCACTCCACGTCCACCACCACGTCGTCCTCGCCCGGCGGCGAGAGCGCGAGGCGGCTGAGCGCGAGGCGCTCCGGCTCCCTCAGCACGACGGCGATGGTATCCATCCCTAGTCTCCCAAGCAGTGCGGCCTGGTTGTCAGCATGTGTCAGACTATTCTGACTGTCTTTCATGTCAATCATAATTTACACCCGCCGCCGTTGCGCGCGCGACGATGAGGCGCGTCAGCAACGGGGTTCGCGTCGGCAGCGCCCGGACTTGGCTGAACCCGGCGGCTTCGAGCAGACGCCTGATCTCGCCCGCCGTCCGCGGCCGTCCGCGCCCCATGGCGAGCAGGTAGAACCCGAAATACGCGTCCCCGACCGGCTCGGCGCCCGGCGTCCCCGACATCGGCTCGGCCACGAGCAGCGTCCCGCCCGGCGGCAGCGCCCGGCGCGCAGCGCGCAGGATGGCGAGCGCCTCGGCGTCACCATGATCGTGCAGCACGCGAACGAGCGACACGACGTCCGCCCCCTGCGGCAGCGAATCCGCCAGGAAATCCCCCCCGCTTACGCTCGCCTGCCCGGCGATCCCCGCCGCCTCGAATCGCGCCTGCGCCCGCTCCGCCACCGCGGGCAGGTCGAACAAGATCAGCCGCAGGTGTGGCGCGCGCGCCGCAGCCGCCTCAACGAAGCTGCCGTCCCCGCCGCCCACGTCGAGCAGGCAGCGGTGCCGGTCGAGTCGGTAGCCGTCGAGCACCTCCGCCGCGATGAGCGGCTGCGAGGCGGCCATCAGCGCCGTGTAGGGCGCCACAGCCGCCGCCCCCAGCGCGGCAGGCCGCTCCGCGCCTGCATAGGGCCAATACTGGGCGAGGCCGCCGTCCCGGCGTTCCCCGCGCAGGAGTGCCACCGGGTCGGCGAGGTCGGCGTAGAGTAGGGCATGGTGCTCGACCATCGCGGCGACCGCCGGGTTGCCCGCCAGCGCCGCCCCGAGCGCCCCCAGTCCGAAGCGATCCTCCCCGAACCGGTCCCGCCCGCGCCGCGCGGCGATGCGCAACGACACGGCCGCCCGCAGCAGCCGCGCCGCCTCCTCCGGCGGCAGCCCGAGTCGCCGCGTCAGCACCGGGAGCGTCTGCGGCCCATCTCGCAGGATACCCGCCAAATCCAGGCGAACGCAGGCCAGCAGCACCTGCGAGTAAACGAACCCGGCGCACAGGTCGAACAGCGCCCGCGTCCTGCGGTGCGCGACCGGCCGCGTCAGCGGGAACCCGGCCGCCCAGCGCTGAAACCGCGGGCTGGCCAGTAGGCGGTCCCGCAAGGCGAACCCGCGCTCGAGCCAAGGCTGCACCGCCATCGCCTGGCGTGGCAGCCCCGGCCAAGCCGCCTCGCCGCGCGCCTGCACCGGCGAGCCCGCCTCAGGCGGCCCGTTGCGCGAGCGCCTTGGGCATCAGCCGCTGCGCCTCGCCGAGGATGAGCTGGCGCAGCTCCCCCGCCCCGCGGCATGGCGGGATCGAGCGCACCGCCTCGGCCGCTAGCCTCTCCAGCCGCTCCATTGCGCCGCCAACTCCGAGCTGGAGCGCCGCACTCGGCCGCCCGAGCGCGAGGTCCCGCCCGACCGGCTTACCCAGCTCCTCCTCGTCCGCCACCGCGTCCCGGAGATCGTCGGCGACCTGGTAGGCCTCGCCCAGCCATTCCCCCAGCGCGCGCCACGGCTCCGGCTCGGCCCCCGCCGCCACCGCGCCCGCCACCGTCGCCGCCGCGAACAGCGCCCCGGTCTTCGCCCGCTGATACGCTGCGAGGTCCGGCTCCGGCTCGCACTCCCACGCCTGCCCCGCCACGATCCCGCCCGGCATCCCGACCGCCCGGCCGATCACGTGCAGCAAACTCCCCAGCCGCTGCGGCGCCCCGGCCGCGCCCCACGCGAGCGCCTGGAACGCCGCCACGATGAGCGCGTCGCCGGCGAGTACCGCGAGCGGCTCCCCGAACGCCCGGTGCACCGACGGCTTCCCGCGCCGGGTCGCCGCATCGTCGAAGCAGGGCAGGTCGTCGTGAACCAGCGACGCGCAATGCAGCAGCTCGATTGCCGCCGCTGCCGCGTCCGTCACCGCCGGGTCATCCTCGCCGCAGGCGGCGGCGACCGCGAGGCACAGCCGCGGGCGGATGCGCGCTCCACCAGGAAAGAGCGCATACTGGACCGCAGCTGCCAGCCGGGGCGGAGCGCCGGGCGCGTCCGCGCGCGCAGCCGCTGCAATTAGGACTCGCTCGATCCGCGTCTTGGCGTTCATGCTGCCCCCAGAGCCGCCTAAGAGCGACTGTCAGTTTGTATTGTCAGGTCACACTGTCATGTGTCATTGACAGTCGTGTCAACAACATTCGCAACAACATTCTTGGGGGAGGCCGTTGGGGCGTGCGCACCAGCCGGGTCGCCGTTATCGGGGCAGGTATCGGCGGCCTCGTCGCGGCCCTGGAGCTCGCCTCCCGCGGCCTCGACGTGACCGTCATCGAGCGTGCCGCTACCCCCGGCGGCAAGATGCGCCAGACCGTGCTGGGCGACGCCCGCCTCGACGCCGGGCCGACCGTGTTCACCATGCGCTGGGTGTTCGAGGAGATCTTCGCCGACGCCGGCGCCGCCCTCGCCGACTACGTGACCCTACAGCCCGCCGCCGTCCTTGCCCGGCATGCCTGGAGCGCGCAGGAGCAACTCGACCTCTTCGCCGACCTGGACCGCTCCGCCGACGCCATCGGCGACTTCGCGGGCGCCGCTGAGGCGCGTCGCTTCCGCGACTTCTGCGGCCACGCCGCCCGCACCTACGCGACGTTCGAGCGCTCCTTCATCCGCGCGCAGCGACCGAGCCCGTTCTCTCTCGCCCGCGGCGCCGGCCCTCGCGGCATCGCCGATCTCTGGCGGACCCAGCCCTTCGCGACCCTGTGGGACGCGCTGGGCGCCTACTTCCACGATCGACGCCTGCGCCAGCTCTTCGGCCGCTACGCTACCTACTGCGGGTCGTCGCCTTTCCTGGCCTCCGCCACCCTCACCCTCGTCGCCCACGTCGAGCAGCAGGGCGTCTGGCTCGTGGAGGGCGGCATGTATCGGATCGCGACCGCGCTCGCGCGGCTCGCAGCCATCCGCGGCGCCGCGTTCCGCTACGAAACGGAGGCGGCCGAGATCGTTGTGTCCGGCGGCCGGGTCGCCGGCGTGCGCCTCGCGACGAGCGAGCAGCTCGACATGGACGCGGTCGTCGTCAACACCAACTCCGCTGCCATGGCACGCGGGCTGCTAGGGCGCGAAGTCTCGGCGGCCGTCCCGCCCGCTCCCACCTCGGCCCGGTCGCTCTCGGCCGTCACCTGGGCGCTGCTGGCGCGCGCCGAAGGCTTTCCCCTGGTCCGGCACACCGTCTTCTTCGGCCCCGACTATCCAGCCGAGTTCGACGCCGTGTTCCGGCGCGGACGACTCCCCGAGTCGCCGACCGTCTATATCTGCGCCCAGGACCGCGCCGCCGACGACCATTCGCCGCCCGCCGGCCCCGAGCGCCTCCTCTGTCTCGTCAACGCCCCGCCCACCGGCGACACCCGCCCCCCAACCCCTGCGGAGATAGGCCAATGCGAGGAGAGAGCATTCGGCACCCTGGAACGCTGCGGCCTGCGCCTGCACCGCCGCCCGGAGGCGACCGCGCTAACGACCCCGGCGGACTTCAATCGTCTCTTCCCAGGGACGGGGGGAGCGCTCTACGGCCCGGCATCGCACGGCTGGGCGGCGTCGTTCCGCCGGCCTGGCTCGCGGACCAGCCTGCCGGGCCTTTATCTCGCGGGGGGCAGCGTGCATCCGGGACCGGGCGTGCCGATGGCGGCGCTGTCGGGCCGGCTCGCGGCGGCGAGCCTGCTCTCGGACCTCGTTTCGACCAGCCGGTCCCGCGGAATGGCTACGCTTGGTGGTATGTTGACGCGCTGAGCGGCGACGGACGCCACGGCATCACGGTCATCGCCTTCATCGGCAACGTGTTCTCGCCCTACTACGCCTGGGCGCGCCGGCGCGGCCGGGGCGACCCGCTGCACCACTGCGCCGTGAACGCCGTGCTCTACGGGCCAGGGCGCAAGCGCTGGGCGCTCACCGAGCGCGGTCGCGACAGCCTCCAGCGCGACGCCGCCTCGCTCACGGTCGGTCCGAGTTCCCTCTCCTGGGACGGCAACTCCCTCACGATCCGCCTCGACGAGGTCACGGTCCCGATCCCAACGCATCTCCGCGGCACCGTGCGCGTGCACCCCGCCGCCCTTCTGGACCGCACCTTCGTGCTCGACGCCGCCGGCCAGCATCGCTGGTCGCCACTCGCCCCCTGTGCACGGGTAGAGGTCGCCCTGGACCGCCCCTCCCTGCGCTGGTCCGGCGAGGGCTACTTCGACACCAACGCGGGTGCGGCGCCGCTGGAGGACAGCTTCGAGCGCTGGGACTGGTCCCGCGCCGCCCTGAGCCCCAGCCTCGGAGGGGGCGCTGCCGTGCTCTACGACGTGACCCGGCGCGACGGCACCGCGCTCTCCATCGCGCTCCGCGCCGATCCCTCAGGCCGGGTGGAAGACGTCGAGCCGCCGCCGCCGCTGCGCCTGCCGCGCACGCGCTGGCGCGTGGAACGCGCGACCAGGTCGGACGCCGGGCACACCGCGAGCGTCCTGCGCACCTTGGAGGACGCCCCCTTCTATGCCCGGTCGGTCCTGTCCTCGCACGTTCTCGGGCAGGCCGTCACGCCGATGCACGAGAGCCTCTCGCTCGACCGTTTCCGTGCCAAGCCAGTCCAGGCGATGCTGCCGTTCCGCATGCCGCGGGCAGCGCGCTGACCGCACCGATTTTTTGGCAGCATTCTACTTTCCACGCGGCTTGAGACCGTGTATCGTTAACACCTGATTAAGACCGCCTTGGATGCCTCTGGCGTCTGCGGTCTCCCTTTGAACGCCGCGAAAAACTCGAGGCACCTGCTCGTCCGGAGGTGCGTCGTGTCCATCGACCCTGACTTTCTGCTGCTTGACCGGGTGTTCCAGCCCGCCGTGGACCGCGTGGCGGCGTGGGCGACCCCATTCGACCTCGCCCGCCTTGTCCTGATCGCGGTCATCGTCCTGCACACGGTGGTGCTCGCCTCGGACCTCGCCGTACTCGCTGACCCGTTGCTGCTCGCTCTCGTCACCGGAGGCACCCTGATCGCCTACAGGGCGGCGTCGCAGATGCGCGGACAAATCTCGCGCGCGGAGCGCCAGTATCGCCCTGGGATGATGAACATACAGCGCGTGCTGCTGCGGCCCTTCCGGCTGGCGTGGCTCGGGCTGGCGGCGGCCTCGGCCGCGCTCGCGCTTGCCTCGGCCGTGCACCCGGTGGACCTGTGCAGCGTCGCACTGAGCGTATGCTGGCTCGCGACCGCGTATCTCGCCTCCTGCTCACCGTCCCCGCCTGCCCGGCGCACGGTCCGCCGCGGCCTGCTCTGCCCCGCGATGGCGGGCTAAGGCGGGTGCCCGCTGCTTCTTCGACGCCACTCGGTCCGCGGACAGCAGAAACTCCCCGGTGGGCGCATATCGCCTGGCGTCACCGCTCACGCGAGGCTGGACCAGTTCCGGATGATGTAGTCCACCGTTCGGAGCGCCAGCGCGCATACGGTGAAGGTTGGGTTCACGGCCCCTGAGGTCGGAAACAGCCCCGCGCCCGTGACGAACAGGTTCTCGTGGTCGTGCGCCTGGCCGAACCCGTTCGCCACCGATCTGGCCCCATCGGTCCCCATCGCCGTCCCGCCCAGGATGTGCTGCTGCGCCATCGGCGCCGCCCATGCCTCCGAAGCACCCGCCGCGCGCAGGACCCGCTCGCCCTCCTTCATCGCCACCGCGTGCAGCCGCAGCGTGTCCGGCGCATAGCGGTGCGTGAGCTGGGCCCGAGGCACGCCGAACCGGTCGCGCCCGGCGCCCAGCACGACACGGTTTTCGGGATCAGGCAGGTCCTCGCCGAGCAGGGTCACGCCGCCGAGGTGCTTGGCCGCGCGCCGCATGAACCCGTGCAGCGCCGCGCCGAACACCTCCGGCCGCGTGTTCGCGACCCCGAGCAGGTCGGTCGGCTTGAACACCCGCGCGATCAGCCACTGGTAGCTGCCGAAGTATCCCGCCTTGGCCTTGCGGTCGTAGTTGTCCTGGCAGAGCAGCGACCCCCCGGTGATCCCCCGATACGGCTCGGTCTCGTCGGGGAACAGCCCGAGCGCGTCGCCGGAGACGTGCGCCGTCATCCCTCGCCCGACCGTGCCGCTGCGGTTTGCAATCCCGCCGGGGAAGCGGTCCGTCGCCGAGGCCAGCAGCAGCCGCGGCGTCTGCACCGAGGACGTGGCGAGCACGATGACGGCGGCCTCGATCCGGTGCTCCTCGCCCGACGCATCGGCATACGTGACCCCAGCGATCCGATCCGCATGTGCGCCCAATACGATGCGGGTCGCGGTGCTTCCCGGCCTGACCTCCGCGCCCGCCTGCACCGCTTGCGGCAGGTAGGTGATGAGGGGATTGGCCAGGGCGCCGATCGGGCAGCCCGCATCGCACCAGCCGTCATAGAGACACGCCGGGCGACCATTATACGCGACGGAGTTGATCGCCTGCGGCATCGGCGCCGTCCGCAGCCCGACCGCCTCGAAGCCTTTGGCAACGATCCGTCCCTGCGCCGACACGTCGAGCGGCGGCATCGGGTAAGGATCGCCCTCGGGCCGCCACACCTCCGCCGCGGCGTCTCCGGAAATCCCGACCTCGCGCTGCACCCGGTCGTAGAACGGCCGCAGGTCCGCATACGTGATCGGCCAATCCTGACCGCGCCCGTATAGTGACTGCATGCGGAAGTCCTCGGGATGCAGCCGGAACCAGCACGCGTAATGGTGCAGCGCCGCGCCCCCGAGGCCGTAGCCGGCGTTGAACCCGACATTAATCGGCTGCGCGCCGCCGCTCGCGGACGTTCCTGGGTCCCATTTCAGCCGGCGCGCCCAGATCGGCGAGCTGACTAGGTCCGCCGTCGTCCAGCCTGGCCCGGCGTCCAGAACGAGGGTGCGTTTTCCAGCGGTGGCGAGTTTCGCCGCGACCAGGCTTCCTGCGGCACCCGCGCCGACGACCACCGCATCGAAGCGCGCATCCATCACCACGGCTGCGTCGGCGCGATATGAGGCAAGTAGGGGATGCCGAGACGCTGGAATCCGTCCTCGGTCCCATAAACCACGTCCAGCGCATCGCTCCGCACGACGAAATAGACCAGCGGCGCCGGTGGGCCGCTCCAGCCCGGCAGTTCGCCGCCACCCATCGCCTTGACGATCCGCTCGCGCTCGCTCTCGGTGAGCGTCGCAAAATCGGCGGCGCGCGCGCCGGCTCGCTGCATCGAGCGCCGCCGCTGCGCCGGCGTAGAACCCAGCATAAGGCGGCGCGATGTCGAGATAGCGCAAGGTCAGCAGCGCCCGCTCGGGCGGCTTCGCAAGCTGCGCGTCCAGGAAGTGCGCCAGCCCCGCCCCAGACGCTCCGGGCAATATCGTGTCCCCAAGCGCCTCGATGGCTTCAGCCTGCCCCGGCTGCAGCACCTGCCATGGCTCCCTCGCCGCCCGCGCCGCCCGCGCCGCGCTCACCGTTGCCGCTAGCGCGGCGGCATCCCGGATGAAGCCGCGCCGACCGACGTCCCTCTCAGAGGAGGCCATGATGTCACGTCTGAACGCTGTATCTGCCCAAGCTAGTTGCGAGAAAGCGCCAGCGTCAACAATTTCAGCCCTTACTCCCCTGACGCCGCCCGGTCCGCGAACAGCAGCAGTTCCCCCTTGGGCGCATATCGCCCGGCGGGGATGCTCTCGTCCCCCGCCCGAAGCCGCTCCAGCATCGGCCGCTTCTCCGCGCCGGCCACCAGGAACGCTGCGTAGCGCGTGCTCTCCAGCGCCGGGTAGGTGAGCGTCACTCGCACCGGCTCGCCGGGCGGCGCCACCGCCGCGGCCCAGCGCTCGCGCTCGTCGAGCACGGGCTCGCCAGGAAACAGCGAGGCCGTGTGCCCGTTCGTGCCGAGGCCCAGGAGCACGATCTCGAACAAGGGCCGCACCGGGTCGAGCGTGTCGGAGCCGTAGAACTCGGCCAGCGCCTCCGCATAACAATTTGCGGCCTGCTCGGCCGTCAAATCCTCCGTTGGCAGACCATGGATGTTCTTGGGCGGGATAGGGTACGTGATCGAGAAGCGCTTCGCGGGTCATCAACTGGTTACTGCGCGGGTCATTATCGGGCACGAAACGCTCATCACCCCAAAAGAGGTGGACGCGCCTCCAGGGCACCACCTCGCGCAGTGGCTCCATCCCCAAGATCTCATACATTCGCTTCGGAGTGCTACCTCCCGAGAGCGCCACAGCGACATAATCGTTCTTAGCTGCAAGCGTGCGCGCGAACCAAGCCGCCGCCGCCTGCGCCAGCGCCTCCGCGTCGGGGAACACGTTGCCGATCATGCGCCCGCCTCCAGGATGTGCTGCTCGATGGCCTTGGCGAAGCCCTCGTCCTCGTTGCTCGCGGACGTATAGGTCGCCTGCTGCTTCACCGCGTCGCTGGCCTGCCCCATCGCGACGCTCAGCCCGACGCCCTTGAACATCGGCACGTCGTTGGGCTGGTCGCCCAGCGTGGCGACCTCCGTGCGGTCGAGATGATATAGCTTGCAGAGGTAATCCACCACGGCGCCCTTATTCGCCTCGTGGTTCGTCACGTCGAGGTAGTAGGGCTGGCTGCGCGCGGCGGTGGCGCGGTCGCCGACCCGCTTCTGCGCCTCCGCCTCGGCGCGGGCGACCAGGTCGAGGTCGTCGCTCACCCCCGTGATCTTCGCCGCCTTCGCGACGAACTGGCCGAGATCCTTCACCACGCGCGGCGGGAACTTGACGGTCCGCTCCTCGCGGTCCCGGTGCGGCGCATCCAGGTCGCGGAGCAGCCACTCGTCCGCCGTATAGACCCAGGCGTCCAGCCCCATCCCCAGCACCAGCTCCAGCGTCTCCCGCGCCGCGTCCTCTGGCAGGAACTTCGCCTCGATCACGCTGAGGTCGGGATGGGTGAAGACGCCGCCGTTGAACCCGGCAATGGCGCCGTCGAGCTGGAGCGGCTCAACCAGCATCGCCATGCCCCGCGGCGGCCGGCCGCTGGTCACGGCGAAGCGAATGCCCCGCTTCCGCACCGCCCGCACGGCGCGGACCGCGCGCTCGGTCAGCACTTTGTCCTGCGTGACCAGGGTGCCATCCACGTCGGCGAGGACGAGCTTGATGCTCATGCCAACGGCCTTGCGTGTTGACCGCTGCGCCATCTCTCATCGTCACGGCCGTGCCAAGCACACTGGTGTCCGGAATGGATTGGGCTGGACAGAGTGCATGGCTCTGATTCGAATGGGTTTTGCGACGACCTGTCCGAATCGAAGCTCGTGGAGCCTGAGCCATGCCGTTCCAACCTACCGTATTTGGCCAATTGATGAAGTCCCTTCCGCGCCGGGTGTTCCAGGCGGCCGTCGAGGGGCGGGTCAAATGGGGCCTGACGGAGTGGGCGCATCTGGTGACGCTGATTTCGGCGCAGCTCGCCGGCGCCCGGTCGATGCGTGACTTGGCTCGGCTGCTCGAGCGCCACCAACCGGCGCTGGCGCATTTGGGGGTTGGGGCGGTGCGGCGCTCGACGCTGAGTGATGCCAACGCAGTCCGGCCAACGGCGCCGTTCGAAGCCGTGGCCGCTGCGCTCTGCGGCGAGGTGGGCCAACTGGCCCCTGGGCTGGGACGCGAGGCCCTGCGCCTGATCGACGCCACCCGCCTCCACGCCGGCAAAGCCGTGCAGCACTGGGCGGTCGATGGCGCGGTCAAGCTGCACGTCGTGTTCGACCCGCTCGCCAGCCGGACCACCTGCTTTGCCGTCACCTCGTCGCGGGTCAACGACGTGACCGCCGCCAAGCGCTTCCCGATCGAGCCCGGCGCGACTTACGTGTTCGACAAAGGCTATTACTGCTTCACGTTCTGGGCGAGCCTGGCCGCCGCGGGCTGCCACTTCGTCACCCGGCTGAAGTCCAACACGCCGGTGCGCATTACCCGCAGCCGCCGGGTGCCCAAGGCCGCACCCCACATCCTCAAGGACCAGATCGGGCATCTGCCAAAGCGTCTCGCCGCCAGCCGCCAGAACCCGTTCGATCAGCCGATCCGGCTGGTGACGGTGCAGATCAGCACAGGTCGGGTGCTGACGCTCGTGACCAACGACCTGCAGTCTCCAGCCGACGCGATCGCCGACCTCTACAAGAGCCGCTGGGAGGTCGAGCTGTTCTTCAAGTGGATCAAGCAGAACCTCAGATTGCACCATTTCATCGGCAAGAACCGCAATGCCGTGACCTTGCAGATCATAGCTGCCATCATCGCACACCTGCTGGTCAGGCTGGCGCAACTCCAAGGCCGCTCCTGCCTCCCAGCCCAAGCCCTCTTCCGACTGTCCAGCCTCACCCTCTTCCAACGCAGACCGCTGCGCGACCTGCTCAGCACACCACCGCTCAAGGACGACACGCCGTGCCCGCAACTCTCCCTCGCTATCCATCATGCGTAATCCGGACACCAGTGTGCCAAGCACGGGCATGACGGCGAGAAAAGCGATTTGCTAAGGCCGTCAGTATCATGCCTGCCCGTCCTCCCCATCCAGCTCGTCGCCCGGAAGCGGCGAGTTCCCCTGGCCGGTCCGCTCTCCCCATCGTCATGCCCGGACGAGCGTGGCCCCGGACTTGATCCGGGGGTCCGGGCATGACGGTGAGGGAAGGGTCGAGCTCAAGCCAGGGCACCAATCCTCACGCCGCCCGCTTCGCCATCGGCACCACGATCCGATCCACCGCCTCCGCCCATCCGTCCCCGTCATTGCCCCCGACGACCGCCGCCGCCTGCGCCTGCACCTCTGGCTCCGCGTTCCCCATCGCGATGGCGTAGCCCGCCACCCCGAACATCGGCAGGTCGTTCGGCGCATCCCCGATGCACGCCGTCTCGGCCGGGGTCACGCCGAGCTGGCGGCACAGCGCCTCCAGCGCGAACCCCTTGTTCGCGTCGCGGTGCGTCACGTCGAGGTAGTAGAGCTGGCTGCGCCGGGCAGTCGCGCGCTCGCCCAAGGAGGCTTGCATCTCGCCCTCGACAGCGGCCAGCAATCCATGGTCCGCCGTGCTGCCCACGATCTTGCCGCATTGGCCGACATACGGCTCCAAGCTCGGCACCACGCGCGGCCCCTGGCGCACCGTCCGCGTCTCGAGCGGGACGTAGTGCGCCTCCAGGTCGGTGATGAGCCACTCGTCGCCCGTGAACAGCCAGCCGGGAATGCCGCGCTCGGCCAGCAGCGCCAGCGCGTCCCGCCCGGCGTCCTCCGGCAGCAAGTGCCGCTCCAGCACGTTTCCCGCCCCGTCCAGCACGGTGCCGCCGTTGAACCCGGCGACCGCGGCGGGCTTCGTTCCGTCCGCAACGTAGCGCATCCCGAACGGCGGTCGGGCGCTCACGAGGGCCAGTATGACACCCGCCTCGCGCAGCCGCGCCGCTGCCGCGACGGCCGAGGCCGGCAGCGACTTGTCGGGCGCCACAAGGGTCCCGTCCACGTCCGAGACCAGCAGGCGGATCGTCACTCGCCGAGGCCCAGCCAGGCCCGCCCGTCGCGCGTGAGCAGCCAGTCCGCCTGCTCCGGCCCGGCGGTCCCGGCGAAGTAGGGGTTCACGACGCCGCGGCGCTCCGCCCAGGTGTCGAGCAGGGGCTGCACGGCCGCCCATCCCGCCTCGATGTTGTCCGCCCGCTGGAACAAGGTCTGATCCCCGGTCATCACGTCGTAGAGCAAGGTCTCGTAGCCCGTGCTGCTCGGCGTCTTGAAGTAGTCCTTGTAGTGGAAGTCCATCGCGACCCGGCCGAGCCGCACCGCCGGCCCCGGGATCTTGGCGCTGAAATCGAGCGCGATACCCTCGTCTGGCTGCACATGGATGAGGATCTTGTTCCGGGTGAGCCGGTCCACCGGGGTATCGCGGAACAGGGCATACGGCGCCGGCTTGAAGATGACCGCGATCTCCGTGCGCCGCTGGGTCATGCGCTTGCCGGTGCGGATGTAGAACGGCACCCCCGCCCAGCGCCAGTTGTCGATCTTGAGGCGCAGCGCCACATAGGTCTCGGTCTCGCTGTCGCGCGCCACGTCCGGCTCCTCGCGGTAGCCGCGTACCTGGCCCATGCCCGGCATCGTGCCGCCCGTGTATTGCCCGCGCACCGTGTCGCGCAGCACGCGGTCCGGTGTGAACGGCTTGATCGCCTCAACGACCTTCGCCTTCTCGTCGCGCACCTCGTCCGCATCGAACGAGTTGGGCGGCTCCATGGCGACCATGGAGAGGAGCTGGAACATGTGGTTCGGCACCATGTCCCGCAGCGCCCCGGTCGGCTCGTAGAACCGCGCCCGCCCCTCCACGCCCACCGTCTCGGCCGCGGTGATCTGCACGTGATCGATGAACTGCCGGTTCCACAGCGGCTCGAAGATGCCGTTGGAGAAGCGCAGCGCCAGGATGTTCTGAACCGTCTCCTTCCCGAGGAAATGGTCGATGCGATAGACTTGCCCCTCCCCCACCTTCGCCAGGATCTCCGCATTCAGCGCCTTCGCCGACGGAAGGTCATTGCCGAACGGCTTCTCGATGACGACCCGGCGGAACGCGCCCTTCTCCTCCCGCATCAGCCCGGCGTCCGCCAGGTGCTCTACGACCTTGCCGAAGAAGCGCGCGGCGATGGCAAGGTAGAACACCACGTTGCCCTTGAGCCGCTGCCCGAGCGTCTCGTAGAGCTTGGGATCGTTGAGGTCGCCTACCTGGTAATGGATGTGGTCGCGCACCCAATCCCACGCGCCCATGTCGATCTTCGTCGGGTTGAACTCGCCGCCGTGGCCGGCGAAGCCTTCCATATCCTTCGTGAGATACTCGCGGTAGTCGTCGTCGCTGCGCTCGACGCGGTCCACCCCGATGATCTCGAACCCGCCGTCGAGCAGCCCGCCCAGCTTGAGGTTGTAAAGGCTCGGCATCAGCAGCCGCTTCGTGAGGTCGCCGCTCGCCCCGAAGATCACGAGCGTGCACGGCGGCGCGGGGAGCGACTTCGCCAGCGCCCTGGGGTCGCTGAGCTGCTCGCTCATGTTCTTCACGGCCATGTCCATGGCTACAGCGCCTCCCGCTTCGCCTCGGCGTGGCCGCCGAACTTGTTGCGCATGGCGGACAGCAGCTTGTCCGCGAACGTCGCCTCCCGGCGCGAGCGGAAGCGGGCGAACAGCGACGCCGCCAGCACCGGCGCCGGCACCGCTTCCTCTACCGCCGCGTCCACCGTCCAGCGCCCCTCGCCGCTGTCGGCGACCGCACCTTGGAAGTGGCTGAGATCGCTGTCTTCCGCGAGCGCCATGGCCGAGAGGTCGAGCAGCCACGACGACACCACGCTGCCCCGACGCCACACCTCGGCCACGTCGGCGGCATCGATCGTGAACCGCTCCGCCTCGGGCAGCTCCGTGCTGCGCTTGTTGCGCAGAATGTCGAAGCCCTCGGCGTAGGCCTGCATGATCCCGTATTCGATGCCGTTGTGGACCATCTTGACGAAGTGCCCGCTGCCGGCCGGGCCGCAGTGGAGATAGCCTTCCTCCACCCGCTTGTCCCGCCCGTCGCGGCCCGGCGTGCGCGGGATGTCGCCGACGCCGGGCGCCAGCGTCTTGAAGATTGGGTCGAGCCGCTCGACAGTCGCCGTGTCGCCGCCGATCATCATGCAGTAACCGCGGTCCAGCCCCCAGACGCCGCCCGACGTGCCCACGTCCACGTAGGTGATTCCCGCGTTGCGCAGGTTGGCAGCGCGGCGGATGTCGTCCTTGTAGAACGAGTTGCCGCCGTCGATCACCGTGTCGCCGTTCTCCAGGATGCCGGCGAGCCGCGTCACGGTGCCCTCCGTGACCGCGCCCGCCGGCAGCATGACCCAGACCGCGCGCGGCTTGGCGAGCTTCTGGACCACGTCCTCGAAGCTCGCCGCCGCCTCCGCGCCCTTGTCCGCGAGCGCGTGGACCGTGTGCGCGTCGCGGTCGTAGGCCACGATCTGGTGGCCGCCCCGCATCAGCCGCTGGGCCATGTTACCGCCCATGCGGCCGAGGCCGATCATCCCGAGCTGCATTGCCTTACGCTCCCAGCGCCGTGTCGAGGGCTTGGCCGAGGCGCTTCAGCCCCGCCTGCAGGTCGCCCGTGATGTGCACGCGCAGCAGCCGCCGCCCGCGCTCGGCGAGCACGGCGAGGTCGCCCCGCGCCTGCGCCGCCTCGACGACGCCGAAGCTATACTTCTCGCCCGGCACCGGCAGGTCCTTCGCATGGTCGCTCGTCACCTGCACGAACACGCCCGAGTTCGGGCCGCCCTTGTAGGCTTGCCCCGTGCTGTGCAGGAACCGCGGCCCGAAGCCCACGCAGGTCGCCACGTGCTTTGCATTTCGGATGCGGGTCCGCATCGCGCGCAGCAGCTCTGAGTGCGGCTCATCCCGCTCCACGTAGGCGAGCAAGGCCACGTAGTCGCCGGGCTTCACTTCGGCGAGCAGCTTGCGGACCGCTCCGTCCACGCCGTCGCCCTTCAGCGCCGCCGCGTTCCTCTCGTCGGCGAACAGCTTCAGCCCGTCCCCTTCGAGGAACGGCTGCTCGGGCGGCAGGTGCCCGTCCGCGGCGTAGGCAGCAGTGAGCTTGCGGGTCTCGACCTTGCTCGCCTCCACGTCCGGCTGGTCGAAAGCGTTGATGCCGATGATGGTGCCCGCGACCGCCGTCGCGAACTCCCACAAGAAGAACGCCTGGCCCAGCGCCATGGTGTTGGGCAGCAGCACGCGCACGACCGGCTGCCCGGCCGCCGCGAGCCGCTTCACCGCCGCGTCCTGCGCCGGGTCTGGCTGGTCGGCGAGGCGCAGATAAGCGAACACCCGGTCCTCGCCATACACCTCCGGCGGCCCGAGCGGCTCGTCGTCCACGGGCACGATGCCGTGGCCCTGCTTGCCCGTGCTCTCGGCGAGGAGCTGCTCCAGCCAGGCGCCGAGATCGTGGATCGGGGGCGAGGCCGCGATGGTGAGCTTGTCTCGACCGCCACGCGCGGCGACCCCGAGCAGCACGCCGAGCTGCACGCCGGGGTTGGCGGCGGGCGGCGTGCCGGGCGCGCAGGAGAGCGCCATGAGCTGCGTGCCTTCCAGGAACGCGCCCACGTCCAGCCCGATGGCCGCCGCCGGCACGAGGCCGAATGCCGACAGCACGGAGTAGCGCCCGCCGATCTCCTTGTCGCCGTAGAAGACCGCGCGGAACCCGTGCTCCTTCGCGACCGTCTCCATGTGGCTCCCAGGATCGGTGATGGCGACGAAGTGCTTGCCGGCCTCGCCGCCCACCGCGTCCTGCATCTCCTTCCAGAAATAGGCGAACAGGATGTTCGGCTCCAACGTGCCGCCCGACTTGCTGCTGACGATCACCAGGGTCTTCGCCGGCTCGATCTTGCCTCGGAACCTCGCGACCTGATCTGGGTCGGTGCTGTCGAGGACGAGCAGCTCGGGATAGCCCTGGCGATGCCCGAACGTCT
Source organism: uncultured Alphaproteobacteria bacterium (assembly GCA_963848595.1). Classification (GTDB taxonomy): domain Bacteria; phylum Pseudomonadota; class Alphaproteobacteria; order Acetobacterales; family Acetobacteraceae; genus CAWKEH01. Next base: position 209,647 of record CAWKEH010000008.1, on the reverse strand, counting down.
GGCCCAGCACCTCGGGGCCGAGCGACGATCCGCCCATGCCGAGCAGGAGCACGTGCTGGAACCTCTCCTTGTGTACGTCCTCCTGGAACGCTCGGAGCTTGTCGAGCATGGCGAGACCCGCCTCCGGCGCCCGCAGCCACGCCAGCCACTTCGCCTCGTCCTCGCCCGTCCAGAGCTTGGCGTCCCCGGCCCATAGCCGGCGCACGTTGCCGTCCCGCCGCCAGGTCTCTTCCGTTTCCTCGACCTGCTTGCCTAGGTCCTCGGGAAGCTGCATCTCGACCCTGGCGAGCCGGTCGCCCAGCAGCGCCGCGCGCTTCTGGGCCACTGACGCAAGCAGCTTGTCCGCCGCGTCCTCGAACTGGCGCACCCCATCCTCGACCAGGTCATGCGTCGCGCCATTGAGGTTGAGCCCGGCCTTCTCCGCCTGCTCCAGCACCCGGCGCGCACCCTCGACATCCTCAGTCAGCGACTCCCGCACCTGCCCGTGGTCGCGGAACGCGTCGAGCGTCGCGGGCGGCACCGTGTTCACCGTGTCCGGCCCGATCAGCTCCTCCACATACAACACGTCGGAGTAGGCCTTGTCCTTGGTGCCCGTGCTCGCCCAGAGTAGCCGCTGCGGCCTCGCGCCCGCGTCGGCCAGCCGCTTCCAGCGGTCCGAAGCGATGATCCCGAGGTAGTGCTGATACGCCACCTTGGCGTTGGCGATGGCGATCTTGCCGCGGAGCGCCTTCAGCTCCGACTCCCCTGCCTTCACCCGCTCGTCAATGCGCTTGTCCATCACGCCGTCAATGCGGCTGACGAAGAAGCTCGCCACGCTCGCGAGACGATGGATGTCCTGCCCCTTGGCCCGCCGCGCCTCCAGCGCCGCGAGATAGGCTTCCGCGATGTCCTTGTAGGACGAGAGCGCGAAGAGCAGCGTCACGTTGACGTTGATGCCCTCCTCGATGAGCTGCCGGAACGCGGGCGTGCCCTCCACCGTACCCGGCACCTTGATCATCACGTTGGGCCGGCCCACTGCTGCCCACAGCCGCCGGGCTTCCACGACCGTGTCCCCGGTCCGCAGCGCCAGATACGGCGACACCTCCAGGCTCACGTAGCCGTCCACTGCCTCGGTCCGCTCATAGACCGGGCGCAGCAGGTCGGCCGCGTGCTGGATGTCCTCGATGGCGAGGTTCTCGTAAATCGTGAGCGCGTCCGTCCCCGCCTTATGCGCGAGCGGCTTGAACCCGGCATCGTAGTCGGTGCCCTCGCCCATCGCCTTCTGGAAGATGGCGGGATTACTCGTGATGCCGCCGATGCCGTCTTCATCGAGCAGCCGCTGCAGGCTGCCATCGGCGATGAAGCCGCGGCGGATGAAGTCGAGCCAAACGCTCTGCCCGGCCTCGGTCAGCCGCCGCACCGGGTTAGGCTTCTGCATGACGTTCATGGGATCACTCCCCCGTTGCTATGCCTTGTTCTGCTTGACCTGCTCCCGTGCCGCCTCCGCGACCTTGTCCGCGGAGAACCCGAACTCGGCGATCACCGCAGCACCCGGCGCGCTCGCCCCGAAGCGGTGCATGGCGATGATCGTGCCGTCCACGCCCGCGTAGCGGTCCCACCCCAGCGGCGACGCCATCTCGACCGCGACCCGCGCCCGCACCGCCTTCGGGATCACGCTGTCACGGTAGGCCTTGTCCTGCCGCTCGAACAGATCCCAGCTCGGCATCGAGACCACGCGCGCCTTGATCCCTTCGTCGGCAAGCTTGTCGCGCGCCTGCACGCAGAGCGAGACCTCGCTGCCCGTGCCCATGAGGATCACGTCCGGCTGCCCGTCCGTGTCGGCGAGCACGTAGGCGCCGCGGTCCAGCCCCGAAGCCGGGGCGAGCTTACTGCGGTCTAAGGTCGGCAGCGCCTGCCGGCTCAGGATCAGCGCCGCCGGGCGGTCGTTGAGCTTCATCACGACGCGCCATGCCTCCGCGACCTCGTTCGCGTCCGCCGGGCGGATCGTGCACAGGCCCGGTGTGGCCCGCAGCATGGCAAGCTGCTCGATCGGCTGATGCGTCGGCCCGTCCTCGCCGACGCCGACGCTGTCATGCGTGAAGATGTAGATGACTGGCAGCTCCATGATCGCCGCCAGCCGCACGGGCGGCTTCATGTAGTCGAAGAAGATCAGGAACCCCGAGCCGTAGGCGCGGATGCCGGACAGCGTCAGCCCGTTGCAGATGCTGCCCATGGCGTGCTCGCGGATGCCGAAGTGCAGGTTCCGCCCCGCCGGGTTGTCCTTCTCGAAGGAGCCTGCGCCCTCGAACGTAAGGTTGCTCTTGGTGCTGGGCGCGAGGTCCGCAGCGCCCCCGATCAGCCAGGGAATGTTCTTCGCGATGGCGTTCAGCACCTTCTGTGACGCATCCCGCGACGCGAGCCCCTTCGCGTCCGGGGCAAAGCTCGGGATGTCCTTGTCCCAGCCCGCGGGAAGCTGATGGTGATCCATCTCGTCCAGCTCGCGCGCGAGATCGGGATACTTTTCCCGATACTGCTCGTAGAGCTTGAGCCACGCGTCCCGCAGTTTCGCGCCCCTTGCGCCGACGCCCGCCGCGAAACGCTCCCGCACTCCGTCCGGTACCAGGAACTGCGCGTCCTCGGGCCAGCCGTAGAACTTCTTCGCGCCCCGCACCTCCTCGTCGCCGAGCGGCTCGCCGTGCGCCTCGCGCGTGCCCGCCTTGTGCGGCGCCCCGTAGCCGATGATGCTGTGCACCACGATGAAGGTGGGCCGCTCCGTTTCCGCCTCGGCCTCGCTCAGCGCCCGGTCCACGGCCGCCGTGTCGTTCGCGTCGCGCACGTGCAGCACGCGCCACCCATACGCCTCGAACCGCTTTGCGGTGTCCTCGGTGAACGCGAGGCTCGTCGAGCCCTCGATCGTGATCTGGTTGCTGTCATAGATCCAGCAGAGGTTGGACAGGCCCAGATGTCCGGCGAGCGACGCCGCCTCCGACGAGACGCCCTCGTTCATGTCGCCGTCCCCGGCCAGAACCCAGACCCGGTAGTCGTAGAGCGGGAACCCCGGTTTGTTGTAGCGCGACGCGAACCAGCGCTGCGCCATAGCCATGCCGACCGAGTTGCCGCAGCCTTGGCCGAGCGGCCCCGTCGTGGTCTCGACCCCCGTGGTGTGCGTGTATTCCGGATGGCCCGGCGTCACGCTCCCCATCTGGCGGAACTGCTTGATGTCGTCGAGGCTGACCGCCGCCTCGTTCGTCGGCCCGCCCTTGCCGCTTTCCTTCCTGCCCAGCCGCCGCACGCCCGCGAGATAGAGCAGGGAGTAGAGCAGCATCGAGGCGTGCCCGACCGAGAGCACGAACCGGTCCCGTGCCGGCCAGGACGGGTCCGCCGGGTCGTAGCGAAGGTGCTTCTGCCACAAGGTATAGGCCACGGGCGCTAGCCCCATCGGCGTGCCGGGATGGCCGCTCTTCGCCTTCTGCACCGCGTCCATGGACAGGGTGCGGATCGTGTTGATGGCAAGCTGGTCGAGCGCCGTCCCGTCTTGCCTGGATTCCTGCTGCCGAGCTTCCGTCGCCGCGCTCATGCCGTTCCCCCTACCTGGATGCTGCTGCCTGGATGCTGCCGAATAGTGATACGGGGCCTCGCAGACGCAAGGACCGTCTACCCCATAGCACGAACGTATGGCGCTCGACACAGGTTGCGAGTGCCAAGACCGCGATAGCCGAACCAGAGTCCGGCACAGGCGTTGCACTTTCCATGCCTCAATTCGTGATCTTCGACGTGGACGGCACGCTGGTGGACAGCGTGGACCTGCACGCCCAGGCCTGGGCCGACGCCTTCCGCCATTTCGGCTACGACGTGAGCGCCGCCCAGGCCCGCACCCAGATCGGCAAGGGCGGCGACCAGCTCATGCCGGTGTTCCTGCCCAAGGCGGACCTCGACCGCGTCGGCGAGGACCTCGACAAGTGGCGCGGCGGGCACTACCGCGAGCACTACCTTCCGCGCATCAAGGCCTTCCCCGGCGTGCGCCCCTTGTTCGACGCCCTGCTCGCCCGCGGCTTCCACCCCAGCCTCGCCACCTCGTCCAAGCCCGAGGACCTGGAGCGCCTCAAGGAGGTCGCCGGCATCGCCGACCTCGACCTCCCTACGACGACGAGCGGCGACGTGGAGCGCAGCAAACCGCACCCCGACATCTTTCAGGCTACGCTCGCCAAGCTCGGCGCAGCACCAGGCGACACGGTGGCGGTGGGCGATTCCCCTTACGATGCCGAGGCGGCGGGCAAGGCCAGCATCGCGACTGTGGGCGTGCTCTGCGGCGGCTTCCCCGAGGCCGACCTGAGGCGCGCTGGCTGCATCGCGCTCTATCGCGACCCGGCCGACCTCCTGGCCAAGCTCGATGAGTTGCCGCTCCGGCGCGGGCCGTGATAAGATGCCGCGATGGGCGAAGCTTCCCTAGCCGCGCATGAATTCTTGAGGAGTTCCTGCCCTGGCAGGAGAGCCGGGAGCAGCGCTACGAGCTAGTTGATGGCCAGCCGGTGGCGATAGCTGGTGCCAAGCGGAAGCACGACCGCATCGTGACCAACGCGCTCGTTCGCATCGGCGCCAAGCTGGAGGGTGGCCCGTGCTCTCCTTTTACGGCCGACATCACCGTGGTCACGCGCTCGCGCAATGGTCGGCATCCTGACTTCGGCGTGGACTGCGGCCCGTTCGATCCTGAGAGCATGACCGCGGCCGAACCCAGGGTCGTGCTGCCAGGGTCGTGCTGGAGGTGTTCTCGCCCTCGACCCGATCTCTCGACCAGATCGCGAAGCTCGACGAGTATAAGAGCGTCCCGAGCATCGAGCACATCGTCCTCGTTGATCCCGACAGCCCCGAGATCATCGTCTGGTCGCGCAACGGGGACCGCTCCTGGTCGCACGAGACCTTGCGCGGCCTGGATGCCCTGCTCGCTCTTCCCGCGATCGGGGTCGAGCTGCGCTTGGCGGACCTCTACGCCGGCCTCACCGTCCAGACCCGCCCCAAAGTCGTTCCCCCCGCTCGTCCCCCCGCCCGCCTGAGCCTCAGATTCGCCGCCTGCGCCGGACCAGCCGCCGCGCCCAAAGCGGCGCCTTCTCCGTCCACCACAGCCCCAGCCCGGCGGCGCCGATCACTGCCTCCCGCACCCGCTTGAGCGCGCTCAGCGCCAGCGCCGTCTCCGGCCCGATGCCGAACAGCGCCGCCGCCGCCACGAACCCGCCTTCCTGTATCCCGAGCGAGGCCGGCACCGCGAAGCCCGCGCCGCGCGCCGCCATGCCGATGCCCTCGATCACGAACGCCGCGCCGAACCCGACCGGGTATCCCAGAGCGCGCAGCACGAGCCAGACCTCGAGCGCCCCTCCCGACCACGCCGCGACGTGCAGCAGCGCGGCCCCCGTGAGCGCCCGCCGGTCCCGCGCGCGGGCGATCAGCGCCTCGTGCAGCCCGTCCACCCGCAGCGCCGGCGGCAGCCGCCGCGCGACGGCCTCGACGAGGCGAATCAAGCCGAACCGCTGCGCCAGCGCGAAACCGCCGACGCCCGCGGTGCCGAGCACGACAGCGCCCAGCACCGCCAGCACGATCCCGGACTTGCCGGCCAGGTCGCCGCCGAACACCCACAGCACGCCCAAGGCACCGAGGACGACGACGGGCAGCGTCGCCGCTTCCACGAGCAGGTCGAGCACCGTCCCCGCGCCACCGAGCGCCACCGGCACGCCGCGCCGCTTGAGCAGCCCGACGCTCAGGATCTCGCCGCCCACCTGCGCCACTGGCAGCAGGCTATCAACCCCTTCCCGCACGATGCGCAGCCGCAAGGCGGTGACCGGCCCCACCGCGCGGTCCAGCAGCAGGCGCCACGACAGCCCGGACAGGAACAATTGCCCGACCTGCACGCCGATCGTGAGGGGCAGGATCGGCAGCGCCGCTTCCGCGTCGCGCAGGGCAGCCCCGATCCCAGACCAGAGCAGCAGCGCCGTGACGATCCCGGCCCCGAGCAGGAGCGCCAGGACCCGCAGCAACGTCGCCCGCGAGGCGAGCGCCTTGCGTCGCCGCCTCGGAGTCCGGGCAAGAACCGCGCGTTCGACGGGGATCACGGCGCCGCCAGGCCCAGTCCGGGAGCTTGATCCAGCCACACGCTGGGAGCAGGCGTCGAGCGTGGCACCAGGCTTCCCTCCCCCTCGACGCCACCCCGAAAGAGCGCCATCTAGCATATATGCCGTCCGATGTGCTTCTTCGCCAGCCGCCCACCCTCTTTATTCCGCAGAAGCAGCCCGCGAAGCCGCTCACCCGACCGCTGCGCGTCCACTCCGCTTACGCGCCAGCCGGCGACCAGCCGACCGCTATCCAGGAGTTGAACGCCGGGCTTGCGGGCGGCGAGCGCGACCAGGTCCTGCTCGGCGTCACCGGCTCGGGCAAGACCTTCACCATGGCCAAGGTGATCGAGGAGGCGCAGCGCCCGGCGCTCATCCTCGCCCCCAACAAGACGCTGGCCGCCCAGCTCTACGGCGAGATGAAGGGCTTCTTCCCGGACAACGCCGTCGAGTATTTCGTCAGCTACTACGACTACTACCAGCCCGAAGCCTACGTTCCGCGCACCGATACCTATATCGAGAAGGACAGCCAGATCAACGAGGCCATAGACCGGATGCGTCACAGCGCGACGCAGGCGCTCTTGGAGCGCGGCGACGTCGTCATCGTGGCCTCGGTCTCCTGCATCTACGGCATCGGCTCGGTCGAGACCTACAGCCGCATGGTGGTCAAGCTCGAAGCGGGCGGCCGCGTCGAGCGCGACCAGCTCGCCCGCGCCCTCGTCGAGCTGCAATACCGCCGCAACGACGCCGCCTTCCAGCGCGGCACCTTCCGCCTGCGCGGCGAGACCGTGGACATCTGGCCTAGCCACCTCGAGGATCGCGCCTGGCGCGTCTCCCTGTTCGGCGACGAGCTCGAGACCATCGCCGAGTTCGACCCGCTCACCGGCGAGGTCGCGGGCCGCATGGAGACCGCCACCGTCTATGCGAACAGCCACTACGTGACGCCGCGCCCGACGCTCGCCCAGGCCGTCGCCGACATCAAGGTGGAACTCAAGCAGCGGCTCGATCAGTTCGTCGCCGAGGGCAAGCTCCTAGAAGCCGAGCGCCTGCAGCAGCGCACCACCTTCGATCTCGAGATGATCGAGACGACCGGAAGCTGCAAGAGCATCGAGAACTACAGCCGCTACCTCTCCGGCCGGAAGCCCGGCGAGCCGCCCCCCACCCTCTTCGAGTATCTCCCCGAGAATGCGCTCCTGATCGTGGACGAGAGCCACGTCACCGTCCCGCAGGTCGGCGGCATGGCGCGCGGCGACGCGCACCGCAAGGGCACCCTCGCCGAATACGGCTTCCGCCTGCCGTCCTGCATGGACAACCGCCCGCTCCGCTTCGAGGAGTGGGAGCGGTTCCGCCCGCAGACCCTCTTCGTCAGCGCCACCCCCGGTCCCTGGGAGATGGAGCGGACCGGCGGCGTCTTCGCCGAGCAGGTGATCCGCCCCACGGGCCTGATCGACCCGGTCTGCGAGGTGCGTCCCGTCGAGCGCCAGGTGGACGATTTGCTCGCCGAGTGCCGAAGCGTCGCCGGCCGCGGCGGGCGCGTCCTGGTCACGACCTTGACCAAGCGCATGGCCGAGGACCTCACAGAGTATCTCACCGAGAACGGCATCAAGGTCCGCTACCTGCACTCCGACGTGGACACGCTTGAGCGCATCGAGATCATCCGCGACCTCCGCCTCGGCGTGTTCGACGTGCTGGTGGGCATCAACCTGCTCCGCGAAGGCCTGGATATCCCGGAATGCGCCCTCGTCGCCATCCTCGACGCCGACAAGGAGGGATTCCTGCGCAGCCAGACGAGCCTGATCCAGACCATCGGACGCGCCGCGCGCAACGTGGACGGCCGCGTGATTCTCTACGCCGACACGATGACCCGAAGTCTCCGCGCCGCCATCGAGGAGACGGAGCGGCGCCGGACGAAGCAGCGGGGCTGGAACGAGGCCCACGGCATTACGCCGCAGAGCGTCCGCAGCCAGATCGGCCAGGCGCTGCAGAGCGTGTTCGAGCAGGACTACGTTACGGTCGCCCCGGTGAAGGACGCGGAGCCGGCCGAGTTCGTCGGCAAGGATCTCGGCAGCGCCATCGCCGAGCTGGAGCGCCGGATGCGCGCCGCCGCGGCCGACCTGGAGTTCGAGGAGGCCGCTCGCCTGCGCGACGAGATTCGCCGGCTGGAGGCCTTGCAGCTCGGCCTGGAACCGCCCCCCGCGAGCTACGCCGCCGCCCCCCGCAAGCGCGACCGCACCCCCGAGCCCCTCGGCCCTGGCGGCGGCGGCTACGACCCGGCGAAGCGCCGCGGCGGCCGCAAGCGGCGGTGAAGGCCGCTGCTGAGAAGGGCGATACTCGATCGAGCCTGGGCAAGCCTGCACCTACGGACGCCGAGGCCGATCAGAGCGGCAGCTCCACGTTCCTGTCCTCCGACCGTCTCGCCAGTCTCAGCGATACGATGTTCGGCGTCGCGATGACCCTGATCGTGACGACGCTGCTGCCCTCTATCCAGGCGAGCAAGGGATCAGCACTCACCTTGTTGCGTGAGATGCACGGCGAGCTCACTGCCGTTGTATTCAGCTTTGCAATCTCCGGCATATACTGGATCTCGCAACAGCAACGGCTCGCGAAGACGGCCTCAGTCACGCCGCGGCAGACGGCACTGCACCTCGTGTTCCTGTTCCTGATCGTCCTGGTGCCGATCTCGACCAGCCTCTCCGGTACTTTCGGTGCAGACACAGCACTGACGCCAGTCATCATCTTCGGCACGCATATCACGCTGATAGCAATAGTAAATCTGCTGCTTTGGATTGATGTCCATCGTAACGTTGCCGTGCACCCGCAGATTGTAAGATCAAGTTTGGTGCTGTCCTTGTTCGTGATGGGGATAGCGATTGGCGCAGTGCGGCCCTATCTCGCCCAGTATTTCTGGCTATTGAGCTTTGCCGTGCCGCTATTAAGACCGAGCCTCACGCGCCGTATCTATGGGGTATGATACGGGCGGCCCTGGACATTGCCCGGTCTCGCAAGCTCTGTCGTCATGCGCGCTGAGCGTCGCCGCGCTCTCTGCGACCCGGGAGCCGCTTTTGTTGCAATCCGGCACCGCTCCGGCGCATGATCCACCTCCGATACGACTGCGCACGCGACGGACACGGTTCCGCCGCGCCGGAAACCGGAGAAGCGTCGCATGCCGGCGAGCATCCTCAATGCCCTGAACGTCGCGATCGTCTTCTGCGTCGTTTTCTTCCTGATGAGCACGCTGGCCTCCCATCTCACGGAGGTGCTCTCGGGCTTCTTCAACTCGCGCGGCACCACGCTGAGAAAACAGCTCTCGGCCGCGCTCTCGCGGGCCGTCGCTGACGAGATACTGAATGATCCCGTCATCCGGGCGTTCTCGAAAGGCAGCCGCGGCTCCGCCGGCGCCGACCCGGCGAGCGGCGCTGCAAAAGCCGCTTCTGTCATGCCGAGCTATATCACCCCGGCCTCCTTCGCCCGCGCCGTCACGCAGAGCTTCGGGAACGCCGCCAGCGCCAGCGCGAAGAGCGACGTTCTGCAGGAGCTGATGGACGACGCGCAGCATCGCAAGATCACATTCGAGACCACAATCACAGAATGGTTCGCTCAGTTCAACGACCGCATCGCCGGCACCTACCGGCGCTACACGACGATCAAGCTGTTCGCGCTCGGCTTCATCGCCGCCGTCGCCCTCGACATCGATGTGGTGCATCTCGGCGCGTATCTGTGGGCGAATCCCGCCACGACCTCCGGCACGGCGGACCAGATTGCCGCGATCTTCGCGAAGATCGGCGGTACCGCGTCCGCGCCCGACGTGCAGAGTCTCGCCAATGAGGGCAAGGATCTGACGCAGGCGCTCACCAGCAACCTCGGCGTTGGCGCGTTCGGCTGGCAGCAGTCACACACTCCCAGCAACGCGTCCGCCTCCGTGTGGTGGGCGGCGAAGGTCCTGGGCTGGCTGCTCGCGGCCGTCGCGACCTCGTTCGGGGCGCAGTTCTGGTTCCAGCTCCTCAGCAACGGGCTGAAGATCCGCCTGACGGGCAAGCGGCCGAACGCGCCCACATCCGCGCCCGATTCGGACAAGCCGGACCAGACCGCCGCGGGCGGCAATGGCGGGCATGCCGCCGCGCCGCAGCCGCAGGTTCCGGCGCCCCCGGCGGTCGCGGCGAGTGGGAGTAGCGGGATGGCAGGCGCCGCCACGCTCGCGAGCTTCGTCACCTCCGCGGCGCAGCCGCCGCTACTCGGGTCGTTGTCGTCAAAATACGAGGTCGGCAACCGCGGGCCCGGCACCGTGTCGAGCGGGGCGGGTGACCCCGGCGGCGTCTCCTACGGCAGCTACCAGATGACGAGCCTGCCCGATGGCGGCACGGTGAAGGCCTTCGTGGCGCAGCTTCCCGTCGCCCAGCGCGCGAGCTTCGGCGGGCACATGCCCGGCAGCACCGAATTCACGGCCGCCTGGAAGCAGCTCGCACAGGCGGATCCCTCCAGCTTCTTCATCCAGCAGCACGACTACATCCGGGTCACGCATTACGAGCCGCTGTGCCGGACCGTCGCGGCCATTGTGGACATCGCGGCCCGCAGCTTCGCCTTGCAGAACGTCGTCTGGTCCACGGCAGTCCAGCACGGGGCGCAAACGCCGATCCTGTCGCTCGTGGTGGGCAAGTTCGATTTCGGCGGCTACAAGGGCGCTGCCAACGAGCTCGACGGGCTGGTGATCGAGGCAATCTATGCCGAGCGCGGCCGAAAGCTGCCGGACGGCCGGCTCGTCTACTTCACCAAGTGCTCCGCCCAGGTGCAGGCCAGCGTCGCCCAGCGTTTCGTGGACGAGCAGCGGGATGCGCTACAGATGCTGGCGAAGGAGAGCGAGCCCACCAGCCTGGTCGCCCAGGCGGATGAATACGCGGTGTAGCACCAGACGATCCTAGGACCGCGCGCCAGGCGCGCTCGACGTGGTCGCGCCAGACTGCCGAAAACCTTAATGTTGGCAACGCATCAAGCGCTTGTGCACGGGCGCCCAGGCGCCTTCGCTTCTGTTAGGCTCGCGGCATGGAAGCGTCCGCCGAGCCGTTCGCCGTCAGGGAGGCGCTGATCGTCCTCGGCGCCGCGGGCGTCGTGGTCCCGCTCTTCCATCGCCTGCGCATCAGCCCGGTGCTCGGCTTCATGCTGGTCGGCGCGGTCGTCGGCCCGTTCGGCCTCGGCCGCCTGGCCGGCAGCTTTCCCTGGCTCTCCGCCGTCACCATCGCCAGCCCGGCGGCGATCCAGCCCATCGCGCGGCTGGGCGTCGTCCTGCTGCTGTTCATGATCGGCCTCGGCCTCTCCTTCGAGCGGCTGTGGCTCATGCGCCGCCTCGTCTTCGGGCTGGGTACGCTCCAGATCGCGGCGTGCACCGCGCTCCTGGGCAGCGCGGCGCTCCTGGCCGGCCATGACCGCCCGGCCGCGCTGGCGCTTGGCCTCGCGGGCGCGATGTCCTCGACAGCGATCGTGGTCCAAGTGCTCGCCGAGGAGAAGCGGCTCTCGGCGCCCGTCGGCCGCGCCAGCTTCGCCATCCTGCTGTGCCAGGATCTCGCGGTCGTCCCCGTGCTGTTCGCCCTTGCCATGCTCAAGCCCGGCGCACGCGGCATCGGCCTCGGCACCTTCGGGATCGCCGCCGGGCAAGGCCTGCTGGCGGTGGTCGCCATCGTGGGTCTAGGTCGGCTGCTCCTCCGCCCGCTGTTCCGGAGCGTGGCGCGCACCCGCAGCCCGGAGCTGTTCATGGCCGCCTGCCTGCTGGTCGTGATCGCCACGGGCCTCGCGACCGCCTCCTCCGGGCTGTCCCCAGCCCTCGGCGCGCTGATCGGCGGGCTGCTGCTGGCCGGGACCGAGTATCGCCGCCAGGTCGAGGTCACCATCGACCCGTTCAAGGGATTACTGGTCGGCGTGTTCCTGATCTCCATCGGCATGGGCCTCGATCTCGGCGAGGTCGCGGCCCACCCGGCGCCGATCCTGGGCACGATCGTCGCCATGCTCACCCTGAAGCTGGCGGCGACGGCGGCGCTTGCCCGCGCCTTCGGGCTGCCTTGGCCCGCTGCCGTGCAGAGCGGGCTGCTGCTCGCGCCGGGCGGCGAGTTCAGCTTCGTGATCCTCGCCGTCGTGGTGCCCGAAGGATTCCTGCCGCGCGCGGCTGGCGACCAGGCCCTCGTCGCCGTCGCGCTGACGATGATCGCCACCCCCTTGCTCGCCGGGCTTGGCAACCGGCTCGCGCCGCACGCCGGGGCGCCGCGGGAGATTGACCCGGCGCTGCAGCTCCCCGCGGCGGCGGGTGCCGCTCCCCGCGTCATCGTCGCCGGCTTCGGCCGGGTCGGCCAGACCGTTGCGGCGATGCTCGACGTGCACGGGATCGGGTATGTCGCAATCGACAGCGACGCGGACCACGTGTCGCGCCAGCGTGCCCTGGGCAAGCCGGTCTATTACGGCGACATGACCCAGGTCGAGCTCCTGCGGCGCCTCGACCTGGACCACGTCCAGGCGCTGGTCGTCACCATGGACGACCGCCGGGCCGCCGACGAGCTGGTCGCCGCCGCCCGCGCCGAGCGGCCGGACCTGCTCATCGTCGCGCGGGCACGCGACGCGGGACACGCGGCGCACCTGTATCAAGTCGGCGCCTCGGACGCGGTGCCGGAGACGGTCGAGGCGAGCCTGCAGCTCTCGGAAGCCGTGCTGGTCGATCTCGGCGTGCCGATGGGCCCGGTGATCGCCTCCATCCACGAGAAGCGGGCCGAGATCCAGGCCGGCATCAAGGCCCTGGCGCCGGAGGCGGAGGTCCGGCCGCTTGGGCGGCGCCGGCTGCGAGACGCGCGGCCCTCGGCCGAGGCTCCGCGCTGAGGTATGCCCGTTGCGCATCCCTCTTGCTTACGCGGCCGAGCCAGCAAAGAGCGCGGCGCGTATCACCGCGTGAGACAGGGAAAATCGTCCAATGCGCACGCTTCTGCTCGCCGGCACATCGCTGCTGGCGCTCGCCGCCGCCTCGATCCCGGGTGCCGATGCGGCGCCGATCACCTTCACCCCGACCGGCGGCCTCCAGACCTACGCGGTGGCGACGACCAGTCTTTATGACATCCTCGCCGTCGGCGCCCAGGGCGGCGCCAGCGACGCGAACTTCGCTCGCGGCGGCTACGGCGAGCAGGTCAGCGACGCGTTCTACCTGGCGGTGGGCGACGTGCTGACCATCGCCGGCGGCGGCGCCGGCCTGAACGGCTTTACTGAGGGTGGCGCGGGCGGTGGCGGCGGCACAGTCGGTTCCGGCGGTAGCGGCTCGGTGGTGATCACGCCGCCGAGCACGCCATCGCCCGGACCCACGCCTGTCCCGAGCCAGCCAGCCTCGCGCTCGTTGGCAGCGGCCTAGCCGGCCTCGGCCCGATCCGACGTCGGCGCCGATGAGGATGGTGCCTCAGCCCTTGGTTTTCCACGCGCCGTCCGGGGTCTGGCACCAATTCATCAGGTAGGTGCGATGACGCGGCCGGTGCTTGACGCTGAAGCTGTAGCGCAACGTGTTGCACGGCATCGCGTCACTTTGGAAACTTTTCACGAAAGCGACCGTGCCAGAGTTGCCGGTCTCGGGGTTGGACCAGTTCTTCGGCGCCTTAGAGCCAGGAGCCGCGTTGATCTGGTTGGAGAGGTCCATCACCTTGGCGATGTCGCTCTGGCTCAGATCGTGCCGGGCGTTCCTGCTGAACGGGAAGGGGTTCAGGAGCTGCGCGTGCGTGGCAACGATAGGCGCCGTGCCCAGCAGGGCCAAGCCAAAGGCGACAAGGTATCGCGAGCGCATGGGGCGTGCTCCTTCCGGACGTTGAGGCCGAACCCAACTGACGCTGCTCGACGTCCTAAGGGGAGCAACTTGCACCGTCACAGGAGCAAAATTACTGCACGGTCGGCTGCGGTCAATGTGTCGGTGCGGGCCACGCGCACGCCGAGATGACCGTGCCGCGGCGCCGGCCCGATTGTCTCGACCCGCCCGTATGGGCAGACTAGCGGCCGATCACGGCCAATTGCGACAAGGCGGGGCACCATGCGCGTCGTCGTCATCGGTGCCGGCGTGCTCGGCGCTAGCACTGCGTTCCACCTCGCCCGCGCCGGCGCCGAAATCGTGCTTGTGGACCAGGCCCACGACGGCCGCGCCACGGCGGCGGGCGCCGGTATCGTCTGCCCCTGGGCCTCGACGGCGGGCGACCCTGGCTGGCGGCGAATCGCCGAGGCCGGAGCGCGCTACTACCCGGCGCTCCTGCATCTGCTGGCCGAGGACGGCCGAGGCGACGTCGGCTACCGCCAGGTTGGCGCCCTCCTGGTCTCGGCGGATCGGGGCGAGCTGGACCAGATTGAGCGGGAAGTGCACAGGCGCGCCGCCGAGGTTCCCGAGATGGGCGAGGTCGCACGGCTCTCGCCCGCCGATGCGCGCCGGCTGTTCCCGCCGCTTCACCCCGACCTCGCAGCCGTGCGAATTGCCGGCGGCGCACGCATGGATGGGCGCCTGCTGACCTCCGCCCTGCGTCACGCGGCGGAGCGGCGCGGGGCGCGCGTTCTGGCCGGCACGGCCGAGCTGCTGGCCGACGGCGGCCGCGTCGTGGGCGTCCGTGTCGGTGCGGAGCGGGTCGCGGCGGGCGGCGTGGTCCTCGCCGCGGGCGCATGGGCGCCGGCCCTGCTCGCGCCCTTGGGCATCGCGCTCGCGGTCGTGCCGCAGCGCGGCCAGATCACGCACTTGCGCCTGGAGAGCGTCGAGACGGGCGCCTGGCCCGTGGTGCTTCCCTCTGGCAACCACTACCTGCTGGCCTTCGAGGCGGGCCGCATCGTCGCGGGCGCCACGCGCGAGAGCGGCACGGGCTTCGACTACCGCGTCACCGCGGGCGGCCAAGCGGAGGTGCTGAACGAGGCGCTCGCAGTCGCGCCGGGCCTGGCCGCCGCAACGCTGCTCGAAACGCGGATCGGCTTCCGTCCCGCAGGCCCGGACGCGAGGCCGATGCTGGGCCAGGCCGCCGGCGTGGCCGGCCTGGTGATCGGCAACGGCCTCGGCGCGTCCGGGCTGACCATCGGCCCGTTTGCCGGGCGATTGCTGGCGCAGGCGGCGCTAGGCGAGCAGCCGGACCTCGACCTCGCGCCTTATGACCCGCTTCGGCCCGCGATCACTCTCTCCTCGGCGAACCCTACCGATTAGATGGCCTCACGCGGCCTGCTTCTGCACTGCGCACAGCACAACCGCGACGCGTTGCACGCCCACGATCTGCCGCAAATTCCCTTCGACCAGGTGCAGCATCTCCGAGGGCATCGCCTCCATCCCGATCTCGACCAGGATCGCCGCACCTTCGCGCCGGGCACGCACCCGGTCCGGGACGAGGTCACGCCGCGCGAAGGGGACGAGGGCGCGCGGCAAGAGTCCGGGATCCGCGTCGGCGAGCAGCTCGAAGCGTACCGGACGGGATAACGGATCGTTCGGAAGCGGGCGCATGGACGCACCTCTGGTCAGGGTTTCGGGGTAGGGCAGCGAACCCGGCTGCCGAACCCCGGCGCGCGCGGCGCCGGCCCGGCTAGGCAGCCGGGGGGATAATTCGCGCGCCCTGAGACCAGTGATGCATGGGATTACTATAGTGCCCTGGCACGCGCCGCGCCAGCCCCAATCGGAGTAGGGTCGACGCTGAAAGCAGATGGATCGCGGGGGCTTACCTTACCCCCGCACCTCCCCAGCCGCTCACAGCCGCCGAGAAGCTAGTCGATCCGCGACGGGTAAACGAAGTCCCGGATCGACTCCACGAGGCCTCCGCGCTCTGGCCGGTTCGGGATGATGGGTCTTCCAGCGCCGCGCGGAGGCAGAACCGGTTCGCTCCCACGCTCTTCTTCCTGCTCCTGCTCAGCCGTATCAGCTAGTGGCTGATCAGCGCCGGCCGGTTCGGCAAACTCAGCATCGTTGACGGGAAGAGTATTGTTCGCCGGCGCCGCCAGGGCCAGGCGCTGCGACACCACGTCATCGGACTGGAGGTATCGGGTAAGCTGGTCAATCGCGTCCTGCCGCCCGAGAGCGTAGGCCCGGCGCAGAGCGCCTTCCATGGATGCGACGATGTCATCAAGCTCGGCGCTGCTCATGCCCGTGTCCTATGGCCTCCTAGGCTCAACTTCAATAGCCAGGCACCGCACCGGCCGGTGCCGCTGGTAACGTGGTGACATAAGCGAGTCCGGGGAACAGGATATGCCGCGCGGAGATCGTGGTGGAGCCAAGGGGAGTCGAACCCCTGACCTCCTGAATGCCATTCAGGTCTTGCAGACCGCCATGCGTCGTCACGCAGCGACATACGCCACAGGACATTGCGCTGTGTCAAGGCGTTGACAGAAAGCATCTTGCCTTGAGCCGCCACGGCACGGCATGACCTACCGTCGCAAATAAGTCCGCGACGAGTTCCGCGAGAGGGTGCATGAGGCTGGGCAACGATGAGGTCGCGGCGCTGGTGTGCCCGCCGGGCAGGCGTGACGTGCTGGTGTTCGATGACGTGCTGCCGGGCTTCGGAGTGCGCGTTACGGCTCGCGGCGCTCGCGTGTTCTTGTTCCAATATCGCCAAGGCAGCACCGTGCGGCGGATGACCCTGGGCAAGTTCGGCCAGGTGACGCCAGCCAAGGCTCGCAGGCTTGCCGAGGCCGCCCGTGGTAAGGTCGCGGCCGGCGGCGATCCTGTGGCCGAGCGCAAGGCAACGCGCGCCGCCCGGCTTGCAGCAGAGGCGGAGGCGCGGCGGCGGGCACAGGCCGAGGCCCTGACCGTCTCGGCCTTGCTCGACCGCTGGGCGGAGCTGGGCTTGCAAGACCGCAGCGCGAGCCATCGCCGCGAGGCACCGCGCGCGATCCGGACCTGCTTCCCCAAGCTGCTGCCGCTGCCCGCGGCCGAGGTGGACGCGGCGATGGCGCAACGCGAGGTGGACGGCATCGCCCGCACCCGGCCCGTGATGGCCCGCCGAGCACGAGACTACGTCCGGGCTATGTTCAACTGGGCCGCGCGGCGGCAGCTCGTGCCCAGCAACCCGTTCGCCGAGGTAGTGATCGAGGCGAGGGAGCTGACGCGGGACCGGGTGCTGTCCGATACCGAGCTGGGCGAGGCGTGGCGCGCGGCCGGCACGCTGGGGCATCCGTTCGGCCCGTTCCTCCGCGTGCTGATCCTGACCTTGCAGCGGCGCGGTGAGGTGGCCGGGATGCGCTGGGACGAGCTGGCGCCGGACCTGTCCGCGTGGACGATACCGGGTGCCAGGACGAAAAACGGCAAGGCGCATGTGGTCCACCTGGCCGAGCCGGTGCGGGACATCCTCCGCGCTGTGCCGCGGTTCAAGGGCTGCCCACTGGTGTTCACGTCCATGACGGTGCCCAGAGAGAGCGCGAAGGCAAGCGGAGAGGCGAGCCAGGGCGGGCGCCGAGTGCGGACGGTGCCCGTGCCCCTGCAAGGCTTCAGCGCCGCCGCGGAGCGCCTGCAGGTAGCTATCCTGAAGGAGCGGGCAGCAAAGGCGGGGCGCAACGGCGAGGCTGCCGAGGCCGCGGCGACGGCCCCTTGGCGCTGGCACGATTTCCGACGCACGGGCGTCACGGTGCTGGCCTCGCAAGGCGTCGCGCCGCATGTGGCGGACAGGGTGCTCAACCACGTCCAGGGCACGATCAAAGGTGTCGCGGCCGTGTATCAGCGACACGACTTCATGACGGAGCGACGGGCGGCGTTGGAGGCGTGGGCGGAGCATGTGGCGGGGTTGGCGGCCGGCTGAGCCATACCGAGGCCGCGCTCAACCATGTCTCCGGCCGGAGCGCGTTGGAGCGCACCTACGACCGGCACGACTACGCGGCCGAGGTGCTGGACGCGCTACGGCGGTGGCAGGAGCATGTGGCGGGGATTGTAGTAAAGCTACCAGAGGAGCGGAAACTGATGTGAGGCGGATATGCACTCGTCGTCGCACGGTAACGCGCTGGCGCGCGCTACCGTGCTAGTTGATGGCTAGGCCGCCTCTCGAACCTCGGTCTCGATCTGTTTACCTAGCCGTGCAAGTGCAAACTCAAGGGTATTAATCCTGGTCTCGTGATCAAGATCGAGCATCCTTTGCACCTCACTCTCCAGCTTGCCGATTTCCCGAGCTAGCACGACGCGGCTCATTCCCTTCTCTCGCATAGCGAGATACAGCGCGATCTTTGCAGATTGCAGCACCGGTATCACAACGAAAGGATGATTTTGCTCAACATCCGATGGAGCAGGAAGGTCTCTCTTCGCCTTCATCAGGCCACCGAGCGCTGCAACAAGCGCGTCTGGCGCAAGTGCATGGGCTTCCTCCTCGCTCTCACCCTCAGTTAGCGCCTGAGGAACATCCGGAAAGCGCACCTGCCAGAAGCCATGCTCGTCAAGTGCTACAGTATAAGGATAAACAAATCGCATGGCAAAAACCCTCCTAGCTTCGCCAAACCGTTTCAGCGAAGATCGTCTTTCTTGAGGCCGATCACCTTCAGCGTGTCGTGAAGAAGGCTCGGGCTCATTTCCTTTTTTAGGTCTTTTAGGGTTACAAGACCGTTACCAAAGAGCAGCTGCCCGTGGCTCCCTTTCCCTCTACGAGGCTCGTACTCGAACGGACAACCTCGCTGCCGGGCGAGCTTTCTTAGCTTTTTGAGCAGCTCGTCTCCCGTCACACCCGACTAAATCGCACGGAAACGCCGCCGGTTCAACCTAGATCGCGCATAAATGTGCGATTTTTCGTTAGTGCACTCGTCCTGGCACAGGTTGGCCTCCCAGGCGCTGCCGACCGTGATCAGCGTTATGGATGCCGATACCAATCTGTTTGAAGATCGTTCATCCAAACGAATGAGAGCTGTCGCGGCGCCGGTCACACATCCTCTGACGAGCGGCGAGGTGCAATGGGGTCGGAGTGGGGAACGAAGCCAGCTGTGGTGTGCCTACGGGCAAAAGCCGGACAAGGCGATATTGGGGCGGTGGCTACGGTTTTGCGGGGTGTTTGGGCAAACGCAAAAAGCAGCAACCAAGCTACCCGACCTCTCCCTTACCAAGGGAGTGCTCGCCGCGCACCAGCCGCACGCCCGGCGCGTCGCCGTTCGTGAACTCGATACCGGCTGCTTCCAAGGCGGCGCGGATGGCCTCGACGGTGCGAGGCCGCAGCGTTTCTCCACGCTCTAGCCGAACCACTGTCTCGGGCGAAACGCTTGCGGCTTGCGCCAGCCCGCGCACGCCGAGGCTTAATGCAGCACGGGCCATCTTGCATTGAACAGCGAGCATTTCCGAACCTTGTGCGGATTTCACTTGCGCCAGGGTGCCAGATTGATATCCTAACAGGGTTCGCAAAGCCGAACAATGAAGTAAATCGGCCGGGCGAGGAGGTGCGACCTCCGAATGCCCGGCCTAACCCAAGCCACAGGAGGGCATCCCGTGACCAAGGCTACCCAAGCCCCTACCACATCTCGCCGCACGCTGCTCGCCAGCGTCCCGGCGGCGGCGCTCACGGCTGCCGTTGCCGCGCCGGCCGTCGCTGCGCCGGCCGTTGCCGCTGCTGTGCAGTCCAGCCCGGACGCGGAGTTGATCGCCCTCTGTGAGGAATACCTCGCGCTCGACCGGGCGTTCTGCGCCAACTGCACAGCGGGCGCGCACATGCTTGCCGACGACCCGGAGTGGATCGCGCTGCACGAGGCAGGCTGTGCCATGGTGCCGCGGCTGCACGAGTTGGAGGCCGAGATCGCCACCTGGACGGCAGAGACGCCGGAAGGGCTGCGCGCGCTCGTCCAGGCTGCCCGGCATTCCATCTCTTCCGATGCGGAGGCGGAGGACGCGGGCACGGAAGCCGACCTGCTCACTGATACCGAGGTCGCCTGGGCAGCCCTGGACAGCGTGCTCGCCATGCTCGACGCGGGGAGGCTCGCGTGATGGGCAAGCCCGCTCCCGGCCTTGATCGCGAGGCTGCTTGCCCCCAGAAGGGTGTGGCTCAGCCACAGCCTTCTCCGCGGTCAGCCGCACCCACTCCGCGACATGCGCCGAACAAGGCTGACGCCCCCCCGAAGGCTGCGCAGGTTGCGCACCCTTCTCCACCGTCAGGTGGCGCAAGCTGCGCCACCTTCTCCGCAGTCACCGCCTCCCTGCTTCTGCTCGCGCCGGTGGAGGCCGGCGCCGGCAAGGCGGCGGAACTCGACGCCGAGCTGCTGACGTGCTGCGCCACGGCGCGCCGGACGGACCAGGTAGCGGACGCTGTCATGGATAGGCTGGACGGCATGATGCTGGACGACCCCGATGTGCTCGACGTGCTGGGACGGATGCGGCCGCAGCTCGACGCCTACTTCGCCGCAGTCGAGCGCGCGGCGGAACTGCCGGCGCGGACGCCGGAAGGCGTCCGGGCCAAGGCAGGGCTGCTACTCCTGCACATCCGCTCCGGGGAGGATCACACGGCGCTTGCGGCCTCGCTGGCGTGCGACGTGACGGGGAGGGATCGGCCATGAGTGCGCGCAAGCTGCCGGCCTCTGGCGACGCCCTGCGCGACCTGTTCGGCCCGCAGGCCAAGCGGCTGGCCGATCTCCGCTCCCTGCCGTTCGTCGTGGACCGCGAGCCGACCCCCGACGACGACAGGCGCCGCGTGTTCTGGCGCGACGCGAGCACCGCGGACGGGATCGCGGACGAGCTGCTGGGCGATGCGTGGGCCCTGCGCCTCCTGGAATATCGCAGCCGCCATCCGGACGCCTCGCCACTGCTGCCCAGCATTGTGCGCGAGATGGTGCGCCTGGGGAGCTGCGGCCATCTAGAGATCGGCTTCCTGGCAACCCTAGAGCAGTGGGCGAGCAGGCGCCGGGCGGGAGGCGGAGCATGAGCGCGCTGCCTTCCTCGACCGCAACGCTGCCCGAGGCGGTGTTCTACGCGCTCGTGCGGACAGACGAGGTTACCACCGGCGCCTCGATCTGCCTCTCGATCATGTCGGGCATCCTCGCCGAGATGCGGGAGGCAGCAAAGGCCGAGAAGCCGGTTGACTCCAACGACGTGGACGCCTGGCGGGAGCAGCTAGAGTGGCTGATCGAGCACCTGTCCAGCGATCTCGACGCGCTACGGTGCGACGTGTTCGCGACGGGGATCAGGCGTCGGGCAGGAGGCGGGACATAATGGCCCGCCGTTCTCAAGGCCAGCAGCAAGAGACGCTGGCACGCGACCCGGCATGGCCGGAAACATACGCCCGTGGCGAGCGCGTCCCGCCGGAACACCTGCAATGGCTGTGGCGGGACCAGGGCGCCAGGAATGGGGCGCTCCTGAGTGTTGAGGCGTGCAGCCGAATCTCTAGCACGCTGGATAACGTGAGGTTCGGCCCTCCGGGACCAAGGAACAAACAGCACCCGCCGAGACCGGTCAGGCGAACCGTTCATAGCTTGCGTCACCACATCAAGACGGCCGAGGCACACTGGCAGAAGGAGCAAGAGGGAAGCGACGGAGGGACCGCAAGGGCAGCACTGCAAACGTTGGCGGAGTTGCGGACGGCACTCGACCGGACGCCTTTGGATTGGCTGCTAGAGCCGGAAATGCGGATTGTCTTTGAAGATTGGGAAAGCGCAGCTCGGGTCATCTACCCCGTGCTTGTCTCCGAGTGCCTCCATGCTGGCCGAACAGTTGCGAAGCCACACCCCAACGATCCGCTATGTAAGTTCCTTCATGCGGTGCTGAAGCTAATTGATATGCCCAGCAAGTCTGTAGGTGGCCTTATGCATTTTCTTCTAGGGCAGCTCGGGGCGATCCGAGGACGGCGCGGGAAGGGGGGAGGGCGCTCCCCTGCAAACCCAGCCGAGTTGGTCGCCGAAGTTGAGCGAGAGAATTTCGCCCCCCAAACAATATGGGGCGAGGTGCCAGAATACCATCGGCGAAAGTTGGCCGAGAAGCGCAAAGTGCTTACCCGCGGGAAAGACTAAAACTTAGAGTTGCCAATACCGAATCTCTAAGCTGGCAATGCTTAATTGAGAACCCGATTATCCCGCCATGCCTCGCAACGGTCGCGAGGGCGAAAGGCGAGAACGATGAACGATACCTATCTGACTGAGGCCGAGTTCTGTGACCGCTACAACGTGCGTCCGCGCACAGCGCAGCGGTGGCGTGCAACGGGCATCGGAGGTCCGAAGTATGTCCGGCTCGGGTTGCGGCGCGTGGGCTACCGCCTGTCCGACTGCGAGGCTTGGGCTGCCAGCCGCACCTACCAGCACCGCGCCGCTGAGCTTGCGAGTGCCGCATAACGAAACCGCCGACCCTGGCGCGGGCCGGCGGCGCATTCGTCTATCAAGCAGCATCACGGGCAGTGACGGCCGCAAGATAGGCGAAGAGCGCGGCGGCTGCAAGCGCCGGGAAGGCCAGCACAGGGCCGATCCCTTGCACATCCGACACTCTATCAGAACTTCACTCGGGACCAGGTTGGCAGCGCCGCCACTGCCGCTTGCCATCCCTTCCGACCCCATCGCGGCAATAGCGTTCGCAAGGCGGATTGATCGCGAGGCGGATTTTCACTTGAGCGAGGGCCGACGCGAGCTGGCCGAGAGGCTGGCACACGCGGCCTGCGAGGCACGGTTCCGGGCGGAGGGGCGGATATGAGCGCCTGCGAGCCGTGGAGCCGCCCCGCGGTCGTGTTGACCCGGTTACGGCTGAAGAAGAGCGCCCGTGGTGACCAGTATCTCGTGGGCCGGTTAGGAAACACCCGCCTTTTCGTGGTGAAGAACCCGGACCGGAAGAGCAAGCATGATGCTTCGCACCTGCTCATGCTCGCCGAGATCACAGAATTCATCCGACCGTGGTGGGGGTGCCCGGTGAACGCCATGCCGCCACCGGACCCCACGCCGCTGCGCCTGGCTTTGCTCGGCAACGGCTACACGCCCACTCCCGTCTGCGCACCGAGCTGTCAGCATGTCGGCAAGAAAGGCCCATGCCTCTCGCCCGGCAAGGCCGTCCACCTGTCCAAGTGGGCGCAGGGCGGCTTCACAGAGGCAGACGTGCGGACCTGGCCCAGCCGCCGCGTCCTGGACGTCGGGACCGGCATCTTGTGCGGGCGCGTGATCGCAGTGGACAAGGACATCCTCGACCCCGCCCTGTCCGCGAAGGTGGAGGCGCTGGCCGAGGCCCTGCTTGGCCCCACGCCGCTGCGCCGAATTCGGACGCGCGCCGAAGTCGCTGCGCTGCTATCGCGTCGGCGAGCCGATGCGGAAGATGGAGACGCCCGAGCTGGTCATGCCGGACGGCACCGTGGCGCAGATCGAAGTGCTAGGCGAGGGACAGCAGTTCGTCGCCTACGGCGTCCATCCCGACACGGGGCAGCCCTACGCTTGGCAGGGAGCCGGGCCTGATGCGGTGCCGCTGGACGAGCTGCCCGTCGTTGCCCCGGACGCCTTGCGCGGCTTCCTGGCCGCGGCCGAGGCCCTGATCGTCCAGGCGGGCGGGAAGAGGCGAGAGAAGCCCGGCGCCGCCGCTGGCGAGGCAGAGACGCCGCCTCCGCCGCGATCCAAAGCGAAGCCGACCGCGCGCAAGGAAGGCACGTTCTTCCGCAAGGTGAACGACGCGGCGTTCGCGGCGCTCGACCGCTGGGTGCCGGAGGTGCTGCCCAAGGCGCGCAAGGAGGAGAACACCGGAGCGTGGCGCGTCTCGTCCGCGGACCTCGGCCGCGACCTGCAAGAGGACCTGTCGCTGCACCCGACCGAGGGTGGGAAGGATTGGGGCACGGATGAGCCGTGCACGGCCATAGACGTGGTGATCGAGCACGGCGGTGCGGCCGATGCGGTGAAGGCGGCATTCTGGCTGTGCGACCAGCTCGGCCTTAATCCGGTGGCACTCGGGTTCAAAGGCAAGCGGCAGCCCGGCGGCCGGAAGGCGGAGAGCGCCGGCCGGGCGGGCGGGCCAGCGGGGGCGGCGCATCTCAAGGATGGACAGCACGCTGTTGATGCCGTCGTGGACGATTTCAACGCACGCTACATGGTGGTGAACGAAGCCGGGAAGGCGGTGATCTACCAGCCCGGCTATGACGTTGTGCTCAAGCGTCGCCGCTTTGACCGGCTCGCCTTCAGGGATCTCCAGAACCTCTACCTGAACGATCTGATCAAGGTTGGCTTGGACGACAAGGACCGCCCGATCTGGAAGACCGCAGCCGACGTGTGGCTCCGCCATCGGCGTCGTCGGCAGTTCATCGGCGGCGTCGTGTTCGATCCGAGCGCCACCGCCCCGACGCCCGACGTGCTCAATCTGTGGGAAGGCTTTGCCGTCGAGCCAAGACCCGGTGACTGGTCCCTGATGCGCGAGCACATCCGCGTCGTGATCTGCGACGGCGACCATGAGCGGTTCAGCTACCTGAAAGGCTGGATGGCCCGCATGGTCCAGCGCCCAGCCGAGCAAGGCGAGGTCGCCGTCGTGATGAAGGGCGGAGAAGGAACCGGCAAGGGCACACTCGCCAAGGCTCTCATGCACATCACCGGGCACCACGGCCTTGCGATCTCCAATGCCAAGCACCTGGTCGGCAACTTCAACGCCCACTTGCGCGACACCGTATTCCTGTTCGCCGACGAGGCCCTGTTCGCAGGCGACCGCGCACACGTCGGCGCGCTCAAGTCGCTCATCACCGAGCCGTATCTGACCGTCGAGGGTAAGTTCCAAAACGCGGTGCAGACGCCCAACTTCCTGCACGTGATGATGGCGAGCAATGAGGAATGGGTGGTGCCCGCCGCCATGGACGCACGCCGGTTCTTCGTGCTGGAGGTCGACGAGTCCAGGAAGGGCGATCATGCCTACTTCGCCGCGATCTGGGCGCAAATGAAGGCCGGCGGCTACGAAGCCATGCTGCACGAGCTGCTCGCGATCAACCTCGACACCTTCAACGTTCGCGCCGTGCCGGTCACGGAGGGCTTGCAGCGGCAGAAGAAACTGAGCCTTCCGACCGCAGAAGCGTGGTGGCTCGACTGCCTTGAGCGAGGGTATGTGTTCAAGTCCAAGCTCGGCCTCGAAAGCTACTTCAACGCCTGGCGGGAGAAGGTCGCAACCGAGCTGCTGTTCGCGAGCTACGTCGAGTTCGCCAAGGGACGGGGCGAGCGTCGCATTCTGACCCGCGAGGGCCTGGGACAATTCCTCGCCGGTCTCCCGGCCCCTGCCTGCCGCTGGCGCAACGGGGTGGTGGGCGAGCACGTCATCGAGGAAGTCGAGTATGGCCGCCGGGAGCGCAAAACCGCTCTCGTGCGACAGGATCGGCCGACAGGATACGATTTCGGCACGCTCGACGCCGCGCGCGCGGCGTTCATCAAGGCGACTGGCCTAAGCGTCACCTGGGACAGCGGCCAGGGCTGGGACGAGCTGGACGAAGAGGCAGCTTAGCCCACTGTCCAGGGCAGAACCCTGGACACCCTGACCACTCTGGACGGAAAAACCGTAGTAAAATCAATGCTGTCCAGGGTGTCCAGGGTGTCCACCCCTATTTCTACAAATCGCTGTGCGCACGGGAAATCGTGGCGCCGTTGCCGAAGCGGATTAGTCTGCTATAAACGTCCTCTCCTGCGTAATTTATACCCTGGACACCCTGGACACCCTGGACATAAAGGATATCCCTAGCCAAATCAGCGTTTTAGCAATTCCTTTGTGTCCAGGGTGTCCAGGGTAGGCGGAACAGACCCTGGACAGCACTGCCCCTTCCTGACCTCCTACGAGGGGCGCCAAGAACCCTGCAACGAAAGCTCCTCCCCTTCCTCACACCGATACTTCCATCAACAAACGCCAACACAGCCTGCGCGCGCTGGCGTGTGCCTGGGCGCCCTCGCGCGCGCGAGCAAACCGCAAATTTGCGGAATTAGGGTCGCTACGCCGACCCCGCGCCGAGGATGCGGAAGACGCTGGCCCGGCTGATGCTGAGCTGGCCCGCGATCTCATTGGGCTTCACGCCCGCGGCCTTAAGCCGCAGCACTTCGGCAGACTGCCGGCGTGCAGTAGGGGCGCGGCCCTGATACCGCCCCTCGGCCTTCGCCTTGGCGATGCCTTCGCGCTGGCGTTCCAGCATGAGGTCGCGTTCAAACTCAGCGACGGCGCCCAGCATGGTGAGCATGAGCTTACCGGTGGGGCTGCCCGTGTCGAGCACCTGGCCACCCATGGACAGCACGCGCAAGGCGACGCGCTTGGCTTCAAGCTGCCGCACGATGGCGAGCAGATCAGCCGTGCTCCGCGCCAGCCGATCCGGTTTGCAGACGATCAGCGTGTCACCCTCGCGCACGTAGTCCAGCGCCGCTGCTAGCTCGGCACGATGCGCGACGCTGCTGACGCGCTCCTGGAACACCTTGTCGCACCCGGCGCCTCGCAGATCGCGCACCTGGGCTTCGATGCCGGCTTCCTGCTCGACCGTGGAGGTCCTGGCGTATCCAACGAGCATGACGCGCTCCCTTCGTCTCACATAATTTAGGGACACTGTGAGCCTGTCAGTCTCAAAGGTCAATAGCAATTTGTGTGAGACTGCTTCGAGGCACTTGGCGCAGTATCACGGGGGCTTGGTCTAGTGAGACTGCGGCGCTTGCGAGCCGTCCAGCATTGTCCGGCACCGTCTGTCAGCGTCCAGTATTCGCCAAGATATGCCGGGATACGCCGAGAGACGACAGAAGATGTCTTAACCGTTTATTCTACGCTAGCACTACTTCACTATTGCATCTCTGCCCTATCTGGCCCTAATATCTGGCTTAGATATGAACCCAGGGCCATGCAGTTCTCCGATGACGGCCTGAACGCGTCGGCCGGAGCGCAAGCAGCAACAAGGTAGGGCAGGACCTATGGAAGCGACCTCTCACCATCGTGGAGGTCGCCCCAGTGCCGTTTGCTTCGCTGCTTGCCGCGCTCGCCGAGGTGCGCGACCCACGCCGCGCACAGGGGCAGCGCTACAGCATGCGCCACCTACTGTTGTCCTCGGTCCTCGCCGTGCTCGCGGGGGCGACGTCCTACCGCGGCATCATCACCTTCATCACTCTGCAGCGCGAGCGCCTGAACACCGTGTTCGGCGCCCGCTTCCGGCGCGCTCCGGCCGTGAACACGCTGCGCCATCTCTTCCTGGCGCTCGACCGAGACGACCTGGAGGCCGCCTTCCGCCGCCATGCTCGCGCGTTGGGTGCCAGCACCGGGGCAGAAGGGACGCGCACGGTCGCTCTCGACGGCAAGACGCTGCGCGGCAGCTTCGACCACGTGGACGATCGCAAGGCGTCGCACGTGCTCGGCGCTTTCGCCAGCGACGCCGCCCTCATCCTCGCCCATCAGGAGCTGGCCGGGGCTCCGGACGAGATCGCGGCGGTGCCGCAGCTGATCGCAGACCTCGGCCTTACGGGCGTGCTGTTCACCGCCGACGCGCTGCACTGCCAGAGGCAGGGGTTCGCACAAGCCGCCGCGACCGGCAACGCGCTGCTGGTCCGGGTCAAGCAGAACCAGCCCACCCTGCATGCGACCCTGGCCACGCTCTGCGCCGAGCAGTCTCCTGTTAGCTGCTGCGAGACCGTGGATCGCCGCCGCCATGGCCGCCAGGAGCACCGCTGTGTTGAAGTGTTCGACACCGCCGAGCAACTCGACGCGCCCTGGCAGGAGCTGGTCGCCTGCGTGGCCCGGGTCTCGCGCCTGACCTACATCAAGGATACCCGCTCCGGCCTGTGGCCCACCCGCGAGGAGGTCGGCTACTACGCTTGTCAGGCCCGCCACGATGCCAAGACCCTCGCACACGCCATCCGTGCTCACTGGGGCGTTGAGAACCGCGCCCATTACGTCCGGGACGTGAGCCTGGACGAGGATGCCAGCCGCATCCGCAACCGGCCCGGCGTGATGGCCCGCCTGCGCTCGCTCGCCCTCAACATCCTGCGCGCCAGCGGCGTCAAGAACGTCCGCGAAGCGCTCCAGGTCAACGCGCTCAACTTCGACCGACTGCTCGCCCTCGGCATCTCAAGCCAGAACTGAATGGCCCTGGATATGAACCCGATTGGCCCCTATTCCCGTCCGCATAGCCTCGCCAAGCTCGACGGGCGCACCCGTGAAGCCCGCTTGATGCGAGACTTCCGCGCTCGGCTTGTCGAGCACGTGGGCGGCAAGCCATCCGCGACGCAATCGGCGCTGATCGACCGCGCTACCTGGCTTGCGTTGCACGTCGCGCAACTCGACCAGCGCACCGCGGCGGGCGGCGTAATGACGGAGCACGATTCGCGGACTTACCTCGCCTGGAGCAACAGCCTGACACGGACCCTCCGCGAGCTGGGCATGGAGGGCGCGAACAGCCCGGCGCCGCCGGACCTCCGCGCGCACCTGGCCCGCAAGGCTGCTGCCGCGATGGAGCGAGCGGCATGATGAGCAGCTCGCCTTACATGCCTAGGCACCGAGCGGTTTACTGCGTCTTTGGCAGGCTTTGGAAGCAGCGCTCCATTGTCTCCGTCATCTCTCGCGCCGTGTCTCGCGAGAGGGGTATCCATACCCATCCGAATCCCAAGTGGAGGAGAAACAGCCGAACCTGCGTCGGCCTCTCATCCGGGCACACATACCAGCGGATCGACGGCACAGCCGAAACTGGCGTGGTGGGGTCTGGGTTCTCGTCTGGCACAGCGGGGTGCATGTTGGCTCGCACAACTGCGAGCGCGCGGATGAAGTTCTCCAATTCGCTCGCCGTCATTGAAACGGTTGCAGACGGCATCTTTAGCGCGGTTGTGCTGCGATCATCCGCGAGCGTGTATTCGAAAGTGAACACAGGTTTCTCCATTGGGTTGGTTGCGCATCCGATGGTGGTGGGGACGACGGGCGCGGGCAACCGCATCCTCGCCAGTGCTGCGCCGTGAACATCCTGGCCGCCTTGGACGATCCCGAGCTGTTCGCCCGGCACTTCCCAGGCGAGAGCTGGGACGCATGGTGGGCATTCCTGGCCGCCCTGTTCGGCTTGCCGCTCACGGATGCCCAGCTCGACGCCTACAAGGCGCACACGGGCCGCACAGAGCCGCCTACAACGCCGTTCAAGGAAGCCTGCCTCATCATCGGGCGGCGCGGTGGCAAAAGCCGCGTGCTGGCCCTGATCGCGGTGTTCCTGGCCTGCTTCGTGGACTACAGCGACCGCCTCGCGCCGGGCGAGGTGGCGACCATCGCAGTGATCGCCGCGGATCGTCGCCAAGCCCGCGGCATCTTTCGGTTCATCTCGGGATTGCTGCGGCACACCGCCTTGCTGGCGCCGCTGGTTGAGGCCGAGATGGCGGACAGCCTCACACTGAGCAACGGCGTGGTGATTGAGATTCACACGGCCAGCTTCCGGGTGACGCGAGGCTACAGCCTGGCCGCAGCTCTCTGCGATCAGGTGGCGTTCTGGCGCTCGGAAGAGTCCGCGAACCCGGATGAAGAGATACTGGCCGCGCTCCGGCCCGGCCTCAGCAATCTGCGCGGGATGCTCCTGATCGCGTCCAGCCCGTATGCGAAGCGCGGGGCGCTCTACCGGGCCTTTCGCGAGAACTACGGCCGGGACGGGGCACGGGTTCTCGTGTGGCACGCCACCTCGCTAGAGATGAACCCGAGCCTCGACCCCGGCATCGTCGAGCAGGCATACGAGGAAGACCCTGCGAGCGCCGCAGCCGAATACGGCGCCGAGTTCCGCACCGATATCGCCGCCTTCGTGACCCGCGAGGTGGTGGACGGCTGCACCGTGCCGGGCCGGTTTGAACTGCCGCCGCTGTCTGGCACCGGCTACTTCGCCTTCGTGGACCCGTCCGGCGGCTCCTCGGATTCGATGACGCTCGCCATTGCGCACCGGCACGGGGAAATGGTGCTGCTCGACGCCGTGCGCGAACGCCGGCCGCCGTTCAGCCCCGAGGGCGTGGTGCAGGACTTCGCGGCGCTCCTGGGCACCTACGGCATTCGCGAGGTGCATGGGGATCGTTACGCCGGGGAATGGCCCCGTGAACGCTTCAAGCTGGCCGGGATTGGCTACGAGCTGAGCGAGCAGCCCAAGTCGGACCTGTATCGGGACATGCTGCCTCTGCTGAACAGCGGCAAGGTCGAACTGCTCGACCTGCCCCGGCTGCGGACGCAGCTCTGCGGCTTGGAACGGCGCACGGCCCGCGGCGGGCGGAACTCGATAGATCACAGCCCCGGCTCACACGACGACGTAGCCAACGCGGTGGCAGGCGCGGTGCTGCTGGCGCAGGCCGGGCGGGCTGTGATGCAGCCGGCTCGCTGGAGCTACATCCCATTTGTGGGCCGCTAGCGGCACGGAGAGGACATGAAACACGTTCGGGACATGACGAAAGCAGAGGCCGCAGACGCCCTCGACGGCATCCTCCGCGCTCCGCAGGGGGCTTCCCAGCAACGCGAGGATGCCCGGTTCTGGGCTGGGCTACGAACCAAACACCCCGACCTCGCCGCCCGTGCCGACGAAGCCGCGCACGCAGCGCATCGTGATCTGCTGAAGCAGGTGGTCGCCGCGAATGAGGCGCTGCATACGGCCGCCGCTGAGAACGCGGTTGCGGCCAAAGACCCGAGCCCGCTGGCTCGCCAGCGCGCCGCGGCGCGCCTCAAGGACGCGCAGGATACGCACGACGCCTTGGTCCTGAAGGCCGAGGCCAGTCACGCCGCACTGCCGAAGCAGGGGAAGCCCTCATGAACCTACCTGTTGGCGTAAGCCGCCCGATACCACCCGAGGTCCTTGAGCTGTTCACGAAGGTGAGGACGGCTTACGACCGCGCGCAACGGCGGTATCAACCCTTCATCAACCCGCTCCTCTCCGGAAAGCTGAACGAGGCCGAATACACGGCCAAGACCGCGCCGGCTCGGGCCGTGCCGGTCTTGGAGGATGCGCTAGGCATCTTCACCGCCGTCGCCGAGGCGAGCGACGCGGAGATACAGCGCATGGCGAACAACCAGACGATCTACCCGGACTCAGACCCGCGTAACCCGGCTCGGCTCCTGCTCGCCCAGCAGCAAGCCTCAGCGTCGGCGAACGCGGCGATGATGAGCCGGCCCAAGATGAACGTGGCGGAGTTCATCGCCCAGCTCGCGGCTGCGGGCATCCGGCTCTCAGTGACGAAGGCGGGCGATATCAGCGCCGCTCCGGGCGCGCTGCTCAGCACGGCGGCGGCGGACGTGTTGCGGGCGCACAAAGCGGAAGTCGTTGGCCTGCTTCAGGCCGCGGCGGTCGTGATCTAAGGAGACGGAAAGTGGAAACCGAGTGGAACAAACTGACGGTCGCTGAGCGGGCCGCGTTCGCGGAGTGGCAGGCGGAGCAGAAGAGGCCGAAGCAGACCAAGGACATGACGCCGGAAGAGCTGCGCGCTTTCGAGCGCAAGCACG
Source organism: uncultured Alphaproteobacteria bacterium (assembly GCA_963848595.1). Classification (GTDB taxonomy): domain Bacteria; phylum Pseudomonadota; class Alphaproteobacteria; order Acetobacterales; family Acetobacteraceae; genus CAWKEH01. The sequence continues at coordinate 178,285 of CAWKEH010000008.1, read as the reverse complement.
GACTACCCTCGCAGCGTCGCGCGGGAGCGGCCCGATGAGCGCCGCGCGCACGGCGGAAGCGCCGAAGGCCGAGGAGGCGCCACGCGACCCGACGCGGGAGTTGGGCGAGCTGCATCGCCAGGTGCAGCAGCGCATCGCCCTTCTGCTCTACGGTCGCAGCCACGACGGCATCTATGCGCCACTGACACAGCGGTTCCACAGGGTTCAGCGCGGCGTGCTCGACAACGGCACCGTGTCGCGGACCCCGGCAGCCCAACGGGCGGCGTTGGAGGCGGACCTGCGCGAGCTGCTAGACGCGCCAGAGGATGTGCTGCGCCGGATGGTGTTCCACAAAGCGACGAGCGCGCGATGCCAGCCTCCCGGCGCCGCGGAGACGCTGCGGAACATCGCGGCGGCCGAGACGGAACGGCAGCAACGGGAGGCGATGCGCCCGAAGCTCAGCCCGGCCGAGCTGGTGCAGCACTTCGCATCCCGCGGCATCACGATTGAGGCCGGGGCGGACGGCAACCTACACGTCAGGCCCGCGAACCTGCTCAGCGACGCGGATCGCAGGGTGCTGGCGGAGCAGAAGCCTAGCGTCCTGGCTGTGGTGTCTGCCGCAGCCGAGACGACGGTGATCTGAAGCAGGCCGCAAGAATGCCTTTCGACAGGAGTTCCAGCAATGTCCGGTAGCATCAAAGCGGCCTTCAACCCCAACAGCAGCACGCCGCTGTTCGCGCAGTATGCTCCGCCGCCGACATACACGAACTATTGGACTTGCTGCTACTCGAACGGCGCTGACGTCGGGAGCCGCGTTCTTGAGCAGGTGCAGGCCGGCACCGCGCTCTGCTTCTCACCGCCTCTTCCCGGTCCGGGCACCTATACTCTCCGAGCCTACTCGGCCGCCACGGGGGGAACGCTGCTTTACGAAAGTGCATCTTTCGTAGTCCCTGGCAGTGGAGCGGAGGCCGGCACCCTTTCTGGCGTGCCGACGACCGGCACGGCGGGCGCCGCGCTGGCAAGCGGCGGCGCCTACACGCTCCAGAACGCGACGAACGCCTACATCGGCCTGTGGGATCTCACGACCGGCGCCTATCAGGGCGCGCTCGTGGCTGTGTCCGGCGCCTCCGGCAGCGTCCCGAGCTTCACCCCGGCCGCAGCGGGCAGTTATCAGGTGCAACTCTGCGCGGATAGCGCTGGCGCCGCTGTGCTCGCCACCAGCGCGACGATCACGGTTGGCGCGGCGCAACAGGGCGGCAGCGCGTCGGCCTCGTTCTCCAGCGTGCCCAGCACCGGCACCGCCGGGCAGGCAATCACGGGTATCGGCTACACGTCCAGCAACGTCGCGACGCTCTACTACACGACCTCGCTCAACGGGACGGAGAGCGGCCGCGCGGCGCTCAGCCCTGCGGCATCGGGCACCATCCCGAGCTACACCCCGGCAAGCTCCGGCAGCCTCGATTACAAGCTCTACAGCGCGGCGAACGGCGGCTCGGCGCTGGCGACCAGCTCGGCGATCACCGTCTCGGCCGCTGCCGAGGCGGGCAGCATGTCCGGCGTGCCCACCTCCGGTTCGGCGACGGTGCCGCTCACCGGCGGGAGCTACACCCTGCAGAACGGCACCAGCGCCTATGTAGGGCTCTACAACGTCACCACGGCCGCCTATCAGGGCAGTCTCGTGGCCGTCTCGGGTGTGTCCGGCAATCTGCCGAGCTTCACCCCGAGCGTAGCGGACACCTACGCCTACCAGCTCACCTCGGACAGTGCCGGGGCGAACGTGCTGGCGATTAGCCCCAACATCACGGTCGGCGCCGCGCCGGACGTGGTGCTCACCGGCCTGCCCAGCTCCATCGCCGCCGGCCAGCCGCTTACGGGTGTCACCTTCACCACGAATAACAGCGCGTATGGCGACTTCGTGCTGTGGGACCAGACCGCGGGCGCCATCGACGGTCTGGCGTTGATCGCGGACACCGTGACGCCGGACAACACGCTGGGCTTCTTGGTGCCGCAGAACGCCGGGCACAGCTACACGGTGCGGCTCGTGAGCACCACGGACAGCACGAGCGTGGTCTGGGAGAGTGCGGCTTTCAGCGTCACGGCCGCGCCTGGTGCGCTGCCGGCCCAGGTGAGCGGCTTCACCACGTCCGGCGCGACCACGACCCAGGTAACGCTGAACTGGTCGGCGGTATCGGGCGCGACCGGCTACCAGGTGCTCGCCCGCGCCCAAGCAGGCAGCAAGTGGGGGTCGTTGGCGGACACGGTGGTGAGCGGCACGAGCTACACGTTCACGGGGCTGGCGGCCAATGAGTTCTTCTTCCCCATCGTGACCGCGATCAACGCCAACGGGCGCGGGCCGGCCGCAAGCACCACGGCTGGCACGGCGTCGAGCTGAGGCGGGGGTGGGCGAGTGCCGGGGCGCGTGCCTTCGCCCCGGCACACCCCTCAGGCGAGCAAGGAAGCGCGACGGCGCTTCGCCACGCCCAAGCCGATGACGCCGGCGCCGAGCAGAGCGAGCGAAGCCGGCTCAGGCACAGGCGTTCCGATAGGATCGCCCGTGCGCGTCCAGGAGCCGGAGTAGGGGCAGGTATTGCCTCGTCCGCACTGAACGAAGACCGGGGCGTCGTTGCCCCACGTGCCGCTCGCCGTCGCGCCGCTGCCGCTGATGGTGGCATTGCCCGCGCTATCGCTCGCAGAGTTGAAGTAGCTGCTCACAATGTTGCCGTCGCTTGGGTTGAAGGTCAGAGCGAGTTGGAAATTCTCGAAGGGAGTAGCCGTAGTGATCGGGACGTAGGTCCGGACTAGGGCAGACGACGACAGGCTGATGAAATCGGCGACGTCCCCGCTGTAAACGATTTGGAAATTCATGCCCGTGGTGCCGGCGATTGCAAGCTGGAAGCTCCCCGCCTCCACCGCCGCATCGGCAATGTCGAGCCTCACCGTAAGGTCCGGCACGCCTGCATAAGGCGTGGTGCCCGTGAACGTGTAAATCTCATCCGCTCCAGCTTGGCCGCACAGGGCCGCGCACGCGCTGAGCACGGCCAGCGCCGACAGTCCAACTCTCATCCTGTGCATCCTCCCGCATCGCCGTCCTACCGAGGTGAGAACCGTAGCCACATTATGAGGAGACACAAGCGGAATCTTTGTAGCTGCGCGCTGGGCGACACGGCCGCACAATTTCTAGCCTGCGAGTGATCCAACGGACCGCGGCTGAAGGCAGCTCGGGCCTGCTGCGCCATAGATCACCGTGCAGCCTTGGGCATGAGCGCAGCCTCGCTTTCTATCTTGATCTCCCGAGATGACCCGGTGTATCTCCGGAACGTATCTCTCTCGAAAGCAGTTCGCCCGCCGGTTCCGATTTCAGGCGAGGACACATGATCGCAAAGTCGAGCGCTACTGCCTCGCCCGACCCTGCCGAGCCTGAGCCTCGGCCAGCCGACGTCAGCCTGGCCGTGCATCGACCCAAGGCACTCCTGTCCCTGCGCATCGACCAGGATGTGCTAGAGTGGTTCCGCGCGCCGGGCCGTGGCTATCAGACACGCATGAACGCCGCGCTGCGCGCCCACATGGAGCACGCGCGTGGCGGCCGCGGCTGAGACGCCCTACGGACCCCCAAGACGCAGCGGCGGCTGCCATTCGGCAATCCACGCCCGTTCCGAATGAGTTCGCGATCAAGTCCGGGGGCAAATCGGGTCACTCTGTCGAGTGACCTCTTCGGGCAGAAAAGCTAGTGAATTCAATGGTGGAGCCAAGGGGAGTCGAACCCCTGACCTCCTGAATGCCATTCAGGCGCTCTCCCAACTGAGCTATGGCCCCCAGACGTGAAGCTGGAAACTTGGGAGCGCGGCTTATAAGCCCGGGCCTGCTGCCGGGCAAGTGGGTCAGGCAGCCTGCAGCGTATCCGCCACGGTGAAGGCAGCCTCCGTCTTGCCGCGCACCTCGTCGAGGCCGACGCCCGGCGCCAGCTCGACGAGCGTGAGGCCAGGGCGGGACGGATCGCGGCTTACCTCCAGGACGCAGAGCTCCGTCACGATAAGGTGGACCACGCGACTCCCCGTCAGCGGCAACGTGCAGCGCTTGAGGATCTTGGGCGTGCCGTCCTTGGCCGCGTGCTCCATCAGCACCACGACGCGGGGTACGCCCGCGACGAGGTCCATCGCACCCCCCATTCCCTTCACCATCTTGCCGGGGATCATCCAGTTGGCGAGATCCCCGTTCTCGGCGACCTGCAAGGCGCCCAGGATGGAGATGCCGATATGGCCGCCGCGGACCATGCCGAAGCTCTGGGCGCTGTCGAAGATGCTCGTCGTCGGCAGCATGGTCACGGTCTGCTTGCCGGCGTTGATCAGGTCCGGGTCCTCCTCGCCCTCGTAAGGGAAGGGACCGATGCCGAGCATCCCGTTCTCGCTGTGAAGCTGGATCGAGATACCCGGCGGGATGTGGTTGGCCACGAGCGTCGGGATGCCGATGCCGAGGTTGACATACATGCCGTCCTCAAGCTCGCGGGCGGCGCGGGCAGCCATCTCGTCGCGGGTCCAGGGCATGGCGGGTCTCCTTACGCGGGGAGGGGATCGGTGCCGGCGGCGGCCGGGGTGGGAGCGCTCTCGCGCTTGCGGGTCGTGCGCTGCTCGATCCGCTTGTCCGGGTTGGGAACGTGGACGATGCGGGTCACGAAGATACCGGGCGTTATGATCTGGTCAGGATCGATCTCGCCAGGCTGGACCAGATGCTCGACCTCGGCGACCGTCACCTTGGCGGCCGTCGCCATAGGCGGGTTGAAGTTGCGCGCCGTACGCCGATAGACGAGGTTGCCCTCGGTGTCGCCCTTCCAGGCATGGACGATAGCGAGGTCGGCAAAGAGGCCGCGCTCCATCACATACGGCTCGCCCCCGAACTCGCGCACCTCCTTGCCCTCGGCGACAGCCGTTCCGACCCCGGTCCTGGTGAAGAAGGCCGGGATGCCGGCGCCGCCCGCGCGGATGCGCTCAGCCAGCGTTCCTTGCGGATTGAACTCGATCTCTAGCTCGCCGGCGAGATATTGCCGGGCGAAGGTCGCGTTCTCGCCAACGTAGGACGAGATCATCTTGCGGATCTGGCGGGTCTGCAGGAGGAGGCCGAGCCCGGCGTCGTCAATGCCGGCGTTGTTGCTGACGATGGTGAGGTCCTTCACGCCGGTCTCGCGGATCGCCTCAATCAGCGCCGCCGGAATGCCGCACAGGCCGAAGCCGCCGGCCATGATCAGCATGTCGTCGCGCAGCAGGCCAGCGAGCGCCGCTTTCGCGTTCGGGTGGACCTTGTTGACCGCCATGCCGAGCGCTCCCTCCTCCGTGTCCGTGCCCTTCTGCCACAGGGAAAGCGGCTAAGCCAGGAGCACCCCGTGCTGCCGCAGGAAGTTGAGCAGAGGCAGGAGCGGCAGGCCGAGCACGGCCGCATGGTCGCCCTCGATCCGGTCGAAGAGCTGGACGCCTCGTCCTTCCAGGCGGTAGGCGCCGACGGTGTCGAGCACGGCGTCACCCTCGGCGGCGAGATAAGCGTCGAGGAAGGCGTCCGAGAAGGCACGCATGGTGAGGCGGGGACGGGCGACATGGTGCCAGACCTCCTCGCCGGCGCGATGGCAGACGACCGCGGTCTCCAGGATGTGGGTTCGGCCGCGGAGGGCTTGCAGGTGGACGCGGGCGTCGGCGAGCGTGGCGGGCTTGTCGAACCAGACCCCCTCGCAGACGAGGATCTGGTCGGCACCGATCACGAGCCCGTCGGGGTCACGGATGCGGGCCGCCTTCAGACCGGCGAGGAGGAGGGCGGCATCCGCGGCGCCCGCGCCGTCCGCCTGCGCGGCCGCTTTGATGGCAGCCTCGTCCACGCAGGCAGGACGGGCCTCGAAGCGCAGGCCAACACCGCGGAGCAGCGTAGCGCGGGTGCTGGACTGACTCGCGAGGATGAGGGTCGGGTGAGAAGCCTGAAGCATGAGCATGAGTCTGTTCCGGATGGGGAAGCTGTTTCACGTGAAACACGGACAGTATGATTGTCCTAAGTGCGCGGCGGGACACGCGCCGTGCTAGGCCCGGGACAGGCGGCGCAACCGGGTGCCCCGGTAGAGGTCCACCCGAGAGGTGCGGACGCCGATGATCCCAAGCCCACGCTGTGTCGCGCATCGGCCCATGCTTGCAATGCCGCGAGCGAGGGCAGAGAACCGTTAGGGTGCGCTTCCCCGTCCAGTTCTCACAAATAGAATCGTCTCACCTACGATGCTTGATGTTGCGATTCTCCTCTTTTTTACACAAACAAGCTCCAAAATTGTGTTGAGAGCAGATTGAATCGCCTTCTCGTCTTGGGGCGTGCTAGAAGCGCGTGAGCCGACGTCTCATCAGGGGTGAGCACATGACCTCAGTCCGGCACAGCTTCAATACGAAACCGCACGCGTCTACGCTCGCGTCCGATCCGGCAGGCGGCGAGCAAATGCGGCAGGCCCAGCAGCGGATCTTGGACGTCGCCAGCTCGCAGCGTACGGCCAAGCAGCAGATTACCGCGACCCGGGTGACCATCCCGCGATCGCAGGCGCTGCTCGCGCAGGGCGCGGGCCAGGACCACGCGGCTGCGGCAGGTCCTCGGCTGGCGAATGTCCGCGCCCAAGTGCTTTGTCCGTCCCGGTCCCAGCACGACGCAGCCGCGTCCGGGCACGGAGACCTGGGCAAAGCGATCGCGACGGCGATCCTCCGCCTTGTGCCTGACCTGATCGATGAGCACGGCCTCATCTTCGAGCTCGCCGATCCGGAGCCGGTCCTGCGCGGCATCGCCAGCGCCTATGCCGCGATCGCCCAAGCCCTGCCTGGTGGGCGCGACGAGGCCTGGACGCTATGGGGCCTGCTCGCCTTGGAGCTGGAAGCCGGCAACCGCCAACCGGCCACGAGCTGAGACCGCGGCAGGCTGGTCCCGGCGGGGGCCGGGCTCAAGCCTGCGTCTCCGCCCGGCGGCGGCGCTCATGCCACGCTTCCATCAGCTGCAGCACCGTCGCCGCCGTCTCCTCGATGCTGCGCCGGGTCACGTCCACGACGGGCCAGCCGCGCCGGGTGCAGAGGCGGCGCGCCCAGAGGAGTTCCGCCTTCACGGCGTCGGTGTCCACGTAGTCGCCCTGGTCGGCGCGGACGCCGCCGGGATCCTTGCCCCTCGCGATGAGGCGGAGCCGATGCCGGCGGATCTCGATCAGCGCGGCGGCGTCGAGGGTGAGGCCGATCACCGGACACGTCGGCGCCCCTAGGCCCGGCGGGTCAGGTGTGCCCGGCACCAGCGGCACGTTGGCCGCCTTGATGCCGCGGTTGGCGAGGTAGAAGCTGGTCGGGGTCTTGCTGCTGCGTGAGACGCCGACGATGCAGACATCGGCCTCAGCGATGCCGGCCTGCGCCTGGCCGTCATCGTGGGCAAGGACGAAGTGCATCGCGTCGATGCGGCGGAAGTAGTCGGCGTCGAGGACGTATTGGCGGCCGGGCCGGGCCTGGGCCTGCTCGCCGAGCTGGTCCTGCAGCAGGGCCAGCACCGGGTCGAGCACGTTGACGACGGCGACGCCGAGGCGGCGGCAGGTGGTCTCCAGGTCGCCCCGCAGCGCCTTGTCGATGACGGTGGAGAGCACGGGACCCGGCTCGGCCTCAATGCCTTCGAGGACGCGGTGGAGCTGGAAGCGCGTCCGGATCAGGCTCCACCGGTGATAGATGACGTGCACGTCCTCGAACTGGCTGATCGTCGCGCGGGTGACGCTGTTCAGCGTCTCGCCGGTGGCGTCCGAGACGAGGTGCAGGTTGATGCGGTGATGCGCACTCATGGACCTGTGAATAGCGGGGAATGCGGGGAGGACCAAGCGCCCTCGTGCGGGCCAGCGAGGGTCAGCGGGGAGGACTCGCGCACGGCATGGTGGAGGACTCCGGGACGCCGAAAGCACGGCAGAACGAAGGAAAGAGGGACTCGCGCCAAGCTGGCGAGTCCGTGGCCGGGGAGGTATGTGGAGGACTCCTGGGGAGGACTCCGGGAGGACTCCACGGAGGACTCCTGCGGCCCCGTTATGCACAGGGCTAAGCACACCTCCATCTTTCAAAGATCTCTTCCCTTGGTTAAGGGAGCGCTATGCCGAAACCACTCTTGCGCACGCTCGCCGGCGAGGCGCTGTGGCCGCCGCCCGTGTGGCTCATGCGCCAGGCCGGGCGGTATCTCCCGGAATACCGGGCCGTGCGGGCGCAGGCAGGCGACTTCATCGCGCTGTGCACCGCCCCAGCGCTGGCTGCCGAGGTCACGCTGCAGCCGGTGCGGCGGTTCGCCATGGACGGGGCAATCCTGTTCAGCGACATCCTGATCCTGCCCTGGGCGCTCGGCCACGGGCTCGCGTTCCACGAGGGCGAGGGACCTGTACTGCCGCGGCTGGAAGACCGGGCGGGCGTGGATCGGCTCGACCCGGCACGCATGGGCGAGCGCGTCGCGCCTGTGCTCGAGACGGTGCGCCTTGTGCGGGGCGCGCTGGACGCCGGCTTCGCGGGGACGGCGCTGATCGGGTTCGCGGGAGCGCCGTTCACGGTCGCCTGCTACATGGTGGAGGGCGGTGGGACCAAGGAGTTCGCGCTCGCTCGGCGCATGGCACACGCGGAGCCGGCCCTGTTCGCGGCGCTCATAGAGCGGCTCGTGGCGGCGACGGTGGAGTATCTCGCCCTCCAAGTAGCGGCGGGCGCGGAGGCCCTGATGCTGTTCGACAGCTGGGCCGGGCTGCTGCCGCCACGGCTGTTCGCCGAGCACGTGATCGAGCCGGCGCGGCGGATACGGGCGACGCTGCGGGAGCGGTGCCCCGGCGTGCCCTTCGTTGGCTTCCCGCGGCTAGCGGGGATCGGGGCCGTGACGTATGCGGCGACAACGGGGGTGGACGCGGTGGCGCTCGATACCGGGGCGGATCTCGCGCGGATCGGGCCGATGCTGCCGCCGGGCGTGGCGACGCAGGGAAACCTCGATCCGATGGCGCTGGTCGCAGGAGGGGATGCGCTGGCGGCAGGAGTGCGGGAAGTGCTCGCCGCGGCGAAGGGGCGTCCACACGTGTTCAACCTCGGCCACGGCGTCGTGCCCGAGACGCCGCCGGAGCACGTAGGGGAACTGGTGCGGTTGGTGCGGGAGGGATGACTTGACGCGGCGCCCAACCCTGCCACGTTGCGCGCCATGCGCGAGCGGGTAGCCATAGTTCTGTTCAACCTGGGAGGGCCGGACAAGCTGGAATCCGTGCGGCCGTTCCTGGTCAACCTGTTCAAGGACCCGGCGATCTTGCGGGTGCCGTTCCTCCTGCGGCCGCTGCTCGCGCGGGTCATTGCGTATAAGCGCGTCAAGGTGGCGACCGAGAACTACGCGCTCCTCGGCGGCAAGTCGCCGCTCCTGGACCTCACGGAGTCGCAGGGCCGGGCGCTGGAGGCGGCGCTGCCCGAGTTCGAGGCGCGGTGCTTCGTCGCCATGCGCTACTGGCACCCGTTCTCGGACGAGGCGGCACGTGCCGTGCGCGACTGGAAGCCGGACCGGGTGCTCCTGCTGCCCCTCTATCCGCAATTCAGCACGACGACGACGGGCAGCAGCTTGCTCGCCTGGCGGGGTGCCGCGGCGCAGGCGGGGCTGGCCGCGCCGACGACGGTGCTGTGCTGCTACTACGCCGATCACGGCTTCGCCGAGGCGACCGCGGCCGAGGTGCACCGGGCCTATGAGGACGCTTGCAGCGCAGGCCCGCCGCCGCGGATCCTGTTCTCGGCGCACGGCCTGCCGGAAGTGATCGTGAAGGCGGGCGACCCCTACCAGCACCAGGTCGAGCGCACGGTGACTGCCGTGGTGCGGGCGCTCGGCATTCCGGGGCTGGACTGGGTCGTCTGCTACCAGAGCAAGGCGACGCCGCAGCGGTGGCTCGAGCCCAGCACGGACGACGAGGTGCGGCGGGCGGGCACGGACGGAGTGCCCGTGCTCGTCGTGCCGATCGCGTTCGTCAGCGAGCACACAGAGACGCTCGTGGAGCTGGACGTGGAATACCGCGAGCTGGCGCACCAGGTAGGCGTGCCGGCTTACTTCCGGGCGCCCGCGCAGAACAGCGACCCTCAGTTCATCGCGGCACTCGCCGATCTCGTGCGCGGCGCGCTGGCGAGGGGGCCGGGGCTGTGCAGCTATGCCGGGAAGCGCACCTGCCCGCGCCAGTTCGCGGACTGCCCGCACGCGCGGGCGGGGCAGGCGGCGCCTGCCGAGGCCGCGGCCGAAGCCGAGCCGGCACCAGCGACGGTTCCCGCGTGACGCCCGAGACGCTGCGCCTCGTGATCTTCGACTGCGACGGGGTGCTGGTGGACAGCGAGCCAGTCTCCAACCGCGTGGTCGCCACCGAGTGCACGGCGCTGGGCTGGCCTATGACAACCGCGGAAGCCACGGCCCAGTTCGTGGGCCTGCGCCTCTCCGACATGCCGCCGATCATCGAGGCCCGGCTGGGCCGCCGGCCGTTGCAGGAAGGCTGGCCTGCGGGGTGGGTCGAGCACCTGCGCGGCCGGATCATCGCGGCGCTCGCGCGCGAGGCGGAACCGATGCCGGGCGCCGCGGCCGTGCTGCGGGGCGTGGCGGCGCTGGGTCTGCCGTATCGCGTGGCAAGCAACTCGTCGCACGAGGAGATGGACGTGAAGTTCGCAAGAACTGGGTTGACGGCACTGGTCGAGGGGCGGGTTCATAGCGCGCGCGACGTAGCTGCAGGGAAGCCCGCGCCGGACCTATTCCTGGCCGCGGCTGCGGCGGAGAGTGTAGCACCCGGCGCGTGCCTGGTCGTCGAGGACAGCGTGCCGGGCGTGCGCGGGGCGCGGGCGGCGGGGATGGCGTGCCTCGGGCTGGCAGCGCACGGGGACGATGCCGCGGCGCTCGTGGCGGAGGGAGCGGTGCTGATCCGCTCGCTCGCGGAGGTGCTGCACGCCGCGGAGCGGGCGATGGGAAGGGCGGCGGCGTGACGATCTCCGCGCTGATCCCAGCCTACCCCTGGATCAAGGCGTTCCACATCGCGGCGCTGATCGCGTGGATGAGCGGGCTGTTCTACCTGCCGCGGCTCTACGTCTATCACTGCGCCGTGGTGCCGGGTTCGCTGGAGAGCGAGCGGTTCAAGGTCATGGAGCGGCGCCTGCTCAAGCAAATCACGACCCCGGCGATGATCGCGACCTTGGTGCTCGGGATCCTGCTGGTCCTGGTGCCGGGCGTGGTGGATGTGGCGCACGCCGGGTGGTTCCACGTGAAGATGCTGGCCGTGTTCCTGCTGCTCGGCTTCCACGGGGCGGCAAGCCGCTGGCGGAAGGACTTCCTGCAGGACCGCAATCAACGCCCGGCGCGGTTCTACCGGATCGCGAACGAGGTGCCGACGGTGCTGATGCTGGTGGCGGTGATCATGGCGGTGGTCAAGCCGTTCTAGGGCGTCGGCACGGGATGATCATCTCCTACGCGAAATCCTTTGTGATGTTCGCGCCGTGGAAGACGGCGAGCACCACGCTCCATGCGCGGCTCAAGCCACTCGACGAGAGCCCTTATGACCGGTTCTTCCATTTCTGCCCGTTCCTCAACCGGGTGGTGCACCAGCACATAACCTGCGCGGAGTTCCTGGCGTATCCCGAGAGCCGAGAGCGCTTCTTCACCGGATCATTCATACGCAATCCGTATGATCGCGCGTATTCTGGATTGGTACAGCTGCAGAGCGACGTCCAGACCATGATGAAGATGCCGTTTCCGAGCGAGTGGATACGCTCACTCGTGAGAAGACAAGTTGCCGAGAACCTCGCTCAGCTCTTCGAGGCAGACTTCGATTTCAACCGCTGGATGCTAAGTGTTACCGAGGAACAAGTCTTCGAGGTCGGGCGGAACACGAATTTCCCGCTGCATCCCTCACATTACTGGACCCATGTCGATGGACGCCAGTATGCCTCCTTCATCGGGCGCGTCGAGGATTTCGAGCACGACGTGGACGAGTTCTGCACCCAGGTCGGGATCGAGATTCCCGCGCGCATGAACGAGAACGTCCGCGCGAGCGCGGCGGCAGATACCGCGCAGCGATACCGCTACGCGGAGCGCATGAGCCGAGCGGCTATCGACCGGATCAACTTCCTCTTCGATGAAGATTTCGGGCGCTTCGGCTACGATAGGATCTAGCCTGCCGCAATCGATATCCTCGCGCGCCGGCTGCGCCGGGAATCTGTCAATTTGTTAATGGCTTGCGACGGCTGGAGCCGTGGACCGGAGGCGATCTGCCGCGTTATCTTGGCCTTGCGTGGTTGAGGTCGATGGAGGTTCACTGATGCGGAAATCCAGGGCTGCACTCCTCGGCGCGGCGGCTTCGCTCGCCCTCGGCGGCGGCGTCGGCGCCACCTATGCACAGAGCCGGAACTCGGCGCAGGGCCGAGTGATCCATGTGCCGCCCGGCGCCGTGGTGATCGTGCTGCCAGGCGGCGCGATGCCCATGGCGCCGTTCTCCGCCGCGTCCATGATACCGACAGCGCCGATGATGCTCGCCGGGCCCGCCCTCAGCGCACCGTTCCCGTTCGCGGCGATGCCTGACGCCGCCGCCATGATGCGCCAAGCAAACCAGATGCTGAACCAGATGCTGGAAGCCGCGCATGGTGGCTCGTTGGGGGGCTTCGCCCATCCAGCCTGGATCGGGCCGGGCCAGACGGTCGAAGCTGCGACGCGAGGGACGCGGCAGCTCGGCGGCGCCGTGCGGGGCGTATTCGTCACCTCGTTCAGCGACGGCCACGGCACATGCACGCAGCGCGTCATTTACGGAGGCAACGGAGCAGCACCGAAGGTGGAGGTCAGCTCGACCGGCAATGCCTGCGCATCCGAGGCAGTGCCGATGGCAGCGCCCGGCGTCCAGGTGCGGCCGCAACGGGCGGTCCCCCGCACCTGGCAAGTTGACTACCGAACGCGGTTCCCAGCACGGCCGATTCCCCTGCGAGTTGCGCAGCTCGGCAACTGAGCCGATAGGATAAGCGCCGGCCGTCTCAGACGCTGCCTCAGACGCCGCCCGAGCGCAGGTCGCTGGAGCTGGGGACGTGTCGCCGTCCCAAGCTCCGGCCCGTTTATTCCCACCCGGCACGCCACACACGCCGAGTTGATCAGGCTACCGCGAAGTTCGGTTCAGCCCTGCGACATCAATGCGACAGCGGCGCATCGGTGGCCCGGCGATGGTCGGCTGCCGGGAGCCCTACTCGTCCGCGCGGCGAACTGGTTTGACTTACGCGACCGCACCGCTAATGTCGCCTGACCAGGGCGCGAAGCTGTCACCAGACGCGTCCTCCGCGTGTGCCGTTCAGGCGCGCACCTCCGGGAGGCTGCGGCATCGCCTCCCCTCCCCGTCAGCAACGGAGCGCAGATGCTGCTTGCAGCCGACTCGCATAGGATCGCAGCCGACACCCAGGCATCAACACCCGGCGCGACGCTGCCCCAGTCCTCGGCATGACCGTCCTCAGCGCGATCAATCCGGCCTACTCGGTCGCGGGTCTCGCCGTCGGCCTGCTGGTCGGAATGACGGGTGTCGGCGGCGGATCGCTGATGACGCCGCTGCTCATCCTGCTGTTCGGAATCCACCCCGCGACGGCGGTCGGGACCGACCTGCTCTTCGCCGCCGTTACCAAGTCGGTCGGGACCGCGGCGCACGGGCTGGGCCAGACCGTGGACTGGCGCGTCACCGGGCGACTGGCCGCGGGCAGCATCCCGGCTACGGTGCTGACCATCCTGGTGCTGTCGTGGTTCGGCTCGCCGACACCTGCCACGGAGCACGTGATGTCGCTTGTCCTCGGCGTCGCGTTGGTGCTGACAGCCGCCGCGACCTTGTTCCGCGCACCCATCACCGCATGGGCGAACCGCCGCTCCGGAGAGCTGACACAGAGGCAGACCGCGGCACTCACCGTGCTCACGGGCGCCGTGCTCGGGGTCGTGGTGTCGCTGTCCTCCGTTGGCGCCGGGGCGATCGGGGTGACGGCGCTGATCGTGCTCTACCGAGCCTTGCCGATCGCCCGCATTGTGGGGTCGGACATCGCGCACGCGGTGCCGCTGACGCTGATCGCGGGCATCGGGCACTGGTATCTCGGCGAGGTGAATTTCGCACTGCTCGCAGCACTTCTGCTCGGGTCGCTGCCAGGCATCGTGGCCGGCAGCGTACTCGCGGCGCGGGTGCCGGAAGCCGTGCTGCGCCCCGTCCTGGCCGGCACGCTGCTGTTCGTCGGCAGCCGTCTCATCGTGTGATCGCGGCGCTTCACGAGGTCCGGCGTTCGACGGCTTGAGCCGTCCGCGATCCGTCAACCGAGAGACACGGTCAGGATGATCCGCCCGCTGCCTCGGAAGCCGAGGCGCGCGTAGAACCGCGCGAGGTCGTGGCGTTCCTGGCCCTGCGTCGTGATGACCACCGACACCGCCGCGCACCCTCGGCCACGGCACCACTTCATCCCCGCCGCGACGAGCGCGCTCGCGATGCCCATGCCGCGCCGCTCGGGCAGGACGTAGAGGTCGCCGATCTCGCCGAGGAGCCCCCATTCGACGTAGCGCATAGTGGTGACGGTGACGACGCCGGCCGCCGTCCCGTCCACCGTCGCGAGCGCGCTCCAGCACATCGGGTCGGCGAGCATGGCGGCGATATTGCGCGCGATCTGCGCCGGCGGCGTGGGGAAGCCTTCCTCGGCGAAGAAGCGTGTCAGCAACTCGGCCGCGGCATCCGGCGCGTCCGCCGCCAGCGGCTCGATCTGAACCTCGCTCGTCAATTCGCCGCGCTGACGGTCGGGCGAACCTGCCGGTCTCGTCTGCCGGGTCTCGCGGCCGGGACGCCCAGCCCCGCAGCGAGCACACCCGCCGCGACCAACGGCATCGGATCGAAGGGCGCTGGCGGCAGGGAGCGGATTCCTGTCTCGTCGGTGACCGCCGGCGTCGGCGGCCGGCTCAGCGCCTTGCGCCACGAGACGAGCGCGGGGAGGCTGTCCAGGTCCACCGTCGCCACGCTGTCGCCGGCCAGGAGGACGCCGCCAGCCGCGCGGAAGAAGGCGTCGTGCCCGGCGCAGTGGCCCGGCGTGTGAAAGCAGGTCCAGTCGTCCAGCCCCAGGCCGGACAGAACGCCCGGCGCGACCTCCCATGCACGATGCTGCATGGCTCGGCTACTTGATAGAACTCACGATCTGGCGGTATTCGGCCTCAGGAAATGCCTTCATCGTCTTCGAGCGAATGGCGCCGCCTTTCGCAAGGGTCAGGGTGAACCGCGCTGCTGCAGCATCGTCGGGGGCCTCGTAGATATAGACCATGTCGCATTCGCCCATGGTCATGTAAGTCGCAAGCGGTTTGCCCCCGTGCTCCTTCAGCAGCGCGTTCCCACGGTCGAGCCGAGCCGGCAATTCGTTGATAGTCTTCACGCCCTGCTCGGTCCAGTTCACGAGCGTGATGTAGGTCGGCATGGCTCAGGTCCTCCCAGGTTCAATGCTTGGGCCGGCCTTTGCTGGACAGCCGGCATCGTTTCGCCGAAGCTCGGGTCCTCGGTCCGATCCGACAACGGAAATCCTATGTTCGGCAGTGCGCTTCACGGGCAGTTGCGGTCACAGGAGGCGAAGGCGACGGATCGCGTGCAGGATGGGACCAGAACGCGCTGCTCCGCCGTCATCGCGGCGTGGGCGGTAGCCGTCGCCGGACGAGGGGAACCGCTCGCCGTCACGTGGGTTCTGTCGGCGGCAGACAGGGAGGCGATCATGGCCGATCCAGGCAAGTTGGGTTCCCCGCCGGGCGGGCCAGGCTCGATCGCGGGCGCGGACCGAATGCCGGAAGCGGGCACGAAGGGTATCGCGTCCGGCGGCGCCGGTATCGAGGCCGACCCGGCCGGGAGCCGGCTCGCGGGCAAGGGCACGCCGGCCGTGCCGGGCGGAGGTGCTGCGGGCGGCGATCTGCAGCCCAACCTTGAGGACGGGACAGGCGCCTCAGGCGGACTGACCAACGATTCGCTCCCAGGCGGCGGTGCGGTGGACGACGGAGCACCGCCGCCGAACGCGCGGCCAAGCCGCTCGGGCGCGTAGCGCGTCGGCACGCACGGCATGACGGGGCGATCCATCCTAGTCCCCGCGGCCCTGCTGGCGACCGGCACGGCCCTGTGGCTCGACGGAAACCGGAGGGTGCGCGAGGCGGAAGCGGCCCGGCGAACCGGGGCGAGTTGGCCGGAGCATCGGGTGGTGATCGCCGGCGCCGGGTTCGGTGGCCTGGAGGCGGCGCGACGGCTCGGCCGGGTGCCGGGCGTCCAGGTCACGCTGCTGGACGAGCACAACCATCACCTGTTCCAACCCCTGCTCTACCAGGTCGCCACCTCGGCGCTGGCGCCCGACGACATCGCCTCGCCGGTGCGGTCCATCCTCCCGCTCGCGAGCGGTGTCGAGGTGCTGATGGAGCGGGTGACGGGGCTGGACCTCGCCGCACGGGAGGTGCTCTGCGGCGAGCGGCGGGTGCCCTACGACACGCTCATCCTCGCGACCGGGTCGGAGCCGAGCTACTTCGGCCACGACGATTGGCGCGAAGGTGGCGCCGGGCCTCAAGACCCTCGACGACGCGCTGGAGCAGCGCCGCCGCATCCTTGGAGCCTTCGAGGCGGCCGCCGCGGCGGGCAATCCCGCCGAGCGGGAGCGGCATCTCACCTTCGTGGTGATCGGCGGGGGCACGACCGGGGTGGAGATGGCGGGGTCCCTCGCCGAGCTGGCCCAGGAGATGCTGCGCCACGAGTTCCGCGATTTGCCGCTGCCCTGGACTGAGCGCCGGGCGCGGGTGCTGCTGGTCGAGGGCGGCGAGCGGCTGCTGCCGGGCTTCCCGCCGGACCTCGCGGAGCGCGCCGTGGCGGATCTGCATCATCTCGGGGTGGAGGTGCGCACGGGCGAGAAGGTCACGGCGGTGGCGCGGGGCCGGGTGCAGCTCGGCGCGGACAGCATCCCGGCCGGCACGGTGGTATGGGCGGCAGGGGTGGCGGCGACGCCCGTGGCGGCGTGGCTCGGCGTCAAGCCGGGGCACGGCGGGCGCGTGGAGGTAGGGCCGGACCTGCAGGTCCCGGAGCGGCCCGGCATCTACGTGATCGGTGACGCCGCGCAGGCGCCTCCCCAGCACGGGAAGCCGCTGTCGGGCGTGGCGCCCGTGGCCAAGCAGCAGGGCGCCTACGTGGCGCGAGCGGTGGCCCGGCGGCTCCGCGGGCAGGGCGCGCCGCGTCCGTTCAGGTATCGTGACTATGGGACGCTGGCGACGATCGGGCGAGGCAAGGCGCTGGCCGAGTTCGGGCCGGTGCATCTTACGGGGTTCGTGGCGTGGGTGACCTGGGCGGTGGCGCACATCTTCTTCCTGATCGGGTTCCGCAACCGTATTGTGGTGTCCGCACAGTGGCTGTTCGCCTACGTCACGCGCCGGCGCGCCGGGCGTGTGATCACCTGATCGGATCTCTCGACGCGGATCTCCCAGGCGATCACCGCAACTCCGTGTGACATTCGCTGCCGGACATACAATTCTCGTTGCCAGCGCGGTCCGAAACGTTGACGTTGGGCCGATCGCCGTTGCCGTGACGCTGCCATCCGCGGCATCGCTGAGCGAGAAGCGCCTTCATGACCCGTCGAATCAACACCGAGGTCCTGATCGTCGGCGGCGGTCCTGTCGGGCTGACATTGGCCATGGACCTCGCTCGCCGCAGCGTCGGCGTGACCGTCGCCGAGACGCGCGCCGCCGGCGAGCCGCCCAGCGTCCGATGCAACCACGTCAGCGCCCGCACCATGGAGATCTTCCGCCGGCTCGGCGTCGTCGGCGCCGTGCGCGACGCCGGCTTGCCCGCCGACTATCCGAACGACGTCGCCTTCCGCACGACGGCGACTGGCATCGAGCTTGCGCGCATCCCGATTCCCTGCCGCGCCCAGCGCTACGCGGCGAAGAACGGTCCCGATACCTGGTGGCCGACGCCCGAGCCGCCGCACCGGATCAATCAGATCTACCTCGAGCCCGTGCTGTTCGCGCACGCGGCGGCGACGGCCGGGTTGCGCATCCTGCCGCGAACGCAACTGCTCGACTTCGAGCAGGATGAGAACACGGTGCTGGCGCGGGCAAGGGATCTCGAGGCCGACAGGCCGCTCGATATCTCGGCTCGCTACCTGATCGGCTGCGACGGCGCCCATTCGGAGGTGCGGCGGAGGATGGGCGTCAGGCTGAGCGGCGACGCGGCCGTGATGCAGGCGCAATCGACCTACATCCGGGCGCCGGCATTGCTCGGCATGATGCCGAGGCCGGCCTGGGGAACCGACTGCATCAACCCTCGGAGTTGCGGGCTGATGTTCGCGATCGACGGCCGCGAGCGATGGCTGGTCCACAACTTCATGGCGCCCAGCGCGGATTTGTCATCCGTTGACCGCGACCGCAGCCTCCGGGAGATTCTAGGCGTTGGACCCTCGTTCGCGTTTGAGATCCTCGGCCGGGAGGACTGGACCGGCCGCCGCATGATCGCTGACCGCTTCCGCGACCGGCGCGTCTTCCTGTGCGGCGACGCCGCCCATATCTGGGTGCCCTTCGCCGGCTACGGCATGAATGCCGGGATCGCCGACGCCATGAACCTGTCCTGGATGCTGGCGGGCGTGATCAGGGGGTGGGCTGACCCGGCGCTCCTCGACGCCTATGAGATCGAGCGCCAGCCGATCACCGAGCAGGCTTCGCGCTGCGCGATGAACACGTCGCTGGCGCGAACCGCGCTGCGGAGTGCTGTTCCCGGCACGATTGAGGACGCCGGGCCCGAGGGCGATGCCGTGCGCGCCCGAATCGGTCAGCAAGCCTACGACATCGATGTCGGCCAGTTCTGCTGCGGCGGGCTCAATTTCGGGTATTTCTACGCGGACTCCCCGGTCATCGCTTATGACGACGAGGCGGCGCCATCCTACACCATCTACGATTTCAGCCAATCAACGGTGCCGGGCTGCCGCACGCCGCATCTGTGGCTGCGCGACGGGAGGTCGCTCTACGACGCGGTCGGGTCCGATTTCGCGCTGCTCCGTTTCGATCCCCGCGTCGAGACCGGCGGCCTCGCAGCGGCGGCGGCTCACCGCGGCGTGCCGCTGGCCGTATTCGACGTGGATGCCGAGGAGGCCGCGGCGCTCTACCCGTGCAAGCTGCTGCTCTCGCGTCCTGATTGGCACGTGGCCTGGCGCGGCGACAAGCCGCCGGAGAACCCCATCGCACTGATCGATCGCCTGCGCGGCGCGTCGGCCAAGGCATAGCTATTCGGGCGCACTGAATTATTGGAGAAGCCAGCGGGCTTGAAATCGGCGCCCGGCGGGGCCAAGTTGCTCTTGACGCAGGGAAGTTCTGTCCCTAGCATCGCTGTGTCCTGAGCCGGGTTCGTCCGGCCCTCCTGACACTCCTCCCCATCGCGGGACTTCGCCGCAAAGTTCTATCTCCCAATGCGGCGATCCGGCCAAAGCCGACCCGCGCCCCAGTTCCAACGAGAGCACCCACGAGGCCGCCCATGCACCTCGCCGAACTCAAGGCCAAGACACCGGCCGATCTCCTGAGCTTCGCCGAATCCCTTCAAATCGAGAACGCTTCTTCCCTTCGCAAGCAGGACATCCTGTTCGCGATCCTCAAGAACCTCGCCGACAACGACCAGCCGATCCACGGCGAGGGCACGCTGGAAATCTTGCCTGACGGCTTCGGCTTCCTGCGCAGCCCGGAGGCGAGCTTCCTGCCCGGCCCGGACGACATCTACATCTCGCCCTCCCAGGTCCGCCGCTACGCGCTGCGCACCGGCGACACGGTCGAGGGCCAGATCCGCGCCCCGCGCGACGGCGAGCGCTACTTCGCGCTGCTCAAGGCCAACAGCATCAACTTCGAGCCGCCCGACGCCGTGCGGCACCGAATCAACTTCGACAATCTGACGCCGCTCTACCCGGACAAGCGGCTCCGGATGGAAGTCGAGAACTTCCAGTCGGTCGCCAAAGGGCCCGGCAAGGACATGACGCCGCGCGTCATCGACCTGATCGCGCCCATCGGCAAGGGCCAGCGCGCCCTCGTCGTCGCCCCGCCGCGGACCGGCAAGACGGTGATGCTGCAGAACATCGCCACCGCCATCGCCCACAACCACCCCGAGGTGTTCCTCATGGTGCTGCTCATCGACGAGCGGCCCGAGGAAGTCACCGACATGGCGCGCACGGTGAAGGGCGAGGTGGTCAGCTCCACCTTCGACGAGCCGGCGACCCGGCACGTTGCCGTCACCGAGATGGTGCTGGAGAAAGCCAAGCGCCTGGTCGAGCACAAGCGCGACGTGGTGATCCTGCTCGACTCCATCACCCGGTTGGCGCGCGCCTACAACGCGGTGCAGCCCAGCTCGGGCAAGGTGCTGACGGGCGGCGTGGACGCGAACGCCCTGCAGCGGCCCAAGCGCTTCTTCGGCGCCGCGCGCAACATCGAGGAAGGCGGCAGCCTCACCATCATCGCGACGGCCTTGGTGGACACGGGCAGCCGCATGGACGAGGTGATCTTCGAGGAGTTCAAGGGCACCGGCAACTCGGAGCTGATCCTCGACCGCAAGCTGTCCGACAAGCGCACCTTCCCGGCCATCGACATCACCAAGAGCGGCACCCGCAAGGAAGAGCTGCTGGTGGACCGCGGGACGCTCAGCAAGATGTGGGTGCTGCGCCGCATCCTGAACCCGATGGGCGCCTCGGACGCGATGGACTTCCTCCTGGACAAGCTGAAGTATAGCAAGACCAACCAGGACTTCTTCGACGCAATGAACACCTGACGCCCTTGCGCCGCCAGGCGCTCTCAGCGCCGCGTGCCGACCGTGAGCAGGTATCCGCGGGGCACAGCGATCCCGAGGGGCGTCGCGAACCCGTCGTGGAAGGCGACGAAGTCGCGCTGGAGCTGCGCCCGACGCACTTCGTCCAGGCTGCCAGCCAGGGCTTTCGTCGGGCCGTATCCGGTGGCGAACGCCTTCCAGGCCGCGTCGCCGTCCCGGTCGTAGTATGTCGTGGTGCCTTCCTCGAACGTCAGGTCGAAATCGCGGCCTAGGAGTTCCTGGACGCGACCGCGGTTTCCCCAGGCGAACGGCGACGGCGGCGCCGGGTCGGGCGGCGGCGGCATGTAGGCGCGCATCACCGTGAACATCTTGAAGACGTTGCTGTCCGGCAGCCACGTCGCCAAGCCGATCCGTCCGCCTCTGCGGCAAACCCTGGTAAGCTCAGCCGCCGCCGCCTCCGGGCGGCTGACGAACATCACGCCGAAGGTGGAGACCACGGCGTCGAAGCTGGCATCCGGATAGGGGAGCTTCTCCGCGTCGCCGATCTCGTAGGCGATCTCGAGACCCTCGGCCTTCGCGCGCTCCGTCGCGGCGGCGATGAGATCGGGAGCGATGTCAGCGCCCGTGACCGTCGCGCCGCGCCGTGCCAGGAGGCGGGACGTCCAGCCGGTGCCCGTCGCCAGGTCGAGGATGCGCTCGCCCGGCCGCGGATCGATCCTGCGCACGCAGTGGTCGAGCGCGCTCGCGATCTGGTGGCTGATGTCGTTGTAGGCGTCGCCGCCGGAGCTCCAAACCGCGGCGGGGCGCTGATTGTGCGCTTCTATCCTTCCCTCCATGGCGATATCCTCCCTTCAAGCAATCGTATCCACTTCGGAAATGATACATTACTGAGACGACTAAAGCAATTCGGGACTCTGGAGGCACCTCTCGATGGTTCACCCCGCTCCGCTCCGCGTCACGTCCATCCTGGGGTGCGTTCTCGCTCTCGCGGCGCCGGCGCGCGGTGCCCCGGCCGCCACCGTGATCTCGGCGGCGAACTCCTCGGTGCAGGCCAAGATCGCCGCAGCCGTCGAGCAGGAACGCCACACCTATGGCGGGCGCACGCCGGTGCCGGGCGTTCTCGTCGGCGTCTGGGACGGCGCGGGCGGGAGCTACGTCCACGCCTTCGGCGAGGCCGACCTCGCGACGCACCGGCCGCTGACGCCCGACGACCACTTCCGCATCGGCAGCAACACCAAGACCTTCGTCATCAGCGTCCTCCTGCAGCTCGTTGACGAAGGCAAGCTGAGCCTCGACGATCCGCTGAGCCGTTTCTCGCTCGGCGTGACCATCCCGAACGCGGAGCACATTACGGTCCGGGAGCTGTGCCAAATGCGCAGCGGCCTGTTCGAGGCGTATGACGCGCCCGAGATCGACCCCGCGAAGGTCGCGCCCAACTCGGAATGGAACCCACGAACGCTCATCGGGTGGGCGGTGAAGCAGAAGCCGTATTTCCCGCCCGGCACAGCCTACAGATACAGCAACACGAACTACCTGATCCTAGGGCTCATCATCGAGAGCGTCACGAAGGACACCGTCGGCGACCAGATCGCCAAGCGCCTGCTGGCGCCGTTCCATCTGACCCAGACCAGCTATCCGGCGACCCAGGCGATGCCCGACCCGTGGGCGCACGGCTACGGCCTCGACAAGCAGCGCGGCTGGGAGGACGTGAGCAATACGATCCCCGTCTCGCTGATGGGCGCCGCGGGCGAGATGATCTCGGACATGGCCGAACTCGAAGCGCTGGGTGGAGCTCTACGTCGGCGGCAAGACGAGCGGGCCCGCGACGCAGCGCGCGCGGATGGACTGCATCCCAACAGGGCAAGGAAACCTGGCGTTCGGCCTCGGCATCGGCTGCAGCGCCGGGTGGTATGGCTACACCGGCGGCCTTCCCGGCTATAACACCGCCAACTACACCCTCCCCGCGGCGGGCATCACCATCGTGGCGTGGGTCACGCTGCAGGCGGACGACCCGCCGCCCGGCGTCGCGAACGCGATCTTCCGCGACATCGCGCGCATCATGTCGTCCGCGAACGAGCCTTTCGTGCTGGGCAAGAGCGCCCCGAGCCACGCCGGCGGTCTGACGGCCGAGCCGCACCCGCCCGTGAGTCGCTAGGCCGCGCGTGGTCTCGGCCATGGCGGCACGCTAGGCTCACCCCACGAACGTTGCCCTGCGCAAGCCGATGTCGCTCGACGAGTTCCTGGCGTGGGAGC
Organism: uncultured Alphaproteobacteria bacterium; assembly: GCA_963848595.1. Classification (GTDB taxonomy): domain Bacteria; phylum Pseudomonadota; class Alphaproteobacteria; order Acetobacterales; family Acetobacteraceae; genus CAWKEH01. Next base: position 155,280 of record CAWKEH010000008.1, on the reverse strand, counting down.
GCGAGCAGGAGCTTCGCTACGAGTTCGACGGGTTCCAGCCGGTCGCCATGACCGGCGGCACGGTCGAGCACTCGGAGATCGCGACCAACATCGTTGAGGCACTCCGGCGGCGGTTGCAGGGCAAGCCCGGTCGTGCGTTCCGGAGCGACCTCAAGATCATCGTCGCTGGCAGGGTTCGCTATCCGGACGTCACCATAACCTGCACGCCAGTCCCGCGCGGGACTGACATCGTGCCCAACCCGGTCGTCGTGTTCGAGGTCCTCTCGCCGAGCACCGCCAGCGTGGACCGGATCGCGAAGAACGAGGAGTATCGCCAGACGCCCTCCATCCAGCACTACGTCATGCTGGAGCAGGCGAGCCAGGCTGCCACCGTGTTCTCGCGCCGGGGCGACGACTGGATCGGGCGCGTGCTGACGGGCGGCGCCACGCTCTCCTTCCCCGAGATCGGGATCGAGCTGCCGCTCGGCGAGGCGTATGCCGGGATCGAGTTCCCCGACCCAGCCGCCGAGGACGAGCCGATCAGCCCTTTAGCGGCTTGTGCTCCGGGTCGTCCGCCGCCTGCTGCAGGCGCCGGGCGAGGAAGGCGGTGACGGCGATCTCCTCGGCCGAAAGCCCCTCGCCGCCGTCGCTCAGCACCTCTTCCGCGCGGCTGCGCAGGCCCTCCACGAGCGAGCCGTCAAGGTAGCCCTCGAACACCGCCGGGTGAATGTAGCACTTGCGGCAGATCGCGGGCGTGTTGCCCAGCTTCTTCGCTACTTGCTCCACCATCGCGACCACGTTCTTCTTGGCCTTGGCCTGGCTGTCGAAGCGCTCCAGCTCGGCCAGCGCCACGGCGGCGAGGTTGGTCGCCGCCCAGGTGCGGAAATCCTTCGCCGTGATCTCCTCGCCGGCGATCTCGTGAAGATACTGGTTCACGTCGTCCGAGGTGACGTGGTGAACCTGCCCGTCCTCGCCCTGGTAGTGGAATAAGTCCTGGCCCGGCAGGTGCTGGCAGCGCGCGACGATGCGGGCGAGCCGCGGGTCGTTCAGGTCGATGTGGTGCTCGATGCCGTGCTTCCCGCGGAAGTCGAAGGCGAGATGGCCGCCCTCGACGCGGACGTGTCGCCGCCGCAAGGTGGTCAGGCCGTAGCTCTTGTTGTCCTTCGCGTATTCCTCGTTACCGATACGGATCATCGTCTTCTCGAGGAGCGCGACGATGGCGGCGAGGACCTTCTCGCGGGGCAGGCCGTGGCGCGCGAGGTCGTGGCGGACGCGGGCGCGTATCTGGGGCAGCACGCGGCCGAAGACGAGCATCTTGCCGTATTTGGCCTCGTCGCGGGTCTCGCGCCAGCGCGGATGGTAGCGGTATTGCTTGCGCCCGCGCGCGTCACGGCCAACCGCTTGCAGGTGGCCCTGCGGGTCGCGGCAGATCCAGACGTCGGTGTAGGCGGGCGGGATGGCGAGCTTGCGGATGCGTTCCAGGGTGCGCTCGTCGGTGACGGGGGAGTCGTCCGGGTTGCGGTAGGCGAAGCCGTCGGCCTCGTGGATTCGGGTGATGCCGGGCTTCTTGTCGGAGACCCAGTGCAGGTGCGCGGCACGTGCGGCCTCGTGCGGGTCGAGAGACAGGTCGTCAGCGGTGTCGAACATGCGGGTCCTCCCGCGCGAGAACGGGGCAGGCGCGGACGGGTTGCACGCGCGGCTTTGCCAGCCGCGGGGGCACCGGGCTACCGTTCCCTCGATCCGGATGTGGCCGGCGATGCGGCGAATGGGAGAAAGCGACATGAGCGACCGGAACGAGCGCACCATCGGCACGGTGGCGACGCTGAGCCGCTATCCCGCGAAATCCATGCTCGGCGAGGCGCGCGACGCACTGACCGTGGCCGCCCGGGGGATCGTCGGCGACCGCGCCTGGGCCGTCCTCGACGAGGCGACGGGCAAGGTCGCGAGCGCCAAGCGCCCGAAGCTCTGGCGCGACCTCCTCGGCTGCACCGCGCGGACCCTCGACGACGCGGACGGCGGCGCCGTCGAGATCACTCTCCCCGGCGGCATGGCCCGCCGCGCCGGCGACCCGAAGCTCGACGGCCTCCTCTCCGACCTGACCGGCCGGGCGGTGCGGCTCGCGAGCCAGCCGCCGATTGCTGCGGAGATCGACCGCTCCTTCCTCGAGGAGGTGCTCGCCGACGGGATCGGCGCCGACGTCGAGTTCAGCCTGCTGACGCTCGGGGCGGGCGCGCCGCCCGGCACCTTCCTCGACTACGCGCCACTCCACCTCATCACCAGCACCACGCTCGACAGCATCGGCGCAGCCCTGCCCGACGGTGCGGTCGAGGCCGCCCGCTATCGCCCCAACGTCGTCATCAGCTCACCTAGCAGCGAGGGGGGCTTCCCCGAGAACGAGTGGGTCGGCGGCACGGTTCGCATCGGGGACGAGGTAGCACTGCGCATCATCCTGCAGACGCCGCGCTGCGCCATACCGATGCTGGCGCACGGGGGGCTGCCGCCGCGCCCTGGAGCACTCCGGGCCACGGCCGAGCACAACCGCGTCGAGATCCCCGGCTTCGGCAACCAGCCCTGTGCCGGGATCTATGCCGAGGTGCTGCAAGGGGGCACGATCCGCGAGGGTGATCCTGTCGTCGTCGCTGCGGGGTAGCGCTCGCTGGCCGTCGCATGACCATCCCCCAGAACCGTCATGATCCCCGACAGGAATGACGACGTGAGGAGGCTCGGGCGCGCGCCTTAATTGTGGCAGTTCGTACTCGACGTTAGGCTGCCGGCATTCGCGGCGGTCGCCGAGCTGCTGGTTCCCGTGCAAGTCATGGTGCTCAGGTCCGGTTCGGACGCTCGGGCGGCGGCATCGTTTTGCTCCTGCTGATGCCGCTGATAGGCCGCGCGCTGCGCGTCGTCACTCGCGCTGTGCGGGTTGGGGTCCGCATAGTCTCTGCCGTTGAACGGCGAGCCGGCGTCGGCCGGCATTCCCAGGTTGCCGTGCGGCAGGTCGCCGAGCGCGCACCCCGCCAACGACGCGAGCACGATGAGGAGGGCCGAGCCTTTGCCACAGGTGGCTGTCCGGTTCGTCATGGCGACAGGGTCCCCGCATTCTCGATATTGTTCATGTCCCGCGAGATCGAATCGCGCACGGCATCCACCGGGTTCGACGACGCCGATGGCGGCGACGGCACGGCCTCCGGACTGGGCGGGGTGTAGGAGTAGATCCCCTGGCCGGTCCTGCGGTCCCAGGCATCCCGGTCCGCCGCATCCTTCGCGGCCTGCTGGGCCGCTCGGGCGCGCTGGTCGGCGGCCTGCTGCGCCGTCGCGGCGCGACGGTCGGCGGCTGCCTGGGCGTCGCGCTGGCTCGCGATATTCATCATGCAGTGGGCAAAGGCGTCGGTTCCCGGAGCGAACCCGAACCCGGCGCATCTGTCCTGGTCTTGTGCCCGCTGCGCCGCCGCCATGGCGGCCTGCTCTTCCGGAGATGGGGCGCAGCTCGTCAGCACCGCGAGCCCCATGACCGAACACGCCAAAGCGATACGTTTCATGCCTCCCCTCCAAGATATTGCTGCTTCTAGTGAACCGCGCGGCGCTGCCGCTGATGAACCTACGATCCTGGACGTCCGTGATACCAGCTGAGCACTGCCCGAGTATCGGAAGGCTCCGCTGGCGGTCGTCAGAAACGCGTTTGCTCTCTTCGCTCTCTGATGCATTCAGCTGTTTGGAAAGGCGAGCCCTCCTCGACAGGAGTCCGTCGGGCAGCAGCACTCCTTACTTGAATACGATAAACACGCTGCAGGGCGTTCGCTATGCGAAATCGGCCAAATGCAGCCTGGCAAAGGACCTGGCCGCGCCGCCTCGATCTTTTCCTTTCAGGCCGCCGCAGGGCGTTGCCCGTCTGCGCCGCGGCGGAGGGTATCGGAGGGGCGCTCGCCGAAGGTCGCGCGATAGGCCGCAGCGAAGCGGCCCAATTCCCAGAAGCTCTGGGCGGTTGCTGCCTGGGTGACGCCGATCCCACCCTGCAGCAGCGCACGGCGAACAGCATGGAGACGCCGCTGCCGCAGATAGCGGTCAGCCCCCATGCCCACCATGCCCCGGCAGGCGGTGTTCAGCGTGCGCACCGGCACTGCCAAGTCGGCGCATATCTCGGCGAGCGTCGGCGCGGAGCCCGGGTCGGCCGACACCCGCTCCTCAAGCCGCATTACGATCTGTCGGGCGCGGCGCTCGCCGAGGCGCTCCGGTGGCCGCTCGGCCTCAGCGAAGCACAGGGCCGCCGCTTCCAGCAGCGCGGCATCTAACAACGCGGCGGAGCAGGAGTCGCTGCTGAGCGGCCCATCGACGAAGGTGATCGCGTCCACGCGCAGGCGCAGCAGTCGGTGCAGCGGCCCCGGCGACGGGCGGAACACGCGCGGGCCGGCACCCGGCGACGGCATCGCGGCGCCGTTCAGGGCAAGACACGCCACCGCGAGGTCCGGCAGCGGGAACGATGCCGTGTTCCAGGCCGCTCCGGCCTCGGTACGCACGTAGGCTTCACCGCTCGGAGGATTGAGAGCCATCTCCCCCGGCGACAGCGGACGTCCGCCAAGGGTGACGACACCGTCGCCCGCGGGTGCGAAGCTGAAAACCGCACGGGGCGTCACGCCCGCGCGCAGTACGTTGGGTCGGGTGGTGCAGGCACGCTGCACATGCGCGCCGAGCAACACTACCCTCGTCAGCACTGCCCCGAAACGACCCTTGCCCCCAAGGACGAGGTCAGCCGAGGCGGCAGCGATGGCACCGCGGAACGCCTCGGGATCATCGAAGTGACAGGTGCTTGGCACGGCTGGCCCTGGCGTCGGCGAAATGGCATCAGGAATTATGGTAACGAATTCGCGACTGTCAGGCAAAGACAAACACTGGAGCGTTGCTGCTGCTCCGCTGTGGGGCGCTTCGTGCCACCAGTGGAGGAGGAATCTTCCACGCTTGCCCAAGGCGGCGTGCTCCTGCCCTTGCTGCCGCCGGTAGATAGCCGCGTGCTGCTCAAGGTGCTCCCGCATCGTCCGCTCAGCCGCGGCCGGGCCGCACGCGACGATGGCGTCGTGATGCAGGCGCACGAAGGCCTCGCGTATGGACCTTTCATACCATCATACTTGACGACAGGTGCCCCCGAAGGCACTCTGCCGCGAGCCGGGCGTGAGACCAGGTAGCGTGAGGACGAGGCCGATGCGGATCGCGATCCCGGGTGGCGGCGGAGCAATGGACGGCCTTCCCGGTGGACTGCTCGCCAGCTAAGCGCATGATCCCGCGTCTCGCCGTCCGTGGCCTGACAAAGTCGTTCCCCGGCGTGCGGGCGCTCGACGGCGTGTCCCTGGAGGTGCAGCCGGGCGAGGTCCACGCGCTGCTGGGCGAGAACGGCGCGGGCAAGAGCACGCTCGGCAAGATCGTAGCCGGCGTTTACACCGCCGATGCGGGCGAGGTGCGGCTCGACGGCACGGTGCTGGGTGCGCTCGACGAGACCGCGGCGGCGCGCCTCGGCATCGGCATCGTCCATCAGGAAGGCAGCCTCGTGCCGCAGCTCTCGGTCGCCGAGAACGTATTCGCGGGCCATACGCCTTCCGGCTTCCTCGGGCGCGTGGACCGGCGCACCATGGCCCGGCGCACCCGCGCGCTCATGGACGAGCTCGGCCTCGCGCTCGACCCGCGCGTGCGGGTCGGCGCGCTGTCGGCGGCGCAGGCGCAGGTCGTGGAGATCGCCAAGGCCCTGTCCCGCGACCTGAGACTGCTGATCCTGGACGAGCCGACGGCCGCACTCACGCTGACCGAGACGGAGCGGCTGTTCGCGGTGGTGCGGCGCCTCGCCGCGTCCGGCGTGGCGGTGATCTACGTCTCGCACCGGCTCGCTGAGATCTTCGCCATAAGCCAGCGCGTGACCGTGCTCAAGGACGGGCGTCTGAGCGGCACGCGCGAGACAGGGCACACGACCGAGGACGAGCTGATCCGGCTGATGGTCGGGCGCGACGTCCATCTCGGCCGCGCCGAGGCGGGTGCGGCGCCGGGCGAGGTGGTCCTGGAGGTCGAGGGCCTGGCGGCCCCGCCCGTCGCCGGCGCGAGCGTGCAGGTGCGGCGCGGCGAGATTGTCTGCCTCGCCGGGCTGATCGGCTCGGGGCGGAGCGAGCTGTGCGAGGCGGTGTTCGGCGCGCGCCCGGCCACCGCAGGGCGGATGCGGGTGAAGGGCCGCGCCTACCGGCCGGGCGGCCCGTGGGACGCGATGGCGGCCGGGATCGGCATGGTCCCCGAGGACCGCAAGCAGGCTGGCTTGTTTCCCACGATGGACGTGAGCGCTAACATCGCTGCCGCCGTGCTGGGGAAGGTGTCCGCGGGCGGCGTGGTGCGGGCGGACCGTGCCGACGCGCTCGCCGCCCGCTACGTGCGCGAGCTGCGCATCGCGACGCCCTCTCTCCGCCAGGCGGTCGGCAACCTCTCGGGCGGCAACCAGCAGAAGGTGCTGCTCGCGAAGTGGCTGGCGCTGGGGCCGGACCTGCTCATTGTGGACGAGCCGACGCGCGGCGTGGACGTGGGCGCGAGGGCCGAGATCTACCGCATCCTGCGCAAGCTCGCGGCAGACGGGATGGCGCTGCTAGTGGTATCCTCGGACCTGCCGGAGGTGCTGGCGCTCGCCGACCGCATCGTGGTGATGGCCGACGGGCGCACGGTGGGCGAGCTGCCGGGCGCTACCGCGGACGAGGAGGCGGTGCTGCGTCTCGCGACCCGGCACACGCGGCTCGACGCGCCGCCGCTAGCCGCGTGAGGACGTGATGATGCCCACCGAAACCATTGTCGTCACACCCGCCGCCCCGCGGGCCCCTTCCCCGCCCCTGGCGGTTCGGCTGCTCCAGCGCCTAGCCCAGTCCCGGCCGCTGATGCTGCTCATCTTGGTCGTGGCGCTGTGCGTGGGCATGACCGTGGCCTACCCGGACAATTTCCCGACCCGCTTCAACATCGCCGCCGTGCTCCTGAACGCCTCGCAGAACGCGATCCTCGTCACCGGCATGATGCTGCTGATGATCGCGGGCGGCTTCGACCTCTCGATCGGCTCCATCCTGGCGCTCTCGGGCGTCTGGGCCGGCGTCACGGTGGGCTGGTGGGGCTGGCCCGCGCCCGCGGGGTTCGCGGTGGGTGTCCTTGTTGGCGCGCTCGCCGGCCTGGTGAACGGGCTGATCATCACCCGGATCGGGATCAACACCTTGATCGCAACGCTCGCGACGATGACGATCTTCCGCGGCCTCACCTACCTCACCGCCGGCACCGGGGTCACGCCGATCGGCGACGCCTTCAAGGCGTATGGCGAGACGATGCTGCTGGGCCTGCAATCGCCGTTCTGGGTGATGCTCGGGGTGGTGCTGGTAGGCGGCTGGCTGGTGGCGAACACGCGCTTCTTCCGCCAATATTACTTCATCGGCGGCAACGCACGCGCGGCCAAGCTGTCCGGCATCCGGGTGCAACGCCTGATGCTGATCGGCTTCGTGCTGATGGGGGCGCTCGCGGGCCTCGCGGGCGTGCTCGGCGCCTCACGGCTCAACTCGGCGGTGGTCAGCGCCGGCATCGGCATCGAGCTATCGGTGATCACCGCGACCGTGCTCGGCGGCGCGAGTCTCAGCGGCGGCGAGGGCACCGTCGCGGGCGGCGTGCTTGGCGTGCTGTTCATCGCCCTCGTGCAGAACGCCATGATCATCAACGGCATCGGCATCTTCTGGCAGAACATCATCGTCGGGCTGGTGCTCCTGCTCGGCGTGTCGCTCGACCGGTTCAAGCAGGCGCACCGCGCCTGATAGGGAGGAACGCCGTGAAGGCTAAGACGTCATGGATCGCACTGCCTATGCTGGCGCTGGCCGCGGGCCTCGTGCCGGCGCGCGCGCAGCAGAGCAATTTCGGCCCGAGCGACGCGAAGGAGGTCTATTACTGGGTCTCGAACAAGGCGAACCTGCCCCTGTTCGTGCAATACGACTACGTCGGCATGAAGCTCATCGCGGAGCAGCTGCACGTGCAGGTGCGCGTCGCCGGGCCGACGGACTTCGACATCCCGGGATTCATCGCGGCGGTCGAGCAGGTCTGCGCGCAGAAGCCCGCGGGCGTCTCGGTCGTGGGCGGCTGGGATCCCTCGCTGACCGAGTTGGTGAACAAGTGCATGGCGATGGGCGTGCCCACCGTCGTGGATGACGGCGACCTGCCCAACTCCAAGCGGCTCTCCTACATCGGCACCAACTGGGAGGGCATCGGCGCCGCGCAGGCCAAGGTGATGCTCGATCACCTGCCGAACGGCGGCAAGGTCGCCATGACCTCGATCATCAACGCCGGTAACATGCGCGACGCGGTCAAGGGCTTCACCTCCTACATTGACCAATACGGCAAGGGGAAGGTGAAGCTCATCGCCACCGAGGACGACAACGGCGACGCCTCGAAGGCGGCCGAGGTCACGTCAGCCCTGCTCGCGGCGCATCCCGACATCGCGGGCATCGCGGGCTTCGATTCCGAGAGCGGAGCGGGCATCGTTCGCGCGCTGCAGGAGGCGGGCAAGAAGCCGGGCGACGTGGTGGTGACGGCGATGGAGCAGACGCCCGACTTCTTCAAGACCGCGAAGCAGGGCTGGACCGCGGGCATCGTGGTGCAGAACCGCGAGCTGTTCGTCTATTACGCGGTCCGGATGCTCTACGACTACAACCACAACGGCCTGCGCACGGCGGGCCTGACCGGCAAGGAGGGCGGCCGGCCGGTCCCGAACGTGGTGGATACCGGCGTGCTGATGGTGGACAAGAACAACGTGGACAAGATCCTGACCGCGATGCACGTGAAGTAGGCGGCGTACCGATGATACTCGACGGCGGACTGATCGGCTGCGGTTTCTTCGCGCAGAACCACCTCAACGCCTGGCGCGACCTCGCCTCCCGCGATCCGGGGGCGCGCCCAAGGGCGCAGATCGTGGCGGTGTGCGATCAGGACGCGGCGAAGGCGCAGGCTGCCGCCGAGCGGTTCCGCATCCCGCGCTGGTATGCGGACGCGGCGGAGATGCTCGACCGCGAGCGGCTCGACTTCGTGGACATCGCGACCACGATGGGATCGCACCGCACACTCGCCGAGCTTGCCGCCCGGCATCGCGTGCCGATGATCGTGCAGAAGCCGTTCGCGCCGACCTGGGAGGATTGCCTCGCCATCGTGCGCGCGGCGGAGGCGGCGGGCGTCCCCCTCATGGTGCACGAGAACTTCCGCTTCCAGACGCCGATGCAGCGCGCCCACGCCGTTCTCACCGCGGGCGAGATCGGCGAGCCGGTGTGGGCGCGCCTCACCTTCCGCTCCGGCTACGACGTGTATGCGAATCAGCCCTATTTCCTGACCGAGCGGGAGCTGATCGTGCTCGACCTCGGCATCCACCTGCTCGACCTCGCCCGCTTCTTCCTGGGCGAGGTGGAGCGGATCGCGTGCGAATTGCAGCAGGTGCGGCCCGGCCTCCTCGGCGAGGACATGGCGACGATGCTGCTGCGCCACGCGAGCGGCGCCGTCTCCGTGGTGGACACTACGTATGAGAGCCGGCAGTTGCCCGACCCGTTCCCGCAGACGCTGCTGCACATCGAGGGGCGGCAGGGGTGCCTCCGCGTGTTCCAGGGCTTCGAGATGCAAGCTGGACCACGCTGATGGGACCTCGCGCCGCGAGAACGTCGGCTCGCCGCTGCTGTCCTGGACCTCGGAGCCGTGGCACGTGGCACAGGAGAGCGTGCTCAACACGCAGGCGCACTGGGTCGAGTGCCTAGCGACGGGACGCACGCCCGCGACCTCGGGGCGGGACAATCTTCGGACCTACGCGCTGGTCCGCGCCGCCTACGACGCGGCCCGGTCACACCGGGCGGAGGTGCCGGCGGTCGCTCCGTGATCGTCCCGCATGACCTCCTCTCTACAAAGTCTTTCCCGACGACGCTGAGCTGATCCAAGTTCGGCCGAACGGCTGGGAACAGGATGGCGCAGCCGAAGCCTGCTGCTCACCCGAGGGCGCGGCAGCTCAATCTAAGTTCCTGGATGGATGCGGACTCTCCGCTGCTCCGTCACCGCAGCGGCAGCACGCTCAGGAGAGTGAGGAATTGGACATGGCGATCGCGGCGGCGAACAAGAAGCTCGTCTTGGAGGCGTTCGATACGCTCTTCAACAAGCGCGACTACGAGGCGGCGTCGCGCTACTGGTCGCCGGAGTATATCCAGCACAGCGCTCACATCAGGCCTGGCCGCGACGGGCTGTTCGATCTGGTGCGGCAGGCGCCGCCAACGCTGAAGTATGAGCCCGGCGTCATCCTCGCGGACGACGAATTCGTCATCGTCCACGGCCGCTTCTCGGGCAACGGGCGACCGCGCAACTGGATCGCCGCCGACATCCTGCGGATCGTCGATGGCTTGCTTGCCGAGCATTGGGACGTGCTTCAGGACGAAGCGACGCGAGCGGAAAGCCAGAGCGGCCCGCCCATGTTCGGCCCGGATTTCACAGCCTGACTTGGGTGGCGTTTTCGATCGGTGGAGTCCTGTTCCTCGCCTGCTCAGAGCTTCGAGCCGCCGTCCATCCGGAGGATGTGGCCGGTGATCCAGCGTGCGTCCTCCGAGGCGAGGAAGGCGATGGCGCCGCCGATGTCGTCCGGCCGCGCGATGCGCTTGAGCGCCTGCATCGCCAGCGTGGCGTCGCGGCCCGCGTCCGTCTTGGTGAAGTTCGACAGGTCGGTCTCGACGACGCCGGGTGCTATGGCGTTGACGCGGATGCCGCGGTCGCCGAGCGCCAGGGCGAGATGTCTCACCAGCGTATCAATCGCGCCCTTCGTCGCGGCGTAGGCCGAGAGAGTGCCGATCGCCGCGTGCGCCGCGGCCGAGGAGAGCAGGACGACGCTGCTGCCCTCGCCCAGGATCGGCAGCAATTGCTGGATCAGGAAATAGGGCGCGCGGACGTTGACGGCGAACAGCGCGTCGAAGTCCGCGACCGTCGTCTCCTCGATTGGTGCAGCCTTGGAGATGCCGGCATTGGCGACGAGGATGTCCAGGCGGTCGCCGATGATGCCGCGGACCTGCTTGGCGAGGGCGTGCGGGCCATTGGCGGCGGCGAGGTCGCAGCGACGGCATCGGCGCGGGCGCCCGCCTGCCGGAGCTCGGCGACGACGTCTTCCGCCTCCCTGGCGCCGCGGCCGTAGTGGACGAGAACCTGCGCCCCGCCGCGCGCGAGCGCCAACGCGCTGGCGCGGCCGATGCCGCGCGAGGATCCCGTGACGAGAGCAGTCTTGCCAGCGAGATTGGCCATGACGAAACCCCTTTCGCAGCGTCATTGGAGTAAGCGGTGCCAAGCGCGGGGCTGCCGGGCATCGCCCGGCGCACCGGGTTCAGCTCGTCCGCTCTTCGATCGCGCCGACGCGATCCGGGTAGAAGGCGAGATGGTCCTTGATGGCCGAGACGGCGGGGTGTGGCGCCTCGTAGGTCCACGCAGCGTTGGTCGAGCGCCCGCCGCCGGCCGGGATGCTGAAATACGCACAATCGCCCTTGTAGGGGCAGTAGGTGGCGTGGTCCGTGCGCTCCAGGAGCGACATGCGGACGTCCTTGCGGGGACGTAGTGGACGGCCGGATACCCGGCCTCGCGCAGCGTCAAGGCGTCTCGCGTATCCGCGACCGTCTGCCCAGCGACGGAGACCATGACGCGGTGCGGATTGCGCTCGATCGTGATCGGGTGGTCCGGTCCCGGAACCTTCACCGCGCGCGGTGCCGACACTTGCTCAGACATGGGATGCCTCGCTGAAGTTGGTTGCGCTGCTTGGTGCCTGACCCGTGCCATCGCCGTATCCGGACAGGAACAACGAGACATGGGCCAGGAACAGCTCGGGATACTGGTACATCGAGCCATGGCTGGCGTCGGGGTATAGGATCAGCTGAGCATTGGGGATGTTCTGCTGCAGGATGAAAGAGTTCGCGGTGTAGATGATGATGTCCTTGTGACCGCTTACCACCAGCGTCGGCTGGCGGATCGACTTTAGGTATTCAAACGGCTTTTCCTGAGACGCTCCCCACTTGCCGTTCGCCTCAGTGAACTGAGTCAGCGCGGTCTCGTGCGTGTGCATCGTCCCGTCCTCCTCCCCTGGTCGCCGTCAGCCCGCCGTCTTGCCGCCGTCGGCGGTCAGCACCTGGCCGGTCACGAACGAAGCCTTGTCGGACGCGAGGAAGACGACCGCGCGCGCGATCTCCTCGGGCTGGCCGATGCGGCCGAGCGGCACGCCGGACAGCAGCGCCGTCTTCCTCTCCGCGGTGCCGGTGAAGCGGTTCAGCATTCCCGTCTCGGTCGGGCCGGGGGCCACCGCGTTGACCCGCACTCCGAAGGCCGCAGCCTCCAGCGCCGCGGACTTGGTCATGCCCTCCACGGCGTGCTTGCTGGCCGCGTATACGGAGGCGCCGCCGGCGCCCTCGTGCCCGTAAGTCGAGGAGATGTTGACGATGCTGCCGCTGCCCTGAGCCTGCATGACGCGCAGCTCGTGTTTCATGCTGAGCAGTGTGCCGAGGACGTTGGTGTCGAAGGTCGCGGCGTAGCTCTCCGCCGTTTGCTCCGTGACGGGGCCGGGCTTGCCTTCAGTGCCGGCGTTGTTGACGGCCGCGTCCAGGCGGCCGAAGCGCGTCACCGTCCGATCGACCAGATCGCGCACGTCGTCCTCACGGCGCACGTCGGCGCCGATAAACTCGGCGCCCGCGCCGATGCCGCGCAACTCGGCAACCAGCGCCTGGCCGGTCTCCTCATGGCGACCTGCGACGACGACACGGCTGCCCTCCTGCGCGAAGGCGAGGGCGGCGGCGCGCCCGATCCCAGTGAGTGCGCCGGTGATCAAGACGACATGGTTGCTCATCTGCTGATCCTCAGATCTCGCTGGCACGAAGGTGCCAGCATCATTGCCGAGCCAGGCGATCTTGGGACCACTCAACGTCCTGACCGCTGGCATCGACGGAAAGTTAGGAGGCTGTGGCGCCAACGAAAAAGACTTTGTAAGGTGAGGGGCATTCCTGTGGGGCATGGCCCGGCATGGAACTCCGGCACCTGCGGTACTTTGTCGCCGTCGCCGAGGAGGGCAGCCTCACGACCGCGGCCGAGCAGCGGCTGCACACGGCGCAGCCCTCGCTCAGCCGCCAGATACGCGATTTGGAGCTGGAGGTCGGCGCCGAGCTTCTGACCCGTAGTGCTCGCGGCGTGAAGCTGACCGCGGCCGGGCGCGTGTTCCTGGACCATGCGCGCCTCGCCCTCGCGCAGGTCGAGGCCGCCGCATCCGGCGCGCGGCGCGCGGCTCATCCGGAACGACGGACGCTAGCGCTGGGCTTCCTGAGCGGCACCGAGCCGCAATGGCTACCCGCGGCAATGCACGTTCTCCGGGAGGAATTGCCGAACATCGAGTTGACGATCTCCAGCAAGCACTCGCCGCAGCTTGCCGACGGCCTCGCCACCGGGAAGCTGGACGCGGCCTTCCTGAGGCCGGAGGAAGGGCATCCCGAGCTGGTCTATAGGGTCTTGATCGAGGAACCGCTGATCGTCGTTCTGCCCAGCGATCATCGCCTCGCGTCATGCGAGGCGATCGAGCCCACCGATCTCGTCGGCGAGACCTTCATCGGAATGGCCGACCAGGCGCCGGTCCTGCGTTCGCTGACGGAGGCTTATTTTGAGCGGTCGGGCATCGCGCTGACCCCGGCGCACCGGGTCGAGTATCTCTCGATGGCGGTGTCGCTGGTCGCCTCTACCCGCGGGGTGGTGCTGCTGCCCGAGTTTGCGCGCAATTTCCTCACCTGGTCGGTCATCAGCCGGCCTCTCGCGAAGGAGCCGCCCCTGATCGCCCTCGTCCTGGGATACCACAAGGCAAACAGCCTGCCGATTCTTCGGCTCTTGGTCTCGAAGATTGAGGAGATGGTCGCGCGCGTATCGAAGTAGCGCCATAAGCGCGCCGGGTTCGGCGCTGCTAACCCGCCGCCGTCGCATCCAGCGCCGCTTGCAGGATGTAGGCAGCCGCCGCGGCGTCCACCCGCACCGCGCGCTTCTTGCGCGACAGGTCCAGCGTCTCGATGAAGTGCTGGTTCACGGCAACGGACGAGAGCCGCTCATCCCACAGCGCCGCGGGCAGCCCGGCCGCCTGGGACAGGTCACCCGCCCAGTCGCGCACGGCCTGCGCCGCCGGGCCGACGCTGCCGTCCATGCTGAGCGGCCACCCGACCACGAGGCCGCCCGCGCCCTCGCGCGCCGCGAGGTCCCGCAGCTCGGCCGCGACGACGCGCAGCTTGCTCCGGGGCAGCACGCCGTAGGGGGAGGCCAGGGTGAGCATCACGTCCGAGAGCGCTATGCCAATGCGCTTCGCGCCAGGGTCCAGCCCAATCAGCCGCTGCCCGTGCGCGAGGCTCGCCCGTAGCGCCCTCATGTCGAGGAGGGGCATGTTGAACAGGGGCATGGGCGCCGTTATGGTCCGGCCCTTCCCGCTGCTCAAGGATGCTCCCATGTCGCTCGACGCCGCGACCGTTCGCCGCATTGCCCGCCTCGCCCGCATCCGCGTGGACGACGACGAGGCCGCGCGCCTGCAAGGGGAGCTGGGCGCCATCCTGGGCTGGGTCGAGCAGCTCGGCGAGGTGGACGTGGAAGGCGTCGAGCCGCTGACAGGGGCGGCGCAGATGGCGCTGCGCCTGCGCGACGACACGGTAACCGACGGCGGCGACCCGGAGCGCGTGCTCGCCAACGCGCCGGAGCGCATCGGCGATTTCTACGCCGTGCCGAAGGTGGTCGAGTAGTGCTGACCGATCTGACGCTGGCCGCCGCGCGGGACGGGCTGCGCCGCCGGGCGTTCTCCGCCCGCGAGATCACGGACGCCTATCTCGCGGCCATCGAGGCGCTGAACCCCAGGCTCAACGCCTACATCACGGTCACGGCGGAGCGCGCGCGCGAGCAGGCGGAGCGCGCCGACGCGGCGCTCGCCCAAGGCGGTGGCAGCGACGCCGGGCCGCTCACCGGCGTGCCGATCGCGGTCAAAGATTTGTTCTGCACGGCCGGCGTGCGCACCACGGCCGGCAGCCGCATCCTCGCCCCCTTCGTGCCGCCCTACGAGAGCACGGTGACGGCGAACCTGCTGCGCGACGGCGCCGTATTCCTCGGCAAGGCGAACCTCGACGAGTTCGCCATGGGCAGCTCGAACATGACGAGCGCCTACGGCCCGGTGCAGAACCCGTGGGCGCGGGCGGACGGCGCAGCGCTGGTGCCGGGCGGGTCCTCGGGCGGCTCGGCGGCGGCCGTCGCTGCGCACCTCGCCGCGGGAGCGACGGCGACGGACACGGGCGGCAGCATCCGCCAGCCCGCGAGCTTCTGTGGCATCGCCGGCATCAAGCCCACCTACGGCCGCTGCTCGCGCTGGGGCATCGTCGCCTTCGCCTCCTCGCTCGACCAGGCGGGGCCGGTCGCGCGCACGGTGGAGGATTGCGCGATCCTGCTCGGCAGCATGGCCGGGTTCGACCCCAAGGACAGCACCAGCGCCGACCGCCCGGTGCCCGACTTCGCGAGCGCCTGCCACCGCGGCGTGCGCGGCCTCAAGGTGGGCATCCCGCGCGAGTATCGCATGGAGGGCATGAACCCGGAGATCGAGGCGCTCTGGGACCGCGGCATGGCCTGGCTGCGCGACGCGGGTGCCGAGTGCGTGGACATTTCGCTGCCCCACACGAAATACGGCCTCGCAACCTACTACATCGTGGCCCCCGCCGAGGCGTCGTCCAACCTCGCCCGCTACGACGGCGTACGATACGGCGAGCGCGTGGAGGGACGGGATCTCACGGATCTCTACGAACGCACCCGCGCGGACGGGTTCGGCGCGGAGGTGAAGCGCCGGGTGCTGATCGGCACCTACGTGCTATCCGCGGGCTACTACGACGCCTATTACCTACGCGCCCAGCGCGTCCGCGCGCTGATCCTGCGCGACTTCACGGACGCCTTCCAGAAGGTGGACGCGCTCCTCACCCCGACCGCGCCGAGCGCCGCCTTCGCCCAGGGCGAGAAGATGGACGACCCGGTGACAATGTATCTGAACGACGTGTTCACCGTGCCCGCGAGCATGGCGGGGGTGCCGGGCCTGTCGGTGCCCGCTGGGCTGGACGGGCAGGGGTTGCCGCTAGGATTGCAGGTGATCGGCCGGCCCTTCGATGAGGAGACCGTGTTCGCGGTCGGCGCGGCGCTGGAGCGCGCCGCCGCGTTCACGCACCGCCCGGCGATCCGGGCGGGGCTCAACACAGTCTCGCCACCGCTGGTTGTGCCCACATGAAGGGGGTGGATTACCGCAAACTTGTAGGGCGCACCCTGACGACGGCTCGCCAGGCAGTAGGCTGGCCGCAAGTCAAGCTAGCCGCCGAGTACGGCATCGGTCAGGGCCGGCCCAGCCGGTGGGAACGGGGCATCAACTATCCTGACCCATAGGTTCTTCACCCGTTATGTGTGGATCATGTCTGGCCGCCTACGGTCCCGCTGGCATGCGGCCCTCACTGCCGAACATGCGATTCTCATTGTTGGGACTGGGTCTAGAAGTTTACTTTGGGTACAACGACACCGGTTATCCTGGGAATGTCGGTTGATGAGGACGAAACCGCGCATTCAGGTGCAATCCATTGGGCCCTATGCGCTTGGAACGCCTACGGTGCCGACCGCACGCATGCTTCGGTGCCGAACATGCGTTTTCGGTTGCGAAGGCGTGTCAAACAGTTGACCTTGTTCGGAATGACGCCGGAAATCCGGAGACGATTCGGATAGAAGGAGACATGTCATGAGCGAGCACACGCCAACGGGCCACGAAGATATTAGTCATGAGCCGGACTATGAGGCGAAGTACCGATACTGACGATACCAAATTCAGTCCTGAGCAAGAAGAGAGCCAAAGGAGGCTTTCGGATTCGTTCACCGTGACGATCCATGAATTCCGAGACGCCGCGAGTCCCGAACAGATGCAGGCGGGAGACGCCTTCCCAGTCGTCAGCCCGGAACATCTCATTGAAATCGTGCCGGATCGCGAGGACGAGGCCGGCTTGCTTGAGCAACTCTTGGACGGGCAGAAGCAGATTATCCAACTACTGGAGGGTATAAAGAGCAACTCGGATTCCGAGATCTGCGGTCACAATGTCAGGTATGTCAAACTCTGTCTCTCGCTTGCCAAAGATGCTATTACCGCCGTCGCAGCAATTCCTACGATGATTGGGTTCTTTATCCTCGCCAAAAGTTATCTCGAAAGCCACGCGCCGAGACTTCGCTCTCGCGGGAGCAAGCGCTGGGAACGCGGTCGCTGCGAACGCGGTGAACCCGCTCGTCACGCGCGGAATTGCTGCACGCGACGACGAAGCGATCGTCAGGCAGTGGTTGCATCCGTCGGCGTATTCCAACATGCCGCAGGAAGCAGCTTTTTGGGAGAATCTCGCAGTTTACGTGACCCTCAACAAACCGCGGCCCTACAATGAGCAACTGATCTTCATGCGGCAGACCGAAGACATCGCGCGGCGTATGATGACCGGGAAGTTCCGGTGGGCGATGGCAAAGGACAAGGTCGCGCTCGTTGACGAGCTGGCAGCGGTGCTTGCTGGCCAAGGCCTCGCGGCGATGTACCGTCGGCTCCCGCAACTCACATATCAGGACAAGCCACTGCCGCGCGCGGTTGCCGCGAACCTCGCGTCGTACGCGATCACCCAGTGGTGGGCGGAACAGTGAGCGGCATGGAGCCGCGCGAATGGGCAAGTGTCGCGGAGTTGGTGAGCACCAATCTTGCCTTTTGGGTGCCAGAGATAGGGCCAGGCCTCGGCGCAGGGATCTCGGCCTTGTTCGGCGTGGTGCTAGGGATGACCAAACCCGAGGACTTGGGATTCACTCAAATCAGGAATTGGATCAAAGCGGAGACCGATGAGCTCAAACACTTTTACGAACGTATGAAGGTAGAAGACGCGTTCATCAACGCGAAAGACTTCCTCCTTTGGGCCGCCGGGCCGCCGCACGAGTTCGAGACCGCAGAAAAGGCGATCGACTATCTCTGGACGAAGTCGCGCCCTGATTCCGGGAGCTTGCGAAGCGATCTTGTCCAAATCTCACGCGATGACCTGGTAGTTCCTACTCAATGGGTGACGCGTTCAAACGACTTCGTATCGACGTTCGTCTTGATGAACTTGACCGCGCAAATCGTTGCTGACAAAACTATCATGCTTTTGGCTGGCCAACTCGCGTCCGAGAAGTTCGAGAGCGCAGCGGCTACAGGCGACCTGCAGGATGACAAGACGGTATTCAAATACTTATCCTCGTACAACGCCGCTATTGACCAGATAGCCCGCCTCGTCGGGACCACGGCCCTTACGGGCTCGAGCGTTGATGATCGGGTTCAGGCTCTTGTGAATCGCAAGGTCCAGGACTTCGCGGAGCAGATGATCTGGCTCGTCAACAGCGGCAAGGAAGAGCCCATAGGGTGGCCGTCGCTGCAGCGGACTTATGACACCATCCTGAGCGGATTGGACGACGACAGCGAGAGGCTGAGGACGAACCTGAGGTTCGTCGTGGCGCTAAGTCTGGAGCGACTCAAGGCGGTCACGCCCATGTTCCGCGACGGAGCCGATTGGAGTTTCAAAGATACGTGCCGCGAGACCGACCACCGCGTGGAAATCGCTCCTGGGGCGCTCGCGGAGGAACACGAAGGGGCGATCGCGCAATGGCAGCAATATGCTCGCAGCGTGGTTGAGGAGTTGACGAGACGGCCAGCGAAATACGCCAGCGACAGCGACATGCCCATCAACGAGTCTAGGATCGAGAACTATGTCAATGGCGACGTCGAATCCTACTATGCGGCGATGGCCGATCTGGTCCGAGCCGGCGGCAATGAGCCTGCCAACTGGCCGACGCTGCGGCCGACCTATGACAAGTATATGAGGGAGTCCGACGGAGCCAGCCGCAACTTCGGGCCCGAGCTGCGCTCGCGCCTGTCAACGAAACTGGACCGGCTCAACGCCCTCACTCCGCTGTACCGCGACGGGACAGACTGGGTGTTCAAGGACACATACAGCGGACGGGACTACAGCGTGCTCACGAGGGAATACCGCTCGCGCCCGAAATCTGAGCAATGGATTTAATACCTGAACGGCGTGCTTGCCGACCTGAAGGATCGGCAGCGGGATGGTGGCCTTGGGCTGATCGCCGACTTCGTCCGGACATACGCAGGTCGGATGTCTCAGTGGGTGTGGTCCTACGTCGTTGGCAGGGAGTGGGAAGGCTCCCAGCGCCTGACCAGTGATCCCTCTGCACACTTCATGCCTGAGTTAGACTATGAGGGCACGCTGGAGCCGCTTCGCTCCCTCGCCTTGCAAGATTTCACGATTTCGGAAGGCAATGATAACAAAGTCAAATCGGGTGATATGAGTGCTTATGCCGATAAATATGGCTGGTGTCAGGCCGTCGAGCGCTTGATCCTGCTGCGCCAGCTGAACCGGCTCAAGGCCATCACGCTCGTTTACCGCGCGGAATGGGGGTCCGAGAACAGCGTGCGCAAGGTCCGCTGCGGATGGGGGTACGAAGATTCGCAACGTAATCCAAACGAATACCTCCGCCCCGACGACGGCCATTGGAATGGGTGGGACGAGTTCCTGTACGACGTCAGGCAGCACTGGGAGTTTAACCTCCAAGCCGTGCTCAAGGAGCTAATGGATCCCCCTAAGCCGGATGAGGATCCGCCTTATGCCGGGGACGTGAGAATCCTGCAAGGCTGGTCGGAGGGCGCACAAGGCTTGCTCAGAAGGCGTCTTCCAGAAGCCCCCGTAAACGGGTGCCTTATTCCGCCGAAAACCGGGTGGCAGCTCGATCCACCGCCTCCCGACTTATCAGGGTGGTCAACGGCGATCCAGGTTCGATATGCCTTCTCCTATCAGAACGTGAACGGGATCGGAGAACGAAGCGCTTGGACTCCGTATTATAAGGTCGTGAGGTCTAAGAAGGACGCCAAGCCGGTTCGGGGGTGGAAGCCGACGCTGCACCACGTTCCGGTGCCGCCCGCAAACCCGGATTTTCCGCCCGTGACTTCGGTGATCGTGTGGCGGCAGTTCACGTTTCCCTCGACCGAGTCAAGATCGAGAGAATGAGGGTTGGCCAAGGATGATCGAAAGCGAACTGGATCCTGGCACGACAACTTACACCGATACCAAAGAGGCGCCGGCGCCGAAATCGGCCGAGCCCATCGCAAAGCGGGGGCAATCGGACTGAAGGGCGCCGCTGAACAATAGTTCATTGGAGAGATCACGGCCCCGTCGAGCACCAGGCACAGCGTCACGCGCCAGGGGTACCGAAGGCCTCTCCGGCGCTGAGAGCCCGACCTTGCCATCGGCACGGATGGCAGTTTACCGGGGTGCGACTGCTGGGGTCGGGCGAAGCCTCGGCGGCCAGTCTGCGGCAGGCAAGGACGAAGGAAGAGGCGGGTCAATGAGCTACCGCATCGAGGGAGCTACGGGCGCATGGGAGGTCGTCATCGGCCTTGAGGTCCACGCCCAGATCGTGAGCCAGGCCAAGCTTTTCAGCGGCGCCGCGACCGCCTTCGGCGCGCCGCCCAATTCGCAGGTGAGCCTCGTGGACGCCGCATTCCCGGGAATGCTGCCCGTGCCCAACGCGGAGTGCATCGCGCAGGCGGTCCGCACCGGGCTGGGGCTGCGCGCGCAGATCAACCTGCGCAGCCGCTTCGACCGCAAGAACTACTTCTACGCGGACCTGCCCGCCGGCTACCAGATCAGCCAGTATGAGCACCCCATCGTCGGCCGCGGCGAGGTCGAGATCGAGCTCGCCGACGGCAGCACGAAGCCCATCGGCGTGACGCGGCTCCACCTGGAGCAGGACGCGGGTAAGAGCCTGCACGACCAGCACCCGACCAAGTCGCTCATCGATCTGAACCGCTCCGGCGTCGCGCTCATGGAGATCGTGAGCGAGCCGGACCTGCGCAGCCCCGAGGAAGCCGGCGCCTACCTCCGCAAGCTCCGCGCCATCCTGCGTGCCCTCGGCACCTGCGACGGCAACATGGAGGAAGGCTCCCTCCGCGCCGACGTGAACGTCTCCGTGCGCAAGCCCGGCGAAGCGTTCCGCACGCGCTGCGAGGTCAAGAACGTCAACTCCATCCGCTTCGTGATGCAAGCCGTCGAAGCGGAAGCCCGGCGCCAGGTGCAGGTCTGGGAAGACGGCGGCGAGGTCGAGCAGGAGACGCGCCTGTTCGACTCCTCCCGCGGCGAGACGCGCTCCATGCGTAGCAAGGAGGACGCCCACGACTACCGCTACTTCCCCGACCCCGACCTCTTGCCCCTCGTGCTCGACGAGGCCTGGGTGGAGACGCTGCGGGCGGACCTGCCCGAGCTCCCGGACGCCAAGCGCGCCCGCTTCATGCGGGACTACGGCCTGCCCGCCTACGACTTAGGGGTGCTCGTCGCCGAGACGGAGACGGCCGCCTACTTCGAGAGCGTGGCCGCCGGGCGGGACCCGAAGCTGGCCGCCAACTGGGTGTTGGGCGACCTGTTCGCCGCCCTCAATCGCACCGGGCGAAGCATCGCGGACAGCCCGGTGAGTGCCGCGCATCTCGGCCGCCTGCTCGACCTCCTCGCCGACAACACCATCAACGGCCGCATCGCCAAGGAGGTGTTCGAGGCGATGGTCGAGACGGGGAGGACCCGGCGTCCATCGTCGAGGCGCGCGGCCTGCGCCAGGTGGTGGACACGGGCGCCATAGACGTGGCCGTGGACCAGGTGCTGGCGGCCAACGCCGACAAGCTCGCCGAGTTTCGGGCGGGCAAGGAGAAGTTGTTCGGCTTCTTCGTCGGCCAGGTGATGAAGGCGATGCAGGGTAAAGGCAACCCGGCGCTGGTCAACGAGGCGCTGCGGCGGAGGTTAGTCGCGTGAGCGTCGAGCGCGACAGTGAAGACATACCTAAAGAGGAAGTGCTTAGAATTTTGAAATCTGAGGCAGGCTTCTCTGCCGAACTTCGAGTATTTGACGCGTTTATGCAGCAGAGTATCCTTGTAGATCCCAATACATTCTACCTTGACGCTCAGAGTAAGAAGTATCGTGAAATAGATTTTGTGGCCAGGATAAGACAAGAACTGCCGGAGCTAGAGGGTTATGAACGTCGAGTAGATCTATTAATGGTCGGGGATGTTAAAAGCAGCTCAACGCCAATAGTTATATTCTCTGCCGACTCAAGCCCGGCCGAGCGCCGACCATCTTTCGTGGGGCGGCTATGCGTATGGTCGGGATCAAAGTCCGATCCAATTAAATCAACCGTGATTGAGGACGTTTTGATTCCACGCTCCGAAATGCGTGTGGGTCGCATCATGGTCAAAGTGACAAAGAAGAGGGAAGCCAAGGATGCAAATCGTGTCAATACGCAATTTGCAATCGAGTTATTCCGCCCAGTGTTTACGGCGGCAGAATTTTTCTCGGAACGTGAGAAGGAAGAAGCTGAGCTGGGGTATATGTTCGGAACGGGTAAGCCTCGATACCTTACCGTAGTTATACCTATCCTAGTCGCTGATGCTCCTCTCTTCGAATATTGGTATCGGAATGGCGAGGAACACTTCAATGAGGTCGAGCTGCTCCCCGTTAGATTCAGCTTTGTACCTAACGAAAGCTCTCTGATCCCCTCATTTCAGGCTGGGGCGAAAAGCCTGCCGAAGATGCTGCACTGCGCGACGGCGTCACTGAAGCTGGCAATGAGCGGCGCGAGCCTGTGCTCGGGCATGGTGGGGATCAAGTCGTAGAGCATGCAGCCCTGCCGAAACAGCGAGTGAGTGCGGGTCTTCGAGGTATTGGACTTGAGCAGCCGGTCCATGCCGAGGCTCTCGCCGGTGGCGCCGAGCAGGGTGAGCAGTGCTGTGGCAAAGGCGCTGACCAAGAGCAGGCGGTCGCGCCGGGTCGGCTCGCCGATGCGCGTGGCACTCAACCCCATACCGAAGCGCAGGTCCTTGGTGTCCCGGAAATGCGGCTCGATGGTCCAGCGCTTCGCATAATGGTTGACCAGCTCGGCGGCGGACGCCTCGGCGTCACTGGCCGCGAGGCACCAGGGTTCCTGCATTGCCTTGGCGTGGGTGCACACAACCGCGCCGACCTGGAAGCCGTGCGAGGCGGTCACGCGGGCGCCGCGCAGCTTGCGCGCGCGTCCCGCCTTGCCGACCCACTCGGTAGCCGAGCGCGTCTCGCCCAGGGCGTCGGTGACGCGGATGTTGCCGCGGAAGCGGATGACGTAGCCGAAGCCCAACTCGGCCAGGAAGCCGAACAGCTTGCAGTCGCCGAAGCCGCGGTCGGCGAGGATGGTCACGCGGCAGCCCGGTGGCACGAGCTCCTTGAGCCGCGCTAGGCAGGCGTCTTCGAACGCGTTGCGCTGCGCAGCGAGTTCCTCTTTCCAGACGGTCAACCACAGCAGGGGGGCCGCCCTTCCGTGCCCCGTCACCAGGCTCAGCACCAGCGTTGCCTGTCCGTCGCGGTCGTACTCGGTCCAGTCCATCGCCACCAGGACGTCCCGCCGCGCCCCGACCTGGTGCGGCACCCAGCGGGCAAAGCTGTCCCACACATCAATGCCCGCGTTGCTCATCAGCCGGTCCACCTGCTTGACCGCGTGCTTGGTGACCAAGCCGCGTGCCTGGGCGAGCGCCTGCCCGATCACCGCCACCGCCAAGGATGCGCTGGCCATCACCCCCAGCGTGGCACCGGCCAGGGCATCGACCCGCTTGGCGTGCAGGTCATGCCCATACAGCCCAGCAATGAAGTCACGGATCTCCTCAAGCCGACCACTCGACCGCCCCGTTTTGTCCACGCCCACACTCCGTTCCGACAGGAGCCGAAGCTTCTACGGAGCATGCTCGAAATCGCGGCTAGATCTGAGGCCACCAAAATGAGGGGATTCCTGAGTAACGAAAGAGCTGACGGAACAGGTGCTCATGTTCACCGATTGATTTATGTATGTAAACTCGATGCGCTTCCTAAGTTTATTAAGATGATATCTGAGTGGCTGGTTAAAACTGGTGAGAGCAAAATGAAGTCAGTCGAGATAAGATACTCATCTTTCTGTGGAGAGAAAATTCTGCCAACTAACTCGCTTTCGCAAGATGCATAGATCTGTTCTTTATAATCTCACTGCCGCTTGAGAGTGTATCCGCCGCGTCGCCTTCAGCGCCGTGAGCGCCAGCGCCGCCGTGGGCAGGCCGACCGTGATCCAGCCTATCACCAGGTCGACGACGCTGCGGCCCGCCCCGCCTTGCGGACGACCAGCGTCGTCCACGCCCCGTCCCCGACGCTCCGCTCCAGCAGCAGTCCCTGGCGCCGGTGCGCGGCGAGCACCATGCGGGCCTGCGACGCGAGCAGCCCCGACAGGATCGCCCGGCCACCCGGCGCCAGGCGAGCAGCGAGGTCGCGCGCCATGGCGCAGAGCGGGCGCGCGAGGATATTGGCGAATACCAAGTCGTAGGGCGCCCCCGCGCGCACCGCGCGGCCATGCCAGCCCGGTGCCAGCGTCGCGCTGACCCGTGCCCCGACCTCGTTGAGCCGGGCGTTCTGCCCGGCGAGGCGCACAGCCCACGGCTCGATATCCGTCCCCAGCACGGGGCGGCGCAGCAGCTTCGCGGCCGCTACGGCGAGGATGCCGGAGCCGGTGCCGAGGTCGAGCACCCGGCGCGGCCGCCGTGCCCGCGCCGCCAGCTCCAACGCGCGCAGGCAGCCGCGCGTCGAGCCGTGCTCTCCCGACCCGAACGCGACCCCGGCGTCGAGCCGCAGCAGGATGCGGCCCGGCGGAGCCTTGCCGTCCAGGTGCGTGCCGCGCACGGCGAAGCGGCGGCCGATCCGCTGCTCGGGAAACGCGGCCTGGGTGCGCGCGAGCCAGCCCTCCGCCTCAACCGGCTCGCGCCGCAGCGCCGCCCCGGCCCCGCTCGCGGCGGCGGCGAGCGCGAGGGCGGCGGTGAGGGCGCTCTCGTCCGCGCCCACCTCGCGAATGCCCTCGACGCGCCAGATGCCGCGCGGCTCGTCCGCGAAGAAGAACCCCACGGCGTCGCAGGCCGAGGACAACGCCGCCTCATAGGCCTCGACGGCGTGTTCCGGAACCTCGACCCAGACCTGCTCCAGTTGTGTCACCCAGCGCTTCACGCCGGCTCCAGGAACGATTCGAGTAGCCGCTTCAGGCCCGCTTTCTCGAACTCGACCTCGACGCGGTCGTCCTCAACCGAGCGCACGGTGCCGTAGCCGAACTTCTGATGGAACACCCGGCTCCCGACCGGAAGCTGCGCCTCGCGCGCCGGGCGGGTGGGCTGCTCCCAGGCGTCGAGGACCCGCGGGCGCCGCGCGACGAGCGGCCCGGCCGCGAACACGCTCGGCGCCATGGTCAGCCGCCGCTCGCGCTCAAGCGCTGCCGAGCCGGCGCGCGCCACGTGCTCGTCCGGCAGCTCGTCGAGGAAGCGGCTCGGGATGCTCGACTGCCAGTTGGCGTAGATGCGGCGGTTTGCGACGTGGCTGACGATGGCGCGCTGGCGGGCGCGGGTCAGGCCCACGTAGGCCAGCCGCCGCTCTTCCTCCAGGCTCTTGGTGCCGCCCTCATCCAGCGCGCGCTGGTTGGGGAACAAGCCCTCTTCCCAGCCCGGCAGGAACACCGTGTCGAACTCCAGGCCCTTCGCCGCGTGCAAGGTCATCAGCGACAGGCGGTCGCCCTCCGCGCCCTCATCGTTCTCCATGACGAGCGAGACGTGGTCGAGGAATCCGGCCAGACCCTCGAAGTCGGCGAGCGCGCGGATCAGCTCCTTGAGGTTCTCGAGCCGCCCCGGCGCCTCGGCCGACTTGTCCTGGCGCCACATCTCCGTGTAGCCGCTCCCGTCGAGCATCGCCGCGACGGTGACGACGTGGCCCTCGCGCGGCAGCATGGCGCGCCAGCGGCGGAAGCCCTCGAACAGCTGGTTCAGCGCCTCCCGCGCCTTGCCCTTGAGGACGCCGCTCGCCGCGAGCTGCTCGGCGGCGGCGGCGAGCGAGATGCCGCCTGCGCGCGCCGCGCCATGCATCGCCCGGAGCGCCGCGTCACCGATGCCGCGGCGGGGCGTATTGGCGATGCGCTCGAAAGCGAGGTCATCGCTGGGCTGGTGCAGGATCCGCATGTAGGCGACGGCATCGCGGATCTCAGCGCGCTCATAAAACCGCAGGCCACCCACGACGCGATACGGGACCCCGATCTGGAACAGCCGCTCCTCGAAGGCGCGTGTCTGGAACCCGGCGCGGACGAGCACGGCCATCTCGGCGAGCGCGTGCCCGTCGCGGCGCAGGGTCTCGACGCGCTCGCCGACCATGCGGGCCTCCTCGTCGGAATCCCACAGCGCCACGATTCCCACATGCTCCCCCGCGGCGTCGTTGCGGCCAGGGCGCAGCGTCTTGCCGAGTTGCCCCTCATTGTGCGCGATCAGCCCCGAGGCGGCGGCGAGGATGGGCGCGGTGCTGCGGTAGTTGCTCTCCAGGCGGATGATCGTCGCACCTGGAAAGTCCTTCTCGAAGCGCAGAATGTTTTCTACTTCGGCACCACGCCACGAATATATACTCTGGTCGTCATCTCCCACGCAACAAATGTTGCGATGACCCTGAGCCAACAGGCGAAGCCAGAGATATTGTATGGTGTTCGTATCCTGGTACTCGTCCACCAGGATATAGCGGAATATGCGATGATATTGCGCCAGCACATCCGGATGGGTGCGCAGGATCTCGGTCATGTGCAGCAGCAGGTCGCCGAAATCCACGGTGTTGAGCTGGCGCAGGCGCGCCTGGTAGCTGGCATACAGGGCACGCGACTGCCCGCCCGCGAAATCACCCTCCTCGCTGAGCGGCACGCGGTCGGGCGTCAATCCCCGGTCCTTCCAGCGCTGGATCATGCCCATCAGCGCCTGCGGCGGCCAGCGCTTGAGATCGAGGCGTGTGGGCTCCATGACCTGCTTGAGCAGGCGAAGCTGGTCATCGACGTCGAGGATCGTGAAGCCTGATGTCAGGCCGACGAGCTCCGCGTGCCGCCGCAGCATCCGCGCGCAGAGCGCATGGAACGTGCCCAGCCATAGCCCCTCGACCGGACGGCCGAGCAGGGCGGAGACCCGCTCGCGCATCTCGCGCGCGGCTTTGTTCGTGAAGGTCACGGCGAGGACCTGGTTCGGGTAGGCGCGGCCCGTGAGCAGGATATGGGCGAAGCGCGTGGTGAGCACCCGCGTCTTGCCCGTGCCTGCACCGGCGAGGACGAGCACGGGACCGTCCACGGTCTCGACGGCCTCGCGCTGCTCGGGGTTGAGGCGGGCGAGGTAGGCGGTCACGGTGGGGCGGGGGGTGGCGGCATGGGTGGGATATGGACGCGTTTGAGGGTGCAGCCAACCCAGCGCCTCACCGGCTGTGCGCCCGTTTCATGCCAGCAATCCCTGCCCGATGAGCGCTTCGAGTGTACGACGGACATTCGCACGCTTTATTGAGTTACCAACCACGAGTTCGCTGACGTTTCCGGCGGTGCTTGAACGGGGTAAGCTGTAATGCTGCGTCTGCGAATGAGTCTCGATCCGCTCCCGCAACCCACGCCCACTCTGGCTACCGGACAGGTCAATCCTGAGTACGAAGATTTCATTCTCGAGGACAAAATGGAGGACGTCATGTTCTCCCACTGGGCAGCACATGTACGTTCATTCTGGGGCTGGTATAGCGAAGAGCCTGATTATAGGTGTGCCGAGAGCGACCTGCCCCGCCTTCGGCAAGTTATCTCGGAGGGCTTGTATATTGCAGGTTTCCCTGATTTGGCCCGGGACGTCGCTTCAGCTTCACATGGTGATGCGATCAACGCCACTATGATCTCCCAGTATACAAACGAGACAAGCCTATACCGTGAGCTGAACAAGCTTCTCCGAGGGGCGCAAGGCAGCCTAAGCAAGGAGGCATCCGCTTGCGGCTTGGGCTCTCCAGTTCAACTCCGCACTGCGGCTCCGACCGATCTTCGAGGGAACCGCGTACCGCGGTGTTAGTATGCCAAGCAGTGACATTGACCAGTACCACGTCGGTCTGATGTTTCAATGGGCCTCGTTTGTCTCAGCCAGCAGGGACCGTGACATAGCTTTGGATTACCGGGGAAGCGTTCTTTTTGACATCACTCCTTGGGGAGGCTACAGCATGTATGCTAAGTGTCCATCCGGGAACATCTTGCGTTATGTGAGTTGCTTGTGATCGCATGGCGGCGGACCGATAAGCTGGAGGCGCGGCGTGTGGACGAACGAGAACCGCGGTCGCTATGACCGCAGCAAGCTGCGCTACCCAAGCGACCTGACCGATGCGGAGTGGGCCGTGGTCGGGCCGCTGATCCCGCCCGCCAAGCGTGGCGGCAACAAGCGCACCGTGGACGTGCGCGAAGTGGTCAACGGGGTCATGTATGTGCTCAGCACCGGCTGCCAGTGGGCGGCGCTGCCCAAGGACCTGCCGCCACGCAGCACGGTCAACGACTACTTCCGACGCTGGGACTATGATGGCACGCTCGATCGCCTCCATCACGCGCTCTACGTTCAGTGCCGCGAGCAAGCTGGGCGTGCGGTCAGCCCGAGTGCTGCGATCATCGACAGCCAGAGCGTCAAGGGCGCCGAGAAAGGGGGCGCTGCATCGATCCGCCGGGCTACGATGCGGGCAAGAAGATCAAGGGCAAGAAGCGCCACGTCCTCGTCGATACGCAGGGCCTGCTGATGCACGCCATCGTCCACGCGGCCGATATCCAGGACCGCGAGGGCGGGGTGCTGCTGATGAGCACGCTGTTCGGCCTCTACCCGTTCCTGCTCAGGCTCTATGCCGACGGCGGCTACCAGGGACCGGAGTTCCAGCACGGACTGCGGCGGGTCTGCCGCCAGGTTGAGGTCGAGATCGTCAAGCGGTCCGACACGGCGAAGGGGTTCGTGGTCGTTCCGAAGCGATGGATCGTCGAACGCACAATCGCGTGGCTCAATCGCTGCCGCAGGCTAGCCAAGGATTGGGAGTGCCTCAACCGCTCTGGCTTGGCATTCCTACGCTGGGCTTCCATCCGCCTGATGGTCAGAAAGCTCTGCCTAGTAAACACATGATCCCGGATGGACACTAAGGGAAACCCGTTCGATATTGCTGTGGCCTCGATGTTTCCAGGAGAGGGAGAGGTCGTATTCCCTATCGCTTGCACATATCGAGTAACGGATGTCCGGAAAGAAGGCCGCCGAGCATTGATCAGCCTCGAGACTGTCGATCAATATTAATGTTGCATGCCGAAGTGCGTTGTGCGTTCGCTTGGCGTCGGGAGCGTTAATCCAACGGAACCGGCGGTATCAGGCCGTTCCATCGGGAGAGGCGACCGGCCTGACGCCGAGCAGGTGCGCGATGGCATAGGTGAGGTCCGGCCGGTTCAGCGTATAGAAGTGGAACTCATCCACCCCGTTCGCCTGCAGCAGCCGGACCTGCTCCGCCGCAACGATGGCCGCGATCATCCGCCTCGTCTCGGCGTCGTTCTCGATGCCCTCGAACAGCCGCCCGAGCCAGGGCGGTATCGTCGCGCCGCACATGGCACTGAACCGCGCCGCCTGAGCATAGTTGGAGACCGGCATGATGCCCGGCACCAGCGGCGCCGCGATCCCCGCCGCCGCCGCCCGGTCGAGGAAGCGCAGGAACAGCTGGCCGTCGAAGAAATACTGGGTGATGGCGCGCGTGGCCCCCGCGTCGAGCTTGCGCTTGAGGTTGTCGAGGTCGGCGTCGGGGCTCAGCGCCGATGGGTGGGTCTCAGGGTAGGCCGCGACCGAGACCTCGAAATCGGCGACCCGCTTGAGGCCCGCGACGAGGTCCGCGGCGTAGGCGTAGCCGCCCGGATGGGTCGCATAGGCCTCGCCGCCCGGCATGTCGCCGCGCAGCGCCACGATGTGGCGGACGCCCGCGTCCCAGTATTGCCGGGCCACCTCGTCCACGTCGGCGCGGGAGGCGCCGACGCAGGTGAGATGGGCGGCCGGCGTCAGCGCGGTCTCTTTCACGATGCGCGCGACGGTCGCGTGCGTGCGGGCCTGGGTGCTGCCGCCGGCGCCGTAGGTCACGGACACGAAGCGCGGGCGCAGCGGCTCCAGGCGGCGGATGCACGACCAGAGCTGGGCCTCCAGCGCCTCGGTCCGCGGCGGGAAGAACTCGAAGGAGAGGAGCGGCGCGGCCCCCGAATCGGGCGCGGGTAGCCCGGCGAATTGGGGGCCGGTCAGCCAGCGGTCGAGCGTGGCGGCGTCGGAGCGGGCGCGGATCTGGTTCATCGCGCCGCTAGGTGGCCCGAATGGGACCCGGTTTGCAAGGTCTGCCAGGGCGGCACGCACGATCCTGTGCATCGGCGCAACGCACGCTGGACAGCGGAGGCGACCGTTGTTCTTATGTTAAGCACATCCCGCGCATCCTGCCCGCGCGTATCGTCGAGGAGTGCCATGCGCCTCTGCCCTTCCCTCCTGATCGCCGCCGCAATGAGCGCGCTGCTCGGAGCTTGCGCGCACGTTCCGCCCGCGAGCGATCCCGAGGCGCTGGCGGAGTATCGGCAGACGAACGACCCCCTGGAGCCGACCAACCGCGTCTTCTACCGCGTCAACGACACGCTCGACACCTACATCCTCGCCCCGGTCGCGCGCGGCTATCGCTACGTCGTGCCGCGCGCCGGGCGGACGGGCATCCACAACGTGCTGGCCAACATCACCAGCCCCGTCCTTCTCGCCAACAACGTCATGGAGGCGAAGCCACGCCGGGCGGGCGACACGTTCATGCGCTTCCTCATCAACACGTCGCTCGGCGTGGGCGGCATCTTCGATGTCGCCACGGATTTCGGCTACCCGGCGGAGGACGCGGATTTCGGTATCACGCTCGCGCTGTGGGGCTGGGGCGGCAACGGCGGCCCGTTCCTGTTCCTTCCCGTCCTCGGCCCGAGCGATCCGCGCGACGTGACCGGGTTCGGTAGCGACATCGTGCTCGATCCGCTGACTTGGGCGAGCTTCGGCGGCTCCAAGGCCCTAGGCTACTCGCGCTACGGCCTCGGCGCCGTGGACGCGCGCTCGCGCGTGCTCGACCAGGTGGACCAGATCAAGAAGACGGCGCTCGACCCCTACGCCACCTTCCGCAGCCTCTACCGCCAGCATCGGCGGTCCCAGATCGAGGAAGTGCGCGACGACAACGCCGCGACCGTTCCAGCCTGGTTCCACAACCGCTAGGCGACTCCGCCGTGCTGACCCGGCGTTCGCTGCCCGCGCTCGCCGCTGCCGGCACCCTCGCCGCCGCGTTGCCGCCCGCGCTGGCCGAGGGTGCGGACGCGGCCCAGGCAACGAAGCTCGTGCGAGACTTGGGCAACCAGCTCGTGGCCATCGTCAACGGACCTGGCACCATCGCCGAGAAGCAGGCCGAGAGTCGCGCCGCTGATCGAGCGGGACGTGGACGTGGACGGGATCGCCCGCTTCTGCCTCGGCCGCTTCTGGCGCGGCGCCACGCCATCGCAGCAGCAGGCCTATGTCCGGGCCTTCCACAAGGTGATGCTGAACAGCATCACGACTAAGCTTGGCGAGTTCCAGGGCGTCGCCTTCGCCATGACCCAGACGGTGCAGCGCGAGGGCGCAACCCTCGTCGGCACGCGCATCACCCGCCCGAACCAGGAACCTGCCCCGGTGCAGTGGGTCGTGGACGAGGTGGACGGACACCCCAAGATCGTTGACCTGGTCGCCGAGGGCACGAGCTTGCGGCTCACCCAGCGCAGCGATTACGGGAGCTTCCTGAGCCGCAACGGCGGCAACGTGGACGCCCTGATCGCGGCGATGCGTCGGCAGGTCGGAGCCTGATCGATCCTCTGATTGATCCTCCGAGAGATCATGCGCTAGCCTCCGCCCGCTTCAAATCTCGAGCGGGAGGCAATCGCGATGAGTTCGCACGCGACGGGGGACCCCGGCGGAGGTGCCGCCTGGGGACCGCAGAACACGGTGACGGTGGTGGACCCGTCGCCCGTGAACTGGCTGTCCATCACCTGGAACACGATGGAAGAGGCGAACCGGGTGGACTACGACGGCATGGGCCAGCCCAGCCTCGCCGCCGGGTGGAAGTGGGTTGACGACGAGACCCTCGAGATCAGCCTGCGCCGCAACGCCGTGTATCAGGACGGCGAGAAATACGACGCGAAGCTGTTCAAGCTCGCGTTCGACAAGGTGCAGGAATGGACCAACCCGCATCCGCCGGGCGCCTTCCTGAACTTCGCGCGCGACACCGAGCTGCACGTCGTGGACGACTACACGGTGCGGATGCGCTTCCCCGGCGGCGATTCCGCGGCGCTGATGAAGCTGCGCGGGATGCACATCCCCTCCACGCGCTTCTGGAACGAGTGGGGCTTCATCGACCCCGAGACGGGATCCGCCGAAGGCCACTGGTAAGTCATTGATGCGCCCGGTCCGTGGGGGACTGGCCCATTCGTGCTCGCTGATGGCGTCTCGACGCTGAAGACCCGTTCGCCCCAGGTCGTGATGGAGCCGAACGAGACCTACTGGAATCCCGACCGCAAGCCTGCGGTGCGCATCATCTACGACAACGCGATCTCCAAGGAGGACGCCCTCCGCTCGGTGTCGAGCGGCGACGGCAAGATCGACGTGGTCATGGACCTGACTGTGGACGAGGCCAAGGCGTTCGCTGGCACAGGCGGGGGCAACGGCAAGGCTAAGCTCCAGACCAAGGCCGCGAAGACCGTTCTCGTCGGTTTGTTCAACGAGAACAAGCCGAACTCGCCGTGGCGGGACCCCGAGCTGCGCCGAGCGATGAACCTGGCGCTCGACCGGCAGATGATCCTCGACAAGGGCGCCAACGGCTACGGCCTGATCATGCCGGCGCTGATCCAGCCGGGCCGCTACGGCGCCGACCCGGCGATGAAGCCGTACCCGCTCGACGTGCAGAAGGCGCTCGGCACGATCGAGGGCGCCAATATTCCGGGCAAGCAGGTCATCCTCTTCGCCGACCCGGACTGGAAGGGCGTCGCCGAGACCATCGCCGAATGCCTGGGACGAGTTCGGCCTCAAGGTGAAGCCGATCTACGGCAAGGAGGACCCGGAGGACTGGGACATCAAGCTCGTCTGGCACTTCGACTGGTCGCCCCAGTATCCCGTGGGCGTGGTGCACCGCGAGTTCTTCGGATCGAACGGGGCGCTGCGCGCCTCCCCCGAGGACGAGCGGTTCGACGCGCTCTACGCGAAGCTGCTGAAGACGCCGCACCAGCCGGCGCAGGAGGCGGTCGTCCGCGAGGTCGAGCGCTATGTTTATGACGAAGCCAAGGCGCTGTTCCTGTTCTCACCCTACACGCTCTTCGCGGTGAGCAACCGGGTGGAGTTCATGCCTTACGACACCTGCATGTCCGAGCTGGCCGAGACCAAGATCAGGTCGAAGGCCGCCTAGCCTTGCGCGGCGAGCGATACCGGGGGTTCGGCCCCGGCATCGCGAGCGGCCGCGACATCACGCTCGTCCGTCAGTGACGTTCGCTGACGGGTTCGGGCCGGCAAGCCACGATCCCGCCACCGCACCGCCAGAGTCGGACTGCCCGGCCGGAAACTGTGCCTGTGCGGTCCCGCCGGCGCGCAACGCGCCCCAGCGTGTCGCGCGGATCAGCCGAGTGATGCGGATCGAACCCAAAGCCACGATGCCTCCCGCGAGCATATCAGTCGCGTAGTGGCCGCCATTGATCGGCACCGACAGGAGCATCAGCATATTGAGGCAGGCGAACGGCCAAAAGGTCCAGCGACCGCGGTGTGCGTGCAGGATGAGCACCAGCATGGCCGTGTGGAACGACGGGAAGCTGACGATGCCGTTGAAGCCCGTGAAGCGCTCTCCCGCGCCGGATCGCAAGCGCTGAAGATCAATGTTTTCCGGCTTCGGGGGAAGGATGCCGTAGTGCTCCCAGGCACCATAGGCTGGAAGGATCGCCGACACGATGATGGTGATCACGAGGGCGATCAGCACGGAGTTCAGCAGATCCGAGTTGCGGCGAGTGTCGCCCCTGGCCATGAACACGAACATCGAGAACACAGGCTGGATGAAGTAGCTCATGTAGCTCGCGCTGAGCAGCGCCGCGAACCATCGCGTGCGCGTGGCGATACGGAAGAAGCCCACCCAGTCAAAGCCGATCGCTTGATCCAAGCGCGCGAGAAAATCGTCCTGCAAGGGAGCGGCGAGGCTTGCGGCGAGGTAAGCGAGCCTCCCCCCAAGGTCAGGAAAGATAAACCACAAGGCCGCGCAGAAGGCGTAATTCGCAAGCCGCGCATCCGGCCGCACCGTGGCATAGATCAGGGCAATCGCGCCGAGCAGCGCCCCGGCGAGGAGCGGCAAGCCGGGCTGCGGCAGCCGGAACGGCACGCATCGCGACCAGGCAGCGTCGAGCAGGCCCATGGCGGCCACGATCGCGAGGGACGTTGCATCGACGCCGTCCAGCAGCAGATAGCCGCGCCATAGGTGCCGTAGGCGCGTCGTCGCGGTGTTCGGCTGGCCCGGTCTGTGCTTGAGTCCGTGCTTGAGGGTGTTCAACGAGGGCCGACCGTCCAGCATCGATATGGGCTGGTGTAGCGCAGAGATATTAGGAGTTCGTGAAGCCGCCTCGACCCGGTTACGCCGTATGGAAAAACGGCGGCCGGATTCAGCAGCCACGCGAGGTAACGTTCAAGCGCGATGATCGTGACGACCGCCGGCCACATAGACCACGGCAAGACGGCGCTCGTGAAGGCGCTCACCGGCACCGACGCCGACCGGCTGCCGGAGGAGAAGAGTCGCGGCATCACCATCGACCTCGGCTTCGCCTATCTCCGCCTGCCCGGCGGCGGCTCGGTCGGCTTCGTGGACGTGCCGGGCCACGAGCGGCTGGTCCGCACCATGCTGGCCGGCGCCGGCGGCGTGGACTTCGCCCTCCTCGTGGTCGCCGCCGACGACGGCGTGATGCCGCAGACGCTCGAGCACCTCGCCATCCTCGACCTCCTCGGCATGCGGAGAGGCGCCGTCGCGCTGACCAAGGCGGACCGCGTGGACGGCACCCGGATCGTCGAGGTCACGGCCGAGATCAGCGGCGCGCTCCACGGCACCGCGCTGCAGGGCGCCCCGGTCCTGCCCTGCTCCAGCCTCACGGGCGACGGCATCCCGGAGATCGCCCGGCACCTGCACGACGCTGCGCTCGACACGCGCGCGAGCGACGAATTGGGCGGCTTCCGCCTCGCCGTGGACCGCAGCTTCACGCTGCCCGGCGTCGGCCTCGTCGTCACCGGCACGGTCCACGCCGGCAGCGTCCGAGCGGGTGATCAGCTCCTGCTCTCGCCCGCGGGCACCGAGGTGCGCGTGCGCGGGCTGCACGCCCAGAACGAGGCCGCTGCGACCGGCGCGGCCGGGCAGCGCTGCGCGCTCAACCTGACCGGGACGCGTCTCGACAAGGACCGCATCAAGCGGGGCGACTGGATCCTCGCCCCCGAGCTGCACGCGCCCACGGCGCGGCTCGACGTGCGCCTGCGGCTCCTCCGCTCCGAGGCCCGCGCCCTGCGCCATTGGACTCCCGTGCACCTGCACCTCGGCGCCGCGAGCGTGACGGGGCGCGTGTCGCTGCTCGGGAGCCGGGCCTTGCCGCCTGGGGACGAAGCACTCGCCCAGATCGTCCTCGACGCCCCCATTGGCGCCCTCTGGGGAGACCGCTTCGTCATCCGCGACGCCTCGGCCCAGCGCACGATGGGCGGTGGCCGCGTCCTCGACCCGTTCCCGCCGCGGCGGGGCGGCCGCAAGCCCGATCGTGAAGCCGTCCTCGCCGCCCTCGACCATGAGAGCCCTGACGAGGCCTTGCAGGCCCTCTTGCAAGCGGAGCCGGCCGGGACCGACCTCGACCGCTTTCGTCTCGCCCGCAACCTCGGCGACGCGGCGGCGCAGGCCCTGTTCGCGAGGTGCGGCATCGTCGAGGTCGCGCTCTCGCGGCAACGCCTCGGCTTCACCGCGCCGCGCTGGGACGCGATCAAGGCGGACCTGCTCGATGCGCTTGCACGCCATCACGAGCGCAATCCGGATGTCTGGGGCGCAACGGCCGAGGAGCTTGCGAGCACCCTCCCGCTCCAGCTGCGCCCGGCAGCGATGGCCGCGGTGAAAGCACTCGCCGAGGATGGCGCGATCCGGCGCACCGGTCAGCTGCTTCACCGTCCCGGCCGCGAGATCCGCCTCGCGGCAGCGGACGAGTGCCTCTGGGACGAGATACGCAGCGTGCTCGCCGCGGCCGCCCTCGACCCGCTGCGCGTCGCATTCGTGGCGGAGCGGCTCGGCCTCGACGAGGAGTGGCTCCGGCCGCTGCTCGACAAGCTCGGCCGGGTAGGCTGGCTGTGCCGGGCGTCGCGGTCTTACTACATCCTGCCCGCGGTGATGGCGCGGCTTGCCGCGCAGGCGCAGCGCGTCGCCGAAGGGAACGGGGCGCAGCTCCTCACAGTCGGGCAGTTCCGCGAGGCGACCGGCATCAGCCGGCACGCGACGATGCCGGTCCTGGAGTTCTTCGACCGGGTCGGCTTCACGCGTCGGGTGAACGAAGGGCGGCAGATCCGGGAAAACTGGTCGGAGATCTTCGCTGCCGAGCCATTTGCCTAGATCCGCTCGGCAGGGGGAGGCTGCGCGTGTCCTGCCCCGCGCGAATCATGCTATATCCGGCTGCGGCCGATCCCGACCTGGCGCCGTGCCGCCGCAGCAACGGACCTTCGCGGGTCACTGATGCTTCGACACGAGGAGATGCCGATGCTAGATGACCCTGTCAGCCTTCGCGCTCTCGCCGAGCGTGCGCGGGAGGCCGGCGAGTCCGATCCTCAGTTGGATGCGGACGTGTGGTTCGCGCTTCTGCCTGAGGACGAGAAATGCGTGCTCAGGGGCATTCAGCACATCGCCACGGGCTATTCGGGCTACCGGCGGACCTTCGAGCCTCTGACCGTCGGCTCCCCGCACATACCTAGATTCTCCTCAAGCCTGACCGACGTTGAGCGGGCGGCCGTGCCCCCGGGATGGGGGCTGGAATGGCGGTCGTTCGAACTCGGAGCCGCCCTACCGATGCAATGTCCTCCCGCCTGAAGGCGCGGACGATCTCGGCCGTGCGGAAGGCATCGGTCAGACCAAGGCGCTCGCCGCATTGTCCGCAGCCCTCGAAGCACGAGCGATCATGGCCGAGGCGGAGGCATAGCGCTTCCGACCCCCGGCGAGGTCCATGCTCGTCGAAGTCGGCGCGATCAGAGCACCAACTCCACTCCCTCGCGATCCTCCCCTCGGGCCAAGCCTTCCCCGATGTCGCGCGCGGGACGCGGGAGGCCCAGGAGGAAGCCCTGCACCTGGCGGCAGCCCAGGACGCGGAGCAGTTCCAGCTGCGCTTCGGTCTCGACGCCTTCCGCGACGACTTCGAGCCGCAGGCTCTCGCTCATGAGCATGGTTGCCTGCACGATGGCCAGCGCGGCTTGGTCCGTCGCGAGGCACGCGACGAAGGAGCGGTCTATCTTGATGCAGTCGAACGGGAAGCGCAGCAGGTAGCACAGCCCGGCATACCCGGTGCCGAAATCGTCGAGAAAGACCCGCACGCCCTGGCGCTGCAGCGCGTGCATGACCGCGAACGCCTCGTCGCCGTTGCGGATCAGCACACCCTCCGTCACCTCCAGGGCGAGACGGTCAGGCTGCAGGCCTGTGTCCTGCAGGATTCGGAGCACCTGCCCGGCGAGATCGGGTTCCAGGAACTGCAGCGGCGAGAAATTCACGGTCAGCCGAATCTCCTGCGGCCATCGCGTGGCCTCCACGCACGCCATACGCAGCACGGCACGGCCGAGCGCCGGGATCAGCCCCGCTTCCTCCGCCAACGGGATGAACACCGCGGGCGAGACCGGGCCGCGCACGGGATCGGTCCAGCGCGCGAGCGCCTCGTACGCGAGCGGGCGGCCGGACTCGGCGCAGCAGATCGGCTGGTAATGCACGTCCAGCCGCTCCTGCGCGATCGCCTCGCGCAAGTCCCGCTCCAGGGCATACCGCTCCTGCAGGTGCCGATCCATCTCCGGCTCGAAGAAGCGGAAGGTGCCGCGCGCCTCCTTCGCCTTGTAGAGGGCAATATCGGCGCTCTTGAGGAGCAGCTCCGCAGTGGCCCCGTCCGCGGGGTGGAGCGCCGCGCCGACGCTCGTGCCGACCGTGAACTGGGTGCCCTCGATATCGTAGGGCTGCGACACGCGGGCGATGAGGCGCTGGGCCAGCGCCGCCGCTGCCCCAGGCTGCCCGGCATCAACTTGCAGGATCGCGAACTCGTCGCCCCCTAGCCGCGCGACCGTGTCGCTCTCGCGGACGTTCTCGCGCAAGCGGTCGGCGACCATGCGCAGCAGGCGGTCGCCGACGGCGTGGCCGCCGCGGTCGTTCACCAGCTTGAAGCGGTCGAGGTCGAGGCAGAGCACGGCGAAGCCTGCTCCGCTGCGGCGGTTCAGGCTGATCGCGTGCGCGAGCCGGTCGTGGAAGAAGGCGCGGTTGGCGAGACCGGTCAGCTCGTCATGGTGGGCAAGGTAGCTGACCTGGGCCTCGGCCCGCTTGCGCTCGGTCACGTCCGTGACGGTGCGAACGGCGCACCGCGCGCCGCCAATCGTCTTGCCGAGGAGTCGTGTCCGCACCTCCAGCACCGTGCCGTCAGGGCGGGTGCGCTGGTAATCGGAGTCGGTGAGCTCGATCCCACCCAACTCCGCGAGCCTGCGGATCTGCTCGTCGTTCACGAATTCTCCATGGTCGAGCTGCCAGCGCAGCAGCTCATCGAAGCTCGCCCCGACCGCGGCCACGTCGGGCGGTAAGCTGAGCAACGCGACGGCACGATGGTTGATCGCCGCCAGCTTGCGCTCGGCATCCACCATGAAGATGCCCTGGTCCATGTTCTCCAGCGTGTCCTGGAGCACCTGCTGCGACCGCAGCAGCCGTTCCTGGGCACGGACCAGGGCTTGCTTGCGGCGGATCACGGACCTGCCGACGAGTAGGATGAGGATCGTGAGGACGCCGCCGCCAGCGAGGTATTCCGCGCGGCTGCGGACGTAGCCTTGCAGGACCTCCCGCCGGT
The DNA here is from genome assembly GCA_963848595.1 of uncultured Alphaproteobacteria bacterium. Classification (GTDB taxonomy): domain Bacteria; phylum Pseudomonadota; class Alphaproteobacteria; order Acetobacterales; family Acetobacteraceae; genus CAWKEH01. The sequence continues at coordinate 116,208 of CAWKEH010000008.1, read as the reverse complement.
CGAGCCCGACCGCGACGACGACGCCGTAGCGGTCGAGACGACGGTAGCTCACGATGCTCGCCTCGCCGCTCTCGCCGGCCAGATCAAGCGTCCCTTTGGCTGCCACTCGCGCGGCGGCGATCAGGGGAGACGCGCCGATGTCGCGCCCGAGCATCCCGGCGCTGGCCGGCGCCCCCGCGCGGACGATGCCGTCGAGGCCGACGAGCAGGACGCTGCCGCGCCCGATGTCGAGCGAGGCGTAGAAGCGCGCCAGGCTGAACGGATCCATGGAGACCCAGGCCACGCCGTCGAAAGACCCGTCGGTGCCGAGGATCTTGCGGCTGAACTGAACCACCCACCGCCCCAACTCCCGGCCGACCAGCGGCTCGCTGATGAGGAGCGCGTCACCGGTGCTGTCGCGCTGGGCGCGGAAATAGCCGCGGTCCGAGGCGTCCATGCCGGGCCTGGCTAAGGCAGGGATCGTCGCGCGCACCCGCCCGGTGCGGTCGAGGATGCCGACGCGCCGCGTCAGGTCGTCGAAGCCCTGGGCGTCCCGGCTCCAGGCCGCGATGTCGAATCTAGCAGGGTCCGAGCGATAGGCGGACCGCAGGAACAGCAGGAGGTGGTCCATGGACTCCACGGTCCGCGCCGTGTTTTCCGCGAACGCGCGGGCAAGGTTCTCGGTGTCCTGGACGGCATCGCGAAGCGCGTTGGCGTGCTGCTCGTGCAGGAGAAGGCCAATTCCGCCCCAGACAAGGGCGCATACCGCGGCGATGCGTCCGAGATCGGCGGCGAGCGTCCACCGCGCGGCTGAGCTGGCGCGCCGCGGCTGTGCGACCAGGCGTCCCCGCACCACGCCGCTGTCCCAGGCACGGCGGACAGCCGCCTGCGCGACCTGCAGCAGGCGGGAAGCGGCGCGAGCAGCGGGTTCGGTCAAGGGCGCGGCCTCCGTAGCACGTGGCGCAACCTTATCCGAAAACTCTTATCAAACCATTGAAGAGATTGCTCGCCGAGGTCAGGACGCGGGCGGCGGGCCGGCTCCGAGGACGCCCGCGCCGCGCAGGACGTGGACCCGCCGGGTGGCGGCGCGGACGGCGCCGACCCGGATGAGCTTGGCTGAGAGCACGGACGGCGACGCCGGGTCCGCAGGGACGGGGTTGGCCAGAACGGCGCCGACCTGGACCAGGCGGCCATGCACGACCCGGTAGAAGGCCGCCGTCGGCTGATCGGCCTCGGGCTCACGCCGCCGCGGCTCCGGAGCGGGACCCAGCGACCCGGCGGCGCGGTAGAACGAGTGGTCGCGGACCACAGCGGCCGGCACTTGGCCCCCGAAGTTGACGAGGCCGGGCGAGACCAGACCCGCCGCCGCCCGCTGCGCCACGATCACCGGATTCTGAAAATACGTCGAGCCGCCTGTGAGATCTGGCAGACGGCCCTGCAGGATCAGGTCCAGGATCGTCCCGAACACCAGGCGCTGCAACTCGGTCAGCGGCGACAGATAGCGCCAGGTGCCGCCCGCGCGCACCACCGGCTCGAATTGGCCCGGCGCGTCCAGCACGCCCTGCACGCCGGCGCCGAATCGGCCGGAGGCCACGCGGTTCAGCACGGCATGGGCCACGGCGGCGAGGCCCTCCTCGCCCTGGCTGCCGGCTTCGGCGTAGGCGACCCGGCCGAGCGCGTCCCGGTCCTCCGCGCTGAGCGCGGCCACCGGCCCCGCGTGCGCCGCGACCCGTGGGGCCACCACCAGGATAACCCAGAGCAGGGACGCCGTGGCGCACTGCCGAACGTTCACCGTATCAACCCTTCGCAACTACATTTCCGGACCGTGGCACGGCCAGGAACGAACGTTTACTCACGTTTTCGTGAACGCGCAGTCGCTCCCGCTATCCCGCGAGATACACATGGACCTGCGCCACGGCGGCGGCGCCCTCGCCGACGGCGGCGGCGACGCGCTTGGTGCTGCCAGAGCGCACGTCGCCGATCGCGAACACCCCGCGTACGCTCGTTTCCAGCGGCTGCGCCGTGCCGCCGCCCGTGCACACGAACCCTCTGCCGTCGAGCGCGACCCCGCACTCGGCAAGCCAGCCAGTGCACGGCTCCGCGCCGACGAACAGGAACAGGTTGCGGATCGCGTGCCGCTCCTCCCCACCCCCGCGGCGGCGCCAGCGCAGCGCCTCCAGGCGGCGGCCGCCTTCGAGCCCGACCACCTCCGTCCGCGCGTGCACCTCGATGTTGGGCTGGGCGGCGATGCGCTCGACGAGATAGTGCGACATGCTCTCGGCGAGGCCCGCGCCGCGCACCAGCACGTGCACCTTCGCGGCGTGGCCTGACAGGAACACCGCCGCCTGCCCTGCCGAGTTGCCGCCGCCGACCAAGGCCACGTCCTGGCCGCGGCACAGCTTCGCCTCGACCGGGCTGGCCCAATACCAGACGCCCCGCCCCTCGAAGCGGTCGAGGTCGGGGATGTCAGGGCGGCGATAGAGCGCGCCCGACGCCACGACGACCGACCGCGCCATCGCCCGGCGCCCGTCCTCCAGCTCCAGCGCCAGCGCCTCCTCCCGCGCCCGCGCGCCGCAGTCGAGCCGCCGCACCGCGGCCGGCACCGCGACCTTCGTGCCGAACTTCTGCGCCTGAACGAAGGCGCGGCCCATGAGCGCCTGGCCGGAGATGCCGGTCGGGAAGCCGAGGTAGTTCTCGATCCGCGCTGACGCGCCCGCCTGGCCGCCGAAGGCGCGCGCCTCCAGCACCAGTACGGAGAGACCCTCGCTCGCGGCATAGACCGCCGCCGCGAGCCCGGCCGGCCCGGCCCCGACCACGGCGACGTCGTGCACCTCGTCCGCCGCCCACTCCGGTGACAGGCCGAGGCGCCGGGCAAGCTCCGCCTCGGAGGGATCGCGCAGCACGGTCCCGTCCGGGAGCACCACGAGCGGCATTCCCTCCCCGGAACTCGTAACCGTCCGGCGCGTAATGGCGCAGCAGCGCGTCCGCCCCGTGCTCCAACGCCGGGTCGAGCACGGCGTAGGGGTGGCCGTTGCGGCCCAGGAAATCGGCCAGGCGCACCAGGTCGGGCGTGCCGGCGGGCGCCACGAGCACCGGGCCGCCCGTCCCCGACTGGATCAGGCTCACCCGGCGCAGGATCAGCGTCCGCATCAGCCGCTCGCCCAGGTCCGCCTCGGCGACCATCACGGCGCGCAAGCGATCGGGCGGGATCAGCAACGCCTCGACCTCGCCGATCGCGTGCCCGTCCACGAGGGCGGGGAGGCCGGAGAGCTGGCCGACCTCGGCGAGGAACCCGCCCGGCCCCTCCTCGACGACGCCCGAATCATGGCCCAGCCCGTCCCGCCGCGTGATCCGCACCCGGCCCGAGAGGACCACGAACAAGCCAGGATCAGGCTTGCCCGCCTCGAACAGGAGCGCGCCGTCCGAATAACCTCGCACCGTCCCGAACCGGCGCAGGCGCTCGATCTCCGCGGCTGCCAGCACGGGATAGGATTGGTGCTGACGGTCCTGCAGGGCCGGGTCCTCGCCCAGGTCAGCGTCGCGCCGCGCTTCGTCAGGCATGTGCTTCGCCCCCGCGATCAGCCAGGCCGAGGTAGCAACGTGCCGGGCCGGGAATCAAGCCGGACATGTCGCGGACCTTCCCGCGCAAGAAACGGAGTGCTGGGCCGTGCCGTCGCGCGACAGAGTGTTCCGTCATGACGCGGGGTCGTCCGATGCGGCACATCCTCTTGGCAGTCCTGCTCGCGGGCGCCGCTTCCGGCCCGGCCATCGCCGCCGACCTCGCCGCGCCACCCCCGCCCGACCGCCACCTGACCGGCAAGGAGCGGCTGAGCGACAAGGGCTCCGACGAGCAGCGCATGGACGACTGCAAGGTGCCAGCAACGCGCCGCACCCGCGCCAGACCGACCGCCTGCCCTGGGATGTGGCGCACCGAGGCGGGTCGGTGAGTTGTATCGGCTTGCACTCACTAGGCGGAGGTGAATGTCAGAGGGCCACACCGATCTTGCCGAAGTGGCCGCCGCGCTCCATGAGCGCGAAGGCATCAGCGGCGCGTTCGAAGGCAAAGACCTGCTCGACGACGGGCTTGAGCCCGTGCGCCGCGATGGCGCGGTTCATCGCCTCGAACCGCGTGCGCGAGCCGACCGCGATGCCCTGGACGCGCACCATCGGCCCGATCAGCTGGCGAATGTCCACGCTGGTCTGATAGCCGCCAACGAAGCCGATCACGCCCACGAAGCCACCGAAGGACACCGCCGCGAGCGCCTGGGGCAGCGTGCTGCCCGCGGTCTCGACCACGGTGTTCGCCCCGCGCCCATCCATCGCTGTCTTGGCCGCCGCACCCCACTCGGGCACCTCGCGGTAGTTGATCGTCGCGTCGGCGCCAAGTTCGCGCGCCCGCGCCAACTTCTCCTTGCTAGACGACAGCGCCAGCACGCGGGCACCCGCGAGCTTGGCGAACTGCAAGGCGAACAGCGCCACTCCGCCCGTACCCTCGACCAGCACCCAGTCACCCGGCTTGACCCTGCCCTCCTGCAGCGTGGACCAGGCGGTCAGGGCCGCGATCGGCAGCGTCGCCGCATCCATGTCGGTCAGGTGCGCGGGGGCCGCGACGGCGTCCTCGGCAGGGACGGCGACGTAGTCCTGCAAGACCCCGCTGAGCGGCACGCCGAGCGTGCGGCTCGCCCGCTGCTCGGGCGTCGGCAGGCCGTCGATCCAGCCCTGGGTGTAGGTCGGCACCACCCGGTCGCCGACCTTGAACCGGGTCACACCTGGCGCGGCCTCGACCACTTCGCCGCACGCGTCTGAACCCGGCACGAAGGGCGGCTTGAGGTCTGGCTTGTAGCTGCCCTTGAGGATGGCGAGGTCGCGGTAGTTCAGCGTGGCCGCCCTCACGTGGATGAGGATCTCGCCAGGGCCGGGCCGTGGCACCGGGCGCTCGACGAGGCGGAGCTTGCCGAGGCCGAAGCCCTCCGCCTCGACGGCACGCATTGCAATAGTCTTGCTGGTCTGAGACATCACAGCGGTCCCGAGGTTAGGCATCGTGGGCAAGTAGGGCTACCCCGGCTCGTTAGCGCCCTACCCTGACGCGGCGTGGCCCGGCACGGCCCGGCGCTGCCCTCACCCGCGCCTGCGCCGCCGGACCAAGCCAAGTCCGGCCACGCCGGTGCCGAACAGGGCGAGGCTGGCGGGTTCGGGGACCGGAGCGGCCAGAGGTGTGATCACGACCGAGCCATTGCCGGCGTTCACGGCAAGGGTGACGAGCGGGCTGCTGCCGGCGTCGAACGAGGTGCCCCGAAGCCGGGAAAGCCGCTGCCGCCAGCGCCGCCCACGCCGCCACTGAAACCGCCGCCACCGCCGCCACCGCCGCCAGTGCCGCCGCCGCCGCCGCCGCCGAAGCCGCCGCTGCCCGCGGCAGGCGCACCGTCCCCGCCCGCGGCGCCGTTGACGACGGCGGAGCCGCCGTCGCCGCCGGGGTTAGGCGATGTTGCCCGTCTTGCCCGCAGTGCCGTCGCCGGTCAGCCCGCCACCGCCGCCGCCACCGCCACCGCCGCTGCTGCTCGCGCCGCCGGCGCCGCCAGTGCCGTTGCCGCCAAGGCCGGCGCCATTGCCGCCGGGACCGTAGATGTCACCACCACCTCCGCCGCCGCTGGCGATGAGGAGCGGGGCGTTGCCGGGGGCGACCACGAAGCTGCCGCCGCCGCCGCCGCCGGGACCGTCGGAACCTTTGGCGCCTTTGCCGCCGACAAGGACATCGAGGACCTCGCCGGCGGTGAGGTCGAAGGTGTCCTCGATCTTGGCACCCAGGCCGCCGTCGGTGTGCATGTAGAAGCCATTGGCGCCGCCGGCGCCGATGGCGAGGATGTCGTAGGTGCCGGTGGTCTGCACGGTGTAGGTCTGGATGGCGCCGGTGTAGCCGAAGGTGATGGGTGCGGCGTTCGCCGGCGCGAGGGGGGCAGCGAGGGCCAGCAGCGCGGCGGGGCCGGCGAGCAGGAGCTTGTGCATGGGCGTTCCTCCTTGTCGCACGTGGTGAGCCGATCTCACGCAGCGAATACTGGCGCACTCTGAATTGTATCGCTCCCGTGAGCAAGCGGAGTTCTCGGCCCGGCTCAGCTCGACGCCGTGCCGACCGCGGCCTGGCTGGCCGGCCCGCGTTCCTTGGCGTTGATCGCGGTCACGCGAAACTGCAGCGGGACGGACTACCGGCCAATCCGGCGCCGTGGCGAGAGGCATCCGCATCTCGCAATTGGCTCACGGCACGGCTGGCTGAGGAGCAGCCGGGACGAACGTAGCCGCGCACGTAGCCGGCCAGCACCGCCCTGACGCGGCGTGGTCCGGCGCTCCCCTCATCCGCGCCGCCGGCGCCGGACCAAGCTAAGTCCGGCCAGGCCGGTGCCGAACAGGGCGAGCGAGGCTGGCTCTGGGACTGAGGGCGTTGGGCCGCCGGACATAATGACCGGGCCGATCGTCACGTCGCCGTCGCCGGATTGCACGCCGGCCGTGAGCGTCACGTAGCTCGCGCCCGTCGCCACGAAGGAGCCGCCGCCGCCGCCGGCGCCGTCGCCGGTCCCGGCGTAACTGCCGCCGCCGCCGCCGCCGCTATAGCCACCGCCGCCGCCGCCGGCCCGGCCGGCGCCACCGCCGCCGCCGAAGCCACCGACACCACCGCCGTTGAGGCCCTGCCCTCCGCCCAGAGCGGGGAAGCCGGCGCCGCCGTAGGCGGATCCGAAGGCGCCATTGTTGGATTTGCCGCCCCCGCTCTCGAAGCCGCCGCCGCCGCCGCCGCCGATGTTGGTACCGCCGCCGCCGCCGGCGCCGCCGCTCCCTTTGGTCCCACCGCCGCCGCCCCCCGTCCCGGCACCGCCCGCCGTACCGGCAAGGCCGCCGTTGCGGCCGCCCAAGCCGCCGGCAGAGCCGCCGCCGCCGCCTGCGGCCACCAGTAGCGTGTTCCCCGGCCCGAGCACGAAGGAGCCACCGCCGCCGCCGCCGGCGTAGCCGTTGGGAAGGTCGTTGCCGGGGGTGCTGCCGTTACCGCCCATGGCGCCGACGGCGATGGTCAGCTTCTCGCCCGCGGTGAGCTGAAAGTCGCCGACGGCCTCGGCGCCAAGCCCGCCCGCCGGGCCGAGGGTTTCGCCGCTGGTGCCGCCCTGCGCCCCGAAGGCGGTGATCCCGTAGAGGCCAGTGCTGGGCACGGTGAAGGTCTGCAAGCCGGGGGCGTCGAGGGTCGTCGTCGGCACCGCCGAGGCGGTGGCGAGGGAGGCAGCGAGGGCCAGCAGCGAGGTGCCGGCGAGCAGCAGCGTGCGCATCGGGTCGTTCCTCCTTGTCCCACGCCGTGAGCTTGTCTCGCCCGGCGAGTGCCGGCGCACTCTGGATCGTCTCGGCTCCGTGAGCAAGCGTAGTCTCTGGCCGCTCCTAGCTCGACGCCGTGCCAACCGTGGCCTGGTTGGCCAGCCGGCGCCGGTTGGCGTTGATCGCGGTCACACCGAACTGCGCCTCGGCACCGGCTGACAGACCTGTGACGGTGTAGCTTGGGCTGCTGGTCGCGGTATTCGCCTGCGAGCCGAATGTCTGCCCTACTGCGCGTCGTGAAAGATGACACCCAGCGTGTGTCGCCGCCCTGAGCGCAGCCGGCTGACGCCGTGGCGCATGGCGACGCGGTAGATCCCGCGCGCCCCGCGCACCGGGCGCTGGTTCACCGCGAACACCACGCCCTCGCCCTGGCGCAGCGGCACTACCTCGGCCCGCGACTGCATCCGCGGACGCTGCTCAGTCAGCACGAACTCGCCGCCCTCGAAGTCGCGGCCGGGCTCGTCCAGCAGGAAAGCCACCTGGAGCGGGAAGTGCAGCGCGCCGTAGAGGTCCTGGTGCAGGCAGTTGTAGTCGCCCGGCCCGTAGCGCAGCAGCAGCGGCGTGGGCCGCGCCTGGCCGGCCTCGTGGCAGCGGTCGAGGAAGGCCGCGTGCTCGCCGGGGTAGCGGACGTCGTTCCCCATCGCCTCGTTCCAGCGATTCGCGATCCGAGCGAGCGGCGGGTAGAGCGCGCTGCGCAGGCTGGCGACGGTGCCGGGCAGAGGATAGGCGAAGTATTTATACTCGCCGCTCCCGAAGCCGTGCCGCGCCATCACGATTCGGCTTCGGAAGAGGTCGTCATCGCCGTAGCTCGCCGCCAGCGACCGGCACTCCTCGGGTGAGAGCGCCGGCCCGATGATGGCGCAGCCGGCCGCGTCGAGGCTCCGGGCCGCGTCCTCCCAGTCGAGCGCCGCCACGCGCGCCTCGATCGCGGGCGCGGACCCGCGCGCAGTCCGGGCCTCGCGCAAGCCGGTCATCGCACGCCCTCCCGCCGAAGCAGCGTCCGCTTGCGCTTGAACCCCCACCGGTAGCCGGCGAGCGTGCCGTCCTTGCGCACGACCCGGTGGCAGGGAATGGCAACCGCGATGGCGTTCGCCGCGCAGGCCTCGCCCACGGCGTAGGCCTCCCTCGGCGCGCCGATGCGCCCAGCGATCTCCGAGTAAGTCACTGTGGAGCCGGCCGGGATCTCGCGCAGCGCCTGCCAGACCCGCCGCTGGAACTCCGTGCCGTGCGGGTCGAGCGGCAGGTCGAGACCCTGCGCCGGCGCCTCGACGAAGGCGACGACCTTGGCCGCCCAAGGCGCGAGCGCAGCGTCGTCGATCACCTGCGCCTGAGGAAAGCGATCCTCCAGGTCGCGCCGCAGATCGGCGGGGTCATCGCCGAGGAGGATCGCGCAGATCCCTGTCTCGGTGGCCGCAACGAGGACGGAGCCGAGCGAGCACGCGCCGACCGTGAAGCGAATCAGCAGGCCCGTGCCCTCGGAATTGGCAGCCAGCCGGGTATCTCTCGCCTCAGTTAGCGGCCAGCTTCCGCTCTTCACCTTCTCTGCAACGTTCATCACCATGTTCCTTCTCGCGTTCGGCCGAACCGTGCGGCCGTCTGCACCCGATATCGAGAGTCGAGGCCCGCAGGCACTCCGGGTCTTGCGGTCGAACTGAAAACGCTTGGACGGCGTTGTCAGCTTGGCGGACCTAGTCGGACCGTGGCAGCGTGCTTGGTGTGGCGACTTCTCCCGGCCCTTATCGCGGGTGATCGGCTGCTTGCCGGAAGTAAGCCCGTGACCTATCCTTTCCTCATGTCCACACTGGTCCACGGCCGTCTGTGGCGTGCCCTGATCGCAGTGGCGTTCCTGCTGGCGACAATCGCACCCGCGATGGCCTCCCCCCAACCGAACGCGGCGACGCCACCGTGTGCGTGCCACGACCCGGGCAGCAAAGGCACCCCGGACTGCTCTGGCCACGCGGGCAAGGCGATGGCGTGTGGGTTGATCGCCTGCGCGGGCCTGGCGATCGCGATCCCGGACCAATCCATGCGCGTCGAGCGATTGGCGCGGACCGTCTCCTTCCCGCCCTCCCGGCTGGCCGCGATGACCGGTGCCGGCCTGCCGCCCGACCCCTTCCCGCCGAGAACACCCCACCTCGCGTAGCCGTCGTCTGCTCCGGCAGACGGGCGGCGGGAGACGGCTGCCGCGGGCGCACGCGCCCAGACAGGCCGCGAGAGCCAACGTTTGATAGCTCGGGGCGGGTCATGACGATCCAGGCGAAATCATCCAGGCCGGCACTCAGCCGCCGGCAGATTATTCAGGCCAGTTGTGCCGTGGCGTTCGCCACGTCCCTGCGCCGCCCGGCACAGGCTGCTGCGGGCGTCGCGGCGGTGGTCCCGAATGGCACGATCCGGCTTGGCACCTATCCGGCCAAGGTCCCGCTGGTGGGCGGCGAAGTGCCGGAGACGGCGGCTTGGACCTACAACGGTCGCGTGCCAGGCCCGGTTCTGCGCGCCCGCCAGGGCCAACCCTTCCGCGTCACGGTCGAGAACGGTCTCGGCGAGGACACCACCGTGCATTGGCACGGCATCCGCCTGCCGAACGCGATGGACGGAGTGCCCGGCCTGACGCAGCCGCCGATCCCGCCCGGTGGACGCTTCGACTACGCCTTCACCCCGCCCGATGCCGGCACGTTCTGGTATCACTCGCACGACGACGGCCTGGTGCAGATGGGCCGCGGCCTGGCCGGCACGCTGATCGTTGGGGAAGCCGACCCGCCCGCCGTGGATCGCGATCTGCTCTGGGCCATCCAGGATTGGCGGCTCGACGAGGACGCGCAGATCGCGCCCGGCTTCGGCAACCGCATGGAAGCGGCGATGGACGGCCGCGTCGGCAACACCGTGACCGTTAACGGCCAGGTGCCCGGCACCGTGCGCGTCCGCGCCGGCGAGCGGGTCCGGCTGCGGCTGCTCAACGCCGCGAGTGCGCGCATCATGGCGCTGCGCTTCGAGGGGCACCGGCCGATGGTCGTGGCGCTCGACGGCCAGCCCTGCATGCCCCACGAGCCGGCGGACGGCCGCATCCTGCTGGGTCCTGCGATGCGCGCCGACGTGATGCTCGACATGCAGGGCGAGCCGAGCCGCTCTTATGCCGTGGTGGACGACTTCTACGACCGGCTCGCCTACACGCTCGTTGACCTCGCCTACGACCCGGTGCCGCCGCTGCGCCCGCACCCGCTCGATACGCCGCTCCGTCTGCCGGCCAACCCCGTGCCGCGGCCGGATCTGGCATCGGCCGCGGTCCACGAGGTCCACATGCAGGGAGGCATGATGGGCGGCATGGGTCGAGGCGGCATGATGGGCATGGGCGGCGCCGCCTGGAGCATCAACGGCCAATCCATGACCGGCGACGGCAGCGCCGGCATGCCGCCGCTGTTCGTGATCAAGCGCGGGCGGAGCTGCATCCTCGATTTCCGCAACGAGACCGCTTGGTGGCACCCGATGCACCTGCACGGCCACAGCTTCCGCGTGCTCGACCGCGACGGCGAGGTGGCGCCGCACGACGAATGGGGCGACACCGTGCTCATCCCGCCGCGCGAGCGGGTGCGGGTCGCCTTCGTCGCCGACAACCCCGGCGACTGGATGCTGCACTGCCACGTCATGGAGCACCAGGTCGGCGGGCTGATGACCACCATCCGCGTGAACTGAAAGGGAGGACACGACGATGACCCGACGGGAGTTCGCCGCGTTGCTGATGACGACAGCCACATCAGCCGCCATGACCACCGCGCCGAGGGCGGCGCGCGCCGCGGCGCCGATCCCGGCGACGCTCTACAAGAACCCGCAATGCGGCTGCTGCGAGACCTACGCGCAGTATCTCGACCAGAACGGCTTCCAAGTGGACGTGAGGCCGACCAACGACCTCGCCGAGATCAGCCGCAAGGCTGGCGTCCCCGAGGAGCTGGAGGGCTGCCACACCATGTTCGTCGAGGGCTACGTCGTGGACGGCCACGTGCCGGCGAAGACGATCCGCAAGCTGCTCGACGAGAAGCCGGCGATCGCCGGGATCACGCTGCCGGGAATGCCGGCCGGATCGCCCGGCATGGACGGCGAGAAGGACGGGCCGCTCACGGTCTATGCGGTGAGCAAGGACGGCGCGCCGCCGCGCGTCTTCGACGTGGACTAGGAGTGCGGAACCATACCCTGCTGAAAGGATGGAGACGTAACATGAGCATCCAACACTCGCTTGCCGCCGCGGCGCTCGCCGCCGTGCTGAGCGGCTTGATCCTGCCTGCGCTCGCCCAGGCTCCCGGCAGCATGAACGCCATGCCGGATCAGGGCATGGGAACGAGCCGTATGGGGCAGGACATGGGACGCGGGATGATGTCTCGCAGCATGATGTCTCGCGGCATGATGTCCGGCAACACGATGGCTGGCGGCTGCGCCGGCATGATGCAGTCCATGGGTGGCGGGGACGGGCGGCCGAACAGCCAATGGCGATCCCGCCCGCCGAACGGCAGGGCGGTGCCGGATTAGCGCGTGCTCGCCATGGACGCGAAGGCGGGCGGCAGGCTGAGGTGGGACAAGCAGGCGGTCCTGCGCGCCGTCCTCCTGCTTCTGCCGCTTGCCCTGGCGATCCCGGGCGGACCGGCCCGCGCCGCGGCGAGCGACTGGGCCAGTAATGTACACGGGGCGGCACGGCTGATCACGGCGGTCGAGGCGACCGGATCGAGCACGCGGCTCGACGTGGGGCTGCAGCTCCGCCTGACCCCGGGCTGGCACACCTACTGGCGCACGCCGGGCGATGCCGGGTTCGCGCCGACGGTGGACTGGCGCGGCTCGAAGAACCTGGCCAGCGCAGCGCTCGCCTGGCCGGCACCGCGCCGCCTGCCCTCGCTCGGCGGCCTGGAGACATACGGCTACTCGGACGGCGTGGTGCTGCCGATCGCCGTCACGCTCGCGCATCCGGGCACTGCGCTGCGGCTGCATGCCGAGGTGGACTACGCCTCCTGCCAGGAGGTCTGCATCCCCTACCACGCGAGCCTGGACCTGGCGCTGCCGCCTGGGCTGGCGCTGCCCGGACCGGAGGCGGCACTGATCGCGGCGGAACGTACCGCCTTGCCGGGCGACCTGGCCTCGGCACAGCTCAGGCTGCTCGGCGCGGTCGTCGGACCGGGAAAGGACGGCTCGGTCCTCTCCGTCCGGCTGGCGAGCCTCGGTGCGCCGCTGCACGCGCCCGATTTGTTCATAGAAGGGGTGCAGGGCGGTTCTCCCGGCCGCCCTCGCGTCGCGCTGATGAACGCCGGCCGCCTCGCGACCCTGCGGGTGCCGATCCGCGGCGTGACAGCGGCCAAGCTGGCCGAGGCGAATTTGGCCCTCACCGTGGTGGACGGGGTGCGGTCGGCAGAGGCCGAGGCGACCCCGACCCTCGGCACGCTGCCGCCGGAGCCGGGCGGCACGGCGCGGATCGCGGCGGTCGGCCTGGCGCTGCTCGGCGGCCTCGTGCTGAACCTGATGCCTTGCGTGCTGCCCGTGCTGTCGCTGAAGCTGCTGGCGCTCATGGGCTACGCGGGCGCCGAGCGGCGCACGGCGCGCCTCGGCCTGCTCGCCACCGCGGTCGGCGTGATCGCATCGTTCGGCGTGCTGGCGATGGCGCTGATCGCGCTGCAAGCGGCCGGGGCGGCAATCGGCTGGGGCATCCAGTTCCAGCAACCCTGGTTCCTGGCCGGGATGGCGCTGGCGACGACGCTGTTCGCGGCGAGCCTGTGGGACTGGCTGCCCTTTGCGCTGCCGGGCGGCCTCGCCGGCGCGGTCGGAGGCGTGCGCGGACGGGGGCGGCTCGCCGACGCCTTCCTGATGGGCGCCTTCGCGACCTTGCTCGCCGCCTCCTGCTCGGCGCCGTTCGTGGGCACGGCGCTGGGCTTCGCGCTGGCGCGCGGGCCGCTCGACATCGCGCTCGTGTTCGCGGCCCTCGGCCTCGGCATGGCGGCACCGTTCCTCGCCGTCGCGGCCTGGCCTGGCCTGGTGGCGTGGCTGCCGCGGCCGGGACCGTGGATGGGATGGCTGCGGCGCGTCCTCGGGTTGGCGCTGCTCGCCACCGCGGCCTGGCTGCTCTCCGTCCTCGCCCTGGAGGCTGGGCTCGCGCCGGCCCTGGTCGCCGGCGCGGTGCTCGCGCTGCTTCTCGCCGTCCTCGCGTGGCGGCGCGGGTTGCCTCCTGGACGGCGCGCGGTGCGGGTGGCCGTCGCCGTCGCCGTCGTGCTGGCCGCCGTCGCGGTGCTCGTCCCCTCGCTGGGTGGGCAGGCCGTGCCGGTCGGGACGCCGGCCCTGGATGCCGAGGCTGGGCTCTGGCGCCCCTTCGACGCCGCCGCGCTGCGCGGGATAGTGGGTCAGGGCCAGGTCGTCTTCGTGGACGTAAGCGCCGCGTGGTGCCTGACGTGCAAGGTGAACGAGGCGGCGGTGCTCGACCGCGCCCCGGTCGCAGACAGGCTCCGCGCGCCGGGCGTGGTCGCGATGCGGGCGGACTGGACCCGGCCCGACCCGGCGGTCACGGCCTACCTGCAGGGCTTCGGCCGCTACGGCGTGCCGCTCGACGTGGTCTATGGACCCGGCGCGCCTGAGGGCATCGCGCTGCCCGAGCTGCTGACGCAGGCCGCGGTCATGGACGCCTTCCGCCGGGCCGGCGCCGGCATGGCGCACCGGCCGGACGCGGCCCAGGAGGCCACGGAATGAGCTTCTATCAACGTCATGTGGTGCCGCGCCTGGTGCATCTCGCGATGCGCCAGGACGCGCTGCTGCCGTTCCGCCGACGGGTGGTTGGCGCGGCCGAGGGCCGGGTGCTGGAGGTTGGCCTCGGTTCGGGCCTTAACCTGCCGCTCTACGGGTCGGGCGTGCGCTCGGTCATCGGGCTGGAGCCGTCGCCCGAGCTGCTGCGCATAGCGCGCGAGCGCGCGGCGTCCGCACCGGTCCCGGTGGAGCTGCTCGAAGCCTCGGCCGAGGCGCTGCCGCTCGATGACGCCAGCGTGGACACCGTGGTGACGACCTGGACGCTCTGCACGATCCTGGACGCGGGCCGGGCGCTCGCCGAGATGCGCCGGGTGCTGAAGCCCGGCGGCGCGCTGCTCTTCGTCGAGCACGGGCGGGCGCCGGAGCCGGGCGTCGCGCGCTGGCAGGACCGGCTCGACCCGCTGTGGATGCGCGTGGCTGGGGGCTGCCACCTCAACCGCAAGATGGACGATCTGATCGCGGGCAGTGGCTTCCGGCTCGACGCCCTGACCAACACGCGCCTGCCGGGGCCGCGCACGCACACCTTCCTCTACGAAGGGCGTGCACGGCCGGCATGATCGGCAGGAACTTCCGGGAGAGTCACCTGAGCCGAGCCGCCGCGTGGGCTCCTGCTCAGCTATGAGCCCTCGGCATTATCTCAACCCTCAGGCTGACATTGCCGCTTGGACGAGCAGTGCAGACCACCCGTCCCCACTCCCGGCCCGGCTACGCAGCCGTTTCCCGGTCGAGCCCCTGCCGCTCGCGCTCGCTTGCGAGCAGGGCGCGCTTCCGCGCAACACCCCAGTGATAGCCTCCGAGTCCCCCGTTCGACGCCACCACCCGGTGGCACGGGACGGCGACGGCGAGCTTGTTCGCGCCGCACGCCGCCGCAACGGCGCGCACCGCCCGCGGCGCCCCGATCCGGGCCGCAACCTCGGCGTAGCTCGCCGTCTCGCCGGGCGGGATCTGGCGCAGCGCCTCCCACACCCGGCGCTGGAACGCGGTGCCGCGGATATCGAGCGGCAGCGGCGCCCCGTCCGTCGCGGCGGGATCGTCCACGAGCCGCACCACGGCCGCGACCATCCCGGCGAACTCGGCCTCCGCCGGGCCGACCGCGGCGCGGGGGAAGCGGGCGCGCAACTCCGCCACGAGCGCCGCCGGGTCGTCGCCCAGCATGATGGCGCACACGCCCCGCCCCGCGGCGGCGACCAGCACGCACCCCAGCGAGCAGCGCCCGACGGCGTAGCCCACCGCCTCCCCCGCGCCGCCCGCGCGGTAGCGGGACGGCGCCATGCCCAGCATCCCGTCCGCCGCCTCGTAGAACCGGCCGGACGAGTTGAACCCGGCCGCGTAGATCGCCTCGGTCACGCCCGACCCGGCGCCGAGGTCGTCCTGCACCCGGCGCTGGCGGTGCGCGTCGGCGTAGGCCTTAGGCGTCACGCCAACCACGCGCCGGAACAGGCGGTGGAAATGGTGCGCACTGACCCCGGCCGCGTCCGCCAACTCCGCCAGGGACGGCATCTCCTCCGCCGCCTCGATCTGCCGGCACGCCGCTGCGGCGAGCGCCGCCTCCCGCTCCGCCCGCGGCGGCAGGTCGGGGCGGCAGCGCTTGCAGGGCCGGAACCCAGCCCGCTCCGCCTCGGCGCGCGTCGCAAAGAAGGCGACGTTCTCCGGCCGCGCCGGTCGGGCGGCGCAGGACGGGCGGCAATACACGCCCGTGGTGGCGACCGAGTAGAGGAAATGCCCATCCGCCGCTGGGTCGCGGCGGCGCAGCGCGTCCCAGCGCGTGGCCTCGGACGCGAAGGCGTCATCGGCCTCCTGGGCCTGGTGAACGCTCAGCTTCGCTGCGGTCATGGTTGGTCCTCCGTTCAGGCAGCGCCACGATGGCGCCTCGATGGGTCCCAACATGGCGGCCCGCCGAGGCCGCCGCACTCCGCCTGTTGCGCCGGAATCCGGCGCGCCGCCGCTAGGGGATCATGCCCGGGAAGACGTATTGCTGGAGCACCACTAGGATGCCGAGCAGGATGGTGAGCGCGATGCTGTGCTTGAAGGTGCGCGCGAACACGACTCCCTCCTGGCCCTTGAGATCCGTGACCGACACGCCGGTGGCGATGTTCTGCGGCGAGATCATCTTGCCCATCACGCCGCCCGAGGAGTTGGTGGCCGCGATTAGCACCGGGTTGAGGTGGAGCTGGTTGGCCGCGACCACCTGCAAATTGCCGAACAAGGCGTTGCCCGAGGTATCGCTGCCCGAGAGGAACACCGCGACCCAGCCCAGGAACGCCGAGACCAGCGGGAAAACGACGCCCACCGAGGCGACGCCCAGGCCCAGCGTGTAGTTCAGCCCCGAGTAGTTCATCAGGAAGGCAAGCGCCACGATCAGCGCCACCGTCAGGATCGCGATCCGGCTCTGCCGCCACGTTGCGGCGACCGCTTCGAAAAACCGGCCCGCGCCCAGGCCGACGATCAGCGCGGTGATGACCGCCGAGACCAGGATGGCCGTTCCGGTCGCCAGCGGCTCGAAGTTCCAGACCGCAGCATAGGGCGTATTGTAGAGCGTGATGAACACCTGCTTGTCGAGGCCCGGCCAGGCGATCTTGTCGGCGCCGATCTTGAACACCGCGAGGGTGGTCCAGACGATCACCACCGCGGACACGATCACCCACGGCAGCCACCCCTGCCAAGGCGATACCGCCGTGCCTGCGAGCCGCCGCTCCACGGCGTCGAGGCGGATCGCGAACGCCGGGTCGGGCGCTGGCCGCCACACGCGCACGAAGCTGAGCGTGATGATGAGCGAGACCAGCGAGGAGAGCACGTCGGTCAGCGCGTAGCTGATGAAGTTGGAGACGACGAACTGGGTCCCCGCGAAGCTCGCGCCGGCCACCAGCAGCACCGGCCAGAGCGCGCGCACGGACCGCGCCCCGCCGTAGATCGCCATGACGTAGAACGGCAGGAACAAGGCGAAGAACGGCAACTGCCGCCCGATCATGGCGCCCAGCGTCGGTGCCGGCAGGTGCGTGACTGCGCCGAGCACCGTCACCGGCACGCCGAGCGCCCCGAAGGCGACCGGGGCGGTGTTGAAGATGAGCGTGAAGGTCAGCGCCTCCAGCGGCGGCGTGCCGACCATGATCAGCAGCGCGCTGGTGATCGCGACCGGCGTGCCGAAGCCCGCGATGCCTTCGAGCAGCGCCCCGAAGCAGAAGCCGATCACCACCAGCACGACCCGGCGATCGTCGGGCAGGTGCTCGACGAGCCAGGCGCGGAACGCGTCGAAGCGGCCCGAGGCGACGGCGATGTTGTAGAGCAATAGCGCGTTGAACACGATCCACATGACCGGCCACAGCGCGAACACCACGCCGAGCGCGATGCTGTCGAGCGCGAGGCCGACCGGGAACTGCCAGACCAGGACTGCGATGACGAAGCCGACGACGAGGCCGCCGAGCGACGCCTGCCACGCCGGGCGCCGGAGCAAGCCCAGCATGACGAGCACGACCACGATCGGCAGAACCGCCACCAGGAACGACAAGGGCAGGCTGCCGGCGACCGGCCTCAGCAATTGATGGAACACGTTCCCTCCCAGGACGGCGCCGCACCTGGCGCGATTCGGGGAAGCCTGCCCCGCCCGGCCTCCCGCGTCCAGCCGCCGGGATCAGCCCAGCCGCACCTCGAACCCGCGCTGGACGCCTGGCCGCGCCATCAGCGCCTCATACCAGCGCTTGACGGCCGGGAACTCGTCGAGATTGACCCGATGCCGCTCATGCCGCCACGCCCAGCCCAGGATCGCGAAATCCGCGACCGACAGCTCGCCCGCGACCCACTCCACCTCGGCGAGCCGCCGGTCCAGGACGCTGTAGAGCCGGCGCGTCTCCTTGCTGTAGCGCTCAAGCCCGTAGCGCTGGTCGGGGCCGTTGACCGTGAGGAAATGGTGCACCTGGCCCGGCATCGGTCCGAACCCGCCCATCTGCCACATCAGCCACTCCAGCACGGAGATGCGCTCGCGCAGGCCGCGCGGCAGGAAGCGGCCGGTCTTCTCGCCGAGGTAGAGCAGGATCGCGCCCAACTCGAAGACGGAGAGCGGCGCGCCGCCCGGCCCGTCCCGGTCCACGATGGCGGGGATCTTGTTGTTGGGACTGATGCGCAGGAACGCGGGGTCGAATTGCTGGCCCTTCGTGATGTCCACAATGTGGACCTCGTAGGGCAGCCCCATCTCTTCCAGGGCGACGCTGACCTTGCGGCCGTTCGGGGTGTTGTAGGCGTGAAGCTCGATCATGCGCCAGGCTGTACGCGGGGCGCGCTGCGCGGGCAAGCGGGCAGTGCCCTGTTCTGAATCGCCCGCCCGCTCCGGCACAGCAGATTATGGACGACGCCGGTCGTCCGGAAAGCCGGGCAGGTAGCATCACCCGCCCGGCGTCAGGACTAGGCCTCCATGCCGCGGCTGCGCGCGAAATCGGCATCGAACACGCGATGCAGCTGCCCACGGCTCAAGCCGATGTCGTCCAGGTCGCGGTTGGAGAGCTGGGTCAGCTCGTTGAGCACCGCCCGGCGCGCGCGATACACCTCGATCCATTCCCTCGCCGCGCCGAGCCAGCGCGCGGCAACGCCCTCACGCTGGGGACTCTCGACCGGGGCAGCCAGCCCCTCGACATACTCGCCATGGTAGTCCAGGCTGGCCACGGCCAGTCTCGCAAGCTGCTCCTTGCTGAGCGGAGCGTTCATTGTAGTATCCTCTTCATCTCACGGCGGCATCAACGCCGTCACGAGTGATATGCCTATGCTGCACTGCAAAAACTCGCGTCGCTTCCCGTCCGTAGCCATGCGCCATACGCATAACTTTTCGAATAGCCATGTGAGAATTTGGTGACAACGCCGCCAGTTCCATCCCAGGTTCACGCCGGGCGGCTCGCTGCCGTCCGCGCGATCATGGCCCGCGAGGACCTCGACGGCCTCCTCGTGCCGCGCGCGGACGAGCATCTGGGCGAATACGTCCCACCCGGCGCCGAGCGCCTCGTATGGCTCACGGGCTTCACGGGCAGCGCTGGCCTCGCCGTCGTGCTGCGCGACCGCGCCGCGGTGTTCGCCGACGGGCGCTACACCCTGCAACTCGCCGAGCAGGTCGACCCCACCCTCTTCGAGCACCACCATCTGATCGAGGAACCACCCGCGACCTGGCTCGCCGCCGCGGCGCCGGGCGCACGGATCGGCTACAGCCCGTGGCTGCACAGCGAGGACGGGCTGCGTCCCTACGCGGACGCGGGGGTCAACCTGGTCCCGCTCGCCGCGAACCCGGTGGACGAGGCGTGGCGCGACCGCCCGGCGCCGCCCCGCTCGCCCGCCGTGCCGCACCCGCTCGACTACGCCGGGCGAAGCTCTGCCGAGAAGCGCGCCGATATCGCCGCGGCGCTGCGCAAGGCGGGCCAGGATGCGGCCGTGCTCACCGACCCGGCCAGCCTCGCCTGGCTGCTCAACATCCGCGGCAACGACGTACCCTACACGCCGCTGGCCCTTGGCTTCGCCCTGGTCCACGCGGACGGGCACGTCGCCCTGTTCATGGACTCGGCGAAGCTAGGCCCCGAGACCCGCGCCTGGCTCGGCAACGAGGTCGAGACGCAGGACCCCGCCGCACTCCCGGCCGCCCTCGCCGCGCTTAAGGGCAGCCGCGTGCGGGTGGACCCGGCCGGCTCGCCCGCCTGGTTCGCCCAGACGCTGCGCGCCGCCGGCGCGGAGCCGATTCCTGGGAACGACCCCTGCCTGCTGCCCAAGGGCGCGAAGAACCCGGCCGAGCAGGACGGCGCCCGCGCTGCGCACCTCCGCGACGCCATCGCCCTGTGCCGCTTCCTGCATTGGCTGGACGATGCGCCCGGCCGCGAGACGGAGATGAGCGCCGCCGCGCGCCTGCTCGCCTTCCGCGCCGAGCAGCCCTTGTTTCAGGGCGAGAGCTTCCCCGCCATCTCCGGCGCGGGGGAGCACGGCGCTATCATTCACTACCGCGTCACCCCAGAGAGCGACCGCCCGATCCGCGCCAACGAAGTCTATCTGATCGACTCCGGCGCCCAATACCTCGACGGCACCATGGACGTGACCCGCACCGTCTGGACCGGTCCAGGCACGCCGCCGGGCGAGCTGCGCGAGCGCTTCACCCGCGTGCTGCAAGGCCATATCGCGCTCGCGACGCTGCGCTTCCCCGAGGGCGTGAGCGGCCCCCACCTCGAAGCCTTCGCCCGGCGCGCGCTGTGGCAGGTCGGGCTGGACTACGACCACGGCACGGGACACGGCGTCGGCAGCTACCTCTCCGTCCACGAGGGCCCAGCGAGCCTGTCGCGCGCCGGGCGCGTCGTGCCATTGGCACCGGGGATGATCCTCTCGGACGAGCCAGGCTACTACGAGCCGGGCGCCTACGGTATCAGGCTGGAGAACCTGCTTATGGTGCAGGTCGCCGAGGGTCTAGGCGCGCGCAAGCCGTTCCTGCGGTTCGAGACGTTGACCTTGGCGCCGTTCGACCGGCGGCTGATCGAACCGGGGCTGCTCAGCGCGGCGGAACAGGCCTGGCTCGACGCGTATCACGCGCGGGTGCTGAAGGAGGTCGGGCCGAAGCTGGACGCAGAGGCGCAGGCTTGGCTCGAAGATGCCTGTAGACCGATGCCGGGGTAGGTTCGGAATACGCGCGAGGAGCGGTCACAAGGCCCGAGGGGCCGCTTGGCGTGCGCGAGAAGAGCGGGCCCGGTCCTTAGCGCTGGCTGCAGTGTTCAGTTGTGAAAACGTTTGGCTCCCGATCACTTCTCGCTTAGGCTCCAATCTTGGACCGCCGGAGATTCGTCCACATAACCGGCGCGCGGGAAGGGGGAAGAGCGAGCATGGTGCATTTTCGTTTGGTCTTGGTGACCGCGGCACTCGTGGCCGCGGCGGCGATGGCGGGCGAGGCGCACGCCAGCGTCGTCCCCGCCAGCTTCGGCGGCCCGGGCGTCAGCGGGTCGCTCACGCTGACCTACGGCACCGCCACGGACGTCAAGTATCCCAACGCCTACGAAGTAACCGGAATCAGCGGCACCTTCTCCGACTCGAACAACGGCCTCGACATCGTCAACGCGCCGGTCAGCTCGCTCGTCCCGATCACGCGCGACACGCCGGAGCCTACGAATCTCCTGGCGCCGAACGACTTCAGCAGGTTCGCGGTGGCGTCGGGCCTGCCCCCGGAGAGCAATGGCTTCCTGACATATGACAATCTCTTCTATCCGGGCGGATCACCGCAGACCGCCTCCGACTACCCCGGCCAAGGCGGTTTCCTGGACATCTACGGGCTGCTGTTCAACATCGGCGGCGGCAAGGTGGTCGATTTCTGGAGCAACGGCGCCGATCCCAATGGCGTCGTCGATTACGCCGTCGCCGTCGCTACCCCCAGCGTAGCGCTGGATTATGTCGCAGGCGGCGTATCGGTGCCGGAGCCCGGCTCGCTCTTGCTGCTCGGCAGCGGGCTGCTCGGGATATTCGGTATGCTCGCCCGGCGCCGCCGCTGGGAGTTCGTCGCGTCCTGCTGAGTCCGTTGTCTCGAAAGCTTCACACCCACGCCCGCAACCGCTCCCTCGGCCAGCCTCTAACATCCCAGTGATATCCGCCGCCTGGGAGAGGGCTGCACCATGTCCGTCAGCAGCGTGGACGACCTTGCGCGCATGGACGAGTCCGGCGTCACGCGCGAGCACTGGAAGATCATGTTCATCTCGGGCATGGGCTTCTTCACCGACGCCTACGACCTCTTCATCATCGGCGTCGCCATGCACCTCATCAAGGAGGAATGGCACACCTCGCCGCTTGCGGACGGCCTCGTCACGTCCACGGCGCTGCTCGCCTCGGCCGTGGGCGCGCTCCTGTTCGGCCGCGTCGCCGACATGCTGGGCCGCAAACGGATCTACGGTTACGAGGTCCTGGTGCTCGCGGCCGGCGCCATCGCGTCGGCATTCTCCCCCAGCATCTGGTGGCTGATCGGCTTCCGCATCGTCCTCGGCGTCGGCATCGGCGGCGACTATCCGGTCAGCTCCACGCTCATGAGCGAGTATGCGGGCAAGAAGCATCGCGGCATGATGGTCAGCCTCGTGTTCGCGATGCAGGCGGCAGGCTTGATCGTAGGCCCCTTGCTCGCGGCCGTGCTCCTGTGGTCGGGCCTATCCCACAACATCACCTGGCGGGTGCTCCTTGCCTTCGGCGCGGTGCCGGCGCTCGCCGTGTTCCAGATGCGGCGGCGGCTCGCCGAGACGCCCCGCTACCAACTCGCCGCGGCGAAGCGCGGCACGGAGCAGAAAGCCAGCTTCGCCGAGGGCTTCCACAAACTCCTCGCCCGGCGCGACCTCCGCATCCGCCTGCTGGGCGCGAGCCTCGCCTGGTTCCTCATGGACTTCGCCTACTACGGCAACACGGTGAGCAGCCCGATGGTGCTGCACGCCTTAGCGCCGAAGGCGAGCCTACTGACCGAGACGCTGACCCAGCTCGCCGTGTTCGCCGCGGCGGCGGTGCCGGGCTACTTCGTGGCCGCGGCGATGATGGACCGGATGGGCCGCAAGCCGATCCAAATCCTCGGCTTCGCGATGATGGCGGGCAGCTTCCTGGCGTTGGCCCTGATCCCTGGCATCGAGCAGCTTCTCTACCCGTTCCTGATCATCTACGGCCTCAGCTACTTCTTCACCGAGTTCGGCCCGAACGCGACGACCTTCGTCTATCCGGCCGAGCTGTTCCCTGTGGAAGGGCGGACGACTGGCCACGGCATCGCCTCCGCGATGGGCAAGATCGGCGGCTTCGCGGGCGTGTTCACCTTCCCCCTGCTGATGGCTTGGCACGGCCTGCTCACGGCCGAGCTGGGTGCAGCGATCGCGAGCGTGCTCGGCCTGATCGTCACGCTGACGATGCTGCCCGAGACCAAGGGAAAGAGCCTGGAGGAGCTGAGTGCAGAGCCTGAGGCGGTGCGGGCGTAGTTATCCCAGCGGCATCGGGGGATGACCGATCGCGAACCTCGCGGACGCTTAGGCTGTCTCTGGGTTTGTCTCAGCCGTGTTCGAGGCCTCTGAGGTAGGCGCAAAACATATCGGCCATGGCGTCGGCGTAAGCTTCGATTTCGGCGGGCGTTCGAGGACTTTCCGAGAAGTGCTTCCCCACCTGGCTGAGCGTCGTTATGATCAGGTCGCCGGCCAAAGCACGGGTCGCTTCCGAGGCCTTGGGCAACGCCTCCCGCATGAAGGCCTGGACCGTGCGGTCTCCCGACGCTCTCGCCTCCTGCGCCTCGGGTGCATCGCGGTAGAGAGGGGCGGCGTCATTAAGCGCCACGCGCATCTCGGCCTCATCACATTCCGAGCGGATGAAGGCGTGGACCAGGGTACGCAGCCGTTCAAGCGGCGGTCTCTGGGCATCCTCGAGAATGACGCGCAGCAACTCGGTCGTCTGCCGCCACTCGTCGCTCTGGAGCCGAAAGAGGATCGCCGCCTTGTTCGGGAAATACTGATACAGCGATCCAACGCTGACTCCCGCCCTCTCGGCCACCCGTGCCGTGGTGAAGCGCGCAGCACCTTCCTTCGCCAAAACCTGAACCGCCGCGTCAAGGACCGCAGCGACGAGCTCGGCCGAGCGGGCCTGCTGAGGCTGTTTTCGTGAGGAAATCGGGGCGCTTCGGCGATCAGCCATCGGAAGTAGGGCAATGCGAATAGGTAATCTGACGAATTAGTCGTATTTCTGGCCCGGCGCAAGGACGCGCTCACCTAAGACCGGAGATCTGCATGACCACCTTGACCGCCGCCCCGCTTGCGCCCCTGCTGGATCGCTTGTTCGAAGAGGCCACTGCGGCATGGCCGGCGACGAGCCCTGCGCTGGCCGCTCTCTCCGCCGAGGAGTGGGCGCGCCTGATGCGGAGCAAAACCGATTACCGCGACTTCTACGGGCGCTTGAAGGACCTTCCGCTCGCCGTCTCGCGAGAGACGGGCGCGCTGCTCTACATGCTCGCGCGAGGCTGCGGCGCACGGACGATCATCGAGTTCGGGACCTCGTTCGGTATCTCGACCCTGCACCTTGCCGCAGCCCTGCGGGACAACGGCGGCGGCCGCCTGATCACCAGCGAGTTCGAGCCGTCCAAGGTGGCGCGGGCCCGCGATAACCTGACGGCAGGCGGTCTCATCGACCTCGTCGAGATCCGAGAGGGGGACGCCCTGCAAACGCTGCGCGCCGATCTCCCCGAAACGATCGATCTGCTTCTGCTCGACGGCGCCAAGGCGCTCTATCCCGAGATCCTGAGCCTGGTGGAGAGCCGCCTCAAGCCGGGCGCGTTCATCGTCGCCGACAACGCCGATGACAGCCCCGACTACCTGGCGCGCGTGCGCTCGCCCGCAGAGGGCTACCTCTCCACGCCGTTCGCCGAAGACGTTGAGCTGTCCATGCGGGTCAGCTAAAGCCGAAACGCTGCCGCTCGAGTTTACAGCTTACCGAGCGGTCGTGAGCTTTTCCTGCGCGGCTTGAGCAAGCTTTTGCAGCGTGGGGCGGGTTGGAGCGAAGAACGTCGTGCCGGTATGCGGCGTCGAGAAATCAAGCAGTCGGTCATAAGCTCCAGGTGGCTCGCCGACATACATTCGTTGCAGCATCTTCTCAATCACCCAGAGATACCGGCTATAACCGATAAAATAGGTTCCGAATTCCTGCTGGCCTGGCCGGCCAAAGGGCATGTTGTCGCGCAGGATATCGTATTCCTTCCCATCGGCATCTACGATAGTGGCCAGCGACTTGTGCGATTTGCGCGGAGCGTCGTCGTCATCGATTTCTATGTTGTCTAACTTCGTGCGACCGATGATCGCCTCCTGAAGGTGAGTTGGAACCCGCGCCCACCCCTTGAGATCGTGCAGATATTTCTGAACGACGACGTAGCTGCCCCCCACGAAGTCTGCATCCTCGTCGCCGACGAGCGCCGCGGCGGGCAGATCGAGGCCGGTCGGGTTAGCCGTTCCATCGACGAAGCCAAGGAGGTCGCGTGCATCGAAGTAGCGAAAGCCTGAGACTTCATCGACAATGGTCACGCCGGCGCCAAGGCTGTCGAGCAGAATGCGTTCAAGCTCAAAGCACAGATCAGGACGTTCGGCTCGGATATGAAAGAGGAGGTCGCCCGGTGTTGACGGTGCCGCGTGAGCCGCTCCCTTGATCGGCGCAAACGGTCTCAGTTCCTGCGGTCGCCGATCTAGATGAAGGCGATCCCAGAGATCGCGGCCGATCCCGGCGATGCACGACAATCGGCCTGATAGGTGACGAAAGCCAACAGTCTTGACGAGATCATCAAGCCCGCCGAGTGCGGAGGAGACCTTGGCGAGAGCGGCCTGTTCGCTCGCGACGGTGACCACAAGAAAGATCGCTGCCAACGACAGCGGAGCATCGACGCTCTGCGCATCGATCGGCACTCGGTCCCAACTTTTCTCGGACATCCCAAGCTTCTCCGCTTTTGCTGGTGGATCGGACCTGACGGACGTGTCCGGCGATTGTGCCCGTCACGCCTAGGTTTTCAAGGCTTTCGGCTGCCGGTCCAGCTCGGCCTTCTTCGCTGCAATGCTCTCCAAAAGTCGGTCCACGCACCCCCCAATCCGGCCTCCATTATGCAACGGGATAATGCGGCAAAACATGCCCCCGCATCTCCCGTCCCGCCACAAACTCTCCGCTTGACCTCGCTGGCTGAGAAACCGTTTAAGCTCCCCGATGTCCTCCACCCCCGCCCTCCCCGACCCGGCCGACCGCGCCAACTCTACCCAGATGAGCCAGCGCGACGAGGACGCGCAATATTACCGCCAGGTCCTGCACAAGTTCATCGCCATGGGCACCGACCTCGCCGAGGCCGTCCACCGCCAAGCCCTGGCAGAACCCGCCGCCGCCCCCCAGAGCGCCCCCCAGAACCAGCCCGAGGACCAGCCCGCAGCACCCAACCCCACCCCGAGCCAGGCGACCACCTTCGACCGCCTCGCCCGCACCGTCCGCCGCACCATCGCGCTTGCCCGCAAGCTCTCCGAGCCCGCCCGCGAGGCGCCCGGCCCGAAGCTGCGCCTGAACGAGTGCCCGCTACAGGAGTGCCCGAAGCAGCGCCGCACGGACCGCGCCGAGACCGCCGCCCCCAATGCCGAGCTGTGGGCCGAGCCGTGCGAGCGCCCCGAGGGAGCCGATTGCGACGCCGATGAGGACCTTGACGACGACCTCGACGAGCAGTCCCTCGCCGACCTCATCGCGAGCCTGCGCCACGACAGCGGTCTCGCCACCCTGACCGACGCCGAGCTCCGGCAGCACCGCACGCGTCCAAGCGAGAGGTGCGACCGCTGCGCCCGCGCGGCAGGGATCACGCCCGCGCCGCCCAGGATCACTCAACCAACCCCTGACATCCCGCGCCCCGGCACCGGTCCCCCAGCACCCTGACTGGCTCCCCGGCCACGACGCGAAACAGCGCGTCGCGGTTAAAACCGGGTATCGCTGCCCTCAGGCAAACGCGCTCGCGTCGAACCCATCCGCCAGCACGCCGCGCGGCTCAATCATCGCGTAGCGGCTACGCGCCAGGAACCGCCCGCTGCCGGGCGCCGCCTGCGCGCGCCCGTCCTGCATGACGACCGCGCCGCGCCGCACCGTCGCCACCGGCCAGCCCGTGACCTCCAGCCCCTCGTAAGGCGTGTAGTCTATCGCCTGCTGCATGAGCGCGTTGGTCAGCGTCACGCGCCTGCCCGGATCCCACAGCACCAAATCCGCGTCCGCGCCCGGCGCCACCGCGCCCTTCCCCCGCAGCCCGAACAGCCGCGCCGGCTGATGCGCGACCAGCCGCACGAAGTCGCACGGCGTGATGTTCCCCTTCCCGACCCCCTCGCTCCACAGGATCGGCAGCCGCGCGGCCAGGCCCGGCACGCCATTCGGGATGTCGCGGAACGAGGCGTCCGCGCCGTTCATCCGCTTGCCGCGCGGCCCGTCGTAGCTCCAGCCGGAATGGTCGCTGCTCACCACGTCGAGCGTGCCAAGCCGTATCGCGTCCCACAGCCCGGCGCTCGCGGCGGCGTCGCGGGGCGCCGGGCTGCACATCCATTTCGCGCCCTCGAAGCCAGGCCGGTCCATGTCGGCGGCGCCCAGCACGAAATACTGCGGGCACGTCTCGCCCCATACCTTGAGGCCCCGCTCCTGCGCGCGCCTGATCTCGTCCGCTGCTTCGGGGCCGGAGACGTGGAACACCTGGATCGGCTGATCGACCAGCTCCGCGAGCGCGATCGCCCGGTGCGTCGCCTCCCGCTCGACCACGCTCGGCCGCGACCAAGCGTGATACTTGGGCGCCGTCATGCCCGCGGCCAGCAGCGCCTCCGTGCGCCAGCCGATGGCGTCGTAGTTCTCGCAGTGCACGGTGACGAGCGCTCCCGTCCGCCGCGCGGCAGCCAGCACGCGCAGGAACTGGCGGTCGTCGAGCCGCAGCGGATCGTAGGTCAGGAACACTTTGAGGCTGCGCACCCCGCCCTCGACGATGCCGGGCAGCTCGGCGAGCACATCGTCCGTGGGATCGGTGACGATCTGGTGGAAGCTGTAATCTACCATCGCGCCCCGCTCCGCGCGCTCGCGATAGTCGGCGAGCGACGGCGCGATGGCGCTTCCCTTGAACTGCATGGAGAAGGTGACGACGCTGGTCGTCCCACCCGCGAACGCGCTGCGGCTCCCCGTCTCCCAGGTCTCCTCGTCGGCGCCGCCGCCCTCGCGAAGCTGCTCGATGTGGCAGTGCGTATCGACGCCGCCCGGCATCACGAGCAGCCCGCCCGCATCCAGCTCCCGCTCGCCGCGCAAGCTCTCCGCCAGCGCCGCGATCCGCCCGCCGCGCACGCCCACGTCCGCGTGGAACTGGTCGCTGGCGGTCACCACCGTGCCGCCCCGGACCACCAGGTCGTAGTCAGCCATACCTCGTCCTCCCGATGCGCTACGCCGCGACCCGTCGCGCCCGGCGCCGCGCCAGCGCCGTGATCAGCCCGAGCGCCGAGCCGATGGCTAGGAACGACACGCACGTCGTCAGCGTGCCGAGGGCGTAGAGCACGGGCGTCGTGATGTTCGTCGTCATTCCGAAGATCTCCAGCGGCAGCGTGTTGCTGCTCCCCGCCGTGAGCAGGGTCCGGGCGAACTCGTCGTACGACAGAGTGAACCCGAACAAGGCGATGCCGACGACGCCCGGCAGGATGATCGGCAGCACAACCTGGCTGAACACCTGCCACGGGCTGGCCCCGAGATCGCGCGCCGCCTCCTCCCAGGACTTGTCGAAGCGGTTGAAGATCGCGAACATGATCAGCACGCCGAACGGCAAGGTCCAGGTGAGCTGCGCCCCGAATGCGCTGCTCCACCAGTCGGGGTCGAGCCCGACTGCGCCGAACAGCAGCCCTACCCCGAGGCTCACCAGGATTGAGGGCACGATGAGGCTCGCGATCGTGAGCGTGAGCAGCGCGCCGCTCCCCGCGAAGCGCCGCCGGAACGCGAGACCCGCGGGCAACGCAATCAGCACGGTCGCCGCCATGACCATCAGCGCGAGCACGATGGAGCGCCGGAACGCGCCGCCGAGGTCACCGACCATCTGCGTCCCAAACAGCCGCCCGAACCAGTGCAGCGACGCCCCGTTCATCGGGAAGGTCAGCCCGCCGTCCGGCCCCTGGAAGGACAGGAGCACGATGGTGAAGGTCGGCCCGTAGAGGAACAGCACGAACAGCGCGAAGAACAGGGCGAGCAGCGCCCGGCGCATCACAGCTCGCCCCTGATGTTCACGGTGCGCAGGATCGCGCCCACCATGAGCAGCACCACGAGCAGGAGCACGACCGCATTGGCGCAGGCCGCCGGGTATTGGAGCAGCGAGATCTCGTTGTAGATCATCAGCCCCACCGAGGCGCGCTGCCCGCCGCCCATGACCTGCACGGTCACGAAGTCGCCCATCACGAGCGTCACGACGAAGATCGAGCCGATGGCGATGCCGGGCTTGCTCAAGGGCAGCACCACGTCGCGCACCACCTGCCAGGGTTTCGCTCCCGCATCCACGGCCGCCTCGATGAGCCGGCGGTCCATGCGCACCATGGCGTTGAAGATCGGCGTCACCATGAACAGGGCATAGAGGTGGACGAAGGCGAGCACGATCGAGAAGTCCGAGTAGAGCAGGAACTCCAGCGGCGAGCGGATCACGCCCAGGCGCAGGAGCAGGCCGTTGAGCAGCCCGTTGCGTCCCAGGAAGGGGATCCACGAGATCATGCGGATGATGTTCGACGTCAGGAACGGCACCGTGCAGACCAGGAACAGCACCATCTGCATCGTGCGCGAGCGCACCTGGAAGGCGAGGAAGTAGGCGACGGGGAAGCCGACCGCGAGCGTCGCGGCCCAGGTGAGCGCGGCATACTTGGCGGTGTTGAGGTAGGTCCGCCACGTCACCGCCGAGAGCAGCGCGTCGCGGTAATTGCCGAGCATGAAGGCCGGGATGACGTGCACGCTGTCGTAGTCGAAGAACGAGACCACGACGAGCGCCACGAGGGGCAGCAGGAGGAACAAGCCGAGCAGGAGCCCGAGCGGCAGGGCTTGCAGGAAGGGTGCGAGGTTCGGCCGTTTGCGCGCCTGCCGCGCCTCGGCATCATGGCCGGGCGCGACCCGGCCATGGGCGACCTGCGACGCCGACATCACGCCGAGATGAACTCGTTCCACTTGCCGACCATGTAGCGGTCCTGGTCCATGACCGAGTTCCAGCACGCGACGTGGCCCATGCGCTCCATGAAGGAGCCGCCGTCACGCACGGTGCCGGCCTTGTCGATGACCTTGCCCTCGGGCGAGACGATGTCCGCCGTCGCGGGCTTGCCCTCCATCCAGTAGCCCCACTCGTTCGGCGACATATGCTCCTTCGCCGTCTCCAGTACGGCGCTGTAGTAGCCCTGCCGGTTGAGGTAGGCGCCGCACCAGCCGGAGAGATACCAGTTGATGTATTCGTAGGCGGCATCCAGCTCCATGCCCTTGAGGTGGCTCGCGATGCCGAGGCCCCCGCCCCAGGCGCGGTAGCCCTCCACGAGCGGCTGATACTTGCACGGGATATCCTTGGCGCGGACCGCGGTGACGGCGGGCGACCACATGGACTGGATCACCACCTCGCCCGACGACATCAGGTTCACGCTCTCGTCGAAGCTCTTCCAGAAGGCGCGGAACTGCCCAGCGTGCTTGGTCTCGATGAGGAAGGCGATCGTCTTGTCGATCTCATCCCTCGTCATGTTCCCCTTGTCGCCATACTTGATCTTGCCGAGGCTCTCCATGACCATCGCTGCGTCCATGATCCCGATGCTCGGGATGTTCAGGATCGCGGACTTGCCCTTGAACGCAGGGTCAACCAGGTCCCGCCAATGGGCGATGGGCCGGCCCACGAGGTCGGGACGGATGCCGAGCGTGTCGGCGTTGTAGATGGTGGGAATAAGCGTCATCCACTCGGTGGGCTGCTTCGCGAACCCCTTGGCGCCGGGCTTCTCGACGTAGCCCACGGTGTTGGGCGCGGTCCCCTGCGCGATGGGCGTCTCCGGCGTGAGGTGCCCGGTCGTGAAGATGGGCACGATCTTGTCGTAGAGCTTGATCTTGCTCGTCTGCATCGGCTGCAGCACGCCGCTGGGGAATATCTTCTTGCAGATCCAATACTCGATGTCCGCGATGTCGTAGGAACGCGGCTGCGTCACCGCCTTCTGCGTGACCGCGTCGCTGTCGAGCGCGGTCATCTGCAGGGTGAAGCCGAGATCCTGCTTCACCTTCTCGGCGATGGCGTTGAGGTTCGACACGCCGGTGCCGAACTGGTGCAGCGTCACGTCCTTGATGGTCTGCGCCCAGATCGTCGGGAAGCCCGTGATGGCGCCCGATCCCGCGGCGGCGCCAGCGAGCGCGAGTGCGGTTCGCCTGGTGACTGACATGGCCATGGTGTGGCTCCTCTTCTGATGGGATCAGGCCAGCTCGACCGCGTGCCCGTCCGCGGGCGACCAGACGAGCGTCGCTGGATCGCCCACGGCGACCGGGGCGGCGAAGAAGCTGGCATCGGGCAGCAGCGCGGACGCCTCGCCGTCGTCGGTCGCCACGGCCACGCGCACGCTCGGCCCCTGATACTCGACGGCGGCGACGCGCCCGGACACGTGCGGCCCTTCGCCCGGCACCCCCAGCCGGCAGCGATCGGCGCGCACCGCCACGGCCGCGTTCCCCTGGGGCAGGACGTTGTGCCCGCCGATGAACCGGGCGACGAACGCCGTGGCCGGCCGCTCGAACACTTCGCGCGGCGGCGCCGCCTGCAGGATGCGCCCGCCCTCCATCACCACCGCCAGGTCGGCGAGCGCCATCGCTTCCTCCTGGCTGTGCGTCACGTGGATGAAGGTCAGCCCCAGCTCGCGCTGAAACCGCTTCAGCTCCTCGCGCATCCGCCCCCGCAGGAACGGATCGAGCGCCGACAGCGGCTCGTCGAGCAGGAGAACGCGCGGCTCCGTCACGAGGGCGCGGGCGAGCGCCACGCGCTGCTGCTGGCCGCCTGAGAGCTGCGACGGCAAGCGGTCCGCGAGCGGCTCCATATCGACGCGCGCGAGCTGCTCTCGCGCCCGCGCCCGGCGCGCCCCGCGCCCCACGCCCCGCATCTTCAGCGGGAACGCCACGTTGTCGAGACAGGACAAGTGCGGGAAGAGCGCGTAGCTCTGGAACATCATCGCCGTCCCGCGCCGCCCCGGCGCCAGCCCGGTGACATTCTTCCCGTGGATCAGCACGTCACCTTCGGACACCGTCTCGTGCCCGGCGATCATGCGCAGCGTCGTGGTCTTGCCGCAGCCGCTTGGCCCGAGCAGGCAGCAGTAGCTCATCGGCGCCACGCGCAGCGTCACGCCCTTCACCGCTGCCGTAGCGCCGCCGTAGCGCTTGACCACCCCAACCAGCTCGACGTCGTGCGCAGGACTCAAGACAGTGCTCCCCGCAGCATCTAAGCAAGCCGCGTGCCGGCATGGACAGCGACCAGCGGCAGTGCACTCGGGTGAGATCACAAGCCTTACCCGTTCCCGTCATGCCCGGACTTGATCCGGGCATCCACGCGGTCCGGCTCGCCCGAGCGTGGCTCGTGTGGACGCCTACGTTTTCGCATCCTCCATCCTGGTTTGTGGGCGGCGCGTGGATGCCCGGATCAAGTCCGGGCATGACGACTGGGAGGGCGGGCTCTCAGATCAGGGCGCTACCCGGCGCCGTACATGCCTTCGCTGATGAACGGCTCAAAGACAGGGCTAGACAGCGCAGAGCGCCGTCACATGCCTACAAGATGTGCAGCGATTGACGGTGAACGGCACTCGTCGCGATGCCCGATCAGTGCCCCTGGCGCTCCAGGCCGC
This sequence comes from uncultured Alphaproteobacteria bacterium, assembly GCA_963848595.1. Taxonomy (GTDB): domain Bacteria; phylum Pseudomonadota; class Alphaproteobacteria; order Acetobacterales; family Acetobacteraceae; genus CAWKEH01. Next base: position 83,788 of record CAWKEH010000008.1, on the reverse strand, counting down.
GGGCAGATGGTCGGACGACGTTGTTGCTCGGAGGCATGCCGCATCGGCACACGGCTTGCATCGCCACGCGCGGGGGAACCTAAGGACGGGGAATGCGATGACTGAATTCGGCGGCCTGACACGGCGGCGCGTTCTCGCCGGAAGCGTTGGTGCGTCCGCGGCTGCCTTGGGATTAGGCACAGGAACGCGGCGCGCGCAGGCTAAGGAACTGGTCATCGGCTTCATCTACGTCGGCGCTAAGGACGATTACGGCTACAACCAGGCCCATGCCGAGGGTGCGGCGGCGATCAAGCCCATGCCGGGCGTCAGCCTCACGGAGGAGGAGCGCGTCCCCGAGACCGATGCCGTCGAGAAGACCATGCAGAGCATGATCGAGCTGGACGGCGCGCCGCTGCTGTTCCCGACCAGCTTCGGCTATTTCGACCCCTACGTGCTGCGCATGGCGCGGAAATACCCGAAGATTCAGTTCCGGCACTGTGGCGGCCTGTGGCAGAAAAGCAAGGACCCGATGAACGCCGGGTCCTACTTCGGCTACATCGGCATGGCGCAGTATCTCAGCGGCGTCGTCGCCGGGCACATGACGAAGTCGAAGAAGCTCGGCTTCGTCGCGGCCAAGCCGATCCCGCAAGTGCTCATCAACATCAACAGCTTCACGCTCGGCGCGCAGTCGGTGGACCCGGCCATCACGACGCGCGTCATCTTCACGGGCGACTGGTCCATGCCGGTGAAGGAAGCGGAGGCGACGAACTCGCTGGCCGACGAGGGCGTGGACGTCGTCACCTGCCACGTGGACGGGCCGAAGGTGGTGATCCAGACCGCCGAGGGCCGCGGCATTTACACCTGCGGCTATCACGTGAACCAGGCGCCGCTCGCGCCCAAGGGCTACCTCACCGGCGCCGAGTGGAACTGGGCGACTGTGTACACGATGTTCGCCGGGAAGACGCTCGCGGGCGAGGCGCTGCCCAACTTCGTGCGCGGCGGCCTCGTGGAGGGCTTCGTGAAGACCTCGCCCTACGGCCCCGCCGTCACCGACGCGGCACGCAAGAACGCGGACGCCGTCAAGGCGGAGATGATGAAGGGCGGCTACTCGGTCTTCAAGGGACCGCTCAAGGACAACAAGGGCAACCAGGTGATCGCCGCTGGCACCGCCTATCCGGAGACCGCGATCCAGCTCGAGTCCATGAACTATCTCGTCCAAGGCGTGAACGGCGCGGTCAGCTAGCGCGCCATGGCGGGAGACGTCGCAGGCGGCGCGGTCGCGGCGGAGCGGACGGGAGCGCCGCCCCTCGCCGCGCCCGACCAGGGCGACCGATGGTATCCGGTCCGCCGGGCGTTGGAGGCGACCGCCGCCCCGCTCGGCGCGCTCGTCATCGCGGTGGTGCCGTTCTCTGTGTTCCTGATCGCGCTCGGCAAGTCGCCGGCCGAGTTCTGTGACGTTGGTCTGGCGCGGAGCGTTCGGCAGCGCGTTCTCGCTCCAGAACACGCTGGCGCGCGCGGCGCCGCTGCTGCTGACGGCGCTCTGCGTTGCTGTGCCGGCGCAGCTCGGGCTGGTCGTGATCGGGGGCGAGGGCGCGCTGGTGCTGGGCGGCCTGGCCGCGACCTGCGCCGGCCTGGTCGCCGCACCGCTTCCGCCAGCCGTGGCGCTGCTCGCCATGGCGCTCGCGGGGGCGGCCGCGGGTGCCGCCTGGATCGGGCTGACGGGCGTGCTCCGCGTTTGGCGCGGGATCAACGAGACGGTCGCGAGCCTGGTGCTCGCCTACGTCGCCATCGCGCTGTTCAACCACCTCGTCGAGGGGCCGCTGCGCGACCCGTCCAGCCTCAACAAGCCGTCCACCTACGCGATCCCGGACCAGGACATGCTTGGCTCGCTGCCCGGCATCGATGTGCATCCGGGGCTGCTCGTCGGCGTCGTGGCCTGCGTGCTATGCTGGGTCCTCGTCAGCCGGACGACGCTCGGTTTCGCGGCGCGGGTTGTGGGCGGCAACCTGCGCGCCGCGAGGCTGCAAGGGCTGCCCGTGGGCGCGCTGATGATCGGCGCCTGCGCGCTCGGGGGCGCGTTCGCCGGGCTGGCGGGCATGATCGAGGTCGCGGCCGTGCAGCAGCGCGCCAACGCCTCGCTCATCGCGGGCTACGGCTACGCCGGCATCCTCATCGCCTTCCTCGCCCGGCAGAACCCGCTCGCGATCATGCCCATGACCGTCCTGGTCGGCGGCATCGGCGCTGCGGGCGGCCTCCTCCAGCGGCGGCTCGGGCTACCGGACGCGACCGTGCTCGTGCTGCAAGGGCTCGTGTTCGTCAGCGTGCTCGCGAGCGAGACCTTCTTCGGCCGCGTGCCGTGGTTCCAGCCCCGGGCGGAGCCGCGCTGAATGGGGGCGCTCGACACGGTGCTGGTCGCCATGGTCGCGGGCGCGATCCGGGTCAGCACGCCGTTCCTGTTCGTGAGCCTCGGCGAGTGCCTGACCGAGACGGGCGGGCGCATCAATCTCGGCAACGAGGGTGCCCTGGTGCTCGGCGCGATGGCCGCCTACGCCTGCGCCTACCAGACCAACAACCCGTGGCTCGGCGTCCTGGCCGGGGCGGGCGCGGGTGCGCTCCTGGGCGCGGTCCACGGCGCGGTCTGCGCCTTGCCGCGTGTGAACGACGTGGCGATGGGCATCGCGGTCATGCTTGCCGGGACCGGAATCGCGTTCTTCCTCGGCAAGCCCTACATCCAGCCGAGCGCGCCGCACCTGCCTTCGCTGCCGCTCGGGCTGTGGTCGGCGTCGCCGCAGGTGCGCAGCGCGCTGGAGGTCAGCCCGCTGTTCTTCCTGGGGCTAGCCGCGGCGCTCGCGATGTGGTGGGCGCTGCGCTCGACGCGGGCCGGGCTGCGCCTGCGCATCGTCGGCGACAACGCGGACGCGGCGCGCGCGCTCGGGCTGCCGATCAACCGGATGCGCTTTCTCGCGACCGCGTTCGGCAGCGGCCTCGCGGGCGTGGGCGGCGCCTTCCTCTCGCTGAGCTATCCAGGGAGCTGGAACGAGGGGCTGTCGTCGGGGCAAGGTCTGATGGCGGTGGCGCTCGTGGTGTTCGCCCGCTGGAACCCGCTCTGGTGCATCGTCGCAGCCCTGATCTTCGGAGCCGCCGGCGCCCTCGGCCCGTCGCTGCAGACCGTCGGCGTCACCTGGGGCTATTACTTGTTCTACGCGGCGCCCTACGTGGCGACGATACTGATCCTGGTCGCCACCGTGCGGCCCGGCCGGGCGCTGCGGGGAATGCCGGGCGAGCTCAGCATAGCGCGGTAGGGAGGGAGGCATGAACGGCTTAGGCGGTCTCAACAAGGCGCCGGGCGGCGTGGTGATCGGACTGGTGCAGCTCCAGCTTCCCGTCATCGAGACGCGCGCCGACGTGCTGCGCCAGGCGGAGCGAGTGGCCGCGATGGTGGGCAAGGCGAAGCGCGGCATGGGCACGCTCGACCTCGTCGTGTTCCCGGAATATGCGCTGCATGGCCTCTCGATGGACACGCGCGACGAGGTGCTGTGCATCCTGGATGGGCCGGAGATCACGCTGCTGCGGCGGGCGTGCGCGGAGAACGGGGTGTGGGGCTGCTTCTCGCTCATGGAGCGCAATCCGGGCGGTAGTCCCTGGAACGCGGGCATCCTCGTGGACGAGACCGGCTCGATCCGCCTTTACTACCGCAAGATGCACCCCTGGGTTCCGGTCGAGCCGTGGGAGCCGGGCGACCTCGGCATCCCCGTCATCGAGGGGCCGAAGGGCTGCAAGCTCGCGCTCATCATCTGCCACGACGGCATGTTCCCGGAGATGGCGCGCGAGGCCGCCTACAAGGGCGCCGAGATCATGCTGCGCACAGCAGGCTATACCGCGCCGATCCGCGATGCCTGGCGCTTCACGAACCAGTCCAATGCCTTCTGCAACCTGATGGTGACGGCGAGCGTGTGCATGTGCGGCTCGGACGGCACGTTCGACTCCATGGGCGAGGCCATGGTCTGCAACTTCGACGGGAGCGTGATCGCGCACGGTGCCACGGGCCGCGCGGACGAGATAGTGACCGCGGAGGTTCGCCCCGACCTGGTGCGCGAGGCGCGCGCGGTCTGGGGCGTCGAGAACAACATCTACCAGCTCGGCCATCGCGGCTACTCAGCCGTGCGCGGCGGCGCGGGCGATTGCCCCTATACCTACGTGCACGACCTCGCCGCCGGGCGATACCGGCTGCCCTGGGAGGAACAGGTGCAGGTGGTGGACGGCACCGGCTGCGGCCTGCCTGCGCCCACCCGCGCCTACCAGGCGCCCTTGCCGAAGGCCGCCGAATGAGCGCCGCTCGCAGCCGCGCCGAGCCGGCGGGCATCGTTGACGCCGATCCCTATCCCTGGCCGTTCGACAGCGACTTTCGCCCGGATAACACGGCGCTGATCGTTATCGACATGCAGACCGATTTCTGCGGCCCCGGCGGCTACGTGGACCGCATGGGCTACGATTTGTCGCTTACGCGCGCGCCGATCGAGCCGATCCGCCGGGTGATGGCGGCGTTTCGCGCCTGGGGCGGTCCAAAAGGCGCGTATGTGATGCACACGCGCGAGGGACACCGCCCCGATCTCTCCGACCTTCCCGAGAACAAGCGCTGGCGCTCGCGCCGCATCGGCGCCGGCATCGGCGATCCCGGCCCGTGCGGCCTCGTCCTGGTGCGCGGCGAGCCAGGCTGGGAGATTATCCCGGAGCTGGCACCGCTGCCCGGCGAAATCGTCGTGGACAAGCCCGGCAAGGGCAGCTTCTGCGCCACCGACCTGGAGCTGATCCTGCGTACGCGCGGCATCCGCAACCTGGTGCTCGCGGGCATCACGACCGACGTGTGCGTCAGCACCACCATGCGCGAGGCGAACGACCGCGGCTTCGAGTGCCTCCTGCTCACCGATTGCTGCGCCGCCACCGACCAGGGCAACCACGAGGCGGCGATCCGTATGGTGACGATGCAGGGCGGCGTGTTCGGCGCCGTGGCGCCCAGCCCGGCATTGCTCGCGGCGCTGCCCGGATGAGCGCGATCCCCGTCGAGGCAGTCGGCATCAGCAAGCGCTTCGGCAGCTTCGTGGCACTGCATGACGTCTCGTTCCGCGTTGCGGCGGGCACCGTCCACGCCCTCCTCGGCGAGAACGGCGCCGGGAAGAGCACGCTCGTGAAATGCCTGCTCGGCTACTACCGCGCCGACGAAGGGGGCTTCGTCGTGGACGGGCGCGAGGAGAGCCTCGTGCGTCCTACGGACGCGGACAAGCTCGGCCTCGGCATGGTCTATCAGCACTTCACGCTCGTCCCGTCCATGACCGTCGCCGAGAACCTGGTCATGGCCCGCGGCGACGTGCCCGGCGTGATCGCCTGGGGCCGCGAGCGCGCGGCGCTGGACCGGTTCATGGCGGGAATGCCCTTCCGCCTGCCGCTCGACGCGCGCGCCGGGGCCCTTGCCGCCGGGCAGCGGCAGAAGGCCGAAATCCTGAAGCAATTGTATTTACAACGCCGCTTCCTCGTTCTCGACGAGCCGACCAGCGTGCTGACGCCGCAGGAGGCCGACGAGATGCTCGGCCTGATGCGCGACCTCGCCCACGCCGGGCAGGTCACGATCGTGATGATCACGCACAAGCTCCGCGAGGTCGCGCGCTTCGCTGACTCGGTCACGGTGCTGCGCCGTGGGCGCGTGGCCGGGGGCGGCTTCGCCCAGGTGCTGCTGCCCGAGGAGCTGACGCGGATGATGATCGGCGAGCCGCATCGCCCGTCGCAGCCCGAGCGGCGCGGCGCGGCGGAGCCGGAGCCGCGGCTGCTCGTGCGCGACCTACGCGCCGCCGATGACCGCGGCCATACCGGCCTCGACCTGGCCCGCCTCGCCGTCCACGCGCGGGAGATCGTCGGCGTCGCGGGCGTGTCCGGCAACGGTCAGCGCGAGCTGGTCGAGGTGCTCGGCGGCCAGCGCCCGGCGGAGTCCGGCGAGATACGCGTCGAGGGCCAGCCCTACTACGCGACCCGTGCCGAGGCGCAGGCCCGCTTCGTGCGCGTGCTGCCCGAGGAGCCCCTTCGCAACGGCTGCGCGCCGCGCCTCTCCGTCGCGGACAACCTCAACCTGCGCAGCTTCGACCACGACGACGCCGGGCGCCGCCGCTTCATGCTCGACGGGCGCGCGATGGCGGAACGGGCGCGTCGCCTGATCGCCGCCTATGGCGTGCGCGCGCCCTCGCGCGAGGTGCCCATCGCGGCGCTCTCGGGCGGCAACGTGCAGCGCTGCGTGCTGGCGCGCGAGCTGGACGGGGACGTGCGGCTGCTCATCGTTGCCAACCCCTGCTTCGGTCTGGACGTGCGGGCGACGGCGGAGGTTCGCGCGCGGATCGTCGCGGCGCGCAATAGCGGAACGGCAGTGCTGCTCGTCTCCGAGGACCTCGACGAGCTGCTCGACCTCGCCGACCGCATCGTCGTGATGCGTGAGGGCCGGATCGTCCACGAGACCGCCAATCCGGGGGCAAGCGCTCAAGAGGTCGGCGCCCACATGGTCGGCGGCGAGGCGTGACGGAACAGGCTGCGGCGGCGCTCGCGGCGGACCGAGCCTACGCCGACCCGGCGCTCTGGATCACCCGGCTGCCAGACGAGACGGTTCTCGCCCGCGCCGCCGCGTTGGACGCCGAGGGGCCGCATGACCGCCCGTTCTGGGGCGTGCCGTTCGCGGTCAAGGACAACATGGACGTGGCTGGGCTCGCAACGACGGCGGCCTGCCCCGGTTACGCCGCCGTGGCCGAGAGCACGGCACCCGCTGTGCAGCACCTGCTCGACGCCGGCGCCGTGCTGCTCGGCAAAACGAATCTCGACCAGTTCGCGACGGGCCTCGTCGGCACGCGCAGCCCGTATGGGACGCCGCGCAACCCGTTCGACCCCGCGCACGTGCCGGGCGGCTCGTCGTCCGGGTCGGCGGTGGCGGTCGCGGCCGGGATCGCCCGGTTCGCGCTGGGCACGGACACGGCCGGATCAGGGCGCGTGCCGGCCGCGTTCGGCAATATTGTGGGCCTGAAGCCCACGGTGGGCAGCGTGTCGGCGCGGGGGATCGTGCCGGCCTGCCGGTCGCTCGACACGGTCTCGGTGTTCGCCCGCACCGTGGACGAGGCGCTGGCCGTGCTGCGGGTGATCGCCAGGTTCGACGAGGCGGACCCGTATTCGCGCCGCGCCCCATTCGCCCATCTACGCCGCGGCGCCGCGCCCAGCGCGGTCCGGATCGCCGGGATCGCGCCGCAGGGCAGCCCAGAGGGCAGCATCGCCGCCCCATACGCGCGTGCTGCGTCCTTGCTCGGCGCCGAGGCGATGGACATCGGCGAGTTCCTGGCTATTGCGCAGCTGCTATATGACGGCCCTTGGGTCGCCGAGCGCACGGCGGCGCTGCGCGAGGTGATCGAGCAGCGGCCGGAGATCCTGCACCCCGTCACGCGCGCGATCCTAGAGGGAGGGTTGACCCGGCGCACGGTGGACGCGTTCGCGGCGTTCCACCAGCTCGCCCAGGCACGGCGCTCCGCCGAGCTTCTGTTCGCCCGCTACGACGCGCTGCTCCTGCCCACCACGATGCCGTGTCCCACGCTCGCCGAGGTCGAGGCAGACCCGATCGGGGTCAACGCGCGCCTCGGCACCTGGACCAACTTCGTCAACCTCTGCGACCTCGCAGCGATCGCGGTGCCGGCGGGCGTAGGCGAGGATGGGCTGCCATTTGGGGTCACGCTCGTCGGGCCGGCGTGGTCCGAGGGCCGGCTCGCGCCGTTGGCAGACCGGGTCCATCGCGCCCTGAACGCGAGCTGGGGCGCTTTCGGCGGGGCGCTGCCCCCGCCGAAAGCGCCCGACCCGGTGGGGGTGAACGAGACGGCGCTGTTCTGCGTCGGCGCGCACATGGCCGGGCTGCCGCTCAACGGGCAGATCGCGGCGCTGGGTGGCCGCTTCGTCCGGGCCGCGCGCACGATCCCCGCCTACAAGCTGTGCGCGTTGGGCAGTCGCCCCGGACTGCACCGGGCGACGCCGGGCGGCGCGGTCGAGGGCGAGATCTGGGCGCTGCCGCTGGCGGCCGTCGGCGCGTTGCTGGCCCAGGTGCCCGCCCCGCTCGGCTTCGGCACGGTCGAGCTTGAGGACGGTTCTTGCCTCGGCTTCGTCGCCGATCCGGCAGGCTGCGAGGGGGCGCCCGATATCACGGCTTATGGCGGCTGGCGCGCGTGGCTCGCTAGCGGCGCTACGGCGTCCACGCGATCTCGGACGGCGGCGCGTCGCGCGGATCGTAGCGCACCCATTGCCCATTCATGACGCTCGTCCCTGTGAGCGCCAGGATGAAGCCCCAGTGGCTGACAACAAGCGTGCTCTCCCAGCCCGGCTCCGCCGCCATCTCGGCGCGGAACAGCGCGGCGCGGGCGACGACCTGATCCGCCAACTCCTCGCCGGACGGCCACCACACCTCGTCGAGCTGCGTGAAGTCGAGGCCCGGCCAGGCGCTCGCCAGCGCGGCGCACGGCGTGCCCACGTCGCAGGCGAAGGCGTAGCGCTCGCGCACTGCCGGGTGAATCAGCACGGGAAGGCCGCGGCGCCGGGCGATGGGGGTCGCAGTCTGCAAGGCGCGCGTGTATGGTGAGGCGAGGATGCGCTGAATATCCTCGCCAGCCAGCGCGTCAGCGGCGGCGATGGCTTGCTGCTCGCCGATCGGGGTGAGCGCCGGATCGTGGATGCCGGGGTCTCGGCGGGTCTGGCTGAAGTGGTGGTTGAACCAGCTCTGCCCGTGCCGCAGAAGGATCATGAAGGCTACCATGCCGCGAGAGGCGGGCGACAACAACCCGCGGCGCCGGTCTTCGTTGCCGCGGGCCGGGCGGCACCCCATCTGTAAGCTATGCAAGGTATCCCAGGAATGAACGGCGCTGCCGGCGGCTTCCCCCTCGATCTCGTGCTGTTCGCGATGATTGCGGTGTTTCTCGTCCTCCGCCTGCGCAGCGTGCTCGGCCGCCGCACCGGGTTCGAGCGCGTCGCAGCCCCGCCCGAAAGGCCGGCGTCGCCGGGCAGCACCGGACCAGTTATCGAGGGTCATGCTGAAGCTGCGCCGGCCCGCCCCCTCCCTGATCCGGCAACCCCGCTCGGACGCGAGTTGGCGCGCATCCAAGCCGTTGACCGCGGCTTCGACCCCGCCCGCTTCCTGACAGGCGCGGAGGCGGCCTTCCGCCTCATCGTGAGCGCGTTCGCCGCGGGCGATCGCGCGGCGCTGCGGCCGCTTCTCACCGACGATATCTACAAGAGCTTCGAGCAAGTCATCGCCGCCCGTGAGAAAGCGGGCGAGACGCAGCGCAGCGAGATCAAGGCGATCCTGTCTGCCGCCATCGAGGATGCGAGTCTCCGCGGCAACCTCGCCGCCATCGTCGTCCGTTTCGTGTCGGACCAAGTCGCGGCCACGCTCGACCGCGACGGCAAGTCACATACGGGCACCGACGCGGTCACGGAGATGGTGGACGTCTGGACCTTCGACCGCGACCTGACCCACGCCGGCCCCAACTGGCGCCTCGCCGCCGCCCGATCCGGCTAGCCGCGCCGGCCCGTTCTGCGTAAGCAGGGGTATGGACCAGCAAGGCATCAAGCAGCCGGAGCGATATCCGGATCTGGCTGATCCCCAGGCGCGGCCGCGCTACACCGGGATCGCCACCTTCTTCCGTGCGCCTGCGGCGGACGACCCAGCGCAGGCCGACATCGCCGTCCTCGGCGTTCCGTTCGACGGCGGCGTCACCCATCGCAGCGGCGCCCGGCACGGCCCACGCGCCGTGCGCGAGCAATCCACCTTGCTCCGCCGTCACAATCCGGCGACCGGGGTTTCCCCGTTCGCCGAGGCGCGCGTCCGCGATCTCGGCGACTGCTGGATCGAGCAGCCTTACGAGCTGATCGGCGCCCACCGCGAGATCGAGTCGGTACCTCCGCGCCGTCGCCGAGGCTGGTGCTACCCCCCTCTGCGTCGGCGGCGACCACTCGATCTCGCTGCCGATCCTGCGTGCGGTGGCGAGGAATCGCCCGCTCGGCCTCGTCCACGTGGACGCCCATCCCGACACCGGCGGCGACTACATGGGCAGCCGCTTCCACCATGGAGCGCCGTTCAGCCGCGCCGTCGAGGAGGGATTGCTCGACCCGCGGCGCTGCGTGCAGATCGGCATCCGCGGCTCGACGAACGACGCCGGGATGTGGGAGTTCAGCGAGCGCACGGGGATGCGCGTCGTCACCATGGACGAGTTCAGCGACAAAGGCTGGCGCTGGGCCGCTGAGGAGGCGCGCCGAGTCGCGGGCGAGGGGCCGACTTATCTCTCCTATGATATAGACAGCCTCGATCCCGCCTTCGCGCCTGGCACAGGCACGCCCGAAGCCGGCGGCCTGACCAGCATCGAGGCGCTGCGCCTGGTGCGGGCGCTGGCTGGGCTGGACCTGGTTGCCGCCGACCTGGTCGAGGTCGCGCCCGTCTGGGACCCGTCCTACGTCACGGCGCTCAACGCGGCCTCGATTCTCTACGAGATCCTGTGCCTGCTGGTGCAGGCGCGCCGCTGAATGCCTTGGGGCGCGCCCCCGTTGGTGGCTAATGACACACACGCGAAACTTTAACGATTCCTCGGAAACCACTTACCCTGCAAGCACCTTTGATCCTTGACAGGCCCGCCCTCACGGCCGAGGGTCGGGAAAGAACAGGGAGCGGAGGCGGGTTGGGGATGCAGAAGCGGGTGCTGGTCACGGGCGGCGCGGGGTTCATCGGCTGCCACGTCGCGCGGGCGCTGCTCGTGGGTGGATACCAGGTGCGGGTCCTCGACAGCCTGATCGAGCAGGTCCATGCCCGCGGCACGCCACGCCATCCGGTCCTCGACGAGGTTGAGTTCATCCGCGCCGATGTCCGTGACCTCGACCGCGTGGCCGCGGCCTTGGAGGACGTGGATCTCGTCGTTCACCTCGCCGCCGAGGTCGGCGTCGGCCAGAGCATGTATGCCATAGACCGCTACGTCTCGGTGAATGACCACGGCACGGCGGTGCTGTTCCAGGCGCTCATAGACCGCCCCGTCGAGCGCGTCGTCGTCGCGTCCTCCATGAGCATCTACGGCGAGGGCCTCTATCGCACCGCGGACGGCGCGCCGGTCGAGGACGCGCAGCGCCAGCCGGGCGGCTGGGACCCGGCCGGGCCGGATGGGCTCCCGTTGCGGCCGGTCGCCACGCCCGAGTCCAAGCGTCCCTGCCTCGCCTCGGTCTATGCCCTGACGAAATACGCCCAGGAGCGCCTGACCCTGACGATCGCACCCGCCTACGGGATGCAGGGTGTGGCGCTGCGCCTGTTCAACGTTTACGGTCCCGGCCAGGCGCTCTCCAACCCTTACACCGGGGTGCTGGCAATCTTCGCCTCCCGCCTGCTCAACGGCGAGCGCCCGCTCGTGTTCGAGGATGGCGAGCAGCGGCGGGACTTCGTTCACGTCGAGGACGTAGCGCGTGCGTTCGTGCTCGCTTTGGAGCACGAGGATGCGCCGGGCCAAGTCTTCAACATCGGCAGCGGGCGGGACGTCAGCGTCGTAGACGTCGCCCGCGCGCTGGCGGACGTCATGGGCGTGCCGGAGCTGGCCCCCGAGGTCATTGGCAAGGCGCGCGTCGGCGATATCCGCCACTGCTTCGCGGACATCGGCCTCGCGCAGCGGGTCCTCGGCTTCGGACCGCGCCGCACCTTCGCGGACAGCCTCGGCGAGCTTGCAGACTGGGTCGGCCGCCAGCAGGCCGTGGACCGGGTGGCGGAAGCCCGGCGCGAGCTGGAACGGCGGGGACTGGTCGCATGACAGCCGAGATCGCGCCCCTGCACGGGCGGCCGATCCTCGTCACGGGTGGTGCTGGCTTCATCGGCGCGAACCTCGTGGATCGGCTGGCGTCCGAAGGGCACGACGTGCTCGTTTTCGACGCGCTCGTGCGGCCCGGCGTCGAGGCGAACCTGGCCTGGCTGCGCCGCCGCCACCCGCACCGCGTGAGCAGCCTTATCGCCGATTTGCGTGACCGCCCGGCCCTAGAGGACGCGGCGAGCCGGGCGCGGGCGGTGTTTCACTTCGCCGCCCAGGTCGCCGTCACGACCAGTCTCGCCGAGCCGGAGACAGACTTCGCCGTGAACGTGCAGGCGACGCTGCACCTCCTGGAGGCGCTGCGCCGCCAGCCGAAGTCGCCGCCGCTGATCTTCGCCAGCACGAACAAGGTCTATGGCAGCCTCGCCGACGTGGCGCTCATCGAGGAGAACGGCGCCTGGGTGCCCCAGGACGAGAGGCTTCGCGCCCATGGTATCGCCGAGGACCGGTCGCTTTCCTTCCATACGCCCTACGGCTGCTCCAAGGGCGCCGCGGACCAATACGTGCTGGACTACGCGCGCAGCTTCGGTGTGCCCACCTGCGTGCTGCGCATGAGCTGTATCTACGGTCCTCGGCAGATGGGCACCGAGGACCAAGGCTGGCTCGGGCATTTCCTGTTCTCGGTAATCGGCGGCCAGCCGATCAGCATCTACGGCGACGGGCGGCAGGTGCGCGACGCGCTCTACGTGGACGATGCCGTGGACGCCTACCTCGGTGCGTGGAACCGGATCGGCGAGATTGCCGGACAGGCGTTCAACCTCGGCGGCGGTCCGGAGAACGCGGTGACGCTGCGCGCGGTGCTCGGCGAGGTGGGAGCCATCGTGGGCCGCGCGCCCGAGGTCGGCTTCGCCGACTGGCGGCCGGGCGATCAGCGCTACTTCGTGGCCGACAGCCGGCGGATACGCTCGGCGCTCGGGCTGCCGCGGCCTGTTGGCTGGCGGGACGGCCTGCGCCGCTTCGCGCGCTGGGCGATGGCGGAGCGGTGTGCGCCGGCGCCTCGGTTCGCCGCGAGCGGGGACGACTAAGGTGCGGGTCGCACTCCTCAATCCACGCTGGACGTTCGAGGGCAGCATCTATTTCGGCTGCCGCGAGCCGCACCTGCCGTTGGAACTGGGCTACTGCCGGGCGCTGCTGGAGCAGGACGGGCATGAGGTCCTGCTGCTGGATGGGCACCTGCAGGACCTCGATCACGCGACGCTCGCGACGGAGGTCGCCCGCTTCGCGCCAGGCATGACGGTCGTGGCGACGGCGCCCAGCTATCTTTTCTGGCGCTGCGCGCCGCCAGAGCTACGGGTGCCGCGCGCGCTGCTCGACGCCGTCGCGGATTTGGGCGGGATGACGGTGGCCGTCGGCCCGCACGGCTCGGCGACGCCAGGCGCTACGCTGCGCAAGCTCGGCTGCGACGCGGTCGTCATGGGCGAGTGCGAGGAAAGCGTGGCCGCGCTCGCGAACGGAGCCATCCCCGGCGAGCTGCCCGGCACCGCCGTGCCCGGCCGTGTCGCGGGCGGCCCGCAGGCGGCGCGCTTCACGGACCTGTCCGCCCTGCGCTGGCCGGACGAGTGGGTGCGGCATCACCACCACCATCACCATCGCTTTGACCGGAAGCCGCAAGCGCCCGGCGCCGAGGTCGAGGCGAGCCGCGGCTGCCCCTATGCCTGCACGTTCTGCGCCAAGGTGGATTTCCGCGACCGCTACCGCCGCCGCGACCTCGCGCCTCTCCTCGACGAGATCGACGGGCTGATCGCGCAGGACGTCGAATACCTCTACTTCATCGACGAGATCTTCCTACCCCAGCGCGCGCTGCTCGAGGCGCTGGTCGCGCGTCCCGTCGAGTTCGGGATCCAGACGCGCATTGACCTCTGGAAGCCGGAGATGATCGAGCTGCTCGGGTGCGCCGGATGCGTGAGCATTGAGGCGGGCGTTGAGAGCCTGACCGAGAGCGGCCGCGCTGCGCTCGACAAGCGCTGCAAGCTGAGCACGGACGAGCTGGCCGACCTGCTGATCCTCGCCCGGCGTCACGTGCCCTTCGTCCAGGCCAACCTGATCGAGATGACCGACGACGACCCGGCGCTGGTCGAAGCCTGGCGCGACCGGCTGCGCGCCGCCCATGTCTGGGCCAACGACCCGGTGCCGCTCTACCCCTATCCCAGCTCGCCCGACTACCGCCGCCTGTTCGGCGCCCCCGACGACCAGGCCTGGGAGCGCGCCCACGCCCACTATCTCGGCCAGTTCACGCGCTTCTCGGACATCCAGGACGAGACGCCGCTGCCGCTTCCGGAACTGGAAGCCCAGTGCGGTTTCTCGTAACGGGCTTCTGCCCTCCCATCATGGTCACCACGGACACGGTTGGCGGCGTCTGGCGCTACGCCGTGGAGGTCGCTGCGGGGCTTGCGGGATTTAGAGGTAAAGTAACCCTCGTCGGCATGGGACCTCCGGCCAGCCCGGCGCAGCGCGCGGAAGCCCTCGCCATCGAGGGTCTTACGTTCATCGAGACCGGATTGCCGCTCGACTGGACCGCGCCCGACGAGGCAGCGCTCGACGCGGCAAGCGCGCAGCTGCGCAAGATCGCGGCCGAGGCTGGAGCCCGCAGCGTGCACCTCCATGCCCCGGCTCTCGTCGGCGGCGCGTCCTGGCCCGTGCCGGTGGTCGCGGTAGTGCATAGCTGCGTCGCGACGTGGTGGCGTGCTGTGCGCGGTGCCGGCGAGCTGCCGCCTGATCTCGCCTGGCGGGCGCGGGTGACGGCGGCCGGCCTGCGCCGGGCCGACGCCGCGATTGCGCCGAGCCGCGCATTCGCGGATGCGGTCGAGACCGAATACGGCGTTCACAACGTTGGGGTGGTCCACAACGGACGGCGGCCGGTTTCGGATGCCGCTCCGACCGAGCGCGCCGTCCTCGCGGCGGGTCGGCTGTGGGACGAGGGCAAAGGCATGGCCGTGCTCGACCGCGCGGCGGCTCGCCTCAGCGCGCCGGTGCGCGCCGCCGGTGCCGTGCAAGGCCCTGGCGGGATCGCACGCTTCGATCACCTCGACCTGCTCGGCACGCTGGACGAGAAAGGCATGGCGCGGGCGCGGGCGCGGGCCACCGTCTTCGCCGCGCCGGCGCGCTACGAGCCGTTCGGCCTCGCCGTGCTGGAGGCCGCGCAGGCCGGGCAGGCGCTGGTGCTCTCCGATATCCCGACCTTCCGCGAGCTGTGGGACGGCGCCGCACTGTTCGCACCCGACGATGACGCCCTCGTCGCGACGCTAGAACGCGCGCTCGACGACCCGGCACCGCTCGCGGCCAGGGCACGCGAGCGGGCGGAGCAGTATTCATGGAACCGGCTGGCGGCCGCGACGCTCGCCAAGCATTCTGAACTGCTGGTCCACTGATGCGCCTCGCCTACTTCACGCACTCGCTCGCCTCCTGCTGGAATCACGGCAACGCGCATTTCCTGCGCGGCGTGCTGCGCGAGGTGGTGGCGGCCGGGCATCGGGTGTCCGTCTTCGAGCCGGACTCCGCGTGGAGCCGGCGGAACCTAGCCGCGGACGCCGGCTCGGCGGCGCTCGACGCCTGGCGTGCCGACTACCCCGAGCTGTCCACGACGACCTACGGCAGCGCGCCCGACCTCGCTTCCATGGTTCGGGGCGCCGACGCCGTGGTCGTACACGAATGGAACGAGCCGGCGCTGGTCGCGGCACTCGGCGTCATGCGCCGGGCGGGCGCGCCCTGGCGGCTGCTGTTCCATGACACGCACCACCGCGCCGTGAGCGACCCCGACGCGATCCGGCGCTACGATCTCTCGGGCTACGACGGCGTCCTCGCCTTCGGCTGGGCGCTCGCCGAGGTTTACGAGAGCTGGGGCTGGGCGGATCGCGTTCACGTCTGGCACGAGGCGGCGGACACGCGCCTGTTCCGCCCGCCAAAGGAAGATGACTCGCGCGAGGGGCGGCGCGAGGGCCTCGTCTGGATCGGCAACTGGGGCGACGGCGAGCGCGCGGCGGAGCTGGAAGCGTTCCTGCTCCGCCCGGCGCAGGAGGCCGGGCTGCCGCTCGACGTGCACGGCGTCCGCTACCCGGAGGACGCACTCGCGATGCTCGCCCGTTACGGCGCCTGCTACCGGGGCTGGCTGCCCAACCCGCGCGCGCCGGAGACGTTCGCCCGGCATCTCGCGACGGTCCACGTTCCCCGCCGCTTCTACGCGACGATCCTGCCCGGCATCCCGACCATCCGCGTGTTCGAGGCGCTGGCCTGCGGCATCCCGCTCGTCTCGGCACCTTGGGACGATGCCGAGGGCCTGTTCACGCCGGGCCAGGACTACTTGGTGGCGCGGGACGGGGCGGAGATGCGAGCCCATCTCGAAGCCCTGCGCGACGACGCTGGGCTGCGGTCCCGGCTCGCCGCCCATGGGCTCGCGACGATCCGCGCCCGGCACACGTGCGCGCACCGCGCCGAGGAGCTGCTCGGCATCCTCGCCCGCCTGGGCACTCCGACGGAGGCCGCCGCCTGATGCGGATCGCGTTCTACGGGTCAAGCCTGCTCTCCGCCTACTGGAACGGGGCGGCGACCTACTACCGCGGCCTGCTGCACGGCCTCAGCCGGCTCGGCTATCAAACGACCTTCTACGAGCCGGACGCCTTCGACCGGCAGAGCCATCGCGACATCGAGCCGCCTGACTGGTGCGAGAGCTGCGTCTATCC
Organism: uncultured Alphaproteobacteria bacterium; assembly: GCA_963848595.1. Lineage (GTDB taxonomy): Bacteria > Pseudomonadota > Alphaproteobacteria > Acetobacterales > Acetobacteraceae > CAWKEH01. Next base: position 67,242 of record CAWKEH010000008.1, on the reverse strand, counting down.
GGCGACGCCTGAGGCGGTCCGCGCCGTGCTCGCCGAGGTGGCGCGGGCGGACGTGGTCGTGAAGGCGAGCGGTGTCGGAGTGTTCGACGACGAGCTCCTGGCCGGGATCCTGGACCATGCGCGCCCTGAGAGCTTGCGCGTGTTCCTCGACGTGGACGCGCCCGCGACGCTGGCCGCGATGCGCGAGAGTACGGACCACCCGGTGCGCCGGGCGCTGCCGCGTCTCGACCTTGTGCTCACCTACGGCGGCGGCCCGCCCGTCGTGACCGCCTACGAGGGCTTCGGCGCGAGGCGCTGCGTGCCGATCTACAACGCGCTCGACCCGGCGACGCACCATCCTGTCCCTGCCGAGCCGCGGTTCGCCGCCGACCTGAGCTTCCTCGCCAACCGCCTGCCAGACCGCGAGCGGCGCGTGGAAGCCTTCTTCCTTGGCGCCACCGCGCGCCTGCCTCAGCGCGCCTTCCTGCTCGGCGGCAACGGCTGGCACGACAAGCCGATGCCCACCAACGTGCGCGCCATCGGCCACGTCGGCACCGGCGATCACAACGCCTTCAACTGCTCAGCACTCGCGGTGCTGAACGTCGCTCGGGACAGCATGGCGGAGATCGGCTTCAGCCCGGCAACCCGCGTGTTCGAAGCGGCCGGCGCCGGGGCCTGCCTCATCACGGACGCGTGGGAAGGGATCGAGCTGTTCCTCCGGCCCGGCACGGAGGTGCTCGTCGCGCAGGACGGGGCGGACGTGGCCGAGCATCTGCGCACGCTCACCCCCGAGCGCGCCCGCGCCATCGGCGAGGCGGCGCGGCAGCGAATCCTCGCCGGGCACACCTACGACCGCCGGGCGCTCCAAGTGGACGCGCTGCTGCGCGGACCCGGCAGGGATGGAGGCCCTGACCTATGATTCGATCACGAGCCGGGCGCGCGCTTGGCGGTCAGGTCCATATCCACGCCAACGTCTAGGGCGACCCACTGCCCGGAATTCCAGGCGCCCTGCCCCACGCCGAACCCGGTCCGCACGAGCTGCATCCGCCCTTGCGCATGTGCCGTGTCGCCGCTGATCGTCAGCGTGAACGGCAGCACCGCGTCGTGGCTGATGCCGCGGATCGTGAGCGTGCCGACCGCCTCGTAGGCGTCGCCACCCTTGGCGCGGAAGCTCTTAGCCTCGAAGCGCGCCTGCGGGAACTGGCTGCTGTCGAACCAGTCGCTTTGCGGCAGTGCTTCGTCGCGCTGGGTATCGCCGGTGCGCGCGCTCGCCATGTCGATCAGCACAGTCGCGTGTCCGGCTTCCGGCTTCGCCGAGTCGAAGGCGATGTGCGCTTCCCAGCGCGTGAACCGGCCCTCGAACGGTGCTCCGACCTGGACGCCCGAGAAGCCGAGACGGCTCTTGGCCGGGTCAACGGTCCAGTCCGAGGCGAGCGCCGGCCCGGCGGCGAGTGCGCCGAGGAGGACGAGCGCGGCGATCCTCATGGCACTCTCCCAGGGTCACCCTCGGCGCGCGGCGGCGCGTTCGGCCGAGGGAAGAGGGGCAGCATCCGCCACAGCACATCGTCGTCCAGGACGAGGACGTGGCGAAGCACCGCGACGACGTGCAGCACCAGCAGCGCGATCAGCACCCAGGCACCGTAGGCATGAACGGCCTTCAAAACCGCCTCGACCGGCGCCTTGTCGTGCAGGCTCGGGAGCACGGGCAGGTGCGGCCACGGCACGATGCCGTAGAGCACGGTCGGGATGTTGAACGGCGACGCCGAGACGACGGCCCAGCCGGTAATCGGCATGAACAGGAGCAGGGCGTAGAACACCAGATGCGTGCCCTCCGCCGCCCGCCGCTCCGCCGTCGGCATCGCCGCTGGCAGGGGCGGGGGCCGATGCACGAGACGCCAGAGCACCCGCAGCAGCACCAGCAGCAGGATCGTGATGCCGACCGACTTATGCAGCTGGAATAGCTGGAACTGACGCGCCGGCGGCAGCCCGGCCTGCGTCATCGCCAGTCCCAGCGCGATCTGCTCGAAGATGGCGAGCGCGATGAGCCAGTGGAGCACGATGGCGACGGTCGTATATCGCGCGCCCGCTCCGCCTGTCCGGCGCATCGCCCCGTCCCCGATCCCGCGCTCAGCCTTGGCGCTCGAAGGCGCCGCTGAGCGTCAGCTCAATCTGGTCTCCGATCAGCGGGACGTAGGTCGTCATGCCGAAATCGCTGCGCCGGATGGTGCCCGTCGCCCGGAACCCGACCGTGTATTTCTTGTCGAGCGGGTTGACGCCGGCGCCGTTGAAGCGGGCCGCGAGCGTCACCCGCTTGGTCACGCCGTGCAGCGTCAGGTCGCCAGTGACCTGCGCCGTGTCCTGCCCGGTGCGCGTCACCTTCACCGACTTGAAGCTGATCTCCGGGAATTTCGGCGCGTCGAACCACTGTGCGCCCTTCAGTTCCTCGTTCAGCTTGTCGCTGGTGGTCGAGACGGTGCTGGTCGGCACCGCGATCTGCAGGCTGCTGGCGGCCGGATCCTTGGAGGAAAGATCGAGCGTGCCGGACGCGTTGGCGAAGCGGCCGTAATAGGTGGTGAACCCCATGTGCGAGACGGCGAACAGGACCTGCGTGTGCGCCGGGTCAACGCTGTAGGCGCCGCTTTCGATCTTGGCCGGATTGGTGGAGGCAGGGAATTGGGCGAAGGCAGGGGTGGAGACAAGCGCAGCGAGCGCCAGGATGGGCAGGAAGCCAGTCTTCACGGTGTCTCTCCTCTGAATGCGGCACCAGCCATGGGCTAGCAGTTATCTCACGTCACGGACGGACTTAAAGCTTCCTGCACCTCGATGGAACCGATAAAGTTTCGTATGTCTTCACCTGATTCGTAGATGATCTTCGATGGATGCGATTTCGCTCGACCAGGTCCAGGTGCTCGTCGCGGTTGTGGACCACGGCAGCTTCTCGGGAGCAGCCCGCGCGCTGAACCGTCCTCAGTCCGCCATCACCTACGCTGTGCAGAAGCTGGAAGGGCAGGTCGGCTTCGCGTTATTTGACCGCTCCGCATACCGGCCGGTGCTGACCGAGGCAGGCCGCGCCTTGCTGCCGCGAGCGCGCCGGGTCGCGGAGGAGATGGGCTCGTTCCGCGCCCAGGCGCGCGGGATCGCTGGCGGGCTAGAGGCGGAGCTAGCGCTGGTGGCGGATGCCCTGTTCCCGATGCAGCGCGTGCTGGAGGCGCTGGGGGTGTTCAGCGAGCGCTTCCCATCCGTGCCTACCCGGCTCTACGTCGAAGGTCTCGGCGCCTCGACCAGCCTGGTGCTCGACGGCAGCTGCACGCTCGGCCTGCTGAGCACGGCGTTCAGCGCCTCGGATTTGCTGACGCGCGTGCAGCTGCTGACCGTGGCGCTCGTGCCGGTGGCGGCGCCGGGCCATGCCCTGGCGAGGGTCGCCGGCCCGATCCCGCCGGAGACGCTTCGCGAGCACGTGCAGCTCGTGCTGACGGACAAGTCGGCCCTGCCCGGCAGCCGCGACTATGGCGTGCTCGCCACGCGCACCTGGCGTGTGGGCGACCTAGGGGCGAAACACGCGATGCTGCTGGCGGGACTCGGCTGGGGCAACATGCCGGCGCACCTGGTCGAGCAGGACATCCGGGCGGGGCGGCTGCAGGTGATCCATCCCGCCGAGCTGTCAGCGGCAGGCGGGACGGTGCTGCTGCAGATGTGCGCTGCCTACCGCACCGACCGCGCGCTTGGGCCGTCCGCACGCTGGATGGTCGAGTATCTCGCATCCAGCGCGCGAGACTCCGGCGAGAGCTGACCGCGCGGAGCGGGGGCGGCGACGCTCAGGTGTCGGCCGCACGCGACCGCCGGGCGCAGACGGGCGGCGAGGTCGCGGATTGCCGCTTCCGCGTCGAGGTGGGCGCCGTGCAACAATGCCGCCACCAGCAGGACGAGCAGCGCGGGCTGCCAACGCCCGGACGGCGGGAGCGGCCCGGCGAGGCGGTGCAGCGCCGCCGCCGCGGCGAGTCCGACGGCTCCGCCCGTCACCACGTCTGGAACCGTGTGGACGCCGAGGGCGAGGCGGGTGACGGCGATGAGGAACGCGATCACCAGGGCCGGAAGCAGCGCCGCAGGATATCGGTCACCGATCACCATCGCGGCCAGGCCCCCATAGACGGCCGTGGCGGACGCGACGTGGCCGCTAGGGTTGAAGCGCGCCGACCCAGGCGCGATGCCGCAGGTGTGGAACGCGACCTTGAGCAGGAGCATCAGCACGAAGGTCGTCCCGAGGACGCCGATCCAGGCCAGCACGCCCCGCCGCCAGCGCAGGATCGCGAAAGCGAGCAGGGTCATGAGCGTCACCGGCAGGATGACGCCTTGATCCGCGAAGTCGGTCAGGAACTTCATGGCGACGCGGTATCGCATGAACGCGCCGCCGCTGCGACCCGCAGTTCCGCCGCTTAGGTTTGCACGAGAGAGCTATGGCTGTCGCCTGATAGGCGGGACGCCGACGAAGAGGACGCTGTCCGTCCTGACTGTCTATGCTGGCGGCCGGCCCGTTACGCCATTTCAATGCTGATCGGTGCGGCTGTTAACCGTTGTGACCGGGGAGCCGGATCAGGGGTCCGGCGGGCCGGTGCCGGGGCGTGACGGTGCCGAGTTCGGGGTGGTCAGTGCTCCCTGCTCGTGTGCTTGCTCTGGAGGTCCGGGCGCAGCGGTCGCACATCTCGCTTGGGACGCCCTCGTGTGCGCTTCCTTGCGCCTTTGGGGGCGTGGGATGCTGCCGGAGCTCGGCGTCGGTCAGGGTGGCGAGACCGGTGTCGTGGCACAGGCTCGCGATGAGGTCGGCGAGCGACTGCTCGTCGAGGTCGTCGTCAAGGTCGTCGTCGAGGTCCTCGTCGGCGTCGCAGTCGGGTCCCTCGGGGCGCTCGCACGGCTCGGCCCACGGCTCGGCATTGGGGGCGTCGGTCTCGGCGCAGTTCGTGCGGCGCTCGTGTGGGCACTTGTTCAGGCGGAGCTTCGGGCCGGGCGCGTCGCGGGCGGGCTCGGAGAGCTTGCGGGCCAGCGCGATGGTGCGGCGGACGGTGCGGGCGAGGCGGTCGAAGGTGATCGCTTGCTTCGGGCTGGGGCTGGGTGCTGCGGGCTCGTCCTCGGGCTGGCTATGGGGAGCGCTTTGGGGGGCGGCGGCGGGTTCTGCGAAGGCTTGGCGGTGGACGGCCTCGGCGAGGTCGGTGCCCATGGCGATGAGCTTGTGCAGGACCTGGCGGTAGTATTGCGCGTCCTCGTCGCGCTGGCGGGCGCGGTCGGTCGGGTCGAGGAGGGCGGAGGTGGAGGACATCGGGCAGGATAAACTGGTTTCTCGCGCGCGGGGTCAAGGGGTGAGTGGGGTGCGTGACGGAAGGTGCGCCAGTTGTCGCCCGGGCCGGTCAGCATTGAGGGCGGTTGGTATAAAAGGTAAATGCGGCATGAGCACTGGCGGAGGCACCGATGCCGGACGGCCTGTATGAACGCGACGCCTTGGCCTGGGCCGAGCAGCAAGCTGCTCTGCTGCGCCGTCTAGCAGCGGGCGAGGGCGTGAACGAGGCGGTGGACTGGCCCAACGTGATCGAGGAGGTCGAAGACGTGGGGCGGTCGGAGCTGCGGGCGTGCGGCAGCCTGTTGCGGCAAGCAATGGTGCACTTGCTCAAGCTACATGCCTGGCCTGGGAGCCAGGCGGCGGCGCACTGGCGCGGCGAGACGGCCGGCCTCCTGGCCGACGCCCGGCGCGCCTTTGCCCCCTCCATGCGGCAGCGGATTGATCTGGCCGATCTCTATGCCGATGCGCTCTACCAGGTGCGGATCGGGGCCGATGATGCCGGCGAGCCGCGCCCGTTTCCCGAGGTGTGTCCCTTTGGGCTGGATGAGCTGCTGGACGGACGACCGGAGGTGGCGGTGCTGGTCACAAAGCTAAACGACTCCGCTGCCGCCCAGGGAAGCTGAGAGGAGGCGCCCATGCCGGACGGCCTATACGAGCGCGATGCCCTGGCCTGGGCCGAGCAGCAGGCCGAACTGCTGCGCCGGCTCGCGGCCGGTGAGCGCCTGAACGCCCTGGTGGATTGGCCCAACGTGATCGAGGAGGTGCAGGACGCGGGGCTGTCCGAGCTGCGGGCCTGCCAAAGCCTTCTGCAACAGGCGATGACGCACCTGATCAAGCTGCACGCCTGGCCGGGCAGCCGAGCGGCGACACACTGGCGCGACGAGGCGGGAACTTTCCTGGACGACGCAAGGCGCCGGTTCACCCCGTCCATGCGGCAGCGGATCGGCTTGGATGACCTCTACGTCTTGGCGCCGCGCCGCGCGCGAGCGGCGACGGATGATGCCGGGGTGCCGCGGGCACTGCCCGAGGCGTGCCCCTTCGCGCTGGACGATCTGCTGGCCGGTGATGTGCCGGAGTTGGTTGCGAGGGTGGACGACGTTGCCCGTCGCTCCGCAGCGGCAGAAACAGGACCGACGACAGCCAGGCCGTCACCGGCAGGCACGGGACCGGAAACGCCCAGGTCATCCTAACGACGGTCAGCCGTGATGACGGCCGCCCGTTTTGCGCAACGTCCCTGGCAAGTATTCGTGCCACCCCATCCGAGCCCGTGCGGGCCTGCTCGGTTGCCCTTGGCCAAGTCCCGGCTCGGACGTACTCCTAACCCCGCCCGGCAACTGTCGCACTACTCCGCGACGACTTTCGCCCACTTCCCATAATGGAACTTACAGCATTGTAGCTATGGCTGATAGGGTTGTTCTTGGGTCGGCCAGCAACCTGCCTTGCTCACGGAACCTACACGAAGCAGACTGCGCCAGAACTCACCGCGCGAGATCAGCTCGCAGCGTGCAACAAGGGGGAACGATCTCGTGCGTACGCTCTTGCTCGCCGGCACCTTGCTGCTGGCCCTCGCCGCCGCGGCCGGCCCTGCCTCGGCGACACCCTTCGGCTACACCGGCGGCCTCCAGACCTACACGGTGCCGGAGACCGGCACCTACGAGATCGAGGCCTTCGGCGCGGGCGGCGGCACCGAGACGTATAAGATCCTCCCAAATGCCGACGGCGGCAAGGGTGCCGACGTTACAGGCGACTTCGCCCTGACCGCAGGCGAGATGCTGACCATCCTCGTGGGCGGCAGGGGCGGTGACGGCCCCACAAAGTTCGACGACTACGGCGGCGCGGGCGGCGGCGGGGGCACGTTCGTGGTCGGGCCGGGCGGCGCGAGCGCGCCCCTGCTGATCGCCGGCGGCGGCGGCGGCGGCGGCGCGGGCAGCGGCGCCGACGGCGCTAGCGCCACCTCGCTGTCCGCCACGAACGGCCGCGGCAGTGGAGCCGGGACCGCCGGCTCCAAAGGTTCCGGCGGCGGCTATGGGACGTCTGCTGTAAACCCCGTCACCGGCAACAGTGTCAGTGGCGCAGGCGGTGGCGGCGGCCTCATCGGTAGCGGCAACGGCGGCCTCAGTGGCGATGGCGGCTCCTCCTTCGCCAACGGCGGCGCCGGCGGCGGCGGTGGCCAGGCCGGCAACGGTGGGTTCGGCGGCGGCGGTGGGGGTCCCTACGGCGGCGGCGGTGGGGGTGGCTACAGTGGGGGCGGCGGCGGCGGCGGATACGGCACGAGCATCGTCGGCTTAGGCGGCGGGGCTGGCGGCGGCGCGGGCGGCTCGTTCAACGCGGGCACCAACGCGACCTTCAAGACCGGCAGCGACAGCAACGGCTCGGTGACCATCACGGAGCTGAACGGGCTCGGCGCACCCGAGCCCGCGCCCGTGCCCGAGCCCACCAGCCTCGCCCTGTTCGGCACCGGCTTGGCCGGACTTGGCCTGATCCGGCGACGCCGGCACGGCTGAGGGCTATCCGAGTGGCACAAGCACAGGAGCGCCCATAACGGAGTGCTCCTGGCTGACCAGGTTATCAGGCTTTAAGCCGTGAGATGGTCGCCTTGCTGACGTTGTAGCTGTCCGCCAGCTCCTTGAGTGTCGCGCCGTCCTGACGCCGCTGGCGGGCCTCTGTAGCCTGCTGAGGGGTGAGGGTGGATGGCCGGCCCATGTGCTGCCCTCGCGCCGTGGCGCGGCTCCTGCCCTCTGCCGTGCGCGTCCTGATGAGATCCCGCTCCACGTCCGCCAGCCCTCCCAGCACGGCCAGCATCAGCCGTCCGCTGCTGGTCGAGCTGTCAGCCCACGGCTCCGCCAGTGACCGGAATTGCCCGCCCGCGTCCACGATCTGCTTGACGATGGAGAACAGGTCGAAGGTCGAGCGGGCCAGCCGGTCGATCCGGGTCACCATCACCACGTCGCCGGAGGAGAGGGCTTTGAGCATTCGTTGCAGCTCGCGCCGCTCCGCCTTCGCGCCGGTCGCCTTCTCCCGATAGACTTTGGCGCAGCCCGCCGCCTTCAACTGCTCAAGCTGCGCGTCGAGCGTCTGGCCGTAGGTGCTGACGCGGGCATATCCGAGGGCGCGGCTTTGTGGGTGTGATTCGGTCATATCTTCTGCAAAGCGTAACTCATTGGCGGCGTTGAGTCCAGCCGGATTTGCAAAAGTCCTGATTTATGCACCGTCCGTAGCCGGCGTGGCCCAATGATCCTCTCTCGGCGGGTCGGCTCATGATTGAATGCGACAGAACAAGCAAAGATCAGTGCACTATACATCCAGCAGCACGACCATCAGCAACGAGACTATCCAGTGCTGAATTCAGTGCAACTTCGTCGTAATGTATACGTTGTCTAGCATCTAGAAGCATGAGCCGCTGTGTTTCCGCCGACATTGATTCTGGATTTACCGGCTTGGCGAATGGAGGGATTATATTTACCGGAGAGACTAAGATTTGTATGTCGTTGACTATTTGTGCACACTTAGAAGTGGATACAGACACGAATTGAATGTTGCTGATCCGACGCCGAATTGCTGCATCCGATTCTTGCTGCAATTTCCTAACCTCCTCCCATTCTGAGCTTGGGCCAAGACCGAAGTAACACGTCATCGTGTTGTTGTTGGCATCATGTCCGGCGGCGATGCCACAATGATTCGCATCGACGGCCGGATCACCTGCCGCGAGAGCGCTGCGAGACAGAAACACCGCAATCATCGCTACGGCGCCGAGTGCGACTATTTCTTGGTGGCGCATGATACGGCTCCGATACTTGCGCCCGATGGAGCACCGCCATTATAGTTGATCGTATTGCCAGAAGCGTTATGCCCAGCAGCAATACTGCTGTGCTCCGCACAGACCCCGTTGTCGGCCCCATGGACAGGCCAGACGTAGGTCACCACCGCGAAGGCGCCTGCGGCCAGGGCAACGATGCCGCCGCCAACCCAGGAAAGAATCTGGCGATTCTTAGATCTGCCGATGAACGACCACGCGGAGCTCATGCTAATTTCCCCTGCACGCTCTCTGACGCTCTACCATCTACGCCCAAACGAGGGTCGATGTGAGACAAAACCATTCCCGCATACGCGTAGGATAGTTCGGGCGCGCAGCGGGCACGAGCTTTGCGCAAGGCTTGAGTTTTGAACGCTTATTGCAGTGCGGGCATCGTTGCCAAGCCGGGCATTATGGCCAAGTATAGGGCGTGAAGCTCGGGGGGCGGCCTTTGAGGTGGGTGGCATGCATTCTGTTGGCGGCGGCGGCCTGCCAACCCGCGTATGCTCAGCAGCGCGTCGATGTGCCGATCTACATCCCTCCCAGTGACGGCCAAGCAGCCACCTGCAGCGGAGGAGAGGTCGTAGGCCTTGATCCGAGGGGCGACGGCTTTCTGTCGGTCCTCAGCACCCCGGGACGTCGGCCCTATCGAGAGATCGACCGGCTCTACAATGGGCAGGAAGTTCGCATGTGCGACCACCAAGGTCCATGGATCGGCGTCGTCTATCAAGGTCGTGGCCGGGGGCCGCGAAATTGCAACGTCGATGCGCCCAGGCCTGTCCGCTGGGCCTACACGGGCCCTTGCGCCTATGGCTGGGTGCATCAGCGCTATGTGCGCGTCACCGCCGGCTAGAGTTCCGCCTCCTAGTGGGGGCTGGCGGGACCATACGCCGTTGCAGGCGATCTGCCGTCAGACCGTTGGCGCGAAAAGCAGGCGGATTTCCTGACAAGTAGCTTCCGCTTTCCACAATGGCCATTATCGAATTGAGCTTCTGGAAAATCATGGGCGACAGGTCAGTAGCCAGGAAGGCGCTCAAGATCACGGCCTCGACGTGGAGACGGTCGCTCCGGTAATGATCGGGCATGACGAACGACCCCCTACCTGCTGGAGTCGGCTCTTGCCCGTTCTGCGGTCATATGACCTATTTACCCTGCCAGGACGCCGAGAAAGCTGAGCGATGCCAACTCTCCGGCCAGGCCGCTATGGATTACGACTGCGCGGATGCTGCCTGCCAGACCTTGTTTTATCAATGGTGGGAGTTCGATGCTCCAGAGCGGCGGGCGTGGCGGACGAAGATGATAAAGGCTCTCGCAGCGGCCAAAGTGATAGAAGCGCGGGACTTCCAGAAAGGCTGAGAAGGCATTGTTGCCGCCATGACAATCAGACCATAGGAGAGGAAGTGTAGTTATGGCAGTTTTGTATGAATGCCGGATCGGTGACACGAAGAGAGATAGAGAATTGTGTCAGCTGAATATTGCCGCATGTGTCGAAAAACTTGGCCTGAAGAGAGAGCATTTCCATTCGGCTCTTTCCGAACCTCCGGTTTTCGGTCGCGCTGGCGGAAGCCGATACGAACCATTCAAAATCTGCGTGGTGAAAATCGAGGACAACGAAGGCGAGGGTTGGAAGCCGGGCTTTTACAAGCTTCCTGATCTGTCCCCGGAAGAGGCCGCGAGATGGTGCCCGCCTCCGGCGGCTGGCCAGAGCTAGCAAGAGTCATCAAAACTGGCCCTTTTCCAACGCCTCGCGCACAAGGCCGCTTAGAAGATGCTCCACTGTGACGCCCTGCCGGGCTGCGCTTTCGGTGAAGAAATTCCGTGCCCGGCCGCGTAGGATCACGCCTGCGCCGTCCGCGTCCTCGAAAAACTCGATTTCCTTTTCTCCGGCGATCAAGGGTTCGCCCGCCGTGCTTTGGACAAACGGCACTTGAGTCATCGCTTCGTCACAGCCTTGTGGCGCTCGACGCGCGGGCCACGCAGCGCGGTCAGCCATTTGCTCTCGACCTTGGTTCCCGGCCTGCTCACGGTCACGCCATTTCCAGCCTGTCATTCTGGGAGAACGGGTCGATTTCGACGCGCAGCTTGCTGACGACGGCTGTAGGGATCTTCCGGCGCTCCGCGCCGTCCTGCATCCGGACGAAGCCCGCCGCTTCCAGCTTCGCAAGGGTCCGGGTCAGGTTGGGCTGGGCGCGGCCTGAAATCTCCGCCAGCTCGGCGATGGACTGCGGCTTGCGGTCGCGGATCATGGCGAGAAGCTGCCGGTTTTCCGGGGTCAGCAACCGTATCAGCACGTCCGCTGACTCGAAAGTCTGCTGTCCCGCATAGGCGGGCGCGGGCCTTTCGCCGCGCGCGACCGCGCGCATGTCGGCCTCCAGCTGGCGTGTGCTGATGATCGTGCGTTCCGTCATGTCTCGCTCCCTCTTTCAGTCCTCATCACGTCTTCCCCGATGCCCCGCTCGGCTAGGATGCGCCGCGCCTCCCGGAAGAAGTCCGCCAGTAGCGTGTCAGCATCCACGAACCTGTAGGGCCGCCCCTCGTCGCGTTCCGTCCGGTGCCAGTGATCGGCCTCGGTCTGCCGCTTGGCGAAGCGGCTGCCCCTGGCTGCGACGGTATGGACGTTGTCGAAGCCCATGAGTCGCCTGCCGTAAGGGTCATGCAGCGTGAACGAGTAGCGCAGCCCGTGCAGGCGCTCGGCTGTCGCCGTCACCCGCTTGATCTCGAATTTAAGGCGGTAGCCTTCAGCCAGCCAATGAACCTGTCCATCAAAAGCAAGGAGGAACTCGAGGGTATGTTCTTGGCCCTCTCCCATTGTCATATCATGGCATGATATGGCTCGGTCGTCAATTCCACAAGCATGGTCATTGCAAGGAGCTTGCATTGCTAAATCGCTGCGGCGAGTCTAACCTGCCATCTGCTGACCTGCCTTCGAGGGTCTTGCGGCCCGTCAGCTTCCGCCGGGGCGAAACGCAGGATGGGCTGCTGCCGCGGGGTTTCCGGTCATCCCGACACACAAAAACCGGGCCTGTCCTGCTAGGCTGGCCCAATGCATTGCTGGTTCTGCGAAAGCCTTCTGCGGTCGGCGGGTCCGGGTCAAATTTACTGTCAACTGCCGAATGTTCGGCCTGCAAGGATCTGGCCCCGGCCTACGCGCTGTGCGCCTCACCTGGCTCTGCCTGGGCGCTCCAACAGTACATGCCATGCTGGGCGACCCACAACCTTCCTAGATCAAGCCCCAATCCCAATCGCCCGCCCGATATCCTGCAAAACCTGCACCCCCGGCAGCGCCTTGCCCTCCAGCCACTCCAGGAACGCCCCTCCGGCCGTGCTCACGTAGCTGAACTCGTCCATGACGCCCGCGTGCCGCAGCGCCGCGACCGTGTCGCCGCCCCCGGCCACGCTGCGCAGCCCTCCCGCCGTCGTGGCACGCGCGACCGCGCGGGCGAGCGCGTTCGTGGCCTGGTCGAAGGGCGGCGTCTCAAAGGCGCCGACCGGGCCGTTCCAGACCAAGGTTCGGATGCCCGGCAGCCGCGCCTCGATGTCGCGGACCGTCTCCGGCCCGACGTCCAGCGCCATCGCGTCGGCCGGCACGGCGCCGACCGGGACGACCTCGCTCGGGGCGCCCTCCCGGAACTCGCGTGCCACCACGACGTCGCGCGGCAGGATCACCTCGCAGCCTGCGTCCTTCGCCATCGCGAGCATGTCGAGCGCCGTCGCGTGCATGTCCGGTTCCTGCAGCGACCGGCCCATGGGCAAGCCCTGCGCGGCCAGGAACGTGTTCGCCATGGCGCCGCCTATCACCAGCAGGTCCACCCGGCGCGAGACGTTGCCGATCAGTTCCAGCTTCGTGCTGATCTTGGCGCCGCCGATAATCGCCGCCGCCGGGCGCTCGGGGTCGGTGAGGGCGGCGTCCAGCGCTTCCAGCTCGGCCTGCATCAGCCGCCCGGCATGCGCGGGCAGCAGGTGCGCGACGCCCTCCGTGCTCGCGTGGGCCCGATGCGCGGCGGAGAAGGCGTCGTTGACGTAGAGGTCGGCGTGCAGCGCCAGCGCCTCCGCGAGCGCGGAGTTGTTCGCCTCCTCGCCGGGGTGGAAGCGCGTGTTCTCCAGGACGAGCACCTCGCCGTCTTGGAGCCGGGCGACGGCGGCGGCGGCGGCCTCGCCCACGGTGTCCTCGGCGAAGGCGACCGGGTGGCCCAGGATCTGCTCCAGCGCGGCGGCGACTGGCCGGAGCGACATCTCCGGCACGGGCTTGCCTTTGGGCCGGGCGAAGTGGCTCGCGATGATCACGCGCGCGCCCGCGTCCGCCAACTCGCGGATCGTGGGCGTGAGACGCTCCAGGCGCGTGAGGTCGCCGATCTGGCCCTCGCGCATGGGCACGTTGAGGTCGGCCCGGAGCAGCACGCGCTTGCCCTGGACCGGGACGTTGTCGAGCGTGCGCCAGGGCATCAGAGCGTCCCGAACAGGGCGGCGGTGTCCACCATGCGGTTGCTAAAGCCCCACTCGTTGTCATACCAGCCCATGACGCGCACGAGCTGGCCGCTGTCCACAACCGCCGTCTGGGTCGAGTCGAAGGAGCACGACGCCGGGCTGTGGTTGAAGTCCACGCTGACGAGCGGGTGCTCGTTGTAGTCCAGGATGCCCTTGAGCGGGCCCGATGCCGCCTCGTGGAACGCCGCGTTGACCTGGTCCTTGCTCGGTTGCTCGCGCAGGTTCACGTCGAGGCTGACGAGCGAGACGTTGGGCGTCGGCACGCGGATGGCGGTGCCGTCGAGCTTGCCCTTCAGCTCCGGCAGCACGAGGCCGACGGCGCGGGCGGCACCGGTGCTGGTTGGGATGCTGCTGACCGCGGCGGCGCGGGCGCGGTGCAGATCCTTATGCAGCGTGTCCACCGTGTTCTGGTCGCCGGTGTAGGCGTGGATCGTGACCATGTAGCCGCGCAGGATTCCGAACCGCTCGTGCAGCACCTTCGCCATGGGAGCGATGCAGTTGGTGGTGCAGGAGGCGTTGGAGATCACGGTCATCCCAGGCTTGATCGCCTTCTCGTTGACGCCGTAGACGACCGTCGCGTCCACGCCGTCGGCGGGGGCGGAGATGAGGACCTTGCGCGCGCCCGCGCCGTCGATCAGCGCTTGCGCGGCCTGCTTGCTCGTGAACCGCCCGGTGCACTCCATCGCCACGTCAATGCCCTTGTAGGGCACCTTGGCCGGGTCGCGCTCGGCGCTGACGCGGATAGGCTCCAGGCTGCGGCCGTCGTAGCGGATGCGGATGCTGTCGCCCTGCACGTCCACATCGCCGGGGAAGCGGCCGTGGACGCTGTCGAAGCGGAACAGGTGCGCGTTGGCCTCCACGCTGCCGAGGTCGTTGATGGCGGCGGGCATCACGTCGTCGCGCCCGCTCTCGACGATGGCGCGCAGGACGAGGCGCCCGATGCGCCCAAAACCGTTGATGGCGAGGGTGGTGGCCATGATCCCTAGGTGCTCCCTTGTTGGCTCAGCCGCTTGCGGACGGCGTTGACGATGGCCTCCGGCGTGATGCCGAAGTGGTCGTAGAGGTCGGCCGCGGGCGCCGACGTGCCGAAGCCGTCCATGCCGATGAAAGCGCCGTCCGTCCCGAGCCAGCGCTCCCAACCGAAGCCGCACGCCGCCTCGACGCCAAGGCGCGGCGCGCCGCCCAGCACCGTGGCGCAGTAGCCCGGATCCTGGCGGGCGAACAGGGCCCAGCACGGCAGGGACACGACCGCGACTGCGATCCCCTCGGACTCCAGCGCGTCCCGCGCTGCCAGCGCCATTACGACCTCGCTGCCGGACGCCACCAGCGTCGCCCGGCGCGCGCCGCTGGCCTCCGCGAGCACGTAGGCGCCGCGCGCGCAGAGGTTCTCCACGCCATCCCCGCGCAGGATCGGCAGTGGCTGGCTGCTGAGCACGATCAGGCTGGGCTGGTCCCGCTCGCGGAGCGCGATCTCCCAGCACTCCACGGTTTCCATGGCGTCCGCCGGGCGCATAACCTGCACGCCGGGCATGGCCCGCAGGCTCGCCAGGTGCTCGACAGGCTGCACCGACGGCCCGTCCTCACCCGCGCCGATGCTGTCGTGGGTGAGCACATAAACCGTCCGCAGCCGCATCTGGGCGCCGAGTCGCAGCGCTGGGCGCTGATAGTCGCTGAGGGCGAGCCGCGTCGCGCCGAACGGAACGACGCCGCCGTGCAGCGCGAGGCCGTTGAGCGCCGCCGCCATGCCGTGCTCGCGCCCCTCGAAGCGGATATGCCGTCCGGCATAGCTGCCCGGCGCGAGCGCCGGCATCCCGCGCAGCGGGGCGCCCGCCTCGCCCAGGCCCGTTCCGCCAGCAATCAGCTCCGGCAGCACGGCCGCGAGCGCCTCGACGGCGCGCCGGGCCGCGTCGAAGGGGGAGGTCGGGGCTCCCTGCTCGCCCATCTCGGCCTTCAGCGCCGTGAGCACCTCGTAACCGGCATCGGGCAGCCGCCCAGCCGCGACGCGCTCGAACTCGGCCCGAAGCGGGTGCTTGGCCAACCGTCGCAACCAGGCGCGGCGTGCGGCGGCACCGCGCCCGCCCGCCATCCGCCAGCGCTGCGCGAGGTCGGGCGGTATCGCGAACGCTGGGTGCGGCCAGCCGAGCGTCTCGCGCGCCGTGCGCGGGGAGGTGATGCCGGGCCCGGAGGATCGCATCGGGACACCCATGCTGGTGCGGCAGGCGATGATCGTGGGCTTGCGCGAGCGCTGCGCGAGCGAGAGCGCGGAGGCGAGCGCGGCTGGGTCGTGGCCGTCCACCTGCTTGGTAGCCCAGCCGAGTGCCGCCAAGCGCCGGAGCTGGTCCGCGGTGTGGGAGAGCTCGCCCTCGTCCTCGGCGTCGTCCCAGAGCACGGTGAGCCGGTCGAGCCGCAAATCGCCAGCGAGGGACGCCGCCTCGCGGCTGATGCCCTCCTGCAGATCGGCCGCCGAGACGACGACCCAGGTGCGGTGATCCACCAGGCTGCGGCCGAAGCGCGCGGCCATCATGCGCTCGGCGAGCGCCAACCCCACGGCGAGGCCGAGGCCCTGGCCAGGCGGTCCGGTGGTCGCCTCGACGGCCGGGTGCAGGCCGTGCTCCGGAAGCCCGGCGCAGACGGAGTGGAGCCGGCGGAAGCCTTGCAGCTGCTCGCTCTCCATGCCCGCGTAGCCGGTTAGGTGCAGCAACGCGTAGAGCAGCGCCGCGCCGTGACCAGCGGAGAGCACGAAGCGGTCGCGGTCAGGCCAGCCTGGGTCTGCCGCGTCGTGGCGCAGCGCACGGGTCCAGAGCGCCGTCGCAGCGTCCGCCATGCCGAACGGGAGTGCCAAGTCGCCTCCGCCCGCTCGCTCCACCATGTCCAGCGAGAGCGCACGCACCGCGTTGGCCATGCGTGGCTCGTCAGCGATAGAGCGGCCAGGCGACTTGGGTCTCGTGGCAAGTGGCAGCGGCGCGGACGCCGTGGAACCGGGCGTATCCATCCCCCCTTCTCTTCGTCTCGTGGCGTGCGACAGCTATAAAGGGCGTTGCCGCGCCGGGCAAGCGCCGGTCGTCTCTCGCGACCGCGCCAGCACCCTTTGGGACAGGACTCAGCACCCAATTGCAGCCTCTGCGGCTCGACTTGCCGCAGCGAGGCAGGAGGGCCGAGGCGCCGGGCTGCATTGTCCTCGGCACTGCGCGAAGGCACTATGCTCTCTCGGCGCCTCCCGGCTCGGTTGGAGGCCTATCCGGGAGACCTCGCCATGTCCCGATTCCCCGCCCCGGATTGCCGGCCTTGAGGGCGGTCCTTCTCGCGCCGCTGCTGATCTCGCTCTGGGGGTGCAAGCTGATAGACCAGCGCACCTTCAACCCGCACGCCGGCACCCCCCCTGTCGCACCGAAACCCCCCGTGCCCGCTGCCCAGCCCAACCGGGCTTTGGCGGGGCTGGCGCCGCTCGTCACGATCCGCCTCGGCCAGGACACCGGCTACGACCAGGCTATCGCGCAGGCCACCGACGCCGTGCTTGCCCGCAAGCGGGACGCGCAGTTCACCGTGCTGACCGCCGTCCCGCCCGGTCCCGCCGAGGCGCAAGCCGTGGCCGGTGCCGCGCCCGCGGCCGCCCACGTAGCGGGGATCATCGAGCGCCGCGGCGTGTCGCCCGGCCGTGTCCGGCTGGAGGCCCGCGCTGAGCCGAACCTCGCGACGTCCGAGCTGCGCATCTATGTCCAGTAGCGCCGCGGGGGAGCGGCGCACGGGACTCCTGCTCCTTCTCGCGACGGCGCTGATCTGGGGCATCAACTGGCCGGTGACGAAGCTCATCGTGAGCGAGCTGCCGCCCTTCACTGCGCGCGGGGGCGCCGGGCTCGGCGGGGCCGCGCTCGCGTTCGTCGCTGCGCGGGCAGGCGGCGAGCGGCTGGGCCTGCCAGCCGGGCAGGTGCCGCGCCTCCTGCTGCTGGCGCTGCTGAACGTCACGAGCTGGATGGGCCTCTCCACGCTCTCGCTCCTCTGGCTGCCCGCGTCGGAGGCGGTCATCTTCGCCTACACCATGCCGATTTGGTCCGTGGTCCTCGCCTGGCTCGTGCTTGGCGAGCGGCTGAGCGCCGCGCGCATGGTCGGGTTGGCGCTCGGGCTACTTGGCGTGGTCGTGCTGATCGCCGGCCAGCCGCTCGGCACCTCGCGCAGCCAACTGCCCGGCATCCTGTGCATGCTCAGCGCGGCGCTGGCGTGGGCGCTCGGCACGGTGCTGTCAAAGCGCCTGCCGCTTAGGCTGCCACCGGTCGCGGGCACGGCGTGGCAGGTCCTCATCGGCACGGTGCCGCTCGCCCTCGCGGGCCTGCTCCTTGAACATGCCGTCCCGGCGCAGATCACGCCGCTGGGCTGGGCGGCGCTGGGCTACAACGGCGCCCTGTCGCTCGGCCTCGCCTACATCACCTGGTTCAGCGCGCTCCGCCGCCTGCCGGCGAGCACGGCGGCGATCGGGACGCTGCTCATCCCGGTGCTTGGCGTGCTCAGCGCGGCGTTCCTGCTCGGCGAGGCGCTCGGCCCGCGCCAACTCGCGGCACTCGCGCTCACCATGGCCGGGGTTGCGTTGGCGACACGCGGGTGAAGCGGAGGGCTGATGGCTGAGCACCCGCTCCTTTGCCTGCGGCCGGCCCACGACCGACGGCTGCGCGCCGGGCATCCGTGGGTTTACAGCAACGAGTTGGCCCTCCAACCGGAGCATCGAGCCTGGATACCAGGGGCGCCAGTGCGGATCGAGGGCGACGGCGGCTGGCGCTACGGCACGTTCCTGTTCAACCCGCATAGTCTGATCGCGGCCCGCTTCGTCTCGCGCGACCCGGCGGCGGCGGTGGACGGAGCGCTCGTGGCCGCGCGCCTCGCGGACGCTGCTGCCCTGCGCGCCCGGCTCGGCCTCGGCGCGCACCACCGGCTCGTCCACGCCGAGGCGGACGGGCTGCCCGGCCTGGTCGTGGACCGCTACGGGGATGTGGCCGTGGTGCAGGCCAACACGGCTGGCATGGATCGGCTGCTGCCAGAGATCGTGGAGGGGCTGCTCGCGCTCCATGCTTGGCGCGGCATCGTGGCGCGCAACGACTCCGCGGTCCGCGGGCACGAGGGATTGTCCCAGGAGGTGCGCTTGTTGCACGGCGAGGCCGAGGGCGCGGAGGCGGTGGAAGGCGGCGTCGTCTTTCCCGTGGACCCGCTCGGTGGGCAGAAGACCGGCTTCTTCCACGACCAGCGGCCCAATCGCGACTTGGTCGCGGGTCTCGCCCTCGGCGCCTCGGTGCTCGACGTATTCTGCCATACCGGAGCGTTCGGGCTGCGCGCCCTCGCGAGCGGTGCGGCGTCGGCGCTGCTGGTGGATTCGAGCGCGCCCGCGCTGGAGGCGGCACGCCGGGCGGCGGAGCGGAACGGGTTGCTCGACCGCGCCGCGTTCCGTCGTGGCGACGGGTTCGAGACCATGGCGGCATTGGCCAGCGAAGGGGCTCGGTTCGACATCGTTGTCTGCGATCCGCCGGCCTTCGCCAAGTCGCGCAAGGACGCGGACGCGGGCCTGCGCGCTTACGAGCGCATGGCCCGGCTCGCGGCGTCCCTGGTGGCGCCCGGCGGGCTGCTATTCTGTGCGAGCTGCAGCCACCACGCGCCGCTGGACCGCTTCGCCGCGAGCCTCGCCGCCGGGCTGCACCGGGCGCGGCGCGAGGCTCGCATCCTGCATACGGGCGGCGCCGGGCCGGACCATCCGGTGCATCCGTATCTGCCGGAGAGTGCGTATCTCAAGGGGCAGTTGATGCAACTATAGAACCGAGTTCAACGGTGAGGTCGCCTCGTTACCAACGCTGCTATCAATGTGCTTGCCTGATTTCTTGCTCCGTCAGGAGCGCAGGATTACCGGTCTGATCCGCACACCGGAATTCAGGCGAACGGTGACGTCGCTGGCTCGCTATGGCGAGCAATGTCCTGCGATGCATAGAAGGGCTCCTGCGCCATTCGCGGATGAGATCATTCAGGACGTGCGATGAGGAGGCAATAGACGGGAGGGCCGCTTGCCTTGAGAGAATATCCTCTTGAGAGAATATCCTGTAGCTCAGGCCGCCACGTCCAAGCGCCTGCGCACTTCCTCCAAGTCATGCGCAGTCTGCAAATTCATCCAGAACTCGGCACTTGTGCCGAAGCGCCGACCAAGCCGGATAGCCGTCTCGGCCGTGATGGCGCGCTCGCCGTTGATGATCCCGGTAATGCGATTCGGCGGCACTCCCAACTCCCGCGCAAGCGCGCGGGCGGATAGGCCGAGCGGCGTCATGAACTCCGCCCGCAGCACGTCGCCCGGCGTCACATTGGGAATCGCCTCGCTCGTGGTCACGTCGGACAGGTCCAGGTGATGCACGGCCTCGCGTGGGATCATCGCCGCCCCTCAGTGGTAGTCCACGATCTCGACTTGGTGGGCGCTGCCGTCGCGCCAGACGAAGCACACCCGCCACTGGTCGTTGATCCGGATGCTGTGCTGCCCAGCACGATCTGCTTCCAGCGCCTCCAGCCGGTTGCCCGGCGGATTGCGGAGGTCGTCCAACTGCGTCGCCGCGTCCAGCATCCGAAGCTTCCTGCGTGCGGCGGAGGCGATGTCGGAAGGAAATCCTTTGGGCATCCTGCCAGCGAACACCGCCGCCGTTCGCTTGTCGCGGAAGCTCTCGATCACTGCCTGTTACGTAACTCATAACGGGCGTTACGTCAAGCGTAACCAAACTGGCATCGGGCCGCCGCACTTGCCGTAGAAAACCGAGCTCAAGGCGCCGCTCTTCCATTGCCCCTAGTGCGGGCATCGGCAACGATCCCCTCCAAATCATCGAGATGCACCGCGCCCGGCACGACGCGCCCGCCGACCACGGTTGCGGGCGTGCCCTCGATCTGGAGTTGCTGGGCGAGAGCGATGTTCGCGGTGAGGCGCGCCTTGATCGCCGGGTCGTCAAGGTCGCGCAGGAGGGCGTTGCCGTTGAGGTCGAGCGCGTCGGCCAGGCCGCGTAAATCGTCGCGGTCCAGCGGTCCGGGCACTTGCAGCAACGCGCCCTGCATCCGGTCATAGCCGCCCTGGGCTTGTGCTGCGAGCAGGGCGCGCGCCTCAAGCTGGCTCGCGGGGCCGAGCACCGGGATGTCCTTCCAGATCACCTTCACGTCGCGGTCCGCCTGGAGGAGGGCGCGCACGGTCGGCACGAGGCGCCGGCAGAACTGGCAGAGCGGGTCGGTGAACACCACGAGCGTGACGTCGCCGAGCGGGTTGCCAGCGACTGGGTCGGCCGGGTCCACGATCCGGCTGCCGAGGGCGGCGACCGCCGCGCGCTGCGCGGCCTCGAGTTGCTGGTCGGAGTCGGCGTTGGAAACGAGCACGGTCTCCTGTGGCGCTGCCCCAGAGGACGCTGCGGCGAGCGCGTGGGTGAGCGCCGGGGCGAGCGCTAAGCCGAGGGCGAGCAGCAGGCGACGGCGCATCGTGCCTCCGGGCGGTTGCCGGGTTGGGAGAAGGCCGTTATGGCACCCCTCCACGGCGTGACGGAAGCGGGCAGGGGAGGCGGAGTGCGCGGCAGGGGGTTGATCACGGCAGCCCGGGCGGCGGCGATGCTGCTCGCAGCGGGCGCGCTGCCGGCGTGCTCGACGCTACAGAGCGTGCAGCAGACCTTTCTCGGCGGCCCGCCGCAAGGCGGCCCGCCAAGGCTCAGCGGCTTCATCGGCGCCGCCGTTGCGGACGAGCCGCAGGCGGCGCTCGCCGGCCGCGAGGTTCTGGCCCTCGGCGGCACGGCGGCGGACGCGGCGGTTGCGATCGGGATGATGCTCACAGTCACGCTGCCTTCGCGCGCCGGGCTCGGCGGCGGCGGCGCTTGCCTGGCCTACGACCCGCGCAGGAGCGGCGCAGGTGGCGGCCGGCCCGAGGCAATCATGTTCCTGCCGATCGCCCCCAGCGCTCCCGGCCCCGAAACCGACCGCCCGGCGTCCGTGCCCATGGTCGCCCGCGGCCTCTTCCTGCTGCAAGCGCGCTACGGCACGCGGCCGTTCGAGACCTTAGTGGCACCTGCCGAGCGGCTCGCCCGGCTCGGCACGCCGGTGTCTCGCGCGCTGGCCGACGACATCGCGCTGGTCGCCGGGCCGTTGAGCGCGGATCCGGATGCACGTGCCGTCTTCGCCCCGAACGGCATCCCGCTCGCGGCTGGCGCGAACCTGGTCCAGCCCGATCTGGCGGTTACGCTGGCGCAACTCCGGACGACCGGCGTCGGCGACCTCTACCAGGGATCGCTCGCGGACCGCTTTGTTCAGGGTGCCCGCATCGCGGGCGGCGGGCTGCAGGTGGACGATCTGCGCAAGGCTCTCCCCAAGGCGGCAGGGCCGATCACGATGCCGGCCGGGCGCGACCAGGTCGCGTTCCTGCCGCCGCCGGCGGACGGTGGCCTTGCCGCGGCGGCGGCGTTCCGGGTGCTGCGCGCCAATCCGGCCGACATGGCGGGCGCCCAGGCGGTCGCTCTCGCAACTGCGTCGCGCTGGCGCGCTGGGGGGAAACGGCGGAGACGATCCTCGGCCATCCGGTGACGGGAGGCGCCCCGCTGCCCGCGCTGCCGGCCTCGACCAGCTTCGTGACGCTCGACCGGAACGGCCAGGCTGTCGCGTGCGTCGAGACCATGGACAATTTGTTCGGGACGGGGCGGATCGCCCAGGGTACCGGGGTCGTGCTCGCCGCCTCGCCCAAGGCCGTGCCGCCGCCACTGCTCGCGGCCGCGCTTGCGTGGAACGACAACATCCAAGCGTTCCGTGCCGAGGTGGCGGGGTCCGGGCAGGAAGGGGCGGCGCTCGCCGTCGCGGATGGCATGGCGAACGCGCTGCGCAGCCGCAGCCCGATGCCCAGGCCGGTGCCCGACCCCGGCCGGGCCAACGCGATCGCCTGCTGGCGCTACCTCCCGGACAGCGCGGGCACGTGCAGCTGGGCCGTGGACCCGCGCAGCTCGGGCCTCGCCGAGGCCGGGGACTAGGCGTGGCGCTCAAGGTCGGAAGAGGCGCGGAGGCGCCGCCGTTCCTGGTCATGGACGTGATCGCGGCGGCGAACGCGCGCGAGGTGCGGCGGCTGCCCTCCGAGCCGCGCACGATCCGCATGGAGGTCGGCCAGCCTGGCACTGGCGCACCTCGGGGCGCGGCCGAGGCCGTCGTCGCGGCGCTGCGCTCGGGGGCGGCGCTCGGCTACACGGAGGCGCTCGGCGTGCCCTCGCTCCGCGCCCGGATCGCGCGGCACTATCGGGACTGGTATAGGCTGGAGCTCGACCCGGCGCGCGTCGCCGTGACGGTGGGGGCATCGGGCGCGTTCCCGCTCGCCTTCCTCGCCAGCTTCGATCCCGGCGACCGTGTGGCGCTCGCAGCACCCTATTACCCGCCCTACGTCAACGTCCTGCAGGCGCTGGGTCTGCGTCCCGTCGTCATCCCGACCGGGCCGGAGACGCGCTACCAGCCGACCGTGGCGCTGCTCGACGCGCTCGACCCGGTGCCGGACGGGGTGATCGTGGCCAGCCCGTGCAACCCGGCCGGGACCATGCTCGCGCCCGACGAATTGGCCGCGATCGCCGGGTGGTGCCGGGCGCGGGGCGTTCGGCTGGTGTCGGACGAGATCTATCACGGCCTGCACTACGGCCGCCCGCTGGCGACGGCGGTGGCGTGGCCGGACGCGGTCGTCGTCAACAGCTTCTCGAAGTATTTCAGCATGACGGGCTGGCGC
Organism: uncultured Alphaproteobacteria bacterium; assembly: GCA_963848595.1. Taxonomy (GTDB): domain Bacteria; phylum Pseudomonadota; class Alphaproteobacteria; order Acetobacterales; family Acetobacteraceae; genus CAWKEH01. Next base: position 43,926 of record CAWKEH010000008.1, on the reverse strand, counting down.
GTGGGCTGGCTGGTTCTGCCGGAGGCGTTGGTCAGGCCGGTGGAGTGCCTGGCGCAGAACATGGCGATCTCGGCGCCTCACGTCGCCCAGGTTGCGGCGGAGGCAGCGTTCGAGTGCGGGGAGGAGTTGGAGGCCAACGTCGCCGCCTATCGCCGGTCGCGGGAGAGGCTGCTGCGGGCGCTTCCGGAAGCGGGGTTCCCGCGGCTCGCGGCGGCGGACGGGGCGTTCTATCTCTACGCCGACATCAGCGACCGCACGAACGACAGCGTGGCGTTCTGCGCGCGGATGCTGGCGGAGGTGGGCGTGGCGGCGTCGCCGGGCACGGATTTCGACGCCGGGCGCGGGTTGACGACGATGCGGTTCAGCTATTGCGGGCCGGAGGCGGACATGGCGGAGGCGGCGGAGCGGCTTAGGCGTTGGCGCTGAACGGCTGCTGGTACATGGGACCGGTGTGAGTAGCTACTTGACTCCCTAAGGCTGGACGTGCAGGTGTGTTCGACCAGCGCGTAGAACGATACTCATGGCCTTCTTCTCTCCCGACCATTTGCGTATCGCTCTAAACTATCTCCGCGAAGCCCATCCGCAGCTCATCACGCTTTTAGCCATGTTCCGTTCGGGCATAGAAGTGAGTGATGATGACTCTGCCGCGAAGCCCTTTGGCTCACGTGAGGAGAACCTGCTGTTACGGGACTATTTTCTCCCGGAAGGCGGTCCGGAGGAACGGCCTTTCTATGTGCCTTTCGGTGACAACATACCTTCCCGCTGGCGAGATTATAGATACGCCGGTCGGAGTCTACAACGAATGCGCAAGGATCGGCACCGCGCGGCTATCGCTTATCGCCAGTGCCCCAGCGATACACGGCGGTGGTCGCTACGCCCAGGCTTTATTTCGGACATCCAGTCTCATGCTGAGGACACGGTGGGCAAAGTCCCGCTCAGCGTTGCTATGCTAGCGGGGTGGATGTTGCGACATAAAGACATAAGCTCCATCATGGAAGCAGTTGATTTACTTGCGAGTGAATTCGGTATCAGCCGCTACAATGCGTTAGGTCCGATTTTCCGATCAGATATCCCTAGCGAGCTTGCAGTGCTGCCACTTCAGGCAGCTCCGATGTCGGCAGAGGAGGTGCTCGCGCTGCTTGACCCCGCTGCACGAACGGAGACATCGAGCGCGCACCTGGACAATCCCGATGGGTCTGCAGCGCCGCCTCCGATCCCTGCTCAGGGAGTTGGCCCACACTTTGAAATCGATGAGCGGGGCGTGATTAGCTTTGCGCCGCCGGAGACTCTGGACAGGGCCGGGAACAATGTTGGGCGCCTGCGCTACCTCCATCCTGTCCTCCGCGATCTCGTAGATTATCTCGTGGCAGCATTAGCGCCGGGTAATCGCCCACATACGGCCCTCTATGATCGTTGCCTAACATACCAGCGCCTAGTTGACCAAAATCTGGACGGAATAGATTTTGGGCGTCTCTATGTTGAAGGCGTACGCCTTGCGAACGCTTCGAGAGCTGCCGCGAGTAGGATAACGGCGGACGATCCCCCACCACTTGATGCTTCTGTACAGGAGGCTCTTGACTCACTGCTTGCTTTGCATGGCACATTCATGATGTCTACGTCAGAAGGGATTGCAGCTATCGCGGATGAAGAACGTTATAAAAGACGACCCGATGAGGAAGCAGATTATAGAGCGGCAGCCGTCGATTTTGCCCGCAGCCTAGGCAATCAGCCGTCCATCATGGATTCGGAGGCGGCCAATTTCATCCTTGGCGCTGCGGAGCAGATCGACAGGGGTTCGAACTTGGAGCGTAGCGGCGTTGCAGGTACAGGAGCGGTCCGCAATGCCACTATCACTCTCGCGGCAGGCGCTTCGATAGCTGCGTTTCCAGTTGTCGCCGCATCCGCTTTCGGTGCGGAAGGAGCCGTTGCCGCTGGCGTAGCCGGCCTAGTGGGTTATGCAGCCATCAAGGAATCAAAGCCCTTCGCTGCAACCATTGCACCGATTACTCGTGGCTTAAACCGCCTCTCCGAGGTTGAGATTGCAGAGGTCGTGCAACTACTCACCAAGTACCGTATCTTTATGTTACAGATCGAGAGAAAATTCCGAAACCTAGCTTTATACGGAGAATCTTTCGGTTGGCTCCGCACAGTTCTCGATCGCATCAAGGGGCAAAGCTGCGAGTGCTAACATCGAATCTACGAATACCGCGGGTGATGTTGCTCTGTAGACCTTTGGTCTGATTCTCTCTAAGTTGCGCTAAGTTATGCAGTATTGCTTCTAAGTAGGCTTTCCTGAGCTGAAGGTGTATTCGCCAACTTCATAGATGTTTGGCTTATGTCATTGAGGATACGTCTTTCGGCCATTTCAGCATACGAGTCGTTAAGCTCGATCCCAATCGCGGGCCGGCTGGACCTCAAGGCCGCGAGCATTGTAGTTCCCGATCCGAGGAATGGGTCCAGCACCACGCCTCCAGGCTTGCAGCCGCACGAGATACATCTTTCAACTAACTCGAGCGGAAAGGGAGCACAGTGAGCATACGGATTTTCCGGCCGGGCTGAAATGTGCCATACGTCTTCCTCGCCTTTGAGTGCGGTGCGATCGAAGAAATAGCGCGGTCCCTTTGAAAGGATGAATACGTACTCATAGGTTCGCCAGGGCCTATCATGGCTGGTCGGCTCGCCGAGTGCATTCGAGCGACGCCAAATCACGGAACTCCGGAGAGTCCAGCCTTTCGCTTGCAAGCCGAGGGCGACGCGCCAAGGCAAGCCGATGAGAGATTTTCGGGGAAGCCCCAGACCAGGCCCGTCCACAGCTCGGAGTTTTTTGCGCGCCAACTGTCTCGCAGAATGCTTGCGGTCACGCCCATGAGGCTGACCCTTCGCGTTGTAGTAAGCGTCACCCAGATTCAGGAACAGTAGTCCGTCATCTGCCAGAACGCGCTTGGCTTCCTCGAAGACCTCGACCAGAGCATCAGTGTAACCCTGGACGCTAGCTTCATGTCCGATTTGCCCATCTACTCCATAGTCGCGCTGCCAGAAGTAAGGTGGCGACGTCCCGATCATCGCGATCGACCCAGGCACGAGTGCCCGGAGGGCAACCTGCGCATCTGCAGTAATAATACGATATGATAATGTCTCACCGACGAGTCCCGTGCGCTCCCGGAGAATGCCAAGTGAAGGTGGCTGCGAGAGTGCCGGTGGTACCTCAGAGCACTCCGAGAAGAAGACCGGACTCCCGGTAGCCCGTAATTGTCCCGTGATCCATGTCCTAAGGTCCGCTTCGGAAATTCGGATCTGTCCTCGCTTCCCAAGGCGGCTATGCGGGATCTCACCGGCGCGCACGGCCCGGCGAAGCGTCGAGACCGATAACTGTAGCGAGGCTGCGATCTCGTGTAGAGTTAACAGGCGTTGGAGCACGTGAATCTCCACAGACGAATAGCTAGCTGGGCTTCGATTCGCACTACGCCACGGTACCGTGGTGGTCATTGGTGGTCAACGATGACCATATGTTGCCGACGTAGTGGTCCGGCGCTGCGGAGCCGAATAGATGCGGGCTTCGACAAGGGGCGGGGACTCAGAACGGTGCGGTTCAGCTATTGCGGGCCGGAGGCGGAGGCGGCGGAGTGGTTACGGGAGTGATGGTAGAGGAAGCACCCAATCCGATCCTGTGAAGGCGCGGTGACTGCCGAGCGTTGTGGCGCAAAAGGTGCTGGACAAAATGGCCATTGCATGGCCATATTAGCTCATGAGCAGACACAGCGTCGCCGAAGCCAAGAACCAGTTATCCAAGCTGATCGACCGCGCCCTTGATGGCGAGAGTGTCGTGATCACCCGGCATGATCAACCTGTCGTTGAGATTAGGGCGCTGCAAGCGCTGGCGCGGGTCGTCTCGTCAGCTGATTTGGATTGGCTCGCCGCCCGTCGGGTCGGGCGCGCGCCTGCAGCCAGCGATGCCGGGTCGCTCGTGAGCAGGATGCGGGACGACGACGAGCGGTGACGCTCTACCTCGACGCAAGTCTCCTCGTCGCCCTTCTGACCAACGATGCCCTAACCGCACGGGCGGACGCGCTCTTGCGGTCCTGCATGCCGACGCTGGTTGTGAGCGATTTCGCGGCGGCCGAGTTCGCCTCTGCCCTCGCGCGCCGGGTGCGGACGCGGGAGATCACGGCCGATGAGGCGCGCCTCGCGTTCGCGAATTTCGATATCTGGGCGGCGCGAGCCACATGGCGCGTCGAGACCGCGGCAGCCGACGTGAAGGCGGCTGAGGCGTTCCTTCGCCGCCTCGACCTCACGTTGCGGACGCCGGATGCTCTGAACATCGCCATCACCCAGCGCGTCGGTGCGACGCTTGGCACGTTCGACGAGAAGATGGCCGGCAGCGCTCGTGCTCTCGGCGCAAGCGTGGCGGCGTGATCGGCGCCGCGGGGCACATTCCTTCCTATACCGAGCAGTATTGCTCCTGCATCGCCGGATCGGGTCGCTCACCGCGCGCCCAGTGCGGCGATGCTGCGCACGATGCTATCGGCGAGTTTCGCCAGGGCGCGGCTCATCGCGGCGGCTTCCGGTCCGGCGGTCGCCGCACCGGCCTGCACGGTGATGACTTCGTGGCCGCGGCGCACCGGCACCGGCGGCGTGCCCTTCAGCAAGGCCCAGCCGGCGTCCAGGGTCACAAGGCCTGCGGCGTCGCTGTCGAAGCGGCGGACGTTCACGGTCACGGTGCGTACGCCGCCGGGCGGCGCCGGGTCACCGGGGGCAAGCACCTGGCTCCGCGGCAGTCGGGCGGCAAGGTCGGCAGCCAGCACGCGCTGTGTCATCCCGTCGAGCGGCGCCGCCCAGCGGTCCTCGCCGGAGACGGCGAGCCGGTCCGGCCCGGCGCGCGTGACGATGGAGAGGCGGTCGAGATCCGGCGGCAGCATCACCTGCCCGACCTGGATCGGCGGGCCAGCGAAGGCGGTTGCCGGGCCACCGGGCGGCACGGAATCGAGCGTGTAGAAGCGGGTCGGCGGGCTGCTGCCGCAGGCCGCGAGAGCGGCGCACGCCAGCGCGGCGCACAGTGCAGACGCGCAAGGGCGGTATTTGGCGGTACCCTTCATCCGCGGCTGCCCCTGCCCTGGATCAAGGCTTCCGGATGGCGGTCGAGGAAGTCGGTGAATTCGCGGAGCGACTGCGCTGCCCGCTTGAACTCGTAGAGCGTGCCGGGTAGCCCAGCCGTCTCCGGGGTTGGGGCGACCGTGCCGCTGCCGAGCACGCGCTGGGCCGACGCCAGCGCGCTGTCGGCTTCCTGGACGGTCCGGTGCAACTCGGCGAGGATCGGCGCCACGCGGCCGCGCGCCTCGCCCGTGATCTGCTCGGCGTTGGCGAGCGAGCGGTCCAGGTGACGCAGGCTGCTGGTGAGCTCGGGGGAGCGGCTGAGCTGCGCGAGGCGCTCGGTCGCCTCACGCACGGAGGCGGCAATTTGCGGGAGCGGCAGGGCGTCGATCTTCGCGACCACGTCGCTGGCCCCGGCGATCAAGGCCTGCACGCCGGACGATCCACTCGTTGGGATCTCGGGTGTAGTGCCGTCGCCGAGCGTCGCGGGAGCGGCGTTCGGCACGAAGCGCAGCGCGACCTCCTGCCCGCCGACCAAGGGCACCGAGCTGGCGAGCTGCGCGCGCAGGCCCTGCTCGACCAGGGGACGCAGCACGACATCCAGGCGGGCGCGGGCGTCACCGTCTCGTGGCGAGGCGGCGCCGGTGAGGGCGATTCGGCCCGGGTCGAGCAGAAGGGTGGCGTCCAGGCGAAGCACTTGCTGGTCCGTGTCGAACGTGAGCTTGGCGTCGCGGACCGAGCCGATGCGTTCGCCCATCAGCTTGACCGGCGCGCCGGCGGCAAGCGTGCCGCTTGGCTTGTCGAAGACCACGCGATAGGCGACCGCGTCTGGCGGCGGCACGCTCTCGGCGGCGTCGCGGTTCTTGTAGAGCTCGAAGTGGGCGTCCGGCGCGCTTGGCGGCCCCGCCTCGGCCTCCGGCGGCGTCTCGAAGGCGACCGCGCCCTCGATCAGAGCCGAGACCGACGGCACCCGCAGGGTCGCGCCGTCCCCTGTCGAGAAGCGCACCGCACTCGCATCCCAGAACCGGGTGCCGGCGTGCACCAGATGGTCGTAGGGTGCCTGCACGAAGGCCGTGATCTCGACGCCGCGGTCCCCGGCAAGAAGCTTGTAGCCTTGCAGCTCGCCGACCTTGATGTCGCGATAATAGATCGACGAGCCTCGGCTGAGGGAATTGAGCCGCTCGGCATGAAGGACGAAGCTGGCGCCCTCGGAAGCCTCCTTGCGCACCGGCGGCTCGGACAGACCTGTGAAGTGGTGCGTCTCGGCGCCGGGTTTTGGGTCGATGCCGATATAGGGGCCTGAAATCAGCGTCGTGATTGCGGAGAGGTTCGAGAGACTGGGATGCTCGCCGATGATCCAGAACTGCGTGCCGGGCCCGAGATGCCCTTTCAGGTCGGCGTGCAAGGAGAGGGTCACGTCGGCGTGCTGCAGGTCGGGCCGCAGCGACACGGAGGTGACCCTGCCGACCACCATGTCCTCGTATTTCACCTCGCTGTTGCCCGCGGTCACGCCGCCCGCAGTCTTGAACGTGACGACGACGGAGGGACCTTGGCTGTTCAAGGCGCGCAGGATGAGCCAGGCGACGATGACAAGCGCGAAGACGGGCACGGACCAGATCCAGCCCGGCCACCATTTCCGCGGTCGCTGCACGGCCTCACGCACGGGCGCGGTAGGCTCGTCACTCATGGGGCGCCCTCCGCAGCGTTCCGTATCAGATGCGGGCCGAACGCGCGGGCCGGGATGATGGTTGCTCTCCGCGCTCCCGCGCGAGGGTTGCTCTCCGCGCTCCCGCGCGAGGGTTGCTGCCGGCGTGGCCACTTGAACTCGGCCGCGACCGCTGGCGTTCACGACGCAGCGCCGACAGCGGGAAGGATCCGAGCGAAAGCAATGTTGATCGCGTGTCCGAGCTGCGCCGCGGTCGAGCACCTGCCGCCGCCTCCCAAGCGGGGAATCCTGGAATGCTGGCAGTGCGGGGAAGTGCTCGAGACGACGACGGGGCGCAGCCTGGATGCCGCCCTGGCCTGCAGCATCGCGACGCTGCTGCTGCTGCTGCCTGCGAACCTCATGCCGATCATGACGGTGCACGTAGCAAGGATCGATGATTCGACCCATCTCGGCTCGGGCCTGATCACTGCCTGGCGGCAGGGCTGGCCGCTGCTGACGATCGTAATGGGCTTGCAGGGCGTCGTGCTGCCGTTCCTGCGTTTCGGCCTTCTCTCGGTCACGCTCGCCGCGATCCGGCTCGGTATCCGCGGCGGCTGGGTGGGTCCGGCGTTCCGCTTCTCCGAGACGCTGGACCTTTGGGCCATGGTGGACGTGCTGCTGGTCGGCGCCGGCATCGGCTACGGGCGGGTGGCATCGCAGATACCGGTGGACATCCGCGCGGGCGGCTGGTGCTTCGTCGCCGCGGCGCTGATGACGATGGTGACGCGGGCCAGCCTGGAGCGCCGGGCGGTTTGGCGGTCGCTGGGCACTCCGCCCGCGCAGGCGGAGGCCGACGCGGTCGCGTGCACGAGCTGCGACCTGGTGCTGCCGGCCGAGGCGGAGGGCCGGCGCTGCCCGCGCTGCGCGGCGATGATCCACCGGCGCCGCCCGTTCGCCCTGACGCAATGCACGGCACTGGTGCTGGCGTGCTGGACGCTGATGCCGATAGCCTACGGGTTCCCGATGAGCGAGATCTGGGAGCTGGGCGCGCCGCAGCCGCACACGATCATCGACGGCATCGCGCTGCTGTTCGAGCACGGGTTCTGGCCGTTCGGGGTCACCCTCATCCTGGTATCAGTGCTGATTCCATTCTCCAAGCTGATCAGCCTCTCGTGGTTCCTGGTGGCGATCCATCGCCGCTCCTCGGCGCGGCTGCGACAACGGACCCGGCTGTATCGCATCATCGACGAGGCGGGCCGCTGGTCGAACCTCGACCCGTTCGCGGTGATGATCTTCGCACCGATGGTGCAGTTCGGCCAGATCGCGCACATCAACATCATGCTTGGCTCGCCGGCTTTCCTCTCGACGGTCGTGCTCTCGATGGTCGCGACGCGCGTGTTCGATCCGCGCCTGATGTGGGATGCGGCGCGGGCGGGGGGCGGAACGGCTGGCCAGCGCAACATACCTGGCGGCCGGGCGACCAAGCCTGCGTTGCCGCTCATCACCGCGCCAGCCGGTGCAGCAGCGTCAAAAGGCCGCAGAACGCGCTGGACAGGCTAAAGGCGAGAAGCCGCGCCGCGTCACGCCTGAACCCTCGGCCATCCGTTCCCTCCCTCAAGCGGTCTCGTTCACGCCTCAAGCACGCCCGAGCACCCGCAGCACCAGCTCCGGGGTGACCGGGATCTCGGTGACGCTCGCGCCGAACGGGGCTAGCGCGTCGTTGACAGCGTTCATCACGCAGGCCGCGGCACCCGCCGTCCCCGCCTCGCCCACGCCCTTGGCGCCCAGCGCCGAGTCCGCGGTGGGCGTGCAGAAATGGCCCACCTCGATGTCCGGCATCTCGCCCGCCATCGGCACCAGGTAGTCCGCCATGTTGGCGTTGAGCATCTGGCCCTGGGCGTCGTAGCGGCAGTGCTCGAAGAGGGCGGCGCCCAAGCCCTGCACCACGCCGCCGCGCACCTGCTCGTCCACGAGCATCGGGTTGAGGATCGTGCCGCAATCCTCCACGACCCAGTGGCGCAGCAGCCGGACGAACCCGGTCTCCGTGTCCACCTCCAGCCAGGACGCCTGGATGCCGTTGGTGAAGACGAAGGGATACGCGCGCGGGACGTAGTGCCGGGTCGCGATCAGCTCGGGCTGCACGCCCTGGGGCAGGGTGTCGGGGCGGAAGTAGGCGATGCGGGCCAGCTCGTCGAGGCCGATGCGCGCCCGCCCGGTGTCCCGGTCCACGACGGCGCCGTCGCGCGTGTCGAGGGTGCCGGGCTGGGCTTGCAGGATGCTGCCGGCGAGCGCCAGCAGGTTGTCGCGCAGCGCGCGGGCGGCGCGCCAGGCGGCCTCGCCGCCGATGCCGGCGGCGCGCGAGGCCCAAGTGCCGCCGCCGTAGGGCGTGTTGTCCGTGTCGCCCAGGATCACGCGCACCCGTGCGGGCGCGACGCCGAGCGCCGTCCCGACGATTTGGGCGAGCATCGCCTCGGTGCCCTGCCCCTGCTCCGTGACACTCGCCTGGCAGGTCACGGCGCCGCCCGCGTCGAGCCGCACCGCGGCGCCGTCCTGGGCCGAGATGCGCGCCCCGCCGACGCCGTAGAAGGCCGGGCCGGGGCTGGTGATCTCGATGAAGCTCGCGAGGCCGATGCCACAGTGGACACCCTGCTTGCGCAGTTCCGCCTGCTCGGCGCGGAGCGCGCCGTAGTCCATCATGCCGAGCAGCTTGTCGAGGCAGGCGTGGTGGGACAGCGCCTCAAACCGCAGCCCGGACGGGGACTCGCAGGGGTAGGCGTCGTCGAGGATCAGGTTCCGTCGCCGTATCTCCGCCGGGTCCATGCCGATCCGCCGCGCCGCCAGGTCAACCAGACCTTCCGTGACCGAGGTCGCGATCGGGTGCCCGACGGCGCGATACTGCGACATCATCGCCTTGGTCTGAAACGCCACCCGGCAGCGCGCCCGGTAGTTGGGACAGGCATAGGGCCCGCCCACGAGGCTTACCACCTGGTTCGCCTCCACCGCCGAGGTGCGGGGGTAGCTGGAATACGGCCCGACTCCCGTCAGGTCGTCTATCTCGAACGCGGTGATCGCGCCGTCGCGCCGCACCCCGGTGCGGCCGTGGACGACGTGGTCGCGCGCGTGGATGTCGGCCACGAAGCTCTCCAGCCGGTCGGCCACGAACTTCACCGGGCGGCCGAGCAGGCGCGACAGGGCGGCCGTCGCCATGTCGTCGGGATAGACGTGGATCTTGATGCCGAACGACCCGCCCACGTCCCGGCACACGACGCGGACCTGGTGCTCCTCCAGCCCGAGATGCCGGGCGAGGACGCCCTGCATCATGTGCGGCACCTGCGTGCCCTGATAGACGGTGAGGCGCTGCTCGCCCCTGTTCCAGTCCGCGACGAGCGCGCGCGGCTCCAGCGTGACCCCGGTGTGCCGGGCGAAGACGAACTCCGCCTCGACCACCTCGTCCGCGTCCGCCATCGCCGCGTCCACGGCGCCCGCGTCGAGCCGGCGCTCGAAGGCGAGATTATCGCCCAGCTCGGGATGGATCGGCACCGCACCCGGCGCGAGCGCGGCCAGCGGGTCCACGACCGGAGGCAGCTCCTGGTACTCCACGACGATCCGTTCGGCCGCGTCCTCCGCGAGAGCGCGGCTCGTGGCGACCACGGCCGCGACCGGCTCGCCCTGCCAGCGCACCCTGTCCATAGCCAGCGGATGCTGCGGCGCTGACTTCAGGCCCTTCAGATGCGTCAGCACGCCGACCCAGGGCGTGCAGACCTCGGCCAAATCGGCCCCGTCACCACGGCGACGACGCCCGGCATCGCCCGCGCCTCCGCCGTCTCGATCCGCACGATCCGCGCGTGGGCATGGGGCGAGCGCAGGAACGCGGCGTGGACCATGCGCGGGAGGACCAGGTCGCTGACGTATTGGCCGCGCCCCTGCGTCAGCCGCCCCAGGTTCGGCCGCGGCAGCGCCCGCCCGATGGTGCTGTTCGGCAGGTCGAGCGCGGAGAGCGGCGCTGGAGGGGAGTCGGTCACGGGGTCCCTGCCCGCGCCCGCGCGGTCGCTTCCACGGCGTCAACGATGGCTTGGTAGCCGGTGCAGCGGCAGTAATTGCCCGAGAGGTGCTCGCGGATCGCCGCCCGGCTCGGCACGCCGCCCGCGCGCAGGAGGTCCTGCGCCGCCATCAGCATTCCCGGCGTGCAGTAGCCGCACTGCAAGGCGTTGCGCGCCGCGAACTCGGCTTGCAGGTCGGCGATCTCGCCGCTGTCGGAAAGGCCCTCCACCGTCTCCACCGCCAGCCCATCCGCCTGCACGGCGAGCACGAGGCAGCCGCGCACGATCTCCCCGTCCAGCCGCACGGTGCAGGCGCCGCAGACGCCGTGCTCGCAGCCGAGATGCGTGCCCGTGAGGCCGAGCTGCTCGCGCAGGAAGTCCGCGAGGTGCGTGCGCGGCAGGACGAGCGCGGACACCGGCTCGCCGTTCACCGTGAGGTCGAGCGGGACGGGGCTTCTCACAGCATCCCGCCCACCACCCGGCGCAGCAGCACCCGCGCCAGCTCCAGTTGCGTCGCCGCCGAGGCTTGCAGGTCATCGTGCGGCTCCAAGTCGCCGGCCAACGCCGCCTGTGCCTCCGCCATGGCGTCGGCCGTGACCGGCCAGCCCACGAGCGCCGCGGCGGCGCTCCGAGCGAGCGTCGGGCGGGTGCCGACCGAGAAATAGCCCAGCCGCAGCTCGTCCGGCACCTCGCCCCGCGCGCGCCCGTGCGCGGCCAGGCCGACGATGGCGTAGTCGCCGCTGCGCCGGGTCAGTTCCCCGAAGCCCCAGCAATCCTCCGGCCCGGCAGCGTCCACCTCGACCGCGGTCAGGATCTCGTCGGGCGCGAGCGCGGTCGCGAACAGGCCGGTGAAGAACTCCTCGGCCGCGATCACGCGCCGCCCGCCGCGCTCACTCTCGGCGATCAGCCTCGCCCGCAGCGCCAGCGCGCAGGCGGGCAGCTCGGCGGCGGGATCGGCGTTCGCGAGGCTGCCGCCGATGGTGCCGCGGCTGCGGATCGCGGGATGGGCGACGTGCGCGACGGCGCGAGCGATCAGCGGCGCGCGCGCACGCGACCTCCGGCGAGGCCAGCAGGTCGGCGTGCCGGGTGAGGGCACCGATGCGCAAGACCCCGTTCCGCACGGCGACGCCGCGCAGTGCCGCGATCCGGCCGATGTCGAGCAGGATGCCGGGCGCGGACAGGCGCAGGTTAAGCGCCGGCAGCAGGCTCTGACCGCCCGCGAGCAGCTTCGCGTCCTCGCCGTGCCGGGCGAGCAGCGCCAGCGCCTCCGACAGCGAGTCGGCGCGCACGTAGTCGAAAGCGGCGGCCTTCACCCTGTTCCCTCCCTTGCTCCAGGAGACCGCCCCGCGCCGCCCGGCGTCAAGGCTGTTGACAAGCGCGCGCCGCGTTGCAGGCTAGCGGCAACGAACGGAGGGCCACCATGTCCATCGAGAAGCTCGACCACTATTCCATCCGCACCAAGGACGTGGAGAGCACGAGCCGCTTCTACACGGAGGTGATGGGGCTGGAGGTTGGGCCGCGCCCGAACTTCCCATTCCCTGGCGTCTGGCTCTACCAGGGCCGCAGCGCCGTGGTGCACGTGATCGGCATAGACCCGGACGATCCGAGCGGACTGCATGACTTTCTCGGAGACAAGGGCGTCGAGAAGCAGAGCGGCACCGGCGCCATAGATCACATCGCCTTCGCCAGCAGCGATCTCGGCGCGATGCGCGAGCGGTTCCAGGCTGCGAAGGTCCCCTTCCGCGAGCGGACCGTGCCCACGCTCAACCTGCACCAGGTCTTCCTGGAGGACCCGAACGGGGTGACGATCGAGCTGAACTTCCCGGATTAGTTCCGGTCGCAGGATGCTTGGGACAGCAGCAGCCGAGCGCCGGCGTGCCATCAAGCGGGACTGCCTGAGGTGGCGGCGAGAGCGTGGCGCTCGGCGCGTCGCGAGCTATCTTACCGCCACCACCATTAGGCGGTGCGAGGTGCTATGGACCGGTTTCAATCGAACGGGCGGCTGATCGCGGGCGTTTCCTTCGATATCCCCGGCATGGGCTACAAGAATCCTCAGACCGGCGCCATCACGGGATTCGAGGCGGATCTTGCGAGGGCTGTGGGCGAGAAGATCTTCGACTCGGCGGACCGTGTCGACTTCTTCCAGGTCACGGACGCGGAACGAATCCAGGATCTGCAGGAGGGTCGCGTCGATTTCGTCGCGTCCCAGCTGACGATCACGCCCGATCGCGCCGAGCAGGTAGATTTCTCCACGCCCTATTGCGTGACGCGGGAGGGGCTTCTCGTTCCGAAGGGGAGCTCGATCGGTCGTTTCGAGGACCTGAAGGGCAAGCGCATCGCGGTGACTGACGGCTCGGTTTCGCTGCGCAGGATGCGCGCGGCGCTTCCCTCTCTCTCCGGCGCCACGCTCGTCATCACACCCCTCAGTGCCGGAAACCTCGATGCGATCGACAAGGGTGAAGCCGACGCGGCATCGAACGACATGATCAACCTGACTATGTTGCGGGCTGGCTCGGCCCACCGGAGCGCTATTCGATCATCGACATCGGGGACAGGTTCGACCCAAAGCCCTTCGGCATGGCCGTCAAGAAGGGTGATCGCACCCTCCTCGGCCTCCTCAATCAGGCGATCGAAAACCTCAAGGCCTACGGTAAAATTGACCGCATGCTCGACAACGCTCTCGCAAGCCTCGCTCGCCGCTAAGCGTTGCGAGGCGGCCGCTCGGGGTGGCGTTGACAAGTCCTTTTCGACCAGCCCGTGACCGGGACGGCTCGATCATCCAGGGACGCGAGCAGCTTGCGGAGCTGCGGGCGGTCGGCATAGGTGCCGGTGATCTTCTCGCAATAGACCTTCTCACATCCGGCATGCTTCAACTGGCCGCGCTGTGCAGTGAGGTCCTGGGCGGCGGTCGGTATGCGGGCATAGCCGTAAATCATGCCCGCATTATGCATCAGCAGACCGTGTGAAAACTCAGCGGGGTGGATTCCGGGGCGGCGAGCGGACGGGTAAGAATCGCGCCATGGCGCACATCACCGGTCACGACCGATCGCAGACCCTGCTGTTCCCGGAGTCCGTCGACGACTACGTCGGCGCCGACAACCCGGTGCGCTTCATCGACGCGTTCGTGGACGGGCTGCAAGAATTCTGCACGGGCTTTCGCGGTCTAGCGATTCCAATGTCTTGGCGTGTGCAGAAGTCCGGTGCGAATGTCAGCTTAAGGCCCGGAGTGGCTCCTTCGTAGGGCCTAGGGTGTGAGGTCATCTGCCACCGCGTCGTGGCGGAATAGTATCGGCTACTCCCCAGGGACCAGCTTGACCGCCCCCGCAGCACCGATCCGCTGCCCGCGCCGCTTGAATTGCTGATCGGCCAGCACTCCGAGCAGGATCACCGTGCCCATCACCGCAAAGTTGAGCGAGCTCGGGATGCCCAGGATGTTGACCAGGTTCTGCAGCACCTGCAGCAGCGCGGTGCCGAGCACGATCCCGACGATCGACCCCTCGCCGCCGCGCAAGCTGCATCCGCCCAGCACGGCAGCGGCGATGGCGTAGAGCTCGTAGAAGCTGCCGAAGGAGGAGGGTGAGACCGAGTTGGTGTAGAACACCAGGAGGATCGTGGAGAGACCCGCGAGCCCTCCCGAGATGATGTAGGCGCCCGCGACGACCGCTCCCGTGCTAATGCCGGAGAAGCGCGCCGCCTCCTCGTTCTTGCCGATGGCGAAGAGGTAGCGGCCGAACACCGAGCGGTGCAGCACCACACACATGACCGCGGCGACGAGGATGAGCAGCATGAAGCTGTGCGGGATGCCCCAGGAGCGGCCGGAGGCGAGCCAGCCGAGCCAGTCGAAGTCGCTGCCGTAGCCGAAGCCCATGGTTGCGTCGTCGGTGTAGTAGCGCGCAGCACCCCGGTAGATGAGCAGGCCGCAGAGCGTTACGATGAAGGGCTGCAGCCGCGCCTTCGTCACCAGGAAGCCCTGCACCGCTCCCAGCACGATCCCTCCCGCCACAGTGGCCAGCAGCGCCGCGGGCCAGGGCAAGCCGCGGTTCACCAGAAGGTCTATGAACACGACTCCGAGCAGGGCGAACATGGAGCCGACCGAGAGGTCTATCCCCCCGGTGATGATGACGATGCCCTCGCCGATGCTGAAGATGCCGAACAAACCGATCAGGTTCGCCATGTCCAGCAGGTTCACGCCGGACAGGAAGAGCGGGTTCAACGCCGCCGTGATGCCGCCGACGACCAGCAGCAGCACGAGCAGGCCAAGGTCCTTCTTCGCCATCAGGCTACCCCCACGTGCACGGGTTCCGGCTCGATCGCTTGGCCGACGGCCAGGCGGAGCACGTTGTATTCGCTGAACTGCGGGCGCTCGAGCGTGCCGCTGACCTCGCCCTCGTGCATCACGGTGATGCGGTCGGAGACGCCGATCACCTCCTCCATGTCGCTGGAGATCATCAGCACCGCGACCCCCTGGTCGGCGAGGCCGCGCATGAGCCCGTAGATCTCGCCCTTGGCGCCCACGTCCACGCCGCGGGTCGGCTCGTCGAAGATCATCAGGCGCGGCTGCATCGCCAGCCATTTCGCCAGCACGACCTTCTGCTGGTTGCCCCCCGACAGGGTCGCCGCCAGGGTCTCGTTGCCCGGCGCCTTGATGGCGAGGCTCGCCCGCTGCGCCCGGCAGGTCCTCGCCTCCGCGTCGCGGTTGATGAGCAGCGCGCGCGTGTAGCGGCGCATATCCGCAAGCGAGATGTTCTCGACCAGCGGCATCTCCAGGACAAGGCCCTCGCGCTTGCGATCTTCCGGCACAAGGTAGATTCCCTGGGCGATGGCGTCGCGCGCTGAGTTCACCCGGACCGGGCGCCCGTGCAGCCGGATCTCGCCGCCGAGCGCCGGGTCGATGCCGAACAAGGTGCGGGCGAGCGAGGTGCGCCCGGAACCGACCAGGCCGGCGAGGCCGAGGATCTCGCCCTTGCGCACCGAGAGGGAGAGGTGGCGGTCGGGAAAGGCCGACGTGACCAGGCCCGTCACGGTGCAGCCTTCCTCGGCCGGGGCGACCGCGGTGGGATATAGAGCGACTTGAGGTCGCGGCCGATCATCAGCCGGATCATCGTCGCGTGCGCGACCTCGCCGCGCGCCAGCTCGCCGACCATGCGTCCGTCGCGCAGGCAGACAACACGGTCGGCGCAGTGCTTCACCTTGCCCAGGCGATGGCTGATGTAGATGACGCTGACGCCGGCCGCCTGCAGCTCCGCGATGACGCGGAGCAGGCGCTCGGTCTCCGAGAGCGTCAGGCTGGAGGTCGGCTCGTCCATGATGATGATTCGCGCCTCGACCGAGAGCGCCTTCGCGATCTCCACCATCTGCCGCTGCGCGATCGACAGGGCAGCGAGCGGGGTGTCGGGGGCGAAATCGGCGCCCAGCCGCCGCAGCAGCGGCGCCACCTGCTCGTGCATCCGCCGCCGCCGGATCAGCCGCAAGGGGCCTCCGAACAGCGGCTCCCGCCCGATGAGCACGTTGGCGGCGACGTCCAGGTTGTCGAAGACGTTGAGCTCCTGGTGGACGAAGGCGATCCCGGCACGGGTCGCCTCGGTCACCGTCAGCGCCGCGTGCGAGACGCCGCCCACGCGGATGGTCCCGGCACTGGGCGCCAAGATGCCGCCGAGGATCTTCATCAGCGTGGACTTCCCGGCGCCGTTCTCGCCGATCAGCCCGACCACCTCGGCGCGGCGGACGGTCAGGCTGACGTCGTCGAGCGCGAGCACGCCGGGATACTGCTTGCTGATCCCGGATAGCTCCAGCAGGGCATCGGACATAGCGACCTCTAGGTAGCCTCGTCACCGCGCGCGGGCGGGCGGCCCATCGCCCGCCCGGCAATCGTCCTTATCCTACTTGAGCAGCTTCTTCATGGTGGCCTGGAACTCGGCCACGTTCGACTTGTCGATGACGCGGGTCGGGATGATGATGAGCTTGTTGGCCGGGATGAACGACTTATCGCCGTTGATATACTTGATCATGTCGGTCATGGACTGGTAGCCGAACTCGAACGGCTGCTGCACGATCGTGGACTGGATCGTACCGTCCGCCACGCCGCGGAGGGTCTGCGGGTCCTCGTCGAAGCCCACGATCTTGATCTTGCCAGCCTTCCCCGCCTCCTTCACCGCCGTGTAGATTTGCGGGGTGTTATACGAGTAGAGGCCGACGAGGCAGTCAACGCCGCCCTTCGCGAGCGCGTCCTGCACGTTGGCCTTTGCCTTGGCGAAATCGACGCCGTCGGTGCGGATGTCGGTGATGGTGATGTTGGTGCCCTTGAGCACGTCCTTGATGCCCTCGACGCGCTCGCGGGCGTTGTCGGCGTCCATCGTGCCGACGAACATCACGACCTTGCCGCCATTCGGCAGCGCCATCTTGATCTGCTCGCCGGCCTGGCGCCCGGCGGCGGTGTTGTCGGTGCCGATGTAGGCGACCCGGTTGGACTGCGGCGCGTCGCTGTCCGTTGTGAGCAGCACCGCTTTGGCTGCGACCTTGTTGAACTCCTCAGTCGAGTTCTTCGGGTCGATGGCCGAGATGGACACGCCGGCGATGCCGCGGGCGAGCAGGTCGTCCAGCTCGCGCCGCTGCTCGGCGGCCGTTGCCTGGCCGGTGATGACGACCTCCATGGCGTAGTCGGGATGCTCCTTCTGCGCCTTCTCCACGCCGCGCCGGGCGATGGTCCAGAAGTCCGCGGCGGCGTTGGTGACGAGGGCGAGGGATTTCTTGCCTGTCCCTTGAGCACTGGCCGAGCCGCAGAGCGCCCCGGCAACCACGGCGCTGACGAGAAGGGTTGCAACGCTTCGCTTCATTCGTTCCTCCTGACTCCCATCAGACGTGTCGCGGCACGAGGCCGGCCGGCCGACGCGGGAGCTGCGCCGCCACGAGCGCACTATGCCACGGAATTCGGCGCCGGATAGATGCAAGGCCGGCACGGGCCATGCGGCGCCCCCGTCTTCGCCCGCGTCTTGCGCGCCCGCGCTGGCCGATGGAGAGTTGGCTTGCGACCGCCTCGGCGTGGCCGACCCTGGCCACGCGCTCGCCTGGATCAAGACGACGGTGCGGCGGCATTCACCGGCGCACGGACATTGGGAGCACAGACATGGGCGAAGGGTGTCCGCCTTCCGCCGGCTTTCCTGCGAACCCTCTCGCGCGCAAGCTGGCGAACTTCATCACGATCACGCCGGAGGATGTGCGCGTCCTCGACCGCCTCGAACGCTCGCAGGAGAGCATCGAGGCGCACCAGGACATCATCGTTGAGGGCCAGATGCCGCGCTCGGTGTTCCTCGTGAAGGAGGGCCTGGCCTGCCGCTACCGGATCCTCCCGGACGGGCGCCGCCAGATCATGACGTTCCTGCTGCCGGGCGACCTCAACGACCTGCACGTGTTCCTGCTCAGGGAGATGGACCACTCGCTCGCCGCGATCACCCCGGTCCGAATCGCCACCATCGCCCAGGAGAGCGTGATGGAGCTGACGATCCGCCGTCCCCGGATTACCGCCGGGCTGTGGTGGGCGTCGCTGCAGGAGGAGGCGCTGCTGCGCGAGCGCATCGTGGCCCTGGGCCGGCGCAACGCGGCGGGCCGGGTTGCCTACCTGCTGTGTGAACTGCTCTGGCGGTATCAGGCCGTTGGCCTGACCGACGGGCGGTCGTTCGAGCTTCCGCTGACCCAGGCCGAGCTCGCGGACACGCTCGGCATGACGGCGGTGCACATCAACCGCGTCCTGCAGGATTTCCGCCGGCGTGGCTTGATCGTGCTGAGGAACCGCACCGTCGTGCTGAGCGACCTGCCGGCGCTGCAGGCATTGGGCGAGTTTACCAGGACCTACCTGCACCTGAGAGGTGCGCCGGACAATGTGAAGCGCTACCTTGCCCAGCTCGAGGAGGGTCGAGTGAGTGAACCGAAAGGAAAACAGCCGGTAGATTGACGCGTGGTCCCGCGGCACCGGCGCGGCGGCGACACGCCCGGCGAATTTCGGCCCGATTGGGGAACGACCTGCATTAACTCACGTTAATGCGCAGTGCCGACCGTGCGGCGAACCTGCTAGCGACGAGGTGGGACGCAGAGGACGTGGAGTCGCGCCATGCCGTGGGACTATCCGCAAGCGGTGCCGTATTGCGGCCTGCCGCCCTCTCCCGACGCGCTCTGGTCGCGCTGGAACCTCGATCCGGTCCTGATTGCCGCGCTCGCCACCTTAGCCTGCGCTTACCTCCTCGGCGCCCGGCGCCTTCGCGGCAGCGACCGAGCCATCACCCGCGCCGAGCGCGCGGCGTTCTGCTCCGGCTGGCTCATCGTGTCCGCGGCCTTGGCGTCGCCTCTGTGCGCGCTCTCGGTCTCGCTGTTCTCTGCCAGGGTCGGCCAGCACATGATCCTCGCCTTGATCGCAGCCCCGCTGGTCGCGGCGGGGCGGCCGGCAGCGGCGCTCGCGGGGCTGCTTGCCAAGCCCGGCGGTCCCGCGCCCAGCGGCTTCGAGCGCTCGCGTCCCGCGGCGGCGCCGCTGCTCGCGGCCGGCGTGTTCGCTGCCCTGCTCTGGTTCTGGCACGCCCCGGCGCCGTATCAGGCGACCTTCGCCAGCACGCTCGCCTACTGGGCGATGCACGTCAGCCTCTTCGGCGCCGCGGTCTGGCTCTGGACCGGCTTGCTCGACCGGACGCCCGCGAGGATAGTGCACACGCTCGCGGCGAGCTTGATCTCGACGGTGCAGATGGGCCTCCTAGGCGCGCTGATCACGCTCGCGCCGCGGCCCGCCTACGCGCCGCACGCGCTTACTACGGTTGCCTGGACTTTACGCCGCTGCAGGACCAGCAGCTGGGCGGCGGGATCATGTGGGTGCCGGGCTGCGTCGTCTTCTTCGCGGCCGCGATGCTCGTGCTGTGGCTCGCCTTGCGGCGGATGGATTGGGAGTCTTCCCGCGGCCCGGTGAGGCTGGAATTGCGCTGAGCGGACATTGCGGCGAGGGACGGCCGCTATGAAGCACTGCCGGCTCGCTCCATGCGGCCTCGCCCTGCTTCCGGCGGCGGCGCACGCGGCGTACCCGATGTCGTACATGAGCGGCAACGGCGCGAAAGCCTACCCGGTGGTGACGCTGACCTGGGCGCTGCTGATCCTCGCCATCGCCGTGTCCGTCGTCATCGGCGTGCTCGTCTTGGCCGGGGCATGGCGCCGCCGCTCAGGCGTCGCCGTGAACGCCATCGAGCAGGCGCCGGTGGCGCGCACCGGGAGCGGCCTGGCCTGGATCACCATCGGCATCGGCATCACCTCCGTGTTCCTCGTCGCCATCCTGGTCTGGACGACGGTCGTCCTCGCCGCCGTGAACAGCCCGGCGAAGGCGCCGAATCTCACCATCGAGGTGACGGGATCGCAGTGGTGGTGGAAGGCCCGCTATCTCAGCGACGATCCGTCGCAGATCTTCACCACGGCCAACGAGATCCACATCCCCACCGGCCAGCCCGTGCGCGTGAAGCTGATCGGGGCGGACGTGATCCACAATTTCTGGGTCCCGGCGCTGACCGGCAAGACGCAGACCATCCCGGGCCAGACGAACGAGACCTGGCTGGAGGCGGACCGCCCTGGCCGCTACAGGGGCCAGTGCGCCGAATTCTGCGGCGCGCAGCACGCGCACATGGCCCTGTTCGTGGTCGCCGAGCCGCCCGCCGCGTTCAAGGCGTGGGTGGACGGCCAATTGCAGCCGGCGCCGGAGGCCGCCTCGGCCGAGGTCGCCAGGGGCGAGCACACCTTCGTGTATCGCTGCGGCATCTGCCACACCGTCCGCGGCACGGAAGCGGGCGGCGTCGTGGCGCCTGATCTCACGCACCTGCTGAGCCGCAGCACGCTGGCCGCGGGCACGATCCCGAATACGATCGGCAACCTCTCCGGCTGGATCGCTGATCCGCAAGCGGTCAAGCCTGGCACGCGGATGCCGAACCTGAATCTCTCGGGGCCAGACCTGCAGGACGTCCGGACCTTCCTCGAGACGCTCAAATAGAGCGAGGCAGCATGAGCGCGACCGAGATCGAGCGGGTTCCCGAGATCGCCACCGCCGCGGGCGCCTACGGGCACGGGCTGCAGGAGACCTGGGAGACGGCGCCCGGCCTCGCCGGGTGGCTCAGCTCGGTGGACCACAAGGAGATCGGCAAGCGATACCTCGTCACCGCGTTCATCTTCCTCATTCTCGGCGGCATCGAGGCGCTGATCATGCGCCTGCAACTCGCCGGGCCGAACGGGCGCCTGCTCTCGCCAGAGGCCTATAACGAGCTGTTCTCGACGCACGGGATGACGATGATCTTCCTGTATGCGTTCCCGGTCCTCTCCGGCTTCAGCAACTATTTCTGGCCACTCGTCCTCGGCTCGCGGGACATGGCGTTCCCCCGGCTGAACGCCCTGTCCTACTGGATCTATCTCGCGGCCGGCATCTTCATGTACGTGGGATTCGTGATCGGCGCCGGGCCGAACGACGGCTGGTTCAACTACGTTCCCTATGCCAACCGCACCTACAACCCCGGCATGAACCAGGATTTCTACGCGCTCGGGATCATCTTCCTCGGCATCTCGACGACCGTCGGCTCGGCCAATTTCGTTGTGACGCTCATGCGCACGCGGGCGCCGGGCATGTCGGTCAACCGGCTCCCCATCCTGGTCTGGGGCACGTTCACGGCCTCCGTCGCGAACCTCCTCGTTCTGCCGGCCGTGAGCCTCGCCTTCTTCCTGCTGTGGCTGGACCGGCAGTTCGGCACGCACTTCTACGACGTATCGCAGGGCGGCCAGCCGCTGCTCTGGCAGCACCTGTTCTGGATGTTCGGGCACCCTTGGGTCTATGCGATGGTGCTGCCGGCTATGGGCATCGTCTCCGACGCGCTGCCCGTGTTCTGCCGTCGGCCGTTGGTCGGCTACGCGCCGGTCGCGCTCTCGACGGTCGCGACCATGCTCCTGGGCTTCGGGGTCTGGATCCACCACATGTTCGCGACGGGGATGCCCAACCTGGCGCTTGGGTTCTTCAGCGGCGCGTCCATCATCATAACCATCCCGAGCGCCGTCGCCGTGTTCGCCTGGACGGCGACGATCTGGACGGGGCGGCCGGTGTTCAGCACCGCGTTTCTGTTCTTCGCGAGCATGATCTTCCTGTTCACGGTCGGCGGCGTGTCCGGGGTGATGACCGGCTCCGTCCCGGTAGACTGGCAGCTCAACGACACCTACTTCGTCGTCGCCCACATCCACTACGTGCTCATCGGGATCAACGTGTTCCCGGTCGTGGGCGGCGTCTATTACTGGTTCCCGAAGATCACGGGGCGGATGCTCGACGAGCGGCTCGGCCAGTGGAACTTCTGGACCATGTTCCTCGGCTTCAATCTCGGCTTCCTGCCGATGCACCTGTCCGGCCTGTGGGGGATGCCGCGGCGGATCTACACCTATCCGGCTGGGCTGGGCTGGGGCGTGATCAACCTGATCACCACCATCGGCGCGTTCCTGTTCGCGTTCGGTGTGCTCCTGCTGCTGATCAACGTCGCCGTGAGCCTGCGGCGCGGCAGGCTGGCGGGCGCCAACCCGTGGGATGCGCCCACGCTGGAGTGGTCGGTGCCCTCGCCGCCTCCGTCCTACAACTTCGCGGTCATCCCGACGGTCGCCAGCCGCTATCCGCTCTGGGAAGGTCGCCTCGGAGAGCACGAGGAGCATTCGTCCACCACGGAAGGCCTGCTGCTCGACCACGGGCGCGAGACGATCGCGACGACGGTGCTCGACGGCGAACCGGACACGATCCTCAAGATGCCGGGCGATTCCTACGCGCCGCTGCTGCTCACCGTCGGGCTGTCGGCGTTCTTTGTCGGGCTGCTGGTGCATTGGTGGTGGCTGGCGGTGGTCGGGGCTATCGCCGTCGCGGGGGCGATCGTCGTCTGGCTGTGGCCGGAGCGGGAGCTGGGCCAGGTGGCGGGCGCCGGCGCAGAGGTCGGCCCAGGAGTGAGCCCAGGAGTGAGCAATGTCTGACATGGCGCTCGACGAACGGCCCTTGCCGGTCGGCGCGGTCGGGCGGACGGGACCAGGGTGGTGGGGCATGGTCTGCGTCATCGCCACCGAGGCGTCGCTGTTCGCCTACCTGCTGTTCAGCTACTTCTACTACGCGGTCCAGATCGCCGACGGCTGGATTCCCGGCAACCCGACCTTCGGCTATTCGCTCCCGGCCATCATCACCCTGATCGTCAGCGGCGGAGCGGTCTGGTGGGGCGAGCGGGGCGCCGTGCGCGGCGTCCGCGCTCCGACCTTGATCGGGTTCTTGGCGGCGTTCGTGCTCGGCATCGTGTTCATCGTGCTGCAGGTTCTGGAGTGGTCCAGCAAGCCGTTCACGCTGCGGAGCGGCGAGTATGGGGGAATCTTCTTCACCACAACCGGGTTCCACCTCGCCCACCTGGTCGTCGGTGTGCTGGCCCTGCTGCTGGTCCTAATCTGGTCCGCGCTCGGATACTTCGACACGCGCCGGAACACGCCGGTCCTGATCGTTGCCGCCTATTGGTATTTCGTCGTCGCGGTCGGGGTCGCGGTGTTCATCTCCTTCTATGTGCTTCCTTACCTGTGGTGACCACGATGTCGGCGAGCGCGGGACCCTCAGCGACCTCCTCCCACCCGTCGCCCCATCGCGATCGCGTCGGGTTGGTGCCCCTGTTCTTCGGGCTGTGGATCGCTCCGGCAGCTTGGGCGGGGCAGCTCATCGTGGATTACGGCCTGGCGAGCTACGCCTGCTACCCACGCTACGTCCCGCACGTGCACGCCGTGCCGGGCTGGGGCGGGATCTGGTGGGGCCTGCTCGCCATCAACATCGTGGCTATCCTCGCCGCCGCGGCGGGAGCCGTCGTATCCTACCGCGACTGGCAGGCCACGCGCGAGGAGCATCCGGGCCATTGGGGTCACGTGCTTGAGGCCGGCATCGGGCGGAGCCGGTTCCTGTCGCTCCTCGGGATCATGACGAGCCTGGGCTTCCTCGCCGCGATCGTCTTCGACCTGATCGTGCTGTTCGTGGTGCCGCTATGCGGCCTCTGAGCGTCATGTTGCCGCTGGTCGCGGCGCTCGGCCTTGCCGCCTGCGGTCGGAGCCCAGCCGAGCAGGAAGCGACCGATTTCGGCGGCCACCCGCACCGGGGCGCGAAGCTGATCGCGCATCTCGGCTGCGGGACGTGCCACGACATCCCGGGCGTCAAGCAAGCTTACGGCCGCGTCGGGCCGCCGCTCGGCGGCATCGCCGGGCGCACGATCATCGCGGGCATCCTGCCGAACACGCCGCAGAACATGATCGCGTGGCTGAAGGCGCCGCAGAGCGTGGTGCCGGGCAACGTAATGCCGGACATGGGGATCAACAGCCATGACGCACGAGACATCGCCGCCTACCTCTACACGCTGCGCTGAGCCTGCCGTAGCGCAGCGGCGGTGGCGCTGCGCCTTGGCGGGCGCCAGCGCGCTCGCGGTGATGCCGATGCTGGCCGCTGCCCAAGCTCCGCAAGCACCGACCCCCGCTGCGACGGCGTCCCAGGGCCACACCCTCCCGGTACCGCCGGCCTCCGCCGCGCCGAAGGACGACGGCCAGTGGACCATGCCGGCGAAGAACTACGCCGCCACGCGCTACTCCGAGCTGGACCAGATCAACGGCTCGACGGTGAAGAACCTGCGCGTCGAGTTCACCTTCTCCCTCGGGATCAAGCCCCACGGCGAGGAAGGCGCGCCGCTAGTCGTGGGCGACACGATGTACATCGTCACCGCCTACCCAAACAACCTGTTCGCGCTCGACCTGAGCAAGCCCGGCGCGCCGATGAAGTGGGAATACCAGCCCCATCCCGAGCCGGCGAGCCAGGGCGAGGCCTGCTGCGACGTGGTCAACCGCGGCGCCGCGTTCTGGGACGGCAAGATCTACTTCAACACGCTGGACGGCAACACGATCGCGGTTGATGCCAAGACCGGCAAGGAGGTCTGGAAGACCAAGCTGGCCCACATCAACGACGGCGAGACCATCACGATGGCGCCGCTGGTCGTGAAGGGGAAGGTCCTGGTCGGCGACTCCGGCGGCGAGATGGGCGTGCACGGCTGGGTGAAGGGACTCGACGCCAACACGGGCAAGGTCCTCTGGACGGCCTACGCCACCGGGCCGGACAAGGACGTGCTGATCGGTCCCGACTTCCACCCGTTCTATCCCCAGGACCAAGGAAAGGATCTCGGCGTCAAGACCTGGCCGCCGGGCGCGTGGAAGACCGGCGGCGGGACGATGTGGGGCTGGATCGCCTACGACCCGGACTTGAACCTGATCTACTACGGGACGGCCAATCCTGGCCCGTGGAACCAGGAGCAGCGCCCCGGCGACAACAAGTGGACGACCACCGTCTTCGCGCGCGACCCCGACACGGGCATGGCGAAGTGGGCCTACCAGACCAACCCGCACGACGAGCACGACTACGACGGCATCAACGAGATCATCCTGCTCGACGTGCCGTTCCAGGGAAAGATGCGCAAGGTGCTGCTGCATCCCGATCGCAACGGCTACCTCTACATGATCGACCGGACGACGGGGGAAGCCCTGCAGGCCAGCGCCTACACCTACGTGAACTCGATCCTGAAGGTGGACCTGAAGACCGGCCGGCCCGTGATGAACCCGGAGAAGGAGACCAAGCTGGGGACGGTGGTGCGCGATATCTGCCCCACGGCGTCCGGCGGCAAGGACTGGAACCCGTCGGCCTACTCGCCGCGCACGGGCCTGCTCTACATCCCGCACGAGTGGATCTGCATGGACTGGGAGGATGTGCAGGTGAACTACATCGCCGGCACGCCCTACGTCGGCGCGAACGTGATCATGAAGCCGGCGCCGGGCGACGGCCACCGCGGCGAGTTCACCGCGTGGGATGTTGTGCAGGGCAAGCCGGTCTGGACGATCAAGGAGGACTTCCCGCTGTGGAGCGGCGCGCTGGTCACGGCCGGCGACCTTGTCTTCTACGGAACGATGGATGGCTGGTTCAAGGCGAACGACGCCCGTACCGGCGCGCTCAAGTGGCAGTTCAAGACCGGCTCGGGGATCATCGGCCAGCCGATCGCCTACAAAGGCCCGGACGGGCGCGAATACGTCGCCGTGCTCTCGGGTGTCGGCGGCTGGTCCGGGGCCATCGTGCCCGCCAACCTCGACCCGCGCGACCCGACCGGCGCGCTCGGCTTCGTAGGCGTCATGGGAGACCTGAAGAAGAAGACCACTGCTGGAGGGACGCTCTATGTCTTCGCCCTGCCGCCCCCGTAGCTCCTGCGGCCTCGCCGTCCTCGCCGCTGCTCTAGCGCTCGCCGCCGCGGCGCAGGCCCAGGTGCAGGCGGAGGCCGCCAACGTCACCAACGACTTCCCGGCAACGGAGAACGGCCCTCTGTCCGTCCCGACGACGACGATCTTCCCAGGCGGCGGCTCAGCGCCTCCCTTGGACCCGCGCGTCAAGCTCTACGAGAGCAATCCCCAGGCGATCGCCGAGGGCCAGCGGCTGTTCAACTGGTATAACTGCGTGGGCTGCCACTTCCATGGTGCCGGCGGCATGGGACCGGCCCTGATGGACAATCAGTGGATCTACGGCGGCCGGCTCGATCAGATCTACGCGACCCTCGTCCAGGGCCGCCCGAACGGGATGCCGTCCTGGGGCGGGAAGATCCCCGATAACGAGCTCTGGGAAATCGCGGCCTACGTCAAGTCCTTGTCTGCCCCCAACACGGCGAACGGTCCCGGCCAGGTGATGCCGACCACGCCGCCCCCGCCTGGACCTCCGGCGCCGCCAGCGCCGCCCAATCCGGTGAGCCCGCCGAAGTGAGGCGGCTCGCGCTCCTCGGCGCCGCCCTGGCCGTGTGCACGGTGGCAGCCCCGCTGCGAGCAGGCGCGCGCGAGCTACGCGTCTGTGCCGACCCGAACAACCTCCCCTTCTCCAACGGCCAGGGCGAGGGCTTCGAGAACAAGATCGTAGCACTCATCGCCAAGGACCTGGGTGCTACGGTGAGCTATACGTGGTGGGCGCAGCGACGCGGCTACGTGCGCAACACCCTCAAGGCGGGCCTGTGCGACCTCTGGCCCGGCGTCGCGACCGGCGTGGACATGCTCGCCACCACTCAGCCCTACTACCGTTCCACCTACGTCTTCCTGACCCGCGCCGACCGTGGGCTGGACATCAGCTCGTTCGACGACCCACGGCTGCGGACGTTGACGGTCGGCGTGCAGATGGTCGGCAACGACGCCATGAACACGCCGCCCGCCCATGCGCTCGCCCGGCGGGGAATCACCGGGACCGTGCGCGGCTACATGCTTTACGGCGACTACGCTAAGCCGAACCCGCCGGCCGCCATCGTGGACGCAGTGGCGAAGGGAAATGTTGATGCCGCGTTGGTCTGGGGGCCACTCGCCGGCTACTTCGCCGCGAAGGAGCCAGAGACGCTGCGCCTCACGCCAGTCCAACCGGAATTCGACGGGCCGCAGTGGCCGATGGCATTCGACATCTCGATGGGCGTGCGCCGGGGAGATACCGCGTTCAAGCAGGAGATCGAGCATGTGCTGCAGCAGGACCGCGGCGCCATAGACGCGATCCTCGCGCAGTATCACGTCCCGCTCAGCCCCGATCCCGAGGGAACCGGCGAGAGCGCGCAGCCTTAGCCGGTCCGTGGATTCTAGGAGACATCTATGCTGCAGCAACAGACCGTATCACTCGACGATGCGCGGCGCGTGATCGC
The DNA here is from genome assembly GCA_963848595.1 of uncultured Alphaproteobacteria bacterium. GTDB lineage: Bacteria > Pseudomonadota > Alphaproteobacteria > Acetobacterales > Acetobacteraceae > CAWKEH01. The sequence goes on along the minus strand of CAWKEH010000008.1, from coordinate 16,420 downwards.
CGCCGGCGAGGCCAAGGCCCGCGAGATCGGCTCGCCCAGCAACATCGCCGTGGTTGACGCCGGCGGCAACCTCGTCGCCCATATCCGCATGGACGGCGCCTGGATGGGCAGCGTCGATGTCGCGATCAATAAAGCGTTCACGTCCCGCATGTTCGACATCGCGACCAAGGACCTGGCCGAGATGGCGCAGCCCGGCAAGCCGTTCTACGGCATCCAGATCTCCAACCACGAGCGCATCATGGTCTTCGCCGGCGGCATGCCGCTGCGGCACGGCGGCCAGATCGTGGGCGCGGTGGGCGTCAGCGGCGGCACCGGCGAGCAGGACCAGACGGTCGTGGAAGCCGCCGCCGCAGGGCTCTGACGCCGGGCCAGCCCTTAACCGGGCGCTCGCCGCTGGCGTATCCGCTTGACGCGCCGACGCGACCGCCGCCACCCTTCACGTTCATTGGTCGGGAGCGTCGCGCGTGCAGATCAAGGATCGCGTCTTCATCGTCACCGGCGGCGGCTCTGGGCTGGGCGCTGCCACGGCCCGCCTGCTCGCCGCCGACGGCGGAAAGATCGTCATCGCGGACGTGAACGCGGAAGCCGGGGAGGCGGTGCGGCGGGAGCTGGGCGCCAGCGCCCGCTTCGTGCGCGCCGACATCGCGCAGGAGATGGACGGCCAGGCGGTCGTAGCCGAAGCCGAGAGCGCGTTCGGCGGGCTGCACGGGCTGGCCAACTGCGCCGGCATCGGGGTTGCCGAGCGGGTGCTGGGCCGCGAGGCGCCGCACCGCCTCGATGCCTTCGCGCGCGTGATCGGCGTCAACCTGATCGGCACGTTCAACATGATCCGCCTCGCCGCCGCTGCCATGGCGCGCGGCGCGCCGGACGAGGGCGGCGAGCGCGGCGTCATCGTCAACACCGCCTCCATCGCGGCCTTCGACGGCCAGATCGGCCAGGCGGCCTACGCCGCGAGCAAGGCGGGCGTCGCCGGGCTGACCTTGCCGGTCGCGCGCGAGCTGGCCAGGGTAGGCATCCGCGTGGTCACGATCGCGCCGGGCCTGTTCGAGACGCCGATGCTCGCCTCGCTGCCGCCCGACGTGCAGAAGGCGCTGGGCGACTCTGTACCGTTCCCGCAGCGGCTTGGCCAGCCGCAGGAATTCGCCGCCTTGGTCGGGCACGTCGTGGAGAACCCGATGCTCAATGGCAAGGTGATCCGTCTCGACGGCGCGCTGCGCATGGCCCCGCGCTAGTGCCAGCTTTCATGGAAAGCTGGCACATCGCTGAGTCGTCGAGTGCCCAATTCACGTGCCGTTCCGTGATCTGTCCCGGATCACGGAACTCTGCGGCCGGGCACTAGCATGGGCCCGCTTGCCGGGCTGCACGTCGTCGAGTTCGCGGGGATCGGGCCTGGCCCGTTCGCCGCCATGATGCTGGCGGACATGGGTGCCAATGTCGTGCGGGTTGATCGTGTGGGCAGCACGCTGCTCGGCCTCGATTACGACGTGCTCAACCGCGGGCGCCGCTCCATCGCGCTCGACCTGAAGCGGCCGGAGGCGGTGGAAGCCGCGCTGCGGCTCGTGGAGAAGGCAGACGCGCTGATCGAGGGCTTCCGCCCCGGCGTTATGGAACGCCTCGGCCTCGGGCCGGATGTCTGCCTCGCCCGCAATCCTCGCCTCGCCTACGGCCGGATCACCGGCTGGGGTCAGGAGGGACCGCTCGCCCACACGGCCGGGCACGACATCAACTACATCGCGCTCTCGGGCGCCCTCCACGCGATCGGCACGCAGGATGGCGGCCCGGCCGTCCCGCTCAATCTGATCGGCGATTTCGGGGGTGGCGGGATGCTGCTCGCCTTCGGCCTCGTCTGCGCCGTCCTGGAGGCGCGCACCTCCGGGACGGGGCAGGTCGTGGACGCCGCCATGACTGACGGCGCCGCGGCGCTGATGGCGATGATCTACGGCATGGCCGGCAACGGCCAGTGGACCGACCGGCGCCAGGCCAACCTGCTGGACGGCGGTGCGCCGTTCTACGGGACCTATCGCTGCGCGGACGGCAAGTGGGTCGCGGTCGGCGCACTGGAGCCGCAGTTCTACGCCTTGCTGCTCGACAAGCTCGGCCTCGATGACCCGGCCTTCCGGGCCCAGTCGGACCGCTCCATGTGGCCGCGGCTGCGCGCGGCGCTCACCGACGCCTTCGCGCGGCGCACGCGGCAGGAGTGGTGCGAGGTGCTGGAAGGGACAGATTCCTGCTTCGCCCCGGTGCTCGACTTGGCCGAGGCGCCCGCCCATCCCCACAACGCCAGCCGCGGCACGCTCGAGCAGCGGGACGGGATCGTGCAGCCGGCCCCGGCGCCGCGTTTCAGCCGCACGCCCGCGGCGCTGCGCCGTCCTCCGCCGCAGCCCGGCGAGCACGGCCGGGAAATCCTCGCGGAGCACGGCTTCAGCCCTGCCGAGATCCAGGCCTTGCAAGACGCTGGCGCATTGTCGCTGAACCTGTAAAGCTTGTATGCCAAGAAGGACGGGAAGGGGGGACGGTAGGTCATGGACGTGCCGGCTGAGGCCCGCAGGGCCGGGCGGAGCACGATCGGCGACGCAATGGGACGTGCCGGGGAACGGCATCGGGACCGGGTCGCGCTCCGCTTCGGCGAGCGCAGCTGGACCTACCGCGCGCTAGACGAGGCGGCCGAGCGGGCTGCGCGGCAGCTCCGGGCCGCCGGACTGGCGCGGGGCGACCGGGTCGTCGCGTTCGGCCGCAACTCCGACCTCTACCTGATCGCCTGGCTCGCCTGCACGAAATCGGGCCTCATCCACGTTCCTGCCAACTACGCCCTCTCGGCGCGCGAGCTGGACTACATCGTGCAGCAATCGGGCGCGCGCCTGATCCTGCACGATCCCGCCCTGGCGGAGACCGCCGATGCCGCTGCCGGCGCGGCGCAGCTGCGAACCTTCGCAGACGCCTTCGCCGCGGACGAGCTGGCCGACGAGGACCCCGGCGCGGAGGTGAGGGACGGCGACGTCGCGCAGATCCTCTACACCTCGGGCACCACGGGCATGCCGAAGGGCGCGGCGCTAACGCACGCCGCCCTGCTCAGCGAATACGCGAGCTGCATCATCGAGCTGGAGTTCACCCGGCACGACCGCGCGCTGGCAGCACTCCCGCTTTACCACACCGCGCAGATGCACGTCTTCACCATGCCTCAGCTGCTGGTAGGCGCGGAGACCGTGCTGGTCGAGAGTCCGGCGCCCGCGCCTTGCTTGGAGCTGATCGAGCGGCATCGGCTCAACTCGTTCTTCGCGCCGCCGACGGCCTGGATCAACCTGCTGCGCCACCCCGACTTCGCTGTCCGCGACCTGTCCAGCTTGTGCCGCATCTACTACGGCGCCGCGATCATGCCCGTGCCCGTGCTGCACGAGCTCCGCGAGCGCCTGCCCGGCGTGCGCGCCTTCAACTGCTACGGCCAGAGCGAGATCGCGCCGCTCGCGACCGTGCTCAAGCCGGAGGAGCACGATGCGCGCCCGACCTCGGTCGGCCGCCCCGTCCTGAACGTGCGCACGCGCGTGGTGGACCCCGACATGCGGGACGTGCCGCCGGGCGAGCGCGGCGAGATCGTCCACCGCTCGCCCCATCTGATGGTCGGCTACTGGGACAGGCCGGAGGAAACCCGCCAGGCCTTCGAGGGCGGCTGGTTCCATTCCGGCGACATCGGCATCCTCGACGAGGAGGGCTACCTCACCATCGTCGATCGCATAAAGGACGTGATCAACACCGGCGGCGTGCTGGTGGCGAGCCGCGAGGTGGAGGACGCCTTGTTCACCCATCCCGCGGTATCGGAGGTGGCCGTGATCGCCGTGCCCGATCCGGTGTGGGTCGAGGCGGTTGCGGCGGTCGTCGTGCTGCGGGACGGGGAAGAGGCCGGCGCGGAGGCGCTGATCGCGCACGCGCGGGATCAGCTCGCGCCGTTCAAGGTGCCGAAGCGCGTGTTCTTCGCGGAGAGCCTGCCGAAGAACACCGCTGGCAAGCTGCTGAAGCGGGAGCTGCGCGAGCGCTACAGCGGCACGACGGCTGCCGTCATGGGTGTTACGCCCATGCCCAGCGGCGCAGGTCGCTGACGCGGCACGCTAGCCGAACGCCCAGGCATCCATGCGCAGGATGCCGTGCACTGACGAAGCGTGCAGGTGCCGGGCGGGCGTGCGAACGCCGCCGGCGCCCAGCGCCACGTAGAGGGGCAGCAGGTGCTCCTCCGTCGGGTGCTGCTGGGCAGCACCCGGCGCGCGCGTCCGGTACGTCACGAGGTCGCACGTCCGGCCTTCCGTCAATGCCTGCTCGAACCAGCCCGCGAAGGCTTGGACGTCGGCGGGCGGCTCGGCATCGAGCGCCTGGCCGCGGAAGCGCGACAGGTCGTGGGTGAACGACCCCGATCCCAGCACCAGGACGCCCTCGTCCCGCAGCGGCGCGAGCGCGCGGCCGACCTGGACGTGGTGCGCCGGGCCGAGATGGGGCTGCACGGAGAGCGGCACGACCGGGATATCCGCGTCGGGGTACATGAGCAGGAGCGGCACCCAGGCACCGTGGTCGAGGCCGCGCCGCGGGTCGAGCCGGCTGCGGATCCCCGCGGCACAGAGCAGGTCGCTCGCTCGCTCGGCCAGTTCCGGCGCGCCGGGTGCCGGGTAGCGCATCCGGAACAGCTCAGGCGGGAAGCCACGGAAATCGTGGATCGTCTCCGGATGTTCTGCGGTCCCCAGCTTGGGCACCTCGGTCTCCCAGTGTGCGGAGGCGACCAGGATCGCGCGCGGCCGCTGCAGCTCCTGGCCAAGCCCCTGCAGGAACTCGCGGGCAGGCACGTCATCCAGCGGCAGCGTCGGCGCGCCGTGGCTCAGGAACAGGGCCGGCAGCATTTATGGTCCTCCCTTGCGGCTGATCTCGTTGCGTCATCCAATTTTCATTAAACAATATCGTGATTGAGCCGAGGGAAGCGATAGGCGACCGATGCCAAACGCATGTGCACTTGCGCATGGACAAGCTTGTGCCACTGCTACTGATCCCGGTTCATGCACGCTGTCTGGTCGGAGACTCCTAACCGCGGATCGGACGGGCTACCATGCGCGCCCGCATAGGAGCCGGCCATGCTGGACTGGGACGATTTGCGCCATTTCCTCGCTATCGCCCGGCATCGGACCCTCTCGGGCGCCGCCCGCGCGCTTCACGTTCAGCAGAGCACCATGGGCCGCCGCCTTGACGCCTTGCAGGCTCGCGCTGGCGCGACCCTTCTGCAGAAGACTCCGTCGGGCTACACGCTGACCCCTGCCGGCGAGAGTGTCCTCGCTCACGCCGAGCGCATGGAGGCCGAGGCTCTCGCCGCCGAGCGCGCCGTCACTGGCAGGGACGTGCGCCTCGCGGGCCTCGTCCGGCTCACCACCGTCGAGACGCTCCTCGTCGAAGTGCTGACGCCGATCCTGGCCGAGTTCTGCGAGCGCTACCCGGACATCACGGTGGACGTCCTCGTGGATGTGCGCATCTTGAGTCTCAGCCGGCGCGAGGCGGACGTGGCGCTGCGCCTTACCCGTCCCGAAGGCAACGAGCTAGTCGCCCGGCGCGTCGGTTCCGTCGGCTACGCGCTTTACGCCAGTGAAGTCCTACCTCGCCCGCCATGGCCGCCCCGACGTGGCCGCGGGCTGCCCAGGGCATCGCGTCATCCTCCCCGAAGAGGATCTGATGCACATCCCTACGTTCGCCTGGGGCACACAAGCGATGCGCGAGGCCGTCGTTGCTCTCCGCACCAACAGCTATCACGCTCAGGCGGCGGCGACCGAGGCCGGCATCGGTCTGGCCGGCCTGCCTCACTATCTTGCACGGCGCTACAATCTCACCCGCATCGAGGCGGCGCCCGGGCCGGGACGTGACCTCTGGCTCGCGGTCCACGAAGACACGCGCCATACGCCGCGCATCCGCGCCCTCACCGACGCGCTCAGCAAGGGATTACGGGAGCGAGCCGCGTTACTATGCGATGGCGCATAGCAGGAGGGCAGGATTGACCTATGGCAACTCAGTCTCGCATGGCGCATCTGTCGGCAGCGGCACCAACCACGACGCCGCTTTTGTGAAAGAGTTCTGCCATGAAGACTATCCTGCTCTCCGCCGCCGCCTCGCTGATGCTGGTAGGTGCCGCCGCTGCCATGGGCGCGGGCAACCCGCCTCCGGGCAACGATGCCGGCGTGCCGTCGCGCTTCGTCGCCACCATCCCCACCGTTGACACCGGCTCGCAGGCCTATCCCTCGACCCTGGGCTCGGGCGCGGGCGGTGGCGTGATCGTCTACGCCCCGCACTTCAACCCGGCGCTCCTGCACCACCCCGACACGGGCGGCCAGCAGATGCCAGTGGGCCTGCGCTAAGCAGCACAGGCGTAAGCAGCCCGGGCCTAAGCAGCCCAGGCGCCAAGCGGCGCCGACCCGCCCATCATGACGCGCAAGGGGCGGCTCCCACCAGGGAGCCGCCCCTTATCATTGTGTTCGGGCCCGCTGCGAGCGCCGGTTCGTGCCTGCGTCCCTGCCAATCACGACGATGTGTAAATTCCGTGCTGGAATCGGAAAAATAACGTTGACGGCCCTTTTTTCGCGAATTACTGTAAACAGTCACCGCAATCGCTGTGGCTCTTGGAAAAATGATGCCCTCTCTCAAGATGTATTCCGAGTTATTTAGAAGGGCGCCTAAAATATCGGGAGATGTCGCATGCGGAAAGCTTATGTAGCTACCATTACTGGGGCTAGTTTGCTACTCACAACGAGCGCGGTTTTCGCAAGCAGCGTCCGCGGCGCAAGTGCGGCCAACAACGGAGTGCAAAGTATTGTTAGCGGGGCACAGCAGTCGGTGCTTGGCAGTTTCGGCGGTGTTGTCGGCGGCAACGGTGGGAACGGCGGCAACGGCGGCAATGGCGGCGCCGCTTTCGGCGGATTCGGCGGCATCAACGTCGCCGTTGCCCCCGTGATCAATGTCGGCACCGGCACCGCCACCGGGCCAACCATCACTCAGATCGCGAATGGCGGCAATGCTGCGGGCGGGAACGGCTCCGGCGGTGGCAATGGCGGCACGGGCTCTCCCGCAAGCGGGCTCCTCTCGCGCTTCTGACGAAAGCAGCGGGCGAGCCTCACGGGGATCAAGCCGATCGTCGACGGGGGACGGCGTGAGCCGTCCTCCCGTCTCCTCTGAAGCGGCCGCCGATAAGGCGCCGCTCAGTGCCGGGGAGACGTGAAGTGTGACGCGGACAGGTTGTATCCGGGCTCGCCGGAGCCGCTGAAGCTCGGCTCGCTCACGCTGCTTCGGCTGAGCAGCGGCGCCGGGTAGTCGCGCCGGGCGAAGAAGTCGATGCCGCCCAGGCCCACGAGGATCAGCAGCCAGAACACGCCCGTCACCGCGAAGATGCGTGTGAGCTGGGAGCCCTTGAGGACGTGCATGAACCCTCCTGCGACGAGCAGCACCATGATGGGCGCCAGCCCGAAGGCGACCCACCCGGCATGGAACAGCGCCGAGACGACCTCCAGGATGAGCAGCAGCACGAGCGCGGCCCAGATCAGGACGAGGGTCATATCCGCCCCACCACGTAGATGAGCGGGTAGAGCGTGAGCCACACGATATCCACGAAGCTCCAGTAGAGGCCCACGACCTCGACCGGCGTCGTGTAACTGGGCGGGAAGTCGCCCCGCCGCACCCGCCACGCCATCCACAGCACGAGCAGCACGCCGACGGTGATGTGGATGCCGTGCAGTCCCGTGGCGAGCCAGTAGAAGCTGTAGAACAGCGCCATGCCGCCCCAGTCCGGCCCGCGGTATCGGAATGCCGTCCCAGGGAACAGCCCGTCGTGCAGGTCGAGGTGCCACTCCTGGATCTTGAGCAGGATGAACAAGGTGCCGAGGGCCGCCGTGACGAGCAGCGCGGGCCACCCGCGCCGCGCCCGTCCCGCGCGCACCTCGCGCAGCGCCCAGGCATAGGAGAAGCTGGCCGTGACGAGCACGAAGGTGTTGATGCTGCCTATCAGGAAGTTCGCGTGCTCCGCTGCGCGCCGGTAGCCTTCCGGATGCCCCCACTGGTTGACGAGCCAGACGTAGATCAGGCCGCCGAAGAACAGGGTCTCGTCGGCGATGAACAGCCACATCCCCGCGATCGCGGTATCCGCCTGGTGCTCGGGCGAGCTGTATTGAAACTCCGCGTCCGCGGCGGGGGCCTTCAGATCAGGCATGTTGGGCCTGTGCTTGCTCCTCTGGGCCGGGTTCCGGTCCCAGCGGCGGGTAGTCGTAGGGTCCGCTCGTCACGACGGGCGTTTCGTAGAAGTTCTCGGTCGGCGGCGGCGAGGCCGTCGTCCACTCGAGACCGGTGACGTTCCAGGGGTTGTCCGAAGCGCGCGCGCCGCGGAAGAGCGACCACGTGAGATAGAACAAGGGCAGCAGGTAGCCCGCGGCGAGGACCACGGCGCCCGCCGAGCTCAGCACGTTGAGCACCTGATACTCCGGGGCATAGGTGGCGTAGCGCCGGGGCATCCCGAAGTAGCCCAGGATGAACTGCGGGAAGAAGGTAAGGTTGAAGCCGGCGAAGATCGTGATCGCCGCCGTGCGGCCCCACATCTCCGGGTAGATGCGCCCCGTGATCTTCGGCCACCAGAAGTGCAGTCCGCCGAAGAACGCGCTGACCATGCCTCCCACCATGACGTAGTGGAAATGCGCCACCACGAAGTAGGTGTCGTGCAGGTGAACGTCGGCCGCGAGTGCTGCCACGAACAGCCCGGTTAGCCCGCCCATCGTGAACAGGCCGATGAAGCCGAGCGCGTAGAGCATCGGCGAGTCGAAGCGGATCGAGCCTTTGTGCATCGTGCCGAGCCAGTTGAACACCTTGATGGCACTCGGCACGGCGATGACCCAGGACAGCAGCGAGAACATTACTGCCGAGTAGATGCTCTGCCCGGAGACGAACATGTGGTGTCCCCAGACGAAGAACGAGATCAGCCCGATGGCCATGCTGGACCAGGCCACGGCCTTATAGCCGAACAGCTTCTTGCTGGAGAACGCCGGGATGATCTGGCTGACCACGCCGAAGCCCGGCAGGATCATGATATACACGGCCGGGTGGCTGTAGAACCAGAACATGTGCTGGAACAGCAGCGGGTCGCCGCCCAGGCTGGGGTCGAACACCCCGATGCCGAAAATGCGCTCGAACACGACGAGGAGCAGCGTGATGGCCAGCACCGGTGTGCCAAGCACGTAGATCACGCTGGTCGCATACTCGGACCAGATGAAGATCGGGAGCTTATACCAAGTCATCCCCGGCGCGCGCAGCCGGTGGATCGTGACGATGAAGTTCAGCCCCGTCGCGATGGAGGAGAAGCCCACGATGAAGACGCCGATCGCGGCACCCACGACGTAGCCCTGCGTGTAGGAGGTCGAGAGCGGCGTGTAGAACGTCCAACCCGTGTCAACCGAGCCCCAGAACAGGGACCACAGCTCGATCAGGCCGCCGGCCACGAACATATACCAGCTCGCGAGGTTCAGCTTGGGGAAGGCGAGGTCGCGCGCCCCGATCATCAGCGGGGTCAGGAAGTTGCCCAGCGTCACCGGCACCGCGGGCACCAGGAAGAACCAGACCATGATGATGCCGTGCGTCGTGAACAGGCGGTTGTATTCCTCGCGGCCGACGAAGAGTCCGGTGGGCGAGACCAGGTTGAGCCGCATCGCGGCGGCCATGAACCCGCCGATGAAGAAGAACACCGTGATCGTGGCCATGTAGAGCAGCGCGATCCGCTTGTGGTCCGTCGTCATCAGCCACGAGCGCAGCGTGCCGTCCTCGCTGAGGTAGCTCCGCGGCAGGGCCTCGACAGTCTGGCTCATGTTCCGTCTCCCCCTGCGAGCGACTTGATGAAGGCAACCAAGCGGATCAGGTCCTCCTCGCTGACGATCCCGGCGAAGGAGGGCATCTGGTTCTCGTAGCTGGCCACGATCTGGCGGCCCGGCTGCAGGATGCTGTCGCGGATATACTGGTCGTCGGCGACCACCACGCTGCCGTCTGAGAGGGGCACGGGATGGCCATAGATGCCGACGAGCGGCGGGGCGCGCACCGTGCCGCCACCGCCGAAGAGGCCGACCGAGTGACAGCCGCTGCAGCCGTAGGAGACGAACAGCTTCTTGCCCTGGTCGGCCAGCCCCTCGGGCGCCGCATTGGCTTCGAGCCAGCGCGTGTAGTCGCCCGGCGTCATCACCGTGACCTTGCCGACCATGTTGGAATGGTCGGTGCCGCAGAGCTGGTCGCAGAAGAAATTGTAGGAGCCGACCTTCGTCGCCTTGAACCAGATCACCTCGTAGCGACCCGGCAGCACGTCGTGCCTGACGCGGAACGCCGGGACCGCGAAGTCGTGGATCACGTCCTCGCTCGTAAGCACCAAGGCGACATCGCGCCCGGTCGGGACGTGCACCGAGTTGATCTCGTGCTGCCCGCCCGGATACTCGGCCTTCCACATCCACTGCTTGCCGGTGACCGAGATGCGCATGGCGTTCGCGGGCGGCTGCTCCAGCCGCGTGTAGAGGTTGGCACTCCAGAGGAAGAGGATGAAGAACGCGACGATGGTCGCGGAGGTCCAGATGATCTCGAACTTCCAGCTCTTCTGCGAGACCCCGCCGCGATACGCCGGGCTGTCGTGCCGGTAGCGCGCCATATAGTAGAGCATCAACCCGAACACGAGGCTGAGCACGAAGGCGCTGACGACCACCAGGGCGAGGAGCAGCCAGTCCACCTCGGCCGCATAGACCGACGCCGCCGGGAGGTGCATCCCCTCGCTCACGAGAGGCGCTCCTTGCGGCGGAGAAGCCAGAACAGGCCCCCGAGCGTGAGCACCGTCAACGCGGCCGCAAGGCGCAGCACTTTCATGATCGCGAGCGTGTAGCGTCCCGTTGCCGCGTCGAAGTGGAAGCAGAGCAAGCAGGATCGGCTGGGCAAGCGCCGAGGCTCCCTGCCGCGCCCGCTCGACCGCCGAACGCAGCGACGTCGGGGGTGTATCCGACTCCGAGCAGGTAGCCCGACACCAGGCCGCTCGGCGTCGCGAAGACGAGGCCGGCCGGGTGCATGAACTGCTTGAGCTTGTCGTCGTAGCGGTTCGGGAAGCCTTCCGCCTTGGCGATCGCGTTGAGGCTCGGCGCGATGCCGGTCAGGTAGTGCACGTCCGCCGCCCCGCCCGGCAGCGGGAATCGCGCGAGATCGTCGCCGCGGACCGTCGCCGCGGTCGCCGGCGTCTCGGCGGGATCTATCGTGACGGCGGCGAGCGCGTAGTCCCGCCCGGCAACCATCTTGGAATGGGAGAGCGCGGCGAAGATGTCGTCCCGCACCGTGCCGCACAGGTTCGGGCACCGGAAGTAGCCCGGCACGATGATGAGCGGCAGCCCGGCCGCCGCCGCGCGCAGGCTGGTAGTCTTCCCCGTCTCGTCCACCAGCGGCGCGTCGTAGGGCAGCACGGCCCCAGGGTTCTGCCTGAAGGCGAGCGCCGAGAGGTCCGCGCCGCGCGCGCCGAGAGACGGCCCCAGCAGCGCCAGCAGGGCCAGCGGGAGCAGCCGCCTCATCGCGCCGGCACCGTCGGCGGGTAGGGCGTCTTCGGCCAGTCCGGGATGCCGTCGCGGGCGACGATGCGCATGGCGTCCTCGATCGGCAGGTGGACGATGCCGCTCGCCTTGTCGAGCCAGTAGATGCCGTTGAGCTGCTGCAGCTGCTCGCTGCGGAAGCGGTTCATGTCCGCCACCGGGTCGTCCTGCAGCGCCGGCAGCGGATAGCTCGCGGGCGGCTGGAAGTGCAGCGTCTTGTCGTTCCCCGAGTAGATCCAGCGCGCCGCGCTCAACGCGACCACGAGGCAGATCAGGACCGCGATCCCGCCGAGCGCCATGGCGCGAAAGGTGACGTCCTTCCGCTCGTGCGCGGCGGTCGGGAGATGCCGCTCCGCCGGGCCTTCCGCGCCTGGTTCCGGTCCTTCCACCGCTGCGTCGCCTGGCCGCTGATAGCCGCCCTGCGCCGCGTGCCGCGGCAGCAGCGCGATCAGCCCCGACGCCGCCAACAGGGCAGCGCCGAACCCGGTCGCGCGCCGCGCGAGGCTGCCCGGCTCACGCATGGCTCATCTCCCGGCTGCCGCCGAAGCGACGCATCCGCGCCCGCCAGAGCACGAAGCCCGTTGCGATCCCGCCCACCGCCAGCAGGCAGGCGAGATCCACCCAGCCGGGCTGCCGCGGCGCTGCCGGCAGCACGGTCCACCAGGCCCGCACCACCTCCCACAGCACGAGCCACGCCGCGATCCAGGGTAGCGCCCACCCGCTCTTGCGCACCTGCGGCCAGAACAGGAGCAGGATCGGGATCGCCGAGTGCCCGAGCGCCACCGCCCCCATGACCCAGCTCCAGAACCCGAACGCTCGATGCAGATACCACGGCGCCTGCGACACGAGATCCGACTGCCAGACGATCAGCAGCTGCATGAAGTCGAGGTAGGTCCAGAGGATCGTCAGCGCGAGCAGCAGCTTGCCGAGATCGTTGCGCACCGTGGGTGCCGCGCCCGGCGCCGTCAGGATGATCGCGACCGCGAGCGCGAGCAGCCCGGCGCCGGTCGAGGACAGCATCCCGTAGATGTTCGACGCGAACTTGGGTTCGAGCGACATCGTGAAGTCGATGGACGCGAAGGTGAACGTCACCGCGAGCAGCAGGACGCCGGGCGGCGCGATCCGGTGCAGGCGCGGTCCCCCGGTCAGCGTCAGCCACGCGAGCACGAACCAGGTGGCGAGATAGAAGACGCCGCGGATCGCGAAGAAGACGATGTTGAGATACCAGCCGTTGTTGAGCAGCTCACCCGCCCGCGCCCAGGGATAGAGCGTCGGCAGCATGATCAGCACCGGCAGGGCGAAGAGTGCGACGAGCGGCGTGGCCAGGACGCCGATCAGCAGCGCCGGGCGCGCGGTCTCGCCCCAGCGCCCGCCGGTGAGCGAGTGCGCGAGCACGAGCGCGATGCTGCCCAGCGGCCAACCGCTGAACGCCACCATCGCCGCGAGCCAGGCGAACGCGAAGTCGCGCGGGACGAGCGCCCACCCGACCGCGGCGCCGACGATCCCGGCCGCGCCGACGATCCAGGCCAGGCGCTCCGCGCGGGCCCACTTTGGCATCGCTCGTCGAGAGATGGCCGCTCACTGCAAGGCTCCTTGCTCCTCGGCGCTCAGGTCGCTCGTGCGCCCGGCCGTGCTCCGCTGCAGCGCCCGGATGTAGGAGGCGATGGCCCAGCGGTCATTCGGCGGCACGCGCTCGGCGAAGGAATACATCGCGCCGTAGCCGTTGGTGATCACGTCGTAGAAATGCGTCGTCGGCGCCTCGCGCAGCCGGGCGATGTGGTAGGAGGGCGGCGGCGAGAAGCCGCGCTGCACCACCATGCCCAAGCCGTTGCCCAGCTCCGAGTGGCACGGCACGCACCACTGCCGGAACCGCTCCTGGCCGTGCTGGATCAGCGCGTAGGTGAGCGGCGGCGGCGCCTGCGGCCGCTCCGCGTAGCGCACCACGCCGTTCGGCACCTTGCCCGGCCCGGTGCTCTCGCTGCGGTAGGCGTTGTCCTTCGGCTGGCGGATCATGTCGTCGCAGCCGGCGAGGAGCGCCAAGGGAAGCAACGACCCGGCGAGCGCCAGCAGGACGGCGGCGCGCGTCATCCCGGCATCTCCACGACCCGCGTCGGACCCTGCTCGCGCACGGCCCCGCCCGCGCCCTCGCCGCGCGCGATCAGGAACCAGCCGTCCCTGGTCGCGTCCCTGAGCATGTCGCACTCGTCGGATGGCTCCCACAGCCGCGGCAGCCGGTTCGCCACGAAGAAGCTCACGAACCCCGTCGCCACCGCCGAGAGCACGCCGCACTCGAAGGCGAAGACCGATGTAGGAGGTCCAGAAGAAGTTGGGCCGGCCGCCGATGATGAGCGGGTAGCTCGACGACGTCGCGAGCGACTGCATCCCGAACCCAAGCCCGGCGCCGATCATGCCGGCGAGGAAGATGAGAAGCGGTATCCACGAACCCTCGCCCTCCTCGTCCTCCGGCAGCGCGATCGGGGTACGCGTCTCGATGCGCAAGCCGCGCTGCCGCAGCCGCTTCACGGCTTGCACGAGATCGTCCTTCGTGGCGAAGCGCGCGACGATCATGGCTTGGCGAAGCGCGCGACGATCATGACGGGTCCCCGCTCTTGCCTTCCTGGATCAGCTCGCGCATCTCGCTGATGGGGATGACGGGCATCGTGCGCACGAACAGGAGGATGCCGGCGAGGAACAGGCCCGCCGTGCCTGCGAACACGCCGAAATCCCAGATCGTCGGGATGTAGATGCCCCAGGCGCTCGGCAGCCGCGGGCGGTGCAGCTGGACCTCGACGATCTGGAACCGCTCGAACCACATGCCGATGAACACCGACCACCCGATGAACCATAGCACGACCGGGCTGGTGCGCAGCCGCCGCCACCAGAGAAGCTTGCGGCACGACGCAGTTGAGGGTGATCGTGAGCCAGTAAATCCAGCCGTAGAATCCGAAGACGCGGGCCATGAACTGGACGATCTCCGCCTTCTCGCCGGCGTAGAACGGATCGAAGGCGTCCATCATGTAGCAGTAGGTGAGGCAGAGGCTCGTCGTGAGCGTCAGCCGCCCGAGCACCTCAAGGTGCCGCTCCGTGATGTCGGGCTTGAGGCCGAGCGCGACGCGCAGCGGCACGACCAGCATGAGCACGACCCCGAACCCGGAGAGCACGGCGCCGACGACGAAGAAGGGCGGGAACTGGGTCGAATACCAGCCCGGGAACGCCGCCCCCGCGAAGTCGAGGCCGACGACGCTGTGCACCGAGCAGACGAGCGGCGCCATGAGGGAGGCGATCGTGGCGTAGGCGGCGTGGAACCGCCGCCATTGGGGGCCGGTGCCGCGGAAGCCCATGGCGAGGATGCCGTAGAAGATCTGCGCCGGGCGCCAGGTCGCGCGGTCGCGAAGGGTCGCGAAGTCGGGCAGCGCGCCGAGGACCCAGAACATGACCGAGCAGAGAATGTAGGTGAGCACTGCGATGAAGTCCCACAGCAGCGGGCTGCGGAACTGCGGCCAGAGCGTCATCGTGTTGGGGTAGGGGAACAGCCAGTAGAAGAACCACGGCCGCCCTAGGTGGATCACCGGGTAGATGCCGGCGCAGGCCGCGGCGAACAGGGTCATGGTCTCGGCGATGCGGCTGATCCCGGAGCGCCACTTCGCACGGGTGATGAAGAACAGGGACGAGATCAGCGTGCCGCCCGAGGCGATCCCGATCCACCAGACGTAGTTGATGATCGGAAAGCCCCACATCACCGGCCAGTTGTTGCCCCAGACCTGGATGCCGTTGGCGAACAGCCAGCCGACCGAGAACGCGCCCCAGCCGAGCATCGCGAGGGCCAGCAGGAACAGCGCCCACCACCAGAGATGCGTCTTCTCCCGCAGCGCCACGCCGGCGATGCGGTCGGTGACGCTCGCCGCCGTCTCCCGCGGCGAGACGTCAGGGTAGGTGACGCTCACGTCCCAGCCCTCATGTCTTCGTCTCCGAGATCGCCGGGTTCTCGTTGCGCACGCGCCCCTCGTAGGTCAGGCGCGGGTGGGTCTGCTGGTCCGGCAGCAGGACGTAGTTGAGCGGGCTGTGCTTGCGCGTGACCACGTCGCTGTCCGCGATGTTGAGGTTGCCGAAGTGGAAGGCGTTGGTGGGGCAGGCGGCTTGGCAGGCGGTCACGGTCTCCTCGGGCACGCCGTCGCGGTCGTGCAGGATGCGCGCCTCGGCGATCCGCTGCAGGCAGAAGGTGCACTTCTCCATGACGCCGCGCGCCCGGACCGAGACCTGCGGGTTGCGCGAGATGGGAGGCCGCGTCTCCTCGCGCGCGTAAGGGCCGAAGTTGAAGCGGCGCACCTTGTAGGGGCAGTTGTTGGAGCAGAACCGCGTGCCGACGCAGCGGTTATAGACCTGCAGGTTCAGCCCCTCGCTGTCGTGCACCGCGGCCTCGACCGGGCAGACCGTCTCGCACGGCGCCATCTCGCAGTGCTGGCAGAGCATCGGCTGGAAATACGCCTGCGCCGCCGGGCCTTCGCCGGCCCAGTAGCGGTCGATGCGCAGCCAGTGCATCTCGCGCTGCTTGATGACGTTCTCGCGCCCGACCACGGGCATGTTGTTCTCCGCCTGGCAGGCGACGACGCAGGCGTTGCAGCCGATGCAGGCGTTGAGGTCGATGACCATGCCCCAGGCGGCCGGGCCGGGCAGGGGCTGGTGGTAGAGGCTGTCCTTGAACGTCGGCGTGTCCCCCTTGAGGACGAACGGGTCCGCCTTACCGGCGCGAGCTCCGTGCTCACGATGTCGCCCGGGTCCGCCCGGCCCATGCCGTGATCGGTGGTCGCGATCTTCTTGGTGCGGCGTCGTGG
>CAWKEH010000007.1:0-533822 GCA_963848595.1 uncultured Alphaproteobacteria bacterium | reverse complement strand
ACGCCGCCCAGTTCGTCCTCAAGCTGCGCGCCGCCCGGCGCGAGCGGGAAGACTGGCTCGACGGCAGCGGCGGCGCGCTGGGCCTCTCTAAGTGAGCATGCTCGCCAAAGCCCAGCCTGCCGGCCTGCGCGCCGAGGCCCGGGGCTGCGGCGAGCTGCCGGTGCTGCGCGCGCCCGTCCTTCGTGAACGCGGCCAGCGCGAGGTCTTCTGCGGTCTCACCGGCATCGTCTGGCTGCACCGCAAGATCCAGGACGCGTTCTTCCTAGTCGTCGGCTCGCGCACCTGCGCGCACCTCCTGCAATCCGCTGCTGGCGTGATGATCTTCGCGGAGCCGCGCTTCGCCACCGCCATCATCGATGACCGCGACCTCGCCGGCCTCGCCGACGCCGAGGACGAGCTCGACCGCATCGTCGCCCGGCTCGTCGAGCGGCGCCCCGACATCAAGCTGCTGTTCCTCGTGGGGTCGTGCCCCTCCGAGGTCATCAAGCTCGACCTCACGCGCGCCGCGGCGCGGCTGTCGCACCGCTTGGCGCCCGTCCGCGTCCTCAGCTACTCCGGCAGCGGCATTGAGACGACCTTCACCCAGGGCGAGGATGCCTGCCTCGCCGCCTTGGTGCCGCACCTGCCGGCCGAGTCGCCCGGCGCCGGGCGCTCGCTGCTCGTCGCGGGCGCGCTGGCGGAGGTGGTGGAAGACCAGCTGCGCCGGGTCTTCGGGGCCATGGGCATCGAGCCGGTCCGCTTCCTCCCGCCGCGCCGCGCCGCGGAGCTGCCGCCGGTCGGGCCGGACACGCTGCTCCTGCTCGCCCAGCCCTTCCTCGCCGAGACGGCCCGCCTGCTGGAGGCGCGGGGCGCTACCCGCATCGCCGCCCCATTCCCGCTCGGCGCCGAAGGCACCAGCTTGTGGCTCCGCGCTGCCGCGGCCGCCTGGGGCATCGAACCGGCGCGAGTCCGACAGGCGACGGCGCTCGCCGAGTCGCGGGCGCAGGGCGCGGTCGCGCGCCACCGCGACCGCCTCGCCGGCAAGCGCGTCTTCCTCTTCCCCGACTTCGCAGATCGAGGTGCCGCTCGCCCGGTTCCTCTCGCGCGAGCTGGGCATGGACCTCGTCGAGGTCGGCACGCCCTACCTGCACGCCCAGCACCACGCCCCCGACCTGGCGTTGCTGCCGTCCGGCACGCAGCTCAGCGAGGGCCAGAACGTCGAGCGCCAGCTCGACCGCTGCCGCGCCGCCAAGCCCGACCTCGTCGTCTGCGGCCTCGGCCTCGCCAACGCGCTGGAAGCCGAGGGCATGACGACGAAGTGGTCCATCGAGCTGCTGTTCACGCCCATCCAGGGCCACGACCAGGCGGCCGACCTCGCGGAGCTCTTCGCCCGGCCGCTCGTCCGCCGTGCGCGGCTGGAGGTCTGAGCGATGCAGCTCTCCCTCTGGACCTACGAAGGGCCGCCCCACGTTGGCGCCATGCGCGTCGCGACGGCGATGCGGGGCGTGCACTACGTGCTGCACGCGCCTCAGGGCGACACCTACGCCGACCTGCTCTTCAGCATGATTGAGCGCCGACCCGAGCGCCCGCCCGTCACCTACACCACGTTCCAGGCGCGCGACCTCGGGTCCGACACCGCGGAGCTGTTCAAGACGGCGGCGCGCGACGCCTACGAGCGGTTCCGCCCCGACGCGCTGCTGGTCGGCTCCTCCTGCACCGCCGAGCTGATCCAGGACGACCCCGGCGGCCTCGCGCGAGCGCTCAACCTGCCCGTGCCGGTCATCCCGCTGGAACTCCCGGCCTATCAGCGCAAGGAGAACTGGGGCGCGGCCGAGACCTTCTACCAGATCGTCCGCGCCTTTGCCGGGCCTGCCGCCCCGCCGCCCGGCACGCCCCGCCCCGCGCGTCCGCCCGGCGCCCGCCCGAGCTGCAACCTGCTCGGCCCCACGGCGCTCGGCTTTCGCCATCGCGACGACGTTCGCGAGGTAACCTCCTTGCTCGCCCAGCTTGGCATCGAGGTGCGCGTCACCGCGCCGCTGGGCGCGACCCCCGCCGACATCGCCCGGCTCGGCGAGGCGGACTTCAACGCCGTCCTCTACCCGGAGATCGCCGGCAAGGCCGCGCAGTGGCTGCACCGCATGTTCGGCCAGCCCAGCACCACCACCGTGCCGATCGGCGTCGGCGCCACCCGCGCCTTTGCCGAGGAGGCCGCGCGCCTCGCCGGCGTTGACCCGGCACCGGCACTGGCGGACGGGGCCTCCCGCCTGCCTTGGTATTCGCGCTCGGTCGATTCCAACTACCTCACCAACAAGCGCGTCTTCGTGTTCGGCGACGCGACCCACGCGGTCGCCGCCGCCCGAGTCGCAGCGCGCGAGCTGGGCTTCACCGTGGCCGGACTCGGCAGCTACAGCCGCGAGTTCGCCCGCGAGGTGCGCGAAGCCGCCAAGCTCTACGACGTCGAGGCCCTGATCACCGACGACTACCTCGACGTCGAGGCACGGATCACCGAGCTGCAGCCCGAGCTTGTCCTCGGCACCCAGATGGAGCGCCACGTCGCCAAGCGCCTCGGCATTCCCTGCGCGGTGATCTCCGCCCCGGTCCACGTCCAGGACTTCCCCGCCCGCACCTCGCCGCAGATGGGCTTCGAGGGCGCGAATGTGCTGTTCGACACCTGGGTGCACCCGCTCATGATGGGGCTGGAAGAGCACCTGCTCGCGATGTTCCGCGAGGATTTCGAGTTCCGCGACGGCGCCGCCCCGTCGCATCTCGGCGCCGAGGCTCCCGAGTCGTCTGCCCCGGCAGCCGCCCCCACGCTGGCCTGGTCCACGGACGCCGAGGAGGAACTGCACAAGATCCCGTTCTTCGTCCGCGGCAAGGCCCGCCGCAACACCGAGCGCTTCGCTGAAGGCCGTGGCGTCGCGCTCATCACCGTCGAGACCCTCTATGATGCCAAAGCCCATTTCGGCCGCTGACCCGGCACCCATCCGGGTCGTCCCCATCCGCGTCGTGGTCGTGACGATGGACAGCCACGTCGCCGGCGCGCTGAGCCGGGCAGAAGCCGCGTTGCGCCGCGAGATGCCAGGCTTGGAGCTGGCGGTGCACGCGGCCGACGAGTGGGGCGGCGACGACGCGGCGCTCGAGGCCTGCCGCGCCGACATCGCCCGCGGCGACATCGTGATCGCCACCATGCTCTTCCTCGACGACCACATCCGCGCCGTCCTGCCCGCGCTCGCCGCACGGCGCGAGAGCTGCGACGCCATGCTCTGCTGCCTGTCCGCCGGCGAGGTCGTTCGCCTCACCCGCCTCGGCCGCTTCGACATGAGCGCCGAGTCCTCCGGGATCGTCGCCCTGCTCAAGCGCCTCCGTGGCAACCGCGGCAAGGGCGCCGCAGGAAGCAGCGGCCAGGGCCAGATGCGGATGCTCCGCCAGCTCCCCAAGCTGCTGCGCCTGATCCCCGGCACGGCCCAGGACGCCCGCACCTACTTCCTCGCGCTGCAATGCTGGCTCGCCGCTTCCGAGGAGAACCTAGCGAGCCTCGTGCGCCTGCTCGTGGACCGCTACGCCGACGGCGCCCGCCGCGGCCTGCGCGGCACGCTGCGCGCGGCCTCGCCGGTCGAGTATCCCGACGTCGGCCTCTATCACCCGCGGGCGCGGGGGCGGATCGTGGCCAAGCCCGACCAGCTCCCCAGCCTCCCCGGCGCCGCCGGCACGGTCGGCCTGCTCGTGATGCGGTCCTACGTGCTCGCCGGCAACACCGGCCACTACGACGGCGTCATCGCCGCCCTTGAGGCGAAGAACCTGCGCGTCGTCCCCGCCTTCGCCAGCGGCCTCGACTCCCGCCCGGCGGTCTCGCGCTACTTCATGCAGGACGGCCGCCCGGCGGTGGACGCCGTGGTCTCGCTCACCGGCTTCTCGCTCGTCGGCGGCCCGGCCTACAACGACGCCCGCGCCGCCGAGGAGACGCTCGCCGCCCTCGACGTGCCCTACGTCGCCGCCCACCCCGTCGAGTTCCAGACCCTAGAGCAGTGGCAAGCCGACCCGCGCGGCCTCACCCCGGTCGAGGCCACCATGATGGTCGCGATCCCGGAATTGGACGGCGCGATCTGGCCGATGCCGTTCGGCGGACGGTCGGAAGCAGCACCTGGCGAGGGGCGTCGCGAGATGGCCGCGCACCCCGAGCGCGCCGCAACCCTCGCCGCCCGCGTCGCCCGGCTCGTTGCGCTCCGTCGCACGCCGCGCGCCGAACGCAAGGTCGCGGTCGTGCTGTTCAACTTCCCGCCCAACGCGGGCAGCACCGGCACCGCCGCCTACCTCTCCGTCTTCGCCTCCCTCCACAACACGCTGCGCTCGCTCCGCGACGCCGGCTACGATGTCGAGGTCCCGGACAGCGCCGACGCGCTGCGCGAGCGCATCACCGCCGGCAACGCCTCCCGCTTCGGCACCCACGCCAACGTCGCGGCCCGCATCCCCGTGGACCGCCACGTGCGCCGCGAGCGGTGGCTGGGCGAGATCGAGCGGCAGTGGGGCGCAGCGCCCGGCCGGCACCAAAGCGATGGCGGCGGCCTGTTCGTGCTCGGCGAGCGCTTCGGCAACGCCTTCGTCGGCGTGCAGCCGGCCTTCGGCTACGAGGGCGACCCGATGCGCCTGCTGTTCGAGCAGGGCTTCGCCCCCACCCACGCCTTCGCCGCCTTCTACCGCTGGCTTCGCGAGGATTTCGGCGCCGACGCCGTGCTGCACTTCGGCACCCACGGCGCGCTGGAGTTCATGCCGGGCAAGCAGGCGGGGCCGTCCGGCGAGTGCTGGCCCGACCGGCTCATCGGCGACCTGCCGAACTTCTATCTTTACGCCTCGAACAACCCCTCCGAGGGAGCGCTCGCCAAGCGCCGGACGGGCGCGGCACTCATCAGCTATCTCACGCCCCCGGTCGCGCACGCCGGGCTATATCGCGGGCTGCTCGACCTCAAGGCGTCGCTCGACCGCTGGCGCACGCTTCCGCCGGACGCCGATGCCGGGCAGCGCGCAGCACTCGCGGGGCTCGTTCAGGCGCAGGCCGCCGCCGTGGACCTCGCCGAGGCCGACCCGCCCTGGGACGGCGACCTCGCCGCCACCATCGAGCACCTCGGCCACGCGCTGCTCGACCTCGAATACACGCTCATCCCGCACGGCCTGCACGTCGTCGGCAGCCCGCCAGACGCCGAGGCGCGTGCCGCGACGCTCGACGCCGCCGGCGTCACCGACCCGGCGCGCCGCGCCACCCTCGACGTCCTCCTTGCCGCCGACCACGAGATCCCCGCCCTCCTCCACGCGCTCGACGGCGGCTATCTCCGCCCAGCGCCCGGCGGCGACCTCCTGCGCAACCAGGACGTGCTCCCTACCGGCCGCAACCTGCACGGGTTCGACCCCTTCCGCATCCCGAGCGCCTTCGCGGTGCGCGACGGCGCGCGCCAGGCGGACCGCCTCCTCGCCCGGCACGCGGCCGAGGGAGCCGGCCTGCCCGAGACCGTCGCCATGGTGCTCTGGGGCACCGACAATTTGAAGACCGAGGGTGGCCCGATCGCGCAGGCGCTCTGGCTGATGGGCGCGGAGCCGCGCCACGACAGCTACGGCCGTCTTGTCGGCGCCCAGCTCCTCCCGCTCGACCGCCTGGGCCGCGCGCGCGTGGACGTGGTCGTGACGCTCTCCGGCATCTTCCGCGACCTCCTGCCCTTGCAGACGAAGCTGCTCGCCGAGGCGGCGCTGCTCGCGGCCTCCGCCGAGGAGCCGGAGGCGCTGAACTTCGTCCGCAAGCACGCGCTCGCCTTCCAGGCCGCGCACGGCGGTGCCCTGGAGACCGCGGCGCTGCGCGTCTTCGGCAACGCCGACGGCGCCTACGGTGCCAACGTGAACCACCTGCTGGAGCACGGCGCCTGGAACTGCGAGGACGAGCTGGCCGACGCCTACGTTCGCCGCAAGGGCTTCGCCTACGGCGTCGCCGGTCGGCCGCAACGCCAGGAAGCGGTGCTCGCCCACGTCCTCGCCAGCGTAGACGCGGCCTACCAGAACCTCGACTCTATCGAGCTGGGCGTGACCACCGTGGACCACTACTTCGACACGCTCGGCGGCATCAGCCGCGCCGTGCGCCGCGCCCGCGGCGGCGAGGCGGCGCCCGTCTATATCGGCGACCAGACCCGCGGCGACGGCACCGTGCGCACCATCGCCGAGCAGGTCGCCCTTGAGACGCGCACCCGCGCGCTCAACCCGAAATGGTATGAGGCGCTGCTCGCCCACGGCTACGAGGGCGTCCGTCAGATCGAGGCGCACGTCACCAATACGATGGGCTGGTCGGCGACCACCGGGCAGGTGGCGCCCTGGGTCTATCAGCAGCTCACGCTCACCTACGTCGCCGACCCGGCGATGCGCGAGCGCCTCGCCGCGCTGAACCCGACCGCGTCGGCGAAGATCGCGAACCGCCTCATCGAGGCGCACGAGCGTCAATACTGGTCGCCGGACGCGGCCATGCTCGACCTCCTGCGCCGGGCAGGGGAGGAGCTGGAGGACCGGCTCGAAGGCATTGGATTGGGAGTGGCGGCATGACAGCGCTCGAACGGCTCCGGAGCGCATCGCGCGCCGACGGCGAAGGCAGCGTCCAGGTTCAGATGGACCCGACGCTCAAGATCGGCACCGCCAAGGTGTTCGCCGTCTATGGCAAGGGCGGCATCGGCAAAAGCACGACCTCGTCCAACCTCTCGGTCGCGTTCTCGAAGCTGGGCAAGCGCGTCTTGCAGATCGGCTGCGACCCGAAGCACGACTCCACCTTCACGCTCACGAAGCGCCTCGTTCCCACGGTGATCGACGTGCTGGAGTCGGTGGACTTCCATCCCGAGGAGCTGCGCCCCGACGACTTCGTGTTCACCGGCTACAACGGCGTGATGTGCGTCGAGGCGGGCGGCCCGCCCGCGGGCACGGGCTGCGGCGGCTACGTCGTCGGCCAGACGGTGAAGCTCCTCAAGGAGCACAGCCTGCTCGACGACGCCGACGTTGTGATCTTCGACGTGCTCGGCGACGTGGTGTGCGGCGGCTTCGCGGCGCCCTTGCAGCACGCCGACCGCGCGCTCGTTGTCACGGCGAACGACTTCGACTCGATCTTCGCCATGAACCGCATCCTCGCCGCGATCGGCGCCAAGGCGCGCAACTACGGCGTGCGCTTCGGCGGCGTGATCGCCAACCGCAGCCACGACACCGACCAGATCGACCGCTTCAACGACGCTGTCGGGCTGAGCTTGCTGGCCCGCTTCCCCGACCTCGACGCCATCCGGCGCAGCCGGCTCAAGAAGGCGACCCTGTTCGAGATGGACCCGTCGCCCGAGGTCGAGGCGGTGCAAGCCGAGTATCTCCGCCTCGCCGAGACGCTATGGGCCGGAACGGAGCCGCTGATCCCGAAGCCGATGCGCGACCGCGACATCTTCGACCTGCTGGGATTCGAGTGATGCAGCCCGCCTCCTACGCGCAGCGCCGCTCGCAGCTGGAGGCGTATTTCGACCGCACGGCCGCGGAGGCGTGGTCGCGCCTGACCTCGGACGCGCCGCTCGGCCGGATACGCGCGACGGTGCGCGCCGGGCGCGACGCGATGCGGGAGACCTTGCTGGGCTGGCTTCCGACCGATCTCCGCGGGCGCCGTGTCCTCGACGCGGGCTGCGGCACGGGCGCGCTCGCAGTCGCGGCAGCGTTCCGGGGCGCCGAGGTCGTCGCGGTGGATTTGTCGCCGACCCTCGTCGGGCTGGCCCAGGAGCGGACGCCGAAGAGCCTCGGCGCTGGGTCGGTGGAGTTCCGGGTCGGCGACATGCTGAGCCCGGATTTCGGCCGCTTCGACCACGTGGTCGCCATGGACTCGCTCATCCACTACGCGGCCCCCGACATCGTCCGCGCGCTCTCGGGTCTGGCGTCCCGTGCCGACGCTTCCCTACTGGTGACCTTCGTGCCCCGCACGCCCGTCCTGGCTGCCATGCACGCGGTCGGCCGCCTGTTCCCGCGCGGCGACCGTGCGCCCGCGGTCGAGCCGATCGGCGAAGCCACTCTGCGCCGCAGGCTCGCGCAGGAGCCAGGCCTCGCCGGCTGGCGCCCGGCCCGGACGCAGCGGATCACGAGCGGCTTCTACATCTCGCAAGCCCTGGAGGTGCTGCCCGCATGACCGGAATGGGCCTGACCCTCGCGCGGCAGTGGAACCGGCTCGGCCCGGGCTTCCTGCCCTTCGCCGACGTGGCGACGGCGGAGCTTCCGCTCTCCCGCCTGCTGCGGCTGTCGCTCTGCCAGGTCTCCGTCGGGATCGCCGTCGCGCTCCTGATCGGCACCCTCAACCGCGTGATGATCGTCGAGCTCGGCGTCCCCGCCTGGCTGGTCGCCGCCATGGTGTCGCTGCCGCTCGTGCTCGCCCCGTTCCGCGCCCTCGTCGGGTTCCGCTCGGACACCCACCGCTCCGTGCTCGGCTGGCGCCGGGTGCCCTACATCTGGATCGGCACGCTGCTGCAGTTCGGCGGCCTCGCTATCATGCCGTTCGCGCTCATCCTGCTCTCCGGTGACTCGAACGCGCCGCCCATCGCCGGCCAGATCGCAGCCGCCCTCGCTTTCCTGCTCGTCGGCGCCGGGCTGCACACGACGCAGACGGTGGGCCTGGCGCTCGCGACCGACCTGGCGCCGCCCGAGGCGCATCCGCGCGTGGTCGCCTTCCTCTGCGTGATGCTGCTCTTCGGCATGGTCGGTAGCGCCCTGCTCTTCGGCCTGCTGCTGGCCCCTTTCAGCGAGATCCGGCTGATTCAAGTGATCCAGGGCGCGGCCGCCGTGACGATGGGCCTGAACATGGCAGCACTCTGGAAGCAGGAGGCGCGCGACCCCTCGCGCACCGCCCTGAGCCAGCCCCGCCCTGGGTTCCGGGAGGCGTGGCAGGCGCTCAGCCAGGGTGAGCGCTCCGCCCGGCGCCTCTTCGCCGTCGGCCTCGGCACCATCGCATTCAGCATGCAGGACGTGCTGCTCGAACCCTATGGCGGGCAGGTGTTGCGCCTGCCCGTAAGTGCCACGACGGCGCTCACGGCGCTGCTCGCGGGCGGCGGTGTTGCGGGCTTCGCCATCGCGGCGTGGCGGCTCGGACGCGGCGCGGACCCGTTCCGCCTCGCAGCCATGGGCGTGCTTGCCGGCCTGGCCGCCTTCCCCACGGTAATCCTCGCCGGAACCTTCGAGTCCGCCGGGCTGTTCGGCCTCGGCACGGTAGGGATCGGGCTCGGCGGCGGCCTGTTCGCCGTCGGCACGCTGATGGCCTTCGTCGGCCGGGCGCCGGCAGGGCAGACCGGCCTCGCCCTGGGAATATGGGGCGCCATCCAGGCCACCGCCGCCGGCACCGCGATCGGCTTGAGCGGCCTCGTCCACGGCACCGTGTCCGACCTCGCCCTCCACGGGCGGCTCGGCCCGGCGCTCGACGCGCCAGCGACCGGCTACGACGCCGTCTATGCCATCGAGATCGTCCTGCTGTTTGCTACCCTGGCAGCTGTCGGCCCGCTCGTGCGCTCCACGGGCGGGAGCCAGCGTGGCCGGGCCTCCTCCCTCGAACCGAGTCTGCCGAGGTAAGCCATGGGAACCGGCGCAATCACCAGCTACATGGACGTCGCCCAGATGACGCTGTATGCGTTCTGGGTCTTCTTCGCCCTGCTCATCCTCTACCTGCGAACCGAGGACAAGCGGGAGGGCTATCCGCTCGAATCCAACCGTCCTTCCTACGGCATCGTCGAGGGATTCCCTCCGGCGCCGCCGCGCAAGCTGTTCCGGCTCGCGCACGGCGAGGGCTTCGCCCAGTCGAACGCGCCGGAGGGTCGCGAGGTGCCGGCCACGCAGGTCGAGAACTGGGAAGGGGCGCCCTACGAGCCGACCGGCAACCCGATGCTGGACGGCGTCGGCGCGGCCTCCTATGCCATGCGCGCCGACGAGCCGGACCTGGCCTATGACGATGCCTTGCCCAAGATCGTGCCGCTGCGCGTCGCCCCAGGCTTCTTCCTCGCGACCGAGGACCCGGACCCCCGCGGCATGGTGGTCGTCGGCGCCGACCGCAAGAGCGCCGGGATCGTCCGCGACGTCTGGATCGATCGCTCGGAGACGATCGCGCGCTATCTGGAGGTCGAGCTGCCCGCGACCGGGGAAGCTCCCCGCTCCGTGCTGCTGCCCATGAACCTGTCGAAGATTGACGGGCGGCTGCGGCGGATCTTCGTGCGGTCGATCCTGGCCGACCAGTTCGCCAACGTTCCCGCCTTGCGCAACCCTGATCAGGTGACGCTCCGCGAGGAGGACCAGATCACCGCCTATTATGGCGGCGGCAACCTCTACGCGACGCCGTCGCGCCGGGAGTCGCGGCTATGATGGAGCATGGGCGGGAGCCGGTCCACGGCCTGCCGGAGCGGCTGCCGCCCGGCGAGCGTCTCCTCTGGCAAGGCTCCCCGTGCGGCTGGGCGCTCGCCCGCTGGGCGTTCCACGTTCGGGTGCTCGCCCTCTATTTCGCGGTGCTGCTGGTCTGGGGGGCGGCCTGGTCGCTCGCGGTCGGCGTATCCATCGGCGCGGTGCTCGCGTCCGGTCTTCTGCCGGCAGCGCTCGCGGCCGTCGTCCTCGGCCTCGTCGCCCTGCTGGCCTGGCTGAGCGCGCGGACGACGGTCTATACGATCACCAACCGCCGCGTCGTCATGCGGTTCGGCATCGCGCTGCCGATGACGCTGAACCTTCCCTTCGCGGTCGTCGAATCGGCCGAGCTGCTGACCCATGCGAACGGCAGCGGCGACATCCCCTTGTCCGTGGCCGCGCCGGGGCGCGTGGTATCGTCCATGTACTGGCCCCTGCTCTGGCCGCACGTCCGGCCGTGGCGGCTCAGCCGGGTCGAGCCGATGCTGCGCGCCTTGCCGGACGCCGCCCAGGTGGCGCAGATCCTCGCCCGCGCCCTGGCCGCGTCCGCCTCGCAGCCGGCCCCTGCTTCCCTGCCGGCCGCGCTCGCATCCGGCGCCGAGGCGCCCGCGCACGGCGCCGTGGCAGCCTGAACGGGAGGTGCCCATGAGCGACATACTTCCCTATCGGCCGTTCCCCCGAGGTCCGCTGATCGGCGCGGGCGTGCTGCTCACGGCCGTGATCCTGACGGCGGCCTTGGGACGTCACATCGGCAGCAGCACGCCGCCAGCCGCCGCGTCCGTGGCCGCCCGCGACCTGCGCTTCGAGGACCGGGCCGACGGCGCCGTCGCCGTCCTCGACGCGCGCGACGGGCGGCAAGTGGACGTGGCCGCCGCCGGTACCAACGGCTTCCTGCGCGCGACGATGCGCGGCCTCGCGCGCGAACGCGCGCTGCGAGGTGTCGAGGACAGGATCGATGCCCCGTTCCGCCTCACCGCCTGGTCGGACGGCCGCGTCACGCTCGACGACCCGTCCACGGGCCGCCATGTCGAGCTGGAGGCGTTCGGCCGCACCAACGAGGAAGCCTTCGCGCGGCTGCTGACAGCGCCGGGCGGTGCGAAGTGACCGCGCCTTGGACGCCCATGCTGTCCAAGGGCGGGCGCCGCACGGTCGAGGTGCCCTGCACCGTGGAGATCGAGCAGACGCCCGAGAGCCTGCACGCCTATGCGGTGCCGGAAGGGATCGAGATTCGGCCCGGCGACGTGGTCCTCGTCCACGGCGCTCCCGCCCAGATCGGCTTCGGCGAGCGGGTCTGCATCCAGGGCCGCGCGACCGTCGTGCGCGCGGGCTGGCTCCGGCAGGCATGGACGCGGCTCGCCGGTATGTTCGAGCTGACCGAGCTCTACGAGGTCGGCTTCTCGCCGTGGAGGGGATCATGATGGCAGCGACCCGCGAGGCGGGACCCAACGACATCCAGCGCCGCGCACCTAACGACGACATCCAACGCCGCGCGCCTAACGACGCGACCCGCCAGGCCCAGCAGGACACCGTTCTCAGCCCGCGCTTCTACACCACCGACTTCAAGGCGATGGACCGCATGGACGTGTCCGCCGTCCGCGCCGAGTGGGACGAGCTGATCGCCGAGATGCGGCGCGACCCGAACCGGGGGCATTTCATCCGCACCGCCGAGTTCGACGCCGACATGTCCGCTCTCCCCGAGGGCTTGCGCCGGGAGTTCCTCGATTTCCTGGTCAGCTCGGTCACGGCGGAGTTCTCGGGCTGCGTTCTCTACGCCGAGATCAAGAAGCGCATCGCCAACCCGGACATCCGCGAGCTGTTCGGCTTCATGACCCGCGACGAGGCCCGGCACGCGGGTTTCATCAACGACACGCTCAAGGATTTCGGCGTCGGCGTCGATCTGAGCTTCCTCACGAAGGCCAAGAAATACACGTTCTTCAAGCCGAAGTTCGTGTTCTACGCCACCTACCTCTCCGAGAAGATCGGCTACGCCCGCTACATCTCCATCTACCGCCAGCTCGAGCGCAACCCGGACCGGCAGTTCCACCCGATCTTCCGCTGGTTCGAGAAGTGGTGCGGCGACGAGTTCCGCCACGGCGAGGCGTTCGCGCTGCTGATGCGGGCCGACCCGGCGCTGCTGCGGGGCGTCAACAAGCTGTGGATCCGCTTCTTCCTGCTCGCCGTGTTCGCGACGATGTATGTGCGCGACCACGCCCGACCCGAGTTCCACGCCGCCCTCGGCCTCGACCCCACGGAATACGACTACCAGGTGTTCCGGATCACCTCCGAGATCTCGCGCCAGGTGTTCCCCGTGGAGCTCGACCTCGACAGCCCGGCCTTCCGCGCCGGGCTGGAGCGGCTGCGGCGCATCACCGAGGCGACCGCCAGGGCGCGCGCCCTGGGAGGCGTCGGCGGCGCGATCAAGCGGGTTGGCCTCGGCGCCGCCGCCGCTGCCACCTTCGCCCGCCTCTACCTCCAGCGTCCCAAGTCCAACACGATCCCGGCGCAGGTACGCCTCGCACCCGCCTGGTAAGCAGGAGACCGCTTCCGTGCTCCACTACGCCTTCCCTGTGCTCTTCGCCCTGCTCGTCTGGTGGCTCAGCACGGGGCTGATCATCTACCTCGACGGCCTGCCCCGGTGGACCTTCCGCTGGAGCCTGCTGGGCGCCACGGCGGTCCTCGTGGCATCGCTCTACGGCCTCTGGGCCGGCGCCGGGGACACCACCGTGCGCGGCGCCTACGTGGCCTTCACCTGCGGCCTTTTCGCCTGGGGCTGGCAGGAGATCAGCTTCTACATGGGCTACGTCACAGGGCCGCGTACCGCGCCGTGCCCCGAGGGCTGCGCCGGGTGGCGGCATTTCGGCCACGCGATCCAGACGAGCCTCTGGCACGAGCTGGCGATCATCGCCTCGGCGGCCGTGGTGGCCGCTATCACCTGGGGCGAGCCGAACCAGGTCGGCACCTGGACCTTCATGGTTCTCTGGTGGATGCACCAGAGCGCCAAGCTCAACGTCTTCCTGGGCGTGCGCAATCTCAACGAGGAGTTCCTGCCCGAGCATCTCACCTTCCTGCGCAGCTTCCTGACCAAGAAGCCGATGAACCTGCTCTTCCCCGTCTCGGTGACGGTCTCGACCGTGATCGCGGCCCTGCTCGTGCAGCGGGCGCTCGCACCCGGCGCCAGCGCGTTCCAGGCGGCCGGCTTCACCTTCCTCGGCACGCTGATGGCGCTCGCCATCCTGGAGCACTGGTTCCTGGTGCTGCCGCTGCCGTCGGCGGCGCTCTGGAGCTGGGGCCTGCGCTCGCGCGCCGCGCTCCGGCCCTTCGACGTCGAGGTCGTCGGCGGCTTCCTCGGCGCGGGCAAGACGACCTACATGCGCCGCCTCCTTGCCGCCGCCGACCCCGACATACGGACGGTGGTGCTCGTCAACGATTTCAGCTCGGTGGGCGTGGACGGCTCGCTGCTGCAGCGGCGCGGCGCCGACGTGGTCGAGCTGCCCAACGGCTGCATCTGCTGCTCGCTGCGCAAGGATCTCGCGCGCCAGGTCAAGGAGGCGGTCGCGCGCTGGTCGCCGCAGCGCGTGCTGATCGAGCCGAGCGGCGTTGCTGACCTCCCAGTGCTCGTGCGCGTGCTCGGCCAACCGGACCTGCGCCCGCATATCCGCAGCTTGCGCGTCTCCGCCGTGTTCGATGCGGGCGCATTCCTGCGCGACTACGCGCGGATGCCCGAGTATTTCGAGGCGCAGGCGGCCTTCGCGTCGGCGCTCGTTATGAACAAGGCCGACCTCGTCTCCCCGGCGGAGCTGCGGACGATGGCGGACACGCTCCGCGCGCTGAACCCCGCCGCCGTCGTGGCCCCCGCGACCTACGGCGCGGTGGAGCCGGGCGCGCTCGACCGCCGCGCCGCCGAGCACTCGCACGCGGCCGAGCACGACACGGCCGAGCACGAGCACCATCACGCGGATCATGCCCACACGGAGCACGCCCACGCTGACCATGCTCACGCCGACGCTCTCGGCTTCCAGTCCTGGAGCAGCGGCCTCGGCGGCCCCTGCGACCCGCAGGGCCTGCGCGACGTGCTGGAAGCGGTAGCGAGGGGGGCGTTCGGCCAGATTGAGCGCGTGAAGGGCATCGCGCGCTCCGGCGCCGGGTGGGTTCACTTCGACGTCGCCGGCGGCCGGTCGAGCGTGGCGGCCTTCGCGCCGGGCGAGGACGAGGAGCCGCGCGTCGTCGCCATCGGCAGCACCATGGACGAGGACCGGCTGCGGGCAGCGTTCGAGGCGTGCGCGATGCCGGCCTGATCGGTCTTGCCCGCCGCGAATTCCGCTGCGGCGTTCATGCCCGAGCCACGGTGAGCCTGGGCGCTGCACGCCACGCTTCTCTTGCCACGGAAGCTGGCGATATAGTTGCGCGGACAATCCGAGGGGGGTCCACATGCTGTCCCGCCGCGCCGCTATCATGGGCACATTGGCGGCCTCGGCCGGCCTTCCCGCTGTCGCCCAAGCACAGACCTCGCCGGCCGGCGACACAGGCGCCGGGGCGCCGCGGACGATCCTGCGGCTGCACCGACGCACCATCGAGGTGAATGGCAAGGCTGCCTCCGTGTTCGGCATCCGCCAGCCGGACGGCACTTTCGGGATCACCACCACCGTGGGCACGCCGTTCCGCGTGCGCGTGGAGAACGAGATCGAGGAGCCGAGCCTGATCCACTGGCACGGCCTGACGCCGCCTTGGCAGCAAGACGGCGTGCCGGGGGTCTCCGGACCCCCCATCCCGCCGGGCGGCAGCGCCGACTACGATTTCCCGCTGCGCTTCGGCGGCACGTTCTGGATGCACTCCCACGAGGGCCTGCAGGAGCAGCTGCTGATGGCTGCACCGTTGATCATCCGGGATGCGCGCGACCGTCCGGACCAGCAGGAGGTCGTGGTCATGCTCGCCGATTTCAGCTTCACGCCGCCCGAGCAGATCTTCGAGGGGCTGAGGAAGACCAAGCCTATGGCCGGCATGACAGGGCCGGCCGGGATCGCGCCGGCCTCGGCGGCAGCCTCGATGACGAGCATGACGAAGGGTGACGCAGCCGCCGCGCCGGACCTGAACGACGTTAAATACGACGCCTTCCTCGCCAACGACCGCACGCTCGCCGATCCCGAGCTGGTCAAGGTCGAGCCGGGCGGGCGCGTGCGGCTGCGCCTCATCAACAGTTCCTCGATGAGCGCCTATCACGTCGGTCTCGGCCAGCTCGATGGCACGCTGGTCGCCGTGGACGGCTTCCCCGTCGCGCCGGTGGTGGCACGCCGCTTCCCGATCGCCGTCGCGCAGCGCCTGGACATCGACGTGACGATCCCCCGCGGGTCGGGCGCGTATCCGGTGCTCGCCGTGCTGGAAGGCGAGCGCAACCAGACCGGCATCGTGCTTGTCGCCGGAGATGGGAAGGTCGCCCGTATCCCGGACCTGGCAGCAGGTCCATCGCCGGCGCTGACGCTCGACTTGGAGCGCCGCCTGCGCGCGGCGCAGCCTCTGGCCCGGCGCAAGGCGGACCGCGTTCATACCTTGAACCTGACCGGCGAGATGGCCGGGTATATTTGGTCGCTCAACGGCATCGTCTGGAACAAGGATGTCCCGCCCTTGCCGGTGGCCAAGGGCGAGCGTGTCGAGCTGGTGTTCGTGAACCGGACGCCGATGCCGCACCCGATGCACCTGCACGGGCACGAGTTCCAGGTCGTGGAGATCGATGGCACGCGCTTCCCGGGCGCGGTGCGCGACACGGTGCTGGTGCCGCCACGCCGGCGCGTGGTGGTAGCCTTCGACGCCAATAATCCGGGGCTGTGGGCCCTTCACTGCCACCTGCTCTATCATCTCGAAGCAGGCATGTTCACGACGCTTCGATATGTGTAGACCGTGCTGGCAGGGTGGCCGATTCTCTCCACCACCGCCGACTCATCGGGCAGCACCGCAGTCCTGATCGTGACCGCCGCGGTCACCGCCTGCCCGGCGCGCGCGCACGCGGCCGCGTCCCGTCCGTGGACTAGGCACAGCGGCTCGCCGTGTGCCACCCACCGGCCGAGCGGCACCATCGCGTCCAGGCCCACAGCCGGGTCGATCAAGCCGTCCGCCCGTCGTCGCCCGCCGCCCAGTTCGACGACAGCGATGCCGAGCGCGCGCACGTCCATCGCGGTCACCACGCCCTCGCGCGGCGCCGGGGCCGCGCGGGTCACGGGCGCGCGGGGAAGGTAGGCGTCAGGCCGGTCGAGGAGATCGGTCGGTCCGCCTAGGGCCGCAACCATGCGCTCCCAGGCTTCAGCCGCTGAGCCGTCGTCGAGACGGGCTTGCGCGAACGCCTGCGCCGAGGCCGCGTCCGGCTGCCGCCCGGCGAGGACCAGCATCTCCGCCGTGAGCGCCAGCGTCACCTCCAGCAGCCGCGGCTCCCGCCGCTCGCCCCTGAGGAACGCCAGCGCCTCCGCCACCTCCAGCGCATTGCCCGCGGACCATCCGAGCACCTGGTTCATGTCCGTCAGCAGCGCACTCGCCGGCAGTCCGGCGCCCTCCGCGACTTCGACCAGGCTCAGCGCCAGCGCCCGCGCCGCCGCCGGGTCGGCCATGAAGGCGCCGCTGCCGCACTTCACGTCGAGCACCAGCGCGTCCAGCCCGGCGGCCAGCTTCTTGGACAGAATGGACGCCGTGATGAGCGGCAGGCTCTCCACCGTCGCGGTCACGTCGCGGATTGCGTAGAGGCGGCGGTCGGCCGGGGCGAGCGCCGACGTCTGGCCGATGATGGCACAGCCTGCCTCGCGCAGCGCGCCGAGGAACGTCTCCCACGTCGGGTCCACCTGATAGCCGGGGATGCTCGCCAGCTTGTCGAGCGTGCCGCCGGTGTGGCCCAGGCCCCGGCCGGAGATCATGGGCACACGCAGCCCGCAAGCGGCGGCCAGAGGGGCGAGGATCAGGCTCACCTTATCGCCGATCCCTCCCGTGGAGTGCTTGTCGGCAATCGGGCGGTCATCGAGGCCCATGCGCGCGAGCTCGGGGGTGCGCCAGTCCAGGACCCTGCCGGAATCCCGCATGGCGAGGGTGAGCGCCACCATCTCAGACCGCGTCATGCCCTGGAAGAACACGGCCATGGCGAAGGCGGCCGTCTGTCCCTCGGTGATCCGCCCGCTCGTGACGCCCTCGACGAAGGCGGCGATCTCCGTGGCGGCGAGCGCTGCGCCGTCGCGCTTGCGGCGGATCGTCTCCTGCGGGAGCGGCGTCACGCGAGCAGCTCCGGCCCGAAGCTGTCGGGCAGCAGCTCCCCGAGCGTGCGGACCAGGAGCGGGCGCCCATCCGCGTCCACCATGCGGATTTCGAGGTCCGGTCCGGCGAACTCCCGCAGCTTCTGCCGGCAGCCGCCGCAGGGCGGGCAGGGCGCGTCGCCCCCGGCGATCACCGCCTCCGCGATGCGCCGCTGCCCAGCGGCGACCATCGCGGCGATCGCCCCGGCTTCCGCGCAGGTGCCTTGCGGGTAGGCCGCGTTCTCCACGTTGCAGCCGACATGAACGCTGCCGTCCGCCGCCCGCAGCGCTGCGCCGACGAGGAACCGGGAATACGGCGCGTAGGCCCGGCGCCGGGTAGCGGCTGCGGCAAGGGCGAGGGCGTCGGGCACGGCGAGCGCTCCTTCACGAACCGGAATCCGGCCGCCATCGGCACCGGCCCCTTAACCCAACTCAGGCCGACGCTGGATCCCACTTGGTGGCCGCTGTTTCCAGCACGGCCCGAGTCCTGGCGGCAAGGGTATCGAGCGCGAAGGGCTTGCCGATCACCTCCATCCCCGGCGCGAGCTGTCCTTCGGGAACGGAGCCGGGGTGGCCCGTTATGAACAGCACGGGCAGGTCCGGCGCGTGCTCGCGCGCCATGTCGGCGACCTGCCGCCCGGTCAGTCCGTTGGGCAGGCCCATGTTGGTCACCAGCACGTCAATGCGCGCGCCCGAGCGCAACAAGCGCAGAGCGGCCGGCCCATCCTCGGCCTCCAGCACGTCGCAGCCCAGTTCGCGCAGCCGCTCGGCCGCCATGGCGCGCACCGTCGTCTCGTCCTCGACGAGCAGCACCGCCCCGCCTGCGCCGGGCGCCTCCGGCTCGGCCGCTGGCGCCAGTGCCCGCTCCTCGTCCGCTCGCTCATGCTGCGGCAGGTAGAGCCGCACGGTCGTGCCCTGGCCCGGCGCGCTGTCGAGGCGCGCGACGCCGCCTGACTGCCGCACGAAGCCGTAGAGCTGCGACAGGCCCAGGCCCGTCCCTTGCCCCAGCGGCTTGGTGGTGAAGAACGGCTCGAAAGCGCGCGTGCTCGTGGTCTTGTCCATGCCGGTGCCGGTGTCGGCGACCGCGATCTCCACGTAGTCGCCGGGCTCGGCCCCCTCCTGCCCGGCGACATCCGCCTCACTGAGCTGCACATCCTCCGTGCTGAGCGTGAGAAGCCCACCGTCGGGCCTTGCCCCCAATTCGCGGGTGCTCTCTCCGGAGAATGGCTGCGCCATGGCATCGCGCGCGTTGATCGCGAGGTTCAGCAGGGCGCTCTCCAGCTGATTCAGGTCGCACACCACCGTCCGGACGCTGCGCAGGCGCAGCTCGACCGTGACCGCAGGGCCGACCATGCGCCGGATCAGGTCCGCCATGCTCTCGATGAGCTCGTTCGGATCCACGGTCCGCGGCTGGAGCTGCTGCCTACGCGCGAAGGTGAGCAGCCGCTGGGCCAGCGCCGCGGCGTGCTCCACCGCTTTGCGTGCGGCCTCCAGGTAGGGGAGGGCTTCGTCCGTGCGCTCCTGCTCGACGCGGCGCTGCAGCATCTCCAAGCAGCCGCCGATCGCTTGAAGCGCGTTGTTGAAATCGTGCGCGATGCCGCCCGTGAGCTGGCCGACCGCCTCCATCTTCTGAGCTTGATGGAGCGTCGCCTCCGTCGCGCGGTGCTCCGCCATTTCCCGGCGGAGCCTGCTGTTGAGGGCGTCGAGATCGCTCGTCCGCTGGGCGAGGTCGAACCGCAGCCGAAGCATGTCGCCGAAATAGCGGCTGGAACGGACGCTGGCGAAGACGAGGGCGGCCAGGAACACCGCGATCATGATGGCGGCGACGACGCGGCGCTCCGAGCCCTCGGCAGCGAACCGGACGGCGAGGGGAAGGCCGGCTGGCAGGATGTAGGCGAGCGCGGTGGGCAAGTGCGCGGCGTAGAACACGGCGGCGCCCGCGCACATGCCGCCGATCAGGAAGATCCAGAGGAGCTGATACGTCTCGGACTGGGGCAGGAGCAGAACCGCACCGCCGCCCCAGAGCAGGCCGGAGGCGAGAGCGCCGCACGTGCCGACGACCGCCCAGCGCTGGAGCTGTCCGGACTGCGGCCGTGCATGACGATAGGCCCAGCAGAGCATCAACCGGAGCACCGCGAGACCGACGACGCCGGCCAGCCAGACGTAGGGGCCGCGCTCGTGCCCAACGCCGACGAGCACCACCGTCATCAGCGCCGCATTCACCACGGTCACGAGGACGGTGATCGGCGTCTGCTGGAACACCGCCCGGATCCGCTCGGCATAGGTGTCGGCTTCAGTTGCCATCAGGCCGGCCGCCGGCTCGCGGGGAACCGTGCCACTAGGAGATGCCTTGCCAAGCACGCATCGAGTAGACCTCTGCTGCCGCGAAACAGCGGCTGCGCTCCAACCTCGCATGCCTAGTCTACTACGAGCGTGCAAGCACGCGCGACACCGACGCGCGTGTCCATACCAGAATCGCGAAGCGCCTTCTTGAATTACGGCTCAGATATGAGCCGCTTCCGAGATATGTTCACTCAAGGTTAGCTACACGTTACAGTGTCGGCGTAGCGATGTCAGGTCCTGGCCTCAGCGTCGCCCGCCGACCTCGTCGAGGTGCTTCAGCATATCGGCGGGATCCTCATACACTCGTGCCGCGCCGCCGCGCTCCAGTTCCTCGGTCCCGTAGCTGCCCGAGAGCAGGCCGACCCCGAGCGCCCGGCACCGCCTGGCCGCCAGCATGTCCCAGATGCTGTCGCCCACGACCACCGCGGTCTCGATGGGTGCGCCGAGCCGCTCCGCCGCGGCGAGGAACAGGTCCGGGTCGGGCTTGGCGTATTTGACCAGATCGCGGGTGACGACCGGCGTCCTGTTGGGATCAACGCCGAGGGCGGCCAGGTTCGGCGCCGCGGTCTCCATGCGGCCGCTCGTCGCGATGGCCCAGGGAATGCCCGCATCGGTGAGCGTGGCCAGCAGCTCGCGTGCGCCGGGCAGCGGCCGGACCTGGGCGACGTGCCGGCAATACGCCTCGGCGTGCAGACGCCGGAGCCGGTCCAAGCGCTCGGCGCTGATCGCGAGGTTCGTCTCGCGCAGCAGCTGGTTCATGAACAACCCGCCGCTCATGCCGATCTTGCGGTGTATGCGCCAGACTGAGAGCTCGATGCCCTCATGATCCAGCGCCTCCTTCCAGGCGAGCACGTGCTGATAGACGCTGTCCACAAGCGTGCCGTCGAGATCGAACAGGAACACGGTCTCAAGCCGCATGGCTCACCCCCGAAGAAATGCTGTGCTCGCTCAGCAAGGATGGGCCGGACCGCGCGCTCCTGCCAGACCCCGCCTGGCTCGGCTCCCGCAGCCCCTCGCTGCCGTCATCCAGCCGCACCCGCGCGGTCGGCAGCGCGTGCGGATGCTCGCGCTGCAGGAACGCGATCAGCTTCTCGCGCACCTCGCAGCGCAGGTCCCAGGTCTGCGGCGCATTGCGCGCGCTCACCAAGGCGCGCAGCTCGACCGACCGGTCCTTGGCGTCGCTGACCTGCAGCATCACGACCTTGCCGTCCCACAGCGGGCTCGCGCGGGCGATCTCCGTGAGAGCTTGCCGCACCGCCTCGACCGGAACCGAGTAGTCCACATAGAGGAACACCGATCCGATCAGCGACGATGTCTCGCGCGTCCAGTTCTGGAACGGCTTCTCGAGGAAGTAGGAGAGCGGCAGGACCATGCGCCGCCAGTCCCACAGCCGCACGACGACGTAAGTGCTGGTGATCGCCTCGACCCAGCCCCACTCGCCCTCGACGATGACCGCGTCCTCCAGGCGGATCGGCTGGGTGATGGCGATCTGCACGCCGGCGATCAGGTTCGTGAGCAGCGGGCGTGCCGCCAAGCCGGCCACGAGGCTCGCCGCGCCCGCGGAGGCGAACAAACTGACGCCGTAGGCGCGCACGGAGGCGAAGGTCATCAGCGCCGCGGCGACAGTGATCAAGGCGATCAGGATCTCGCCCGCGCGCTTGAGCACCTGAACCTGGGTCACATGCTTGCGCGCCAGCAGGTTGTCGTCCCCGTCGAGGCGGAAGCGCCGGAGATAGAGGGTGGTGGCAACCTCGAGCGCGCGCATGGCGCTCCAGCCGAGCAGCACGATGAGCGCGGCGAGAAGCGCCTGGCCGATGCTGCCGGAGACCGCTGGCGAGAAGCTGGTGGACGGCAGCGCCGCCCACAGCGCGAGGACGACGAGCGCCAGCCGGCTCGGCCCGGTCGTGGTCGCGACGAAAATCTGCAGGAAGCCGCGCGCCCGGCCAGGCACCGGCACCCGGAGGACGAGGCGCAGCGACAGCCAGTGCGCCAGGAGTGCGACTGCCGCCGCTATCGCGAGGGTTGCCACGCCGGACAGCCAGCCGGCTCCCCAGGGAACAAAGGCGCTCAAATGCAAGGGTATTCTCAGGATCTTCTCCTCGGGAGCTTCGCTCCGACCTTATGTTGCAGTGCAGCATACGCCAGTCAACCTTGCAAGGAACGGTGCGAGCGCGATCCGAGGTAATCTTTTGGAGAACATGCGGCGGTGCGGCCACACGTCATGTCTACAGTTTCGCCCCGGAGGACTCGTCACATGCTGCGCCTGCTGCTGCCGCTTGCCCTGCTCGCTCTGCTCTTGATGTGCCCGCGTCCGGCGCTCGCCGCGGCACACATCGTAGCACCCTGGCCCGACGCGACGAGCGCCGAGGTACGCGTCGAGACCGTGACCTTCCGCAGCAGCGATCCCTTCACCCCGCGCGACATCCCGAGAGCCCCCGCGCGCATCGTGGGCGCCCAGCTCTACCTGCCGGCACGCGCCAAGGCCAACGGCTCGACCCCAGCCGTGATACTGCTGCACGGCTCCGCCGGGCTGGTCGCTGAGCGCGGCGAGCGCTACGGCCGCGAGCTCGCCGCCATGGGCGTCGCCGTGCTGGTGGTCGAGACCTACGGCAGCCGTCCTGACCTCGGGACCAGCTTCATCGAGCGCGTGCTCAACATCACCGAGACGATGTTCGTGGCCGATGCCTATGCGGCGCTCGGTTACCTGGCGGGCCGGCCGGAGATCGACGCGCATCACGTCGTGCTCGCCGGCTTCTCCTACGGCGGCATGGCTGCCACCTACGCGATGTATACGCAGATGGCCGACACGCTCGCGCCGCGCAGCCCGGACGGGCGGCGCCTCCTGTTCGTCGGCCACGCCGCGTTCTACGCGCCCTGCATTGCCCGCTTCCGCGACAGCCGCACGACCGGGGCGCCGCTGCTGATGCTGTATGGGCAGGAGGACGAGCTGATGATCCCTCGGCGCTGTGACCAAATCGCCGACGATCTGCGCCGCGGCGGCAGCCAAGTCACGATCATCACCTACCCCGGCGCGGTGCACCAGTGGGACGGACACATGCCGCGCGGCGTGATCGGCCGCCACCTCGGCGGTTGCAGCTTCATGGTGGAACCAGGCGGGAGCGTGACCGACCGCAACACCGGGCTGCCGATGACCGGGCCGTTTACGCGCAAGATCATCCTGGGGCTGTGCACCACCAGCAAGCCATACCCGATCGGCCAGGACGAGTCGGTCCGCCAGCAATCCAACCGCGACTTCGGAGCGTTCCTCGCCCGCGCGTTCGCGACTGTGCCCGCCGGGTGAGCAAGCGTCTAAGCAGCGTTCATCGACGATTCGGCGCTACGGGAGGGCGGCGTAGCGCCCCGTCCAGCAGCTCGACCTGGCGTACGATGCGCGAGAGGGCCGTGGGTACGGCGCCCTCCGGACGAGCCGCCGCAGCGGTGCCGCTCCCCGCCGCGAGGAGCGCCGCAGCGATCCAATCCCGCCAGCGGCGCCAAGCAGCCGCGTCCAGCGCGACGCGCGCGGCCGGGTCGTGGCGAAGGGCCGAGAGCTGGCCCGCGATGCGCCGCAAGGTCGCGTCCACGATCATGGCGCCCTGCACCCGCCGGCGCTGGCTTCGCCGCGGTTCCTGCAAGGCGCGGGCGAGCGAGGCTTCGAGGTTGTTGGTGGCGACGCCCGCGCCGCGTCGGGCCGCCTCCGTCGCCGCCGTGCTCCCCTCGCCGAGCAGTTCCGCCATCGCCGCCTGCACGTAGCGCGCGAGGGCGGCCAGCGCGGCTGTCTGCTCCCGCCTTAGCCGGCCCGGCTCCCAGCTCGGCCAGAGCACGAGCCAGCCGAGCACCGCGACCGCGCCGCCCGCCACGACGAACAGCGCTCGCAGCCCGGCAACCGTCCAGGCGCTCTGGCCGGGCTCGACCAGCTCGATGAGCACGACCACGATGGGCGTGATGCAGGCGATATAGGCACCGAGGCTGACCTGCCGAGCGGCAAAGGCGACGGTGCAGAGCGGGAACATCAATGCCGCGAGCAGCCCCGGCGTACGCGCCGCGAAGGCCAGCGCCGCGCCCGCCAGCCCGCCCAGGACCGTGCCGCCGACCCGCTCCAGCGCGCGCTGCCACGTGGCCGCGTAGAACGGCTGGAGGGTCACGATGACTGTGATCGGCAGCCAGTGCCCGAAGCGGCCGCCCCACAGCTGAGTGATGGCCAGGGCCGGCGTCGCCACGACCGCCGTGCGCAGCGCATGGCGCAGCATGGCCGAGTCCCAGGTGAGGTTGGCGAGGACCGGTGCGCGCACCCGGTCCCACCAGGGCGACGGCATGTCGTCGTCGGTCGCGCCGCTGAGCAGGGGACCACCGGGCGCGGCGAGCTTGGCGGCGATGCGCAGCCGGTCGGCGACGGCCTCGGCGACGCGAGCGAGCGCCGGATCGGAGGCGGTCGCGGCGAGCATGGTGGCAAGCGCCCGCTCCAGCCGCGCCCGGCGCACAGGCTTGTCCGCCGCCGTCGCCCGCGATAGGACGAGAAGCGCCGGCCGCAGCAGGCGCAGCAGCACCACCGCCGCGTCCCGCCGTGCCCGAGTCGGCGCGGCTTCGAGCAGGTCGGAGAGCGCGATGAGCGCGCCGAAAACCTGGTCACCCGTCTCCAGCCGCAGCAGCGCCTCCGACCCAGCGCGAGAGAGCCGCCCGCGCATCCGCACCAGGTCCATGACGATGATTCGCGCATACTCGATCTCCTCGCGCACCGCCCGGCGGTGCGCGCGGGCGTGGGCGTCCCACTCCGCCGCGCTCACGCTGTCCTGTCGCACGAGGCTGAGCAGGTCGGCGCTGAGTCCCGCCAGCCGCCGCCAGATCTCGGCGACCGCGAGGCGCGCCGGGCGGTAGGGATGCAGGCGCCAGACCAGCATGGTCAGCCCCGTCGCCCACAATCCGCCGGCGAGGAACATGCCCCCGACCACGAGCGCCACATGCCAGGGCAGCGGCGCGTCGAGTGCCAGGATGAGCACGACCGAGAGCAGGTTGCCCGCCGCCGAGGCTGGAACGCCCCACACCCTGACGAAGCTGGCCGCGAAGATGCCGATCCCCGCGAGCGGGAGCGCCACCGCCAGCCCGGCGCCGCGCAGCACGCCGAATCCGGCCCACGTCAGCGCGCCCGCGACGGTGAAGGCGAGCAGCGTTGGCACGCGCTGACGGATGGGACCGCCCGTGTCGCACAGGCACGTCAGGAAGGCGGCGAGCGCGGCATAGACGAGGGGCGGCCAGCGCAGCCACTCGTAGGCGAGGAGGAGGGCGGCACAGGCCAGCGCGGCGCGCAGTCCCTCCGCGACGCGGATGCTGCGCAGGTCGAACCCCACGGGAAGCCGGGAGAGGTCAGCGCCTGGGTTGCGCGGCGTCCCACGGCGTAGCGAGCGGGCCAGGGCATGGGCGACCGACTGCATAGAGGCCGCCTTGTGGCGTCCGGGCCGCACGAGGTCAACGCGGGTAGTGGGTTCTGTTGAAGCCCGCCCTCTCGCCGTGTGATGGTGCGGACGGTCGGCACCGCGCTGGCAGCGAGGGACGCGCCGGGCAAGAGTAACACGAAGGGCAAGACGTGAGCCGGCCAGAGCCCAAGGACCCCGCGTTCGAGACCCGCATTCGCGCCAGCTTCGCGAGGCAAGGGCTGATGGACACGCTTGGCGCTCGCATCACGAGCCTGTCGCCGGGGGCTGTTGACATTGCGCTCGCCCCCAGGCCCGCCATCTCGCAACAGCATGGCTTCGTCCACGCGGGCGCGGTGGCCGCCATTGCGGACACGGCCGCAGGATACGCCGCGCTCAGCCTCATGCCGCCGGGCGCGGGCGTTCTAACCACCGAGTTCAAGATCAACCTTGTCGCGCCCGCGGCGGGCGAGCGCATCGTGGCCCGCGGCCGCGTGGTCAAAGCGGGGCGCACGCTCACCGTGGCGCAGACTGAGGTCGTGGCTGAGAGCGCCGGCAAAGAGAAGCTGGTCGCCCTGCTCACTGCAACCCTCATGGCCATCGAGGGCCGCAGCGTCGTCTTGGACTAACACTTTGGTGCCAGCGACTCTATCGACCGACCCATTTCTCGGCGTCATGCCCGGCCCTCGGGTCAAGCGCCTGAGGACAAGCTCCGGCCGGGCAATCCACGTCTTCGGGCCGCACCGCCGTCACGCATCGACGATGTCATGGCCGCACATCTTTCGTCATGCAACCCAATCAGCGCTTGACCCCGCCCGCGAGAAACCAGTTTATCCTCCCCGATGTCCTCCAGCCCCACCCTCACCGACCCGGCAGACCGCGCCCGCCAGCGCGACGAGGACGCCCAATACTACCGCCAGGTCCTGCACAAGCTCATCGCCATGGGCACCGACCTCGCCGAGGCCGTCCACCGCCAAGCCCTGGCAGAACCCGCCGCCGCCGCCCAAGCTGCCGCCCCCCAGAGCCAACCCGAGGAAAAGCCCGCAGCACCCAACCCCACCCCGAACCACGCGATCACCTTCGACCGCCTCGCCCGCACCGTCCGCCGCACCATCGCGCTTGCCCGCACGCTCTCCGAGCCTGCCCGCGAGGCGCCCGGCCCGAAGCTGCGCCTCAACGAGTGCCCACTGGAGGAGTGCCCAAAGGACCGCCGCCCGGACTGCGCCGAGACAGCCGCCCCCAATGCCGAGCCGTGGGCCGAGCCGTGCGAGCGCCCCGAGGCACCCGATTGCGACGCCGATGAAGACCTCGACGACGACCTTGACGAGCAGTCGCTCGCCGACCTCATCGCGAGCCTGCGCCACGACACCGGTCTCGCCACCCTGACCGACGCCGAGCTCCGGCAGCATCCCACGCCCCCAAAGGCGCAAGGAACCGCGCAAGATGGCGTTCCAAGCGGGATGTGCGGTCTCTGCCCCTGCGCCGCCCGGCCCCCCAGAGCAAGACCGGCGCACCCCGGCACCGGCCCGCCGCGGCCCTGATCCGGCTCCCCGGCCGCGACGCAAGACGGCGCATCGCGGTCAAGACCCAGCACGGTTCATATTAGAGCAGATCGTGCCTGACCGTCTCCGGTCAGGCACGTGAAGATGCTCTCTAAACAAAGGGCTCTAGTCGCCGGGGGCGCCTGGCGGCTCCTCGTCCTGCATCGCCTCAGCCTCCGCGCGCAGCTTATTGTAGCTGCGGCGGCTGAGCGGAAGCATGATCGCGTAGATCAACCCTCCCGCCGCCAGCGCCGCCCACGGCTCAGCCACCAGCACGGCCGCGAACAAACCCACCCCGAGCAGCAAGGGCAGCGCGTAATCACGCGGCACCTTGAAGTTCTTGAAGCTCCAGACCGGCAGCGTGCTCACCAGGAGCGCGGCCGTGCCGATCAGGACCAGCGCGGCAAAGAGCGGCTGGTGCGCGAACCACACAAGCCACGGCACGTCCAGCGTCTGTCCCTCAAGCCCCACGAACAGCGGGAACAAGGCCAGCCCAGCCCCCGCGGGCGCCGGAACTCCCGTGAAGAAGTTGTAGGCGTAGCCGCCGCGGACGTCCTGGTCGAGCGCCGCGTTGAACCGGGCCAGGCGCAGCGCCATGCACACCGCGAACAGCACGCACGGCACGAAGCCGAGCCCACCCGCGCGCTGCAGCGACCAGAGATACATGACGAAGGCGGGCGCAACGCCGAAGCCGAGGAAATCCGTGAGGCTGTCGAACTCCGCGCCGAACCGGCTCGTTGCCTTTAGCAGCCGCGCGAGCCGCCCGTCCACGCCGTCGATGCACCCGGCCACCACGATCGCCACCGCCGCCGCGCCGAAATGCCCCTCGATGCCGTAGCGCACGCTCGTCAGCCCGGCGCACAGACCGAGAAGCGTCATGATGTTCGGCATCATGCGGTTGAACGACAGCCCGGCGAAGCGCGGGCGCCGCCGCGCCCGGCGCAGCCGCCGCGGCCGCAGCCGGTGGACCGGGCGGGGGGAATTCATGCCGCTCACGCCCGGCTCATCCCGCCATCTCCGCGATCACCGTCTCGCCGCCGATCATGGTCTGCCCCTCCGCCACCAGCGGGCGCACGCCGTCCGGCAAATAGAGGTCCGTGCGGCTGCCGAAGCGTATGATGCCGAAACGCGCGCCGGCGCGCACGTGATCGCCCTCGCGGACGCTGCAGAGGATGCGCCGGGCGATCAGTCCCGCGATCTGCACGACCGCGATCTCCCGCCCGTCGGCGAGCCGGATCGCGAGCGCGTTGCGCTCGTTGCCCTCGCTCGCCTTATCGAGGCTCGCGTTGACGAAGCGGCCGTGGCGGTAGGCGATGCGAGTCACCGTCCCATCCGCGGGAACGCGGTTCACGTGCACGTTGAGCACGGAGAGGAAGATCCCGACGCGCCAGCGCGGCTCCGGGCCAAGGCCCAGCTCCGGCGGGGGCACCGCAGGCACGATGGAGACGACGCGCCCGTCCGCGGGTGCCACGAGGGCGCCGGGCCGGCCGGGCGGCACGCGCTGCGGGTCGCGGAAGAAATAAAGGCAGAACATGGTAAACAG
The DNA here is from genome assembly GCA_963848595.1 of uncultured Alphaproteobacteria bacterium. GTDB lineage: Bacteria > Pseudomonadota > Alphaproteobacteria > Acetobacterales > Acetobacteraceae > CAWKEH01. The sequence continues at coordinate 505,339 of CAWKEH010000007.1, read as the reverse complement.
CAGCGCCGGCCAGAACAGCCACGGGCTGACGAAGATGCCGACAAGCGTGAGGATCGCGCCGACGAGGAGGAAGGGCCGCCCCGCAGGGTGCGGCGGAGCGAGCACGAGGCGTATCGTGTCGGCGAAGTGCATGGCGGCGCTGTATGGGCGCTCGGCTTCGCGGGGGCAAGACGGGCTGGTCCCCGGCGCATGGCAGGCGTCGCTGGACCGGGCTACTCGGCTGCTGTCTCGACGCTCGCGGAACTCGTCACCCTGGCCGCGCAGAACTTGAACTCGGGGATCAGGCCGACCGGATCGAGCGCCGGATTCGTCAGCAGGTTGGCCGCGGCCTCGGCGTAGCAGAAGGGCATGAACACCATGCCCTGCGGCACGTCACGGTCCGACCGCACCTTCACCTCGACGGCGCCGCGCCTCGTCTCGATCTGGATCAGATCGCCAGGGCTGAGCCGCGCGCGCCAGAGATCCTTAGGTGACATGAAGGCGACCGCCTCGGGCTCGATCGCGTCGAGTACGCCCGAGCGCCGGGTCATCGAGCCGGTGTGCCAGTGCTCCAGAACGCGGCCCGTCGAGAGCACCATCGGGTATTCGTCGTCCGGCACCTCGTCCGGGGGCAGGACGTTGGCCGGCACGATCCGCCCGCGCCCCGTCTTGGTCGGGAATCCGGCGTAGAAGATGATCTCGTGGCCCGGCTTGTCCGCGGCGTCCACCGGGTAGGTCACGGCTCCCTCGCGCTCCAGCCGCTCCCAGGTGATGTTGGCCAGCGATGGCATCGTCTGCGCCATCTCGGCGAAGATCTCGCTCGGCCCGGCATACGACCAAGGCAGGCCCATGCGCCGCGCGATCTCCTGGATGATCCACCAGTCCTGCCGCGCGTCGCCCGGCGGCTTGATAATCGGCCGGGCAAGCTGCACGCGGCGGTCCGTGTTGGTGAACGTCCCGCTCTTCTCGGCGAAGGCGGACGCGGGCAGCACCACGTCGGCGTGGAAAGCGGTCTCGGTCAGGAACAAGTCCTGGACGACAAGATGCTCGAGCTTGGCCAGCGCCTCGCGCGCGTGGTTCAGGTCCGGGTCCGACATCGCCGGGTTCTCGCCCTCGATATACATGCCCCTGATCTGCCCGGCGTGGATCGCCGTCATGATCTCGACAACGGTGAGGCCGTTTCGGGGATCGAGCTTGGTGTCCCAGAAAGCCTCGAACCAGTCGTGGACGCCCCTATCCTCGATTGGCTGGTAGTCCGGGAACACCATCGGGATCAGCCCGGCGTCGGAGGCGCCCTGCACGTTGTTCTGGCCGCGCAGAGGGTGCAGCCCCGTGCCGGGCCGGCCGATCTGGCCCGTCACCAGTGCGAGCGCGATCAGGCACCGCGAGTTGTCCGTGCCGTGCACGTGCTGGCTTATGCCCATGCCCCAGAAGACGATGGACGACCGGGCGGTGGCGTAGAGCCGGGCGACCTCGCGCAGCGTCGGCGCCGGGATGCCGCAGACGGCCTCCATGCGCTCGGGCGAGAAGTCCTTGATGCGCCGCTTGAGCTCCTCGAAGCCCTCGGTGTACCCGGCGATATACTGCTCGTCCGTCAGCCCTTCCTCGATGATCGTGTAGAGGAGCGCGTTCAGCAGCGCGACATCGCTGCCCGGCCTGAACGCCAGGTGATGCAGCGCGTGGCGCGACAGCAACTGGTGGCGCGGGTCAATGACGATCAGCTTGGCGCCGCGGTCCTTGACCGCGTTCTTGATGAAGGTCGCAGCGACCGGATGATTGATCGTCGGGTTCGCCCCGATGACGATGATCACCTCGGCGTCGAGCGCTGCGGAGAACGGCGCCGAGACGGCGCCGGAGTTGAGGCCCTCCATCAGGGCCGCGACCGACGAGGCGTGGCACAGCCGGGTGCAGTGGTCCACGTTGTTCGAGCCGAAGCCGGTCCGCACCAGCTTCTGGAACAGGTACGCCTCCTCGTTCGATCCCTTGGCCGAGCCGAACCCGGCCAGCCCCTCGGGGCCGCGGGCGTCGCGGATGCGGGCGAGGCCGCCGGCCGCGTGGTCCAGCGCCTCCTCCCACGTCGCCTCGCGGAAATGCGTCCACGGGTTGGCGGGGTCCACCTGATCCTGGGCGTGCTTGGGCACGTTCGGCAGCCGCACGAGCGGGCGTGTCAGGCGGTGCGGGTGGTGGATGTAGTCGAACCCGAACCTTCCCTTAACACAGAGGCGGTTGTGGTTCGCCGGGCCGTCGCGGCCGGTGGCATAGACCAGCTTCTCGTCCTTGACCTCATAGGTGACCTGGCAGCCCACGCCGCAGTAGGGGCATAGGCTGTCCACCTTGCGATCGGGCCAGACCACCCGCGTCTCATCCTCGTCGAGGTAGGCGGCGGGCATGAGCGCGCCGGTCGGGCAGGCCTGCACGCACTCGCCGCATGCGACACAGGTCGAGGCACCCATCGGGTCGTCGAAGTCGAACACCGGCTTCGCGGCAGCGTTGCGGTAGGCCATGCCGATCACGTCGTTGACCTGGACCTCGCGGCAGGCGCGGACGCAGAGGTTGCACTGGATGCAGGCGTCGAAGTTGACGCGCATCGCCGGGTGACTGGGGTCGTGCGCCCAGCGCCGCGCCCCTGGGAACCGGCTCTCGGTGACGCCGATGCGCTCGGCCCAGCTCCAGAAGGACGAGGTCGGGTCGTGCGAGGTCGCCCGCGCCGGTTGGTCGGCGACCAGCAGCTCCATCACCATCGCGCGCGCCTTGGCCGCGCGCTCGGTCTGGGTATGGACCTTCATGCCGACAGCAGGCATGCGCTTGCAGGACGGCGCCAGCACCCGCTCCCCCTCGATCTCGACCATGCACACGCGGCAGTTGCCGTCCGGCCGGTAGCCCGGCGCAGGCTTGTGGCACAGGTGGGGAATATCCGTGCCGACGCGGCGCGCCACGTCCCAGAGCGACTCGCCCGGCCTGGCCTCCACCCGCGCGCCGTCCAGCTCGAACACCAGCCCCTGGGTCTCGGTCGTGGCGCCTTCGAGGTTCTGCGGCCCCTCCCGCGTGGTCGAGCTGCTCATTCCGCGGCCTCCCTAAAGCAGTATCGGTTCAAACGGCTTCGTTTGAACCGAAGTTCTGCGTCCTTCATCAAGAGTCTAGCGCCAGCGTTTCGGGGAAGTAGCGCATGAGGCTGGTGAGCGGGTTGGAGGCTGCCTGGCCCAATCCGCAGATCGAGGCATCACGCATGACCTGGGACAGCTCGCCCAGTAGGTCCGCGTCCCAGTTGCCCTGCTCCATCAACATGCGGGCCTTCTGCGTGCCCGAACGGCAGGGCGTGCATTGACCGCAGCTCTCGTCCTCGAAGAAGCGCATCAGGTTGAGGGCGATGCCGCGGAGATCGTCGTGGTCGGAGAAGATGACCACCGCCGCGGAGCCGATGAAGCAGCCATACTTCTCAAGCGTGCCGAAATCGAGCGGGATGTCGGACATGGACGCGGGCAGGATGCCGCCCGACGCCCCGCCGGGCAGGTAGGCCGCGAAGGCGTGGCCGTCCATCATGCCGCCGCAGTGCTCGTCAATGAGTTCCTGCACGGTGATGCCGGCCGGCGCGAGCTTGATGCCGGGTTCCTTAACGCGGCCGGAGACGGAGAAGCTGCGCAGCCCCGTGCGGCCGTTGCGGCCGAACCCGGTCCACCACTCCGGGCCGCGCTCAATTAGGTCGCGCACCCAGTAGAGCGTCTCGACGTTGTTGATCAGGGTGGGGCGGCCGAACAAGCCGACCTGGAACGGGAAGGGCGGCTTGTGGCGGGGCAGGCCGCGCTTGCCCTCGAGGCTCTCCAGCATCGAGGACTCCTCGCCGCAGATGTAGGCGCCCGCGCCGCGCCGCATGTGAATGCTCGGGCCGCCGGGCGGCAGCTTGGCGATCTCGCGCGCCAGGATCTCGCGCGCGACCGGATACTCGTCGCGCAGGTAGATGTAGATCTCGGCCGCCTCCACGACGTGAGCGCCGATCAACATGCCTTCGAGAAACCGGTGCGGGTCGGAGTTCAAGTAGTGCCGGTCCTTGAAGGTGCCGGGCTCGCCCTCGTCGGCGTTGACCGCCATCAGCCGCGGGCCAGGCTCGCCGCGCACCGAGCGCCACTTGCGCGCCGTCGGGAACCCGGCGCCGCCGAGGCCGCGCAGGCCGCTGTGGTCGAGCTTTGCGAGCACGTCCTCGATGCTCACCTTGTCCGACCGGAGCTGGCCGAGCAAGCGGTATCCGCCGCCGGCGACGTAAGCGTCATAGTCGATGTAGTCGTCGGGAATATGGGGGTGCGTGTCGTCCCGCGCGATCGCGTCCAGCACGGCGGCCGGCTCGGCCTTGTGCAGGAAATGGTGCCCGACCTCGACGACCGGCGCCTGGTCGCACAGGCCAACGCAGGGCGCGCGTACCACGCGCACGTTGGCGCTGAGGCCGCCCGCGTCCGGCAGCGCCCGCAGCTCGGCGAGCAGCGTCTCGGCGCCGAACATCGCGCAGGTGACGCTGTCGCAGACCCGGACCACGAGCGGTGCCAACGGCGGATCGCCCTCCTTCACCACGTCGAAGTGCGCGTAGAAGGTCGCCGTCTCATAGACCTCGGCGAAGGCGAGCCGCATCTCGTCCGCGAGCGCCGCGAGATGCGCCGCCGAGATCTGCTTGTAGGTGTCCTGGATCAGGTGCAGATACTCGATCAGGAACTCGCGCGCGCGAGGGCTGTCGCCGAGCAGCGCCGCGATCTCGTGCTTGGCGACCGGCTGGACCTCGCGGCCCTTCGGGGTTGCCTTGGCGCGGCGGCGGCCAGCGCCGGGGTGCTCGAACCGGAGTATCTCGCCAGCCTGTGCGTCAGCCATGAACCTCTCCCCGCGCTGCCGGGATGCCGCATCCGGCAGCCGCGCCGTGGAACCCTATATCGTCCCAAGACAGCGCGACGCAAAGGCCGGGGCCGGGCGGACGTCACCCGTTCTTCCAGGCTCGGCGGTTCTGGGATAGGGAGCCATGGCCAGCATCATCCACGAGGCATGGTGATCCATACCGACCTGAAGCGAACCCTGCAGCCGGCGCTCATGCGCGTGATCGGGCTGGCGGGCTGGAGTGGCGCCGGCAAGACGACCTTGCTGCGCCGCCTCATCCCGGCGCTGATCGCCCGCGGACTCCGGGTCTCGACCTTGAAGCACGCGCATCACAGCTTCGATATCGATAGGCCCGGCAAGGATTCCTGGGAGCATCGCCAGGCCGGCGCTGAGGAGGTCCTGGTCGCCTCGGCCGCGCGGTGGGCGCTGATGCACGAGCTTCGGGGCGAGCCCGAGCCTGGGCTGGCCGAGCTGCTCGCGCACATGCGCGCCGTGGATCTGGTCCTGGTCGAGGGCTTCAAGCGCGAGAGCCATCCCAAGATCGAGGTCTATCGCGCGGCCAACGGGAAGCCGCCGCTGCACCCAGGCGACCCAACGATCGTCGCCGTCGCGGCGGACATAGCCTTGCCGGGGATCGGGATTCCCGTGTGCCACCTCGACGACATCGCCGGACTCGCGGACCTCGTGCAGTCGCGCGCGGTGCCGCTCGGCAGCATCGCGTGGTCCGGGCGGTAAGGGACGAGGGTGGCGCAGCTCTCTGACGACTGCTTCGCGTTCGGCGGCAAGCTCCTGCCGCTCGACGCAGCGCTGCGCATCATCGCGGCCGACGTGCAGCCGATCGAGAGGGTGGAGTGCGTCGCCCTGGGCGCTGCGGACGGCCGCGTGCTCGCCGAGAGCGTGGCGGCGCCCCTCGATCTGCCGCCCTTCGACAACTCGGCGGTGGACGGCTACGCCGTGCGCCTGGCCGATCTCGACGAGGCGCCGGTCTTGCCAGTGGCCGGGCGCATCGCGGCCGGCGCACCCGCGGCGGACGCGCTCGCGCCGGGAAGCGCCTGGCGCATCTTCACCGGCGCGGCACTTCCCGCGGGTGCGGACACGGTCTTCATGCAGGAGGACGTGCGCCTCGACGAGCAGGGGCACGTCCACTTTCCTGCGGGCTTGCGCCGGGGCGCCAATACGCGCTCCCGCGGCGAGGACATGGCGCGCGGCGCGTGTGCGCTTCCGGTTGGGCGACGCCTGAGGCCGCAGGACCTGGCACTCGCGGCGGCGCTCGGGCTGCAGGACTTGGTCGTGCGCGCCCCGGTCCGCGTCGCGCTGTTCTCGACCGGGAACGAGATCGTCGAGCCGGGCGCTCCGGCAGGGCCGGCGCAGCGCTACGACTCCAACCGGGTGCTGCTCGCCGCCCTTACGGCGCGCGCCGGGGCGCAGGTCACGGACCTCGGCATCCTGCCTGACCAGCGAGACGCCATCGAGGCGGCGCTCTCGGCCGCCGCGCGGACCCACGACCTGATCCTGACCTCCGGCGGCGTCTCGACCGGCGAGGAGGACCATGTCCGGGCGGCGGTCGAGGCCGCCGGACGGCTCGTCTTCTGGCGGCTGGCGATCAAGCCCGGCCGCCCTGTCGCGATGGGCGGCGTTGCAGGCGTACCGTTCGTCGGGCTGCCCGGCAACCCGGTGGCGGCCTTCGTGACCTTCGTCCACGTTGCCCGTCCCCTGATCGCCGTGCTTGGTGGCGCGTCGGTCTGGGCGCCGACGGCGTATCGTGTTCAGGCCGCGTTCAGCTACCGCAAGAAGGCAGGACGGCGCGAATACGTGCGTGCGCGGCTCACACCCAGCCCGGACGGCACGCCGCAGGCGCACAAGCACGGCGTCGAAGGGGCGGGCATCCTCACTTCGCTGACCGAAACTGACGGGCTTGTGGAGCTGGCCGAGCCTGTGACGGCCGTCGTGCCCGGCGACGGCGTGGGTTTCCTGCCCTACGAGATGCTGCTGTAGCGCGTTGCGAACGAGAGCGATGGTCAGGGCGTGGCGGCCGTCCTTACCGGGTGGGCGAGCGTGCTGACCGTAAACGGTCAGCAAGCTCCAGCCTTTTGTCTCCAGAGCACCTTGACGTGCCTAACCGGAGACGGTCAGGCACGATCTGCTCTAAATCCCGTTACAATTACGAATTGGCCAGCTCCTCACAGCCCTGCCGCCACAGAAAGCAGGACAACACTCTCGACATAGCGAGAGGGCGCGGCCGCGAACCGATCCGTGAAACCGTAGCTCAAGCCGGCGCGGAGATTGCGATTGATCGCCCAGGTTGCACTAGCACCGGTGTTCAGGATCGTCTGCGACCCGGTGCTCTGGAGGAAGGCGAAGACCGGCGGCACACCGGATGCTGCGCCGAAGTCGGCGCTCTCCACCTGCACGTAGGCATTGAGGAAGATGTTGCGCCGCAATTCATGGTCGAGATCTATCCGGCCTCCCGTGAACACGTAGCCGCCGATGGTCGTGTCGGCGGCGTCCTCGACGCCGCGGCGCAGGGAGGCCGTCAGCGTGGTCAGGCGTGTCGGAGACCAGGAGACCGATGCCTCGGCGACCGGTGATGAGATCGTCTTGAACTGGGGGTTCACGTAGGACCGGACCTGGTATCCGATGAGCGCGCGATACCGGAACGCACCGCTTGCGCGATAGTCTATGCCGGCCAGGATCGTGCCGCCGTTCGAGTCTCGGTTGGGTATAGCATCGACCTGCGTCACGTATTGGATGTGCGTGCCGCGGGCGACGAGCACGAGATTCCGCTCTGGGGCGAGTTCGAACAGCGTCGTCAGGCCGCCCTGATAGACGTTCCGGTTTTGGTATTCCTCGCTGACCGTTGTTCCCGGCACGGGGACATTGTCGAACCGGTAGAGCAGCACGTCGGCATTGGGCACGAACGAGAGCCGCCCGCGCGCACTGGTCTTGTAGCTCAGCTCGAAATCATCGACCTGGAAGGCGATGGGCTGGACCACGACAAGCGACGCGAGATCGCGCGACGTCTCGTTTAGGTTCAGGTGGGTGTAGGATCCGGCGAGCTGGTCGCGCCCGATGTCGTAGGTGCCGCCAAGGCTGGCCGTCCAGTTCGTCTGGTTCTCGGTCGGACTGCCCGGGTAGCGCTGATCATCGACCGTCAGGTTCGCGCGGACGCTGTTGCGCCCCCAATCCGACTCCGCCGAGAGCGACGCGTCGGTCACGATGGCGGCGCTGCCGCGGCCGTTCTGCACGCCATCGACGTTGCTGTCATACCCGACGCTCTCCTGGACCATCGGGCGGATGATGAAGTTGCCAACGCGGATCCCGGGGAAGCGGTAGCTGTCCGGGCGCAGCAGTTGGACGTTCTCCGGGCTCGGTCCGCCCAAGCCGTATGTGAAGGCGGGGAAATACGTCTCCAGGAGCTGCGCGGAGGCGGGCCGGACAAGGACCACGGCCATCATGACCGCGAGTCCGCACCAAAGAACGATTCGTCTCATCTCATGCTGGGGATCCCCCACCCACTCTCCAACATCCGCACGCGGTCCTAGCGAATGCCCGCATCGATCAGCGGCACGAGGCCGCCGATGGTCTGCGGCGTGACGACCCCCGCGCCCGTGTTCAGCGTCAGCCCTGGCATCTTATACTTCGCCGACACCACGCATTGCATCACCGGCATGAAGCCCTGCAGGTAGAGGAGCTGGTCGAGCGTCGCCGAGACGTAGCCGCTCTTGAGACCGTCGATCGTCGCGGGAGCGAGGTCGATGCCGCCCACGGTGATCTCGCCCGGCTTCTTGCCCGCCTTGTGCAGCACCTCGGCCAGGACGCCCGTGACGCCGCCGTGCTGCGTGCCGATGGCCTTGAGCTGCGGATGCGACTGGACGTAGGCGGTGAGCACGGGGATGGCGAGGGTGGGGTCGGAGTTCGCTTCCTGGGTGATCTCAAGGCGATCCACCTTGAGGCCGACCTTCTCCAAGGTGTCGGCAAGGCCCTTCTCGGAGAGGCCGCGCTCGGCCTGGCTGAACACGCCATAGACCATCGCCTGGTCGCCCGACTTCAGGTTGCCTGCCTTCATCATGGCCTGTGCCGTAAGCACGCCGCCCTGATAGAGATCTACGCCGGCGTAGCCGAAGCCCTTGGGGCCGAACTCCTTCTGAAGCGAGGTGAGCGGGGAGTTGCCGTCGGTCACGACGATGCCCTGGTCCACGGCCTGCTTGACCAGGTCCGCGAAGGCGTCCGCCCCAGGATGGCCCATGATGACGATGCAGGACGGCTTGGCGGCCAGCGCCTCGCGGAACTGCTGGATCATGGTCTCCGGCGCCCAGGCGGAGAACTGCTCGTTGAGCTTGTCCACGCCGAGCGCGCGGGACGCGGCCTCGGCGCCGGTCTGGCGGGCGAGGGTGGCGCCGTCGCCCGCGTTGCCGCCCATCTGCATGTAGATGGTGAGGCCCTTGCCGGGCGGGGTATCGGCCGCGCGGGCGGCTGGCGCGATCAGGATCGCCGCGGCGGCGAGCAGGGCTGCCTTCGTCATGGTTGTTCCTTCTCCCGGAGAACGGTTGACGCAGGGCCGGGTGCGGGCCGGCGGAAGCGGCCGAGCAGGGCGGCCCGGCGGCCCGGCTCCTCGACGAGCAGGTAGAACACGATCGCGACCAGGAAGATGAGGCCCTGCACGGTGCGCACCCAGGCGCCCGTGAGGCCGCTCGCCACCAGCCCGGCTTCCAGCATCCAGATGATGAGGCAGCCGAACACGGTGCCGACGAGGGTCGCGTGGCCGCCGAAGATGCTGGTGCCGCCGATCAGCACGGCGGCAATGGCGGTCAGCAGGTAACCTTGTCCCTGGTTGCCGAAGTAGTTCTTGTTCTCCAGCGTCAGCAGCACGGCGGCTATCGCGGCGAGCAGGCCCATGAGCGTGAACAGCTTGATCTTCTCGCGTTCCACGGGGATGCCCACCACGCGCGATACCTGGTTGCTGTCGCCGAGGAAGAGTACGTGCTCGCCGAAGCGGTGGCGGTTGAGGACCAGCCAGAGGAACGCCACGATCGCGGCCGTCCAGAGCGCCTGGACCGAGATCTGGTCCTGCCACGCGATGGCGTTCGGGTCGCCGCCAAAGTCGCCAGTGGTGCCGACGAGCCCGGCATAGACCGTGCTCTGCTCGGCGCCGCGAAGTGCATAGCTCTTGCCGCCGGAGAGCAGGGTCGCGATCCCACTCCAGAAGAACTGGGTGCCGAGGGTCGCGATGAAGCTCGGGATGCCGACGCGCGCGATCAGCACGCCGTTCACCACGCCGACCAGGACCCCCGAGAGCAGCGCGCCGAGCACGGCGAGCCAGCCGAGCTGCCACTCCTTGAACAGCACGGCAAACACGAAGCCCGAGAAGGCGATCACGGACGGGAAGGAGAGGTCTATCTCGCCCGCGCCGATCACGAAGGTGAGGCCCGCCGCCAGCAGGATCAGCGGCGGCGCGGTGGAGAGAAGCGTGGTGTAGATGTTCGGCCGCAGGAACACCTCGGGCGCCGTCCCCATGAAGAGCGCGAGGATGAGGATGAACACCACCATGATCGGCAGTCCCTCGACGCGGGACAGGAGGCCGGGCGCGGTCGGAGATCGGGGCACAGGCATTGCCTCAGTGCGCGCCCTGCAGCGCGATCAGGTATTCCGTCAGCTCAGGGACGGTCATCTCCCGCGGGCTGACCGTGGCGACGATCCGGCCGCGGTCGAGCACGACGAGTTGGTCGGCGACCTCATGGACGTGGGCGAGGTTGTGCTCGATGTAGATGCAGGCTCGGCCCGACTCCTTGATGCGGCGGACGAAGTCCAGCACCTTGCGGACCTCCTTGACGGCGAGCGCTACGGTCGGCTCGTCGAGGATGATGAGGTCGGCGTTGAAGTGCATGGCGCGCCCGATGGCGATGCCCTGGCGCTCGCCGCCGGAGAGGCTCCCTACGGTGCTGTCCACGGTGATGCCCGCGCCCCGGAAGCCGATGGTGTTGAGCAGGATGTCCGCGGCGACGCGCTTCTGCTCGGCGACCTTGATGAAGCCGAGGCGGTTCGTGATCTGCCGGCCGACGAAGAAGTTGCGCCACAAGGGCTGCTTCTCGCCGAGCGACTTGTCCTGATAGACCGTCTCGATGGAGAGCGCGTGCGCGGCGCTGACCGACCAGGCGCTGGCGTCGATCTCCTGGTCGCGCACGAAGATGCGCCCGGCGCTCGGCGGCATGACGCCCGTGAGCGTCTTGATGAGGGTCGATTTGCCGGCGCCGTTGTCGCCGATGAGGCCGACGATCTCGTTGCGCGCGATGGCGAGCGTGATATCGCGGAGCGCGTGGACCGGGCCGAACCACTTTTGCACGCCTTCCATGCGCACGATGTGGGCGAAATCGGCCACGCTTGTTCCCCTGGACGTCGAGGGGGAGTCTCGGCGACAACCGGGGGGCAAGTCAACGCAACTTGCGCGCCTCCGCGCGACGCAGTCTGCGCGCCTCCGCGCGACGCGGCTTGCGCGGGTGGCTTGCGCGGGTGGCTTGCGCAGGCGGGCCGGCGCTCATAGGTTCACCCCGTTTCGGGGCGTGGCGCAGCCTGGTAGCGCGCGTGTTTTGGGTACACGAGGCCGCCGGTTCGAGTCCGGCCGCCCCGACCACGACGGAGAGTAGGGGACCGATGCCTGAATCAACCCGCGCCCGCATTTTCCAGCGGCCTAAGACGGCGATGCAGTCCGGGACGGCCGGGACCGGAAACTGGGTCTTGCAGTTCGAGCCCGGTGAGCGGGAGCGCAACGATCCGCTGATGGGCTGGTGGGGCAGCCAGGACACGCAGGGGCAGGTTCGGCTGTGCTTTGACACGCGCGAGGAGGCGATCGCCTTCGCGGAGCGGAAGGGGATTGCCTACGACGTCGAGATCCCACCGCGACGCCGCGCGCTCAAGCCGAAAGCGTATGCGGATAATTTCCGCTACGGGCGGACCGAGAACTGGACGCACTGATCAACACCGCACGCGCCCTTAGCTCAGGTGGATAGAGCGGCGGCCTTCTAATCCGCGGGTCGGGGGTTCGAGTCCCTCAGGGCGCACCACTGCATCAAACGGTGAGCGGGCGGCGGCTGACTAGGAAACAGCGGACGCCCGAGAGCGTTCTCACCCCGCGCGGCGTCCTGCGCCGGTGCAGCAGGGAGTGAAAGCCGTGGCATCCTCGTCCCAAGACACAGACGCGCGCATGGACGCAGGCGTTGGCACCGGCCGGCGGACCGGACCCGATGCCGCCCGCACCTTCGAGAAGCGGGAGCGGTCCGCGACGCCGCTGCGAGACGTGAACCGTTGCTCGGTCCGGCCGGGCGACCTGATCGCTCACCGCGGATACACGGTGCTCGTCACCGATACGCACGGGCGCATCGGTGACGGGATCAAGGGTTTCTACCTGCACCGGACGCGGTTCCTCTCGCGCCTGCAGATCGAGATCAACGGCGCCGACCCTATGTTCGTCTCGGCGAACGCCGTGGATCACCATGTCATGACCTCCTACCATCTGGCGCCGTCGCCCGCCGGTACGGCCGCCGGACCTACGCCGGATGACCACAGCAAGGACGGCGGGGAGATCGCCAAGAAGGGGATCGAGCTACAGGTCAATGCCTTCACTGGTGGCGGCCTGCACCTCGACCTCATCGTGACCAACCACGCGATGGCCGAGACGGCAGTCACGCTCTCCCTCGAACTCGCGGCTGACTTCGCCGACCTGTCGGAGGCGTCGGAGGGCAAGCGCAAGCAGAATGCGCTCGTCGAGCGAGTTTGGACCAATGGGGCGAAAAACGGGAGTGGTGTGAGCGAAGGCAACCTGCAGTTCCGCTACGAGCATCCCGACCTCCCCCTCGCAACTGGCATCCGCATCTCGGGGGGGGATGAGCTGACCGATCTGGGCGACGCCATCGCCTGCCGGCTCGGCCTCCCCGCGCACGAGCCGCGCGTGCTCACGTTGGACGTAGCGCCCGTGTTCGAGGGCAAATCGGTCGAGCCAATCTACGGCACTGACGGGGCTTTCTCGTCCGATGACCCTTCCATCCAGGCCCGCCGCGATTGGGTCGCCGACTGCGCGCAGCTGTCGGCGGCGAATGCCGTGGTGCAGGTGGCGTGGGAGCAGGCCGTCTCGGACCTTGCCTCGATGCAGCTCCTCGACGGGCCGGGCGCCGAGCAGTTCATGATCGTAGCGGGCGTGCCGAAATACACCGGGCTGTTCGGGCGCGATGCCTACGTCACTGCCTTGCAGACGGCCGGGCTCAACCCGGCCACGCTGCGCGGCGCGCTACTGGTAATCAGCCGCTGGAACGCGGAGACGACCGACGACCTCTATGATGCGCAGCCGGGGAAGGTCCTGCACCAGCGCGAGCGGGGGCCACTCGCCAGGCTCGGCAAGACGCCGTTCCTGCACTACTACGGCGATTACTCGACGCCGGGCCTGTTCCTGCTCGCGGCAGCGGCCGACCTCGCGCACACGGGCGACCTCGAGTTCTTCCGCTCCATGCGGGACAAGCTGCTGGTCACGATCGAGTGGATGGAGAAGAACGCCGACAGCGAGGGGTTCTACCCGTATCTGACGCGGTCCCCCCAGGGCATCAAGAACCAGAGCTGGAAGGACTCGGGCGACGCCGTTCTCTACCCGGACGGGCGCATGGTGAAGGATCCCATCGCCATCTCCGACGTCCAGGGACTCTACTACGCGGGCAAGCAGGCGGTCGCCCTTGCCTTCGCGACGGCGGGCGAGCACAGCCGCGCCGACCAGCTCCTCGCCGAGGCGCGCTTGCTCAAGCAGCGGTTCAACGAGCGCTTCTGGATGCAGGACGAGCGCTACTTCGCCATGGCGCTCGACCCGGATGGGCGCCAGGTCAAGACCATTGCCTCGGACCCAAGTGCCTGCCTCGCCTACGGGATCGTGGACGAGGACAAGGCCGGCGCCGTGGCGGAGAGGCTGATGGCGCCTGACATGTTCAGCGGCTGGGGCATCCGCACGCTCTCCAGCAAGCATCCTGCCTACAACCCGTTCGCCTATCACCTCGGGGCGGTCTGGCCGTCGCCGAACTCCATCACGGCCTACGGCCTCAAGCGCTACGGCTTCGACGCGGCGATGCACGCGGTTGCCGAGGGCATGTTCTCGGCGACCCAGGTCTTCGACCTCGACCGCCTGCCCGAAGTCTTCGGTGGCCATGCTCGCGACGCCCGGCACCCGCACCCTGGCCTCTACCCTGGGGCGTGCTCGCCGCAGGCGTGGTCTTCGGGGGCGGTGATCCTGCTGGTGAACACGATGCTGGGCCTGCTGCCCCTCGCGCCGCGCAAGACGCTGATCGTTGATCCTTCGCTGCCGGAATGGCTTCCGGAGGTCGTGATGCGCAACATTCAAGTCGGGCCGTGCCGCGCAGCGCTCCGGTTCCGGCGGGACGCCTCCGGCCATACGGACCTCGAGGTGCTCGAGGACGGCGGTCTGACGATCCGCCGCCTTCCGCCTCGCGACGCCGCTTCGAGGGAAGGCGAGGACCGGATCGCTGCTTCGATGCGTGCCGCCCTCGATCCAGGGGCAGGAATTGCTATGTCCTAGACCAGTCCAGCACCCACAGCGAGGGCGAGCACGACGGCAAGACCCCCGACCACGCCGCCCGCGAGGGCGACGCTCGCGAGCTGGGTCACGACGGCGGCGGAGCCCAGCACGATCGCGATCTGCAGGGCGCCGGCGGCATACTCGAACATGTGGTAGCGGTGGAGCGAGTGCTCCAGCTCGCGTTCCTGTTCCTCAGCTATCTGTTGGATCTGGTGTGTGCCGGGGCCGGACGAGTTGCCGTCCCTCATGCGCTTGACCGTGGTCTGCGCCTGCGCGATCGCGTCCTGCCGCACCTTGTCAGGCGGACCAGGGATCGCCTGCAGGATCGCGGCCGTCTGCTCGGAAATGCGGGCGCGGGTCTCCTTGAATCCGAAGAAGGTCCAGTTGTCGTTGGCGCTGATGTTATGGGCGATATACTCGGTCTGCGCGTGCTGGGCGGCGATCTCGGTCAGCGCGAGCGCCGCGGCCAGGGCTGCGATGAGCAGGGCGACGCGCCGGGCGAAGCCTTGAGGCGGACCATGTTCATGGGCGTGCTCCGCGCTCTCGCGGGCGTGCTCTGCGATTTCCATGGCGGGATCGTAGCGGAACCGCTCCGCCCTCCGGAAGAGGGCGGAGCGGGCAAACCGGCGCCGGGCTAGACCGAGTAATACATTTCGAACTCGACGGGGTGCGGGGTGTGCTCGAAACGATACACCTCGTTCCACTTGAGCTCGATGTAGCTCTCGATCTGGTCCTTGTTGAACACGTCGCCCGCGAGCAGGAACTCGTGGTCGGCGCTGATCGACTCAAGGGCCTCGCGCAGGCTGCCGCAGACTGTCGGGATACCCTTCATCTCCTCGGGCGGCAGGTCGTAGAGGTCCTTGTCCATCGGGTCGCCCGGATGAATCTTGTTGCGGATGCCATCGACGCCGGCCATCAGCATCGCCGCGAAGGCGAGGTAGGGGTTCGCGGTCGCGTCCGGGAAGCGGACCTCGACGCGCTTGGCCTT
Organism: uncultured Alphaproteobacteria bacterium; assembly: GCA_963848595.1. Lineage (GTDB taxonomy): Bacteria > Pseudomonadota > Alphaproteobacteria > Acetobacterales > Acetobacteraceae > CAWKEH01. Next base: position 489,956 of record CAWKEH010000007.1, on the reverse strand, counting down.
CGGGTTCGTAGCATACGGGATGCGGCAGGAGGCCGAGCGGTTGCGCGCCGAGTAGGCGAGCAGCACGGGGGCCTCGAAGCCGGGGATCAGCCGCTTGTAGCTGTTGGTCGTCGGGTTGGTGAAGGCGTTGAGCGCCTTCGCGTGCTTGATGATGCCGCCGATGTAGTAGAGCGCGGTCTCGGACAGGTCGGCGTAGGCATTGCCGGCGAAGAGCGGCTTGCCGTTCTTCCAGATGCTCTGGTGGCAGTGCATGCCGCTGCCGTTGTCGCCGTAGATCGGTTTGGGCATGAACGTCGCCGTCTTGCCGTAGCTGTGCGCGACGTTGTGGATGCAATACTTGTAGATCTGCAGGTGGTCGGCGAGCTTCACCATCGGGCCGAACTTCATGCCCAGCTCGTGCTGGCTCTGGGCGACCTCATGGTGATGCTTCTCGATGATGACGCCCATCTCACCCATGGTGGACAGCATCTCGGCGCGCAGGTCGCTCTCGCTGTCCACGGGGGGTACGGGGAAGTAGCCGCCCTTGATGCTCGGGCGGTGGCCCATGTTGCCCTCGGGATATTCCCTCAGCGACGCCTGCGGCCCCTCGGCGCTGTCCACCTCATACTTGGCGTAGTTCGGCCCGGTGCCGAAGCGCACGTCGTCGAAGATGAAGAACTCGGCCTCGGGACCGAAATACACGGCGTCGCCGATGCCGGACGACTTCACGAACGCCTCGGCCTTCTTCGCCGTGCTGCGCGGGTCGCGCGCGTAAGGCTGGCCGGTGCTGGGCTCGACGATGTCGCAGAACAGGATCAGCGACGGCTTGGCCGCGAACGGGTCCATGCAGGCCGAACTCGGCGTCGGGCATCAGGATCATGTCGCTCTCGTTGATCGCCTTCCAGCCGGCGATGGAGGAGCCGTCGAACATAATGCCGTCGCGGAACGCCTCCTCGTCTATGGTGGAGACGTGCTGCGCCGTGTGCTGCCACTTGCCGCGCGGATCGGTGAACCGCAGGTCCACATACTCCACGCTGTTCTCGCGGAGCATCTCGAGGACCTTCCCGACCCCGTTGCCGCCCCCGGTGGACTCTGTTGCCATCGCCTTGCTTTGCCCCTTCGTTGCTCGGACCGCCCAGCGCGGCCCGGTTGGCGTTTAACCTCTCCCGGTCCCGGCGGCTACACCGCCCCCATCATACCGCCTCTGGACCGCGCTCGCCGGTGCGGATGCGCACGGCGTCCTCCACGGGGCTGATGAAGATCTTGCCATCGCCGATGCGCCCGGTGCGCGCCGCCCCCATGATGGCCTCGACCGCGCGCTCGACCACGCCGTCCTCGCAGATCACCTCGATCTTCACCTTGGGCAGGAAGTCCACGACGTATTCCGCGCCCCGGTAAAGCTCGGTGTGGCCCTTCTGCCGGCCGAAGCCCTTCGCCTCCACGACGGTGATGCCTTGCAGCCCCACCTCGTGCAGCGCTTCCTTCACCTCGTCCAGCTTGAACGGCTTGATGACGGCCTCGATCTTCTTCATCCCCATGCCCGCCGGGTTCTTGCAGCCCGGCGCCTCCCTGTTGGCGCGCCGTGCCTTCGGCGGACGGCGGCGGAGGTTTGCACGCCGCGTGCCAAGGGGCAACGTAACTGGCAAATGCCAGGCGGGACGGGCTTCCGCGCCGATGCATTTGCTAGATAGCGGGCCAGGTCGTGGGCATCCTGCCTACGGAGTGTGCAGGTTGGCCCGCAGCTTGAAGCGCTGGATCTTGCCGGTCGCGGTCTTCGGCAGGTCCTCCACGACTTCAATCCAGCGCGGATATTTCCAGGGTCCGGCCGCCGCCTTGACGTGCGCCTTAAGCGCCTCGCCGAGCGCCGCCGCATCAGCCGCCGGGTCGCGCAGTACGACGAAGGCCATCGGCTTGACCAGCCCGTCCTCGTCCTGCCGCGCGACCACCGCTGCCTCCTGGACCGCCGGGTGGGTAATCAGCGCCGCCTCGACCTCGAAGGGCGAGACCCAGACGCCACTCACCTTGAACATGTCGTCGGCGCGGCCCTGGTAACGGTAGAGGCCGTCCGCGCCGCGGATGTAGGTGTCGCCGGTCGCGGTCCACTCGCCGCGGAAGGTTTGGCGGCTCTTGGCGCGCTGGTTCCAGTAGCCGTCCGCGGCGCTGGCGCCGCGCACCAGCAGCTCGCCCGCGACGCCGTCCGGCACGTCATGGCCCGCCTCGTCCACGATCTGCAGCTTATAGCCCGGCACCGCGACGCCCGTGGTGCCGTAATGCACCTCGCCCGGCCGGTTACTGAGAAAGATGTGCAGCATCTCGGTCGAGCCGATGCCATCCAGGATGTCGGTGCCGACGACCTCGCTCCAGCGCCGGCCGACGCTCTCTGGCAACGCCTCCCCCGCCGAGATGCAGCGGCGGAGCCTGGCCGAGCCGGCGCCCGGCCCGATCTCCGGATGGGCGACCAGGGCCGCGTAGAGCGTCGGCACGCCGCAGAACACGGTCGGCTGGTGCGCGCGCATCGTTTGCAGGACGCTCGCGGGCGTGGGTCGTTCGGGCAGGAGCACCGCCCGCGCGCCCACCGACATGGGGAAGGTCATGGAGTTGCCGAGGCCGTAGGCGAAGAACAGCTTGGCCGCCGAGAACACCACGTCATCCGAGCGGATGCCGAGCACCTGGCGCGCGTAGGTCTCGGCCGTGACGCCGAGCGAGGAATGGACGTGCTTCGTGCCCTTCGGGGTACCCGTGGAGCCGGACGAATACAGCCAGAACGCGACCTCGTCCGCCGCGGAGGGCGCAGGCTCCGGCTCCGGCGATGCGTGAGCGACGAAGCGCGCGAAGTCCTTAGCGATAGCAGGATGGACTTCCACAGAGCCACCGTCCGGGGCGGCGACCAGGACCAGGCGCAGGCCGGGCGTCCTCTCCAGCACGGGCAACAGGCCGGGCAGCAGCGGCGCGGAGATGGCGACGGCCTCGGCGCGGCTGTCGGCCAGGATGTAGGTGACCTGGTCCGGCGGCAGCAGCGTGTTGATCGGGACCGGAATCACGCCAGCCCAGAGCGCGCCCCAGAACGCCACCGGGAAATCCACGGTATCGAGCATCACTATGGCGAGACGCCGCTCCCGCCCGATCCCGGCCGCGCGCAGCCCGCCCGCGAAGCGCGCTGCCGCGTCGGCCAGCCCGGTGTAGGTCAGGCTGCGCCAGGGGTCGGTGAAGGCGACGCGGCTGCCGCGTCCCTCGGCGATGTGGCGACGAACGAAATGGTGGGCGGCGTTGCCCGCGGTGGCCGCCGGCTCCACCTTCGTCGCATCCATAGCCGTCTCTCCCATTCCACCCGGCGCGGCTTGATCCTTTATCCATCCCGCCGCGCTTATGCCAGAGGAGCACCCAGAGGAGCACAATGAATAGCCCCGATGCCGTCGAAGCCGCGCTCCTGAGCCGCCGCAGCGTCCGCGGCTTCCTGCCCCGCCCGGTGCCGCAGGCGCTGATTGAGCGGCTGCTCGCGCTCGCCGCCCGCGCGCCCAGCGGCACCAACGTTCAGCCCTGGCACGTCCACGTCCTGCAAGGGGACGCGCTGCGCCGGTTCAGCGAGGCGCTCGTGGCCGCGCATTTCACCGATCCCCAGCCGAGCGCCCCGGACTACTCCTACTACCCCGCCGAGTGGCGCGACCCTTACCTCGCCCGGCGACGCAAGGTGGGCTGGGATCTCTACGGCCTGCTCGGCATCGCCAAGGGCGACAAGGAGGCGGCCCGCCGCCAGCACGGCCGCAACTACACGTTCTTCGGCGCTCCGGTCGGCCTGATCATCACCTTTGACCGCGACATGGGCTACGGCGCCTTCATGGAGACCGGGATGTTCCTGCAAGCCTTGATGATCGCGGCGCGCGCGCATGGGCTGGATACCTGCCCCCAGGCGGCCTTCGTCCCGTATGCGCCGATCATCCGCGAGCAGCTCGGCCTCGGCGATGACCAGCTCGTCGCTTGCGGCATGGCGCTGGGCTACGCCGACCCGGACGAGCCGGCGAACCAACTCGTGACCGAGCGCGAGCCGGTCTCGAGCTTCACGACGTTCCTCGATGCCTAGCGCGATTCAGAAGCGGCCTACCTGGCTCAGCCTGGATGGCCGCCCGTTAGAAGCGGCGTGGTGGGGCAAGGCGCCGGACGAGGCGCCGACCTTAGTGCTGCTGCACGAGGGGCTGGGGTCCGTCGAGCTCTGGCGGGACTTCCCGGCGCTGCTCGCCGACGCGACCGGGCTGGGCGTGTTCGCCTTCTCGCGCTTCGGCTACGGCGCGTCCGAGCCGGCGCCCCGGCCGCGGCCCATGACCTACATGCACGAGGAGGCCGTGGACGTGCTGCCGCGCGTCCTCGACCTCGCCGGCATTGAGCGCTGCGCCCTCGTCGGCCACTCCGACGGCGCCTCCATCGCGATCATCAACGGCGGCGACGTTCAGGACGAGCGCGTGCGCGGCCTCGTGCTCATCGCGCCGCACCTCTTCGTCGAAGACGTTGCCGTTGCCAGCATCGCCGACATCCGCGACGCCTACGAGACGGGTGGCCTGCGCGAGCGGCTCGCCCGCTACCACCGTGACGTGGACTCCGCCTTCCGCGGCTGGAACGGCGCCTGGCTCGACCCGCGCTTCCGCGACTTCGACATCACGGACAGCATGGCGCGGGTCAGAGTGCCCGTGCTGGTCCTGCAGGGCGCAGACGATCCCTACGGCACCGATCTGCAAGTGCGCGCCTGCCAGCAAGGGGCGTCTGGTCTCGTCGAGGCCCTGATGATCGAGGGTGCACAGCACGCCCCGCATGTCGAGGCGACTGACAGCGTAGTGACAGCCGTGGCATCGTTCGCCAGCCGGCTGTTCGGTGCTGCATTATAATGCCACTTGCGCGAGAGGTGTGATGCATTATAGTGCATGAGAAGGGAAACGCACTGCGATGACTTACATAGACTTCCAAACGGAGCCGGTCCGCTACCGCCATTGGCGGCTCTCTTTCGACGGCCCGCTGGCGTTCCTCACCATGGACGTGGACCCGCAGGGCGGCTTGTTCGAGGGCTATGAGCTCAAGATGAACTCGTATGACCTCGGCGTGGACATCGAGCTCGCGGACGCCGTGCAGCGGCTGCGCTTCGAGCACCCGGAAGTGCGCGCGGTGGTGCTGCGCTCCGCCAAAGAGGGCGTGTTCTGCGCCGGCGCCAACATCCGGATGCTCGGAAGCGCGAGCCACGGCCACAAGGTCAATTTCTGCAAGTTCACCAACGAGACGCGGCTCGCCATCGAGGACGCGACCGAGAGCAGCGGGCAAGCCTATCTCTGCGCCGTGAACGGCACCGCGGCGGGCGGCGGCTACGAGCTGGCGCTCACCGCCCGGCACATCATGCTCGTGGACGACCGCCGCTCCAGCATCTCGCTGCCCGAGACCGCGCTACTCGCCGTGCTGCCCGGCACTGGAGGCCTCACCCGCATCACCGACAAGCGCCGGGTGCGCCGCGACCTCGCCGACGTATTCTGCTCGGTCGAGGAGGGGGTGCGGGGCAAGCGCGCCGTCGAGTGGCGGCTGGTGGACGAGGTGGTGCCGCCCTCGCAGTGGGAGGCGAAGGTGCGCGAGCGAGCCCTCGCCCTCGCCGCGGCGAGTGACCGCCCGGCAGACGCCCAGGGCATCGCGCTGACTCCGCTCGACCGCACCTTCACTGACGACGGCGTGACCTACCCGCACGTCCGCGTCGAGCTGGATCCCGCCGGCGGCCGGGCGACGGTTACGGTTCTCGGGCCGCAAGCGTCGCTGCCAGACGACCTCGCGGGCATCCACGCTGCCGGCGACAAGTTCTACCCGCTGGCGCTGGCGCGGGAGCTGGACGACGCGATCCTGCACCTGCGCCTCAACGAGCCGGAACTGGGCCTGCTCGTGCTGCGGACCGAGGGCGACCCGGAGGCGGTGCTGGCGGCCGACGCCCTGCTCGTCGCCCACGCCGACGACTGGCTCGTCCGCGAGATCCGCCACTACCTCAAGCGCGTGCTCAAGCGCGTGGACATGACGTCGCGCAGCTTGCTCGCCCTGATCGAGCCGGGGAGCTGCTTCGCTGGAACGCTCGCCGAGCTGGCCTTCGCCGCGGACCGCTCCGCCATCTTCGTGGGCAGCCGCGCTGGCGACAACCGCTCGGCTGCGGCGTTGCGCCTCTCCGCGCTCAACTTCGGCGCCTACCCCATGGGCAACGGCCTGACCCGCTTGCAGACGCGTTTCTACGGCGAGCCGGCCAGCGTGGACGCCGCCCGCGCGCGCATTGGCCAGGCGCTTCAGGCCGAGGACGCGGAGGCGCTCGGCCTCGTCACCTTCGCCTACGACGAGGTGGACTGGGACGACGAAGTGCGCCTGATGCTGGAGGAGCGCGGCTCCTTCTCGCCGGACGCGCTGACCGGCATGGAGGCGAACCTGCGCTTCCCTGGGCCGGAGACGATGGAGACGCGCATCTTCGGCCGGCTCACCGCCTGGCAGAACTGGATCTTCCAGCGCCCGAACGCGGTCGGCGAGCAGGGCGCGCTCACGCGTTACGGGAGTGGCGTGAAGCCCGAGTTCGACCGGGCGCGCATCTAGCAGAATAAGGGAGGCGATCATGCCGGACGGTTACGTGCAGGTGGACTATGACGGGCTGATCCCCAACAACGTGGGCCTGAACGCGGACGCCCGCGTGCGCAAGGCGCTGGAGACCTGGCATCCCGGCTACATCGACTGGTGGAAGGACATGGGGCCGGACGGGTTCCAGGAGAGCTTGGTCTATCTGCGCACCGCGGTCGGCGTGGACCCGACAGGCTGGGCCAAGTTCGACTACGTGCGGATGCCCGAATACAAGTGGGGTGTCCTACTCGCCCCGGCCGTCGAGGGGCGCACGATCCCGTTCGGCGCGCACAAGGGCGAGCCGGCGTGGCAGGAAGTGCCGGGCGAGTATCGCGCCATGCTGCGCCGTCTGCTCGTGATTCAGGGCGACACCGAGCCGGCTTCGGTCGAGCAGCAGCGCCACCTCGGGAAGACGGCGCCGTCGCTCTACGACATGCGCAACCTGTTCCAGGTCAACGTCGAGGAGGGGCGGCACCTCTGGGCGATGGTCTATCTGCTGCAGAAGTATTTCGGCAAGGAAGGCCGCGAGGAGGCGGACGACCTTCTGCGCCGCCGCTCCGGCCACGAGGACACGCCGCGGATGCTCGGCGCCTTCAACGAGGCGACGCCGGACTGGCTGAGCTTCTTCATGTTCACGACCTTCACCGACCGCGACGGCAAGATGCAGCTCGCGGCCCTCGCCCAATCAGGTTTCGACCCGCTCTCGCGGACGTGCCGGTTCATGCTGACCGAGGAGGCGCACCACATGTTCGTGGGCGAGTCCGGCGTGTCACGCGTCATCGAGCGGACGTGCCAGGCCATGCGGCAGGCGGGCATCGAGGACGCCTCGGACGTCGAGGCCGTGCGCCGGCTGGGCGTGATCGATCTGCCGACGATCCAGAAGAAGATCAACCTGCACTTCTCGCTGACGCTCGACCTGTTCGGCAACGAGATCAGCACGAACGCCGCCAACGCCTTCAACGCCGGGCTGAAGGGCCGCTATCGCGAGGACAAGCTCGCCGACGACCATCAGCTGCTGAACGAGACTTACCCGGTGCTTCGTCTCAAGGATGGGCAGGTCGTCGAGGAAGCGGTGCCGGCGCTGTCGGCGCTCAACATGCGGCTGCGCGACGACTACGTGACGGACGCGAGCGGCGGCGTCGGCCGGTGGAATAAGGTGATCGAGCGGGCAGGGGTGAAGTTCCAGCTTGCCCTGCCGCACGTGGCCTTCAACCGCCACATCGGCGAGTTCTCCGGCGTCAAGGCCGGCGCCGAGGGCAGGCTGCTGACCGAGGATCAGTGGCGGGCGAGGGTGGACACAATGCTGCCGTCCACGGACGACAACCTCTACGTCGCCAGCCTGATGCAGCCCGTCCACGAGCCGGGCGCGTTCGCGCCCTGGATCGCGCCGCCCAAGACCGGGATCGACAACAAGAGCGGCGACTTCGAATACGTGAAGATCGAGGAGACGCCCTGACCGAGCACTCCCTGTTCGTGCACCACCGGCGGATCGCCTGGTGGGACACGGACGCGGCGCGGATCGCCTACACCGTGCGCTTCCCCCAGTTCTGCATGGAGGCGATCGAGGCTTGGTTCATCGATCGCCTCGGCACGGACTGGTATGCGCTGAATGAATCGGGGCGCGGTACGCCGTTCGTCCATCTGAGCATAGACTTCCGCTCCCCACTTACGCCGCGCGATGCGCTGGCGACGACCGTGGCGCTGGCGAGGGCAGGGGGATCGTCGCTGGAGTTCCGCGTGACGGGCCGGGCGAGCGAGGAGCAGCTCGTCTTCGACGGGCGTTTCGTCTGCGTGTTCGTGGCGACGGACGGCGGCGCCGGGCACAAGCCGATCCCGGTTCCCGACGAGTTCCGCGCCGCCGTGGATCGCGAGGCGGCGCTCGCGGCGGAGCGCTAGCGCGGGGCGTCCACGAGCCGGGCCAGTGCTTCAAAGCTCTCCTGCGGCGTGCGACCGCTCGTGTCGAGCACTAAGTCGGCACGCCTGTAGAGCGGCTCGCGGCTGGCGAGGATGGCGCGGAGGTCGGCCATGGACTGCCGGTTGTCCTGCATGGGGCGGAGATCGCCCTGGGCGATCACGCGCGCCATGTGTTCCTCCGGCGTCGCACGGACCCAGATCGTCAGGCAGTGATCGAGCAGCAGGCGGAAGGTCGCCGGGTCGGCCACGATGCCGCCGCCCGTCGCGACGACGGCGCCGGCCGGGTCGGCGACGAGCCTCTCCAGCGCCGCCCGTTCCAGGCGGCGGAACCCGGCCTGGCCATGCAGCTCGAAGATCTCGGAGAGCGCCATGCCGGACGCGCGCTCCACCTCGCGGTCCAGCTCGTAGAAGGGAAGCTGCCTGCTCTCGGCGAGCATCCGGCCGAGCGTTGACTTGCCGGCGCCGCGCAAGCCGATCAGCGCGATGTGATCCTGGCGCTGGGGCCGCTTGCCCCCGCCGAACTGCTCGGTCAGCAGTGCCGCGGCTTCGGCGAGCTGCGGCGCGGCGAGGCGGCGGAGCAATCGCTCAGCCTCGGCCAGGGCTGGCGCTTGCTCCGGCGGGTCGGACAACAGGTCAGCCTCCGCCATGCCCAGCGCCTGAGCGAGCGTGCGGAGCACCAAAAGGGAAACGTTCCCGGTGCCGCTCTCGAGCTGCGCGATGTAGCGCTCCGATACGCCGGATTGCTGGGCCAGGCTGCGCCGGGTCATGCCGCGCCGGGTACGGGCGATGCGCACGCGCTCGCCGACTGCGCGGAGGAACCCGGCGTCGGCGGCCGGATCGCCGCGATAAGTCAACCGGTCAGGCCGACGCGCATCATAACTCGTAGGATGCCACCACGCCGGCAGGAAACCTAGGTCCGGCCGCTTCACCGGCCATCCGGCCATCGGCACTGGGACACGCGAATCACTGTTGACACTGTCTCGAACCGATCTCTAGGATTTAAAATTCCAAGACCGCGTTATCGAACTGCGCCGACGACAGGGCAGGGAAAGACTGTGGGGGTAAAGTCCATGCTAATTGGGGGCATTGGGCGCTACTGGTTTATTGCGCCTACGCTGTCGCGGCTGTCACGGTTCTGCTCGGGATTGCCTCTGAGCAACCGCGATGGGCGAGCATGAGCGTGGCCGGTTTGCTTCGCAGGGCCGGGTCGTTGCAGCCGATAGTGCCGCAGCTGTTGCCGCGAGTGACGCGGCGCGCGGCCGTCATAGGGGCTGCTTTGGGCTTGGTTGGGACGCAGGGCCGGGCGGGTGCCGCCGAGACGCAGCCTCCCCCGTCGCAGCCCGACCGCATGCAGCGGCCGAAGAAAGGCGACAAGCTGGTCTTCGCCGCCGGGCCGAACGCCGGGAAGGATATCGCGCCGAGCAACCTGCCCGAAGGCGGGCCACAGGTAATGGCTTGGGCGGCCGACCCGGCGACGGGCGTCGTGCGCGACGGGTCGCGCCTCAATCAGGTGCTCGTCGTTCGGCTCGCGGAGGACAGCCTGGACGAGGTCACGCGGCAGCGCGCCGCGGGCGGCGTCGTCGCTTACTCCGCCATATGCCGCCATGCACTGTGCCCGGTCACGGAATGGCGCCAGGACCATGCGGTCCTCCACTGCCCTTGTCACAACTCGGAATACGATCCGCGGCAGGAAGCCAAAGTCGTGAACGGACCCGCGCAGCGCGCGCTGGCGTCCCTGCCGCTGAGCCTTGAGGAGAGCGTCTTGATCGTGGCCGCGCCGTTCATCGGTCACGTCGGCGCCGAACAAGCCTGAGACGGCCACGAGGCCGCGCAGGACGCGGCGTCCGGTGAGAGATAAGAGGGAGAGACAAAATGGCGAAGTGGGGAACGAAGCAAGCCTGGCTCTATGGGGCGGCGCTCGCGGCGCTGGCTCTGCCGACGCTGGCGCAAGCCCAGGTCAAGGACTACAGCCCGGTCACGCAGGAGCGCCTGAGCAGCCCCGAGCCGCAGAACTGGCTCATGTATCGGCGCACCTATGACGGCCACGGCTTCAGCCCGCTCAACCAGGTCACGGCCGACAACGTGAAGGATCTGGTCCCGGTCTGGACGTTCTCGACCGGCCTGATCGAAGGACACCAGGCCCCGCCGATCGTCAACAACGGCGTGATGTTCGTCGCCACACCGCAGGCGCAGGTCATCGCCCTCGATGCCAAGACCGGCGACCTGCTGTGGCGCTACAAGCGCCAGTTGCCAGAGGATTTGACCCAGCTGCACCCGACCAACCGCGGCGTCGCGCTCCTGGGCGACAGGCTCTACATCGCGACCGTGGACGACTTCCTCGTGGCGCTGGATGCGAAGACCGGGAAAGAGCTCTGGGCCAAGCCGGTCGAGGACTATCGCAAGGGCTACTACATGACCCTCGCGCCGTTGATCGCTGACGGCAAGGTCATGGTCGGCAGCTCGGGCGGGGAGTTCGGCGTGCGCGGCTTCGTCGCGGCCTACGATCCGCAGACCGGTGACCAGCTTTGGCGCACCTACACCATTCCCGGCCCCGGCGAGCCCGGCAACAACACCTGGCCGGGCGACACGTGGAAGAATGGCGGCGGCTCGGTCTGGATCACCGGCACCTACGACCCGGACACGAAGACCGCTTACTGGGGCACCGGCAACGCCGCCCCTTGGATGGGTGACGCCCGCTCCGGCGACAACCTCAACACCACCTCGGTGCTCGCCCTCGACGTGGACACCGGCAAGATCACCGGTTCTCACCAGTATCACTGGAACGACGCCTGGGACTGGGACGAGGTGGACGCGCCGCTGCTGATCGACATCGAGCGGGATGGCCGCACGATCAAGAGCCTGGTGCATCCTGGGCGCGACGGCTATCTCTGGACCTTGGAGCGCAAGCCGAGCGGAATCTCGTTCGTGGCCGGCGTGCCGTTCGTCCGTCAGAACGTGTTCACCGCTATCGACCCGGAGAGCGGGCGGCCGACCTACGACGAGAGCAAGAAGCCCCACCTGGACGCGCACGTCTCGTTCTGCCCGTCGCTGTGGGGCGGCAAGGACTGGCCGCCGCCGGCCTACAGCCAGCAGACCAAGCTGCTCTACATCCCCGCCAACGAGAACCTCTGCGGCAACCTGACCGGTCACAAGATGGACTACGTTCCGGGCCAGCTCTATCTCGGCGCCGGTCTCGCCGATATCGGCATGACGCTGTATCCCAACTACGACCACATCGGCGAGTTGCAGGCGTGGGATCTCAGCACCGGGAAGAAGGTTTGGGCGCACAATTTCAATCACTCCCAGCTCTGGGGGCCGGTGCTGGCCACGGCGGGCGACCTGGTGTTCATGGGCGGCACGAACGACCGCATGTTCCGCGCCTTCGACGCCAAGACGGGGAAGACGCTTTGGGAGCAGAAGACCAACTCCGGAGTGAACGGCGTGCCGGTGTCCTACGAGGTGGACGGCGTGCAGTACATTGCCGTTCAGTCCGGCTGGGGCGTGGACGCCCAGCGCATGCAGGACAGCCTCAATAAGATTGACCCTGCGACCTACAGGTCGGACGCTGTGCCGCAGGGCGGCGTCGTCTGGGTGTTCGCGCTGAGGCAGCACTGAGACGGCCAGGCAATGGCCTGGCAGGAGGGCGCCCATGAGGTATCACGTCGCGAGAGCAGTGTTAGGCGTCGTGGCCGGTCTCGTCTGCGCCGGGCCGGTCTTGGCGCAGACGGCTCAGGATTCTGCGAAGCCTGGACCGACTGATCCAACCGGGCATACGGCGCCGCCGGGCACTCCGGTGGCGCCGGCGCCTCCGCCCGACGCCACGACCGCCGGCTCGGCGGCTCCCGGAGTCCCGGTGCCGCCGCAGCACGCCACGGGCGGCAGTCCAGGCTCCGGCCCGAGCGGCACCCCGGGCTCGGTCCTGCCGGCGCCCGATGCGTCCACGTCGCAGACCTCGCCGGCGCGCTAGGCCATCTGCCGCGTGGCTGCCATGATGCCCGACCGCGCAGGACGTTTCAGCATTAGCGGCGTGTTTGTAGCGATCGCGCTCGCCGCGGCGACCGTCGCCGTGACGAGCACCTGGCCGGCGGCGGCGGAGCCGGACGATGCCGCACCGTGCAAAGCCGTAGAGGACGCGCTCCATCGCCTCGGTGCGGCAGCGCGTTATCATTGGAAGATGTCGGCGACGACGCCTGCTCGCCGGCGGCCGTTCGAGCGCGAGGAGGTCGTGCTCGACGACATCGTATATGTGACGCCGGACGAAGGGCGATGGATGAAGGAGCGCATTACGGCTCCCGAGCGTGTCGCGCGCATGGCGGACGAGCTCGCGCGCAATCCGATCCGCGACTGCCGCCTGATAGGCAGAGATACGCGGGACGGCCGCGCGATGCTGACTTACGCCTACCGGCAAGGGAGCGGGGCTGCGCAACGCGGAGACACTGGCGGGGAGGCTGCTGCGAAGCGCATCTGGATCGGTGCTGCGGATGGGCTGCCCCATTTCTTCACGTCGGCGGAAGGCGCCGTATCCGTGACGATGCAGGTGGAATACGATCGCGTCGAGGCGCCGTTGCCCTGATCGCCGCATGCGTCGAGGCGGCCGCGCAATTCGTGGCCCGCAGGATGCTACCGCGGCCGCGAAAGACCGGGATCTGACCGGCTCACCGGCGGCCCGGCCTTGCGGCACTGGAACAAGCAAATTGCTGTTGACACTCTCCTACATCGATCCTACCAAATCGGAATTGCAAGGTGGCATAGGCGATCCGCCCCGAGAGGCGGGCGGGATATGTCCGTAGGGATATAACGGTGGGAGGCAAGTCCATGCCAATACTCGTTTCCGAGTATTCATGAGGGCTGATCCCTGCTTCAGATCTGCGTATTGCGGGCGGGGATGCCCTCGCCGGCATACAGCTGTGCTCGATTGTGCTTAAACGCCGCCTATGCCCATGTCAACTGAACCCGCATCGTTCGTGACGATGCGGGTCAGACTGTCAACGCGTCGGGGCTTCGCCGCCCTGATCGCTGCGCAAATCGATGCTGAGAGAACGCAGGAGAACGCCCCCATGGTGAAGCTGAAGGTCAACGGACAGGATCAGAGCTGGGACGGCGATCCGTCACTTCCCTTGCTCTGGTTCCTGCGCGACGAGGTCGGGCTGACCGGCACGAAATTCGGCTGCGGCCAGGCCCTCTGCGGCTCCTGCACGGTGCACGTCGGCGGCCAGGCGACGCGATCCTGCATCACGGCCATGTCCGACGTGGACGGCCAGGAGGTCGTGACCATCGAGGGCCTCGACCCGCACGGTGATCATCCCGTGCAGAAGGCCTGGCGGGAGCTGAGCGTGCCGCAGTGCGGCTACTGCCAAGCGGGTCAGATCATGAACGCGGCGGCGCTGCTCGCCCAGTCTCCGCACCCGACCGATAAGGAGATACGCGAGCAGATGGCCGGCAATATCTGCCGCTGCGGTTGCTACCAGCGCATCGAGGCCGCGATCCGCGTCGCGGCGACGGGAGCCTGAGCCATGACCCACATCGAGAAGCCGATCCAGCCTGGCATCGAGCCGGGGATCGAGAACGTCAGCCGCCGCCGTCTGCTCCAAGGTATCGCCGCGGTCGGAGGCCTCGTGCTCGCGGCCCCGATGCTGACACGGCAGGCCCGCGCAGCCTTCCCGCTCGACTACAAAACCGGCGCCGGCGATATGCCGCACGGCACCGTGAACGATCCACGCGTCTTCGTCTCGATCGCGCCTGACGGGATCGTGACCATCCTCGCCGCCCGCGCCGAGATGGGCACCGGCGCCGCCCGCACGAGCCTGCCGATGATCGTCGCCGACGAGATGGGCGCCGACTGGGCGCGCGTCAAAGTCGTGCAGGCGCCGGGCGACGAGGTGAAATACGGCAACCAGGATACTGACGGCTCGCGCAGCGTCCGGCACTGGCTGATCCCGATGCGCCAGGTCGGCGCCGCCGCGCGGATGATGCTCGAAACGGCCGCGGCTCAGCACTGGAAGGTTGGCGCCGACCAGGTGAAGGCGGGCGTCCACGAGGTGACCAACACCGCGACCGGCGAGAAGCTCAGCTTCGGCGATCTCGCGACCGCGGCGGCGGGCTTGCCCGTGCCGGCGACCAACACGCTCCGGCTCAAGGACCCGAGCGAGTTCCGCTACATGACGAAGGGCAACGTCACCATCGTTGACCTCCGCGGCATCACGACGGGCACGGCGACCTACGGGGCGGACGTGCGCCTGCCGGGCATGAAGTATGCGGTGATCGCGCGTCCGCCCGTCGTCGGCGGCAAGCTGGTCTCGTTCGACCCGAAGGACGCGCTGGCAGTGCCGGGCGTGGAGCAGGTGGTCGAGGTGAAGGGCTGGCCATGGCCGTCGAAGTTCCAGCCGGTCGGCGGCGTCGCGGTGATCGCGCGCAACACCGGGGCCGCCATCAAGGGGCGCGACGCGCTGAAGGTGGTCTGGGACGGCGGCGCCAACGCGAACTACAACTCCGACGCCTATCGCGCCGAACTGGAGAAAGCGGTGCGCGGCCCAGGCGAAGTCATCCGCAACAACGGCGACGCCGAGGCCGCGCTCAAGAGCGCCGACAAGGTGATCGTCGGCGAGTACCTACCTGCCGCACCTCGCCCAGGCGCCCATGGAGCCGCCAGTCGCGACGGCTTGGGTTCGGGACGGCAAGGCTGAGGTCTGGGCGCCCGTGCAGAGCCCGGGCGGCACGCACGAAGACGTCGCCAAGACGCTCAACATGCCGGTCGAGAACGTCACCGTGAACGTGACGCTGCTCGGCGGCGGGTTCGGGCGGAAGTCGAAGTGCGACTACGTGCTCGAGGCGGCGCTGCTCTCGCAGAAGCTGGGCGTCCCCATCCGCGTTCAGTGGACGCGCGAGGACGACCTCAAGCACGGCTTCTACCACACGGTCTCGGCCGAGCGCATCGAGGCTGGGATCGACAAGAACGGCAAGGTCATCGCCTGGCGTCACCGTAGCGCAGCGCCGTCGATCTTCTCGACGTTCAAGCCGAACCAGGTGCACCAGGCGGCGCTCGAATACAGCATGGGCTTCGTGGCCAACCCATTCGATATCCCGAACTTCCGCTGCGAGAACCCAGAGGCCGCGGCGCACACCCGCATCGGGTGGTTCCGCTCTGTCTCCAACATTCCGCACGCCTTCGCGGAGCAGTCGATGGTGGCGGAGATCGCGGCCGCTCTCGGGCGCGATCCCAAGGACATGCTGCTTGAGTTGATTGGCCCGGCGCGCACCGTGGATCTCAGCAAGTCCGCCAAGGACCTCTGGAACTACGGCGAGCCGCTCGACAGCTACCCGATCGACGCCGGGCGGCTCCGCCGTGTGGTCGAGATGGTGGCGGACAAGGCCGGCTGGGGCCGCCAGATGCCCAAGGGTCACGGTCTCGGCATTGCGGCGCACCGCAGCTTCGTCAGCTACATCGCGACCGTGGTTGAGGTCGCGGTGGATGACAAGGGCGGCGTTACCGTGCCGCGTGTCGATACCGTCGTCGATTGCGGGACCTACGTGAACCCTGAGCGCATCCGCTCCCAGTACGAGGGCGCGGCCATCATGGGCCTGTCGCTCGCCAAGCACAGCCAGATCACCTTCAAGGATGGCAAGGTCGTCCAGAGCAACTTTGACGACTACCAGGTCGCGCGCATCGACGAGTCGCCCACCGTCACGAACGTCTACATCATGCCGCCCGGCCCTGACACGCCGCCGAGCGGTGCGGGCGAGCCGGGTGTTCCGCCGTTCGCGCCCGCGCTGGTCAACGCGATCTTCGCTGCCACGGGCAAGCGCCTGCGGCAGATGCCGATCGGCAACCAGCTCGCGACGTGAGGGAGGATCAAGCCATGCGGACGATGCTTATCACCGCTTCAACGGCGATGCTCCTGGCGACGGCTGCTTGGGGCTGCAACTGGCAGACGGTCCAGGATACTGGTCCAGGATCCCGGATGCAGGTGGCGCAGGCGCAGACCCAAGGCAACGCGACCCGCCCGGCACGGGACCCGGCGTCGCAGAGCTCCGTGTCCAACGCGGCACCCCCCGCCACGCCGGACAACACGACGGCGGCAACCGACCAGAGCCCGAAGGTCAAGCAGATGAACCAGGAGGCGGCGAGCAAGGTCGAGAAGGAAGGAAAGTAGGAAACCAAGTCGCGCAGGCCGGGTTTTCCTCGCCGCAACACGCACCGCCGCTGCTCGCAGCGGCGGTGCATCGAGGAGAAGAGGTGTCCGAACCGCTCTACCTGGACGACCTCACGGTCGGCCAGCGATTTCAGGCTGGCCCGTTGGAGGTGACGGCAGCGGACATCGTCGCCTACGCCCGCGTCTTCGACCCGCAGCCGTTCCACCTGGACGAGGAAGCGGCGAAGAGGACCTTCTTCGGCGGCCTCGCCGCGAGCGGGTGGCACACCGCATCGCTCACCATGCGGATGATCGTCGCGGCGATGCCCATGGGCTGGGGCGTGATCGGCACCGGCAGCGAGATCAACTGGCCGCGCCCGACGCGGCCAGGCGACCGGCTGCGCGTGGAGTGCGAGGTCCTGGAGATCACGCCCTCCCGCTCCCGGCCGGACCGGGGCATGGTGACGGTGCGCACGACAACGCTGAACCAGCATGACGAGCCTGTGCAGGTGCTCGTGACCAAGATCGTCGTGCCGCGCCGAGGCTGAACCGGCTGGGGATGGACGGCAGCGGTCGTTCGGGGGAGAACCCGGCGGCATAACTGAAGCAGGACGCCGCAGATGGCCGCCTCTGTCTGGGAGATCGTGTTCAATCACCACGGCGAGCGCGCGGTCGGCGTGCCGGGCCGCTCCTGGCTCAGCGGGCCGGGCCTGAGAGACCTCGTGGGCGAGACCGTGGCCAGCTTGAACGGGGTCGGCATCGGCCGCGGCGACCGCGTCGCCATCGTGCTCCCGAACGGGCCGGAGGCGGCGACGAGCTTTCTCGGCGTTGCCTGCACGTGCACCGCGGCGCCGCTGAACCCCGCCTACAAGGCGGAGGAGTTCGAGTTCTACCTCTCCGACCTCAAGCCCCGCGCCGTCATCGCCCGGCACGGCGAGCCCAGCCCGGTGCGCGAGGTCGCGGCGAGCCTCGGCATCCCGGTGATCGAGCTCGTGCCGGATGAGGCGGGCACTGCCGGCCGTTTTCGCCTCGACACGGCCGCTATGTCGCGAACTGAGGCGACCCGCCGCCCCGGCCACGCTGGGCCGGACGACGTGGCGCTGGTGCTGCACACCTCCGGCACCACGGCGCGTCCGAAGATCGTGCCGCTGACGAACGCGAACCTGGCCGCTTCGGCGGCTCACATCGCGGCGACGCTGCGGCTCGCGCCGGGCGATGTGTGCCTGAACATCATGCCCTTGTTCCACATCCACGGCCTGATCGCGGCGACGCTGTCCTCGCTCGCGGCGGGGGCGGCGGTGTGCTGCACGCCGGGCTTCAACGCCTTCAAGTTCGCTGAGTGGATCGGGGAGGTGCGGCCGACCTGGTATACCGCCGTGCCGACGATGCACCAAGCGATCCTAATGCGCGCCGGGAAGCATCGGGAGCTGATGCGCGGCATCGGGCTGCGCTTCGTCCGATCCTCCTCCGCCTCGCTGCCGCCCCAGGTCATGGCGGAGCTGGAGTCGCTATTCGGTGCCCCCGTGATCGAGGCGTATGGCATGACGGAGGCGTCGCACCAGATGGCGTCGAACCCGCTGCCGCCGCGCGCGCGCAAGCCAGGGTCGGTCGGGCTGGCGGCCGGGCCGGAGATCGCGATCATGGACGAGGCGGGCGCAATCCTGCCGTCCGGCGGGGTCGGCGAGGTGGTAATCCGCGGCCCGAACGTGACGCTCGGCTACGACAACAATCGGGAGGCGAACGAGAAGGCGTTCACCAACGGCTGGTTCCGCACCGGCGACCAAGGCCAGCTCGACGCGGAGGGTTACCTGGTGCTCACCGGGCGCCTGAAGGAGCTCATCAACCGCGGCGGCGAGAAGGTCAGCCCGATCGAGGTGGACGTGGCCTTGCTCGATCACCCGGCGGTCGCGGAGGCCTGCACCTTCGCCATCCCGCACGAGATGCTCGGCGAGGAGGTCGGCGCCGTCGTGGTGCCGCGCGAGGGTGCGACATTGACGGAGCAGGAGGTGCGCGACTTCGCCGCCGGCAAGCTCGCCGCGTTCAAGGTGCCGCGCCACGTGATCGTCCGCAGCGATATCCCGAAGGGGCCGACAGGCAAGGTGCAGCGGATCGGGCTCGCCGAGCGGCTCGGCCTGGCGAGCGAGCGTGCCTAGCATCTGCGTGTTCGGCGCGGGCGCGATCGGCGGCTTGCTGGCCGCGCGCCTGGTGGCGGCCGGAACGCCCGTCTCGGTCGTAGCGCGCGGGCCGCACCTCGCCGCGATGGCGACGAACGGCCTCATCCTCGAGAGCGGCGGCGAACGCGTTGTGACGCGGCCGCGCACCGTCTCCGACCCGGCGGAGCTGGGGCCGCAGGACTACCTGGTGCTCACGCTCAAGGCGCACTCGCTCGAAGCGGCCTTGCCGCAGCTCCGGCCGCTCGTAGGGCCGCGCACCACCATCGTCGCCGCGGTCAACGGCATCCTGTGGTGGTATTGCTACGGGCTGCCGGAGCCGTTCCGCGACTGCCGGGTCGCCGCGGTGGATCCCCGCGGCGCGCTCTGGGACGCCTTGCCGCCTGCGCAAACGCTCGCCTGCATCGTCTATCCGGCGGCCGAGATCGCCTCGCCCGGCGTCATCGCCCACACCTACGGCGACCGCTTCAGCTTGGGCGAACCGGACGGCAGCCGCAGCGAGCGCGCCGCGGCGCTGTCCCAGATGCTCATCGCCGCCGGGCTGAAGGCGCCCGTTCGGCCGCGGATACGCGACGAGATGTGGGTGAAGCTCTGGGGCAATATGGCCTTCAACCCGATCAGTGCGCTGACGACCGCGACGCTCGACGCCATCACCGGTCACGAGGGCACGCGGGCGGTGGCGCGTGCGATGATGCTGGAGGGCCAGGCCGTCGCCGAGGCGCTCGGGGTCCGGTTCGCGATAGACGTGGACAAGCGGATCGAGGGCGCGGCGGAGGTGGGGCGCCATAAAACCTCGATGCTGCAGGACTTGGAACTGGGGCGCCCGCTGGAGATCGAGGCGCTGCTCGGTGCGGTGGTGGAGATGGCGGGCTGGGTCGAGGTGGACGTACCGATCAGCCGGGCGGTGCTGGCGCTGGTGCGGCAACGGGCAGCGATGCGGCCGTAACCGATCTCAAGCGAATCGGAGTGAGAGGATTCGAACCTCCGGCCCCTGCGTCCCGAACACAGTGCTCTACCAGGCTGAGCTACACTCCGCTGCCCGGCCGTATAGCGCCCGGCATTTCGGCCGGCAAGGTATCCGGTGCAGCCAACCGCGCGAGCAGCGCGGGCACGTCCGGGACCACCTCATACAATCGCAGCGCCGAGGCGTCCGCGAACCCGTCCTCCACCGCCGCCTGGAGGACGGCGAGCAGCGGCCTCGCCCAGCCCGCCACGTCACAGATCACGATCGGCTTGTCGTGCAGTCCGAGTTGGCGCCACGTGACCACCTCGATCGTCTCGTCGAACGTGCCCAACCCGCCCGGCATCACCACGAAGGCGTCCGCCAGCTCGAACATGCGCGCTTTGCGGGTGTGCATGGACGGGGTGAACTCCATCCGGGTCGCCCCGCCGTGCGCGACCTCGCGGCGCTGCAGGAAATCGGGGATAATGCCGTGCACCTGCCCGCCGGCCGCCAGCACCGCGTCGGCGATGACGCCCATCAGCCCGATCCGTCCGCCCCCATAGACCAGCGTGATCCCGGCCAAGGCGAGGCCGCGCCCGAGCTCGGCAGTCGCCTCGGCATAGATTGGATCGGCACCGACGCGGGAGCCGCAGAACACGGCGGCGGAACGGATAGGCGTCATGCAACCTCCTGGATGTAGCGCGTCCGAAGTGCGGACGCCGTGCACGGGTTTCCGTGCCGGCACACCCTTGTCAGCACACGGGGCGGCGAGCAACATCCATGTTGGAATTCAGCGGGGACGGATGATGAGGCGTTGGCTCATGGCGGCTGCGGCGGTGCTTGGCGTATCGGGAGTCGCTTGGGCGCAGAGCGCCAGCGTATCCCTCACGCCGGACCAGGTGATCGCGGCGCGCCAGGCTGGATACGACCTGATGTATGGCGACGTGACCGGCATGAAGGCGGCGGTCGAGAACAAGCTGGACGTGAAGGACTTCAAGGACGCGGCCGACGCGATCGTGCACTGGAGCCAAGTCATCCCGACCATGTTCCCCGACGGCACGCAGCAAGGGCACAACACCAAGGCGAAGCCGAACCTCTGGTCCGACCGGGCCGGCTTCGAGAAGGATGCCGCAAACCTCACTGAGCAGGCGACGAAGCTGGCCCAGCTCGCCGATTCCGGCGACAAGGCCGGCTTCGCGGCGCAGTTCAAGGCAACAGCGGGCGCCTGCAAGACCTGTCACGACACCTACAAGGTGCGCTGAGCCGGCAGCAGGATTCTGCGGTGGCGCCGAGGCCCTGACGTCGGCGCTGCTCAGCCTAAGCTGCTGCCTGGGAAGCCGCCCGTGTAGCCCTGGAACGTGATGCGGGTGTTGTCGGACAGCGTGATCACGGTGCCGCTCGGGCTGGCCTGCGCTCCTGCCAGGGCCGACTGCGCGGCGCCTGGCGCGTAGCCGAAAAGACGCACCTGATCTTTTGCCGGATTGAAGTTGGTGATGGTCATAGCGCCGCCGCCTGCCTGACCCTGCACGAACTCGTATGTCGTGCTGCCCGGCCCGGCCGTCACCGTGCTGAAGCCGGTGCTGCCGAACACGGTGCTGCTGCCGGCGCCCGTGCTGATCTGGGTCACGGCGTAGAACGTCCCGCCGTTCACGTCCACGTTGTTGCCGGCGTAGTAGATATTATTGGAGGTCGAATAGGAGCCGTTCAGCGTCTCGTTGCCGGCGCCGGCGTGCAGGACCTCGGCGCCGTAAACGGCCGCAATCAGTTCGTCGCCGTTGGCAATGCCGACCAGCACCTGGCCGCTGGTGACGTGCAGGCCGCCCGAGTCGCTGAAGGTGCTGACGGCCGTCGCCGCAGTATTACCGCCCTGGACGTAGCTGTTCCCAGCCGTGCCGGTCGCGAACAGGCCCGTCGAACCGTTGGCGAAGATGGTGTCGCTGCCGCCGACACCCTGCACCGTCACCGTTCCGGTGCCGCCCATGAAGGTGAAGTTGCTGTAGCCGCCATAGACCGACACGTAGCCCCCGCCCGCATGGACCGTGTCGTTGCCAGTGCCGGGCGCGTCGCCCTGATTTACGTCGCCGAACACCGTGGTCTCGCCGCCCGCAGCGTTGACTACACTGCTGCTGACACCGAGTGCGACCGCGTCAAGCCCCAAGCCGGTCGAGATGGTGCTGCGGCCGGTCTCGAGCGCGATGGTGTTCTTCCCTGCGCCCACGGTCACAGTGTAGACGCCGCCAGCGGCCGGGATCGCGCTCGTGCTCGGGCTGGCGTTCGTGACGTAGGTGTTGCCGTCCCCGGATACGACGGTGCCGGAACTGGCCGCGCCGAAGTAGTAGATCAGGCCGCCGCTACCCGCTTGAACGCGTTCTTGCGCCCCGGCATTGCCGATCACGGCGATCTGCCCAGGCGCATCGTCCACGATCACGTTGTAGCCTGACGGTTGACGCACCAGCGCGCCGGCGGTGCTCACGAAGAGGGCCGCATTGGTTTCCGGAGGAAGTGTCGCGCCCGTGAGGGCTACGCGCGTCAGCCGCCCGCTCTGCAGGTCGGCCTCAATCGTGGTTGCCAGTGCCTGCGCCGCGAAAGCTGTATCATTCGCGCTATAATTCAACAAGATAGTCTGATTGTTGGCCCCGAGCACGGTCACGGTGGGCATACGCTACTCCGGTCTCCGGCTGCTACACATTGTAGTCACGATGCCGGTGGTGCGGCAAGCTCCAGTAGGCGCGAAACGCCTTAACAAAGCCCTGCTACAAACAGTAGATACATTTCTCTGCCCGTGACCTCACGAATCATTGACCGAGCTACCAACGAAACCCTAGCCTACGAAGGTTCCAGAACAGAGGGGGAACATCTTGAGCACAGCCCGGTCGTCGAACCCGATCTCGCCGAATCATCGCTATTTCGTCACAGGCCGTCCCGGTCGCGACGATCGTCCGCCGCTGCCCGCGGGCCATCCCCTGACCTGGGGCCTCATCACCCGCGGCACGACGCTCGAAGCCGCTCCCTATCCCTTCCCGGTCTTCATCTGATGGCGACCCGGTGCGCGGAGCGGCTGAACGGTCCGCGCACCGGCATGTCGCCGTGCTTCCTGCGCGATCGCGCGTGGGCAGCCCGGATCGCACTTGCTCTCAGGTGCCGAAAACTCCAGGTTCACGTAGCTACAAAAAGCAGGAGCTTTCGTGAAGAACCAGAGTGTCTCGTCCCACCTCGGCACCTCCCTCCTCGCCTGACCCTGCCGCGACCCGCGCAGCGTTCCAATCCCGTCACAGAAAGCGACCCATGCACGATCTGACCCGCCGCCCTCGCCGTATCTCGAACGCCATCGAGACGCCGTCCCATGACATCGCCGGGCCGGGCAGCCTTCACGGCACGCCCGCTCCCGGTGGCCGCCGCTTCCGCGCCACGCACGCGCTGCCGTCCAGCGCCGGTATCCATGGCCGTGCCGGCGACCTCGGACGCATCCAGGCGGACCTCGCAACGCTTCGCCGCCGCGTCTCACTGCATACGCCCGACAGCCGTCTCGCCGACAACGAGTTCGTCGTCGCCCGCCTGGAGGAAGCCGGCGCCACGCTGCTGTCGCTGCCCGAGAGCGGCTTCAGCCCGCGTATGCGCAACGGCGCCTTGCAGGTCGTCCACAGCGCCGCCGAGGCCTATGGCTGGAGCTCGGCGCGCCTGCGTCCGCCCGTGCCGAGCCCGGAGCGCATCACCCGCATGGACGAGAGCTTCGCCTGGTTGGCTCTCATCCCCGCTGACCGCGCCGTGCTGCGTCGCCTCGTCAGCGCGCGCGCGCTCGTCAGCCCGCTCACGGGCAAGCACCTCTACGCCTGGCGTCGCCTCGCCGGGCTTGTCGGCGCCGATCACAAGGCTGTCCAGCGCTGGCACGCCGAGGGGATTCGCCTGATCGTGCGGGCGCTCAATATATAATAGGAGAATTCGGGGCAGGTGCGGAGGCGCAGGACGTGCGGTCCTGCGCTCTCCCACAGCTCCGAGGATGATGGTGCCGCCAGCGCGTGGCGGCGAACCTACGTCGGTATGGGATCAGGCCGTCAGCGCGGTCATCGCGACGCGTCCACAGCATCGGGATCGATCGCCGCAGCCGGAACGGCCAAGCCTCCCGCGATGCCTGCTTCGGCACGCGATGCCACTCCGACGATCGCCCAGTGCCCGCCCGGCGCAGGGGCCAGCACCGGGGCACCGCTCGTCCCGCGCGTGGCAGCACAGGAATGGCGCAGCAGTACGTGCCCGGCCGAGTCGCGCACCAGGCCGATGACGGTGCAGGCGACGTCGGCGACCATGGCGTGCGCGCGGTCCTGCTCGTAGCCGCCGAGCATCACGGGCGTCCCTGGGGACGGCACTTGGTGCAGGAGCGGCAGCACGCGATCGGGCGTGCCGAGCGGGAGATCGAGGGTCAGCATCGCCCAATCAGCCTCGGGCGGGGCCGAGGGAAGCGGGCGTTGATCCGGCCCGATCGCGAAGCCTTGCCCGATCACGAAGGACGTGGCGCGCGCGTGGCCCGCGTAATCGCCTCGGGAGTAGCCGACCAGAACGTGGACCGAGCCGGGCCGCAGCAGGTGCCCCGTGCCGCGGCCAAAGAGGCAGTGCGCGGCGGTGAGCACCGTGCGCGGGCCGATCAGCGCGCCGGAGCAATGGGTGCCGACCTCGGTCTGCACCCGGACGACGGCACGCCACGGGAGACGGGTCACATCAACGGGCGTACGCCCCGCGCCGGGGCCGAGGCCGGGCAGCACGGAAGGCGGAATGACCTGCGCCGGCGCGCAGGGCGAAGCGCTGGCCATCAGCACCGCGGCAGCAAGCCAGGGCAGGGCACGGCAGCTACCGAGTGTCATGGGGGTGCGGTCGAGCGCCGTTCTCGCGCGAGCGCCAAGCCAACGGCCTCATCCTGCCGAGTCCGGCGGTATGAGCCGCGGCGGCTCCCGCGTGGCGTCCTCCGCTGCGCCTTAGTCGTGGCATAGCTGGCCTTCATCCGTGCCCACGCGGCATCCAGATCGAACCCGGCAGGCTCGCCACTCAACATCGACCTCCCCGTCCCAAGCCCTAACGTAGCATGGGGCGCGGGCGGTGAAGACCCGGTAAGCGTCCGGCGCCTCAGGCTGCTGGCTTCATCAGTACCTTGATCGAGTCGAGCGAGTTCGCGACGCGGATCGCCTCGTCCCATTGCTGCAGGGCGTAGTCGTGCGTGACGATGCCCTTGGACGTGACCAGGCCGCGCGCCAGCAAGTCTATCGCGATCGGGTAGCAATACGGCCCCAGATGCGCGCCGCGCACGTCCAGTTCCTTGCGGTCGCCGATGATGGACCAGTCCACCGTCGTGTCGCTCCCGAACACCGAGAACTCCACGAAGCGGCCCAGCTTGCGAATCAGGCTCAAGCCCTGGGTGACACCCGTGGGCGAGCCGGTCGCCTCGATATACACGTCGCACCCGTAGCCGTCCGTGAGCGATTGGATGACGGCCAACGCATCCTGCTCCTTGGGATTGATCACCACGTCGGCGCCGAACTTGCGCGCGAGGTCGAGCCGCTCCCGCACCATGTCGATGACCACGAGCGTCTTCGGCGTCTTGAGGTGGGCGACCTGCACCATCATCAGCCCTATGGGGCCGGCGCCAGCGATCACCACCACGTCGCTGAGCTGAATGTCGCCGCGCTGGACGGTATGGATGGCGCAGGACAGCGGCTCGATGATGGCCGCGTCCTCCAATGGGATCTCAGGCGGTATCCTGTGGACGCGCGAGGTGGGCGGCAGGAGCATGTATTCGGCCATGCCGCCGTCGGCGACTACCCGTTGGAAGCCGAAGATGTTGTGCACCTCGCACATCCAATACTGGCCCGACAGGCAGAAGCGGCACCGATCGCAGGGCACGATCTGCTCGGCAATCACGGTGTCGCCCGGCTCTACGCCGAAGCGCTCGGCCGCGCCCGCGCCCAGTTCGTCCACGTAGCCGAAGAACTCATGGCCCGGGATGACCGGCGGCTTTACGTAGGGGTTGTCGCCGCCCCAGAACATCTTGGCGCCTTGCCAGCACTTGCAGTCGCTCGCGCAGATCCCGCAGGCGCCGATCCGGATCACCATCTCGTTCGGGCCGGGCGTCGGACGCGCCACCTGCTCGACCCGGTAATCCTCCGGGCCGTGGCAGACGATCGCCGTCATCCGGGTGTTGCTGCGTGCGGTCATCGTCTCATTCCTCCCCGCGCTGTGCCGTCTGCGGCGCACGTGAAGAATTTTGCACGCCGCGCAATTCTTGTCACCGTCACCCCTGCCGTGGCAGCATGGCTTGGCGGGCGTGGTCCCACGATGCTAGCGGCAACGCGGCGGCGACGCTGGCGGCAGAGATGCCGAGGTTGATTTCCTCTTGCCGTAGCTGCCGGGAAACGTGTTCTTCCACGCCCGTGAACCGAGGCGGCACGATGGCTGGCCGACCGACCTGGATGGACGAGCATGGACCTACCGACCCCTTCCGCAGAGATCACGCCCAAGCGCCGGGCCTCGGACGATCCCGAGGGTGTGCCCGCGCTCACGCAGCGCATCCTCGCCAAGCTGACCTACGAGGTCGGCCGATCGCGGCAGGCGGCGCGCGACCGCGACTGGTTCGTCGCCACCGCGATGACCGTCCGCGACGCCGTCGTGGATCACTGGCTCGAGTCGGTCCAGCGCGCCAGGGACAGCGGTGCGAAGCGCGTCTATTATCTCTCGCTTGAGTTCCTGATCGGGCGTCTCCTATTCGACGCGCTCGGCAACCTCGGGCTGACCGAGCCGGTGCGCGAGGCGCTCGCCGCGCTCGGCGTGGACCTGGAGCGGCTGCGCGAGGAGGAGCCGGACGCGGCGCTCGGCAACGGTGGCCTCGGGCGGCTGGCCGCCTGCTTCATGGAGAGCATGGCGACTCTCGGCATCCCGGCCTTCGGCTACGGCATCCGCTACGAGAACGGCCTGTTCCGTCAGGTGCTCGTGGACGGCGTGCAGCAGGAGCTGCCCGAGGACTGGCTCGCCGTCGGCAACCCGTGGGAGTTCGAGCGCTCGGAGGTCGCCTACCAGGTCGGCTTCGGCGGCTCGGTCGCCGTGAGCTACGACGCAGACGGACGGGCCAGCTATACCTGGCAGCCCGGCGAGACGGTCTCGGCCGTTGCCTATGACACCCCGGTGATCGGCGCCAAGGTGGGCGAGCGGGAGCGCCACGCCAACACGCTGCGGCTGTGGTCCGCCCGGGCCGCGATGCCCCTCCACCTCGACGACTTCAACCGCGGCGATCACGTGGGCGCGGTGCGCGAGCGCGTGCGGACCGAGGCGATCTCGCGGGTGCTGTATCCGGGCGACGAGAGCGACGCCGGGCAGGAGCTGCGCCTGCGCCAGGAGTTCTTCTTCGCGTCCGCCTCGCTGCAGGATCTCCTCCACCGCCACATCGCCGAGTTCGGCGATCTGCGCACGCTGCCGGACAAGGCGGCGATCCAACTGAACGACACCCATCCCGCCATCGGCATCGCCGAGATGATGCGGCTGCTCGTGGACGTGCACGGCCTGGACTGGGCGGAGGCCTGGCGCATCACCGTCGCCACGTTCTCCTACACCAATCACACCTTGCTGCCCGAGGCGCTGGAGACCTGGCCGGTTCCGCTCATGGAGCGGCTGCTGCCGCGCCACATGCAGATCATCTACCTGCTGAACGGCCAGCACCTTGAAGACGTGCGCGGCCGCGGCGCCGATGACGCGCTGCTCGCGGCGGTCTCGCTCATCGATGAGCGGCATGGGCGCCGGGTGCGCATGGGCCACCTCGCGTTCCTCGGCTCCCACGCCATCAACGGCGTCTCGGCGCTGCACACCGACCTGGTGCGGCGCACGGTGTTCCACGATCTCGATACGGTCGCGAGCGGGCGGATCAGCAACAAGACCAACGGAATCACCTTCCGCCGCTGGCTGCACCGCGCCAACCCTGGTCTCACGCGCCTTCTCGCCGACACGCTCGGCGAGCGTGTCCTCACCGATCCCGGCGCTCTGCGCGAGCTCGCGGCCCATGCCGAGGATGCCGGGTTTCAGGTCGCCTTCGCCGCCCAGCGCGGCCGTCGCAAGGAGATGCTCGCCCGCGTCATCGCCGAGCGGGCCGGCGTCACCGTGGACCCGCGGGCGCTGTTCGACGTTCAGGTGAAGCGCATCCACGAATACAAGCGGCAGATCCTCAACATCCTGCAGGCCGTCGCCGCCTATGACACGCTCCGGGCGCGGCCGACGGGCGATTGGGTGCCGCGGGTCAAGATCCTCGCCGGCAAGGCGGCGCCCGGCTACCGCATGGCCAAGCAGGTGATCCGGCTCGCCTACGACGTGGCCCAGGTGATCAACAGCGACCCCGCCGTCGCCGACCGGCTCAAGCTCGTGTTCCTGCCGAACTACAACGTGAGCCTCGCCGAGCTGATCATCCCGGCGGCCGACTTGTCCGAGCAGATCTCGACCGCCGGCATGGAAGCGTCGGGAACCGGCAACATGAAGATGGCGCTGAACGGCGCGCTCACCATCGGCACGCTCGACGGCGCCAACGTCGAGATCCGCGACTTCGTGGGCGCGGCCAACATGTTCATCTTCGGGCTGACCGCGGACCAGGTGGAGGCCCGGCGCAGGAAGGAAGGCTTCGCTGCGCACGCGCTGGTCGCCGACTGCCCGGCGCTCGAGCAGGCGTTGCAGGCGATCCGCTCGGGCGTGTTCTCGCCGGGCGAGCCGGACCGCTACCGGGCCATGATCGACGCACTCGTCGAGCATGACAGGTTCATGGTGGCCGCCGACTTCGCGAGCTACTGCGACCGGCAGGCCGACGTGGACGCGCGCTGGCAGGATCAGGCCAGCTGGTGGCGCGCCAGCATCCTCAACACGGCCGGCGTCGCCTGGTTCTCCTCCGACCGCGCCATCTCGGAGTATGCGGAAGACATCTGGCGCGTCCCCTTGCCCACGGCGTAAGCAGGGAGCACCTTTACTATCCTGCGCAGCTTAGGCCGGGGAGGAGCGCATTATGATCTTGCCGCCCGACATTGGCGCCCCGCTCGCGCGCACGGCGATGGCCTACGTGCTGGCGGGCGGCCGCGGCAGCCGCCTGATGGAGCTGACCGACAACCGCGCCAAGCCCGCCGTCTATTTCGGCGGCAAGTCTCGAATCATCGACTTCGTTCTGTCCAACGCGCTCAACTCCGGCATAAGACGCATCGGGGTCGCGACCCAATACAAGGCGCACAGCCTGATCCGGCACCTGCAGCGGGGCTGGAACTTCTTTCGTCCTGAGCGCAACGAGAGCTTCGACATCCTGCCGGCCAGCCAGCGCGTGTCCGAGACGCAGTGGTATGCTGGCACCGCGGACGCCGTGTATCAGAACATCGACATCATCGATGACTACGAGACCCGCTACATCGTCGTGCTGGCCGGCGATCACATCTATAAGATGGACTACGAGCCGATGCTGCAGCAGCACGTCGAGCAGGGCGCGGACGTGACCGTCGGCTGCATCGAGGTGCCACGCACGGAGGCGACGGCGTTCGGCGTCATGCACGTGGACGAGAAGGACCGTATCGTCTCATTCCTGGAGAAGCCCGCCGATCCGCCCGGCATCCCCGGCGCGCCGGATGAGGCGCTGGCCAGCATGGGCATCTACGTCTTCGAGACCGGGTTCCTGTTCGACCAGCTCCGGCGCGATGCAGCAGATCCCAATTCCAGCCACGATTTCGGCAAGGACATCATCCCCTACCTCGTCGCGCGCGGGAAGGCGGTGGCCCATCGCTTCGGCCGCTCCTGCGTGCGGTCCCGCGCCGAGTCCAAGGCCTACTGGCGCGACGTCGGCACCGTGGACGCCTACTGGGAGGCCAACATAGACCTCACTGCGGTCGTGCCCGAGCTCGACCTCTACGACCGCGACTGGCCGATCTGGACCTACGGCGAGATCACGCCGCCGGCCAAGTTCGTACACGACGAGAACGGGCGCCGCGGCGAGGCCGTCAACTCCCTGGTCTCGGGCGGCTGCATCGTCTCCGGTGCGCGCGTGCGGCAGTCGCTGCTGTTCACCGGCGTGCACACCCACTCCTACGCGAGCCTCGACGGCGCGGTCGTGCTGCCTTACGCCGACATCGGCCGCGGCGCGCGGCTGCGCAACGTGGTCGTGGACCGCGGCGTGCGCATCCCTCCGGGCATGGTCGTCGGCGAGGATCCCGAGCACGACGCGGCGCGCTTCCGCCTCACCGAGAAGGGCATCTGCCTCATCACTCGGCCCATGATCGAGCAGTTGCAGGCGTGACGGACCATGTCTGAGCTGCGCAAGGTCGCGCTCTTCAGCAAGGAATACCCGCCCTACGTGTATGGCGGGGCCGGCGTGCACGTCGAATACTTGAGCCAGGCGCTCGCCAAGCTGATCAAGGTCGAGGTGCGGTGCTTCGGTGACCAGCACTCGGTCGCGGGCAACCTGACCGTGCGCGGCTACCCGCAATGGGACGAGACCAAGCGCGACACCGATCCGCGCTTCGTCGGCGCCGTGGACGCCTTCGCCCGGTCGCTCGTGATGGCCAAGGACCGGCTCGACGCCGACCTGGTCCACTGCCACACCTGGTATACCGACATGGGCGGCCTGCTCGCGGGCCAGCTCTGGGGCGTTCCCTACGTTCTCACCATTCACTCGCTGGAGCCGCTCCGCCCCTGGAAGGTCGAGCAGCTCGGCAACGCCTACCATCTGAGCGCCTGGATGGAACGCACTGCCATCGAGCGCGCCGACGCGGTCATCGCCGTCTCGCGCGAGACGCGCGAGGACGTGCTGCGCCTGTTCAACATCGAGCCCAGCCGCGTCCACGTGATTCACAACGGCCTGGACCCTGACGAATACCGCCCCGTCGCTTCCAAGGACGCGCTGCTCCGCTACGGCATAGACCCGGCCCGCCCCTTCCTCCTCTTCGTCGGCCGAATCACCCGGCAGAAGGGGATCATGCACCTCGTCAACGCCATCCCCGACATCGACCCGGCGCTGCAGATCGTGCTCTGCGCCGGCGCCCCGGATACGCCCGAGATCGGGCAGGAGATGGAGGCGGGCGTAGCCAAAGTTGCGGCGAGCCGGCCCGGCGTCATCTGGATCCGCGAGATGATCTCGCGGCCGGACGTGATCCAGCTCTACTCGCACGCCGCCGTGTTCTGCTGCCCCTCGGTCTACGAGCCGTTCGGCATCATCAACCTGGAGGCGATGGCCTGCGAGACCGCGGTCGTTGCCTCCGCCGTGGGCGGCATCCCGGAGGTCGTCGTGCCGGGCGAGACTGGCCTCCTCGTGGACGCGGACCTCAAGCAGGGCACCTTCGACCCTGCCGACCCAGCGGCGTTCTCGGCGCGGCTGGCCGGCGCCATCAACCAGCTCGCCCGCGACCCCGACACGCGCGAGCGCTTCGGCAAGAACGGCCGCCGCCGCGTCGTCGAGCAGTTCAGTTGGAACGCGATCGCGCGTACGACGCTCGGCCTCTATCAATCGCTCGTGGAGACCCGAGCAAACAAATAAGCGGCGCGCGCCTCGCTCCATATTTGCCCATACAATTTGCACCTACGCACGCTGGCGTGATAGTGCTTCCGCTGCGGATGATCGCGTCTATCCAGGGGAACTGGGCCACGCTGATGCGCTTTTCCCTGTCGTTGGCCCCTTGTCTGTCCGTCCGCCGCGTGACGCGTCCAGTGGCGATGGCAGCCGTGCTCGCGGCGGCAGCGTGCAGCACGACGGTGCCGCTGCCGCCGGTATCGGAGGCATCCGACGCAGCCTTGACCTTAACGCCGCAGGCAACGCCCTACCGGGTGCAGGTCGGCGATGAGCTCACTATACGCTTCCTGCTCAACCCCGAACTGAACGAGGAAGTGGCCGTCCGGCCCGACGGCAAGATTTCGACCGCCGTTGCCGAGGACGTGCAGGCAGCCGGGCGAACCATTCCTGAGATCGATGCCGATCTGCGCCGAAGCTACAAGTCGCAGCTGATGAACCCGCGCCTCAACGTCATCGTCAAGTCGTTCAGCCCGACGCGGATTTACGTGTCCGGCGAGGTCGCGACGCCAGGCGAGTATTCGACCGTCGGTCCGAGCCTGACCCTGTCCCAGGCCATCGCGCGCGCCGGCGGCCTCAAGAACAGCGCCAGTGCGAGCCGCGTCTTCGTTATCCGGCGCGGGCCGGGCGACAAGCCGATGGAGCTCGCCACCCGCTACGACGACGTGATCACCGGGCGCGACCCGCGCGCCGACATCCGCCTCGCTCCTTACGACGTGGTCTATGTGCCGCGCTCCGGCATCGCTCAGGCCGGGCTCTACTGGAACGAGTTCGTGCAGCAGTTCGTCCCGGTCAGCTGGGGCTTCTCCTACGTCCTCAACGAACCCACCGGTGGCACCGCCGTCGTCCCCGCCGGCCGCTAAGCGCCCAAGCGCAGCCGCCCGCGATGCAGCGTCCGGGCCACGGCAGGCCCCGCGAGCGCCGCCGCCAGCATGGCCCATGACCTCGCGCCCGTCGGAGCCGCTGCCGTCATGCGCAGCGCGCTCGCCACGGCGCTGGCCTGCTGCCTGGCCAGCAAGGACTGCGCGCACGCCCGCGCCAGGTAGTCCCGATGGACGCGCGGCGCCAGCGCGCGGACGGCCGTCCCGTGCTCGCGCAGGAGACCGCGCATCCCGTCCGCGCGGTCGCGCAGGAACGCGGCGTCGCGCACGGCGTCCAGCTTGCCCACCTGCGCGACGAGCTGGTTCGCCGCGTCCTGGTGATACAGCCTGAGCACGTCGGGGTAGGCGCGCGACCGGAAGCGCCGGGCGAAGTCGAGGTGGAACTTGTCCTCCAGCATCCGGCTGTCCGGGTAGCGGACATACTCGAAGCAGGCCCGGCGCACGCAGCGGATCATGTCGCGCGGACGGCCGAACGTCGCTTCCAGGAAGCGGATGTAGCCGCGGTAATCCCACTCCGCCATGGACGGCATCGGGTCCGGGCTGAGGCGGCCGTCGTCGAAATCGGCAGCGGAACCAGAGCGCCGCGATGCTGTCGGGCGCCGCCGACGCCAGCGCGTGCATCCGCCCCAGCGCCTCGTTGGAAGCCAGCTCGTCGTCGCTGTCGAGGAGGACGACCCAGCGTCCCCGCGCCGCCCCGATCCCCGTATTCCGCGCCGGGCAAACGCCTCGGTTGCGCTCGTGCGCTAGGACGCGAACCCGTGGATCGCTGAACGCGCGCATCCGCGCGAGCGAGGCGTCGGTCGAGCCGTCGTCCACGAGCACGAGCTCGAAATTGGGGAAGCGCTGCGCGAGCACGCTTCCGATGCAGCGGAGGATCTCGGCCTCGCGATTGAAGACCGGGACGACGACGGTGAAGAACATGGGTTCGCCGCCGCTCATGCCAGCACCCTTTCCCCCTCGACGCGCCGTCGCCTGAGCCACGCCCCCACCCACGCTGTGACGGCCGCGCTCGTCGCGACGGAGGCGAGGGCGTAGGAGGCGAGGGCGAGCGCCGCGTCGCCGGCCGCCGCTCCCCAGGCGAGCGCGCCGAGGCGCACCGGGAGGTTCACGAGCTGGAACAGGAAGAACGGCCGCTGCAGGCCGCACACCGTCACCGCCGTCACGGCAGGTATGTTCGCGATCCCTGCCGCCTGCCCGATCAGCAGCCACGCGGCGTAGGTCCCCGCCACGCGCCAGCGCTCGCCGAAGACGACGGCGAAGAGGGCGGGCGCCCCATACCAGCCCATCGCGGC
Source organism: uncultured Alphaproteobacteria bacterium (assembly GCA_963848595.1). Classification (GTDB taxonomy): domain Bacteria; phylum Pseudomonadota; class Alphaproteobacteria; order Acetobacterales; family Acetobacteraceae; genus CAWKEH01. Next base: position 456,490 of record CAWKEH010000007.1, on the reverse strand, counting down.
GGCGGCGGCCAGCACCGCGCCGAGTGCGATGGTCGAGCGTGCGAGCAAGCGTGACAGCGCCGCCGCGTCGCCTGCCACGTCGCTCGCCGACTTGAGGAGCGACTGCCGCATCGCCTCCCCGAGCGTGACGGCGGGAACCTGCACGACCCGGTTCGCCAGCGCGAAATTGCCAATCACCGGGTCTGGGAAATAGGACGCGAGTATCATGGGTGTGGCGCTGACTCCGAGGTTGTTCAGGAGCATCTGCGGCGCGGACCACCCGAGCAGGGTCCCATGCCGACGCACGACGGCGCGGAAGCCCGCGGCGCCGGCGCGCGGTCCCGGCGTCCGCCGCAGCAGGAACGCGACCGCCGCAGCCGCCGCCACTTGCCCAAGGACTGCCCCGGCGACGAGCGCCGTCCCTGATGCTGAGATTGCGGCGAGCGCCACTTGCGCGGCACCGACGCCCGCGGCGCGCATGAACCGTCCGGCGGCCACGGCGAAGGCACGTTCGAGTGCGAGCGCGCGGCCCACCATCACCTGGCCCCAGCCGAGCGCCAGCACTGACAGAGGCACCATCGCCAGCGCGGGTGTCGGCAGATTACCCGTCCAGCCGGACATGAACGCGACGACGGCGACCGCTGCGGCCAAGAGCGCGGCCGCGGCGGCCAGGACGAGCGAGAGGCCGTAGGCGAACCGCGCCTGCTCCGGGTCGCGCTCGACGACGATGGCGGCATCCAGCCCGAGCGACGCGACTGATGCCGCGAGGCTCGCGACGGCGGTGAACACCCCAAGCACGCCGAATTCCGCCGGGCCGTAGAGCCGGGTCAGGAGCGGTGCGAGCGCGAGTGCGATCCCTTGGCTTCCGACCGACCCGGCCATGAGCAGCCCGGCGCGCCGCAGGACGCGTATGCCATCGCTCACGGCTGGCTCAGCCTCCGCCCGGAGCGCTGGCCGCGCCCAAGGCAATGTCGCCCAGGGCAGCTTCGGATGGCGCGGGAGGCACCGCCCCCTGGCGCAACGGAACCTGCGACCCTGCGCGCCGCCGCAGCCGTAGCATCGGGCGCTCGATCAGGTGCCAGCACGCGAGCGAGAGGGCGACTGTCAGACCGGCCGCCATCGCCGCCCATCGGGCACCGCCGCCGGGCACGGCGTAGTCGGCGGCGCCGAGGGCGGCCCAGTGCCAAAGGTAGAGCGCGTAGCTGATCCGCCCCACGAACACGAGCGGGGCCGCCTCGAACAGGCGGCGCGCCGGGCTGTCCGCCCAGATCAGCGCCGGGACGAGCACAGCGAGGGCCAAGCCCTGGATCGCGTAGCGTTCGACTTCTCGGAACTGTTCGCCGTGCACGAGGAACGTCGCGAGCAGCAGAAGTCCCGCGAGCGCCTGGACTGCGCGGGAGCTGACTGCGCCGCGGAACCAGCGGAAGGCCGGATCGGCAGCGAGCAGCGCCACGATGGCGCCCCAGGCGATCGAGTCGAGCCGCGTGTCGGTCGCCTTGTAGAGCCGATAACCGTGCCGCAGGCCGCAGATCGCGCCGGGATGCAGCCCGAAGCAGGCGTGAAACAGGGCCGCGCGCCAGGCGACCTCTAGCGCGCACAGGGCGAGGAGAGCGGCGAGTGCGCGGTGCCGACGGCGCAGGAGGAAGGCCAGCGCCAGCGGCCACGCCATGTAGAAATGCTCCTCGACGGCGAGCGACCACAGGATGATGAACGGGTGCCGCACGGGCGGGATGGTCGTGTCGTAGGTAGCGTAGAGGTCGTAGTAGTTCGCGCCGTAGAACACGGCGGCGATCCAGCCCGGCACGGTCACCCGGCCGCCCGCCGCCGCGAAGGCGCCGCCAGCGACCACGATGAAGGCGAGCGCGGCCGGCATCAGCCGCAGCGCGCGCCGGAGATAGAATCTTGCGAAGCCGATCCGGCCCGTCCGCGCGAACTCGGCCGTCATCTGCCCAGTGAGCAGGTAGCCGCTGATGAAGAAGAACAGCGTCACCCCGAAGCCGCCGGGCACGACCCCGTCGAGTCCCAGATGCGCGACGACGACGAGCAGGATGGACGCTGCCCGCAGGCCGTCGAGCGACGGAACATACCCTCCTGTGGGGACGTCAAGCATGGACCGTTCGCAGCGTGAGCGCCCGCACAACATCAGGCTCCCGCTCCGGGACGGCGGCGAGGACGGCCACCCCAAGATCGCGCTCCAGCTCGTCCGGCGTGAGATAAAACTCGCGCGCCAAGTTCGACAGGATCGCCGCGAACGCCGCCGAGAAGAGCGCGAGCACGAAGCCAGCGAGCACGACGAGCTTGCGGGTGGGTTTCGCCTTGATCGGCACCGTCGCCGGCTGCACGATCCTCATGCTCGCCTGCTTGCGCGTCTCCAGATCGTCGGTGATCCGCCGCTCCTCCAGTACCTTGGCTGCGGCGCGGTAGGCGTCCTCGGCGATGCCGCGCTGGCGGTCGAGCTGATCGAGCTGCCGCTCCTGCTCGTTCAGCGTCCGCAGCTGCGCGTCGAGATCCTGCAGCGCGGCCTGCGCGTGCGCGTGCCGCATCCTGGCGGCGTCGAGATCCGCTCGCGCCCGCAGCAGGTCGCCCTCGACGAACTCGTGCAGCGGGTTCCGCGCGCGATGGAAGCCCGACGGCGCGCGGTCGCGGCCCTTGACCGCCAGCTCCGCCTCGCGCGCGGCGATCTGCTCGCGGACCGCCTGCACCGGCGCGCTGTCCGTGCGGTAGCTCGTGCGCAGCTCCGCCTCCTTCGCGTGCAGCGTGTCGAGCGAGGACCGCAGCGGCGAGAGGCGCTGGTCCATGTCGGTGTCCTCTCCCGACTGGATGTCGGGGGCCAGGTGCGCGAGCTGCCCCTGCAAGGCCGCGACTCTCGCCTCGCCCTGGCCGACCGCGCTCACCGCGTCCTGCTGCTCCTTCTCGCCGTCGCCCTGCGCGTGGAGGACGATGTCGCGGCGGGTCTGGAACGCGCTGGCGCCGCGCGCCATCCGGAACTCGGCGAGCCGCGCGTCCGCGGCGGTGAGCGCGTCCCGGAGCTTGCCCACCTGCGCCTCGACGAGCGCGGATTGCTGGTCGCTGAACACGGTCTTGCGCATGTCCAGGTAGAGAGCGGTGAGAGTGTTGAGCGCCTCGGCCGCGAGGCCAGGGTCCGCGTGCGTAAAATTCAGCTCGATCGAGTTGCCCGACTTCACCGCGACGGCGGAGAAGCTCGCGTCGAACTCGATCAGCGCGAGCTCGACCGGATCGAGCGACGCCTTCTCGCGCGCTTCGCCCGTCACGGCATCGGCGAGGCGCGACGACAGGCCGAGGACGAGCTTGATCGCCGACGCCACGAGGCCGGGCGGCTCAAGGTAGTCCGGATACAGCCGCCGCAAGCCGATCCTGCGGATCAGCGCCCGGTGCAGGTCGTCGCTCTCCAGGATCTCGATCTCCGTCCGCAGCACCTCCTCGCGTTCGAGGGCGCCGTTGGAGGTCGCTGGCTGCCCCGCCAGCGGACGGTAGGTGTATTCGGTCCCCATCAGCGCGAGCAGCGACGCGTGCGCGGCATACTTGCTCTCCATCACCGCCGCGAGCGCGAGCGCGAGGCCGAGCACGGCGAGCGCCGTGACGAGCATCCGGCGCTTGTAGGCGAAGGCCGCGATCAGGAGGCCGCGGAATGGCGTGTCGCCGTCGCTGGCCTGCATTCCATGCAACATCATGTTCTCAGCCATGGCCGTTATGCACTCCGATCGGGCGGGCGACCGCCAGGGCGCGCCAGCCGGGGGCTGCCGTGCCGGGCGGGCTAGCGGTCCTGGCTCGTCCCGCCCGGCCACGGGCGAACCCCGTGCTCGCCAGCACCGCCGCCGTCAGCGCCACGAGGATGTTGCTCTTGCGCGCGAGCGAGTTGCTCGTGCTCGCCACCAGCAGCCCGGTCGCGAGCAGGACTCGCCCCTGGAACGGAGCGACCCGCCACAGGTGCAGCAGGAACGGCAGGAAACCCAGGAGGAAGTAGAAGAAGCCGATGATCCCGAGCGTCACGAACGTGGCGAGCCAGAAATTCTCTATGTCGCTGAACGGCACGTTGAGGCCGAGCTGGTGGCAGAGCTCGTCCACGAGGTCTATCGGCGTGCCGAGCACCAAGTTCTTGGGGTCCATGATGGCGAGCACGTGCCACTGCACGTTCCGCGCCTCCGCGCTCTCGTCGAAGTAGAGCTTGCCCGCGAGCCGGACGCCGACGGGTGTCTGCGTCAGCACCGCCCAGAGCGCGAGCGGTATGACGGCGGCCGCCGCCGCCGAGAGAGCGGCCATCCTCGCGTCGAGCCGGCGCGCCGCCGCCTCGCGCAGCAGCCAAGCGCCGCCGAGCAGCGCGAGGCTACCGCCGCCCACCGCGATCGCCGTCCGACCCCCGAACGCGATGAGGCCCACCAGGAAGACGAGCAGCAGGGCTGCCGTCGCCATCCGGCCGAGCCGCATCCCGAGCACGAGGAACAGCCCCATCTGGGTAATCATCGCGGCGGTCAGGGGATGGTCGTAGAGCGCGTAGCCGCGGAAATCGCCGGGCTTGTCCATGATGGACACGCCGTCCAGCGCGAGCGGGATCAGGTGCACCTGCAGCAGCGTCTCGCCGACCGCGACTAGAGCGTCGAGCGCGATCAGGGCGACGATGAGCCAGGCCAGCGCCCGGCGCTGCGCCGGGCTGGCATAGACCAGCACCGCGGCGACCAGCCCCGCGCAGAGATAGCTGTCCACGAACACCGCGACCCCGCTCATCCCGACGTTGACGAGCAGGTGGACGATGCAGAGCAGCATCATGCCCACGAAGGCGAGATGGCTCGGGAACGCCGCGCAATGCTGCCCCAGGCGGCGCAGCGGCTCCCCCGATCCCAGCAGCATCAGCGCGAACGCGAGGACGGCGAGGTAGGTGCCGGGATGTATCTTAACGACGGGGTTCCCGCCGGGCGCCGCGTAGTCGAGGTGCAGCAGGAAGAGGAGGTTGGTCGATACGGCCATGCGGACGAGCACCGCCGCGGCGACGAGCCAGAAGCAGGCGCGCGACAGCCGCCCGTCCTCCGTCCCGACCGCCCCGGCCCGACCCGGCGCCGCCGCGACCGCCAGGGCACGGCCCTCCGTCACGCGCGCCCTTCCTCGACCCGGCGCCACGCGAGGCGGCGCAGGCGGGCATCGGACAGGTCCTCGGTGACGGCGAGGAGGAACACCGCCGATCCCACCAGGTATCGCCGCAGGAGCCGGCGCGGCTCCTGCGCGATGCGCCAGGCCCACTCGCTGTGCAGCCTGCGCACGATCCGCGGCGCGCGCCGCACCAGCCCGACCTCGATCCTAACCGCCTGCCCGACGCACAGCGCCCAGCACGGCGGCAGCGCGTCGCGATGGGTGTCCACGAACACCTCGCTCCGCGGCGCGCCCACCCCCATCACCAGAACGGTCGTGCCGAACGACCTGATCCGCGTCGCGAGGATGGCGCAGAACTCGGCGTCGCCCTGAAACCCTGGCGACGGCACGCACGTCGCGACCCGCTCCGCGATCCCCTTGCGCGCCGCCCAGTCGCGAACGCCCGCCGCCGTCGCGGCGCTGTCCACGACGAAGAACAGGCGCTGCCACGGCTCGAACCCGTCCGTCCGCATGAGCGCGGCCGCGATGTCGCAGCCCGTCGCGGCACCGGCCTCGATGCCCCGAAAGCGCGAGTAATACCGCACCGGGAACCCGTCGCACGCAACGATCTCGGCCCGGCGGTAGGCGCGCGCGAGGCCCGCGTCGCGCCGAAGCTGCACGACGTGGTCGAGGTTCGGCGTCACCACGAGGCCCACCCCGGCAGCCGCATCCCGGCGCTCGGTCGCGACCGTGCGCGCGATGCCGGCCGCATCGGCCATCGTCACCGCGAAGCCGAACACCCGCGTCTCGGCTCTCGGGAGCACCTCACGACCGGGCATCGCACCTGCTCCCCTCTAGAATGCGGTCGAACAGGATGCGGTAGGCGTCGGCGCTGCGGGCACCCGTATATTCGGCAGCCCTGGCCTTCAGCGCCTCGGCGGGCCAGATGCGGTTCAGGCCGGGATCGAGCGCGTCCGCCAGCGCCGCCGCATCGCCTGGCGGCACCAGCCGCCCATAGCTCCCATCGGCCAGGATCTCCGCCGGGCCGTAGGGGCAATCGGTCGAGATCACGGGCGTCCCGCAGCCCAGCGCCTCGACCAGCACGTTGCCGAACCCTTCGTAGCGCGAGGACAGCACGAAGGCGGCGGCCTCGCGCACGAACGGGATCGGGTTCTCCTGGAATCCCGCGAACCAGACGTGCCCGGCGATGCCGAGATCGGCCGCGAGCGCCTCCAGCGCCGCCCACCGCGGCCCCGCGCCTAGGACGACGAGTCGCCCGTGCTCGCGCCGCAGGTAGAGCGCGAAGGCGCGCAGCAAGGTCTCGTGGTCCTTCTGCTCGACGAGCCGCCCGGCCGAGACGAACGGCCGCGGCCCGCCGTCGCCGAACCACGGATGGTCGGCTTGCCCGTCCAGCTTGCGCGCGAAATCCTCGCCGATAACCGGGTTGTGGACGACGGAGATCCGTCCGCGCGCGATCCCGCACACCTGGGCGAGGTCGTCCGCCACGCCGCGCGACACCGTCACCAGCCCGTCCGCGAGCGGCGCGAGCCAGCGATAGAGAAACGGGATGACGCGGTATTTCCAGGCCGCCGCCCCGCCCGCCTCGCTCGACAGCGCGTTGTGCTGGCAGATGACCACCTTGCTCCGCGACAGCGCGACCGCTTTCGCGAGCAGCGCGATGACGTTGTTGTGGTCCAGGCTGGACAGCAGGATGTCCGGCCGCTCGCGGTGCAGGAAGCGGGCGAGCGGCACCACGTCAGCGATCGTGCGGCGCGTGCCGAACGCGACGACGCGCAGGCCGTCCGGGAGAAGCCCGCCCAGGTCGCCCGCTCCCGAGTGCAGGAGCAGCGTCACCGCAGCGCCCTGGCGCTGGAAGTTGCGGATGAGGTCCATCTTCATCCGCTCGACGCCGCCGCCCGCGCGGTCGTGCATGTAGATGGCAATGCTTATGGGACGGGGTGGCCGCGCCCGCACGTGCATCGTCTCAAGCCTCCTCAGCCAAGCCCGGCAGCTCCGCGGCCGGCCGTGCCTCGCGCAGCGCGTCGGTGAAGACGCGCGCCAGGTGATCGTTCAGCCGGGCGATGCCGAACTCGGCGACGAACCGCTCCCGCCCGGCGCGGCCGAGCCGCCGGCGCAGATCGGCGTCGCCGATGACGCGGGCGAGCGCGTCGGCGAGCGCCTCCACGTCGCGCGGCGGCACGAGCAAGCCGTTCACGCCGTCTGTGACCGCGTCCTCGACTGTGCCCACACGGGTGCAAATGACGGCAAGCCCGTGCGCCATCGCCTCTATGACGACCATGGGCAGTCCCTCGGCCCGCGAGGGCAGGACCAGCGCGTCCGATACGGCGAACAGGCGCTGGGCGCCGGCGCCGTCCAGCCAGCCGTGGAACGTGATCCGGGACACGATGCCGAGATCCGAGGCGCGCTGGCGCCACGGCGCCGGGTCGCCGTTGCCGGCCACGTCCAGGTGCCAGGACAGCCCGGCCATCCACGGGTCGGCCAGTGCCTCGATCAGCTCGCCCAGCCCCTTCCGCTCGACGAGCGCGCCCATGAAGACGAGCCGGCATGTGTGCCTTGCTGGGCGCTCGGGGACAGGCGCAGGGTCCGGCACCGCGTTGCGCACAACGACGATCCGCCCCCGCTCGATCCCGACCGTCTCGGCGAAGTATCGCTCCCACGCGCTGCCCAGCACCACGAACCGCTGCGCCCGCCGGAAGGCGTGCGTCACCGCCCGGCGTATGACCAGGGGTGCTGTGCCGTAGAACGTCTCGAACTCGGCACCGTGCATGTGAACGACGCACGGCACGCCGAGGGCGCCCGCGAGGTAGATGAACGCCGCCTTGCGCAGGACGCTGCCCCGTTCCGCCGCGTGAATGTGGAGCAGCGCGACGCGGCCGCCCAGGCCAGCGGCGAGCACCCGTATGAGTGCCGCCGTGAAGTAGAAGGGCTGGCGCCACTTTACGTGGGGGCCGGTGCTGTCCACGAGCGTAAGCGCGGGTTCCCGTCCCGTCGCCTTCCACTCCGCCATCATGTAATCCACCATGCGGCACATGCCGCCGGTCGCCGTTCGCCCTCCTGGTGCCACGACGTAGATCGAGGGCTGGCGCAGCATCGGGCGCAGGGCACTCCACGCCCGCGAGCGCAGGCCGAGGCCGTCGCAGGCGAAGAGGGCGACCCCGTAAGCGCCGACGCCGACCAGGATCAGCTCCGCGAGTCCTGCCCATGACACCGGTGGGCGCGCGAGATCGATGGCCGCCGCCATGACGGCCACTGCGACGCCGATCTTCGCGACCTCGATCCGAGGCAGGCGCAAGGGAAAGAGCTTTCCGCCGAGAACGACCTGGCCGGCGATCACCAGGAGTTGGCACGCGAGAGCCGACAGCGCCGCACCGTAGAAGCCAAGGAACGGGACCAGGGCGGCGCTGCACCCAACGTTCGCGACAGAGGCGGGAACGTAGATGCGCAGCATCATATCCGGGCGCCGCGCGAGCTGGAACGCGTGGTCGAGGAAGTGCACGGAGACGCCGCGCAGGAACGCCGTCACACAGAGCAGCGGCAGCACCGCCGCGACCCCGTCGCGGAACACTGGGCCGACGAGCACGGCCGCCACGTGGCGGCTCCCCATCGCCAGCCCGATGCAGGCTGGCAGCGTGAGGGCCACGAGCGCCATCCCGTTCCGGCTCGCCTGGCGTCGCGCCGCCTCCGCGCCCTCGCTCTCCAGCATCCGGATTGCAAGCGGGTAGGTCGCCGTCGCGATCACCATGCAGAGCAGCGTCGTCGGGCGCTCGACGAGGCTGACCGCGGCCGCGTAGACGCCGAGCATCTCGGCGCCGCCGAGGCCGCCCACGACGAGCCGGTCGGCCTGCAGCATCAGGCCGCTCGTGACGGATGTGGCGACCAGCGGCAGGGAGAACCGCGCGAGATCGGCGGCAAGCTTCCGGTCGAACCGCCCGGCGCCGAACGGGGACGCCAGCAGCCGGGCGTCGAGCAGCGCGCAGGCGCCGGCCCCGATGGCGAGTCCGCCCAGCACGCTTGCCGCCGTGGGCGCCACGAAGCGCACGAGCGCCAGCCCGGCGACGAAGCCGAGACCCGCGTTGACACCCTCCATCAGAGTATAGTGCGCGGCGCGGCCGGCCATGCGGTTGACGCTCTGGTTGACGATCACGGCGCTGCGCAGGACCAGGACCGGCAGCGCCACCCAGAGCAGGCCGCTGAACCCGTTGCTGGCGAACAGAACGAAGTGCTGCGCGAGCGCGCACGCGCTCACCGCGGCAGCGAGGCCGAAGAACAAGGCGTACACCGTCTTGCGAAACGCGGCGATCTCCCCCGTCCGCTCCGCGACCGGGTAGAGCCGTGCCACAGCGACCGACAGCGCGTAGAACAGCGCCTGCACGACCGCCACGATACTGAACGCGAACGTGTAGTCCCCGAACTCGGCCGGCGAGAGCAGCCGCGTGAAGGCGTAGATCGCCGCGACCGAGACGAGTGCAGGCAACGCGCTCGCTGGGCCGTAGCTGAGGATCTGGCGGTGCATCGGGCCGGCGATGCTCAGGCGAAGTGTGCGAGCCAGCGCGGTGCGGCCTGGCGATGGCGGTTCAGCACGGAGCCGACGACCTGCCCGCCGAACCGCTCGACCTGGGCCTTCGCGGCGCGGACCGCGGCGGCACCCGTCGTCCCGGCCTGAACGACGAGCACCGTCCCGTCGCAGAAGCGCGACAGTGCGGCCGAGACGGGCGAGGCGCCGACGCCGGGCAAGTCGAGCACGACGATGGGGTGGTTCTGCCGCGCCAGATCCATCAGCGCGCGGATCTCCGCGGCACCCCGGCCGGCAACGCCGACATCCCCTTCCGCGAGCCGCCCCCAGCGCAGGTTGGGCGAGCCTTCCACGGCGGCGACGGAGGCGGCGAGCGCGCGACCTTGGCGATGCGCCTCGATCAACCCTGGGCTCGACCTCAACGCGGTGCCGGGAGCGCGGTCGAGATGGCAGTCGAGGAACAGGATGGGGCGTGCGTGCCCGGCCGCCGCGGCCCGCGCGAACCCGGACGCCACCATCGTCGCGCCTTCCGCGCCCGCGACGCCGGCGAACTGCAGCACGATCGGCCGATCCCCGGCGCGCAGCGCCTCCACGGCGTAGAAGAGGCGCTCGAACTCCGGCGGCAGATCGCCGGCGAGGCCCTGGTCGCCAGCGAGCCGGACCTCGCTGGGCGCGTCATCGAGGTCGGGGCACCGCGACGACACGACCTCGGAATCCGGGGCAAGCAGGGCGGTGATCGCGGAGAGGCTCATGGCCGTGGAAATCCGTTCAGGATGGCGCGAGGGCAGGTCAATAGGCGTGCGTGTCGAAGACGACGCACAGCACTGTCTTCGCCAGTATTTTGAAATCCAGGAGCAGCGACCAGTTCTTGATATACCAGAGGTCGCACTCGACGCGGCGGGTGAGCTTCTCCTCGGTGTCGAGCTCGCCGCGCCAGCCGTTCACCTGTGCCCAGCCCGTGATCCCCGGCTTGACGCGGTGGCGCGCGACGTAGGTTTGCAGCGCTTCCTCCAGCATGACGCCGCCTGCCGTGGTGCGGAGCGCGTGCGGGCGCGGCCCGACGATGGACATCTGACCGAGCAGGACGTTGATGAACTGCGGCAGCTCGTCGAAGCTGTGCGTCCGCAGGAACGCGCCGACCCGCGTCACCCGCGGGTCGCCCTTCGAGGTCTGGCGCGCCGACCCAAGGTCGCCCATGTCGGCGTGCATCGAGCGGAACTTATAGACATCGAACACCCGGTTGCCGAAGCCGCGCCGAGGCTGCTGGAACAGGACCGGGCCGGGCGTGTCGAGCTTGATCGCGACCGCGATGAGCAAGAGGGCAGGGGCCGTCGCGAGCAGCGCAAGCGCTGCGAGGACGATGTCCTCGGCCCGCTTGAGGACGGCCGCCCGCCCTGAGATCGGGATATCGTCCACGTTCAGCAGCGGCACGCCCGCCACGCGGGCGAGCGGGCGCTCCAGGAAATCCGCGGCGGCGGGCTCGACAGCGAGCCGGATGTCCACCGGGCACATCGAGGCAACCCGGATCGCCTTGTCTATCCGCGTGGCTGCCACCCATGACAGCGCGATCACCACGGTGTCCACCCGCTCACGCTCGACCACCGCCGGAAGGTCCTCGACGGACCCGAGCAGCGGCAGCCCGGCGAGGGACCAGCCGTCGTCGGCGCCCCCATCGAGCACGCCGACGATCTCGACCCCGCTCCTGCCGTCGGCGCGCAGCCGCGTGACCATTGCGTCCGCGACCGCGCCTGTCCCGACGACGACGGCCCGGTTGTGCACGACATCGCCGCGCAGCAGGCCGCGCCGCACGCCGGCCCAGCCGACCCGGACGCCGACGAGGGCGACGAGACCTGAGACGAGGAACGCCACCGTCCAGGCCTGGCCGAGCCTGCTGGGGATATGGGCGAAGCCGAGGTCGTGGCGGCCCCAGTGGCGGATCGCGACGCCGGCCGTGGCTGCCACGAGCAGCAAGCCGAACGCCTGCAGCCAGCCGAGCGCGACGCCGAGCAGCGGAAGCTGGTGGACCACGACGGACCGGGCATAAAGTCCTCGCCCGTGAAGACATCCGACGGCGACGAACGGTGCCGCCGCGATCACGAAGCACGTCAGCCAGTCAGCGCCGGCGCCGGTATCGGCCGCGATGCCGAACGACGCCATGCCGCAGGCAAAGACGGCGAGCGCGTCAGCCGCGCCTACGGTCAGGCTTACGGCGAGCCAATGCAGGCGCCGCGACCGGGCGCTCTGGCGGGAAGCGGTGCGTCCGCGGCCTCCCGGCGGCTGCGCCGCGGCACGGGCTGGCAATGCACGCTGGATCAGCTCGACGCCGACCCTGCTGGCACCATCTAGACGCACTTGCCCCGACACCGGATGCAACCTCCGACGACCAGCGGAACGAAATGCCGCCGACGGCAGCAGTCCCGCGCCTCAAGCGCTGCAACTCTCTTAACACAAGAGCGTGAGAGTGGGTCACGCTCACGCGATCTGTATACTGAAGTTATGGTTCAGTGCAACAAAGAAATTAGCTAATTTTGTCACAACAGATAGACTGATCTCGGATGAAAAAGTCAGTCTAGTGCGGCGCGATTCATCAACGTCCAGATTTCTTCATCGCTGCATCAGCATGCGTGGCGGTATGCGCCGAGGAAGCGCTGGCTGAGCCGAGTCGCTTACGGCTCGACGCGGCGCGGCGGCGAGACAGATGAGGTGCTGCCGCTTCGGTTTTGACGAGCATCTTCACGCAGGACGCTTGTCTCAAGCCTCCTGCGATCTGCTCTATGCGTTCCCGATCAGGATGCCGGCCGCAAGCACGAGCGCGCCGCCGAACATCACCTTGGCGACGGAGGAGACGATCGGCGTGTCCATGTAGCGCCATTGCACGTAGGCGATCGTGACTAGCTCCACGACGACCACGGCGAAGGCGATGGCAGTCGCGGTCCAGAAGTGCGGGATGAGGTAGGGCAGCGTGTGGCCGATGCCGCCGATCGTGGTCATCACGCCGCAGACCACGCCACGGAGCAGCGGATTGCCGCGGCCCGAGAGCTTGCCGTCGTCGGCCAGCGCCTCCGCGAAGCCCATGCTGATGCCCGCGCCGATGCTGGCGGCGAGGCCGACCAGGAAAGCGTTGAAGGTGTTATGGGTCGCGAACGCGGCGGCGAACACCGGCGCGAGGGTCGAGACCGAGCCGTCTATCAGGCCGACCAGGCCAGGCTGGATGTATTGCAGCACGAAGCGGCGCCGGGCCGTGTCGTCCTCGGCCTCGCGCGCGCCGCCGGAGAGGTGGCGCTCCTCGATGGCGCTCGCGGCGTTCTGGTGCGCGATCTCGGCCGCGGCAAGATCGCCGAGCAGCTTGCGGATGCTCGCGTCCGAGGTGCGGCTCGCGGCCTGGGCATAGAAGCGGCCCGCGTCCATCTCCATCTGCCGCGCCATCCGGCGGACGGCCTCGATGCCCAGGGGGCGCACCTGCCATGCCGGGCGCCGCGACGGCGCGCCGCGCACGTCCTGGCGGCGGACGAGTGGGATATGGTTGCCGAAACGGCCCACGAAGGCGTCGATCAGCCGGCGCCGGTGCTCGCTTTCCTCCTCCGCCATCTCGGCGAAGACTTGCGCGCTGTCCGGGTATTCGCCGCGCAGCATGTGGGCAAAGTCGGCGTAGATGCGGCCGTCCTCCTCCTCGCTGCTGATCGCGAGCGCGAGGATCTCACGCTCATCCAGTTCGTTGAAACCTCGCATGATCCCGCCTTAGCCTATCGCGTGTGAGACGATCAACCCGAGCACGCCGCGAGCACATGGTGACGGTGCTCGCGTCGGCCAGGGTCGGGCAGCGGCAGGGCTGGCACGAGACTTGCGACCGAGACTTGCGATGCAACGCGAGACTTGCGACGCAGCGCTTGTAAAGTTGAGGGCACCGATGCGGTCCGTGACCACAAGGTGCCGAGACCTCGCCATGACGCTGGACGGGCCTAGCGGCGAAGTGCAGCCTAGCTGTTGCGCTTGCAGCAACAGGGGAGAGGAGGCACGTATGGATCTCGGGCTGACTGGCCGCAACGTCCTCGTCACGGGCGGCACGAAGGGGATCGGCCGGGCAATCGCCGAGCTGTTCGCCGCGGAGGGCGCGAACGTTGCCCTCTGCGCCCGCAACCAGCATGGGGTGACCCACGCCGTGCATGAACTGCGCGCAAAGGGCGTGAAGGCGACCGGCCGCGCGCTCGACGTGGGTGACAGCGCCGCCGTGCAGGAGTGGGTGCCGGAAGCCGCGGCAGAACTGGGCGGCCTCGACATCGTCGTGCCGAACGTGAGCGCGCTCGCGGTCGGCGGCGATGTGGCATCCTGGCGGGCCGGGTTCGACATCGACATCATGGGCACGGTGGGCGTCGTGAACGCGGCGATGCCGTTCCTGGAGAAGTCGGACGCGGCCGCGGTCGTGGTCATCTCCAGCGTGTCCGGGCGCGAGGTAGATTTCGCCGCCGGCCCCTACGGCGCGTTCAAGGCAGCGCTGATCCACTACGCGCAGGGCCTGGCCTTTCAGTTGGCCGCGAAGAACATCCGCGCCAACTCGGTCTCGCCCGGCAACACCTACTTTCAGGACGGCGTCTGGCACCGGATCAAGCACGGCAACCCCAAGCTCTTCGCGGAAGCGCTGGCGCTCAATCCGACCGGGCGCATGGCGACGCCGGAGGAGATCGCCCGTGCGACGGTGTTCCTAGCCAGCCCGGCCGCGAGCTTCATCACAGGGACCAACTTAGTCGTTGACGGCGCGCTCACCCGCGGCGTCCAGTTCTGAGATCCCCTTCCCGATCACGGAGACGAGCCATGACGATCTCAAGACGCGCCGCGCTGACCGGGCTCGGCACCGCCCTCGCGGCGCCGCTGGTGATGCGCCACGCCGCCCTCGGCGCGGACCCGATCAAGGTCGTCGGCATCCACGACGCGTCCGGGGGCCTCGACATCTACGGCAAGCCGATGATCGCCTGCCTCGACTTCGCGGTGGACGAATGCAACGCCGCGGGCGGGTTGCTCGGCCGCCAGGTCGCGCTCACCAACTACGACCCGCAATCCAACATCCAGCTCTACACCCAGTTCGCGACCGAGGCGGCGACCAAGGACCGCGCCGCCGTGGTGCACGGGGGCATCACCTCCGCCTCGCGCGAGGCGATCCGCCCGATCCTGCACCGCTACCAGACGCTCTACTTCTACAACACGCAGTATGAGGGCGGCGTGTGCGACCGCAACTGCTTCTGCACCGGCTCGACGCCGGCGCAGAACGTGCAGAAGCTCATCCCCTATGTGATGAACAAGTGGGGCAAGAAGCTCTACATCCTCGCGGCCGACTACAACTACGGCCAGATCACCAGCAAGTGGATCGCCAAGTATGCCCGCGACCTGGGCGGCCAGACGGTCGCGACTGATTTCTTCCCGCTCGACGTGACCGATTTCGGCCCGGCGATCCAGAAGATCCAGGCGGCGAAGCCCGACATGGTGATCTCCGCCCTGGTCGGCGGCGCGCACATCTCGTTCTACCGCCAATGGGCCGCGGCCGGGATGAAGTCGCGCATCCCCATGGCCTCGACGACGTTCGGCGTCGGCAACGAGAGCCTGGTGCTCTCGCCCGAGGAAGGCAACGGCATTCTCTGCGCGTTCAGCTACTTCCAGGAGGTGGACACGCCGGCGAACAAAGCGTTCCTGGAGAAGTTCCACGCCAAGCTCGGCAGCGCCGCGCCCTATCTCGGCGGCGAGCTGGCGATGCGCACCTACGTCGGATTCAATCTCTGGGCCGAGGGCGTGAAGAAGGCGAACTCGATAGACCGCATGAAGGTGATCGAGGCGCTGGAGAGCGGCATCGAGAACGACGGCCCGCCCGGCAAGACGACCATGGACGGCAAGACCAACCACGTGACGCTCAACGTCTATCTGGCCGAATGCGCCGACCACGGCTTCAAGGTGCTGCAGAGCTACCCGCAGCAGCCGCCCACGGACACCGCGATGGTCTGCAACCTGCAGAAGGATCCGAACTCGAACAAGCAATACGTCATAGACGTGAAGGCTTGAGAATTGGTGCCCCGGTTTGAAGTCCAACTCTCGCTCCTCCCGTCATGCCCGGACTTGATCCGGGCATCCACGTGCCGCCTGCAGATGCAGGCCAGGCACGTCGGGACGCGCGCCCTCGTCCAAGCGGGCAGGGCCGGGGCGAGACGGACCGCGTGGATGCCCGGAGCAGGCCCACTGGTGTCCGGATTACGCATGATGGATAGCGAGGGAGAGTTGCGGGCACGGCGTGTCGTCCTTGAGCGGTGGTGTGCTGAGCAGGTCGCGCAGCGGTCTGCGTTGGAAGAGGGTGAGGCTGGACAGTCGGAAGAGGGCTTGGGCTGGGAGGCAGGAGCGGCCTTGGAGTTGCGCCAGCCTGACCAGCAGGTGTGCGATGATGGCAGCTATGATCTGCAAGGTCACGGCATTGCGGTTCTTGCCGATGAAATGGTGCAATCTGAGGTTCTGCTTGATCCACTTGAAGAACAGCTCGACCTCCCAGCGGCTCTTGTAGAGGTCGGCGATCGCGTCGGCTGGAGACTGCAGGTCGTTGGTCACGAGCGTCAGCACCCGACCTGTGCTGATCTGCACCGTCACCAGCCGGATCGGCTGATCGAACGGGTTCTGGCGGCTGGCGGCGAGACGCTTTGGCAGATGCCCGATCTGGTCCTTGAGGATGTGGGGTGCGGCCTTGGGCACCCGGCGGCTGCGGGTAATGCGCACCGGCGTGTTGGACTTCAGCCGGGTGACGAAGTGGCAGCCCGCGGCGGCCAGGCTCGCCCAGAACGTGAAGCAGTAATAGCCTTTGTCGAACACGTAAGTCGCGCCGGGCTCGATCGGGAAGCGCTTGGCGGCGGTCACGTCGTTGACCCGCGACGAGGTGACGGCAAAGCAGGTGGTCCGGCTGGCGAGCGGGTCGAACACGACGTGCAGCTTGACCGCGCCATCGACCGCCCAGTGCTGCACGGCTTTGCCGGCGTGGAGGCGGGTGGCGTCGATCAGGCGCAGGGCCTCGCGTCCCAGCCCAGGGGCCAGTTGGCCCACCTCGCCGCAGAGCGCAGCGGCCACGGCTTCGAACGGCGCCGTTGGCCGGACTGCGTTGGCATCACTCAGCGTCGAGCGCCGCACCGCCCCAACCCCCAAATGCGCCAGCGCCGGTTGGTGGCGCTCGAGCAGCCGAGCCAAGTCACGCATCGACCGGGCGCCGGCGAGCTGCGCCGAAATCAGCGTCACCAGATGCGCCCACTCCGTCAGGCCCCATTTGACCCGCCCCTCGACGGCCGCCTGGAACACCCGGCGCGGAAGGGACTTCATCAATTGGCCAAATACGGTAGGTTGGAACGGCATGGCTCAGGCTCCACGAGCTTCGATTCGGACAGGTCGTCGCAAAACCCATTCGAATCAGAGCCATGCACTCTGTCCAGCCCAATCCATTCCGGACACCAGTGGACCAAGTCCGGGCATGACGGCGGAGAGGTGGGCGGGGCCTCAACTTCAAGCTCGAACACTGTCTGCCTGAGCCCCGCCTTGGACCTCGCCTTCGCCGTATTCCTGCAGGTGGTGACGGGCATCGCCACCCTGCTTATCGTGAGCCTCGGCCTCGCCGTGATCTTCGGGATGATGCGGGTCATCAACCTGGCGCATGGCGAGTTCCTGATGCTCGGCGCCTACAGTGCGATCCTGTCCGCGCGGGCCGGGCTGAACATCTGGGTGGCGATGCTGGTCATAGCCCCTCTGGTCGTGGGCGCAGTCGGCGTCGTCGTGGAGCGGCTGGTGATTCGCAAGCTCTACGGGCGCATGCTCGACACCATGCTGGCGACCTGGGGCCTCTCGCTGTTCCTGATCGGCGCGGTGACGATGCTGTTCGGCAACTCGGTCAGCGGCTTCTCAGCACCTCTCGGCAGCATCTCGATCGGCGGCTTCCGCAGCTCGGGCTACGACCTGTTCCTGATCGGGGCCGCCTTGGTGCTGCTGGCCGGGACCTGGGCGGTTCTGCGCCTCACCCCGGCGGGGCTGATCGCGCGCGGCACCATGCAGAATCCGGAGATGGCGGCAGCACTCGGGGTGTCGCCCGACCGGGTCTATGCGATCACCTTCGCCGCCGGGGCGGCGCTGTCCGGGCTGGCGGGGGCGCTGATCGCCCCCTTCTCCGGCGTGGTGCCGACCATGGGCACGGTCTATATCGCCCGCGCCTTCATCACGGTGATCACGGGCGGGGCCGCCATGCTCGCGGGAACGGTCTCGGCCTCGGCGCTGCTCGGGTCGGTCTCGACGCTCGGCACGTTCCTCACGACTCCCGTGCTGGGCCAAGTCGCCATGCTGGCCGTCGCCATCGTCCTGCTGCGCCTGCTGCCCCAGGGGATCACGGGACGCTTCTTCCGGCGGTCGCTGTGAACGATGGCCGCAACTGGGCGGAGATCGCAGCGGCGCTGCTTGTGGCCGCGCTGTGCGCCTGGGGCCTGCCGCAGGTGCTGCAGCTCTTCGCGCTGATCAACGCGACGGTCTACGTCTCGATGGCCGTGCTTGCGCTGAGCTTGGCGCTGGTCTGGGGGTTCGGCGGCATCCTGTGCTTCGGCCAGGCGGCATTCTTCGGGCTGGGCGGCTACGCCTACGCTGTCACGGCGCTGAACGTGGTGGATACCACCTGGGCGATCCCGGTGGCGATCCTGGTCCCGGCAGGCGTGGCCGCCCTCCTGGGCTACGTGATGTTCTTCGGCCGCATCAGCGACGTCTATATCGGCGTCATCACGCTCACCGTGACGCTGATCCTGTTCAACTTCGTCAACTCGACGGCGGGCGACCAGTGGCACATTGGCGCGGCACCCCTGGGCGGGTTCAACGGCATTCCCTCCACCCCGCCGCTGAACCTGCCGGGCGATCCGGGCAACCCGCTGCCGCCGGAGCGGATCTTCGCCGTCGCGGTCGCCTGCCTCGCCCTGTGCTACATTCTCTGCAAGCTGGTGCTGCGCAGCCGCTTCGGCCGCGTCGTGGTCGCCATCAAGGAGAACGAGACGCGGGCGGAGCTGCTGGGCTACGACGTGCGGCTCTACAAGCTCGGCATCTTCACCCTGGGCGGGGCAATGGGCGGCCTGGCCGGGCTGCTGTTCGCAAACTGCGTGTTCGTCAGCCCGACCATGTTCTCGCTGTTCTACTCGGGGCAGATCATCATCTGGGTGATGGTTGGCGGCCTGGGAACGCTGGTCGGCCCGATCATCGGCGCGATCCTGCTGCAGCTCCTCACCACCTGGGCCGGGACGCTCCAGACGGTGAACCCGAGCCTGATCCTGGGCCTGGTCCTCATGGTCGCGGTGCTAGCCATCCCGAAGGGCATCTTGCCGACCGCCACGGCTGGGCTTGCCCGGCTGCGCCCCCAGCTGCAACGGCGGCGCCGGGCGGTACCGTGACAGCGCTGCTCGCGACTGAGAACCTCGTTATGCGCTTCGGCGGCGTCCGCGCCGTGGACGGCGTCAGCCTCGCCGTGGCGGAAGGGGAGCTGCGCTGCCTGATCGGCCCGAACGGCGCGGGCAAGAGCACGTTCTTCAAGTGCCTGACCGGTCAGCATAAGCCGACGAGCGGCCGTATCCTCTGGCGCGGCGGCGACGTGACCGGACGCGACAGCTTCGCCATCGCCCGACTGGGCGTCGGCATCAAGACGCAGGTTCCCTCGCTGTTCGATGGGCTGACCGTGCTGGAGAGCGTGGCGCTGGCGCTTCGCCACGTGCGCAGCCCGGCAGCGCAGCGCAGGCAAGCGCGGACCGCACTCGAATGGCTGAGGATCGCGGATTTGCAGGAGCGCGAGGTCGGGCGGCTCGCGCATGGGCAGCGCCAGCTCGTCGAGCTGGCGATGGTGGTGGCGCCCGAGCCCGACCTGATCCTCCTCGACGAGCCGACCGCGGGCATGAGCGCGGAGGAGACAGGCCGCGCGGCCGAGCTGATCCGCGAGATGAATCGGCGCCACACCATCGTCGTCGTCGAGCACGACATGCAGTTCATCCGCGCCCTCGCGAGCAAGGTCACCGTGTTCCACCAGGGCCGCGTTCTGGTCGAGGACGCGGTGGAGCGGGTGCTGGCAGACCCGCGCGTGCAGGACGTCTATCTCGGCAAGCCGGTCGGCGCCCCCGTCTCAGCCATGTCGGCATGATGCAGGTTGAGGGCCTCGCCGCGGGCTACGGGCGCATCGGCGTCCTGCGCAGCGTCTCGCTCGGTGTCGAGGCGGGCACGTGCGTGGGCATCCTCGGCCACAACGGCATGGGCAAGACGACGCTTCTCAAGGCGATCATGGGCCTGCTGCCGTGCTCGGCCGGCACGATCCGCTTGGACGGGCAAGCCATCGAGCGCCTGCCGGCCGAGGCGCGCGCCCGGCTCGGCCTCGGCTACGTGCCGCAGGGACGGCAAATCTTCCCCGGCCTCACCGTGCGCGACAATTTGCGCTTCGCCGCCGCAGCGAAGGGCGCAGGCGGGGAGACGCTGGACGAGGCGCTGCAGGACTTCCCCGAGCTGGTCCGCCTCCTGGACCGGCCCGGCGGCGCGCTCTCGGGCGGCGAGCAGCAGCTGCTCGCGCTCGCCCGCGCCCTGTGCGGCCGGCCCAAGCTGCTGCTGCTCGACGAGCCGACCGAGGGCATCCAGCCCTCAATCGTTCAGGCGATGGTCGAGCGCATCGGCACCCTGCGCCGTCGGCGCGGCATGGCGGTGCTGCTGGTGGAGCAGAACCTGGACTTCATCCAGGCCCTGGCCGACCGCGCCCTGCTCATCCAGCGCGGCAGCATTGGCCAAGAGATTCCCCGTGAGGCGCTCACCGACCCGGCGCTCGTGCGGGAGTTCATCGGCACCGGATGATTCCTATCCGAGGATGCCGGGCAGGTTGAGCCCGTGCTCACGGGCGCACGCGATGGCGAGGTCATAGCCCGCGTCGGCGTGGCGCATGACCCCGCTCGCCGGGTCGTTCCACAGCACCCGCTCAATGCGCCGCGCAGCTTCCGGCGTGCCGTCACAGACGACAACCATGCCGGCGTGCTGCGAGAAGCCCATGCCGACCCCGCCGCCGTGGTGGAACGACACCCAGGTGGCGCCCGAGGCGCAGTTGAGGAGGGCGTTGAGCAGCGGCCAGTCGGAGACCGCGTCCGAGCCGTCCCGCATCGCCTCGGTCTCGCGGTTGGGGGATGCAACCGAGCCGGAATCGAGATGGTCGCGGCCGATCACGACCGGCGCCTTCAGCTCGCCACTCGCCACCATCTCGTTGAACGCCAGGCCGAGGCGGTGGCGGTCGCCCAGCCCGACCCAGCAGATGCGGGCGGGCAAGCCTTGGAAGCGGATGCGCGCGCGCGCCATGTCGAGCCAGGTGTGCAGGTGCGCGTCGCCCGGCATCAGCTCCTTCACCTTGGCGTCGGTCCGGTAGATATCCTCGGGGTCGCCCGACAGCGCCGCCCAGCGGAACGGCCCGATGCCGCGGCAGAAGAGCGGGCGGATGTAGGCCGGCACGAACCCTGGGAAGTCGAAGGCGTCCGCGACGCCCTCCTCCAGCGCCATCTGGCGTATGTTGTTGCCGTAGTCGATGGTCGGCACGCCCCGCCGGTGAAACTCCAGCATGGCGAGCACGTGCTCGGCCATCGAGCGCTTGGCCGCGTGCTCGGCGCCCTTCGGGTCGCTTTGCCGCCGCGCCTCCCACTCGGCCAAGGTCCAGCCCCTCGGCAGGTAGCCGTTGATCGGATCATGCGCCGAGGTTTGGTCGGTGACGCAGTCCGGGCGCACGCCGCGCCGCACCAGCTCGGGAAACACCTCCGCCGCGTTGCCGAGCAGGGCGACGGAGACCGCCCGCTTCTCCCGCCCGGCCCGCTCGATGATGCCGAGTGCGTCATCGAGGTCCCGCGCCTGGACCTCGACGTAGCCCGTGCGCAGCCGGAACTCGATGCTGCTCGGCCGGCACTCCACCGCGAGGCAGCTCGCCCCCGCCATGGTCGCCGCGAGCGGCTGGGCGCCCCCCATGCCGCCCAGCCCGGCTGTCAAGATCCAGCGGCCCGCGAGGTCGCCGCCGTAGTGCTGGCGGCCCATCTCGGCGAAAGTCTCGTAGGTGCCCTGAACGATGCCCTGCGAGCCGATGTAGATCCACGACCCGGCCGTCATCTGGCCGTACATCATCAACCCCTTGCGATCGAGCTCGTTGAAGTGGTCCCAGGTGGCCCAGTGCGGCACCAGGTTGGAGTTGGCGATAAGCACGCGCGGCGCGTCGCCGTGGGTGCGGAACACGCCGACTGGCTTGCCGGACTGCACGAGCAGCGTCTCGTCGGCCTCCAGCGTCCTGAGTGCGGCGACGATGCGGTCGAAGCTCGGCCAGTCGCGGGCGGCGCGCCCGATGCCGCCATAGACGACCAGCTCGTCCGGGTTCTCAGCCACGTCGGGATCGAGGTTGTTCATCAGCATGCGGAGCGGGGCCTCGGTCAGCCAGCCCTTGGCGGAGAGCTGGGTGCCGCGCGGGCTGCGCACGATACGGGCGTTGGCGATGCGGGTCATGATCGCGCCTCATTCCCTGCGACGATGGGCAGGATACCGCGGCCCGCCGCCTCGGCCAGCGCGCCCGAGCGCACGAGCGCCGTGGCCGCCGCAATGTCGGGAGCGAGGAAGCGATCCTCGGCCAGCGGCGGCACGGTCGCGCGCAGCGCCGCGCGCGCCGCTTCGAGCCGCGGGCTGGACGCGAGCGGGGCGTGGAAGTCGCACCCCTGCGCCGCCGCCAGCAGCTCGATGCCGACGATCCCGGCCGCGTTCGCGGCCATCGCCAGCAGCCGCCGCGCCCCGTGCGTCGCCATGGAGACGTGGTCCTCCTGGTTGGCCGAGGTCGGGATCGAGTCCACGCTCGCAGGATACGCGCGCTGCTTGTTCTCGGAGACCAGCGCCGCCGCCGTCACCTGCGGGATCATGAACCCGGAATTCAGCCCAGGCCGCGGCGTCAGGAACGCGGGCAGCCCGGCGGACAGCGCCGGGTCCACCAGCATGGCGACCCGGCGCTCCGCGAGCGAGCCGATCTCGCAAAGCGCCATCGCGATCATGTCCGCCGCGAACGCGACCGGCTCCGCGTGGAAATTGCCGCCGGAGATCACCGCCCCGTCTTCCGCGAACACGAGCGGGTTGTCCGACACCCCGTTCGCCTCCACCGCCAGCGTCGCCGCGGCCTGGCGCAGCAGGTCGAGGCACGCCCCCATCACCTGCGGCTGGCAGCGCACGCAGTAGGGGTCCTGCACCCGCTCGTCCCCCACGAGGTGCGAGGCGCGGATCGCGCTGCCCTCCATCAGCGTGCGCAGCGCCGCGGCGACCTCGATCTGCCCCTGGTGACGGCGAGCCGCCTGGATGCGCGGGTCGAACGGCCCGTCCGAGCCCCGCGCCGCGTCGGTCGAGAGGGCGCCGGTGACGAGCGCGGCCTGCAGCACCCGCTCCGCCTCGAACAGCCCAGCTAGCGCCAGCGCGGTCGAGACCTGCGTGCCGTTGAGCAGCGCAAGTCCCTCCTTCGGCCCCAGCTCAAGCGGCACGAGGCCGGCGCCGCGCAGCGCCTCCGCGGCCGGCACCTCGGCGCCTTCCACCAGCATCGTCCCGACCCCGATCAGCGCCGCCGCCACGTGCGCGAGCGGCGCCAGGTCGCCCGATGCGCCGACCGAACCCTGCCCAGGGACGACCGGGAGCAGCCCGGCGTCAAGGCACGCTTCGAGCTGGCGTATCAACGTCCAGCGCACCCCGGACGCGCCCTGGGCGAGGCTCGCGACCTTGAGCGCCAGGACGAGGCGCACGACCGGCGCGGGCAGTGCCTCGCCGATGCCGGCGGCGTGGGACAGCACGATGTTCCGCTGCAGCTTGGCGAGATCGGCCGGCCCGATCCGCACCTGCGCGAGCTTCCCAAACCCGGTGTTGATGCCGTAAACCGCCCCGCCCTTGGCGACGATCGCCTCTACCGCGCCCGCCCCAGCCTCCACCGCTGGCCGGCAGGCCGGATCGAGCGCAGCCGCTGCACCGAAGTAGATCGCGCCCCACTGCGCCAGCGTCGCGGCCCCCGGCACGAGCGTGACGGAAGCGGTCACTGGCCCCTCCAGACTCTGGCGTGCAGCGGGTTGAATCCGAGGCGATAGACGAGTTCCGCCGGGCGCTCGACATCCCAGATCGCGAGGTCGCACCACTTGCCCAGCTCCAGCGTGCCCGTCTCGTCCAGGCGGCCGAGCGCGCGCGCGGCCTCTCGCGTCACCCCAGCCAGGCACTCGGCGACGGTCAGGCGGAACAGGGTCGCGCCCATGTTCATGGCGAGCAGCAGGGAGGTGAGCGGCGAGGTGCCGGGGTTGCAGTCGGTCGCGAGCGCGATCCGCGCGCTGTGGCGGCGCAGCGCCTCGACGGGCGGTGCCTGCGTCTCGCGCAGCGTGTAGTAGGCGCCCGGCAGCAGCACCGCCACCGCGCCCGCCCGCGCGAGCGCCGCAGCACCCGCCTCGTCCGTGTGCTCCAGGTGGTCGGCCGACAGCGCGCCCCACTCCGCCGCGAGCCGCGCGCCGCCGAGGTTCGAGAGCTGGTCCGCGTGCAGCTTGACCGGCAGCCCTGCCGCCTTCGCCGCCGCGAAGACGCGCGCGACCTGGGCCGGACCGAAGGCGATCCCCTCGCAGAACGCGTCCACGGCGTCCGCCAGCCCTTCGCGCGCCACGGCGGGCAGCATCTCGTCGCAGACGCGGGCGATGTAGCCGTCCTTGTCGCCGCCGGCCTCGGGCGGCAGGGCGTGCGCCCCGAGGAAGGTGGTCGTGACCGACACCGGCCGCGCCCGGCCGAGGGCGCGGGCGGCTCGCAGGCTGCGCCGCTCCGTCTTCAGCTCCAGCCCGTAGCCGGATTTGACCTCGATAAGCGTCACCCCCTCGGCGATCAAGCGGTCGAGGCGGCGCAGGGCCGAGGCGATCAGCGCCTCCTCGCTGGCCGCCCGCGTGGCACGGACGGTCGAGGCGATGCCGCCGCCCGCGCGCGCGATCTCCTCGTAGCTCGCGCCCGCGAGGCGCTGCTCGAACTCGGCCGCGCGGTCGCCGCCGAACACGAGGTGGGTATGGCAGTCCACCAGCCCAGGCGTGATCCAGCGCCCCTCGCAATCCACCACGCGTTCAGCTCGGCAGCCGCTGGGCAGCACGTCCTGCGGCCCGGCGAACACGATGCGGCCATCGCGGGCCGCCACCGCGCCCGGCTCGACGCTGCCGAGTTCGTCGCCGGCCATCGTGAGCAGGCGTGCGTTGGTCCACAGCGCGTCAGCGGTCCAGGCCATGTCGCTCCCCGCGATTATGTCTAGACCTAACCGACCGGATCGGTCTCGGATAGGCCGGATCGCCGCCAGGCGGGGGATGGGAGTGGGAGTGAGCATGGCCGCCGACGTGTCGAGGAATCACGCCTCGGGTTACGAGGTGAGCGCGCCGGAGCGGGGTGGGGACGGTCGGAACGGCGATAAGCTCCTGGCGAAAGGGCGTTCGGAAAAGTCGTTGTGGCGGTTCGATCAAAGAGGGCCGATAGCGCAATGATCAGAAGCGGTCATGAGTGCTTCAGCCGACGCCACGGACCCAGGCCTCGAACGCCGCCGTGAACGCTCGGCGATTTGCGTCGACGACTTGCGCCGCGACGTCCGCTACGCTGACGCTCCGAAGTGCATCTCGATAGGCAGCTTCTGCGGCCCAATAGGCAGTGGCGATGGGGCACGGCCGATCTGTGTTCGAGTAGATCGCGCACGGGCCCTTCGCCCGGATGTTCTTGCAGCGGAAATCCGGCCCCGGACCCTCGATCGCCTCGCGAATGTCCCAGAGGGTGATCCGGTCGGCTGGCCTCGCCAGCCTGTATCCGCCCTTCGCGCCGCGGACGGCCTTGACCAGCCCGGCGCGGGA
Source organism: uncultured Alphaproteobacteria bacterium (assembly GCA_963848595.1). GTDB lineage: Bacteria > Pseudomonadota > Alphaproteobacteria > Acetobacterales > Acetobacteraceae > CAWKEH01. The sequence goes on along the minus strand of CAWKEH010000007.1, from coordinate 431,002 downwards.
CAGGCGCTGGAGATGTTTCGCCATATAGGGGGCGGGGAGCTCGTGAAATTGCGCGAGCGCCTCCGCATTCAGCGCCGCGCCGCCGCGAACCCCGGCCAGTACCGCGCAGGCGTGCACGCTCCATTCAACGCCGTCGCTCAGTTTCATTGCAAACACATAGCAGGCTTGCTATAGAGGATACAAAATGTCCGCTATAGAGGGTGGCCATGATCGAGACCGATGTCGCTGTTGTCGGCGGTGGGATTGCCGGATTGATCGCCGCCGCTCGCGTGGCTCGGGCGGGCTTGAATGCTCATCTGTTCGAGGCGGCACCCATCCATGGTGGCCGCGCCAAGACACGCATTATCGGGGGCAACCACTTCAACCAAGGGCCACACGCGCTTTACCTGAACGGCCGGCTCTTCCGCACGCTCGAGACGCTGGGCATTCAAGTCTCAGGCGGCAGCCCCGCGCTGCAATATGGCATCGCCCTGCGCAGCGGCGGTGCCGAACAACACGCCTTGCCACTACATCCCGCGGCCGTGGCGGCCACGACCATGCTCGATGGGGCGGACCGGCGTGAGCTCGCGAGCACGCTTCAGATGATCGCCGAGAGCGCCGGCGAATATACGGGTGTTCCGGTTCGCGCCGTCACCGAAGAATTGCGCCCTAATGTCGCGGCGACGGTTGAGATGGTTTCGCGGCTCGTGACCTACACGCACGCGCCCGAAGAGATCGACGCCCAAGCCATGTTCGAACAGATCAAGATCGCATTTGGAGGCGTACGCTATGTCGACGGCGGCTGGGGTGAGATCGTCAAAGCACTTGTTCGCGCGGCGGCGGCCGCGGGAGCGACTCTGTTTTCCTTGAGCCAAGTAAAGGCCCTAGTGCCCGAAGGTTCGGACTGGTTGCTCCAGACGGTGCGATCCGAGAAGGTTCTCGCCAAAGCTGCGATCCTCGCGGTCGCGCCTGAGCAGTGCCGCCGTCTTCTGCCCCGGTCGGAGCATGTCGCCGCCGCAGCGGGGATGACCAAACCCGTGAACATGGTGGGGCTTGATCTCGCCTTGTCTCGCCTGCCGCGTCCGGAAAACCTTTTCGCGCTCGGGGTCGACGAGCCAACCTATTTCGCCGTGCACTCAGCCAATGCGGCGTTAGCGCCTGCGGGGGGAGCGATCGTCCATGTGGCCCGCTACCTTGCCCCCGGCGAACAGCCTTCGGCCGATCACCTCGCAGGTCTTCACCAGATCCTGGATTGCCTGCAGCCGGGGTGGCGTTCGGTGGAAATCCATCGGCAGCGGCTTTCCGGTGCGCGGGTCGCCCATGACTTTCCAACCCATCGACGCGCCGGTCGCAGGGCCGGGCACATCGTCGAGGACGCGCCCGGCCTCTTCCTGGCGGGCGACTGGGTCGGGGATGAAGCCATGCTTTCAGACGCGTCAGCGGCCAGTGCCGAGGCAGCTGCTGTCGCTAGCGAGGAGTATCTCTCCACCGCTGCGCCGCCGCGGCCCGTAAAGGTCCAGTACGTTAGTTCCTACCTCGCCTAGTACCACTTTGGCACTCTGAGCGGAACCGGCCGGCTCGCCTGCGCGTCACCCCATGGCGGCGCGAGCGGGACCGGCTGGTCGGCGGACCTGACGCCGTTCTCGTCGTCAATGACCCGGCCCTGCCGAAGAAAGGCACCGCCTCGGTCGGCGTTGCTCCGCAATACGCGTCCGCGCTCGGCAAGAACGCCAACTGCCAGATGCTAGTGTCGCTGACCCTGGCGCGCGGCGAGGTGCCCGTGCCGGTGTCCCTGAGCCTGTTCCTGCCTGAGGCGTGGACGAGCAGCGACCCGGCGCGTCTGGACAGAGCCGGTATGCCCGCTGAGCACCGCGTGGCCCGCACCAAGCCCGAGATCGCGTTGGCGGAGATCGACCGAGTTTTCGCGGCGGGCGTGCGCTTCGGCTGCGTGCTGGCCGATGCTGGCTACGGTCTGAGCGCTCCCTTCCGCCAGGGCCTGATCGCGCGCGGCCTGCTCTGGAGTGCTAGAACGGTAGCGTGCCGAGATCTAGACCCTCTCGGGACAGCCATGACCACCTACGGCTCGCGCGTCAGCACCCTCGATCCGGACCTCGCCGTCCAGGGTCAGCGAGCGCGAGCATGGAGCCAGTCAACGTGAGCAGGAGCGCCGCCCCGCGATCACCTGATCCGGGTTCTTGGCCACTCTCGATGATCGGGTCTAGATGTTGCCATATAGGCGCGGGTGAACGTTCTCTCTCGCTTGCTGCCGGATGCGACCAACGTCCGGCTCGAAACCTGGAGCCTTGAGCCCGCCTCCTCCGTCATCACCCTTACCCTGCGCGCCCGGCGGACCACCGCGTGCTGCCCACTCTGCGGCCGGCGGTCCAAGCGCGTGCATAGCTGCTACGAGCGCACCCTCGCCGACCTGCCCTGGGGCGAGTATGCCATTACTGCTCGGCTGAAGGTCAGGCGTCTGTTCTGCGATGCTCCTCAATGCGAGCGCCGTATCTTCGCCGAGCGCCTGCCCGGTGTCGCTGTGCCGCGGGCGCGCAAGACGGCGCGGCTGGCCGACCGGCTTACGGCCGTGGGGCTCGCCCTTGGCGGCGCGGCCGGCACCCGCTTCGGCCGGGAATTGGGGCTCGCCGCGAGCCGGAACACGCTGCTGCGCTTGGTCCGGCGAGCGCCGTTGCCCGCCTTCGCGACGCCGCCCGCCCTGGGCGTGGACGACTGGGCGCTGCGCAAGCGGCACAGCTACGGCACCGTGCTGGTGGACCTGGACCGGCACCGGCCCGTGGCGCTGCTGCCCGACCGCGAGGCGGACACGCTCGCGGGATGGCTGCGCGAGCACCCCGGCGTCGCCGTGATCGCGCGCGACCGCGCCGGCGCCTATGCCAAGGGCGCCCGTGACGGCGCACCAGGCGCGGCGCAGGTCGCCGATCGCTTCCACCTGCTGCAGAACCTGGCCGAGGCGCTGGAACTGGTGTTCACCGCCCATGCCGGCGCGCTGCGCGATGCCGAGCAGGCCCGGCGCGAGGCGATGCTCACCGAGCGCGGCGCCGTGCCCATTTCACCTGCCAAGCCACAAACGAAGGTCAGGCTGCTGACCGCCGAGCGCCGGGAACGGCGCATGGCCCGGCACGCGCAGGTATGGGCGCTCTACCGCCAGGGCTGGTCGGGGGAGAAGATAGCACCCCACCTCGGCATCGGCCGCACGACCGTCTACCGCTTCCTGCGCAGTCAAGTATTCCCGGAGCACCAAGCGCCCAGCGACGCCGGCCGCAGCCTGCTCGACCCGTGGCGGCGCCTCGTGCTGGAGCACTGGGACGGCGACCGGTGGAACGGCCCCGCAGTGTTCCGCGAACTGCAGCGGCACGGCTACCAGGGCAGCTACCCGACGCTCGCGCGCTATCTCCGGCGGCTGCGGATGGCGCAAGCGGCGGGCGCCGCGCCAGCTAGCGGCTCTGCGGTACGGCCGCGCCCGGTGCTGGCCGTGGCACCTAGCCAGGTGCTGACGCCGCATACGGCCGCTTGGCTGGTCCTGCGCCGGGCGGAGAGGCGCAACACAGAGGACGGAGCGCTCCTGGCCGAGTTGCGCCGGCACGCCCCCGAGCTGGACGAGGCGATCTCGCTCGCCGAGGCGTTCGTCGGCCTGGTCCGCGACCGCGCTCCCGACCGCCTCGACCCCTGGTTGCGGCGCGTGGAAGAGGGCGCCGTCCGGCAGCTGCAGGGCTTCGCCAAGCGTCTGTCGGCCGACAACGACGCGGTGCGCGCTGCGGTGACGCTGGACTGGAGCAACGGGCAGACCGAGGGGCAGATCAACCGGCTGAAGACCATCAAGCGCCAGATGTATGGGCGCGCCGGCCTCGACCTGCTCAGCCGCAGGTTCCTGCTCGCAGCGTGATCATCGAGAGTGGCCAAGAACCCTCATCCGAGCAGGACAGGACACATGAAAGCGAGCACGGCCGTCAATGATGTCGAGCGACCGGTAGTGTCCCAGTTTGAATTATCGTGCGAGACGCTGAACGCACGCCTTAGTCGCTAGAGCGTTTGGCGACACCAACCATCCACAGGTCTCGCCCTGGAAACGATGGGTGGGTCTGCTTGGCAGGTACGAACCGTTAAGATGTCACCTTCAATGGAGAAAAAACGTTCCTGAGTTCCGGCCCAAGCTGGGTCCCAGCTTGCATCAACATCAGTTACAAAGCGCCCGCCTTCCTCTAGACGCGCTTGCCCGGTGTATGCCCCGACAGAGCGGAACAATTTGACCCGATCATCATCGGTCTGCGCTGGCAGTCGGCCCGAAGATGTCACGATCGCCATCAAGCGCCCACTAGGTGTGAACACGACGCCTCCTTCAGGAGCACTACCATATATGTCAAAGTTCGGAGCGCCATCAGCGAACTCGATATGCATGGATGTCCAACGCCAATAACCCGCGAGGTCGGCCATTGTATGAGGCATAGAGGTTCTCCCTTCGGAAACCACCCTCCGATGATGCCAGATTGCCAGCCACTCCGGCGAGATGTGCGGCCAAGGGCGGCCAATTTCAAACTGAGACACTACCGAGCGATCACAGCTATGCCGAGTGACCGAGAACAGCCCCGCCGCTGCGGCCAGAACTAAGCGTGACCCAGGCTAGGAGGGCACCGGACTTGCCCATGCGTCGCGGATTAACGCTGGGGGAGCGAGGCGAGGCGGCCTGCCACCGCCCGACAGCGCCGGAGCGGCGGCTGTTCCTCGACACCGCGTTCCTGCCGGGTGGGTGGGCGCGCGACGTCGCGCTCGACATGGCGTGGGGGAACATCGTCGCCGTCGCCGCGAGCGCTTCTCCGTCCGGCCGCGAGCGCCTGCCCGGCATCGCCCTGCCCGGCCTGCCCAACCTGCACAGCCACACCTTCCAGCGTGCCATGGCCGGCCTGACCGAGACCCGCGGCCCGGCGAGCGACTCGTTCTGGACCTGGCGGCAGGCGATGTATGCGTTCCTCGACCGCCTCTCGCCGGACGACGTGGAGGCCGTCGCCGCTTTCGCGATGATGGAGATGCTGGAGCGCGGCTTCACTACCGTCGCCGAGTTCCACTACCTCCACCACGATCCGGCGGGGCAGCCCTACGCCGACCTCGCCGAGATGTCCGCCCGCATCGCCGCCGCGGCGGCACAGACCGGCATCGGCCTGACCTTGCTGCCGGCGCTCTACGTGCAGGGCGGCTTCGGCGGGCAGCCCACACAGCCGGGCCAGCGCCGCTTCCTCAACGACGTAGAGCGTTTCCTGCGCCTGCTCGACGCCGCGCGCCGGGCAATCGCGCCGCTGGACGACGCCGTAATGGGCGCAGCACCCCACTCCCTGCGCGCCGTAGCGCCCGAGGCCTTGGCCGAGCTGCTCGCCGCCGCGCCGGACGGCCCGGTGCACATCCACGTCGCCGAGCAGGTGCGCGAAGTGGAGGAATGCCTCGCCTGGTCCGGGCAGCGCCCGGTCGCGTGGCTGCTCGCCCACGCGCCCGTAGACCAGCGCTGGTGCCTGGTGCACGCGACGCACATGGACGCAGCCGAGGTGCGGGACCTGGCCGCCTCAGGCGCAGTGGCCGGCCTGTGCCCGATCACGGAGGCCAATCTGGGCGACGGCGTATTCCCCGGCGCCGACTTCCTCGCCGTCGGCGGCCGCATCGGCGTCGGCTCGGACAGCAACGTGGAGATCACGGCGCCCGGCGAGCTGCGGCTCCTGGAATACGCGCAGCGCCTCGCGCGCCGCGCCCGCAACGTGCTCGCCGGCGCGCCTGGGGCCTCGACCGGGCGGAGCCTCTACGACGCAGCACTCGCCGGCGGCGCGCAGGCGCTGGGCCGGCGCATCGGCCGGCTGGAGGCGGGTTGCCGCGCCGACCTCGTGATGCTCGATGCCGCGCATCCCGCTTTCGCCGCCGTCCAGAACGAAGGCTGGCTCGACGCCTACGTGTTCGCCGCGGGCTGGGATGCCGTGGACCAGGTGCTAGTGGCCGGGCAGACCCTCGTCAGCGCCGGGCGGCACCGGGCACGGGAGGCAATCACCGCGCGCTACAGGCGCACGCTCGCGCGGCTCATGGCATGACCGGCACCTGCGCGCCGTCCGACCGGGCCGTGATCCTGCACGTGGACGACCTCGGCCTCTGCCACGGCGCGAACCAAGCCTTCCTATCCCTTGCGGCCCGCAACCTCGTGACCTGCGGCTCGGTCATGGTGCCCTGCCCATGGTTCCGGGAGATCGCAGAATCTGGCGCAGCCAACCCGGCGCTCGACATCGGCGTCCACCTGACCCTCACCAGCGAGTGGCGGCACTATCGCTGGGCGCCGATCTCGACGGCCAGCCCGGCGTCGGGGCTGATCGACGCCGACGGCTACTTCTGGTCCGACGTGGCCAGCCTTGCGCGGCATCTCGTGCCGGAGGCGGCCGAGGCGGAACTGCGGGCGCAGATCGAGCGCGCGATCGCGGCCGGGCTGCGGCCCACCCACATAGACGCGCACATGGCCGCGGCGATGCTGCCCGACTTGCTCGACGCCCATGTCCGGCTCGGACGCGAGTATGGCCTCGTTCCCGTTCTGCCGCGGGCGATCAGCTTCGCGCCGGACCCCGAACGCTACAGGGTGGCTGTCGCGCAGCTCGACGCCGCGGGCTTGCCGGTACCGGATCACTTCCGAGGCACGTTGCCCGTGCCGGCCGAGGATCTCGCCCAGGGTTGGCGCACCATGATCGCCAGCCTGCCGCCGGGCGTCACGCACGTCTCGCTCCACTGCACGGCACCGGGCGAGATCGAGGCAATCGCGCCCGGCCACGCGCCCTGGCGTACGAACGAGTATGCCCTGCTCGCGACCGGTGCCGTTGCCGAGTGGCTCGCAGAAGCGGGCGTGGCGCTCACCTTGTATCGGGCCATTCAGCCGCTCTGGCAGGCTGCTCCTGATTGAGAGCCATCCTCTTCTGCGTCTCGAACTCGGCGCGGCGACGCTCCAGCTCCTCCGGCGCCAGGCCTTGCGTGCTGCCGTAGTCGAGCTTCCACGACGCATCGTCGCTCCAGCGCAGCGGCGACTGCACGGTCGCGCGGGCGGCGGGCGCCGCCTCCAGGAGGCAGAGCGCGAGGTCCAGCGTGAACGCCTGCGATGCGGCATCGCCTGGTCGTCCCGCGCCGTTGCCGAGCGGGAAGTCGCTGAAGAGCAGCCGCGGCACGCCGCAATGCTCCACGATGTCCTTGGCGCATCCCATGATGACGGTGGAAATGCCGCCCTCCTCCAAGTGCCGGGCGACCAGTGCGAGCGTCTGATGGCAAACCGGGCAGTTGGGCACGAGCACGGCGGCATCGGCCTCGTCCGCCCGGCAGCGAGCCAGGATCTCGGGCGCGTCAACGCCCGTCGTCGTGCGCTGGCTGCGCCGGGTGGGCGCGCCGTGGAACCGGGGCGCGACGCGGCCGACGCGCCCCCGCGACGCGCACGCCTTGAGCTGGCCCAGCGGGAAATACGTCGCGCTGTCCGCCGCCTTCGTGTGCGCGCGGTCGTAGGCGACGTGCGAGATGCGGAGGTCGTGCGTCTCGTCCACGTCGCCGGAATAGACGGCATGGAACTTGGCCCCGCCGTTATAGGGCGCTCCCGGCCCTTGATCGCCCTTCCCCGGCTGGAACGGAGCCGCAGTGGTGATGAGCGCGACGCAGGCCTCCGCCAGCTTCGTCCGAAGCGGCTGGAACGGGACGTGCGCGAACTGCGCCCAGCAATAGGGCGTCTCGTATCCGAGTGCCCGGTAGTAGTCGCGGGTGCGCTGCATGTAGGGGATCGGCCGGTCGTGGTCCGGCGCGAACCCGAAATCGTCCATGGCAGTCATTCGCTCCTCCTCCGGGCCGGGCGGGTTCACCCTGGACCAGAACACCGAATTCACCATAGCCTGCACCGCCGCCGGCAGGACTCCTGCCGAAAACCGCCGCGAGCCGTCCGGACCCGGCGCGAAGGCGCTACCCTTCGCGCACCGGCAAACTCGGGGTGCCGTTGAACAGCTGTTGGGAGGCGTTGCGATGTCTGAACCCTCGTTGCGAGCAGGAAATGGGCAAACGGAGCCCGGCCGCCCGCGGTCCATCGCCCTGGTCGGGCCTTACGGATCCGGCAAGTCGGCGCTGTTCGACGAGCTGTTGAGCACGGCCGGGGCGGCGGCGCGCCACGCGGTCGATTCGCGCGGGCACACCATGAGCACCGAGCTTCGGCTTGGCCATTGCAGCTATCTCGGCGACCGCTGGTCCATCCTCGACGGTCCCGGCTCCGTCGAGTTCACCGCCGCGGAAGCCGCCGCTCTCGCCGTGGTGGACCTGGCCGTCGTCGTCTGCGAGCCGACGCCGTCCCGCGCTCTCGCGGTCGCTCCGTTGCTGAAGATGCTGGACGAGGCGCAGCTCCCCCATCTGATCTTCGTCAACAAGATGGACACCCAGGACGCCAGTGTGCGCGATACGCTGGCGGCGCTGCAGGCGCATTCGCGGCAGCCGCTGGTCCTGCGCCAGGTCCCGATCCGCGAGGACGGCCGCGTCACCGGCTACGCCGACGTGGTGAGCGAGCGCGCCTACCGCTACCGCGAGGGCAAGGCCTCGGAGCTGGTGCGGCTGCCGCCGCACGTCGAGGCGCAGGAGCAGGAGGCGCGCGACGCGCTGGTCGAGGTCCTGGCCGACCGCGATGACGCGCTGCTGGAGCAGGTGATCGAGGGTGTGGTGCCCAGTTCCGAGCAGATCTTCGGCCGTGTGCGGGCGGACCAGGCGGCGGGCGCCATCGTCGAGGTGCTGTTCGGCGCCGCCGAGCACGGCAACGGCATCCGGCGGCTGTGGAAGGCACTGCGCCACGATGTCCCGGACGCGGCGGAGACGGCGGCGCGGCGCGGCATCGCGGCCGAGGGCGAGCCGCTCGCCCAGGTGTTCAAGACGGTCCAGGCCGGGCACACGGGCCGGCTTTCCTACGCCCGCATCTGGCGCGGCACGATCAAGGACGGGATGACGCTCAACGGCGCCCGCATCGGCGGCGTGTTTCGGATGTCGGCGGGCGAGCCCACGAGGGTGCAGGAGGCGGGCGCGGGCGAGCTCGTCGTGTTCAGCCGGCTCGAGCGGGCAGTGACCGGCGACGTCCTCTCCGCCTCGGGTTCCGCGCCGCCTCTCCCGTTCCCGCACGCGCCGCCGCCCGTCTATGGGCTGGCCATCGCCCCGGAGGACCGCAAGGATGACGTGAAGCTCTCCGGCGCGCTTCAGAAGCTCGCAGATGAGGACCCCTCGCTTACCATCGAGACCAGCCCCGAGACCGGGGAGACCGTGCTGCGCGGCCAGGGCGAGATCCATCTCAAGGCTGCCATAGAGCGCCTGGCCCGCGCCTACGGACTGCGCGTGAAGACGACCCGGCCGCGCGTGCCCTTCAAGGAGACGATCCGCCACGCGGTGCACCAGCACACGCGGCTGAAGCGGCAGACCGGCGGCCATGGGCAGTTCGCCGACGTGAAACTGGACATCGCCCCGCGCGGGCGCGGCGAGGGCTTCCTGTTCGTTGACCGCATCGTCGGCGGCGCCGTGCCGCGGCAATACATCCCGGCCGTCGCCGACGCGGCCGAGACGGCGTGCCAGAAGGGGCCGCTGGGCCATCCTGTGGTGGACGTCGCCGTGACGCTCGTGGACGGCGGCTTCCATTCCGTTGACAGCTCCGACATGGCGTTCAAGGGCGCGACCCGCGCGGCGATGATGGAGGGGCTGGCAAAGGCCGATCCGGTGTTGCTGGAGCCGATAGACCACGTGACGATCACCGTTCCCAACAGCTACACCCCCAACGCCCAGCGCCTGCTCACCACGCGCGGCGGCCGCATCCTCGGCTTCTCGGAGAAGGGCGAGTGGAGCGGCTGGGACGAGGTGGAGGCGCTGGTGCCGGAGGCGGAGCTGCATGACCTCATCATCGAGCTGCGCTCGCAGACGATGGGGCTGGGCACCTATCGGTGCCGCTTCGACCACCTTGCGGAATCGCGGCGCAGCACGGCGAACGGCGGCTAAGACATCGCGACCGCCGAAGAGGCTGCCTCCCGGTAGGCGACAGCCTCGTTCTCAGGCCCGCTCCGTCTCAGGCGCGGCGGCGCAGCCCGGCGACGCCCAGCAGCCCGGCGCCGAGCAAGGCGAGGCTCGCCGGCTCCGGCACGGGACTCGGGTTCGGGGTGCCTTCCAGAGCGTCGAGCATCCCGTCTGCCCATAGCGCCTGGACACGAGCGGTGGGATGGATGCTGTCCCAGTAGGCGAAGCTGTCAATGTTCTGCCCGTTGGGGCCGCATTGCGGCGTCGTCGCGGCCGAGAGCGGCGTATCCGTGAAGCAGCGATCGGTCGTGTCAGTGAAGCCGAGCGCGGCGGCGTTGGCCAGGATCTCCGCGTTGTAGTCGTAGAGGTCGAACGGCGTGAGGTCGGTGCCTTGCGGCAGTGAGAGGCTGGCAAGTCCGGCCGCGAGCTGCGAATTGTAGCTGACGCTGTAGGCGCTCGCCGCGGCGGCGAGGGTGGGATTGTCCTGCGCGAACTCAGGGATGATGCCGACATCGGGCACGTTGGGAATCAGGAAATTGCGGGCTCCGGCGGCCGACAATGCCTGGATGGCAGTGATCTCGCTCGTGACGCCGGTGGTGATCCCGGCCGGGCCAGTCGTGCTATTGCCGTAGAGCGCTGCATTGCGCACGTCGTTGCCGCCGATGAAGACGGTATAGAGCGCGTTCGGGTCCGCCTTGCCGGCATTAGCAGAAAGATAAGCCGAGACCTGCTGCGGCAGGTTGGCGTTCGGCACGCCGCCCTGGGGGAGCGACGGGGCCGCGATCGCGCCGGCGACCGCGTAGTTCGTGCCCGGCGCGTAGGACGGGCCGCCGAACAGGTTGTGGATGTCCTGGAAGCCAGTCACGAACAGCGACGGATCAGCGTTCAGGCCCAGATCGTTGGCGAGGACCTGCACCGCGACTGGCCCGTTCGTGAAGCTGTCGTGATAGCTCGGCGGGTTAGGAAAATTGGTGCCGAGAAGCTCGGCGAGGTTGCCGCGGTCCGAGAGGCTGTCGCCGAACACGTATTCCGCGTCATACGACAGGGCATGAGACACTGCGGGCAACACGAGCGTCGCACCCAACGAGATCGCGGCGGTGAGCAGTTTTCGCCTTTGCATGAACTTCCCTCCTCGTCCGACCCACGGGCGGGCCGATTCGATGAAGAAGCGTAGAGTTCCGGCCGTATGCCCCAGAATCACGAAGCCGGGAGATGCGCCGGTTAGGAGGCGGTGTGTGGCCGCGGGCGCACGTCGAGCCCAGCCGGGGTCGCGCGGTAATGCGTCAGCGTGCGGTCGGCGTGGCGCAGCCGCCAGGAGAGCGCCTTCTGCGCGTAGTCGCGGACGAGCGGGGCGTAGGCCGGGTCGGCCGCGAGATTGCGAAACTGGTGCGGATCGGTGGTGAGGTCGAAGAAGAGTGGGGGAAGCGCCGCGAAGTGGACATACTTCCAGCGCGAGTCCTGCACGGCGCAGAGGCTGCACTCGTCCAGGCCGAGGCCGAGATCCCGTTCCGGCGCCGAGTAATGCACGTCGCGGAAGTCGAATTCGTAGTGCAGGAGGTCGCGCCAGTCCGCCGGGCGGCGACCATGGACGAGCGGCAGCAGGCTGCATCCGTCGCCGGCGCGGGGTGCCTCGGCGCCAAGCCAGGCGAGCATCGTGGGCATCACATCGACGCTCTCGCTGAAGGCGTCCTCGACCCGGCCGCGCGTGTCCTCGGGCGCGTCCGGGTCCCTGACGATGAGCGGAACGCGGAAGCTCTCATCGAAGTATCCCATCTTGCCGAGCAGGTAATGGTCACCGAGTTGCTCGCCGTGGTCGGAGGTGAACAGGATCAGCGTCTCGTCCCACTGCCCGGTCTCGTCGAGCCAGGCGAAGACGCGGCCGAGCGCGTCGTCCACCTCGGTCATCAGCCCGAAGTAAGTCGCCCGCATCTGGCGCACCGCGGCGTCGTCGAGAGCGGCTGCGGGCCCCGACGTGCGCTCGAAGAAGTCGCGCCTGGGATTGTCGCGCAGGTAGAAGGCGAGCAGGGGATGCTGCGCCGCCTCAGCCTCGACACTCGCCGCGCGCACCGGCGGCGCCATGTCCTCGGCCCGGTAAAGCGCGTGGTAGGGCGCGCTTGCGATGAAGGGCGGGTGCGGCCGGTAGTAACCGAGATGCAGGAAGAAGGGCTTCCCCCCGCGGCCTTTGAGGTAAGCGAGCGCGCTCTCCGTGAAGTAGGCGGTGTCCGAGAGGTGCGCGGGCACCCGCGAGGCGCGCGCCGTGGGGCCGGCAGTGTCCTCCCCCTCGGGCAGCCAGATGTCCTCGCGCCGCGCCGGCAGGGGAAAGCCCTGCTGCGCGAGCCAGCCGAAATAGCCGTCCTCGGACGGCTCGAAAGCGCCCACGGGGCGGAACCCCTCCATCAGGTCGCCAATGACCGAGAAGCGCGGGTCGGTGGGGGACGTGGTGCGCGGGTCGGGGGTGGTCGTGGTGTAGCCGACGAGCGCCGGGTCGTAGCCGATGGTGCGCAGCGCTTGGCCCAGCGTGATGTGCCGCGCGTCGAGCGGGACGGTATTCTGCACCGCGCGGTGGTTCATCTGGTAGAGCCCGGTGAGCAGGCTCGCGCGCGCCGGGCCGCAGGGCACGGTGGTGGTGACGTGATTGCGGAAGGTGACGCCCTCGCGGCAGAGGCGGTCCAGGTTGGGCGTGCGCAGGTGCGGCGTCCCGAGCCAAGGCAGGCAGTCCGCCCGCCACTGGTCCACGACGATCAGCAAGACATTCCGCCGCGCCATGCCCCGCCTTGCTCGTCGCTGTGTGGGCACAGCGCTTAGCAGGGCGATTCACCGGGTTCAACATTCAAGGCGCCCGGCGCTAACGCGTAGTTGCCGCCGTCCCTTACGCCTCCGCCACTTGCCGGAGGACCATCCGCTTGAACGCGTCCACGATCGCGTCACCCTCGGTGCGGCCGAGCGAGATCGCCAATCGCATGGTGGCTTCACCGAGTTGCCACAGCAGGAACGCCGTCACCTTGATCCGCTCCGGGTCCACGTCGGGATGAACGCGCCGCATCGCGGCGGCCAGTAGGGCGCCGCAAGCCTTGCTCTCCGCCAGTTCGAGCGCCATGAGCTGCTTGTCCGCCTGCATGCCTGACCAGATGTCCCGCATCACCGGCTCGGCCAGGAACAACTGATAATACTGATCGAGGAGACCTTCGAACGCGGCGCACAGCTCGGCGAGAGTATGAACCTTTGCCAGCGCTTCCTCGATGCACCGCCGGCTCGCCGCGTGATACTGCTCGGCCAAGGTACGAATGATCGCGCCCTTGTCCGGAAAATACTGGTAAAGCGAGCCGATGGAGATTTCAGCGCGGAGCGCGATCTCGCTCATCTTTACCTGATCGCTCCCTTTCTCAGTGATCAGCGTCGCGGCAACCGAGAGGATGCGTTCAACGCGCTCCCGCGAACGGTGCTGCGTCGGCGTCCTACGCGGCGCGCCTGGTCCGTCCGCCTCCGGCCGCACCACGCCCAACATCATGACCCTATCAATGTCCTGTGGCGCCATTTCGCTTGACATCGGAAACATGAGGATTTATCACATTCGCAAATGTGAGCTTCTCTCATATTAGCCGCGGGAGGGTAACATGGCAATCCACACGACAGCAGCCGGACGCTGGAGGCGGAGTCATGCATGAGCGCACGGTCGCTGCCCTCACGTTCGCGGCAGCTCTGGGGAGTGGCGTCGTCGGAGGCGTGCTCTTCGCGTTCTCCAGTTTCGTGATGGCGGCTTTGGCGCAGCTGCCAGCACCCCAGGGAGTCGCGGCCATGCAGGCCATCAACGTCACCGTCATCAATCCAGCGTTCATGGGAGCTTTCCTCGGAACCGGCGCGGTCTGTCTCGTGCTCATTGCGACCCAGCTCCTCGGGCACGGCGAGGCGGATAGGACGCTCATCATCGTTGCAAGCCTGACATATCTCATCGGTTGTCTTGGAGTGACGATGGCCTTCAACGTCCCGCTCAACGACGCGCTTGCCGCCGTCCAGGCGCACACGCCTGATGCTGATACCTTCTGGTTTCGATTCGTGAGGGTTTGGACGATCTGGAATCATGTGCGGACGGCGGCGGCGATCGCGACGGCGGCGGCGCTCACGCTGGCGACTCGCAACGTGCTGCTGACGCCGACCTAGCGTGAGGGCTTCCAGCCTGGCACGAAGGGATTAGCTACGGTCACGCCTCGCTGGGGTGGGCTGCTTCGGGTGTTGTCGTTGGCGCTCTCACCGTATCAATTATCGGACAGGTGGCAGCCCAGCAACCGCCGCCGCTTGGACGAGTATGGAAACTCGGCGTGTCCGGTGGAACCGAGGTCACCGCGGCATGGCGTCTCAACACCGCTATAGTGACCCGTCGCGCGAAGCCGATGGTGCGCAGACCAGGCCGCAGATCATTCCGGCGCGTGCCACGGTCTGGATACTCGGCGAGGCTCCTGCAATAGGCCTCAATCCGCGCAGTGTAAGCACGCCCCCGGCCTGGCCCGGCTTGTCCTGCGATGTAGCTGTAGAGTTCGAAGAGATCTTGCTGAGCTTCCGGCGAATAGACGATTTTACCTGCCATGCCCACCTGTTCTCAGTCGCGCGGCATGGAGAGCATCGAGATTGGCCGCGACCTCGTCAGCTGGAATGCCTCGGCTCGGATCCGCCTGCATGGCGTCGTAAACCGGCACTACTTCGTCTCGCAGCCATTGCTCAACGGCGTCGCGCTCCTGCAGTGCTCGCAACCCTGCCCGAACAACCCCGCTCGCCGTAGCGTAGGCTCCGGAAGCGATGAGCGCATCGATGTAACTCACCTGCTCGATGGGCAGATTAATGGTGCGTTCCTCCGATGGTGGCATGATTTGATCCTTCACGGTCCTACGTCGGCGCCGGGACGCCCGCCTCGCGCAGCGCCTCGGCCTGACGCTCCGCGACGGCCTCCGTGCTGAAATCCGCGATCAGCTCGTGGAACAGCTGCGACCAGTTGAGCCGGGCGCGAAGCCGCAGGAACACGCTGCCGAGGCCGATCGCTGCGCGGTCCATCAGCACGAACTCACGGGGCGGCGTGACGCCCCCGGTCCGCTTCAGCCCCTGGTGAACCTTCTCGGCCACGGAGCGCCCGTAGGTCGGATCGCCGTTCTCCTGGATCAGGCGCACGCGGTCGCTGAGCAGCGGCTCGTAGACGAAGGCCGCCCACTGGTTGAGGATCTCCAGCTTCTCCTCCGACAGCCCGGTGAAGCCCCAGGTCTCATAGGCGTGCCGCGCCTGGGCCAGGTTGCCGTCGCGGATCGCCTCGTACAGGTCGATCACGCCGCGGACGAAGCGGGCGTGGAAGACGCGGATCGCGCCGAAGTCGAGCAGGTTGATCCCGTCGTCGGCGCGGACCTGGTAGTTGCCCAGGTGCGGGTCGCCGTGGATGACGCCGTAGCGATAGAACGGCACATACCAGGCGCGGAAGAGGGCGCGGGCGATCTCGTTGCGCGTCTCCTGCGGCGGGTCGTCGGCGATCCGGTCGGCCATCGGGCGGCCGTCGAGCCAGCTCATGGTGAGCAGGCGCGGCGTGGAGAGCTCGCCGATGGGATCGGGGACGCTGATGCGCGGCTCGCCCCGCAGCATGGCGCGGTAGAGGCGCATCTGCGCCGCCTCGCGCAGGTAATCCAGCTCCTCGCGCAGACGCTCGGCGATCTCGGAGTAGATTTCGTCGCCCTGGATGGCGTTATCGATACGCTTGTAGAGACCCATGGCCAGGCGGAGCTGGCGCAGGTCGGCGTCCACCGTGCTCGGCATGTCCGGGTATTGCAGCTTGCAGGCGACCTCGCTTCCGTCGAGGAGCCGGGCGCGATGCACCTGGCCGAGGCTGGCCGCGGCGGCCGCCTGCTCGCCGAACTCCGAGAAGCGGGAGCGCCAGTCCGGCCCCAGCTCGCCGGCCATGCGGCGGCGCACGAAGGCGGCCCCCATGGGCGGCGCGTTGGCCTGGAGCTGGGCCAGCTCCTCGGAATACTCGGCGGGCAGGGCGTCAGGCACCGTTGAGAGAATCTGGGCGACCTTCATCAGCGGCCCCTTGAGGCCGCCCAGGACTGCCTTCAGGTCCTCGGCGTGCGCGGCGCGGTTGGTGCGCAGGCCGAGGCGCTCGGCGCCGACGCGCGCCGCGATCCCGCCCACAGCGCCCGAGGTGCGCGCGAAACGGCGGATCTCGCCGAACAGGCTGGAACGGTCGCCGTCAGCCATCAAGAACGCTCCAGCTGGTCAATGAAGCCCGCGATCACGTCGAGCCCGCGCTGCCAGAACGCGGGATCGGCGGCATCGAGGCCGAACGGGGCGAGCAGCTCCTTGTGGCGCCTCGTGCCGCCGGCGCGGAGCAGGTCTAAATACTTGGCCTCGAAGTCGGGGAAGCCGTCCTGATAGACGCCGTAGAGCGCGTTCACGAGGCAGTCCCCGAAGGCGTAGGCATAGACGTAGAACGGCGAATGGACGAAGTGGGGCACGTAGCTCCAATAGACGCCGTAGTCGGGGGTGAACTCGAACGCCGGGCCGAGGCTCGTGCGCTGCACGTCGAGCCAGATCTCGGCGAGGCGCTCGGGCAGCAGCTCGCCGCCGTGGCGCTCGTCGTGAACGCGGCTCTCGAACTGATAGAACGCGACCTGACGGACGACGGTGTTGAGCTGGTCCTCGACCTTCGCCGCCAGCATCACCCGGCGCCGGACCGGGTCCTTCTCCGCAGCGAGCAGGGCTTGGAAGGTCAGCATTTCGCCGAACACGGAGGCCGTCTCGGCGAGCGTCAGCGGCGTCGAGCCGCGCAGATAGCCCTGCTCGGCAGCGAGGAGCTGGTGGACGCCGTGGCCCAGCTCGTGAGCGAGCGTCATCACGTCGCGGGTGCGGCCGTGATAGTTGAGCAGGATGTAGGGATGCGCGGACGGCACGGTGGGGTGCGCGAAGGCCCCGCCCGCCTTGCCGGGCAGGAGCCGCGCGTCGATCCACGGGCGCTCGAAGAAGCGGCGGCCCAAGGACGCCATCTCGGGGCTAAACGCGCCGTAGGCGGAGAGCACCCGCTCGCGCGCCTCGTCCCATGGCACGAGGCGGTCGTCGTCGCCGGGTAGCGGCGCGTTGCGGTCCCAGTGCTGGAGCTTCGGCAGGTCGAGCCAGCCCGCCTTGAGCTGGTAGTAGCGATGGGACAGCCGCGGGTAGCTCGCGGAGACGGCGGCGACGAGCGCGTCCACCACCTTGTCCTCGATCAGGTTGGAGCGGTTGCGCGCGCTCGGCGGGCGCGGGTAGCGGCGCCAGGTGTCCTCGGTCTCCTTGTCTTTGGCGAGCGTGTTGGTGATGAGGCTGAATAAGCGGATGCGCTCGCCGAAGGCGGCGCCCACCGCTTTCGCCGCATCCTCGCGCAAGCTCCGGTCGCGGTCGCTGAGCTTGTTGAGCGCGGCCGAGACGGTGAGCGGCTCGCCGCGGACGGGGATGCGCATGGCCGCGAGCGTCTCGTCGAAGAGGCGCACCCAGGCGGCGCGGCCGGTGACGCTCTTGTCGTGCAGCAGGCGCTCGGCCTCGTCCGAGAGTTGATGTGGGCGCAGCACGCGGAGATCCCGCAGCCACGGCGCCCAGGGAGCGAGGAGCGGATCGGCGAGCTTGGCGTCGAGCGCCGCGTCGTCGAGGCGGTTCAATTCTAGGGCGAAGAAGATGAGGTGGGCGCTGATCACCGTCACCCGCTCCTGGACGGACTGGTAGAAGCGGCCGATCTCGGCGTTCGTGCCGTCCTCGGCGAAGAGGAGCTGGGCGTAGCTCATCGCGCGACCCAGCTCTTCCTCGATGCGCTCATACTCGGCGATCGCGTCGGCCAGCCCGGCGCCCGAGAAAGCGGCGAGCTTGCCCTTATGTGCCTCCTCGAACGCACTCGCCGCAGCCTCGGCACGGTCGAGGGTGGCGGTGATCTCAGGGCTGCCGGGTGCCGGGAACAGGTCCGTGAGGTCCCACGCCGGCAGAGTGCCGAGCGCCGCCTCGCTGGCAGCAGCGGCAACGGCCTGGCCATCGGGAAGGCGGGGCAGCGTGTGGGGCATCTATGGGAGTCCTGCTAGGCTGATGAAAGCGTTGCCTTAGAGGTTGGGGTGGGATGCCCCATGAGCAAGCGTGCATAGCGGCTCTGTGTAGGCTGGTCCGGGAACTCATCCCATCGCGTCCCGCCCATCCGCCCGATGCGCTGGTCGAGCGCGACGGTGTAGGGTGGTCAGCAGAGCAGCTTGGGGGAGGGGATGATGGAGCGCGTTTACGTCATCACCGGCGCGTCCAGCGGCTTCGGACGCGCCCTGGCCGAGGCGGTCCTCGAGCGAGGAGACCGCGCCGTCATTGGGGCGCGACGGATGGGCGCGTTGCAGGAGCTTGTGGAGCGATATCCTGACGGCGTCCTCGCGGTCGCGCTCGACGTGATCGACGGAGCGGCGCGCGAACGGACGGTTCGGGCGGCGCTCGACCGGTTCGGGCGCATTGACGTGCTGGCCAACATCGCCGGGCGCGGCTCGCTGGGCGCGGCCGAGGAGTTCTCGCCCGAGCAGCTGCGCGAGCAGATGGAGGTCAACTTTTTCGCCGCTGCCGAGATGACCCGCGCCGTGCTGCCTGCGATGCGCGCGCAGGGCAGCGGCCATATCTTGCAGCTCACCAGCATCGGCGGCCTGGCGGCGTTCGGCGGCTTCGGCCCTTACTGCGCCTCCAAGTTCGCCCTTGAGGGCTGGAGCGAAGCCTTGTCCTTCGAGGTTGGGCCGCTCGGCATCCGGGTGACGATCGTCGAGCCGGGCGCCTTCCGCACCGAGTTCGCGGGCACCGCCAACATGCGGCCCGAGCGCCGCCTCGACGCCTACCGCCCGGTGATCGAGCCGGTCGAGACCTACCTCTACGGCGGTGACGGCAAGCAGCCCGGCGATCCGCGCCGCGCGGTGGAGGCCATGATCGCCGCCGTCGAGAGCGATAGCCCGCCGCTGCGCCTGCTGCTCGGCGCGGACGCGATCGGCTTGTGGGAGACGAAGGACGCGGCACTTACGGCGGACCTGGCACGCTGGCGCGCGGTCGGCGAGGCGACCGCGTTCGCGGGCGCCGCCGTAGCGCCTGTGGACGGCTGAGAGACCCCGATGCGGCCGTCAGCTCCGCTCGCCCTCGTCACCGGCGCCAATCGCGGCATCGGCCTGGAGGTGTGCCGCCAGCTCGCGCTGGCCGGGATGCACGTGCTGCTGAGCGCGCGCGACCTCGCGAAGGGCGAGGCGGCGGCCAGGCTGCTCGCCGGCGAGGGCGCCACCGTTCGGGCCGCGCGCCTGGACGTGACGGATGCCGCGAGCGTGCGGGCGCTCGCCGCCACGGTTGGCCGGGTGGATGTGCTGGTGAACAACGCGGGCGTGGATTACGACACCGACCAGACCGCGCAGTCCGCCGACCTCGGCCGCGTGCGCCGCACCTTCGAGACCAACCTGTTCGGTGCATGGGCCGTGGCGCAGGCGTTCGCGCCGGGCATGCGGGCGCGGCGCTGGGGGCGGATTGTCAACGTGAGCAGCGGCGCCGGCAGCTTGGCCGAGATGGGACGCGGCCCGCCGGGGTACAGCGCGTCCAAGGCGGCGCTGAACGCGCTGACGCGCCTGTTGGCCGCGGAGCTGGCGGGCACGGGCGTGCTCGTGAACAGCGTATGCCCTGGATGGGTGGCGACCGAGATGGGCGGGAGCGGCGGCCGGCCGGTGCGGGACGGGGCCGCGAGCGTGGCCTGGGCCGCGCTGCTGCCCGACGACGGACCGAGCGGCGGCTTCTTCCGGGACGGCAGGCCGATTGCATGGTGAGCGTCTGTATACGCGGAAGTGGGGGGCTTCTGTTGCCCGGTGCCCCCCGAACCGCGCTTATCGGTGCTGTTTAGGCAGCGACAGCGAGCGCCATGTTGTCATTGGCACTTGTGAGTTGACCCGATGACGGCGGAATCATACCGGGCAAAAAGCGGACCTTTACTGCGCGTGTCGAGCCTGTTTCGCCCCCCGATGGTGGAGGCGCCGGGCACTGCCCCCGGGTCCACAACGCTTATTCTGACCGCCGTTTATCGCCATAGCCGCCGAGGCGGCAACATTGAACATGGGGCATTTACCGCCGCTGTTCAAGAGCGCGGCGGCGCGCGGCCAAGCCCAGCCCGAGCAACCCGGTGCCGAACAGCGCCAGGCTGGCCGGTTCGGGAACAGGGGCGGGCGGCAGCTCCGTCACGCTCGACACGCCCGTGAAGTCCACGGTCCAGTCGCCGTTGCGGCACCGCCCGGCAGTGCCTGAGACGTCGCGGAACAGCCCGCTCGGGCAGGGCGCGGCCGGCGAGAAGAAGGAATCGGCCGTGAAGTTCGGGTTGCCCTGCTCCAGGAAGCCGTCGGCCAGGGTCGGCCGCAGGGCGAAGTTGTCGAACTGGGTCAGCGCTACGGTGTAGCTGCCGGGCGGCAGGGCAAAGGTCAGCCGCGCGTCGCCGGCCAATCCCGTGGTCGGGTCCACGGCCACGCCGGCGCCGTCGTCGTTGTCGAACAGGAACCCGCCCACGGCGTCGAACAGGCTCAAAACGGTGTCGAAGCCGCCGCGCGGCACCACCACCCCGGTCGTGGTGGTGCCGCCGGCGTAGCCGTAGGAGCGGATGTCCACCACCTCGGGGATCGGCTGGAATGGGACGGTAACGTCGAACAGCTGCACCTGGTCGTCCTGGGTGAAGGTGCCCTGGAGCGTGATGTCGGTCGCGTGTGCCGCCGCCACGGGCACGAGCACCAGGGCGAGCAGCACGAGTAGCGGGCGGGCAAGGCAGGCACGGGATGGGCTGGGCATGGCGGCGTAGTCCTCCGAGGCGGTCTCGATGCGGTGGTCAGGTGACTGGTCTGGGGCCGGCATCAGGCGAGCGCGCCTGTCTGGCCCGCGTGCGCGGCGAGTGCGAGGCCGGCCGAGGTGGTCAGGCCGTTGAGCGCCAGCGCGCCCGCGGGCACGGTCTCGCCTCCCGGCAGCAGACCGTGCCCGACACCGGGCGTCGCCGCCGAGCCGAGCAGCGCGCCGGCGGTGCCGCCCGGCAAGGTGCCCGCGAGGAGCGAGGACACGAGGTCGGACTGGCTGATCGCGCCTTGGAGCAGTGCCGGCACGGACCCGGCGGCATCCGCCTGGGCCGTGCTCGTGCCCAGGAACTGCGGCGCGTTGCCGCTGCCTGCCGCCTGCACCGTAGCCGCGGTGATCGGCGCGTTGGTGGTGGTCAGCTGCGTGCCGCCGTCGCTGGCTTGCGACAGCGCGAAGCCGCCCTGGCTGTCGGCGCCGGCGATCACCAGATGGTAGGTGGTGCCGCTCGGCTCGGTGATGGTCACGATGTTGCCCTTGGCGCTGACCGTGGCCGTCGGGTCAAAAACGACCCCTGGCAGGTCGATGGCGTCGCCGCGCCCGAAGCCTGAGATGGTGTTGGCCGGTAGCGGCGAAACGTCCAGGCGCAGGGTCGCGTTGGCGCCCGGGGCGAACGTGATGGCGCCGGTGCCGGCCGCGCCCCGGCCGTCCAGCTGCAGGGTGCCGGCGCTGATGGTGGTGCCGCCGCTGTAGCCGTTGGCCCCGCCCTCGAGCACGAGCGTGCCGGGGCCGGCCTGGGCCACTGCGCCGCCGCCATCGATCTCGGCGGAGATCTGCAGTGTGCCGGTCTCGGTCGCGACTAGGGTGCCGTCATCGGTGAGCGTCCCGCTGAGCGCCGCGCCGTCGCCGGCGAAGGCCGTCCCGCCGGCCGCGATGCCGAGGTCGCTGGCGGTGCCGCCCGAGGACACGAAGGCGGCTCCGCCGCTGCTCACCGTAGCACTGGCGGCGGTGGCGCTGACGGCAGCGACGACCAGCGTGCCGCCCGCGCCCACCACGGTGCCGCTGGCCGTGCCGCCGGAGAGCACCGTCTCGATGCCGCCGCCGCTGACCGTGGTGCCGCTGGCCGTGCCGCCGGACGATATTATGTCCGTGCCGCCGGCGAGAACGGCGATGCCGACCGCGACGTCGCCCCCGAGTAGAGCGATCGTGCCCGCGTCCTGGACCGTGCTGCCGGCCGCGGCATCGAGGCCGCTGACCGCGCCGCCCGCCGAGACCCGCAGGGCGCCGCCGCTGCTGACCGCGGTGGCGCTGGCCACGCCGCTGAGGACGTCCTGCTCGCCGCCGCTGACCGTGGTGCTGATGGCCGTGCCGCCCGGGTCCACGTTCTGCACGCCGCCGCTGACCACGGTGCCGCTGGCCACGCCGCCGCTGACGACGGTCTGCTCGCCGCCGCTGATGGTCGTGCCGCTGGCCGTCCCGCCGATCACGACCTGCGCGCCGCCGGTGCCGGTGATCGTGGTGTCGTCGGCCGTGCCGCCGGACGATACCAACTCGGCGCCGCCGACCACCACGGTGCCGCTGGCTACGCCGCCGCTGAGGACGGTCTGCTCGCCGCCGCTGATGGTCGTGCCGCTGGCCAGACCGCCCGAGGACACGGTCACAGAACCGGCCACGGAATCGCCGTTGAGGACGATGGTGCCGCTAGCTACGCCGCCGGACGATACCACCTGGGTGCCGCCGCTGACCACGGTGCCGCTGACCACGCCGCCGCTGAGGACGTCCTGCACGCCGCCGCTGCTGATCGTGGTGCCGCTGGCCGTGCCGCCGGACGATACCACCTCGGCGCCGCCGCTGACCACCACCGTGCCGCTGGCCACGCCGCCGGACGATACTATGTCCGTGCCGCCGGCGAGGACGGCGATGCCGACCGCGACGTCGCCCCCGAGTAGAGCGATCGTGCCCGCGTCCTGGACCGTGCTGCCGGCTGAGGCATTGAGGCCGCTGACCGCGCCGCCCGCCGAGATGAACAGGTCGCCGATGAACACCAACGTGCCGCTGGCCACGCCGCCGCTGAGGACGTCCTGCACGCCGCCGCTGAACACCGACGTGCCGCTGGCCACGCCGCCAGCGGACACCACTTGCACGCCGCCGTCGAAGACCACCACGGTGCCGCTGGCCACGCCGCCGCTGAGGACGTCCTGCACGCCGCCGCTGACCAAGGTGCGGCTGGCCACGCCGCCGCTGAGGATGTCCTGCTCGCCGCCGACGAGCACCGTGGCGCCGATGGCCGTCCCGCCGAGGTCCACCTCTTGTGCGCCGCCGGCGCTGACCGTGGTGCCGCTGACCACGGCGCCGCTGAGGACGTCCTGCTCGCCGACGACGTCGCCGCTGCCGCTGACCACGGTGCCGCTGACCACGCCGCCGGACGACACCACCTCGGCGCCGGTGCTGACCACGGTGCCGCTGGCCACGCCGCCGGACGATACCACCTCGGTGCCGCCGCTGACCGTGGTGCCGCTGGCCACGCCGCCCGCCGAGACCTGCATGGTGCCGCCGCTGACCACGGTGCCGTCGGCCACGCCGCCGTTGAGGACGTCCTGCTCGCCGCCACTGACTACAGTGCCGCTGGCCACGCCGCCGGACGATACCACCTCGGCGCCCCCGGCGAGGACGCTGACGCCGATCGCGACGTTGCCCCCGAGTAGAGCGATCGTGCCTGCGTCCTGGACCGTGCTGCCGGCCGCGGCATCGAGGCCGCTGACCGCGCCGCCCGTCGAGATCTGCAGGGCGCCGCCGCTGCTGACTACAGTGCCGCTGGCCACGCCGCCAGCGGACACCACCTGGGTGCCGCCGCTGACCGTGGTGCCGCTGGCCACGCCGCCGCTGAGGACGTCCTGTTCGGCTAGATCGTTGCCGTTGAGCACCGTGCCGCTGGCCGCGCCGCCAGCGGACACTACCTCGGCGCCGCCGAAGAAGACCGTAGTGGCGCTGGTCACGCCGCCCGCGAGCACAAACTGCTCGCCGCCGCTCATGACGGTGCCGCTGGCCAGACCGCCCGAGGACACGGTCACGGAACCGCCCTCGAGGACGGTGACGCCGATGACGAGGTCACCGGATGGAATGTAGGCGCTGCCCGCGACCAAGATCGTGCTGCCGGGTTCGTTTTGAAGGTTGCTGAGCACGCCGCCCGCCAGGACCTGCAGGGTCCCGCCGCCGAAGACGGCGGCGTTGATGGCCGTGCCGCCCGACGAGACCAGCAGCTCACCCCCGGGGTCAACTCCAACGCCGATCGCGACGTCGCCGTCGAGGAGGGTGATGATGCCCGCGTCTTCGATCGCGGCCCCTTCCACGGCGGCGAGGCCGCTGACCACGCCGCCCGTCGAGATCGTCAGCACGCCTTGGCCGCCGAGCGTGGTGTTGCTGGCCAGGCCGGCCGAGAACACGAGCTGCGTGCCATTGCTGACCGTGGTGCCGATGGCTAGGCCGCCCGTGTCCACGTCCTGTTCGCCGCCGGAGATCACGGTGGTGTCGATGGCGGTGCCGCCGGACTCGACGGTCATAAAGCCCACAGTGAGGCCGGAGACAGTCTGGCCGGAGCTGACGACGGTATCGCTCATGGGGGTCTTCTCTCCTTCAGTTCCTCCCAGCCCGTCGCCGGTGGCGACGGCGGCGGCAGTGGGCGCATTGGTGGTGGTGAGCAGGGTGCCGCCGACGCTGGTTTGCGACAGCGCGAAGCCGCCCTGGCTGCCGGCATTGGCGAGGAACAGGTGATAGGTGGCGCCGCCCGGCGCGGCGATGGTCACGGTGTTGCCCTTGGCGCTGACCGTCTCGCCCGAGGTGTAGGGGATCGCGTTGAGGTCGATCGCATCGCCGGGTGCGAAGCCCGAGATCGTGTTCGCCGGCATGAGCGCGGTGTCCAAGCGCAGGGTCGCGCCGGCGTTGGGGGCAAAGGAGATAGCGCCGGTGCCAGCCGCCCCCTGGGCGCGCAGGTCCAGGGTGCCGGCGCTGAGCGTGCTGCCGCCGGCGTAGGTGTTGGCGGTGCCCGAGGCGCCCAGCACCAGCGTGCCGCTCCCGGCTTGGACCACGGTACCCGCGCCGCTGATCACGGGGGCGATGGGCAGCGGGGCGGTCTCGGTTCCGACCAGGGCGCCGTTGTCGGTCAGGGTTCCGGCGAACACTGCGTCGTCGCCTGCGGACACCGCGCCGCCAGCGAGAATGGTGAGACCGCTCGCGTTGCCGCCGGAGGAGACGTAAGCTGTCCCGCCGCTGCTCACGGTGGTGCCGATGGCTGCGCCGCCGAAGAGCAAATCCTCCTCGCCGCCGCTGCTGATCGTGGTGCCGCTGGCCAGGCCGCCGTCGACAACCTGCTTGCCGCCGCTGCTGACCATGGTGCCGTTGGCCGTGCCGCCGGCGGAGACGACCTCGGTGCCGCCGGCGAGGACCTCGACGTCAGCGGCGGTGTCGCCGGCGAGGAGGATGACCGTGCCCGCATCCAGGACCGTGCTGCCGGCCGCGGCGTTGAGGCCGCTCACCGTTCCCTCGACCTGCAGCACGCCGCCGCTGCTGACCGTGGTGTCGAGGGCCAGGCCGCCGGAGGAGACGACCTCGGTGCCGCCGCTGCTGACCGTGGTGCCGCTGGCCAGGCCGCCGGAGGATACGACCTCGGTGCCGCCGGCGAGGACCTCGACGTCAGCGGCGGTGTCGCCGGCGAGGAGGACGACCGTGCCCGCATCCAGGACAATGCTGCCGGCCGCGGCGGCGAGGCCGCTGACCACGCCGCCGGCGGAGACGTTCTCGCCGCCGCCGTAGCTGACGGTGGTGCCACTGGCCACGCCGCCCGCGAACAGCTCCTGCACGCCGCCGCTGCTGAGCGTGGTGCCGATGGCCAGGCCGCCGGAAGAGACGATCTCGAAGCCGCTGGTGCCGCCCACGACCGTGCCGCTGGCCGCGCCGCCCGCGAACAACTCCTGCGCGCCGCCGCTGCCGACTGCGGTGCCGCTGGCCGTGCCGCCGGAGAAGACGAACTCGCCGCCGCCGTAGCTGACGGTGGTGCCGCTGGCCAGGCCGCCGGCGGAGACGACCTCGTCGCCGCCGTCGCTGTCGGTGGTGCCGCTGGCCAGGCCGCCGCTGTAGACGTACTCGATGCCAAAGTTGCTGACCGTGGTGGCGCTGGCTGTGCCTCCTGAGAAGATGTCGAGATGGCCGCTGGAGACGACCACGCTGCCGGACGCGGAACCGCCGCCGCCGACCTCCAGGCCGGCATTGTTCGCCGTCACCGACACCGCCGAGCCGCCGCCGGAGATGTTAGCGTTGGTGCCAAACAGGATCGTGCTGTCGCGGAGCACGCCACCGGCCAACACGGTGACGCCGTTGACGCCACCCTGGCTGATGGTCAGACCGGCCGCGGTGCCGCCGGCGGAGACGACCGCAGTGCCGCCGCTGATCGTGGTGCCGCTGGCCGTGCCGCCGGAGGAGATGATCTCGAGGCCGCCGCTGCCGACCACGGTGTTGATGGCCGTGCCGCCTTCCACGTATTGGTCGGCGTTGCTGCTGACCGTGGTGCCGCTGGCCGTGCCGTAGAAGAGGAACTCGTCGCCGTCGTCTATGACCACGGTGCCGCTGACCTGGCCGCCGCCGAAGACGTACTCCTCGCCGCCGCTGACCACCGTGTCGAGTGCGGTGCCGCCCGTGAGCACGCTTATCGTGTCGTCGCCGTTCAGGATGAGGCCGGAGGAGGTCTGGCCGGCGCTGACGACATAGTCGGTCATGTGGGTCTCCTCTCAGCGAATGGCGCTGTGTGCCCCGAACCCTGGGACGCGCTGGATGGTCAGGATGACGTGCTCGGGCGTGATCAGGCGCGTGCACTCGAAGTGCCGCGGCGTATCCTTGTGCCTCGGGCACCACAGGAAGTCCTTGTGGTCGAAGCGCAGCTTCGGGTCGTTCCAGCAGGCGTTGCAGGCGTGCCAGTTAATCACCCGGTAAGGGGTCGCGAACTCGTTCGTCGGGTGCGTGAAGCCAGAGATCAGCACGGTCGGGCACCCGGCCGCCCAGGCCAGCCACGCAAGCCCGCTGGACAGCCCCACGAACAGCTCGGCGTGCTTGAGCCAGCGCGCGCGCTCGGCCAGCGGCCGGTCGCCGGTCTCGTCCTCCGCCCCGTGCGGGATGTGCGTCCACATCAGCCCCGCCCCGTGCACCGGCTTCTGGTCCAGGCACACCACGCGGTAGCCGCGCTCTCTCAGGAAGGCCACCACCGCGGCCCAGCCGTGGGGATTGTTCCAGTATTTGCAGCCCGAGCTGCTCTGCACCGCGATGCAGGCGTAAGGCTCGGCGATGGGCCGGGTGTCCGCATCCGGGATCACCAGCCGCGGCGCCGCCTCCGGCTCGGGGGCGACACCCAGGATGTAGGCGGCCGTCTTGTGCAGGCCGACGTGGCGGAAGTCGGTCGGCTGCCAGTCGCAGGCCAGATCGTCGAAGAACAGGCCCAAATGGTAGGCCGCATAGGCCCGCTCGGCCAGGCGCTCCTGGGCGACCTGCTCGTGCGTGACCAGGCGCAGGTTCGGATAGCTGTCCTGCAACAAGGGAATGATCAGGGGCGAGAGCGTGCAGGTCACCCGGCAGCCTGGGTGGGTGTGGGCGAAGCGCGCGGCATAGGGGAACCAGGCCAGGATGTCGCCGAGCGTGCCCACGGGGAAGTGGATCAGCACCTCGCGCCCAGAAGCGTCGTAGTCGTGCGTGAGCACGGGCCGGGGCTGGCTGCCCTCGCCCTGGTCGAGCGACCAGACTTCGACGCCGAAGCGCACGAACCAGCGCTTGGTGGAGGTGACGAGAGCACCCTTGTTCTCGCTCTCGAACAGGACGTTGCCGGTATCCAAGTCGCGCAGCCGCACGCGCCACAGGCCGCCGTCGGTGCGGCGCGGCAGCAGCACGCGAGCGCCGAATGTGAAGTCGAAGCGGATGCCCTCGGGGCCGAGCTGGGTGGGCGTGCTCGCCGGCGGCGGGTAGGCAGGCTTGGTCGTGGACGTGGCAGGAGCGCCGGCCAGGCCGGAGTCCACCACAGGTGCAGGCGGCGCAGGGTCAGGGCTCAGCGCAGGAACCGCGGTCGGCGCAACGCGTGGCGCAGGTGCGTCGTCCGGCATCCGCGGCGGCGAGGCAGGCGCGATATCCATGCGTCCGAGACCGGGGCTGATTATTGCGACAGTAGCGACATCGCGAAGCCGGATCAATACTCCTCCAATCCCGGTGGTACCTATCTGAAATCCGAACCGACTTCGTCACGCTCCGACCCGCGGATCAAGTTCGGACACGACTGTGACGGTCGGGGTTTCAACCGAGACACGACCAAGGCGCCGCCGCACTGGACCCTTGCGCCGTTGCCGCACCCGGTGCGAGAACACCGCCGTCCCGCCACAGGAGACTCCCCATGCAGCGGCGGACCTTCCTCGCTGCGAGCGCCGCGGCGCTCGCCGCCCCACGCATCAGCCGCGCTCAAGGCACGGCCAAGGACGCCGCCACGCTGCGCTTCATCCCGCAGTCGGACCTCGCCATCCTCGACCCGATCTGGACGGCGGCCTACGTCACCCGCAACCACGCCTACCTCGTCTTCGACACCCTCTTCGGCACGGACGCCCAGTATCGGATCCAGCCGCAGATGGCGGAGGGCGCCGTCAGCGAGGACCAGGGCAAGACCTGGCGCGTCACCCTCCGCGGCGGCCTCAAGTTCCACGACGGCGAGAAGGTGCTTGCCCGCGACTGCGTCGCCTCGCTGACCCGCTGGGGCAAGCGCGACAGCTTCGGCCAGGCGCTCTTCGCGGCGACCGACGAACTCTCTGCCGACGGCGACAAGACGCTGGTCTTCCGCCTCAAGCGGCCCTTCACGCTCCTGCCCGACGCGCTCGGCAAGCCCGGCAGCAACATGCCGGCGATCATGCCCGAGCGCCTCGCCAAGACCGACCCGTTCACGCAGGTCACCGAGATGGTCGGCTCCGGCCCCTTCAAGTTCATCGCCTCCGAGCGCGTCGCCGGCGCTCGCGTCGCCTATGAGAAGTTCGCGGGCTACGTGCCTCGCCCGAGCGGCACGGCGAGCTTCACCGCCGGCCCCAAGGTCGCGCATTTCGACCGGGTCGTCTGGACCGTGATCCCGGACAGCGCCACCGCCGCAGGCGCGCTGCAGAGCGGCGAGGCGGATTGGTGGGAGGCGCCGCCGAACGACCTCGTGCCGCTCCTCCGCAGCCACGGCGACATCCGCACGCCGGTGCAGGACCCGACGGGCTATCTCGGCATGATGCGGCCGAACTTCCTGCATCCACCGTTCGACAACCCGGCGCTGCGCCGGGCGATCATGGGCGCGATCAGCCAGGGCGATTTCATGACTGCCGCCGCCGGCACCGATCCCGCGCTCCACAAGACCGGCGTCGGCGTATTCTGTCCCGTCTCGCCCATGGCGAACCAGGCCGGCATGGCGGCGCTGGACGGGCCGCGCGACCTCGACAAGGCCAAGCAGGGGATCAAGGACGCGGGCTACAAGGGCGAGAAGGTGGTTTTCCTGGGCGCCACCGACCTCTCGAACATCAACGCCATCGCCAACGTGGGCGCCGACCTGCTGCAGCGGCTCGGCCTGAACGTGGACTACCAGGCCGTAGACTGGGGCACCCTCCTGCAGCGCATCACCAACAAGGCGGCGCCGGACCAGGGCGGCTGGAGCGTGTTCTGCACCTACTGGTCCGGACTCGACACGTTCTCGCCCGCCTCCGACCCGGCGCTGCGCGGCAACGGCGCCGGCGCCTGGGCCGGCTGGCCGACCTTCCCCGAGATGGAGGATCTGCGCCAGGCCTGGCTCGAAGCGCCGGACCTCAACGCGCAGAAGCGCATCGCCGCCCAGATCCAGGAACGCTTCTTCGAGGTCGTGCCCTACTACCCGCTCGGCCTGCTCTACGCGCCGACGGCCTATCGCACGAGCATCACCGACGTGCTGAGCGGCTTCGCGCTGTTCTGGAACGTGCGGCGGGCCTAGTGGTGCGATGCTGACAGATGGTTCTCACCATCTATCAGCTGAATCGCACCACCAGCGACTCTCTCGTGGTCTGATGCTGACGCTTGGGAACCAAGCGTCAGCATCAGACCACGAGCAGTCAGTTGTAGCCTTTTGTCACAGTCTTCTTACCTGATCCATCAAGGGAAAGAAGAGCGTTCCTCGTAAACGACATGAGGGGCGCGCTAGTGCGGCCATCGGGGAGGCTCTCGCATGGGCGCTGCATGGTTCCGCTTCCACAAGCAGCGCATCGCTGGCGTCACGATCTTGGGCGACTTGCTCCGCCCCAATCCGGCGGGCGAGCCCGGCGGCGTGGACGGGCAGGTCGGCTGGCTGCACCTCGCCGTGCGCCGCCAGGTCGAGGCGGCCTGCGGCATGGCGCCGACGCTGCTCAGCGCGACCGAGTCCTCGGCGCTGCGCGACTGGATAGCCGCCCAGCGCCCGCCCGAGGATGCGGCGGACTACTGGGCCGCGCGGCACGACTGGGTATCGCCCTCCGGCAGCGTGCGCGACCTGCTGGAACCACGCCTCGCCGGACAGCTCTGCATCGGCTATGAGCTGCCGCCTTATATCACCCGGCTGCTCGACGCGATGGGCCTGCCCTACCTCGATCTGCGCATCCATCCCGTCCGCTTCCTCGACGACCTGCTCTTCGCGGCGCACGCGTCCGACCCTCGCGTGGCGGCCAGCCTCGCGGACTGGGCCGTTCCGCGCGATGTCGCCTCGGACGGCGCCGGGCTGCACGAGGCGGCTGCCCGGCTTCACCCACGCTCGACGCGGGCGCCCGGCGCCCTGCTCGTCGTCGGCCAGCGCCCGAACGACGCGACCCAGATCGCCGAGGGCGCGTTCTTCGACGCCGCGGCGAGACGGGCCGAGATTCATCGTCTCTGCACGGCAAGCTCGGCCGTGCTTGCCAGGGACCATCCGTCCGGCGAGCGGCACTCCCTCATCACCGAGGCGCTTGCCGCCCGGCCGGATGCGCGGCTCACCCGCACCAGCATCTATCGCCTCCTGGCCGATCCCGGCATCGGCCGCATTCTCACGGTGAACAGCAGCGTTGCCTACGAGGCCCCGTTCTTCGGCAAGCCGGTCACCACACTCCTGCCCCTGCCTGTCCAGATTGCCTGGCGCGGCGAGACGGCCGGGCCAGGCACGCACGTCACGGTCGGAGACGGCTTCCTCGCCACCGATTTCTGGCGCGACGTGCTGGCACCTTACGCCCGCGTCTCGGCGCACGACGGGCGCCGTCCGGCGCCGAAGCCCAACCGCCTGCGCGTCGCCCTCGACGCGGCGTGGGGCTACGAGGGAGCAGGCCACCCGGCACCGCGGCTCGAGCGCGCACCGCTCGCGTGGCTCATGGACCCGCTGCCCGCGAAGCCACACACTATGGCCGAGCCGGGCGACTGAGAACGCTCGTCGCTGGCGAGGAGTTCCGGAAGTGGATCGTATCAAGCTCTACCTCGCCGGTCCCGAAATCTTCCTCCCGAATGCCGCGGTGGCGGGGCAGCGCAAGCATGCTCTGTGCGCGGCGTTCGGCTTCGAGGGGCTGTATCCGCTCGACGGCGAGATCGAGGCGCGGGATGCCACGGTGCACAGCGCGACGGCGATCTATCGCGGCAACAAGGCGATGATGCGCGAAGCGGACGCCATCATCGCCAACCTGACGCCCTTCCGCGGCCCGAGCGCCGACGTCGGCACCGCGTTCGAGCTAGGCTTCATGGTGGCACTGGGTAAGCCGTGCTTCGGCTACTCGAACGACGATCGGCCCTTCCTGGGGCGGACGCGCGAGGCGTCCGGCGTCACGCCCGCCGCGGGCGGCGGCTGGGTGGACGCGGACGGCCTGCGCGCCGAGGATTTCGGGTTGGCCGACAACCTCATGCTGGACTGCGCGCTGCGGGACGCCGGGTTCCCGATCGTGGTGCGGCCCTGCGTCGCGGCGGCCCGTTTCACCGATCTGGCCGCGTTCGAGGCCTGTCTCCGCCTCGCGCGCGAGCACTTCGCGCGGCGTTAAGACCCTATCCCGGTAGGTGACGGCTGAGGGCCAGCGAGGGATTTTTCGTGCCGGGCAGAAAGGGCCGCTGCAGCGATGCCTATGCATCGTTGCAAGGACCTGACGAACCCGGCGCGGAAAAGACCCGTTGGACCGACCCGGCACCTACCGGGATAGGGTCTAAGCCGCCTCGTCGCCGTGCATCGCCCAGATCAGGCCGAGCACGCGCTCGCGCATCGCGATGAAGGCCGGACCGCTCTTCACCGCCCGGATGCTCTCGTCGGCGGCCTCGCGCGCGAAGGGTAGGGCGATGCGCTCCACGATCCGCCCCGGCCGCGGCGACATCACGACCACCTCCGTGCCCAGATACACCGCCTCCTCGACGCTGTGCGTGATGAACACGACCGTCATCCCCGTCTCGCGCCAGACCCGGTGCAGCTCCTCCTGCATCCGCTCGCGCGTGAGCGCGTCGAGGGCGCCGAACGGCTCGTCCATGAGCAGGACCTTCGGCTCGTTGACGAGCGCGCGGGCGATGGCGAGGCGCTGTTGCATCCCGCCCGAGAGCTGGTAGGGGTAGCGGTCGCGGAACTCCCAGAGCCCGGTCAGCCGCAGCCAGCGCTCGACGCGGTCGCGCGCCTCGCCTCGCGCCGCGCCGCGCAT
Organism: uncultured Alphaproteobacteria bacterium; assembly: GCA_963848595.1. GTDB lineage: Bacteria > Pseudomonadota > Alphaproteobacteria > Acetobacterales > Acetobacteraceae > CAWKEH01. Next base: position 398,513 of record CAWKEH010000007.1, on the reverse strand, counting down.
CCGGGGGCCGAACCCGGCATTGCCCGCGACCGTGAGCCAGGGGAACAGCGCTGGCTGCTGGAATACGACGCCGCGGTCCGGCCCGGGTCTCTCGATGGGGCGCCCGTCCAGGCTCACCGACCCGCTCGTGGGCCGCAGGAATCCCGCCAGCGTCTGCATCAGCGTGGTCTTGCCGCAGCCGGACGGCCCGACGATGCAGACGAAGCTGCCGGCGGGGAAGGCGAGGTCCGCGCGGTCGAGGGCCAGCACGGCGCGCGTGCCGTCCCCGTAGCGAACCGAGACGTTAGCAAAACGGACGAAGTCGCCAGTCATGCGAGCGTCTTCACGCGAGCGCCTGCTGCAGGAACTCGGTATCCGTGGCGTTCTGGAACGCGCCGAGGCCGGGCGCGGACCGGATGCTCCGCTGCTGCACCAGGAAGTCCGCCGTGCGCTTCAGGACCTCGCAGAACTTCCCCGGCTTGCCGGCCGTGCCGAGCCAGTCCGGGCTGAGCTGCGCCTTCAAGGGCACGAAGTCGTATTCCTTCATGTCCGCCATCGCGACCGCCGACGTCACCCCCGCCTGCTTGGCCACGATGGAAGCCGCCTGATCCGGCTTCTGGCGCCAAAGATCCAGCGCCCGGCCGTATTCCTTGAGGAAGCCGACGACCGCCTCCGGCTCGTCCTTGGCGAAGCCGCTCCGCACCACGATCAGGTCGGCGATCACGTAGCCGGCCTTGTCCAGCGCCGCCGCCGTCGGAAACACCGCGCCGCCATCGGCCAGCAGCTTGCTCTTCGCCGGCGCCCAAACATAGGCCGCGTCGATGTCCTTGCGCGTCCACGCGGCGACGATGGCGGCCGGCTTCATGTCGAGCACGGTCACGTCCGCCTGGCTCAGCCCGTTGGTCTGCAGGAAGCCGAGCAGGCGGAAATGGCTGGTCGAGCCGAACGGCGTCGCAACCTTCTTGCCCTTGAAGTCCGCAGGCGTCTTGATGGTCTCGCTCGCGCGGACCGTCATCTCCTCGGCCCCGCCGATGTTGTCCACCATGCCGACGAGCCGCAGGGGCAGCTTCTGCGCGATCGCCGCCGCGGTCGCAACCGACCCGGTGGCAAGGCCGATGTCGCAGCCGCCGGCCACGATCGCCGTGTTGATCTCCGCACCACTGCCGTATTCGGTCCAGTTGATGCTGGCCCCTAAGCCCTGCTCGAACCAGCCCTCGCCCTTGGCGATCATCGTGGGCTTCGTCTCCGTGAAGAAGCCGACGTTGACCACCGACGACGCCGCCCGCGCCCTTCGTCCAAGCGCTGCCGTGCCCGCCAGTCCCCCGGCTAGTCCTGCAAGCGCGCCGCGCCGCGTGATCTCGATCTTCTCCATGCAAACCCTCCTACTTGCCGCTCCAATGCACGGCGCGCCGCTGCAGCAGGAGCAGCGCCCGGTCCATCGCGAGGCCCATCAGCCCGATGATGACGATGCCCGCGAACACGTCGTCCGACCGCAGGAAGCGCCCGGCGTCCAGGATCATCCAGCCGATCCCGCTCGACCCCGCGATGATCTCCGCGGCGATCAGCGTCGCATACACCACGCCCAAGGACAGCCGCGCGCCCGTGAGGATCTCCGGCAGCGCCGAGGGCGCCACGACGTGCAGGAACACCTGCCACCCGCTCGCTCCCAAGGCCCGCGCCGCCCGCAGCCGCTCGACCGGCACGTTGCGCACCCCGTCCCGCGCCGCGACCGCCGACACCGGGAGGGCGGCCAGGAACAGCAAGGTGATCTTGCTCGTCTCCCCGATCCCGAGCCAGACGATGAGCAGCACGAGGTAGGCAAGCTGCGGCAGCGGCCGCAGGAACTCGATGAAGGGTGCTGCCAAGGCGTCAAGCCGCGGCGCGTAGCCCATCCCGAGGCCGAGCACGGTGCCGACCAGCGCGCCCGTCGCGAACCCGGCGCCGACCCGCAACAGGCTCAGCCCGACGTGGTCGAGCAGCGAGCGCCCCTTATAGCCTTCCCGCGCCAGCTCGCCGAAAGCATCCCAGACCTCGCCGGGACCCGGCAGGAACAAATCGCTGACCAGGCCGCCCGAGGTCGCCGCGACCCACACCGCCAGCACCAGCCCGGCGCTCAGCATGGTGATGAGCCAGGGTGCCGGGCGGCCCACTACTCCCGCCCCCGCCAGTGCACGATCCGGCGATCCAGCATGCGCATCGCCCAGGCAAGCGCCATGCCCAGCACCCCCAGCAGCAGGATGCACAGCACGATCACGTCGTTGCGCAGGAACGCGCTCGCCGAAATCACCATCCAGCCGAGGCCGTTCGTCGCCGCCATCAACTCGGCCGCGACCACTGTGGAGAACGCCGCTGCGAGCGCCACCTGCAAGCCGGTGAACACGAGCGGCAGCGCCGAGGGCAGGACCACGTGCGCCAGCACCTGCCGCGGCGAGGCGCCCAGTGCCTGCGCTGCCTGAAGGCGCTGCCGGCTGACGCCCCGCGCCGCCGCCGCACTCGCCGCGACGAGGATGGGAAACGCGGTCAGGAACAGCAGCGCCACCTTCGACGCGTTGCCCACGCCCAGCCAGAGGATCAGCAGGATCATGTAGGAGAGCGGCGGCAGGGGCCGCATGAACTGGACCGCCCAGTCAAGTGCGGCGTGCGCGCCCCGGCTCATGCCCATCCACAACCCGAGCGGCACGCCCGCGAGCGCCGCCAGCACGAAGCCTGCGCCGAGACGCCCTAGCGTGGCGAGCACGTTGCCCTGCAGCGTCGTCCCGCGATAGCCGTCGCGCGTGATCCCGACGGCCGCCCGCCACACGTCCGGCGGCGTCGGCAGCAGGTCGCGCGAGACCAGGCCGAGGACGGGAAGCGCCCACCAGATCGCCACCATGCCCAAGACCGAGGCGACGCCGAGCAACCGGCGCGGCACGCGCCAAGCGCGTGGCTGGGGAACACCGGCCTCGTCGGCCGGCAGGGGCAGGGTGATCGCGCGCTGCATCGGGTGCGGCGCAGCAAAGCCCATGCCAGGCCCTTGCCGCAAGCGCGGCCTGTTGACAGGGTGGCGAGGCCGGTCCCAGACACGACGAACAGAAAAACTTGGGAGGCCATCCATGCCGCGTGCTCTGCGCTCACGCGTCGCTTTGGCCGGACGTTGGCGCGTGCTCATTGCGGCCCTCCTGGCGACCGGACTCGCCTCCGCGACCGCGCCCGCCCGCGCACAGCCCGCGGACGCCGAATGGATCGGCACCTGGGCCGCGAGCCCGCAGCCGATCTGGACGCCGGACTTCCCCGTGCCTCTCGACATCCCGCGCTCGCTCTGGAACCAGACGGTGCGGCAGATCGCCGCCGTCAGCATCGGTGGTCGCCGAGTCCGCGTCGTTCTCTCCAATACGTATGGGTCGAGACCGCTGGTGATCGGTGCCGCGCATGTCGCGCTCGCCGGGTCCGGCGACGCGATCGCCCCTGGCTCGGACCGGGCGCTCAGCTTCGGCGGCCAGGCGTCCATCACGATCCCGCCAGGGGCGCCCGCCGTCAGCGACCCCGTGGACCTCAGCATCCCGCCGCTCGGCAGCGTCGCGGTGAGCGTGTTCCTGCCCCAGCTCACGCCGCTCTCCACCGTGCACGTGGAGGGAGTCCAGACCGCCTACGTCTCGCCCCAAGGCAATTTCGCAGGGGACGCGGATATGAAGACCGCGTCCAAGCTGCAATCCCGCATGTTCCTGAGTGAGATCCTCGTGGACGCGCCCGCCGACGCCCACGCGGTGGTCGCGTTCGGAGACTCCATTACGGACGGGACGAACTCGACACCCGGCGCGAACCACCGCTGGCCGGATGTCCTGGCCCGGCGGCTGGCCGCGGCGGGAAGTCCCATGGCCGTGCTCAACGAGGGCATCGCCGGCAACCGCGTGCTAAGCGACCGCATGGGCGTGGACGCGCTGGCCCGCTTCGACCGCGACGTGCTGAGCCAGCCGCATGCCGCCACGGTGATTCTGATGATGGGCATCAACGATATCGGCTGGCCCGGCACCGGGCTCGCCCCGCGCGAGCCGGAGCCGAGCGCGGCCGACATCATCGAGGGCTACAAGCAGCTCATCGCCCGCGCCCACCTCCACGGCTTGCGCCTTATCGGCGCGACGCTGACGCCGTTCGAGGATGCGCTCAAGGGCACGTCGTTCGAGGGCTACTTCACGGCCGCCAAGGAGCAGGAGCGCGAAGCCGTCAACCACTGGATCCGCACGAGCCGCGCGTTCGACAGCGTGATAGACTTCGACGCGGCGGTGCGCGATCCGAACCACCCTGCGCGCATCCTGCCGGCCTACGACTTCGGCGACCACCTGCACCCGGACGATGCGGGCTACAAGGCGATGGCAGATTCGATAGACCTGAAGCTGCTGACGCAGTCTCCCTGAGCGCTCGGGCCTGCGCTACAGCCGTCGCCCGACAGCGAGCGCGGTCCCGGCCGCGAGGACGAGCAGGGCGGCGAGGCTGCCGCCCACGGCCATCCGGTTGCGCTGCACGCTCGGCGCGGGCGGATGGTTGGGCGCCGGGCGGAACAGGTTGCCCGAGGTCGGCGCCTGCTTCGGCGTGCGGCTCAGGGCCGTCTGCATGAAGCGCGCCATGGCCCACCGCGCGAAGCCTGGCGAGACCGCGTAGCCGAGCGGGGCGAGCTTGGCGATGGGGCCGACGCTCGTCTTGTCGCGCGGGTGCCGGGCGACGCGCACGATAGCGTGGGCGACCGCCTCCGGCTGGTCGGGCGCCTTCGCGTGGATCTCGTGGCCCGTGTAGTTGGCGGCGTGGGAGACGCCGGGCGTGTTCACGAAGCCGGGGAAGATGTCGCAGATGTGGATGTCCGGGTAGCCCTGCAGCTCGGCGCGCAAGCTCTCCGAGAAGCCGCGCAGGCCGAACTTGCTCGCCGTGTAGGCGGCGGCGAAAGGGGCGGCGACGAAGGCGCCGAACGACACCACGTTGATCAGGACGCCGTGCCCGCGCTTCTGGAAATGCGGCAGGATGGCGTGCGCCCCGTGGATGTAGCCGATCAGGTTGGTGTTGATCGTCTGCTCGTGTGCCTGAATGGGCACGTCCGTGAAGCGCCCGACGGCGCCGACGCCGGCATCGTTCACCCACACGTCCACGTCGCCGTAGCGCCGGATCGCGGCCTGGGCGAGGCCGCGCATGGCCTCGGCGCTGGTCACGTCCGTCTCCAGGTATTGCGCCTTGCCCCCGAGCCGCTCGCACTCGCGCGCGACCTCGGCGAGCTTGCCGCCGCGCCGGGCGGCGAGGGTGAGGCGGGCACCCTGGCGGGCGAAGGCGAGCGCCGTGGCCCGCCCGATGCCGCTGCTCGCCCCGGTGATGACGACGCTCATAGTCTCGGCCATGGTCCGCTCCTCCCAAGCATCATTCGGTGGAGCGTGCCATGCTCTGCCAAAAGATGATGCGCTCCACAAAGACTCCTAGGCAGGCTTGCGCGGCCTTTGGCGCGCGAGCCTGCCTAGGCTCCGGGCGGAAACAGGGGGCGGACGGCAAAGTTTCGCGAAGCCGTCGCCTGAGGAGCCGCCCCTATGAGGCAGCTCCTCTAGACTTACGTGGGCCGTGCGACGCCTCGTTCCGTCTCAGGAACTCCGCCCCGTCAGAAATCCTTGCCGAAGGGCAGCAGCGCCAGGAGTTCCTCAATGATGCTGTTGCTGCTGGTGTTGCAGCTATTGTTCGGAATGTTTCGGAGAAGCGCGTCGTAGGCGAGGTATGCGGCCCGCGACGCGGCCTGCGCCGCCGCGAGCGCGCCCGGCAGGGGGGCCCGCAGCACGTTCGGGATGAGGTTGCCCAGGAGCGACTGCTGCAGCGCCGGGATGCGCGGGTCGGAGGGATTGCTCGTGACGATGTTGTCCAGCTCGGCTTGGCCTGCTGCGGTCGAGTAGTCGTAGAACTCGCTCTCGTAATCGGCGATCTGCGCCGTGGAACCCTGCCAGTGCGCATACAGGCCGAACTTCAGCTCCTGCGTGCGCATGCCGACGATGTGCGTGGGCGCGTTGTTGAAGTCGTAGAAGGCCGGCGCGCTCTCGTCAGTCGCGAGCAGCACGTAGTCCCGCCCCGCTGCCTGCGACGAGCGCAGCATCGGCAGCAGGTCGTGCCGCTCCCCGTAGATCTGGCCGAGGATGCTCGTCAGCCAGGCGCGGCTGCCGCCGTGGCCGAGGCTGACCAGCAGCGGCAGCACATCGACCGACGAGGTCAGTCCCGTGCGGGGCGGGTCGATGTCGGCCGTGAAGCGCCCCGACGGATCGACCACGATGAGCGGCACGTGGAAGGCCTCCTCGTAGACAGTCCCGATCTTGCCGGAGACGAAGCCGTGCGCGCCCGCAAACTCGCCATGGTCCGACATGAAGACGATCACGGTGTTCTGCTGGACGGACATGGGCAGGTTGCCGAAAGCCTTCAGCACGTCCCCGATGCGACCGTCCACGATGGTCATGATCTGGGTGTAGGAGTCCAGGCTGCGCTGCCAGTAGCTGAACGGCGCCTTGCCCACGCCGACTAGCCCCGTGACCTGATTAGGCTGTTGCCCGTGACTCTTGCAGATCGGGTTGTTGTTCGGGTCGTGGGGATACGGGTCGATGGTGAAGCCCTGCTGGGTGGAGTTGTCGGTGACGCCGCCCCAGACCGCCTCCTGGAACAGGCGGGCGAAGGTCTGCGTGGACGGCTTGTTTGCCGCGATCTGCTGCGCGTTCTCCCAGTTGGGCGGGACGGCCGGGTAGCCGAACGACATCGGATTCCCGAGCGGGTCCAGTTCCCAGGGCACCAGCGGCGGGTTGTTCAAGCTCGGATTTTGGCTGTTGTACGAGTAATAGCCGAACGGCTGATACGTCGATTGCGAAGTGAACAGTTGGTTATAGGTTTGGAACTCGGTGCCGGCCCAGAAGAACTCCTTGTCGTGCGGGTTGACGAAGGAGACCGTCAGGCACCACGGCGCCCCGCCGACTCCGTTCTGCTGCAGCCACTGTACCCCTTGGTTCGCGATATCCTGGTCGTTGAGGTAAGGCGCGGGCTCCTGGAGGCCGGGATCGAGGATAGGGAAGGGTTGGTAGATATTGTTCTCGTCGCCGACGGTCCCTTGCAGGTTGGCGCCGGTGGGGTCCGGCCAGGTGAGGCCGTCGAAGCCGTACGCGTCCAGCCTGGGGGTGTTCTTGGGGGGGATGGAGACGTGCCACTTGCCGATGTAGGGTGTCTGGTAGCCGACTTGGCGCAGGAGCTTGCCATACGTCGGGTAAGCTGGGTTCAGCCAAGGCTGCAGGGAGACCGGCGCGCCGGGCACGGCGGTGACGGTCTGGACGAGCCAGCTCTGCTGCGAGTAGAGGCCGGTGATGATGGTGCCGCGCGCCGGCGTGCAGGCGTTGGCGGCCGTGTAGTGGCCCGCGAACTTCACCCCGTATTGCCAGAGCTGGTAAAGGTTCGGCATGACCTGCTTGAGGAAGTCGCCGGGGTTTGTGATGCCGGGCGGGAACACGCTAGGGAAGCGCAGTTCGTCCACCTTGATGACCAGGATGTTCGGCCTCGCGCCCTGACTGGAGCCGCCAGCCTGGGCGTTCTGCGCCCTGGCGCGGCCACCGTCGAAGACACCGGGGCCGAACGCGAAGCTTGCAGCCGAGGCCGCAGCCGCGCCCTTTACGAACGTGCGACGATCCATGTTCTCCTCCTAGCCTATTTTGTCGTTCGGTCTGGCTTCGTGCGTCTATGTCTAGCCGCCACGGGCAACTCCGTCAGACGGGATTCTTCCGCAAGCGCGACATTATCAGTGCCCATCAAATTTGGGAACGATCTTACGGGCGCACCTGCAACGCCGTGGTTTATAGATTGCGCGCGGATCGCTCGACATGGCAAAATTTGGATGCTTTCTCGCAGCCGCGAGGTGCCGGCCGGTGTCCAGCCTGGTCGAGGTCGCGATGGAGCACGTCCTTGCGGAAGCGAGAGCAACTGGCAACGTTGGGCGGCGGTGGCTCGCACGCGGCAGCAGACAGATGTGGGCGGCGGCCTGCTGCGCCGAATGGGTCATCATCTGCGATGATAGCATTCCTGCCGGCGCGCGCGGTCAGCGCGGTGCAGAGCCACCCGCGCTTCCAGGAAGCTATCCGGGCCGTGATAAGCGGCAATATCGAAGCATACAGAAGCAACGGGCTGCTCAACCGCGTGATGAACGATCGTGGCCGTACGGTCGGCAGCCTGATCGCGCTCTACCTGCATTTCTCCGCCGGGCCGGGGGGCAAGGGCGGCCTGACCGTCGGCCGTTTCCAGGCGCTTTGCGCGGACGTTCAGATCTGCAGCCCCGGTCGCGCTCGGGCCTTGCTGATGCTGATGCGCTTTGCCGGCTATCTCGCGCCGGAGCCGGGCGCGTCGGACCGCCGGCAGCGCCGGCTTGTGCCGACAGAGCACTTGATCGAAGTGCATCGGCGACGATGGAAGCATCAATTCGAGGCCATGGCGCTCGTCATGCCGGAAGGGCACACCGCCCTCGATATCCACCGCCGGCCGGAATTCATGGCGGCGTTCGTGCGCCATCTCGGCGCGAGCTACCTCGCCGGCTTCCGCATCCTGGACTACGCGCCTGACCTGGCGCGCCTCGTCGAGAGCAACGCGGGCCTGCTGGTCATCTCAAGTCTCTTCGTCTCGGCGGCGGACGTCTCGCCGACGTCGAACGGGACGGTTGTGCCGGTCTCGATGTCTGCGCTGTCCGCGACATTCGGCATCGCCCGCGCCCACGCGCGCAAGCTGCTCGCGGACGCGGCCGAGGCCGGGCTGCTGAGACGAACCGACCGGAGCGATGCGGTGGTCGTGCTGCCTCGGCTCATTCAGGCGGTGAGCGACTTCTACGCAGCCCTCTTCGCGCTCTTAGCATATTGCGTGGATGCCGCTGCGGCGGAGATCGGAAGTATGCATCACGGTGCACGCCTCGGCTTAGCCCAGAGCTCGAGTTCGTCCTCTGCCGGGCGACCCTGCAACGCTATCGCGCCGGCGCCAGGCTTGGTGACCTGCCCCCTTGCGCTTGCAGGCCGTGGCGGGGAAAGTGCGGCGAGAAGACGGGGGATGAGCGATGCGCCTTGCGGTGCTGAGGGAGCGCGCGCCCGGCGAGGCGCGAGTCGCGGCTACGCCGGAAACGGTGCGCAAATACGCGGCACTCGGCTTGCAAGTCGTCGTGGAGACGGGAGCAGGCCAGGGGAGCAGCATCGCGGACGCCCAGTTCGCGGAGGCCGGCGCCGAGATCGCGCCCGGCCCGGCCGAGGCGCTTTCGGAGGCGGGCGTCGTCCTCGCCGTGCAGATGCCCGGCGCCGAGCAGCGCGCCATGATCCCGCGCGGCGCCCTGCTCGTCTGCGTCTCGGGCGCTGCAAGCAATCCCGCGCTCGTCCAGGACCTCGCCGTCGCGGGCATCGACGTGGCGGCCATGGAGCTGCTCCCCCGCATCACCAGGGCGCAGAGCATGGACGTGCTCAGCAGCCAGGCGAACCTTTCCGGCTACCGCGCCGTGATCGAGGGCGCGGCGGCGTTCGAGCGCGGCTTTCCCATGATGATGACCGCCGCCGGCACGGTGCCGCCCGCGCGCGTGCTGATCCTCGGCGCGGGTGTCGCGGGCCTGCAGGCCATCGCCACCGCGCGCCGCCTCGGCGCCATCGTCTCGGCCACCGACGTGCGTCCCGCGGCCAAGGAGGAGATCAAGTCGCTCGGCGCCACCTTCGTCGGCGTCGAGGACGAGGAGACCGCCGGCCAGACCGGCGCCTACGCCCGGCAGATGAGCGAGGACTTCCTCCGCCGCCAAGGCGAGCTGGTCGCCGCGACCGCCGCCAAGAGCGACCTCGTGATCTGCACCGCGCTCGTCCAGGGCCGCAAGGCGCCGGTCCTGCTCAGCCAGGCCGCGGTGGACAGCATGAAGCCCGGCAGCGTCGTCGTGGACCTGGCCGCGGATTCGGGCGGCAACTGCGCCGCCACCGTGCCGGGCGAGGAGATCACCACGCCGGGCGGCGTTAAGGTGCTAGGCTGGCGCAACTGGCCCGCGCGCATCGCGGTCGCGGCGAGCCAGCTCTACGCCCGCAACCTGCTCACCTTCCTGACCTTGTTCTGGCACAAGGAGGAGGGCCGGCCGCACCTGCCGGCCGACGACGAGATCGTCCGCGGCGTGCTGCTCACCCGCGGGGGCGAGAGCATCCATCCCCAGTTCCAGCCAGCCCCGGCCGCCTAGAGCAGATCGTGCCTGACCCGAAGCGGTCAGGCACGTGAAGATGCTCTGGAAACAATAGGAGATTCGTCCGCATGACGCCCAACTTCTACGCCGACCAGGCGAACCGCATCGCTGCCCAGGCCCACGATCTCGCGATGAGCTTGCGCGAGGCGAGCACGGGTATCGAGCCGGTCGCGGCGGGGATCGCGCCGGTCGTCTTCCTGCTCGCCGTCTTCCTCATGGCCTGCTTCGTGGGCTACTACGTGGTCTGGAACGTGACGCCGGCGCTACACAGCCCGCTCATGGCCGTCACCAACGCGATCAGCTCGGTGATCATCGTCGGCGCCATGCTCGCCACCGGCTTCGCCTTCAGCGGTTGGTCCGTGGCCTTCGGCTTCATCGCCGTGCTGCTCGCCTCCATCAACATCTTCGGCGGCTTCCTGGTGACCCAGCGCATGTTGGCGATGTTCCAAGCCCGTAAGAAGTAAGGAGGAGCGCAAGCGTGCCCGCGACCGTCACGGCCCTCCTCTACCTCGTCGCTGCTATCCTGTTCATCTTGGCGCTGCGCGGCCTGTCCAGCCCCGTCACCTCCCGCAGAGGCAACCAGTTCGGCATGGCCGGCATGGTCATCGCGGTCCTCGCGACGCTGGCGCAGAACGGCATGACCGGGCGCGGGATCGTGCTGATCGTGGTCGCCGTGGTGATCGGCGGCACCATCGGCACGGTCATCGCCCGGCGCATCATGATGACGGCGCTGCCCCAGCTCGTTGCCGCCTTCCATTCGCTCGTGGGCTTGGCGGCGGTGTTCGTGGCGGCGAGTGCGCTCAACGCACCGCAGGCGTTCGGCATCGGCATCCCTGGAGCGATTCACCGGCAATCGCTGATCGAGATGAGCCTCGGCCTCGCCATCGGCGCGGTCACCTTCACCGGCTCGCTGATCGCCTTCGGCAAGCTGCAAGCCCTCCTCAAGGGCGCGCCGCTGGCTTTCAAGGGCCAGCACTGGCTCAACCTGGGTCTCGCCGTCGTGCTCGTCGCCCTCATCATCGCCTTCGTGGGGACGGGCGGCAATCAGGTCCTGTTCTGGTTCATTGCGCTGCTCGGGTTTGCGCTCGGCTTCCTGCTGATCCTGCCGATCGGCGGCGCGGACATGCCGGTCGTGATCTCGATGCTGAACAGCTACTCCGGGTGGGCGGCGTGCGGCATCGGCTTCACCATCCAGAACCTCGCCCTCATCATCACGGGCGCGCTCGTCGGCGCCTCGGGCGCGATCCTCAGCTACATCATGTGCAAGGGCATGAACCGCAGCATCATCAACGTGCTGTTGGGCGGCTGGGGCACGGACACGGCGACCGCCAGCGCAGCCGGTGCCGCCGCCGGGGATCGCGCGGTGAAGGCGGGAGCGGCGGACGACGCGGCGTTCATCATGAAGAACGCGCGCAAGGTGATCGTGGTGCCGGGCTACGGCATGGCGGTGGCCCAGGCGCAGCACGCGCTGCGCGAGATGGGCGACGTGCTCAAGAAGGAGGGCGTCGAGGTCGAGTATGCGATCCATCCCGTCGCCGGGCGGATGCCGGGCCACATGAACGTGCTGCTTGCCGAGGCGAACGTGCCCTACGACGAGGTGTTCGAGCTGGAGCAGATCAACCCGGAGTTCGCGACCGCGGACGTGGCCTACGTGATCGGCGCCAACGACGTGACCAACCCGGCGGCGAAGACCGATCCCAAGTCGCCGATCTACGGCATGCCGATCCTGGACGTGGATCGTGCCGCGACCGTGCTGTTCGTCAAGCGCTCGATGGCGAGCGGCTACGCGGGCGTCGAGAACGAGCTGTTCTTCCGCCCCAACACGATGATGCTGTTCGGCGACGCCAAGAAGGTCACGGAGGAGATCGTCCAGGCGCTGGGACGGGCTTAGACCGCGGTCGCCCTGACTGGAAACAGTCAGGGCGTGAATCGCAGGTCCAGACCACTAGACCGCAGTCGGCCTGACCACAGTCAGGGCTACTGCGGTCTAGTGGTCTGACGCAATCGTAAGGTACCCATCACCCGGCCGTTGTGGCATGCTTCTGGCATGCGCGAGGGGATCACCGTCGAGGTCTCAGCCGCCGACCGCGCCCGCTTGGAGGCGATCGCGGCCGATCGCAACAGCCGCCAGAAGCACGCCTGGCGCGCGAGGATCATCCTGGCCACCGCGGACGGGTGCGGCACCGCCGAGATCGTGCGCCGCACCGGCAAGTCGAAGCCGTGCGTCTGGCGCTGGCAGGAGCGCTTCATACGCGAGGGCGTGGCCGGCCTCCTGCGCGACAAGACCCGCAAGCCCCGCAGGGCGCCGCTGCCGGCCGAGACCGTCCACCGCGTCGTCGAGCTGACCCTCCAGGAGCCGCCGGGCGAGGCGACGCACTGGACCGGCCGGGCCATGGCCAAAGCCGCCGGGGTCTCGTTACGCTCGGTGCAGCGCATCTGGGCGGTGCACCGGCTCGCCCCGCACCGGGTGCGCACCTTCAAACTCTCCAAAGACCCGGCGTTCGTGACCAAGCTGAGGGACGTGGTCGGCCTCTACATGCACCCGCCGGCGCACGTGATCGTGCTCTCGGTCGATGAGAAATCCTAAATTCAGGCGCTCGACCGCACCCAGCCGGGCCTGCCGCCGAAGGAGGGGCAGTCGGCGACCGCGACCCACGACTACATCCGCCACGGCACCACAACCCTGTTCGCCGCGCTCAACGTGCTCGACGGCACGGTGCTGGGCAAGTGCATGCAGCGCCACCGCCACCAGGAGTTCCTCCGCTTCCTCAACGCCGTCGAGGCGGCTGTGCCGGCCGGCAAGCTGGTGCACTGCATCCTCGACAACTACGGCACGCACCAGCACCCCAAGGTGCTGGCCTGGCTGGGGCGGCATCCCGCTGGACCTTCCACTTCACCCCGACCTCCTGCTCCTGGCTGAACGCGGTCGAGACCTTCTTCGCCAAGCTGACCAAGCGTCGCCTGCGGCGGGGCACGTTCCCCTCCCTGGTCGCCTTGCAGGAGGCGATCAACCGCTTCGTTGCCGAGCACAACCGCGAGCCCAAGCCCTTCGTCTGGACGGCCGACCCGGACACTATCGTCGAGAAGGTCCGGCGGGGGTATCATGCGTTGGCGTCGATGGAGCGGACGGCAGGTTGAGCGCAGCCACCCCGGCGAGCGCGGTCGGAGGGTTCGGCGGCCGGTCTGCCACACGGAGGGACGGCAATGGCGACGGCACGGGTCGAGCGGCGGCTGGCCGCGATCCTGGCGGCCGACGTGGTCGGCTACTCCGGGCTCATGGAGCGGAACGAGGACCGCACCCTCGCCCGGCTCAAGGCGCACCGCCAAGAGTTCATCGACCCGCTGATCGCCGAGTACCGGGGCCGCACCGTCAAGCTCATGGGCGACGGCGCCCTGGTCGAGTTCGCGAGCGTGGTCGACGCGGTGCGCTGCGCCGTGCTGATCCAGCAGGGCATGGCCGAGCGCGAGGCCGGGGTGCCTGAGGCGGAGCGCATCCGGTTCCGGATCGGGATCAACCTGGGCGACGTGATGCACGAGGCGGACGGCGACCTCTACGGCGACGGGGTGAACGTAGCGGCGCGGCTGGAGCAGCTGGCTACTCCGGGTGGCGTGGTCGTCTCCGGCACGGCTTACGATCACCTCCAAGGCAAGCTCGACCTGCCGCTGGAGTTCGCGGGCGAGCAGCGGGTCAAGAACATCGAGCGGCTCGTGCGCGCCTACCGGGTGCGGATGGACGGGACGGCGGCGCGGCTCGGGCGCCCATTCCGCCGAGCTCGGCGCCTCTTGCCGCCGGTGGCGGCCGCCTTGCTGCTCGCCCTCGTGCTCGCCGCCGGCGCCTGGTGGTGGCGGCATCCGGGCCAGGCTGCCGGCCCGCCGCTCCCTGACAAGCCCTCGGTCGCGGTGCTGCCGTTCACCAACCTGAGCGGCGACCCGCGTTGGGAGAGGCTCGCCGGCGAACTCGTCGAGGACATCATCACCGACCTCGCCCGGCGCCCGGAGCTCTTCGTCATCGCCCACGACTCGACCGAGGTCTACAAGGGCAAGACCGTGGACGCGAAGGAGGTCGGCCGCGCGCTCGGCGTCCGCTACGTGCTCGAGGGCAGCGTCCAGGCCGAGGCGGACCAGGTGCGGGTGACCGCGCAGCTCATCGACGTGGCCACCGACGCCCACCTCTGGGCGCAGCAGTACGACCGGCCCGCCGCGGATCTGTTCGCCATCCAGGACGAGATCACGGCCCGGGTTGGCGGCACGCTCGGCGGCTTCGAGGGCAAGCTCGCCCAGGGCCAGCTCGGGGTGGCGAAGCAGAAGCCGCCCGCCAGCCTCGAGGCGTACGACGTTTACCTGCTCGGCGTCGAGCAGAAGCACAAGTTCTCGAAGGAGAGCGAGCTCGCCGCCGAGAAGCTGCTGCGCCGCGCGGTGAAGCTCGACCCCGACTTCGCCCGCGCGTGGGCGGCTCTGGGCGCGGTGTATAGCATCAGCGCGACGAACGGCTTCGTCGACGACCCTCAGGCCGCGAACAAGGCCGCGAAGGAGTGCATCTTGCGCGCGCTCAGCCTCGACCCGCGGGAGCCGTTCGCGCTTGCGAACCTCGGCGTCTTCCAGGCGCTGGACGGCGATGTGGCGGCCACCAAGAGGACGTGGGACGATGCCGTCGCCAGCTTCCCGGGCGACGCCGACGCCCTCGCGGTCGTGGCGTGGAGCGGGCCGCCGATCATCGGGGAGCCCGAGCGGATGGCCGAGCTCGCGCGGCGCGCGATCAGGCTCAACCCCTACGGGCCGTCCTGGTACTGTTACGGCCTTGGTATCAGCGAGTTCGTCGGCGGCCGTTATCGCGAGACCATCGAGGCGATGGAGAAGGCTCCCTCCGATAGCGCCGAGACCCTGCTGTATTTGGCAATGGCCCATGCGGAGCTCGGCGACACTCAGCAGGCAGCCAAGGTCGTTCAGCAGATCCGGCAAGTATCTCCCAGCTTTACCGTCGAGGGCTACATCCGCGACTTCCCGGTCCTCTATCCTCCCGCGCTAGCCCTGTTCCGGGACGCCGCGCAGAAAGCCGGCCTGACGACCGTCTCCCAGCCGACGCAGTGATCCAGCCTCAGGCGGTACCATCTGGTGTTGAAGGGGCGCGCGCGTGATGTGATGGGGCAGACGATCGTGAAGCGCGTGGCCCGCCAGAACGCGACGGGGGACACGACGAGGGCCGGGCGCCGCCCGCTCTGCTCGCGGCCGACTTGCGGGTCGAAGCTCGTCCAGATCAGGTCGCCGGCATCCGGCCCCCAATCAAAGACATCATGCATGGCTTCCGGGGTCACCCCGGCCAGCAAGTCCGCGAGCTGATAACGTGAGCGCCCGACACGGATCACGATGCGGTCGCCCTCCGCTTCAATCTCCACCCGCGCCCCCTCCGACAGCCCGAGCCGCCCGGCGATGTCCTTGGGGATGCGAAGTCCTAGGCTGTTCCCCCAACGTGTCACACTGACCTGCATCGCACTCCTGCTACGCTGATTGCGGATAGCTTTGGTATATACATCTCGAACGTGCCTCGTCCAGGTAGGCATCGATGCCTAGTTGCAATCCAATTCGCATTTGCATTTAGGGTGCTGCCGCCCCCTCAGGATTGAAGCTTATGTCCGCTGTCTCCCGCTCGACCGGTTCAGTGCTGTTCCTGGCTGCTCTGCTCGCCGCCGCCCCTCTGCTCGCCCAGCCTGCGCCGGCGCCCGGCGAGGAGACGCCGCCTGCCGCACCCGAGACTCGGCAGGCAACGCCTGGCGGCGAGCAGGCTGAGGCCGAGTCGTCCAGGCTCGGCCTCTGGGAGCGCGGCAACCTGCTCGGCGACCCTGGCGGTGTCCGCGCCGCGCTCGCCAACCTCGGCGTGACGTTCGGCCTCAACGAGCAGGCCGAGGTGCTCGGCAACCCAACCGGCGGCGTGCGCCAGGGCGCGATCTACGAGGGGCTACTCACGATGAGCGTCGGCGTGGACACCCAAAAAGCATTCGGCCTGCCGGGCGGCATCTTCAACGCGAGCGCCTACCAGATCCAAGGGCGCGGGCTGAGCCGCAACGACCTCGACAGCAACCTAAGCACGATCAGCAGCATCGAGGCGCTGCGCGGCACGCTGCTGTTCGAGCTATGGTATCAGCAATCCCTGCTCGGCGACCGGCTCTCGATCCGCGTGGGCCAACTCGCGGCCGACCAGGAGTTCATGATCAGCCAATACGGCGGCTTGTTCCTCAACGAGACCTTCGGCTGGTCCGATTTCCCGAGCGCCGACCTGCCATCGGGCGGCCCGGCCTACCCGCTCGCGACGCCCGGCGTGCGCGTGCGCTATCTGCCGCGCGACGACCTCGCCGTGCTCCTCGCCGTCTTCAACGGCGACCCGACCGGGCCGGGTCAAGGCTTTCCGCAGGCGCGCGATTCCTCCGGCACCAACTTCCGCACCAGCGACGGCGCCCTCGTGATCGGCGAGGTCCAATACACGATCAACGGCGGCAACGCCCACGGCCTGCTCGGCACCTACAAGCTCGGCGCTTGGTATAATACCGAGAACTTCGTGGACCAGCGGCGCGACGCGAGCGGCCGGTCGCTGGCGAACCCGACCGGCCTCACCGCCGTGATCGGCGCCAGCCGCCGGGGCGATTGGAGCCTCTACGGTGTCGCCGACCAGCTCGTCTGGCGCGAGCCGGGCACCAAGGATCAGGGCATCGGCGTGTTCGCCCGCGCCATGGGCGGGCCGAGCGACCGTAACCTGGTCAATTTCTACGTTGACATGGGCGCGACCTGGAAAGGCGCGATCCCCGGGCGCGACGCGGACACGGTCGGCCTCGGCTTCGCCCTCGCCCGCATCAGCGACACAGCGGCGAAGCTCAACTCCGACATCGTCTTCTACACCGGCCAGCCCTATCCCATCCGCCGCTTCGAGGCTTTGCTGGAACTTACCTACCAGGCGCAGATCGCGCCTTGGTGGCAGGTGCAGCCCGACGCGCAATACATCTTCAACCCGAACGGCGGCGTGCCCGATCCGCTCAACCCCAGGAAGCGCGTCGGCGACGCCGCCGTGTTCGGGGTGCGCACGAACATCACGTTCTGACCATCGCCCCCAGCCGCAGCAGACGATAGATCGGCTCATATCAACCGCCCCGAATGCTGACCGGCCCGAGCCATGACCGGCGCCCCTCCCGTCACGCTATCGAATTCAGCGCTTGACCCCGCCGGCGACAAACTCCCCTATCCTCCCCGATGTCACCCACGCCCTCCCCTCCCGAGCCGGCCAACGACGCCGGCCCCACCCAGGCGAGCCAGCGTGACGAGGACGCCCAGTATTACCGCCAGATCCTGCACGAGCTGGTCGAGATCGGCGCCGACCTTGCCCGCACCCTCCACCGCCAGGCCACCACGCAATCCGCCGCACCCGAGCAGGCCGGCCAGCCCGCCCCAGCCCCGATCGCAGCACCCGACCCCAGCATCGCCTTTGACCGCATCGCGCGCACCATCCGCCGCACCATCGCCCTCGCCCGCACGCTCACCGACCCCGCTCAGCCCCGCCCCGCCCAGGGCACGCACCAGCGCCGTCTTGCCGCACGCAAGCAGATCATCCGCGCGGTCGAGGACACCGTCCAGCGCCGCACCAAGGACACCGAGGCCGAGGCACTGCACGCCGAGTTCTACGAGCGCCTGGACGACCCCGACCTTGACGACGACATTGACACCCTGCCCGTCGCCGACCTCATCAAGGCGATCTGCCGCGACCTCGGCATCGAGCACCACCCCGGCACCCACCCCTGGAAGCGCCGCACGCCCCAGGATGTGCGCGCGCTCTGCGTCCGCGCCGCCCAGCCCACGCCCGCCCAGCCCAGGACAACGTACCCCAGCACAACGCAACTCCGGCCCGGCGAGCCGCGCCCGATCCCTGCGCTGCGCCCGCGCGCCCGACCCGACACCGGCCCGCCCGGACTCTGATCCGCCTCCCCAGCCACGACGGTTAGTATTAAGGGTTGAGTAAGGCGACGACGATTTACTCGCTGGCGTGAGCGATCAATCAGCGACGAACCCCGGTGGCCATCTGCTGCCCCAAGGCTTCCTGAGCACGGACGGCAACCAGATCGTCGGCGCCGACGGCACGCCCGTGAAGATCGCCGCGACCAACTGGTATGGATTCGAGACCCCGAACTTCGCGCCGACCGGGCTCTGGGTGCAGAACTACAAGACCATGATGAACGAGATGGTCCAGGCCGGGTTCAACACGATCCGCCTGCCGTGGTCGGATCAGCTCTTCGATCCTGGGAGCACGCCGAGCGGCATCGATTATACCCTGAATCCCGACCTGCAGGGCCTCACGGGCCTGCAGATCATGGACAAGATCGTCGCCTACGCCGGGCAGATCGGCCTGAAGATCATCCTCGATCATCATCGGACGTCAGCCGGAGGCGGGGCCAACGCGAACGGCCTCTGGCACGACTCCACTTACTCCGCCGCGCGCTTCCAGCAGGATTGGACAGCGCTCGCCCAGCGCTACGCCGGCAATTCAACGATCGTCGGCGCGGACCTCGACAACGAGCCGCACGACCCCGCCACCTGGGGCGGCGGCGGACCGGACGACTGGGCCGCCGCCGCAACCGCTGCCGCCAAGGCCATCCAGGTCTACAGCCCGGGCTGGCTGATGATCGTCGAGGGCATCGAGACCTACTCGGGCGGCAATCCGTCACAGCAGGAGAACCTTCTCGGCGTCGCGACCGACCCGATCGTCACGGACGTCCCGAACAAGGTTGTCTATTCAGTGCACGACTACCCGGCCTCGGTGCACCCGACGACCTACGACCAGGCGAGCGACTATCCCAACAACCTGCCCGCGATCTGGAACCAATACTGGGGCTACATCTACCAGCAGGACATCGCGCCGGTGTTCGTGGGCGAGTTCGGCGCGGCGATGCAGTCCCCTGGGGACGCGCCCTGGCTCTCGGAGCTGACCGCGTATCTCGACGGCCAGCTCAGCGGCAGCGGCGGGCTGTCCATCGCCGCGGGGCAGCAAGGGCCGAGCTGGGCCTACTGGTCCTGGAACCCCAACCAGGGCGGCGCGGGCGGGATCCTCAACGGCGACTGGACTGTGGACTCGGCGCAGATGACGCGCCTCGACCCGCTTCTCTATGATGCACCCGCCTCCACGACGACCGTCTCAGGGACGAGCAGCGCGAGCGGCACGGCGCCGGGCGCGGACAATTTCGGCGCCATGGACCAGACCACGGGCGTCGCGTCCGAAGTCTCCGGGCATGCCTACGCGGGCCCGGTGAGCTACTTGCGGCAGCAGCTCACGCTCTCGGGGAGCGACCGGATGGCTGTGTCCGCGCGGGTGGACAACGTGTTCATCCAAGGGTCGGGCAACGACGCGCTGGCCGCGCTCGGCGGCCAGAACGTGCTCGACGGCGGCACGGGCAGCAATTTCCTGGTCGGCGGCAGCGGCACCGACACCTTCTTCACCGACGTCCGCACCTCGGCCTTCGTCTGGAACACCATCCTCAACTTCCGCCCCGGCGACATGGTCACGCTCTACGGCTTCGTCGCCGGCCAATCCTCCTACGCCACCACGCCGAGCGAGGGCGCCTCCGGCTACCAGGGGCTGACGGTCAATGCCGATATCGCCGGCAACGGCCAGGTCACCGCCAAGGTCACGCTTGCCGGGCTGGCCACCAGCGACCTCAGCCACCTCGCCTTCAGCACCGGCACAGTGAGCACCATCCCCTACCTCGCCATCGTGGATCGGTAACCGCGGTCCTCAGCAAGTCCAGGCGCGCGGCAAGGGCCGGCCGCCGCGCAGGGCCGCGAGCGCGGCGGTGACGGCACTGCGCAGGGCCGCGCCGCTCGGCGCCGCGAGCCGCGCTACGAGCAGCCCGTCCCATCCCGACGCGCCCGCCTCGGCCGGCGTGCCCGCGAGCGCGTCCCGCACCGGGTCGAGCAGCCTTTCCGCGCCTGGCGCGGCGAATGCCAGCGTCGCAAAGGCGCGCATCCCCCCTCCCGTCGCCCGGCGCGCGAGAACCTCCCGCGCGCAGCCGCGCAGCCGCGTCACATCGTGCAGCAGCAACGTGCCCCCGCGCCGAACCCGGATCAGATCGCGCAGCCGGACATGCTCGACCGTCTCCCCCATCGCGGCCCGGCCGAACACCAGGCTCTCGACGCCCAGGAAGCAAGCATCCTCGGCGAGGTCCACGTCGAGCGAGCGGTCGAGGGAACTGCGGTCGAAGAGGATGCTCTCCTGCGGCAGCCATTCGAGCCTCCCGCCCGCCGCGACGGTGAGCGCCGTGCGCACCCGGGACGGCGGCGAGCCAGGCAGTGCCCGGTAGAACCGCTCCGCGGCTTGCCCAGAGATCGTGGCGCGCCCCCCGGCGCCGAGCGAGACTTGGACGGCAAGCTGGTCGCCGCCCGCGACGCCGCCGGACAGGTTAACGGTGATCACCTCGGCTGCATCGCCGTGGACGCGAGGGAAACGCGCCTTGAGACATCCTTCCTGCCGCAGGGCGGCGAGCACCGTCCGCCCATCCTGTTGCCTCAGCCCGATCGCAAGCCTGCCTTCGGCGCGCTGCGGCCCAAGGACAGAGATAGGCCGAGATCGGTCGGACAGCCGGCTACAGCGCTCGTCGGCCGGCGATTGCGTGGTAGATCCACAGCACGATGATGGCGCCGATGACGGCGACGATCAGGCTGTAGATGTTGAAGCCGGTGATGCCCGCGCCGACGAGCGCCTCGAAGATGAAGCCGCCGACGAATGCGCCGACGATGCCGAGCACGATGTCGATCACGACACCCTGGCCGGTGCCGCTGTAGAGCTTGCTCGCGATGAAGCCCGCGATCAGGCCCAGAATGAGCCAAGCGATGATGGACATGGAGCGATTCCCTATGCTGTGGCAGCGACTGCACCCCTCGGCACCAGGTTAGCAAACATTTGTTGGCCAGGACAATTGTTGGCCCGCTATAGGCTTTAGCGGCACGCTGGACGCTCCCGCAACGAACCCGCCGCACGCTCGCGCGCTTAGGACGCTCACTCCGATGTCAGACAATACCGCCGGTCGCCCCCGCTCCGTCTCCACCCGTGGTCCGGCCCAGGTGCCAGCCGCAAGTGTTCCTGGCGTGAGCGGTCTGCTGGCGCTTGCGGTCGGCGTCGTGATCGTCGCGGCGCTCTATCTCGGGCGCGAGGTGCTGATCCCAATCACGCTCGCCGTGCTGCTGACCTTCGTGCTCTCGCCGGTCGTGGAGCTTCTGCGCCGTATCCACGTGCCGCGGGTGCTGGCGGTTCTGCTCGCGGTCGTGTTCGCGATCAGCATCATCGTCGCGCTGAGCGGCGCGATCGGAATGCAGGTCGCAAGCCTCGCCTCCGACCTGCCGCGATACGCTAACACGATCCAAAAGAAGGTGAATACCGTCCAGGGCTTCGTGACCAGCCGCGTTGAGCTGGTCGAGAAGCGCCTCGGACGGGGCGTGCAGAAGGCGAGTTCGGGCGAGGGAGTGACGCCGAATCCCGCCAGTACGGCGCCCGAGGGCACGGTGCAGAAACCGGTCCCGGTCGAGGTCCAGCAGCCGAGCCCGGCGCCGCTGACGATAGTGCAGCAGATCCTCTCACCCGTGCTGACGCCGCTTGAGGACCTCCTGATCGTTCTCATCGTTGCGATTTTCGTGCTGCTGCAGAAGGATGACCTTCGCGACCGGCTGATCCGCCTCTTCGGCTCGAACGATTTGCACCGCACGACGGTCGCGATGGATGACGCCGCGCACCGGCTCAGCCGCTACTTCCTCGCGCAGCTCGCCATAAACACCACGTTCGGCGTCATCATCGGCCTCGGCCTCTTCATCATCGGCGTGCCGAGCCCGGTGCTCTGGGGCATCATCGGCGCGCTGCTGCGCTTCGTGCCCTACATCGGGTCCTTCATCGCGGCTGTGCTCCCAACGATGCTCGCCGCCGGCGTGAGCCCGGGCTGGGGCATGGGGATCGAGACGGCGGCGCTCTACGTGCTCGTCGAGACGATCACGGGGCAGTTCATCGAGCCGATGGTCTATGGGCACAGCACAGGACTGTCGCCCGCCGCCGTCGTCATCGCCGCGATCTTCTGGACGTGGATCTGGGGACCTATCGGGCTGATCCTGTCCACGCCACTCACGCTCTGCCTCGTCGTGCTCGGCCGCCACGTGGACCGGCTGGAGTTCCTCGACGTGATCCTCGGCGACCGCCCGGCGCTGACGCCCGTCGAGAACTTCTATCAGCGCATGTTGGCTGGCGACACGGACGAGGCGCAGGATCAAGCCGAGCATCTGCTCAAGGAACGGTCGCTCTCGTCCTACTACGACGACGTCGTGCTCAAGGGCTTGCAGCTCGCTGCCACGGACGCCGAGCGCGGCGTGCTCGCAGAAGGTCAGATTGAGAGCATCAGGCGAGCCGTCGAGGCACTCGTCGTCGATCTCGGTGGCCACGACGACGAGCAGCCGCATCCGGCAGCCCGGGCTGCCGCTGTTGCAGACTCCTCGGCGGTCGAGAAGGCGCCTAAAGCGCAGGTCGCGCCAGACCTCGTTCCCGTCGTCGCCGACCAGCTCGCGCCCGCGTGGCGCCGCGCCGCGCCGGTGCTCTGCGTTGCCGGGCGCGGCCCGCTGGACGAGGCCGCGTCCTCTATGCTGGCGCAGCTCCTGGGCAAGCACGGCCTCGGCGCCCGCATCGCGCCTTATGAGGCAGCGTCGCGGGAGAACATCAATACCCTGGACGTCGAGGGTGTCGCCATGGTGTGCATCTCGTACCTGGATCTCAGCGGCGCTCCGTCGCACCTGCGCTACCTGGTGCGCCGCCTCCGGCGGCGGTTGCCGCACGTGCCCCTCCTAGTCGGGCTGTGGCCCGCGGACGACGCCATGCTGAAGGACGAGCAGATGCACGCCCAGCTCGGTGCCACCTACTATGTGTCGTCCTTGCACGAGGCCGTGGAAAACTGCTTGCAGGCCGCCCGTGAGGCGTCCGGCGCGCTCGTCCAAGACGAGGCGCAGGGCGACGCGGCGACGAGCGGGCCGGTGCCTGTGGAGCGGCCATCCCTCGCTCCGGCCGCAGGTGCAGAACTTCGCCCGGCGTAGCGTTGCACCCGCATGCCGGCTCAGGCGGCGAGGTAGGCGATGACGAGGCAGATCTCGTCCATGCTATCGAACGGGCCGCGATCAACGTAGCCAGTGGCCGTATCGGTCAGGACCAAGGAGCCGCTATCGTCCCGGCTGATCATCAAGCCGTTGGCAAACCGGCAAAACTCCGTGCCGTCGCGGTTCTTGCCGAACGCGAGAGGCGAGGTGCCAGGCGTCGCGGCAGCGTAGCGGGCCAGCGTCCTGCGCATCTCCGCCGTGAAATGCCCAGCGACGGGTCTTGGGAACGGTATCACAACGCCCATTTCCCCCTCCTAACGCATCAACCAGCTGCAACAGTCGATGAGATGCGTGATCGGGTGCTGTGACCTGGATCACAGGCAGGGTGAACCCATGATCCCGTAACCCGAAAAGTCGGCTATCGCTATCCCTCTCGGCGCCGTAGTGCCGCCAGCAGACGCTCACGCGCTCGTGCCGAATCGCAAGGCGGCCTGCATCTCCGCCCATTCGCGCTTGGACAGGCCGCTCCCCGCCTGCTCCACGGTCTCACCAGCCAGCATCCGGCGGAGCACCGCGAGCATCGGCGCCGAGAAGGTCACAGCACCCAGGCGATAATCGCGAAACGCGCGGCATGTCATCGGGACCCACGCCTCGACGCTGCGCAGCATGGCCTCGGCATAGGCGCGGATCTCGTATTGCGCGTGCGCGTCCGCGCGGAGGGAAAGGAAGCCGAGCAGGTTGTGCAGGTCCGTCTTCCAATACCACTGCGTGTAGGTGTTGAGCGTCAGGTTCATGCGCGCGAGCTCGCGCGCGAGGCCGCGGCGCGCCGGGTCAGGCTCCTCCTCGTTCAGCAGGTAGCTGTAGGTGGCGTAGGCTTGCTCGGCATCCCGGCGAAGGAGGCGCAGCACCTCGGCAGCCTCGTCCGCCGCGAGGGTCTCGCCGCGGCCCTGACGGTTGGCGTTGCTCTGGGCGGCAAGATGCTCAGGCAAGGGAAGGTAGAACTCGCGGTCGAGGATGCTGTAGCGCGCCGAATACTCGTTCACGTTGGCGGTGCGATGCCTGATCCACTGCCGGGCGACGAAGATCGGCAGCCTCACGTGATACTTGATCTCGCACATCTCGAACGGCGTGCTGTGCCGGTGGCGCATGAGATAGCGGATCAGGCCCTCGTCCTCGCGGGTAGCGCGCGTGCCGCGCCCGTAGCTGACGCGGGCGGCCTGCACCACGGCGGCATCGTCGCCCATGTAGTCCACAACCCGGATGAAGCCGTGGTCGAGCACGGGGACGGCCTCGTAGAGCATACCTTCGAGGGCGGGGACGGTGGCACGCCGCGTCGGGTGGGAGGCGGCACGATGGGCCTCGATCTCGGCGTGCTGCTCGGGGGAGAGGGGCATGACGTTACCCCTAGCATCCGGGATGAGGGATTCGCCACGGCCTTGGATCGTAGGGCCGCCCGCCGCTCCCTCGGGTCAGCACCAGGGTAAGGCTTGCGTCGCGTTCCTGCCGGGTCGGAGACAACCGACCCAGCCTCGGGCAGCCTCGCCGAGCTCCGTGGCGCGGCCCCAAGCCTGGGCAGCGCCTGGAAGGTGCTCGGGGAGTATCAGGAGGTCGCCGGGATCGTGAAATGCACCGTGCCGTTGGAATACAGCGATGCTGTGTCGGCGTAGGCGTGCCCGTCGAATGTGAGCGAATTGACATATAGGTTACGATCGGTTTGAGGCGTGCCGCCGTAAGCGTCGTTCAGGAAGGTGACGCCGACGTCATGTGCTCCCGAGCCGAACTGCCCCGTGAATGTGAACGCTTCCGATTGGCCAGAACTGTGCGTCGTAGTCACTGCCTGGGCGGCTCCTAGAGACGTTCCGTCAATCGTTGCAGTGAACTCCGGAGGGCCGTTGTAGAGGTCGGCACTCAGGTTGAGGACGAGCGTGTCGTCGGCTTGAGTTGGCGCAGGGGTGGGAGTGGGGGCGGGCGTCGGTGCCGGTGTCGGAGCAGGCGTGGGGGCCGGAGTAGGCGCGGGCGTCGCCCCTTGATACTGGAAAGCACCGCTGTCCGGTCCGCCCGTGCCAACCGGCGGCGTGAGGGACGCATCCGCGGCCCCGATCGCGGGCGAGCCGGCTTGCAGATGGAAGTCTCCAGTGCTCGGCGACACGAAGTCTGGGTTCGCGACGATGTCGTGAGTGCCCTGCGTTCGCACCGTTCCGCCATAGAATACATTGTAAGCATACGTGACGCCGCTAGAGCTGCCGTTCACGACGCCGCCCGGTGAGGACTCCAGAATGTTATTCTCGATCCGATTATTGGATCCATTGTTGGCGAGGATCTGACCTTCCTGGAGGGAAGCAGTCTGATTGTTATCATAGGCCGTGTTGTAGAGGAAATCGACGTTGCTGCTGTCAACCGAGTGCATCCCGGTGCCGCCGTTGCCGTAGGACACGTTGTCCGCGACCAGCGTGCGACCCGTGTAGCCGGTGGAGTTGTCGCTATCGACGATGATGCCGTTCCCGTCCGTGATCTGGTTGTTTCCGTAAATATCACCCATGTATTCTTGGTTGTCGTAGGTGACATTACCTTCCACGACGGTCTTGTAGCTTGTGGTATTGGAATCGGAATTCTCCATCCAGCCGACAGAGATGCCGCTGGGTCCGCCGTTGCTCCAGTTGCCGTTGTTGTGCGCCGTGTTGTTGAGAATCGAGATGTAGTCGCCGTCGCCCGCCCATATCCCGGCGCTAGGCTCATACGAGACGTTGTTGTTCGATATGGTGACATGGGTCGGATCGTTGCCGTTGCTCGCCCATGCCGTGATGCCGCGTCCGCTCGTCGCGTATGAGTTCTGC
This sequence comes from uncultured Alphaproteobacteria bacterium, assembly GCA_963848595.1. Taxonomy (GTDB): domain Bacteria; phylum Pseudomonadota; class Alphaproteobacteria; order Acetobacterales; family Acetobacteraceae; genus CAWKEH01. The sequence continues at coordinate 372,407 of CAWKEH010000007.1, read as the reverse complement.
TCGGACGCTGCTGTCGATTGATTCAGCGAGGCCGCGTCGCCGACTATCGTGAAGCCTTCGATGTTGATGTATGAAGCGCCCTCGTCCGCTATGCCGACGTTGTTGCCAGACGAGTTGATCACGGGGTTCTGGCCAGGCGCAGCCTCGTAGGTGATCGGCGCGCTTGCCGTCCCAGAGGTGCGGATATCGAGCACGTCATAGGCACCCGGCGCGGTGTAGGTGCCGTTCATCACCTGAACGGTGTCGCCTGGCTTAGTATTATTCGCTGCTTGCTGCAGTGTCGCAAAAGCAGAACTAGACGATGTCCCCGTATTAGAATTGCTGCCAGAACTGGCATTAACATAGTATGTAGTCATTCTTGATCCTCCTCTCTATTTTTTGAGACTCTACCCTATGGAGATTCATCATTGTATGCAAGCAGGTATTAGTGGCGTTTCGAAGAGAGGCGCTCAGCATTGCCTCAAACGTTAATTGTTCAGTTCCTCCGTTTGTTGATGCTAGCTCGATCCTGACTTGTCGAGAGAAGGACATGCCGTGGCAGCAGATCTCCGGAGTGTCCGGCGGCTCTGCCGCCGGACCCCGCACGACGCCGCGTGTCGAGCCGAGCTTAAGAAACGGCGGCATCGACCACAGGCTGACCAAGCCCTATCGTCCGTGGGCGAATGGCCACGCCGAGCGCATGAACCGCACCGTCACGGACGCCAACGCCGAGGCGTTCCGCCATGGGGCCGCCGAGGGCGTCGGCGCCCACGTCCTGGCCTCCGTGTCGGCCTACCATCGTTATGCCCGTGGAGGCGCTCCGCCTCACTCCGGGACCGAAGACCTAGCTCCCGGTGAGCGCCGGGATTTGGAAGTGCACCGTTCCATTGGAGTAAAGGGCGGCGGAGCCGTTGGCGATGTTAGTGCCGTCGTAATTCACGCTATCGACGTAGAGGTTGCGGTCGGTGTCCGGCGTTCCGCCCCAGGCGTCGTTGAGGAAGGTGACCGCGAGGTCGTGCGGGCCTGCACCGAAGCTGCCCTGAAACGTGAAGTCCTGCACTTGGCCGGCGGCATTCGCGGCAGTCACCGTCTGCGCGGGACCGAGCTGCTGGCCGTCGAGGCTGGCGACGAACTGCGCGTCACCCTGCCAGGCATCTTCGGACAGCCCCAGCGTGAGCGTGTCGCTCGGCGTGGATGTGGGCGTAGGCGTAGGCGTGGGTGCGGGAGTTGGCGCGGGCGTCGCGGTGTCGCCGGCACTGCCGGAGCTCACCGCGCTGCCAGGCGTCAGGCTGCTCAGCGCCGGCTCGGTCGTCAGCATCGTGTTGCCGCTGACGTTCGCTGGGCCGAGCGCCACTGTCGTCCAGCCGTAGAGGCTGTTCCCGCTGACCGTTGCCGTCGAGCCGGTGTCGTTCACCACCGCATACGTGCTGTGCGAGGTATCGTCGTTGAGCATCGTGTTGTTCTGCACGGTGAGGCTGGAATTCGCGTAAACGTTCCCCTCCTCGCCGAACGAGATCGCGCTCGGGTTCTGGGCGTTGGGCCCTTTCTCGATGTCGTTCCCTTGGATGTTGGCATTTCCGCCGTTCGGCACGTCGATCTCGTAGCTCGAGTTTCCGTTCGGGCCGTCCTCGATCGTGTTGTTGGTGATCGTGGTGTTCTGCGCCCGGCTCTTGATGTCGTGGCCGACGTTGGCGTCGTCGATCGTGCTGTTCTGCACCGTCAGGCTGTTGATGTCGCCGACGTAGATGTTGTGCGTGTAGCCGTCGCCGGCGCCATTGTTGGTGAAGGTCGAGCTGTTGATCGTGATCGTGCCGTTGGGGTCCACGTTGGAGAGCAGACCGTCCTGGTTGTTGTGGATGTTGTCGTTGTTCAGGGTGAGGCTGCCGCCCTCGTAGCGGATGCCGGCGCCGTTGCCGTCCGGAACCTGCGCGCCCGAGAGGTCGAAGCCGTTGATGGTGACGTTCACCCCGGACCCACCCTCGTCGATGATGGCCTTCTCGTTCGGGGGGTCCTGCGTCGCGTTCATATACACGGTGCCGCCGACCGCCTGGAGGGTGAGGCTCTGCGAGATGGACGGGAAGTCGTTGGTGTAGGTGCCGGCATCGACATTGATGGTATCGCCGCTGTTGGCTGCCGCAACAGCCGCAGAAATTGTTGAGTATTGTTCGCCAGAGCCAACAGTTATTGTTGCCACAACGGGCCTCCTATTCCGATAGGTGTGGAGAAGCGTAGCTCAAGACGATATCGCTTCGGACGGTTGGCTAGCAGCGTCCGCCGCGATGACACAACCCGATAAGGCTTATGGGAGCTTGACTCTGGACAATTCAGGCAGAGCCGATCGCAATGCTAACACGCACTTATGATGATGCTCCTATTTGCGCGCGGTGCATGTTCCTGGATGCCCGATGTCGGCAGAACGCCTGTTTGCCCGTGCCTCGATATTGGTAGCTACAAGAAATCGTTGAGCCTGATACGACTCGCGGTCATCATGCCGTGATCGCGGCGGAATGAGCACGCTGCCGAACCTCTAGGGGACGACGATGCGCCTGATCCTTGGTGTGCTGCTGCTGGCCGCTTGCCTGCTGCCAAATCCGGCCCGCAGTGACGCGCTCGAGATCCCGGGCTTGCAGGCGGACTCCGAGTCCTACGCGCGGACGCTGCAGAAGCGCTTTCCCGCGGGCGCGACGACGCTGCAGCGGGCGGACGTTGAGGCGCGCGCCCAGGCGGCCGAGGCGCACGACGACTGGGCCGCGGCGGCGGCGTCCTGGGCTGAGCGTCTGGGGCAGGGCGAGACGACGCCCGCGCTCTGGCTCTCGCTCGCCCGCGCCCTGCTCAAGCAACCGCAGCCTGACCCGAAGCACGCGCTCGCCGCTGCCTGGCATTCCTACGAGGCTGCTGATACCGATCGGGGTCCGGCCCTGCTCGTCATGCGCGACGCGCTGGCGGCCTTGGGCCGGCCCGTGCAGGAGGTTGAAGTCCTGGACGAGGCTTCCAAGCTCGCCCCGGATGACGCGGACCTTCGCCGCCAGCTTGCGCAACGCGAGCAGCAGCTCGGCCTGCTCGTACGCGCCGTCCACACCGTGCCGGACAGCTTCCCCGCCCGCGCCTGCATCGCCTTCATTGGGCGCCCCGGCGGAAGCGCGGACTTCCATGCCGGCGACTGGGTGCGGCTCGACCCGAAGCTGCCCGACGCCGCCGTAACGCTCGAATCCGGCCAGGTCTGCATCACCGGCCTCCGCCCTGGGACGATCACGCGCGTCACCTTCCTCGCGGGGATGCCGGGCGCGGATGGGATGAGCCTCAAGGCCGCCGACACGCTCACTGTCGCGATGCCCGACCGGCAGCCGCGCCTCGTGTTCGACGGCGCGCGCTACCTGCAGCCGAGCAGCGCCCCCGCCCAGGTCTCGCTCGCGAGCGTGAACCTCTCGGCGGTGAAGCTCGACTTGGTGCGCGTCACCGAGCGGGCGGCGCAGCCCTTCCTCGCGCAGCACCCGCCGGGCGATGACCTGCAGGGCACCGACCTCGACGCGCTGCGCCAGTCCGGCGCGCTCGTCTGGCAAGGGCGCGCGGACATCCCCGGCTTCACCCGCAACGACCTCCTACACACGAAGCTGCCGCTGCCCCCTGCGCTCGACAAGCCGGGCCTCTACCTGCTGCTGGCCCGGCCGGGCGACGGCACGCCGGCGAGCGGTGGCGACTCGCCCCAGGCGGTGCAGATGGTGGTCCGAACCGACCTCGCGCCCACGGCCTGGCAGGGCGGGGATGGGCTGCACGTGCAGGTGCGCGACTACGCGGACGCGCAGCCGAAGCCGGGCGTCCAGGTTGCGCTGATCGCCGCGAACAACGACGTGCTCGCGACGGAGGCGACCGGACCGGACGGCGTCGCGCTCTTCGCCCCCGCACTCCTGCACGGCGAGTCCGGCATGGCGCCGGCAGCACTCCACCTCACCGGGCCGGACGGCGACTTCACCGTGCTCAACCTGACCCGCCCCGCCTTCGACCTGGCTGACCGCGGCGTCTCCGGCCGGAAGCAGCCGGGGCCGCTCGACGCCTTCGTCTGGCTCGACCGCGGCATCTACCGGCCCGGCGAAACGGTGCACGCGACCGCGCTCCTGCGCGACGCCGCCGGGCACCCGGCGCCCGTGCCCGTCCACGTCGTCGTCAAGCGGCCGGGCGGGCAAGTGTTCGCCGACCTGGTTCCGAAGCTCGGGGACGGCGCCGCGCTCTCCGTGCCGGTCACGCTCTCGGGCGGCGCGCAGGCCGGGACGTGGACCGTCGCGCTACGTACCAGTTCGGATGGGCCGGATGTCGGGCAGGCGAGTTTCCAGGTTGACGCCTTCGTGCCGGCGCGGCTCGCGGTGGACCTGACCAAGCCGGCCGCGCTGCTGCCGCCCGGCGGCACGGCCCAGATCCCGGTCGCCGTGCGCTTCCTCTACGGGGCGCCGGGTGCCGGGCTGAGCGGCGACGGATCGGTGCGCCTCGAAGCCAACCCGGCGCCCTTCGCTGCGTTCGCGGGCTACGGCTTCGGCCTGGAAGGCGAGGAGGTTCCCGCCGATCCGGCAACACCTAGCCTTCCCGAGACCGACGCGCAGGGAAACACCAGCCTGCCGCTCGACCTCGCGCACCTGCCGGACGTGACCGGCGCGCTGCAAGCGAAAGTAACGGCGACCGTCAACGATCCCGCCGGCCGCCCCGTCTCCGCGACGGAGACCGTGCCGATCCGCCCCGCCGGCCCGCTCATCGGCATCCGCGCCGCCGCGTCCGAGAGCGCCGTCGCGCCCGGTGAGGAAGCCGCCTTCGACGTGATCGCCGTGAGCCCGGACGGCGCGCGCATTGCCATGCCCGTGCGCGTGACCCTCGTGCGCCAGGTGGCGGACTGGCGGCTCGTCGTGAACCGCGGCGTCGCCAGCTACGAGACAACCTGGCGCGACGAGCCGGTGGACAGCGCCACGGCGGCGATCAACGCCGACGGCGCCCCGCTGCACCTCGCCTGGCGGCTCGGCTTCGGGCGCTACAAGCTGCAGGTGGTGCAGACGGGAAAGGGCCTTGCCGCCGCGTCGCGCGTGTTCACCGCCGGCTGGGACAGCTCGGGCAACCCTGACGTGCCCGCCCGTGTCCGCGTCAGCTCCGACCGGGCGAGCTACAAGCCGGGCGACATGGCGCGGGTCCACGTCGAGGCGCCCTTCGCCGGGCCGGCGACGGTGTTGGTGCTGACCGACCGCGTCCACCTGATCCGCGACCTCGACCTGCAAGCGAGCGCCTCCGGAGGCAGCCTGGACGTGGACGTGCCCGTGGGCGCGGACTGGGGGCCGGGCGCCTACGTCGCCATCCACGCCTTCCGCCCGGCGCAAGGCAGCACGACCTCGGAGCGCGCCATCGGCGTGACCTGGCTGCAGATAGACTCGGCCGCGCGCACCCTTCCCGTCGCCGTCCAGGCGCCATCGGTGCTGCGTCCGCGCGGGGCGGCGACAGTCGAGGTGCGGGCGGCGCCGGGCGCCTGGCTCACCCTCGCCGCGGTGGACGAGGGCGTGCTGCGCCTGACGAACTTCGCGACACCCGATCCCGTCGCCCACTTCCTGGGGCGGCGCGCGCTCGGCGTGGACATCCGCGACGAGTGGGGAAGGCTGCTGCGCCCGGCGGAGGGCACGCCGACCCTGCTGCACCAGGGCGGGAGCGGGGACGAGGAAGCCCCGTCGGCACCGCCGCCGCAGCGCGTGGTCGCCCTGTTCACGGCCCCGGTGCAGGCCGGGCCGGACGGCGTCGCCCGCATCCCGCTCGACCTACCGGACTTCAACGGCCAGCTGCGGCTGATGGCCGTCGCCTGGTCCGGCGACAAGGTGGGTGCCGGGAGCCTGGACGTGCTGGTGCGCGACAAGCTGGTGGCCGAGCCGCTGCTGCCCCGCTTCCTCGCGCCGGGCGACACGGCGCGGCTCGGCGTGCTCTTGCAGAACGTGGAGCTGCCGGCGGGGCCGGTCCAGGTCCACGTGACCGCCAGGGGTACCCTGTCGCTTGCCGGCGCGGACAGCTTGCCGGCGACCCTCGCCCAGGGCGAGCGGAGCGTGCAGACGACCACGCTCCGCGCCGGCGAGGCCGGGGAGGGGCACATCGCGCTCGACGTAACCGGCCCCGGCGGCTTCTCGGTCCGGCATGAAGTCAGCCTCTCCGTCCACCCAGCGCGCGGGCGGATCGTGACCGTGAGCGGCGCCGAGGTGGCGCCCGGCGCCGAGACGAGTGCGGCGCTTGACACCGCCGCCTTCGTGCCGGGCACGTGGCAGGCCACACTCTCGCTCGGCGGTGCGGTCCGCTACGGTGTGGCGGGGCTGGTGCAGGCGCTCGCCGACTATCCCTTGAGCTGCCTGGAGCAGGTGACGAGCCGCGGCCTGCCGCTTGCCATGCTGCCGGACGGGGCGGCGGCGGGACCGGACCGCGCCGGGCGGCTGCAGCGGGCGGTGGAGACGGCGCTCGACCGGCAGCGCTACGACGGCGCGTTCGGCCTCTGGTCGTCGCAAGGCGAGGCGCAGCCGTGGCTCACGGCGTATGCCACGGAGTTCCTTCTGCGCGCCCGCCGGGCCGGAGCCGCGGTGCCGCCGACGGCGCTCGACGGCGCGCTCGGCTGGCTCGCGGACGAAGTTGGCCATCCGCCCGACGATCCCGCTTCGCGGGCGGCGCAGGCGTATGCAGTCTATGTTCTGGCGCTCGCCGGGCGCGCGCCGGCTGGGGCGATCCGGGTGATGGCGACCTCGGAAGACGAACTGCCCACCCCGCTGGCCCGCGCCCAGCTCGCCGCGTCCCTCGCGCGGGTGGCGGAGCCGGCGCCGGCCGTGGCCTTTCTCCGCGCTGCCTTCAACGCCCCGAGCCGCAAGTATTGGGGGAGCGACTACGGCACGGCGCTGCGCGACCAGCTCGCGACGGCCGTGCTGATCAAGGAGAGCGGCACGGGCGCCGTCGCCGCTCCCGCCATGGTGGCGGCCCTGCCCGGCGCGGGCCTCGATCCCCGCGTCCTCGACACGCAGGAGCAAGCCTGGGCCGCAGCGGCTGCGGCGGCGTTGGGCGATGGGGCACCGCCGGTCCAGGCCAGCGTGGACGGGCGCGACGTGCCGCGAGCGGCGCTCGCGACGCTGCCGCTCACGGGGGCGGTGCGCGTGCGCAACACAGGGACGGCGCCGCTGCAGGAGAGCGTGTCGGTCTCCGGTGTGCCGCTCGCGCCGCCGCCGGCATCGCGGCACCTGATGCAGGTCAAGCGCCGCTTCTTCGACCAGCACGGCCAGGCCGTGGACCCAGACAAGCTGCCGCAGAACGCCGTGTTCGTGCTGCTCATCGAGGGCAAGGTGGAGGACGGGCAGGACCACCAGGTGATGCTGCGCGCCGGGCTCCCGGCGGGCTGGGAGATCGCGGGGCGGCTGCCGGAGGGCAAGGTGCCGGGCATGGACTGGCTCGGGGAGCTGAGCGAGGTGCGCTCGCAGGTCGCGGCCGACGACAGGTTCGCCGCGGCGCTTGATCTGGACAAGGACAAGCCCGCCTTCCGCGTCGCCGTCCTCCTGCGCGCGGTGACGCCGGGCGAATATGAGTATCCCGGCACGGAACTGGCCGACATGTATCGCCCGGCGATCTACGCGAGGCAGGGCGCGGTGAGGGTCAGCGTGCTGCCGGCGCCGTGAGGTTCGACCTTCGCCGTCGTGAGATCACCGCCGCAGCACGAACGCAGTCCCGTCCCACAGCGCAAACGGCCGCTCGCCGGCCCGCGCGAGCGTGAACCCGTGCCGCGCCGCCCAGCGTGCCGCGTCCGCCCGATCCGCGGCGAGATCCTGCCTGTAGGACAGGTTCAGCACCGCCAAGGCCCCACCAGCTCGCAGCGCGCGCGCCGCCCCGGCTACGTGCTGCTCCGCCACGTCCGCCCCGACCTGGACAATGTAGGGAAAACTATCCACCGCCAGCACAAGGTCGAACGTCCCCGCCGCCACGCCCGCCAGATCCTGCCCCGCCGTCACCTCGAACCGAACCTTCTCACGCTCGACCCGCCGCCGCGCTTCCGCCACCATGCCGGGCGACACGTCCAGCCCGAGGACCGAACGGCACCGCGGTGCCAGCGCCGCCGCCATCCGCCCAATGCCGCAGCCCAGGTCCAGCACGTCTGGACCTTCCAGGGCCATCCCTAGCCGCGGCCCGAGCAGCCCCTCCGCGCCGAGCCAGTCGACGATCTCCGCCGTCGCCGCGGCGAGGATTTGGGGGTCGCCCAGCGAGTAGAGCGCGACACCCGCCTCGGGCGTGCGGGCGGCCTGGCGGTCGAAGAAGGCCGCGACGCGCGCGACCCCGCCCTCGCCGAAGCCCGTGTGGTCGCTTCCGACCTCCGCGATCTCGGCGGCCAGCCGGTCCAGCACCCGTCCCTTTCCTTCCACCAGCCGCTCCAGCGCGGTCCAGCGCGGCGTCGGCGGGTCGGGGCGACGTGCCGCAACTAGGGCCGCGATCCCTGCCGCCGCCGCGCCCCCGAGCAGCAGCCGCGCGACCGCGACCTCCGGCGAGATCGCGCCGCGCAGGCAAAGCCCGATTGCATCCTCTGGCACGTCCTCAGCCTCCGCGGTCATGCGCCGGGCAGCCAGCCGAGCGCGCGCAGCCGCGCTCCCTCGCCGCGGAGGTAGCGGTCACCGATGTCGCCTCGCCAGCGCAGCTCGGGCACGATCACGTTGGCCGCCCGCGCCCGCGCTGCCGCCTGCGCCGCCTCGACGGTCGGCCCCGTCCCGGTCACGATCATGGCGTGGCCCGACCGCCTATGGACGAAGAGCTGCCCGCCCTCCTGGCGCATGTCCACGAAGCGGTAGTGGGCGGCCTCCTCGCCCGTAGGCGTCCGGTGGAAGAATACGGGCGCGTCGTCCTCGGGCCTGGCTTCGTCGTGCCGGGCCGGGAAGGGCGGCACGGTGAGCACGATGCACACCGACCAGCCCGGCAGCGTCGCGAACCGCTCGACCCCGCAATCTTTCGCTCCTTGGGCTGCCATCCGCGCGAGCAGGTCGCCCCAACCGTCGCGCTGCATCGCCGCCAGCACGGCGAAGCCGGGATTGCCGAAGCGGCAGGTGAACTCCAGCGGCCAGGCGCCGCGCTCGTTCACGATCAGGTTCAAGTTGACGTAGCCGACGTGCCCGGCGCGCGCGAGGTGCGGCGCGATCCGTCCCAGCGTCGCCTCGAACAGCCGCTCCGCGCCCTCGTAGGAGGCGAGCGTTCCCATCTCGCCCGTCATCTCGCCCAGATCGCCGGGGAAGAAGCGCTTGTGCTCGAAATCGAGGCACGCCGGCTGCAGGAACGCCGTCCCGTCGAAGTAGGCGCCGATGCCGACCTCGACGCCCTCCAGCCGCTCCATCAGCAGCACGCGCCCCGTCTTCGCCCGGCAAAGTTGGAACGCCACGTCCGCACCGGCCGGATGCTCGCCGACGTAGGTCGCGTGCGCGCCATCATCCCATTTCAGCACGTGGCGGCCGGGATGCCGGGCGAGCCAGTCGAGGGCGGGCGCCGGGCTGTCGAACGCGATGCTGTCCGCGATCGGCAGCCCGGCCTCGCGCAGGATCGCCTGGCCGAACGCCCGGTCCTTCTCCAGCCGATCCCCGAAGGCGCTGCCGCCGACGACGCGGTAGCCCTCCGCCCGTAGCCTATCCTGGACCGCCCCCTGGCCGACGCCCTCGAACATCACGATGCCGTCGTGCCCGACCCAATCAAGCTCGGCCCGCCAGTCCGCTACTGGGTCGATCAGGCCGCCGAACGCCCGCTGCTCCGGAGGGTCGCTCGCGAAGACGCGGACTTCGTGGCCCTCGCGCTGCAGCGCGAGATAGATGTCGCCGAGATAGACGCGTATGCCGACACCGAGAATCCGCACTGCCGAGTCCTGCGCTGCTTCCAGTCCCACATAGCAGCGCGCCGCCGCAGCGCCACCCTGCGCACGCGGTCCGGAACTCCCGCGGCCAGGCTGCGTTCCGGGTTCAAGCCTCAATCCTTAATCATTGTACAAGGAGTTCCCTATGCTTCGCCACATCGTGCCGTGCGCTGGTATCCTCGCGCTCGGCTTCGCGCTCATCGGCTGTGAGAACACGGCTCCCGCGGCCGCAACGCCGCCGACCAACGCCACGCTCGACACGGGTTCCCATGTGACAGGGCAATCAGGCACGCCGCAGAGCGGCGGCGCCGCGGCCGTCGGAACGCGGCCCTCGGGGGCGATCACCACCACACCTATTCAACCTGTTCAGTGAGGCCCGATAGCGGCGTGCTTGACTTGTAGACACTAGGCCCCCATACCCGGCCGCAACCCCGCGCCTCGCGGGGCCACGCCGCTCCGCGAGGGTTCGCGCAGCGGTGCGTTCCTGTTTGGAGGCCATCCGTGTTCGAGTCCCTCTCGGGCAAGCTGAACGACACCTTCGACCGGCTCCGCGTCCGCGGCCGGCTCGGCGAGGAGGACGTCAACGACGCGCTGCGCGAGGTCCGCCTCGCCCTGCTCGAAGCCGACGTGGCGCTTCCCGTCGTTAAGGACTTCGTTGCCCGCGTGCGCGAGCGCGCCCTCGGCGTCGAGGTGATGGACAGCATCAGCCCCGGCCAGCAGGTCATCAAGATCGTGCAGGACGTGCTGACCGAGGCGCTCGGCGGCGAAGGCTTCGTTCCCCTCAACCTCGACCGCCCGGCGCCTATCCCTATCCTCATGGTCGGCCTCCAAGGCTCGGGCAAGACCACTACCTCCGGCAAGATCGCGCTCCGTCTCTCCCGCCGCGAGCGCCGCCGCGTGCTGCTCGCGAGCCTCGACGTGCAGCGTCCCGCTGCCCAGCTCCAGCTCGCCCAACTTGCGGAGCAGGCCGGCGTCGCGAGCTTGCCCATTGTGGCGGGCGAGACGCCCGTGCTGATTGCCCGGCGCGCGATGGACACCGGACGGCGCGAGGCGTTCGACGTCGTGATCCTCGACACCGCTGGGCGCCTCTCGATTGACCAGGCGCTCATGGACGAGGTCCGCGCCGTCCGCGACGTGACCGACCCGGCCGAGACGCTGCTCGTCGTGGACGCCATGCTCGGCCAGGACGCAGTGCAGACCGCCCGCGCCTTCAACGAGGCGGTCGGCGTCACCGGCGTCGTGATGACCCGCATGGACGGCGACGCGCGCGGCGGCGCCGCCCTCTCCATGCGCCAGGTCACAGGCGCGCCGATCAAGCTCATCGGCGTCGGTGAGAAGCTGGACGCGCTCGACGAGTTCCACCCCGAACGCGTGTCCTCGCGCATCCTCGGCATGGGCGACGTGGTCAGCCTTGTCGAGAAGGCGAGCGAGACTCTTGACGAGGAGGAGGCAGAGCGGCTCGCGCGCAAGATGGTCGCGGGCAAGTTCGACCTGGAGGACTACGCCGCGCAGCTCCGTCAGATCGGCAAGATGGGCAGCCTCTCGGGTGTCATGGGAATGCTGCCGGGCCTGGGCAAGTTCAAGGACCAGATTGAGGGCGCGAACCTCGACAAGACCGTGCTCAAGCGCCAGGCCGCGATCATCAGCAGCATGACGCCCAAGGAACGGCACACGCCCGACATCCTCAAGGCCAGCCGCAAGCGCCGCATCGCCGCCGGGTCCGGGACCACGGTGCAGGAGGTCAACCGCCTGCTGCGTCAGTATGACGACATGTCCGAGATGATGAAGCGGATGAAGAAGCTCGGCCAGAAGGGCCTAATGCGGCAAGGCGTGAGCGCGCTGCTGCCCAAGTCCATGCAGCAGCGGCGACCGTATTAGGCATGTACGGCACAGTCCCTCGTCCGGCATGCCCGGACTTGATCCGGGCATGACGGTTGGGGACGTCCGGAACACAACCGGTAACTGTCTCGCATCAACCGTTAGGAACTCAGGAGCGTAACAGAATGGGTCTCAAGATTCGCCTCGCCCGCGCGGGCGCCAAGAAGCGCCCCTACTACCACATCGTCGTCGCCGACAGCCGCAGCCCGCGCGACGGGCGGTTCCTGGAGAAGGTGGGCAGCTACAATCCCATGCTTCCCGCGGATCACGCCGACCGCGTGCGCCTGCAGGACGAACGCATCAAGCACTGGCTCGGCCACGGCGCGCTGGCGACGGAGCGGGTCGCTAAGTTCCTCGGCAGGGCCGGCCTCGCCCCGATGCCCGCTATCCGCGAGCAGCCGAAGCAGAGCGCGCCCAAGAAGAAGGCCCAGGAGCGCGCGAAGGCTGCCGCGGCTGCCGCAGGCTGAGAGTGGGCGGGGAGCGCATCCTCATGGGCGTGGTCGGCCGGCCGCACGGCGTGCGCGGCCTCGTGCACGTGCAGAGCTTCACGGCCGAGCCGGCGGCGCTCGCAGACTACGCCCCGCTCCACGACGACAAGGGGCGGCGGTGGTCGCTCGCCTGGCGGGGCGATGGCGTCGCCGAGTTGCGCGACGAGCAGGGGCGCGCCCTCCCTGACCGCGCCGCCGCCGAGCGCCTGACCAATCTCCGTCTCTACGTGGACCGCAGCCAACTTCCGCCGCCTGGCGAGGAGGAGTTCTATCTCGCCGATCTCGTCGGGCTGGAAGCTCACGACACCGAGGGCCGGCCGCTCGGCCGCGTCGTCCAAGTCCACGACTACGGCGCGGGAGCGAGCCTGGAACTAGCCCGCGACGGGGCGCCGCTCCTGATCGTGCCCTTCACGCGCGCCGCCGTGCCCGAGGTGGATGTTGCTGCCGGGCGCCTGATCGTGGCCCCGCCCGCGGAGGTGGATGCGGCATGAAAACCACCTCCCCTTGGCGCGCGACCGTCCTGACCCTGTTCCCCGAGATGTTCCCTGGGCCGCTCGGCTGCTCGCTCGCGGGCCGGGCGCTGGCCGAGGGCGGCTGGTCGCTGGAGACTCGCTCGATCCGCGAACACGGCCTGGGCCGCCATCGCCAGGTGGACGACACGCCCTGCGGCGGGGGCGCCGGCATGGTGATGCGCGCGGACGTGCTCGACGCTGCCCTCCCTCAACCGGACGGCCGCCCGCTCATCCTGCTCACCCCGCGGGGCGTGCCCCTGACCCAGGCGCGCGTGCAGACGCTCGCCGCCGGCCCTGGCGCAGTCCTCGTCTGCGGCCGGTTCGAGGGCGTTGACCAGCGCTTCGCGGACGCGAGCGGCGCGGAGGAGGTGAGCGTCGGCGACTACGTGCTCTCGGGCGGCGAGCCGGCCGCGCTGGTCCTGCTCGACGCCTGCGTCCGAATCCTGCCCGGCACAATGGGGGCGCCCGCGAGCGGCGACGAAGAGAGTTTCGCGGATGGCCTGCTCGAATACCCGCACTACACCCGGCCCACCGATTGGCGCGGCCTCGCGGTGCCGGAAGTGCTGCTCTCCGGCGATCACGGCCGCATCGGCGCCTGGCGCCGGGCGGAGAGCGAGCGGATCACCCGCGCCCGGCGCCCCGACCTCTGGACCGCATACCAGGCAGGCCAAAGGGATGACATAGACACAGGACGCCTCGCGTCCTAGTTACCTGTCACGAAAGGATCACCGCCATGAACCTCCTCCAGCAGTTCGAGGCCGAGCAGGTCGCCCGCCTGTCGGCCGCCCGCGCCGTGCCCGAGTTCCAGGCCGGCGACACGCTGCGCGTCATGGTGCGGGTCGTCGAGGGCGAGCGCACGCGCTTGCAGGCGTATGAGGGCGTCTGCATCGCGCGCAGCAACCGCGGCCTGAACAGCAACTTCACGGTCCGCAAGCTCAGCTACGGCGAGGGTGTGGAGCGCGTCTTCCCGCTCTACGCGCCGACGATCGCGGAGATCCAGGTGGTCCGGCGCGGGCGGGTGCGCCGGGCGAAGCTGTACTACCTGCGCGGCCGCACGGGCAAGGCGGCGCGCATTGCCGAGCGCGCGCGAGACCAGCAGGGCAGCAACCCGAACCTGCCGCCCGAGACGCCGGCGGAGGTCGCTGCGGAGTAAGAAGGAGGGGACGCGATGTCCGCGCAGAAGCCGCGCACGCTGTTCGACAAGGTTTGGGACGCGCACGTCGTCGAGCGCCTCGAGGACGGCACCTGCGTCCTCTACATTGACCGCCACCTCGTCCACGAGGTGACGAGCCCGCAGGCGTTCGAGGGGCTGCGCCTTGCCGGGCGCCAGGTGCGCCGGCCGGACGCGACCATCGCGGTCGTGGACCACAACGTTCCCACGAGCGACCGTCGCGAGGGCATCAAGGAGGCCGACAGCCGCCTCCAGGTCGAGACCTTGGAGCGCAACGTCGCCGAGTTCGGCGTGCCCTACTTCCCCGTGCTCAGCGAGCGCCAGGGCATCGTCCACATCATTGGCCCCGAGCAGGGCATCTCGCTGCCGGGCTTCACCATCGTCTGCGGCGACAGCCACACGAGCACCCACGGGGCGATGGGCGCGCTGGCCTTCGGGATCGGGACGAGCGAGGTCGAGCACGTCCTCGCCACGCAGACGCTGCTGCAGAAGCCAGCCAAGAACATGCTGGTCGAAGTGAACGGCAAGCTTTCGCTGGGCGTCACCGCCAAGGACATCGTGCTCGCCATCATCGGCCGCATCGGCACGGCGGGCGGCACCGGCCACGTGATCGAGTATGCGGGCGAGACGATCCGCAGCCTCGACATGGCCGGGCGCATGACGGTCTGCAACATGAGCATCGAGGCGGGCGCCCGCGCGGGCATGATCGCGCCGGACGAGACCACCTTCGCCTACATCAAGGGCCGCCCCTTTGCGCCGCAGGGCGAGGCGTTCGACCACGCCGTCGCCCACTGGCGTACGCTGCCGAGCGACCCCGGCGCCCACTACGACCACGTGGTGTGCCTCGACGCCGCCGAGATCGCGCCCATGGTGACGTGGGGCACGAATCCCGAGGCCGTCGTCCCCATCACCGGGGAGGTTCCCGACCCGGCGCAGTTCGACGACGAGGCGAAGCAGGCCCAGGCCCGGCGGATGCTGGAGTATATGGGCCTCACGCCAGGCCAGAAGCTCGCGGAACTGCCCGTGGACGTGGTGTTCATCGGCTCCTGCACGAACGGCCGCATCGAGGATATCCGGGCCGCCGCCGAGATCGTCCGCGGCCGGCACGTGGCGCCCGGCGTGCGCGCCATGGTCGTGCCCGGCAGCGGCATCGTGAAGGCGCAGGCCGAGCGCGAGGGGCTGGACCGCATCCTCACCGAGGCCGGGTTCGAGTGGCGCGAGGCGGGGTGCAGCATGTGCCTGGGCATGAACCCGGACAAGCTGGCGCCAGGCCAGCGCTGCGCCTCCACGAGCAACCGCAACTTCGAGGGCCGGCAAGGTCCAGGCGGGCGCACGCACCTGCTCAGCCCAGCCATGGCCGCCGCCGCCGCCGTCACGGGACGGCTTGCGGACGTCAGGGAGCTGGCGTGATGCAGCCCTTCACCGTCCTCACCGGCATCGCCGCTCCGCTGCCGCTCGCGAACGTGGACACGGACAAGATCATCCCTGCCCGCTTCCTCAAGACCATCCAGCGCACCGGACTGGGCCGCAACCTGTTCGACACGCTGCGCTACGACGCGGACGGGCAGGAGCGCCCCGAGTTCGTGCTCAACCAGGAGCCGTGGCGCCGGGCCGAGATCCTGATCGCTCACGAGAACTTCGGCTGCGGCAGCTCGCGCGAGCACGCTCCCTGGGCGCTTCTCGACTTCGGCATACGCTGCGTGATCGCCCCCAGCTTCGCCGACATCTTCCACAACAACACCTTCAAGAACGGCATCCTGCCTGTCGTCCTCCCCCGCGCGCAGTGCGACGCGTTGATGGAGGACGCGAAGCTCGGCGAGAACGCGCGCGTCACGGTGGATCTGCCGCGCCAGGTCGTCGTCCGGCCCAGCGGCGAGGAGTTCGCCTTCAGCGTGGACCCGTTCCGCAAGCACCTGCTGCTGAACGGTCTCGACGACATCGGCCAGACCTTGCAGCGCGCGGCGAGCATCGACGCCTACGAGGCCCGCCGCCCCGCTTGGGTGCCGAGCATCAGCGCGTAACCGTCGCCCCCTTATCGTCATGCCCGGCGAAGGCCGGGCCAAGCCCGGCCATGACGAGCAAGCAGCAGAAGGGACCCAGCCGTGCCCGCCAACAAGACCTTGCTCGTCCTGCCCGGCGACGGGATCGGCCCCGAGGTGATGCGCGAGGTGCGCCGGGTGATCGACTGGATGGACCGGCGGCGGCACGTCTCCTTCCGTCTGGAAGAAGACCTCGTCGGTGGCGCCTCCATTGACCAGCGCGGCGTCGCCATCACGCCCGAGGTAGTCGAGCGCGCCAAGGAGGCGGATGCCGTGCTGTTCGGCGCCGTGGGCGGCCCGCGCTGGGACAAGCTCGGCTTCGACAACCGCCCCGAGATCGCGATCCTGACGCTGCGCCGCGAGCTTGGCCTCTTCGCCAACCTCCGCCCGGCGCAGGTGCTCGATCCGCTCGTGGACGCGAGCACGCTCAAGCCCGAGGTCGTCCGCGGCCTCGACCTGATGATCGTGCGCGAGAGCACGGGCGGCATCTACTTCGGCGAGCCGCGCGGCGTGGAAGACCTGTCCGGCGGCGGCAAGCGCGGCTTCAACACCGAGTCCTACTCAACGCATGAGATCGAGCGCGTCGCGCGCGTCGGCTTCGAGCTGGCCCAGAAGCGCAAGGGTCAGCGGCAGGGGCGGCTCACGAGCGTCGAGAAGGCCAACGTCATGGAGAGCGGCCTGCTCTGGCGCCAGACCGTGCAAGCGCTCGGCGAGCGCGAGTTCCCCGGCGTGCAGCTCAGCCACATGTATGCCGACAACTGCGCCATGCAGCTCGTGCGCAACCCCAAGCAGTTCGACGTGATCGTGACGAGCAATTTGTTCGGCGACCTGCTCAGCGACCTCGCCGCGATGCTGACCGGCAGCCTCGGGATGCTGCCCTCCGCGACGCTGGGCGGCCTCGACGATCAGGGACGACGGCACGCGCTCTACGAGCCGATCCACGGCAGCGCCCCCGACATCGCCGGGCGCGGGATCGCCAACCCGCTCGCCCAGATCCTCTCCTTCGCGATGCTGCTGCGCTACAGCTTCGACATGGAGGAGGACGCCGCCCTGATCGAGCGCGCCGCAACCCGCGTCCTCGCGAGCGGGCTGCGCACCGCCGACGTGATGGCACCGGGCATGGCCAAGGTCGGCACGTCGGTCATGGGCGAGGCGGTCGTGCGGGAGCTGGATAAGCTCGCGGCGTGACGAGACGCCGCAATGCGCCGCGAGTCGCGGCCGCGATCACGTGGCGTTGACAGCCGTTATTATCACGCTAGGGTAAGAGGCGGCTAGACACCTCGAATTGTCCGAGGAAACAGGCCAATGCCGCGGACCAGCCTATCCGTTGCTCTCGGACTGCTTCTGCTTCTGCCGGCATTCGCCGGCGCGTCAGGCGGCAACCCGCCCTATGCGACGCCAGCCTTCTACTCGTTCTCGCAGCCGGACGGCCAATACAGCGACTACCGGCCTGTACTCAATGCTGACGGCACCGCCGTCATCTTCGAACGGAGTCTTGGCAGTGGTCCAGTGGAACTATACATCGCCAATCTCATGACTTCTCCGATCCAGGTGCAGAAACTCTTCGGCATGGAGGGAACCCGCCCCGACTGGTGCTGGGACAGATCCAACGGCAAGATGCTCACGAGCGGGCCGGTGGCGTTCAGCAACGATAACGGCATCTACGTGGCGGCCGGCACGAACCCGGCCGCGGTCATCTCGCCCTCGTTATGGCCAGTGGCGGCGCGTGCCGCCCGGGGCGATCCAAGCCTGGGCGGCCATGTTGCCTCGCGCGGTGCGCACGATGACCGCTGTCAGGCGATAGGACGGCCCTTCGTAGGCCGCGAGCCGCGCCAACGTGCGGCGATCCACCGTCGCGAGCGCCCCTTCGACCGTCTCGCGGCCGCGGCGCAGGGTCGGGTAACGGCTGCGGCGCAACGTAACGCGGCGCCAGCCGTGCAGCGTGGCTGGGGTCAGTGGGACGACGCGCCCAGCGAACGCAGCGAGAAGACCCGGATCGAGTAGCGTGCCGTAGAGGAACAAGCGCATTGGTCTGGGGGCGGCTCATAGCCCGCTCGGCGTCGCCCGGCCAGGACGGCTGGCGCGAACTCTGATCTGGCCGCACAAAGCCCTTCCCACCTGGCGCCGATCGCGTGTTCCATGGCGCGTCGGCATCCGGGCCGAATGCGCCCTTGGGTCTGAGCCAGCCCGCGCGGCACTTCTTCGCCGGGGTGCTGCACCATATGCCGGCGCTCTGCGCCGTCACCGCGCCCTTGCCGGTCTCCTATCTCCGGCTCACACCCAATCGCTGGGCGCCTACGGTGGTTGACCTCGCGCAGCAGGATCCCGGCGCCAGCCTGCACATCTGCCCGGTCTTCGCCGCCGCGACCGCGGAGGAGCGAGCACGCCAATTCAACGTGGGGTTCCGCCCGACCGACAGCTCGGCCAGTCCCTACCTAGCGCTCGGCGCAGTCGTCCACGCCGGGGTGGACGGGCTGCGGCGGGCGCTGTCCCTTCTGCCGCAAGGCGTGGCTCCGCCGCCGCTTCCGCACAGCTTGCCCGAGGCGCTCGATCGGCTCGCCGACAGCGAGGCGGCGCGCGGTTGGTTCGGCCCCACCCAACCTGGAGGCCTACCTGCGGCACAAGCGGGCGGAGTGGGACCAGGTTAAGGACCTCGCCCCGGCCGAGCTCTGCGCCCGCTACGCGGAGGTCTATTGACGACGGAGGTTTCACCGCGGCGGCTGCACGCCCTGCCGGACGCTCAGCCGGCTTGGCTCGGCATGATCTCCTGCACCGGCACGCTGTCCGGTCCCAGCCAGTCCGGGTGCTTTGCGGTCTCGTCGAAGTGGGACGTCGTCTTGAACAGCTCGTATTTGCCGCGCTCCGCAGGTTGCGCGGTCTTCGCGAGCAAGGCCGCGACCTGCTGCTCGTCCATCGGCTTGAACGTCTTGGCCGCCTCGAACGCCTGGTCGAGCGTTTTCTGGTCGGTGATGCCGGTGATCACCACGGAGGTCGGCAGGTTCAGCCCGTAGTGCAGGCACTCGATCGGCTTCACGAGCTTGTCCTCGCCGATCAGGCCGCTCTTGAAGAACGTGCCGCCGTCGCCGCCGCCGAAGGTCTTCATGCCGAGCACGCCGATCCCCTCCTGCACCAGGACAGGCACGACGAGGTGCGCGAAGCTGCGGAAATGCGCGTCGAACACGTTGAGCGGCATCTGCGCGGTGTCGAAGTGGAAGCCGTGCTCCTTCGCGACCTCGAGCATATAGAGGTGGATGCGCGGGTCCTTGTGCCCGGTGAAGCCGATGTGGCGGACCTTCCCAGCCTTCTTCGCGTCGAGGACGGCCTCCATGGCGCCGCCGGGGTTGAAGATGCGGTCGGGGTCGTCGTAGCGCAGCACCTCGTGGAACTGCAGCAGATCGAGGTGATCCGTCTTGAGCCGGGTCAGGCTTTCGTCGATCTGGCTGGCGGCGTTTCCCTTGTCGCGGCCGTCTATCTTGGTCATCAGGAATACCTTGTTGCGGTATCCCTCCTGCGCCAGCGCCGTACCCATCCGGCGCTCGCTGCGGCCCTCGTTGTAGTCCCAGGAGTTGTCGAGGAACGTGATCCCGCGGTCGATCGCCTGGTGGACGAGCTTGATCGCTTCCTGGTCCGTGAGCTTGGCGCCGCCGACGTAGGAGCCGCCCATGCCGATGGCCGAGACCCGCTCGCCGGTGCGGCCGAGCTGGCGGTAGAGCATCTCGCCGCGCAGTTCGCCTACGTCCTGCAGCTTCGGCAGGCCCGCGGCGGCATGCGGCTCGCCGTTCGGCGGGGACGGCTCGCCTTGGTCCTGCTGCCCTTGCTGCTGCGCCTTCGCCGCCGTCGCGCCGAGCAAGCCGGCCGCGGCAACGCCGGTGAAGAGGGTCCGCCTGTCCATGTCGCGCCTCCAGCACGCCGTATCCGGGCGCAACGCTATCAGCGGGCGCGGGTGCGGCGAATCAAGGCATCGTGTCCGCGCCGGGCCGGGACTTCCGCGGCTGGGGCGGGGTAGCCTATGCCCGCCCCGAAGGAGACGCCGCCATGCGCGCCCGCCTCGTCGTTCTCTACACGCTCCTCGCCGCGGCGAATCTCGCGGCTTGGGCCTGGGCGTGGGCGAGCTTCGGTGGGCGCCCGGCATTGCTCGGCTCGGCCCTGCTCGCCTGGGTCTTCGGCCTGCGCCACGCCATGGATGCCGATCACATTGCCGCCATAGACAACGTCGTGCGGAAGCTGATGCAGGAGGGGCGGCGGCCTACCCTGGTCGGCTTGTTCTTCTCGCTCGGGCATTCCACGATCGTCGTCCTCGCCTGCGCGGCGCTGGCCATCGCCGCGGCCGGGCTGGGCCAGGCGGACGGGCTGCGCGGTCTGGGCGGCTTGATCGGGACGGCCGTGTCCAGCCTCTTCCTGCTCGGCATCGGCCTCGGCAACCTGCTCATGCTGCGCGGCACCTGGCGCCTTTTCCGGCGCGCGCGGCGCGGCGCTCCGCTCCCGTTGGGGGAGGCTGCCTTCTCGGAGGCGCCGGGCTTCCTCACCCGGCTGTTCCGGCCCCTGTTCCGGGTCGTGACGCGCGAGTGGCACATGTATCTCGTGGGCTTCCTGTTCGGCCTCGGCTTCGACACCGCCACGGAAGTCGGTCTGCTCGCCATCTCCGCGACGCAAGCGATGCAGGGGCTGTCTCCCTGGCAGGTTATGGCTTTCCCCGCGCTGTTCACCGCCGGCATGGCGCTCGTGGACACGAGCGACAGCGCGCTGATGGTGGGGGTCTATGGCTGGGCGTTCGTCAGCCCGGCGCGCAAGCTCTGGTATAATCTCACGATCACCGCGGCCTCGGTCGCGGTGGCGCTGCTCATCGGCGGCGTCGAGGCGCTCGGCCTGCTCGGCAGCCAGCTCGGCTTGAGCGGCGGGTTCTGGAGTGTCGTGGACCGGCTCAACGACGATCTGGACACGTTCGGCTTCGTCGTGACCGGCATCTTCCTGCTGTGCTGGGCGTTCTCCGCCGCGCTCTACCGCTGGACCCGGCCGGCGGCGGCGGACGGCACCTGACGCCGCACGCCCCAGTCCTGCACGCCCAGGACGCGCAGCGCGGCGCAAGCGGCGCCGTAGCCGTTGTCTATGTTCACGGTGACGATGCCGGGCGCGCAACTCGCCAGGATGGCGTGCAGCGCCGCGTGCCCGCCCGCGGCCACGCCGTAGCCTACCGAGGTCGGCACCGCGATCACGCAGCCCGGCACCAGCCCCGCCACCACGCTCGGCAGCGCCGCGTCCATGCCCGCCGCCACGATCACCACCGGCGCCGCCCGGATCTCGTCAAGGCGCGCCAGCAGGCGCCACAGCCCGGCGACGCCTACGTCGGCGATCAGCTCCGCCTCGACGCCGTTGAAGCCAAGTGTGCGCAGCGCCTCGCGCGCCACTGGCACGTCGGAGGTCCCGGCGGTGACGACGGCCACGTGTCCGCCCGCCCGCGGCGGGGACGCGGCGCCGCGGATCGCCGTGCCTGAGACAGGGTCGTAGTCGAGCGCTTCCCGCTGGCCTGGCGGCAGGGCGGCGACGCGCGCCTCGTCCAGCCGCGTGAGGAGCAGGCTCGCACCCCGAAGCTTGGCGTCCTCCAGGATGCAGGCGATCTGAGCCGGCGACTTGCCTGCGCAGAAGATGGCCTCGCCGAAGCCGATCCGCTCCGAGCGGGCGTAGTCGAGCAGGAACTCGCTCATGGGCGCAGGAACGCGCCTCCCATGCGATAGGGTGCGAAGTGCACTGGTTGCCTCAGCTGTGCCGTCTCCATCATTTCTCCGATCTGCACTTGCAGCTGTTCTTCCCGCCTCACGTCGAGCCGGGCGAGTGCTGTCTCGTCCAGCTCGATCACGATCCCTGCCGCGCGCACCCGGCAGCGCACGGTGCGCGGGCGCAGCGTCGCGGCGACGAGGCGCTCGGCCTGGTGAATGAAGGCGAGCGTCGCGGCCTCGATGCGGATCCCCGTTTCCACGCGGCTCGACAGGCAGGGTGCCGCCGGCAGCTCGGCGATCTCGCCCAGGCCGAGCACGGCCGCGATGCGCCGCACCTCGGCCTTGCCGATACCCGCCTCCACGAAGGGATGGCGCACGCCGTGGTCGCGCGCCGCGAGCAGCCCTGGGCGGTAGTCGCCGAGGTCGTCGAGATTCGTGCCGGACGCGATAGGATCGCGCGTGCGGGCCGCGACCGCGCCGTAGAGGTTCGTCTTGCAGAAGAAGCAGCGGTTGGCCGGGTTGGCGCGGTAGGCGGGATCGGCGAACTCGCCGGCGTCGAACACGTCAAGCGTCCAGCCGCGCGCGTCCGCGAGCGCCCGGGTTCGCGCTGTGGCCTCGGGCGGCACGGCGGGCGAGACGGCATGATGCATCCTCGCCCGGTCTCCCAAGACGTCATGCGCGGCGGTCGCCAAGGTCAGGCTGTCCACCCCGCCGCTGACCGCCACAGCGACCGACGGCATGCCGCCGAGGATG
The DNA here is from genome assembly GCA_963848595.1 of uncultured Alphaproteobacteria bacterium. Classification (GTDB taxonomy): domain Bacteria; phylum Pseudomonadota; class Alphaproteobacteria; order Acetobacterales; family Acetobacteraceae; genus CAWKEH01. Next base: position 350,014 of record CAWKEH010000007.1, on the reverse strand, counting down.
GCCCGCAGACGCGCCAGCGCCGGCTCAGGACTCTGCATCGCCGTCCTCTGCCATCGCTTCCGCCCGGCGCCGCAGCCTGGCACGGGCCGCGTGGCCCGGCGTCGCCAACGCGTCGTCCGCCTCGGCCTTGCCTGTTGCCCCGCCCGGCCGCTCGACCAGCTTCACGCGCAGCCGCCGCCCGTCTACTTCAACCTCCGCGGTGCGCCGCGGCAAGGCGAGGCCGTTCACGAGGTGGGTGCGCAGGCCGATCGTCGTCGTCTCGCGAAAGCAGGCCTCCGAGACGGTTTCCAGCGCCGCCGGGCGGGCCAGCACCTGAACGTGCGTCGCCATGCGCCCCTTCTTGCCGAAGACCGCCATCTGTACGACATCGTGCACGCCCTCGGTCGCGCGCAGCCGGTCGAGCCCGGCGGCGAGGTCCTCGGCCGATTGGTCGTCCACCTCGAATTGAATCACGGCCAGCTCGCGGTGTCCGGCGGCGATGTCGGTGTGCTGCGCCTCGAACACCAGGGCGCGCAGGCAGTTGCTGAGACCGGGCAGGGCGCGCGTGCCGAAGCCAAGGCCCGTCCGCGCGAGCCGTCGCGGCGCCTTGCCGGTGCCAGGCGCGCAGCCGAGGTAGCGCAGGATCGCCGCTCCGGTCGGCGTCACGCGCTCGCCGGGGATGCCGTCGTCGAACGTCTCGAAGCCCTGCAGCAGCAGCGCCGTCGCGGGGGCCGGCACGGGCATGGTGCCGTGCGCCGTCCGGACGCGCCCGGAGCCGAGCGGCAGCGGCCCGACGCTCCACGTCGCCTCGCCCTGTGCGGCGATCAGCCAGGCCGCCGCGACGATGTCCGCGATCGAATTCGGCAGCGCCGACTTCGTGGAACGTCACCGCTTCCGGCTCGATCCCATGCACCCGCGCCTCGGCCTCGGCGAGCAGGGCGAAGATCCCGACCGCGTGCCGGGCGACGGACGCGGGCAGGGAAGCCGCTTGCAGCCGCAGCCGTATGTCCCGCCACGCCGTGTGGTGATGGTGACGCCCGTGATCATGCTCTTGCTCGTGCAGCCCGTGCTCGTGCGCTGCCTCGACGTCGAAGCGGACGCCGCTCAGCACGTGGTCGCGGTGGCGCAGCGCCCGGCAGCGCACGCCGGCGACCCGCGCCGCCGCCTCGACGGTGCCCGCTTCGTGCTCGGGGCAGGCATCGAGCAGCGCCGCGGCGAACATGTCGCCCGCGACGCCGCCGACCGGATCGAGGTGGACATGCTTCATCCTGGCGCGGCTCCGGGCACAAGGAGCCACGATTATGGCCCCAATCGGGAGGATTACGCCCCGCAGCGTGCGCGGCCCTTCTCAATTCGGCGCGAACCGGGGGCCGCGCCCGCTACTTGCTAGGCTGCGTAGCTCCTCCTTGCGTTCCTATGGCGGCACGCCTTATTGGCGCTTGCTGGACGCGCGGGCGCTGCAGGCTTCGCGCGCCGGCCACGCGCGGCACCATGGAGCATTTCCCCGATGGACACTTCGCCGCAGGCCGTGGCGTCTCTTCCGGATACGCAGGCTGCGACTGGTGCCCACGCGGGTCGGTCCGCACTGCGCGCGGGCGCGCTGCTCGGCGTGCTCGGTGTGGTCTATGGCGACATAGGCACGAGCCCGCTCTACGCACTCAAGGCAAGCCTCGACCACTTCAACCTCGGCAACGCCGGCGTGACGCCGCAGGAGACGCTCGGGGTGCTCTCGCTCGTGTTCTGGTCGCTCGTGCTAATCGTCACCGTGAAATACGTAGCGCTCGTCATGCGCGCCGACAACAACGGCGAGGGCGGCATCCTGGCGCTCATGGCGCTCGCTCAGCGGGTGGCGCGGAGCTCGCGCGCGCGCGTGATCCTCGGTCTGGTCGGCGTCGCTGGCGCGGGATTGCTGTTCGGCGACGGCGTGATCACGCCGGCGATCAGCGTGCTCTCGGCCGTGGAGGGGCTGGAGGTGGTCTCGCCCGCCTTCAAGGACCTGGTGTTGCCCTTGTCCGTCCTGGTCATCGCCGGGCTGTTCGCAGTGCAATCCCGCGGCACGGGCGCTGTCGGGCGCATGTTCGGGCCAGTGATGGCCGTGTGGTTCCTGGCGATCGCCCTGCTTGGGCTGCGCGAGATCGTTCGCAACCCGAGCGTGCTGGCCGCGCTCTCGCCGCACTATGGGGCCGAGCTGTGCATGGTGCACGGCTGGCTCGCCTTCGTGACGCTCGGCTCGGTCGTGCTGGCGGTCACGGGCGCCGAGGCGCTCTACGCCGACATGGGCCATTTCGGCGCCCGCCCCATCCGCTTGGCCTGGAACTGCTTCGTGCTGCCCTGCCTCGTGCTCAACTACTTCGGCCAGGGCGCGCTCGTGATTGCGAACCACGACGCGCTGTCGAACCCGTTCTACTTGCTGTGCCCAGGCTGGACGCGGCTGCCGATGGTGGTGCTGGCGACGGCGGCAACGGTGATTGCGAGCCAGGCCCTGATCTCCGGTGCCTACAGCATCGCCAACCAGTGCATCTCCATGCGGCTGCTGCCGCGGCTACACGTGCGCCACACGAGCGGGACAGAGGCCGGGCAGATCTACGTGCCGCAGGTGAACACGGCGCTGCTCGTCGGCGTCCTCGTCCTCGTGCTCGCGTTCCGCAGCAGCGATGCTTTGGCTGCGGCCTACGGCATCGCGGTCACGGGTACGTTCCTGTGCACCTGCGTGCTGGCGGGCGTGGTGTTCCGCCGCGAGTATCACTGGCCGCGGGCGGTCGCGATCGGAGTGTTCGGGTTCTTCTTCCTTGTGGACGGCACGTTCTTCGCCGCCAACCTGCTGAAGCTCCCCGAAGGCGGCTGGGTGCCGCTGATGCTGGGTGGCGCCATCATGCTGATGATGACGACCTGGCGCCGCGGGCGGGACCTGCTGCTGGAGCGCTGGCGGCAGGACAGCCTGCCGCTCTCCTCGTTCCTGAAGCGCCTGCCGCAGTCGCGCACGATCCGCGTACCGGGCCTGGCGGTGTTCCTGACCAACACCCCGGAGTTCGTGCCCGCAGCACTCCTGCACAACCTCAAGCACAACAAGGTGCTGCACGAGCGGGTGCTGTTCGTGCGAGTGGAATCGCTGGACATTCCCGAATCCGGGGACCAGCGCGCGACGGTGGTGGAGCTGGCGCCCGGTGTCCACAAGGTCATCCTGCGCTACGGGTTCATGGAGACGCCGAACATCCCGCGGGCGCTAGAAGGGCTGCGGGATAAAGGCGTTGACTACGATCCGATGCAGGCAAGCTTCTTCCTGGGACGCGAGGTGATCGTGCCCGGCGTCGTGCCGAAGCTGCCGAAGTGGCGCCTCTGGCTGTTCCTGCTGATGATGCGCAACGCGATCCCGGCGACCGAGTTCTTCCGCATCCCGTCGGACAGGGTGGTGGAGCTGGGGGTGCGCGTCACGGTTTGAACCGCAGCCGCCGCGCCGGCGTTGTTGTCGCTCGCCCATTGGCAGGCGAGGACGAAATGGCGAAGCTGCTGCTGGTGCTGGCCCAGGCCCCTGGTTTGCCGAAGGGCGACTTGGAGGACCGGCTGGAGCTTTGCCTCGCGCTCACGCCGAACGGGCAGCTCGACGATCAGGCGTTCGATGCAGCCCTGACGCCCTGGCGCGCGACGCGCGAGCGCCCGGGCCAGCCGCCGCAGCACGCCGAGCTGATCCGGCTCGAGGGGCGCTGGGTGCTGCAAGGCATGCATCAAGCCGACGACGAGCCGCTCTGGGCCGTCGAGGGCTGGCTGTTCCGGCCCGGCGAGCTGGTCAGCCTGCGCCAGCCCGACGGCACGGAGCTGCTGTTCCGCATCGTGCAGGCGGAGGCTGAGTGAAGGTGAGAGCGGTCACGGCGGCCTCTGGACGTAGCCCTGCTGCACCGTCCCGAATCAGTGCGGCGATCTGGCTCTCACTCGATATACTCGGCTCTGGTTGATAGAACGTCGCGTATAAAGTCCGGCACGGTCAAGCCATCGCGGACTTTGGCCTCGAGCGCTTGCTCGGCGGCGCGGATGCCGGCGAGCGTGCTGATCACGTGGTCCGTTCGCTCGCGCGGCACGACCACGACACCATCGCTGTCTCCGACCAGGACATCGCCCGCGTTCACCACCACGTCGCCGATCACGATCGGGGTTCCGATGTGACCCGGCCCGCTGCGGGCTGGCGAATTCGCGGTCACCCCGGCGCAGAATATCGGCATTCCGACGGCCTGGAGACCCGGGATGTCGCGGACGAGACCGTCGGTCACGAACCCGGCGACGCCCTTGTTGCGCGCCATGCCGAGCAGCAGGTCGCCGGTCACGGCAGTGCTCACGAATCGGTCGGTCGCGGCGACCAAGATGTCGCCCCGCTCAGCGACGTCAACGGCGCCGAACAGAGCCAGGTTGTCGGCTGGTCCGGTGTGGCAGGTCACGGCGACGCCCACCATGGCGGTCTTGTCCGGAAACAGCGCGCGGATGTCGTGCGGCAGGCAGCCGCGCCCGCCCATGGCGTCCACGAGATGACCCGTCGGCACGCCTCGGAAGGCTGCCACCTGTTCGGCCGTCGGACGCGGGAAACGCCGCCGGATCGTCAGCAGCGGTGGGTCATGGATCATGGCTTATCGTCCTGTTTCGGTCAGAGCATTATCGGCATACGGCCATCGCCAAGGTGTTGCGAGCCGGTGATCTCAGTCATGATGCTTCCAGGTTCTCGCCGGCATCAGGCAGTGCGGGCCGAGGTCGCCGATCCGGGTCGCTCCCATCAGGCCCATCGTCCGGTCGACCTCGCGGCGCAGGATGTCGAGTACATGCCGTACCCCGGCCTCCCCGCCGACAGCGAGCCCCCAAAGCTGCGGTCGCCCGATCAGGCACGCGGCCGCGCCGCTAGCGAGCGCCTTCACGACGTGGCTGCCGCGGCGCACGCCGCCATCCATGAGGACGGGCACGCGGCCTGCGACGGCGTCAACGACCGCCGGCAACGCATCGAAGCTGGCCACGCCGCCGTCGAGCTGGCGCCCGCCATGGTTCGAAACGACGATCCCGTCGATGCCGCGGTTGACGCCCTCTCGCGCCTCGTCCGGATGGAGCACGCCCTTGATCAGGAGCGGCCCGCGCCAGATGCCCCGGAGCCATTCGACGTCCGCCCACGACAGGCCCGGATCAAGCATATCTGCCAGGCGGCCCGCGAGCGTGGCGATGTCGTGGGCGCTGCCCGGGCGCACGTAGTTGCCGAACGTCAGGCGCGGTAGCGCCCTCCGCATGCGCCGGAGCCAGGGCACTTTCGTGGCGGTGGCGAGCGTTCCGGCTAGTCCGAACCGAGGCGGGATGGTGAAGCCGTTGCGCAGATCCCGCTCGCGGTTGCCGAGCAGCTGGTTGTCGATCGTGAGGACCAGGGCCGCGTAGCCGGCGGCGGCGGCGCGTTCCACCATCTCCCGCGTGAAGCCGCGGTCCGTGTAAACGAAGACCTGCATCCAACGCGGCTCGGCGCCAGTGCCGGCGATGTCCTCGAGCGTGCAGACCGAGCCGTGACTAGCGCAATACGGGATGCCGCTCGCGGCGGCCGCCCGAGCCGACTCGCGCTCGCCGTCGGGCCAGAACAGCCCGGCGAGGCCGGTCGGCGCGATCACGAGCGGCATGGCGAGCCGCCGGCCGAAAAGTTCGATGGAGAGGTCGCGGGTGGCTGCGCCGTTCAACGGACGGGGCAGGAGCGCGACGTCCGAGAAGGCTTCAATGTTGCGTCGCAGGGTATGCTCGTCCTCGGCCCCGCCGTCGGCGAAATCGAAGACCGGTCGCGGCAGGGCGGTGCGCGCCGCCTTTCGGACTTGGGCGACGTTGTAGAGCCGCTTGAAGCGGTCGGATGCCGGCAGGGTGTCGCGGTCGCGCCCCGATCCGGTGGACGAAACGAGAAGCGGGGCGCTTCGGTCGTCTGCCCCCGTGTCGTCTGCCCCCGTCAAGCTGGTCACGGCTGTGAGTTCCTGATCCGTCCGTGGTGAACCGGGCCGCCGCCGCCCGGCACGTCGAGGCGGACCAGCGTGCCGGTGAAGGACGGGTCGGGCCCGATCGTGCTCACGCCGGCATTGGTGACCCACAACACCTCGCCGCTGAATGCGCAGTTGGTGGTCGCGATCCCGCACGGGATGAAGCGGTCGGGCCGGCCATCCGGCGCAAGCACGTGGATCCCGCCCGCGGCGAGGTCGGTCACGTAGAGCCGTCCGTCGGCGCCGACCTTGAGGCCGTCGGGCATCGGCTTGTCGCCCGGCAGGCGGCCGAGGTCCTCCAGCGTGCCGTCCGGGCGGCGCCGTCCAACCTTTCCCGTGTAGGTTTCGTCCCACACCACCGACCCGTCGGCCTCGACCGCGACGCCGTTCGGAAATACGGGCTCGGGAAATTCGATGAGAATACTTGCCGAGCCGTCCGGTGCGATTTGGTAAATGCGGCTCGGGTCAGGCGATGCCGGGTTGTAGGTCCCCGGATCGGTGAAGATCAGGCTGCCGTCCGCCGCGAAGACCAGATCGTTCGGCCCGTTGAGCTTACGGCCCACGACCTCGGTGAGAAGGAACTCGGGCTCGCCGCCCTCGCGCACCCGCTGGATCGAGGGCGTCGTCATCTCGGCGGCGCGCCAAGGCCCTGTCGTGCCGCCGTTCTGGCAAACATAGAACGCACCGTCGCCGCCGAGGACGCACGAGTTCGGCGCACCCGCGACATAGGCGTAGCGGCTGGCTTGGCCGTCCGGGCCGATGACCGTCAACTGGCTGCGGTAGCTTTCGACGATCACGATCCGCCCGTCGGGCAGCACGGACGGGCCTTCCGGCCATCCGAGGTCGGTGGTGAACGGGGCCGGAAAAGTGCCGCTCATCTGACTGCTCCCGCCGAGAGACCTCGGACACTTTTGCGCTGCACAAACATCGAGAGGACAAGCATTCAGCCGGGTGCAGCGTCATCCCCGGTGCCGGATGCGCCCGTCGCGCTCGCCGCGGCACGGCGACGCGCGGCGGCATAGACCGACAGGCCGACCGCAACGATGAGGATGCCGCCATTGAAGAAATACTGCACGTAGAAGGGTGCGCCGAGCTGCTGCACGCCGGAGAACGAGAAGGCCAGGATCAGCACCGCCAGCAGCGTGCCGACGACGTTGACCCGCCCGGGGTGGATCGAGGTGGCGCCGAGCAGCGTCGAGGCGAAGGCGGGCAGGAGATACTCGGGGCCGACCGAGGGCGTCCCGCTTTCCAGGATGCTGCCGAGAAGGATGCCAGCGATCCCGCTGAGCAGGCCCGACGTGATGAAGGCGACGCAGATCTGGCGCTGCGTGCGGATGCCGAGCAGCGCCGCGGCGCGCGGGCTCGCGCCGATCACGTAGAGGCTGCGCCCGGCTGGAAGGCGCTCCGTTACCACCCAGAGCACCGCGCCCGCCAGCGCCACGTAGAGCGCCGGCAGCGGGATGTGCCAGACGATGTTGGAGAGGCCCGTGAAGCTGGCCGGCAGGTCGGAGCCGGCGATTTGCGCGCCGCCGCTGTACCAGTTGGAGATGCCGTAGAGCAGCGTGCCGACGCCCATCGTCGCGATGAAGGAGTTGATGCCGAAGCGCGTCACCAGCAGCCCGTTCACGGCGCCGACCAGCACCGCGACGGCCAGGACCACCGCCGCTGCCAGGGGCCAGGGCAGGCCGTTCTGCACTTGCAGGCCGACGATCAGCACCTGCGCCATGCCGAGATGGAAGCCGACAGAGAGGTCGAACTGCCGGGTCGCGAGCGGCACCATCTCCGCGAGCGCCAGCATGGCCGTCACCGACTGCCCCACCAGGACGGTGTTGATGTTCATGGCGCTGAAGAAGCTCGTCGGCCGCAGCAGGCCGAACACTGCCATCACCAGCACGAACACGACGGCGAGGCCATACACCGCGGCGAGGTCGGCGAGCCGCCTGTGGACGGCCCGCGGGGGTGCGCGCCGCGCGCCGCCCTCCCTCGTCCACTCTTGGCCGGCGAGCTGCTCATCCATGGCGCATCTCCGTCGCGGCGCTCGCCGCGCTGTGCTCGGTAGGGGCCCTCGCCGCGCCGTGGCCGCTTCCGAGCGAGGCCCTGGCGACCAGATTGTCCACCGTCAGCGCATCCCCGCGCAGCTCGCCCACGATGCGGCCGCGGCCGATGACCAGCACCCGGTCGCATAGCGTCGCCACTTCCTCGAAATCCGACGACACGACCAGGATCGCGGCCCCGCCCTGCGCCGCCGCGCCGAGCAGGCGGTGGATCGAGAGCTTGGCACCCACGTCTACCCCTGCGGTCGGCTCCTCCATGATGAACAGCCTCGCCTTCGACTGCAGCCAGCGGGCCACGAAGACTTTCTGCTGGTTGCCGCCGCTGAGCCAGTCGATCAGCATCGCCGGATCGCGCGGGCGCACATCCAATTGCTGGAGGACGGTGGCGGCTCGGCGGCGCTCACGGGACGGTACGGTGATGCTCCAGGTCCTGCCGCCGGCGATTCCCGGGTGCGGCAGCAGGTTCTCCTGCACCGACAGGCCGGAGAGCGTGCTCTCGCGCGGGCGGTCGGCGGGCAGCAGCGCGACGCCGCGGGCGATCCGCTCCGGGATGCCGTCGCCCGAGGCCAGCGCGGCGCCGTTCAGGCGGATCGTGCCTCCCTGCGGCCGGGCAGCGCCGAACACGGCGCGGCCGATCGTCTCATGGCCGGCGCCGCGCAGCCCGACCAGTCCTACGATCTCGCCGATGCCCACGTGGAAGTCCACCGGGCCTGTGCGCCCGCAGCGCAGCCCGGCGACCTCCAGCATGGGGCGCGTGCCGGGCGCGGCGGGATGGTGGGCATGGAGCAGCTCGACCGCGCGGCCCAGCATGTCCTGAACCAGCTCTTGCGGTCTGATCGCGCTCATCGCCGCCGCGCGGACCCGGCGCCCATCGCGCAGCACGGTGACCTGATCGGCGAGCCCGAACAGCTCGCCCAGCCGGTGCGTCACGTAGATCACGCCGCAGCCGGAGCGGCGCAGACGGCGCAGCACCTCGAACAGGTGCGCGGCGTCAGGCTCGGGCAGCGCCGCCGTCGGCTCGTCGAGCACGACCACCCGCGCCTGCCGCGACAGCGCGCGCACGATCCCCAGGATCGCCTTGCTTGCAGCCGAGAGCGTGCCGACCGGCGCGCGCGCATCCGGCGGCTCCACGTCCATCGCGGCATAGATCTCCCGCGCCCGCTGCCAGACCAGCGGCCAAGCGATCAGACCGCGGCGGCGCGGGAAGCCGGCCACCAGGGCGACGTTCTCGCCGACGCTGATCTCGTCCACGAGGCCGAGGTCCTGGTGCACGAAGGACAGCGGCAGGTGTGCGCCAAAACGCGTGACCGGCTCGCCCAAGAGCCTGATCTCGCCGGCATCCGGCGGATGCACGCCGGCGAGGATCTTGATAAGCGTGGACTTGCCGGCCCCATTCTCGCCGACCAGGGCGTGAATCTCCCCGGCGCCGACCGCCATATCAACGCGGTCGAGCGCCAGCGTCGCGCCGAAGTGCTTGGTGAGACCCTTTATCTCCAGCACGGGAGGCTGCCCGGCCGCCATCCGCGTGTCCTCCGTCAGCAGGGGTTCTTGGTGCCCTTCCAGATGTTCAGGTAATGGCAAGCGAAGTTGTTGCTCGGCACGAACTCGTGGTTCTTGCCGCCCTCCGTGTCCACGTTATCCCTGGTGATGATGAAGGTTGGCTGGATGAACTTCGCCGGCGGCTCGCCCGCCATCGCGCGCACCACGGCATCCATCGCCTCATAGCCGAACAGGGTGCTCGGCTCGGGGACGCTCGCGACCTCGTAGTTGCCCTTGCGGATCAGGTCATAGGTGGCTGGCGGCGCGTCGGCGCCGACCAGGTGCGCCTTGTCGGGCGATATGCCTGCAGAGTGCAGGGAGGATGCGATGTAGGGGTAGTAGTCGTCGCAGCAGGTGGTCATCCACCAGCCGTCGCCGTAGCGCGCGAGCAGGCCGGACATGGTCGAGGGAATGCGGGTGGCGAGATCGCCGATCGGTATGTTCACGATCTCCAGCAGCTTGCAGCCGGAGCAGTTCTTCACCGGCTCGGTCGCCGCGCGCGCCTTGAAGCGGGCGATCGCGTAGCTGTTGTCCACGGTGTGGATCACCCGCGCGTGGCCGTCCGACATCGCGATCACATAGGCGGCCTGCGACTGCCCGATCTCGGCCGGGCTGGAAGTAATGTTCTGGTAGAGGCCAAGCTGTGGGCTAGGGCCAGGGAAGGCGGTGGCGTGAATGCCAATCACCGGGATATTGTTTGCGATTGCCGTCTTGATCGGCTTCTGCAGCGCATTCGCGTCAACCGGGGTGATGATGGCGGTCGGGTTCGCGGCGAGTGCCTGCTGCATGGCGGCGAGCTGGCCACTCACGGTGCCCTGGCCGTTGAAGGTGAGGAGTTTCCAGCCGAGCGCCTTCGCCGCCTGGCGCAGGCCGTTTCCCCAGCCAATATAGGTCGAATAGGACTCGTCACCCGAAACCCACGCGATCGTCACGGGTCCCGTGCTCGCGCGCGGGCCGTCCGTGGGACCCTTCCATTCCGTTTGCGGCTTGGTGCGCTCGACGACGATTGCCTTGGCCTGGTCCACCGACATGGTGGCGTCGATCGTCGGCTCGCCCCAGCCGGGGAACGGCTCGGCCCGCGTGCTCGCATGGCCGGTGCCGATCAGCCCGATGCTCGCCGCGAGCAGTGTTGCGCCGCCGAGCACAATGGCGAGTCCCGCCGTTGGACGCCTCCGCATGATCTCTCTCCCTTGCTGCTTCTTTCCCATTTCCTCTGGCTTGCGGCGCGCTCTACCCGGCGGCTTTCGGCAGTATCGGCTTGCTCGCGAGGTGGCGGCCGTCGAGCGCCTGCTTGACCGTCGAACGGCTCTCCCTAGCCTTAGATGGCAGCCTATCATGCGATCATAATGTCAGACAACTGGCTTTAGCACCGAAACGCGTCTGAGAACCGCTAACCCAGGGATGCCGGAGGATCGAGCACGCATGGACCCAGCGCAGCCAAACAGGACGCGGCGCACGCGGTCACCGGAGAAGCGGCCGCGGCCCATCCTCTCAGACGCAAGCGAGGCCGACGACACACGTCCTGTCAGCCGAGCGACGCTGCCGCAGGAGATCGTCAACGCCATCGCCGAGCTGATCATGCAAGGCATCTGGAAGCCCGGCGACATGATCCCTTCGGAGAAGGAGTTGGCCGCGCGGTTCAAAGTAGGGCGCTCGACCATCCGCGAGGCGGTCGAGAGTCTCGCCGTCTTGGGCGTGCTGGAAGCGCGCGTCGGCGAAGGGTCCTACGTTCGGGAGGCCAATTCGGAACTGCTCTCGGGCGCTTTCAAATGGGGCTTGCTGCTCAGCGAGCGCAACCTAGGCGATCTCGTGGACGTGCGCGTACTGGTGGAGGTTGAGTGCGCCGGCCGCGCCGCGGCGGCTCGCACCACAGCGACCGCACACGCGCTGATGCAAACGCTGGAGCACATGCGCAGCGTGCAGGAGGATGAGCGCCGCTTCATGGCATTCGACAACGCGTTTCACACCCAGATCGCCGATATGGCGGGAAACTGTATCTTCGCCAGCATCGCTTCCACGATCCAGGTGATCGTTCGGCTCTGGTATCCGGCGACGTACTACGTGCCCGAGACCAAGGAGACGACGATCGTCGAGCATCTGGCAATCGCGCGTGCGATCGAGCGGGGCGATGTCGAGGTGGCGCGGACAGCGATGCGGACGCACCTCCTGAAGGCAGCGGCGCGGCTGGAACGCGTCATCGTCGAGCGGCGCTCCTGACGCGGAGCAGCGGCGGGGACCTCACCGCGCGGCGGCGAAGGCTTCGTGCCGCGCCAGCAGGGCGCGGGCCTGCTTGAGGTGGGGGATGTCCAGCATCTTGCCGTCCAGCCCTACTGTCCCGGCGTTACCCTGGGCGGCAAAGGCGTCGAGCACGCGCCGCGCGTGCGCCACGTCCGCTTGGGACGGGGCGAAGGCTTCGTTGACCGGGCCGACCTGGGCCGGGTGGATGGCGATGCGCCCGGTGAAGCCTTCCTGCGCCGCCGCGCGGGAACTCGCGAGCAGCCCGTCCGGGTCGCGGAAGTCCACGAACACCGTGTCTATCGCCTGCACGCCGGCGGCGTGGGCCGCGAGCAAGGTCAGCGACCGCACCAGGCGGAACGTCAGCGCCCACTGCCGCCCCGTGCTGTCCAGGTTGGTGCTGGCGCCCAGCGCCGTCGCGAGGTCCTCCGCACCCCAGGTCAGCCCGGCCAGGCGCGGCAAGGAGGCGGTCGCGAAGCCGCCCAGGTTGAACGGTGCGGCGGCCGTCTCCGTCGCGACCGGCACGACGCGAACGCTGCCGGGTGCGACGTTGTCCCGCGCCTCGAGGGCGTCCAGCGCGAAGCCGAGCCGCGCCACGTCGGCCGGCCCGTCGATCTTGGGTTGCACGATGCCGTCCGGTGCGCCGCCCACCACGGCGGCGAGGTCCTGCATCGCGCCCTCGTCGAGCGGGTTGACGCGCACATAGAGCCGCGCGGACCGATTGCCGGGCGGGCGCGCATCGAGGAAGGCGCGTACCGTCTCGCGCGCGAGCGCCTTGCGCGCAGGGGCAACCGAGTCCTCCAGGTCGAGGATCAGGGCATCGGCCCCGGCCTCGTCCGCCTTGGCCAGCTTGCGCTCGCTGTCGCCGGGGACGAACAGCCAGGACCGCGGACCGATCACGCCGATGCCTCCGTGCGCGTCAGCGCGTGCGTGAAGGTCTGGCCGACTCGCAGGTCATCGAAATATAGCCCCGGCATGGAGCGGCCTCCCCCTCAGTAGGATTTCGGCAGGTCGAGCACGCGCTCGGCGATGAAGGACAGCACCATCTGCTCGGTGATGGGCGCGATGCGGGTCAGGATCGACTCCCGGAACAATCGTTCTACCTGATACTCGCGGGCATAGCCCATCCCGCCGTGGGTCATCACGGCGCGGGTGCAGGCGTCGAAGCAGGCGCGTCCCGACAGGAACTTCGCCGCGTTCGCCTCCGCGCCGCAAGGCAGGCCCTGGTCGTAGAGCCATCCGGCCCGCAGGCATTGCCAGTATGCTGCCTCCAGCGCCGTCCAGCACTCGGCGAGCGGGTGCTGGATGCCTTGATTCTGGCCGATGGGCCGGCCGAACACCACGCGCTCGCGCGCATACTGCGCCGCGCGGCGCAGCGCGTCCCGGCCGACGCCGACCGCCTCCGCGCCCACCAGCACGCGCTCCGGATTCAGGCTGTGCAGGATGTAGGAGAAGCCTCGGCCTTCCTCGCCCACGCGGTCGCGCTCAGGCACGAACAGGTCGTCTATGAACACCGCGTTCGAAGTCCACGGCGTTGCGCCCCATCTTGGCGATGCGCCGCACCTCGACTTTCTTGCGGTCGAGGTCGGTGTAGAACAACGTCATCCCGTCCGTGGGCTTGCGGCACTCCTCCTTCGGCGTGGTACGGGTCAGCAGCAGGATCTTGTCCGCGACCTGGCCCGTGGAGGTCCATATCTTGCGGCCGTTCACCCGATAGCCGCCCTCCACCTTGGCCGCGAACGTGCGGATGCTGGTGGTGTCCAGCCCGGCATCGGGCTCGGTCACGCCGAAGCACGCCTTCTGCTCGCCGGCGATCAGCGGCGGCAGCCACTCCCGCTTCTGCTCCGGCGTGCCGTGCACCACGATGGCGTGGGGGCCGAACAGGTTGATGTGGATGGTGGACGCCGCCGAGTAGCCGCCGCCGCCTGAGGTCACGGCGTGCATCATGATCGCCGCCTCCGCCACCCCCAGCCCGGCGCCGCCCAGCTCCTCGGGCATGGTGATGCCGAGCCAGCCGCCCTCGGCCATGGCGCGGTGGAACTCGGCGGGGAAGCGCGCCTCCTCCTCGCACGCTGTCCAGTAGGCGTCATCGAACCCCGCGCAGATCTGGCTCACGCTGCCCTCGATGGCCCGCTGCTCCTCGCTCAAGCTGAAGTCCATCTGGAGCCCTCGCCGGAACTCGAGCGGCAATTGCTACCGCCACGTTGATGCTAGCACCGCGTTGACGCTAGCACCGCGTTGATGTCCGACGGTCTGACCTTATCTTTTGACGGTCCTGTCTTTTGACGGTCCTGCCCGACGACCCTATCCTCGACACGCGAGCGGACACAGGGCCGCCGCTCCGGAGAGAACGATCCGAGCCATGCAGCAGCAGGCCGTCCGTGAGCAGAGGCGCCCGCTTCCGCTGGAGGGCGTGGTCGTCCTCAACCTGAGCCAGATCTACAACGGTCCCTACGCCACGTTCATGATGGCGATGGCGGGTGCCGAGGTGATCAAGGTGGAGCCGCCCGGCGGCGAGCACCTGCGGCGCCGCGGCGTGGTCGGCGGCACGCCGCTGCGCCCACTCGAGCCGAGCCGGCCCTTCGGCGCCGACACGGACGCGGTGCTGGGCGAGCGCCCCGGGCGGGCAGCTGCGGAATGAAAGACGCCCCGCTCGACCCGGCCGTAGCCGCGCTGATCGAGCAGGCGCGAGAAGCGGGTGTCCCGGCCCTGTCGGCGGGCAGTCCGGACGACGCGCGGACGCTCCTGGCCTCGGGCCGCGAGGCGCTGGGGGCCGGACCGCCCGTGCGCGAGCGCCGCGAGCTGGACGTGCCGACCCGAGCCGGGTCAGTGCCGGCGCTGCTGCTCTCCCCGGTGGAGCGCCCGGCGGGCCTGTGCGTTTACCTCCACGGCGGCGGCTGGGTGGTCGGCGCACCCGCCGACTTCGAGGCGGTCGCCCGTGCCCTGGCCGTGCGCAGCGGGTGGGCGCTGCTGCTGCCCGATTACCGCCTGGCGCCCGAGCACCCGTTCCCCGCCGGGCTGGAGGATTGCGAGGACGCGCTGCTCTGGGCGGCGCGGGAGCGGTCCGCGCTGGCGGGCTGGGAAGCGCCGCTGGTCGTTGCCGGCGACAGCGCGGGCGGCAACCTGGCGGCGGTCGCCGCGCATCGGGCGGGCGGCCGGATCACCCTTGCCGGCCAGGTGCTGATCTACCCCGTGACCGACGCGGATTTCGCGACCCCGTCCTATCTGCGCTACGCGGCCGGCCTGCCGCTGACGCGGGAGGATATGGTCTGGTTCTTCCGCCACTACGCACCGGAAGGGCTGTGGCGCGACCCGGCGATCTCGTCGCTGCGCGCGCCCGACCTGCAGGGCAGCCCACCCGCGGTCGTGGCGCTGGCCGGCCACGACGTGCTGCGTGACGAGGGGCGGGCCTACGCAGAGCGCCTGCGAAAGGCCGGAAAGCTGCGCGACCTGCTGTGCTACCCGAGCCTGCACCACGGGTTCATCCGGCTGCACAACCTCGTGGAGTCGGTGGACCGCGCCGTGACGGAGATCGCCTCCGCCATCGGCGGCTTCGGCGAGGTCCGGGCACCGGCGGCATGACACCGGGCGAACCCGGCGCTGAGTAGGGGGGATGTCATGACGGGAGCGGGCGCGCGGTCAGGCGAGTGCGATGTGGTGGTCGTGGGGGCCGGGTTCGCGGGCCTCTACATGCTCTACCGCCTGCGCGAGCTGGGCATGAGCGCCCGCGCGTTCGAGGCGGGCGGCGACGTGGGCGGCACCTGGTATTGGAACCGCTACCCCGGCGCGCGCTGCGACGTGGAGAGCATGCAATACTCCTACTCTTTCTCGGAGGAGTTGCAGCAGGAGTGGTGCTGGACCGAGCGCTACGCGCCCCAGGCCGAGATCCTGCTCTACGCCAACCACGTTGCCGACCGCTTCGACCTGCGCCGCGATATCCAGTTCAACACGCGCGTCGTCTCCGCCGCGTACGACGAGGTCGCCGGATGCTGGCGGGTGCGGACCGACCGGGGAGACGCGGTCTCGGCCCGGTTCTGCGTGATGGCGACGGGCGCCCTCTCCGCCGGGCGCTTTCCAGACATCCCCGGCATCGAGACCTTCGCGGGCCCCAGCTATCACACGGGCGCCTGGCCGCACGAGGGCGTGGACTTCACCGGCCAGCATGTGGGCGTGATCGGCACCGGGTCCTCGGGCATCCAGGCGATCCCGGTGATCGCCGACCAGGCAGACCGGCTGGTGGTGTTCCAGCGTACGCCGAACTACAGCCTGCCCGCGCACAACGCGCCGCTCACCCCGGAGTACGAGGCGAGCTGGAAGGAGCGATACGCCGCCCGGCGCGAGGAAGCGCGCTGGGCCAAGTCGGGCACGATCTACGATTTCAGCCCGCGCGGCGCCATGTCCGTCACGCCCGAGGAGCGGGAGCGGGAATACAGGGCCCGCTGGGAGAGGGGCGGCGTCAACTTCATGCACGCCTTCAACGACCTCGCCGTGGACGAGGACGCTAATCACACCGCGGCGGAGTTCGTCCGCGCGCGCATCAAGGAGATCGTCCACGACCCGGCGACGGCGGAGCGGCTCTCGCCGCGCGACTACCCGATCGGCACCAAGCGCATCTGCGTGGATAGCGGATACTTCGAGACGTTCAATCGTCCCAATGTTGAGCTGGTGGACCTGCGCGACACGCCCATCGAGGCGATCATCCCGGCGGGGGCGCGCACGACCGAGAGGGAGTATGCGCTGGACAGCCTCGTGTTCGCCACCGGCTTCGACGCCATGACGGGCGCGCTGGCCCGCATCGCCGTCACCGGCCGCGGCGGACGGAAGCTGATTGATCAATGGGCGGCCGGACCCCGGACCTACCTGGGCTTGGCGGTGGCCGGCTTCCCCAACCTTTTCACGGTCACGGGGCCGGGCAGCCCGTCCGTGCTGGCCAACGTGATCGTGACCATCGAGCAGCACGTGGAGTGGATCGCCGAGTGCCTCGCCTACCTGCGCGACCACGGCGTCGCCCTCATCGAGGCCGACCCGGCGGCGGAGGAGGCTTGGGTCGCGCACGTGGACGAGGTCGCCCACCGCACGCTCCATCCACGGGCGGCGTCCTGGTATATGGGCGCCAACATCCCCGGCAAGCCGCGGGTCTTCCTCCCTTACATCGGCGGCCTCGGCGAGTATCGTCGCAAGTGCGCGGAGGTCGCGCGGAACGGCTACGCTGGTTTCCGCCTCGCCGCCGCCGAGGCCGGCTCCGCCATCACGGCGGCGTAGGAGGGAGGCGATCCCGTGGCAGACGTCGTCATCTGATCCAGCGACTCGCCCAGGTCAGCCCGGGCAAGCCGCCAACCTGAGGATGCCGCCCAACGCGGTGCGGACCGAATGCGTGGGTCCTGCCATCGGTGTCCTCCCCCCTCTGGCTGCCGCTCTTCCGGCTTGCGACGCTCGCGAACTCGGGCGAGCGTCGGGCGGCGACGCGGGCGACATCAAGCGCGATGAGGGATGCGGCATGGTGCAGGGCTACGACTACATCATCGTGGGCGGCGGCTCTGCCGGCTGCGTCGCGGCGACCCGGCTCGTTCGCGACCACGGCGCGCGCGTGCTCCTGATTGAGCGCGGCGCCGCCCGCGGCAACCCGATCCTGCAGATGCCCGCCGGCTACATGAAGTTCCTGGCGCGCGAGGACTACCTGGAGATGCACCAGGCCGTGCCGCAGCCGCAGCTTGACGGCCGCGCTCCGATCGTTCCTCAGGCCCGGCTGCTCGGCGGCGGCAGCGCCGTCAACGCCATGGTCTATATGCGCGGCCAGCGCGAGGACTACGACGGCTGGGACGCCTTCCTTGGCGGCGGCAGCGGCTGGTCCTACGTGGACCTGCTCCCGTACTTCACGGCCATGGAGCGCAACACCCGGCTCGGCGCCCCTTACCACGGCACGCAAGGCACGCTGATCGTGGGCGATCCGGGCCGCATAGACCCGATGGCGCGGGCCTACATGCAGGCCGTCCAGTCCCTCGGGGTTCCCTACAACCCCGACTTCAACGGCGAGCATCAGGCCGGCGTGGGGCCGATGCAGCACACCTACGGGCGGAGCGGCCGCAGCAGCGCCGTGCGCGCCTTCCTCGGCCAGGTGCGGCGCGACCCGCGCCTCACGCTCGTGACCGGCGCGCTCGCGACGCGGCTGGTCGTCGAGCAGGGACGCGCGGTCGGCGTCGAGTATGCCAAGGACGGCGCCATCACGCAGGCGCGCGCAGACGCGGAGGTTCTGGTCGCGGCCGGGACCTATAACACGGCGAAGCTCCTCATGCTGTCGGGCATTGGACCGGCCGGGCACCTGCGCGATCACGGCATCCTTGTCGTCGCCGATCTGCCCGGCGTCGGCGAGAACCTGCAGGACCACCACGAAGTGCCGGTTATCAGCGCAGCACGCGGCCGCATGGGCTACTACGGGCAGGACCGCGGCTGGCGCATGGTGCGCAACGGGCTGCAATACGTGCTGACCCGCACCGGCCCGGTCGCGACGACGGGCGTCGAGTGCTGCGCCTTCCTCGACCCGGACGGGGGCGAGCGCCCGACGGTCCAGCTCTACTTCGTGCCGACCGTCTATCTCGACCGCGACGTGACCGACGTGACGGCGACCTGGGGCTGCACGCTGACGCCTTGCCTGCTCCGCCCCAAGGCGCGCGGCACGGTGCGGCTGCGCTCGGCCGATCCCCAGGACAAGCCGCTCGTAGACAGCCGTTTCTTCGGCCACCCGGACGACCTGCGCCTGACGCTGGCCGCCATGCGCGTCGCGCGCCGGGTGCTGGCGGCGCCGCCGCTCGCTGGGCTGATCGCGCGCGAGATGCTGCCCGGTTCCGCAGCGCAGTCGGACGAGGACCTTGCGCGCTACGCCAAGCGCATGGTCAAGACCAACTATCACCCGGTCGGCACGGCGCGCATGGGGCCGCCGGGCGATGGGATGGCGGTATTGGACGACCGCCTTCGCGTGCGCGGGGTGGAAGCGCTGCGGGTGATCGACTGCGCAGCGATGCCGTTCATCCCCTCGGGCAACACCAACGCGGCGGCGCTCGCGCTCGGCAGCCGGGCCGTCGCCCTGATCCGCGGCGAGAACGCACCGCCAGCCAGGATAGAGGCGCATGGATCGGCAGCACCGTTGGGTTGATCGGCTATGGGCGCGACCTGCCCGCGACTTGAGTTGGGCGCACTGAGGCTCGCCCCATCCGAGCAACGCCGGTGGAAGCCGCCAGACCCCGTTCGGCCCGACGATTTCGAGCGTCTTGACGGTGAGCCGAACACGAACCACGTCGAGCGTGTTAACCGGGTCGTAACCAGTGCGGCTTACCCTGCTGTGCATGATCTCAGCGAACTCGCTCTCGGCCTTCTCCGGTGCCACAGCGACGGCGCCGCTGACCCGCCCGGCGGTAAGCAATGCCGGCGGCATCCAGCCCGCGCGTTTGCTGCGCGGCGGCGCAGAGCAGCCCGGCGCACAGCCGCAAGCACCTGCCGGGCCGCTGCCTGGCGCGCCGCCCAAGGGGCCTCTGCCCCGCGGCTCGCTGCTCAACCTCGCCGTCTAAATCCGATCAACTCTCGCGCCGGGCACTTGCTCCGGCGCGTAGCACCCGGCACGCTGGGCGCCATGCCGCACTTCGAGCGTCGCGCGGTGCCCGGAGACACACACGAGCGTGCTGTCTGCACGCAATGCGGCTTCGTGTCCTACGAGAACCCGAAGGTAGTCGTCGGCAGCGTCGTCGTGCACGCGGGCGAGGTGCTGATGTGTCGCCGGGCGATCGAACCGCGGCGCGGCTACTGGACCCTGCCCGCCGGCTATCTGGAATTGGGCGAGACCTGCGAGGAAGGCGCCCGGCGCGAGGCCGCCGAGGAGGCCGGCGCGGACATCGCGCTGGACGGCATGCTGGCGCTTTTCAGCCTCAGCCGCATCGGCCAGGTGCAGGTGATCTATCGCGCCCGGTTCGCCTCTGGCCTGCCCCGCTTCGAGGCAGGCATCGAGAGCTTGGATGTGCGTTTGTTCGGGTGGGAGTCGATTCCCTGGGACGAGATCGCCTTTCCATCGGTGCACTGGTCGTTGAATGCTTGGCGCCGGGTAGGAGACGGGCCGCTCGGCGCGCCTAGCGGCAACGCGGCGGCGGACCCACGCGGCACGCGGCCACTGCCCGGCGGAGAGGGCTTGTAACCATGAAGACGCGGTTCTTGCTGTTTGCGGCGCCCTTCCTCGCTGCGGCATCACCGCCGCAGACCTTCAGCCTGCAGGTATCGCCGGACTACCCCTTCACCACGCAGGCGCCCGCGCGCGTGCCGACCCGGCCGCAGCAGTCCGGCCCTGTCTATGAGCCGGCGCCGCTCCCGAACCCCGACATTGCCGCCCCGAGCCGGGCGGAAAGCAGCGGCACCGAGCTCTCTCCGAGCTTGTTCAACCGCCACGGCGGCTACCGCGGCGACGCGCTGCCCAGCAACGAGTTCGTCGAGAGCGATGAGAACCGCCGCCTGATGCCGAGCGCCGGGTTCAAACTGCGGATGCCGCTGGCGCCCAGCGGCGGTGAGCAGCCGCGGTAGCAGCCTCGCTCGGCCAGTTCAGACCCACTCCCCAGCTCGCATCAGCGGCTCGGCCGCGCCGTCCTGGCCGATGCCGTCCACGTCGATCCGGCCCGAGCCGATCATCCAATCTATGTGGATGAGGCTCTGATTGGCGCCTCGCGCGGCAAGCTCCGCCTCGCTCATCGTCTCGCCGCCCTCGAAGCACGTCTTGTAGGCCTGGCCGAGCGCGATGTGGCTGGCCGCGTTCTCGTCGAACAAGGTATTGCAGAACAGCAGCCCGCTCGCCGCGATCGGCGACGAGTTGGGCACAAGCGCGACCTCGCCCAGGCGCCGGGCGCCCTCGTCCGTCTCGAGCACGCGGGTGAGCACTTCCGAGCCAGTGCGTGCCGCCGCGTCCACGATGCGCCCCGCCTCGAAGCGCACCCGGATGTCCTGGATGAGTGTGCCCTGGTAGCTCAGCGGCTTCGTGCTCTGCACCGTGCCTTCGGTGCGGAGCGCGTGCGGCGTCGTGAACACCTCCTCCGTGGGGATGTTCGGGTTGCAGACGATGCCGTTCTTCGCCCGCTCGGCGCCGCCGATCCAGGCGTGCCCGTCAGCCAGTCCGACCCGCAGGTCAGTGCCCGGCCCGCGGAAATGGATCGCGGCGAAGCGGTTCGCGTTCAGCCTCCGGGTCCGGACCTCCAGGGCGGTGTTGTGCGCTCGCCACGCACCGACCGGATCGGGCCCATCCACGCGCGAGGCCGCGAAAATCGCGTCCCACAGCCGCGCCACCGCCTCGTCCTCGGCGAGATCGGGGAAGACCATCCGTGCCCAAGCGGGCGTGGCATAGGACACGATGGTCCAGTTCGTGGCGAAGCCCGTGATCAGCTCCAGGGCGGGCCGATACGCCGCCGAGCGGGCGCGGTTGGCTCGCGCGACCTTGTCCGGGTCTTGCCCGGCCAGCAGCGCCGGATCCTCGCCAGCGATGGCGAGCCGCGCGGCGCCACCGCGGAACGCCGCCGCCATGCCGTCGAACAGCCAGCCCGGCGCCGTGTCGAACGCCGCGTCCGGCGCATGTTGGAACCGCATCAGCGCCGTCTCATCATCCGAGAACAACGGCGTCACGAGCGAGGCGCCGACCCTGTAGGCGTGCTCGGTGATGCGGCGGATGAGCGGGAGCGCGGCGATGGGCGCCGTCATGACCAATTCCTGCCCCAGCGCCAGCCCGAGGCCCACGTGCACGGCGACCTCGGCCAGCCGGTCCAGACGCTCCGCGTGGGCCAGCGTGTGCGCCCGCGGAGCAGGGTAGGCGACGGCTTGGGACATTCGGCATCTCCGATCTGGTGCCCGTTAGCGAGCCAAAGGCTGCCGCAGGTTGGTTGACCATCGGCCAGACATATGCGCCTTGCAACCCGGTTCCACCCGGCGCCGCCTCGGCGGCTGCGGAACACGGAATACAAGGGGAGAAGTGATCGTGACTGGATCAGCAATGCCACGCCGCCTGCTCGTGCTGGCTGCTCTCGTCGCAGCGCCTCTGGCGAGCGCGCAGGCGCAGATGCAGGCTGCATCACCGCAGGCCGCGGCAACCTTCATCCAGAGCGCCGGCAGCGAGCTCGCGCGGGTCGTCAGCGGCGCCGAGAGCGTGGCGGCGAAGCGCCAGCGCTTGCTCCCGTTCCTCGACCGCACCGTGGACGTGGACGGGATTGCCCGGTTCTGCCTCGGCCGCTACTGGCAGGCCGCGACGCCGGCGCAGCGGACGGAATACATGCGCTTGTTCCGCGTCGTGCTGGCCAACGGCGTGGCCGGGCGCCTCGGCGACTACCAGGAAGGAACGACGAGCGTCACGACCGGGCGCCCGGACGTTCGGGAGGACGGTATCTACGTGCCCACGACGGTGAAGCGGGGCGACAACCCGCCGAACAAGGTCACCTGGCTCGTGATCCGCGCCAGCGACGGAGGCTTCCGCATCGCCGACGTGGCCGCGGAGGGCGTGAGCCTGCGCCTCACTCAGCGCAACGACTATGCGTCCTTCCTGTCCCGGCACGGCGGCGACGTCGGCGCGCTCATCCGCGCCATGGCCACCCAGATCGCTCAGCGGTAACGCGCGGCGTCTCAGCCTCGGCGCCGAGCCGCGATCAGAACGTTCGCGAACGGCGTCCCCTGCCAGCATGGCACGGCGCTTGCGGCGAACCCTTCATCGCGCAGCGTCGCGATCAGCACCGGCACGGCCAGGGGCTCTACTTGCCGCCCGGCGTGCGGCCACCATCCACGTGCAGCCCGCTCCAGCACGGTAGCCAGACCGCTGCGCCAGCCCAGCCCAGGGTCCAGCGTGCGTATGATGACCCGCTCCCGCGCCGCACGTGCCGCGGCGCGCAGCAGGGCCAAGGCCGGCCCGGCGCCGAGCTGGTAGAGTACGTCCACGAGCAGGACGGTATCGCAGGCGGGCACGCCTGGATCGGTCGCCAAGTCCGCCTGCTGCACGGCGAACGGCAGGCCAGCCCCGGCCCGGCGCGCGTCGGCGAGCGCCGGGCCGGGCCGGTCCATGCCGAGCACGGATCGGGCCAACCCCGCCGCGAGTAGCGCGACCCCGAGCTGACCGCGGCCGCATCCCAGGTCCACCACGTCGCCGAACGGCTCCCGTGCCGCCATCGCCAGCACATTCCGATGGACCGGGTCGCGACGCAGCTTGCTGGCGACGTAGTGGCGGCTGAAGCGCGGGCACGCCTGATAACGCCGCGCCGCCCGCGCCAGCGCTTCTTCCTGGAGAGTGTCGCGCAGGCCCCTTACTCCGCCGCTAGTGCCGGATAGGTCTCCGGCACCGCTGGGCCGAAGCCGAAGCGGTGCAGCAGGCTCGCCGTGCGATACACCGTCTTGAACGCCAGCACGGGCACCATCGTGCGCCATTCCCCGCGCAGGTTGCCGGCCAGCAGGCTGACCAGTCCGTCGCGCATCCCTAGCGCGTTGCGCGGCGCCATGAAGAGCGAGCGCAGCACCGGGTCGTTGATGCGGTAGATCAGCCAGTTGATGCGGTCCATGCCGCGCGCGAGCTCCCGTCCCGCGCGGGCGCAGAGCGCACGGCCGCGCCGCGGGTCGTCGAGCCACGCATCCGCGGCCTCGGCGCCCAGCTCGCCGGCCGTCATGGCCATCAGCACGCCCGTCGAGAACATCGGGTCCACGAACCCGTAAGCATCCCCGATCATCAGGAAGCCGTCCCCGTGACCGCGGCGCGCGCGATAGCTGTAGTTGCCCGTGCTCACGATCTCTGACGCCAGCTCCGCCGCCGCCATGCGGGCGCTGACGGTGGGACTAGCCGCGATGCGGTCCAGGAACAGCTCTCGCGGACGACCCTGCCGCCCCTTCCAGGCAGCCTGGTTCGCGACGAAGCCCACGCTCATCACGTCGCCCGGCAACGGGATCAGCCAGAACCAGCCATCCTCGGCGAGGTGGATGCTGATGTAGCCGTCCAGCTTCTCCCTCGCGCCGCTCCACACCGCGGAAATGCGCATACACCGCGGCCGTGCTGTTCCGCTTGTCGGCCTCCTTGAGCTGAAGCTTGCTGGCGAGGAACGCGTCGCGCCCAGAGGCATCGAGCACGAAGCGCGGCCGGATGAGCGCCTCGCCGTCCGGCCCGGCAGCGGTCACGGCCACCCGCTCGCCGGGCGATGCGAAGCGGATACCAGTGACGCGGGTGCGCTCCGCCGCCCGCGCGCCGCACCGGGCGGCGTTCGCGAACAGGGCGGCGTCGAACTCGGCGCGCTGCACCTGCCACGCGTGAGGGTAGGGCGGGTTCAGCGCGTGGCGGAAGGCGAAGGCGCAGCTTCGGCCCGTGCGGTCCGATACGAACTCGGCGCCGGGCTTGCGCACACCCATCGCGTGCACCGCATCGAGCATCCCGAGCCGCTTCAACACCGCCGCGTTGCGCGGCAGCAAGCTCTCGCCGATGTGGAAGCGGGGGTGCGCGCTCTTCTCGACGAGCAACACGTCGCGCCCCGCCTCCGCGAGCAGGGCCGCCGCCGTGGACCCGGCAGGACCGCCGCCGATGACCAGCACGTCGCACTCGGCAGCATCCTGGATCGTTCCCGCCATGGAGACGAGATGCCTCGCCCGCGCGGCAGCGGTCAAGCCATGCCGCCGTTGATCGAGACCACCTGACCGGTGATGTAGGCGGCCCGGTGGGACGCGAGGAACGCGACCAGCTCCGCGACCTCCTCCGGCTGCCCGGCCCGGCGCATGGGCACTGCCTCCGCGATCCGCTTCGCGTCCATCGCGGCGTCCACGGCGGGCGAGGCGATGATGCCGGGTGCTACGGCGTTCACCGTCACGCCGCGGCTCGCCACCTCGCGCGCGAGCGACTTCACCGCCCCGATCAGCCCGGCCTTCGCCGCAGCATAGGCGACCTGGCCGCGGTTGCCCATGAGCGCCGAGACCGACGACACGGCCACGATCCGTCCCCAGCGCGTGCCGATGAGCGGCAGGATCAGGGGACGCAGCACGCCGTAGAACCCGCCCAGCGACACGTCGAGCACACTGCGCCACTGCGTCTCCGCCATGCCGGCGAAGGGCACGTCATCGTGCGTGCCGGCGTTGTGGACGATCACCTGCGGTACGCCCGCGTCGAGCACCGGCGCCAGCGAAGCCGTAGTCGCCGCGAAATCCGCGAGATCGAATTGGAGCGCCTCGGCGGAGCCGCCACCCTCCCGGATAGCCGTCGCCAGCGCCTCCGCCCGCGCCAGCCCGGCGTGAGCGTGCACGAGAACGTGCAGCCCGTCCACGGCCAGGCGGCGGCAGATCGCCTCGCCGAGCGTACTCGCCCCGCCCGTGACCAGCGCCCGCTTCACTCGGGACGCGGCAAGGCAATGGCCGCCCTGCCCTCCACCAAGGGCGCGCCGCTCTCGGCGGTCACGCACAGCGCGTAGAGCATCCCGCCGCTCTCTGCCTGCTCCAAGGTCGCCGCGACGCGCAACTCGCCATGCGCCGGGTCATCGAGCCGGTCGGCATGGAGCGTCACGGCGCGCAGCGACGCCACGTAACCCGCCGGCTGCGACCGCGCGCAGCAAAGCGCGCCGTGCAAGGCTGCCGCCTGCAGCGCGTATTCGAGGCCGCACAGCGCGGCCAAGCGCCCGGCCCGGCGCAGCGGGTTCTCCGGGTCGAGATGCGAGCGGGCAGCGCACAGGATATCGTCCGCGCTCCAGGCCAGCACCTGGTCGAGCAGGCACATCGCGCCCGCGTGCGGGACCAGCGCCGCGATCTCCGGCCGAGCTAGCACGGCGCCACCTCTACCTCGAGATGGCCGTCGAGATACGGCGCCGGGCACGAAGCCGCGTCGCCCCGCGCCAGGCTCTCCAAGAGCCGAAGGGCCTGGGCGGCCGGGTTGCCGCGCGCCAATGGTCCCAGCCTCTCCTCCCGCGGTTCCACGGCCTCGGCGGGCACCGGGTCGGGTCGGTGGCGCACGGCGATCCGGGCGAGCGCATCCCGCTCCGGCAAGTCGCTGAGGAGCACTAAGCCGGCGCCGAACGGCACGGCGGTCGGGCGCTTCGCGTCCAGCGGCGGCGGCAAGGGATGATCGTAGGCACAGACCAGCACGGGCCGGCCCTCCGCCGCCACGTCCGCCATCGCCGTGAGCAGGCAGGCCGCCCAGGTCGCGTCGTGGCAGCCCAGGCACGTCGCAGGTTCCGGATTCCCCGTCGCGATCGACCAGAGCCCGGCGGCGGCGTTGTGCACGGAGAGGTGGAACTGGGTGGGCGAGACCAGGCGTGGCTGATCGCCCGGCGCCAGTGCCTCCAGGATGCCGCCCACCACCGGGCCGTCCCCGTTGCTGCTCCCGAACACGACGCGCAGCGACGCAGGCGGCAACCCGCTGCGCGAAGCCGCCTCGCCCGCCACGGCGAGCGCCAGCCGTGCGACCGGCCCGGTGCGGCGCCGCTCCGTCGGGGGCAGCAGCAGGGGCGGCGGTGCGGGCGACGGGCGCGGCTCATACGGTGCCTCGCCGCGCAGCACGGGCAGGCTCGCCTCCCACCCTTCCAGCCCCGGCCCCCACAGCGCGGCGGCGGCGACGCGCGCCCGCAGCCCCCCTTCTGCGAATTGCGTCACTGCTCGATTCCGAGCACCAGGCTGCAGTTCACGCCGCCGAAGCCGAAGGAGTTGCTGACCACCCGGCGCACCGGCCGCTCCACATTCGCCACCGCGACGCGCGCGCGGAACGCCGGGTCCGGCGTTTCCACCCCGAGGCAGCCCGCGACGAAGCCCTCCGCCATGCACTGCCCGGCGATCACCGCCTCAACGATGCCGCAAGCGCCCAGCATGTGCCCCGTCCAGCCCTTCGTGCTGCTGCACGGCACGGCATCGCCGAACACCTCGGCCACCGCCAGGTCCTCCATGGCGTCGTTCGCGCGTGTCCCGGTGCCGTGCAGGTTGATCCAGTCTACCTCGCCGGGCAGGATTCCTGCGCGGCGCAGCGCCGCGCGCATCGCGCCGATTGCCCCCGCGCCCTGCGGATGCGGCGCGCTCATGTGGTGCGCGTCGCTCGTGGCACCCCAGCCGAGGAGCTGCATCGGCGGCCCGGCGCCCCGTCGCGGTGCACCCGCGCGCTCCAGCAGCGCAAAGCCCGCGGCCTCGCCGATGGAGATCCCGGCCCGCGCCGCGTCGCACGGGCGGCAAGGGCTGAGCGAGATCAGCTCCAGCGAGGCGAAGCCTTGAAGCGTCATGCGGCACAAACTGTCCGCACCGCCCACGATTGCCGCGTCGCAGACCCCGGCTGCGATCAGGTGTGCCGCGTCCGCAAAGGTGCGCGCGCTGCTGGCGCACGCCGTGGACACGACGAGCGCCGGTCCGCGCAGCCCTAGCGCGTCTCGCACGAGGCGGCCGAGCGAGAACATGTCCTGTGTCCTGCCGTGGTCGAAGGCGGCGGGCAGCGCGCCCGTCGCCGGGTCGCGCGCGCGGTAGGCATCCTCCCCGGCCTGCACGCCGGACGTGCTGGTGCCGAGCACGACCGCAACCCGGTCCGCGCCATACTGCTCCCGCGCCGCCAGCGCCGCGTCCAGGAACCCGTCGGCGCGCAGTGCCATGTCGGCGAGCCGGTTGTTGCGGCAATCGAAGGCGGCGAGCGCAGGCGGCAGGCTGTGTGCCTCAACGCCCTCGACCCGGCCGATCCAACCGCCCGTCCCCGCCTCGAAATCATTGCGCCGCAGCCCGCCCCGGCGCGCGCGGAGGGCATCGAGATGCGCCGCCGCGCCCACGCCGAGCGCACTGACGGCGGTGCTGGCCGTGATGCGGAGCGGTTCCGTCACGCTATCCTCGGCCCGGTAAACAGGAACGCGAACACCATGGCGAGCGCCGCCCCGATCGCGACGGTGGCGCCGATGCTGTGCAGCACCGGAGTTCGGCAGAGCAGGAGCAGTCCGAAGGAGAGCAGGGTCATCGCATTGCACGTGGTCAACGTGCGCAAGGTGCGGGCGCGTTCCTCGTCGTCAAGCTGCCGCCGGGCGAAGAACAGCGCGTAGTCCAGCCCCACGCCGGCGACAAGCTGCAACGCGACGACGTGGACCAGCGACAGCCGCTCGCCCAGCAGCGTCAGCACCGCCACGGTGCACAGCACCGCCGCCGCCACGGCTCCGAACACGCGGGCTACCCGGCGCAGATCGCGCAGCCCGGCCGCCAGCACCGCCAGGATCGCCAGCACCCCCAGGCCGAGCCACTTCCAGGCCTGCGCCGTGTAGCCCGCCAGGATGCGGCCCAGCTCCGTCCGCGTGCCTACGTAGGTCGTGCCCGGCCCCGCATCTGACAGCGCTGCCGCGACGCGGGCCGGGTCGCGCACGTCCTGCAGCAGCACGGGACCGTGCCACCGGCCACCGCGCTCGTAGAGCAGCGGCTCCAGCCGCGCCGCGAGCGCGGTCTCGGCGAGGTCGGCCAGCCGCACCGGCGCCATGTGTCGCGTCGCGGCTACGGCGTCGAGGAAGGGCCGGAACGCTGTCGGGCGGAACGGCAAGCCGGCCCGCGCCTCGTCCAGCCGCCGGGTGAGCGTGTCCGCGTCGGGCAGCGCCGCCCGGCGCGCCTCCTGCACCGCGGCACTGGGCAGCAGCGATGCTGCGGCCTGGAACCCTGTCATCGCGTTCCCTGCCTGCAACGCCTGCAAGCGCGGCAGCAGCGCCTCCTGCAGCCGCAGCACCGTCTCGGCGTCCGGGCCCTCGACGAACAGCGCCTGGGCCGACTCTGCGGCGCCCAGCGCGCCGCGGAGCTCTGCGTCCAGCGCCCGCGAGGCCGCGGGCACCGGGCTGAGATTCGCGAGATCGTCCTCCCATCGCGGCCCGACGAGTGCGAGGAAGAGCGCGCTGGCCGCGACCGGCACCAAGCCCCACGCCCGCCAGCGCCTCCAGCTCTCGACACGGGCGAGCCAGTGCGGCTCGCCCGCCGTCACGGGCGCCAGGTCCGCCGCGACGACCAGCGGCGGCAGCAGCCACCACGTCGCCGCCGCGGTCGCCAGCAGCCCAACGGCCGAGAACGCGCCAAGCTGCGCGAGGCCGGGGAAGCCCGAGAACAGCATCCCGCCGAGACCCAGCACCGCCGTCGCCACCGCGAGCCGGAACGCCGGGCCGATCCGCGCCCGCGTGGCCGCCGGCCGCTCGCCCCGCTTGCGATGGCCGATCAGCAGCACCGGGTAGTCCAACGACACGCCCAACATGCTGATGCCGAACCCGAGCGCCACGCCGTGCACGGCGCCGAATCCAAGCTGCACGACGATGACTGCCACGGCGACGCTGAGCACGACCGGCGCCGCGATCGCCGCCATCACCAGCGGCGAGCGAAACCGCCAGACCAGAAGTGCCGCGACCAGCAGCGTCGATAGTATGGAGATCAGCTCCACGTCGCCTCGGATGGCATGGGCTGCGTCGCGCGCGAAGCGAGCCGGACCGGCGACCAGCAGCCGCGCGGAGCCGGCCGAGGGGCCGTGGTTCGCCGCCTCGAAGGCGGCCTGGATGGCATCCGACGCCGCTTCCTGCGCCGGCACGTCCAAGCCGCCCGCTTTCGTGCGAGCGAGGAGGAGCGCGCGATTGCGGTCCGGCGCGAACCAGGCGCCGTCCACGACGCGCAGCCGGCTCGTACCGGCCAAGCCCTTCGCCCAGGCCAGGAACGCGCCCGGCGGGTCGGCCACGCCGTAGCGGACGGCGAGCGGCGACTCCGCGCCGCGAAGGTGGCGCAGAAGCCGCTCCAAATCCGTTCGCAGCGCCGGCTCCTCGAACGCCTCGGCCGTGGTCGCCGGCGAGAGCAGGTAGCGCCGGGCGAAGAAGAAGTCCTCCTGCCCGGCGAAGTCAGCCTGCCCGGCGGCGACCTGGGCGAACAGGCCGGTGCGGGTCAATCCGCCCGCCATCTCGTGTGTGATCCGCGCCAGCTCCGCGGGCGGCGCCCCTTCGACGCCCACCAGGATCAGCGCGGCGCCTGCGCCGTCCCGCAGCTCCTGGAGCATCAGCTTCGCGGCCGGCGTGCGGCCTCGCGGCAGGAAATCTGCCATGCTCGTACGCACCCTTGCCAGCGCGAGCACGAGAACGAGCAGCACCACCGCCCCGGCGAGCGCGGCCAGGACGGGCAGGCTGCGGCCCGCAGACCGCAATCGGACGGGCGCTGTCAGGGCAGCGGCTCGATCAGGAGGCGGTCCTCATCCCCGTCCGCCTGCGTAACGACGACCTCCCGCGGCGCGTCGCCCGCCCCGCTGACCTCGACGTTCGCGAGCAGCTTGGCAGCACCCGGATCGGTGGGCCGCAGCAAGAGCCGCCAGTCGGCCGGCGTTCCTGAGGCGGTCACGGCGAAGGTGCGCCGCAGCGCCCCGAGATCGCCGGAAAGCGGGCCGCGCACTGCGTCCACCAGGGCGCGCAGCTCCGGCTGCTCGGTCAGGTCCACAACGCGGGGCGGCTGCTGTCCCTCGGTCAGCACGAGGCGGTTGCCGTCCACGACGACTTTCTCGGAGTCCGGCCCGTCCGTGATCCTCTCCAGCCGGTCCGGCCGCTGATAGATCAGGTGTCCCGTCGTGCGCTGCGGCTCGCTGAGGACGGCGAGACGCTTCTCCTCCTCGAAGCGCGCGCGGCGCTCCGGCACCGCGGCCAGCCGCGCCATCAGCGCCCCGAGATCGAGCGTCTGGTTAGGAGGGCGCGTGGGAGGGTCCTGGCCGTGCCCCGCCGCCAGGGACGGCACCGGCAGCGATACCAGCAACAGCAGCGCGAGTCGGCCCAGAAGCTTTAGCGTTGCCTGCATCGGACGACCTCTCCCAGAACGGGAAGAAGTTGAACCAGTTGTAGGGATGGGCAAGACACGCTTGCTCCAGCGCGGCTGCGTAACGGGTGATCCACGCCTGCAGATCCGCCTGCCGGCTCGCCCGGCGCAGCACGACGCGATCCGCGAAGGGTTCGAATTCAACGCAATAGCGGCGCGGCCCGGTGCGCACGCCATGAAACATTACCACGGGCACGCCCAGCGTCGCGGCGAGGATGAACGGCCCCGCCGGGAAGGGCGCCGGGCGGCCCAGGAACGGCGTCTCCACCGGGCGCTGGCCGTCCGGCGCGCGGTCCGCGAGCAGTGCCACAATCTCGCCCCGCTCCACCGCCTCGCGCGCGCGCAAGAGGCTCGCCGTATCGCCGATCTCGATTACGGTCTCGCGCCGACTGGGGTCCAGCCGATCCAGCGCCCAGGTCAGGGCGCCAGCGTTGCGGCGGAACATGAGCGGCCGGACCGGCACGGGTGCCGCCGCCGCCAAGGAGCGGAGCACCTCGAAGCTGCCGAGATGCGCCCCCAGGAGCACGCAGCCCTGGCCGCTCGCGAACACCGCCTGCACGTGTTCCAGCCCCGAGATCGCGATGCGGAACCGGCCCGTCCGGCCCGTGACGAGGAAGAGCCGGTCCAAGATGGCGCAGGCGAAGATGTAGAAATGCCGCGCCACGTCCCAGGCGCGCGCCCTGCGGCCCAGCGCGCGGCCCAGATACTCGCGCGACGCTGCCCGACCGCGCGGCGAGGTCGCGAGGAACCAGGCCGTGATCGGCAGCAGCAGCGCCCGCCCGGCCTGCCAGCCCGCGCCGAACGTGATGAGCAGCATCAGCCGCAGCAGCCAGGGGCTGCCGCGTTCCCGCTCCCGCGACCAGCTCAGCTCGCTCACGTCCGGCAATTGCCGGTGAGCAGCACGGCGCCGCGCATCGCGTCTCGCCCCGCGACGCGACAGGCGAAGCTCACGCGGCCGGGCGCCGACAGCGTCTCCTGCAGCACCTCTACAGTCTCGCCGGGCAGAACGGGCCGCAGAAAGCGGACGGCGGGCAAGCCTGCCACGCGTAGGCCAGGTGCCGCCGCGAGCAGCAGCGCAAGGGCCTCGTCCAGCAGGACGACGCCGGGAACGACCGGCCGCCCAGGGAAGTGCCCCGGCAAGCACGGGTGATCGGGCGCGACCTGGAATCGGCCCGCCGGGATCATGCAGCCTCGTTCGCCGTCAGGGCGAGCGCGAGCAGGGCGTGACGTGGCAGTTTGCCAGCCACGTTGCGCGGCAGCCGCTCCACGCGCATCACCCGGCGCGGCAGGAACACTGGGTCCACCTTGCCGCGCAGCTCCGCCAGGATGCTCTCTGCCGAGCGGTCAGGCGCCACGGCGAAAGCGAGCAGCCGCGCCGACGCTCGCCATTCCAGGTCGTCCGGCACTGCGAAAGCGCCGTCCAGCACGCCGTCTAGCCCGCAGAGGATGCGGGTGAGCCCTGCCAGCGACGCCCGCCTCCCGCCCAGCTTGACCAGGTCTGCCCTGCGCCCGAGCAGGCGGAATCGCCCGCCGCCGAGCGGCTCAATGCAGTCCGCGAGCGGCTGCGCCGCCATGCCGGCGGCCGTCGCGACCGCCGTCTCGCCTTCCTGCACGACCTGGACGCCGGGATAGGGCAGCCAACCGTCGCCCTCCGTGGTGCGCCGGCTGGCGAGCGATCCGGCCTCGGTGGCGCCGTAGATCTCCAGCACCGGCACGTTCCAGGCCTGCTCCGCCCTGGTCGCCAAGGCGGTGTCCAGCGGCGCGGTCGCGGAGATGACGGCGGCGACCAACGGCGCCGGGCCTTCGACCAGGGCGCGCAATTGCAAGGGCGTCGTCACGAGCAGCGCGGGAACGGGCATGGCCGCAACGGCCGCGCGCACGTCGGCGGGGAAGAACGCGGCGCCGCACCAGCTCGACGCGGCAGCGTGCAGCGGCAGCAGCACCGTCGTCTCGAAGCCATACATGTGCTGCGGCGGCACCGTGCCCACGACCGTCGCGGGCCGCGACTCATCCAGCTCGAACCGCTCGCCCGCGGCGCGCGACCGCGCCGCCAGCGCGCCCCAGAGTTTCGCATGCGCGGTCGGCTCCCCGGTGCTGCCGGAGGTCAACGCCCAGGCCGCGAGCCGGTCGCCGGGCAGCTCAGGGTTGGGCGGCGACGCCCCGGCCGCGTCGGCGGCGAGAAAAGTTATCTCCTGCCCCTCGAACCCCGCGGGCAAGCGGCCTGTCTCCGCGACGGTCCAGGCTCCAGGGAACCGCCGGGCGAGCGCACCGCGCGCGCCGGGTTGGTCCGCGCCCGCCAGCACGCACGGCCGGCCGCGCAGCAGGGCCGCCGTGAAGGCGAGGGCGAACAAGCAGCGGTCGGCGCAGAGATTCAGCACCGGCGCGCTGTCGCCATCCGGGCCACCGAGGCCGCTAGCGAGCCGATGCGCCGCGCGTAGGAATGTCTCGGCCGTGACGACGGAGTTCCCCGGACCGCGGAACAGCGCGGCACCCGGCGGGCGCTCCACCAGCCGGGCGGCCGGTGCGGCTGACATCAGCCCGTCCGGTTCTGGCCGACGTGCCGGGCGAGGTTGCGCAGGGAAGCGAAGATCTGGTGGTTGCGCTCGTCGTCGGACCGCAGCTCGAACCCGTAGCGCCTGGAGATGGCGAGTGCCAACTCCAGCGCGTCGATGGAATCGAGGCCCAGCCCTTCACCGAACAAGCGGCCGTCCGCCGGGATGTCGCCGGGTTCGACTTCGAGCTGCAGCGTGGACACGATCAGCGCGGCGATGTCCCGCTCGAGATCATCCTGGGCCACGGCGGGAAGGTCCTGATCGCGCAAGGTATCCAAGGCGGCGTTCCCAGCAAGCAAAGTGGCATAATGCGACCCAAGACTAACCAATTCGTGAACACCGCGCAAACCTCGCTCGCCTCCGAACTCATGGCGAGATTGCGAAGGGTCGTCTCATGGTCTGCTTCGGGGAGACCGCGGACCAATGCCGCAGGTGAAGCGATCAGCTCAGACTTCCATTCGCCATAGGTGCGGGTAGGCCGCCACGAACCCATTTGGGGCCAGGTCAAGGACGCCCTCGTAAGGGATAGTCGGCGCGCGATACAAATACGTTGTCTCGCCACGGCGCTCGTAGTGCTGCGGCAATTCGGTCAGCGTCGCCGCGTCGATGTCGAACCACGCAACCGGAAGATCGACCGCTTCGCCGGTCACGATGGCTGCCCGGCGCAGTTGCTGCAGGTTCGTTGCCGGGGTGAAGCCGTAGTCGAGATCCCAGAGGTGTTCCAGACCGCCGATCAAGGCGTCGTTGAGGTACCAGCCATCCGCTTCGCGGCTGATGACGTACTCAAGGGCACGGTCGGCCAGAAAACCCTGTACCTTCCCGCACTTGGTCCTCCAGGACGAATCGACATCAACGCAATAATTGATGCAGGCTGGCCCAGCCTGGTGCTTGAAGACCGCCGTGCCGCGCAGCGACCAGCCAGTGCCGCTTCGCGTCAGAAGAGCCGCATCGTGACCTTGTGTATCGAGCCGCCGCCAAATCGCGAACGCACTCATCTCACCTCCCCTCATAGCAGCGACGCATGGGACGTCTGACCTCGCTTCAGGTCGAGGTGGGATGCGTTCGTCCCCCCGCGACGTAGATGCGTGCCCGCCGGCGACGAACGGCAGGCCTTGACCACTAGCAATCACGCGAAGGCCAGCTACGTTCCACGCATGGGGCAATCCTATCCCATATCTGGCGCACCCAGCCCCGTTCGCAACGGCAAGCTCGGTCGCGCCGGGCGCTCGCTGCTGGTGTGCGGTGCCGCGGCTTTGCCGTTCGCGACGCTGTGGGCCATGACGGCAGGGCCGGGCCTGCTGGGGCGCAGCCTCCTGGCCGTTGCAGGGCTGTCGCACTTGGCGCTGTTCGGCGGTCTGCTGGTCCTGTTCGGTGCTACGCTGCTGCCGGGCCGGACGCCGCTCGTGACCGAGCTCGCGGAGCGGCTCGATCCCGGCTTCCACCCCGGCATGGCCGGCTACACGCGAGCCGTTACCGGCGCCTGGTGCCTGTTCTTCGCGGCCCAGCTTCTCGCGTCGCTCCTGCTGCTGCTGTTCGCTCCCACGGCGGCGTGGTCCCTGTTCGTCAACGGTCTGGACGTGGCGCTCGTGGCCTTGATGTTCGGGGCTGAATACGGCGTGCGGCGCCTGCGCTTCCGCGGACACGAGCACGTGCCCTTGGCGACGCTCGTGCGCGCCGTGCGCGCGGGCGGGATCGGGCGATAGGCCATGGCGTCCTGGACTCCCCGGCCCGCCGTTCGCGCCGCCATCGGCGTCCATATCGCGGCACCGGGCTTCGTCCTCGCGTGGCCTGCGGGCTGGGCTTACGCGCTCGCCGCCGTGCTTGGCTGTCACGCGCTGCTCGCCCTGTTCGGCCTGTGGCCGCGCAGCCAAGTCTTGGGCCGGACACTGGTGCGTCTGCCGTCCGGCGAACGCAACGGCCGGGTGGTGCTGACCTTCGATGACGGCCCGGATCCCGAGACCACGCCCGCGCTGCTCGACCTGCTCGACCAGCATGGTGCAAAAGCTAGCTTCTTCCTGATCGGAGAGAAGGCGCGCGCCCATCCAGGCCTGGTTCGCGACATCGCCCGGCGCGGCCATAGCGTCGAGAACCACACCATGCGTCACCCGATCCTCTTCGCCTGCCTGGGGCCGCGCGGGACGTGGCGGGAGCTGGCGGAGGCGCAAGCCGTGCTGACCTCGCTTGCGGGCCGCCCGCCCCGCTTCGTGCGCGCGCCCATCGGGCTGCGCAGCCCGCTGCTCGATCCGGTGCTGTCCGTCCTCGGCCTGCAGCACGCCTCCTGGGCGCGGCGCGGCCTCGACACGCGTTGCGGTGATCCAGCCCGCGTGCTGCGCCGGCTGCTGCGCGGGCTTCGGCCCGGCGACGTGCTGTTACTCCATGACGGCTGCTCCGCCCGCACCCCGGCAGGCAAGCCCGTGGTGCTGGAGGTGGTTCCTGCCCTGCTCGCAGCGCTCGCTAAATGCGGGCTCCAGGCAGTGCCGCTCGCGCCGTCCGCGCTCGTCGCGCCAGCAGCAGCGGCGATCGTGCGAGAAAGCCCAGCATCAGCCGCACATGCATCCACGTGAGCAGCAGGTTGTCGCGCCCGTAGCGGAAGTGGGAGACGCCGCCCTCATCGGCACGCAGATAGCGCACGGGGGCTGGCAGGTTCACGAGCCCGGTCCCCAGCCAGCACAGCCGCACGGCCGCCTCCGCGTCGAAGTCGTAGCGTCGCATCCAGCGCGTCCGCGCCATGACGCGCAGCAGCGGCCGGATGGGATAGACGCGGAAGCCGAATAAGCTGTCCTCGACGCCGACCCACAATGTCTCCAGCCCCGCCCACCAGTTCGATATGCGCCGCCCCCGTACCCGCAACGCCGGCGCGTCCGCGCCGAACTTGGGCACTCCCAGCACCACCGCGCCGGGCGTCGCGGCCGACGCCGCCATGAAGCAGGGAATGCTGGCCGCCGGGTGCTGCCCGTCCGCGTCCATGACGAGCGCGTGCGTGAACCCTTCCCGGTCCGCGAGGCGCAGCGCGTTAAGCACCGCGGCGCCCTTGCCGCCATTGCGCGCGAGCCGGAGCACGCGCAGCCCGGCGTCGCCCGCTTCCATCCGGCCCAACAGCTCGCCCGTGCCGTCCGTGCTGCCGTCCACGACCACCCAGACCGGCGCCCACGCCCGGCGTGCCTCCGCCACCGTGTCGAGCACGCACGGCCCGGTGTTGTAGGATGGGATGACGACGAGGTGCGTCGCGGACGGAGTCAACTTTGCCCGCCGCTGCGCCCCAATTCCGCCCTGTAGAGCGCCTCCAGCGTCCGGGCGAAAGCGTCAGCACCCCCTTCGACCAGCAGCCGAGGGCCGAGGTGGACCCGATAGATCAAGGGGAATCGCGGCTTCCGCAAGAGCGTCCAGCCCTTGCGCAGGTAGGGCGTCTCCGACTCGATGAATATGGTCTGCACGGGCGCGCTAGCCGCGCGCGCGATCAGGGCGAAGCCGGGCTTGAGCGGATTGACTGGCCCCGCGACGGTGCGCGTGCCTTCCGGGAAGATAAGCAAGTTGGCGCCGCCACGGACCTCGGCCGCGGCGCGTCGCACCAGGGGGAGCGGCGCATCGTTGCGGATGTAGCCGGCCAGCCGCGCGCCGCCGCCCAGGAACGGGTTGTCCCACAGCTGGGCCTTCGTGATGCAGACCGCCCGCGGCACGCGGGAGGCGATGAGCAGGATGTCGAGCAGGGACGGGTGGTTCGGCGCCAACACCAGTCCGCGCGCGTCGCGCAGGGCGTCGAGCGCGGAGAGCTCGGCGCGCATCAGGCCGAGCACGTGCAGGAGGTCGATGTAGAAGCGGAATCCTGCGCCGATCACCGCTTGCCCGAGCGGCGCGGCCGTATGCCTCGGCAGCACGCGGCTCAGCACGGCCCCGATCAGGCCCCACCCCAGGAAACCGATGCCAAGTAGCAGCAGGAACCCGTAGAACGCGGCGTATTCGTAGGCGAGCCCGGGGGCGCGCCGCAGATAGGCCACCCAGCGACCCCGCCGGGCGCGATGCTTGGCTCGGGGAGGCTGCGTCGGGGCCAGGAGGCCCTCGCGCGGGCGGCGTTCACTCATGCATGGCAGCCTGCTAAGGATGGGAGGCTAGCATCTCGCGCGGACCCGGCCAACCATGGGCAGATCATGAGCGCTTCCGGCGACCCGGTGCGACCGCATCCCGTCCTGCGGCCGTGGTATGGCGACGCCGAAGCCCATGCGCCGTTCGTGCGCGCGCTCTTCGACGCGACGGCGCCGGACTACGATCGAGCCAACCAGGTGCTCTCCCTCGGCTCAGGCGCCTGGTATCGGCGGCAGGCGCTGCGGCGCAGCGGGCTTCGGCCTGGCATGGACGTGCTCGATGTGGCGATCGGCACCGGCCTACTGGCGCGCGAGGCGGCGCGGCTTACGGCGCCCGGCGGCAGCGTGACGGGCGTGGATGTGAGCCTCGGCATGTTGGCCGAAGCCCGACGCCACGGCGTGCCTGCGTTATTCGCCCAGGGCGAGGCGGAGGCGCTTCCCGTGGCGAATGCGTCCGTGGATCTGGTGACCTTGGGCTACGCGCTGCGCCACGTCGCTGACCTCGGCGTCGCGTTCCACGAGTTCCGCCGCGTGCTGCGTCCGGGCGGCGCCGTGCTGCTGCTGGAGATCGCGCGGCCGGAGGGACACGTCACCCACGCGCTGGCACGGCTCTGGCTCGGGCGCGCCGTGCCGTGGGCATGCCGGGTGACAATGCCGGGGCGGCGGACGGCAGCGCTGATGCGGTATTACTGGGAGACCATCGAGGGCTGCGTCGCCCCCGAGACCATCCTCGGGCAGCTCAGGCGAGCGGGATTCGCGAAGGTCGCCTGCACGACGGTGCTCGGAGTGTTCCGGGAATACCGCGGCGTGCGCGCCGGATAAAGGCAGGACGCGCTCGTTATCGGCGGCTCGATGGGCGGCTTGTTCACGGCCCTGCTGCTGCGGCGCCATGCCTGGGAGGTGCGCGTCTTCGAGCGCGCGAGCGAGGCGCTGTCGGGCCGCGGCGCTGGCATCGTCACGCATCCCGAGCTGTGGCGGATCGCACAGGACGCCGGGCTCGACTCGGCGGCCGAGCTTGGGGTGCGGGTCGCGCGCAGGCTGACTCTGGACCGCGACGGCACGGTCATCGGCACGTTCCACTGCCCACAGACGATGACCTCCTGGGACCGTCTGTTCCGGATGCTGCGGGCCGTCCTCCCTGAGAAGAGCTATACGCTCGGCAAGGATATGCGCGCTGTCGAGCAGGATGGGCGCCGCGTCGTCGCCCGCTTCGCCGACGGCAGCAGCGCCGAGGGCGATCTGCTGGTCGGCGCGGACGGGCTCCGCTCCTCCGTCCGCCAGCAGGTCGTGGGCGACGTGCCGTTGATCTACGCGGGCTATATCGCGTGGCGGGGGTTGATCCCGGAAACCGAGGTCCCGGAGCCGGCGCGGTCGGCGATCTTCGCCGATTTGCCTTCTGCCTGCCGCCGGGCGAGCAGATGCTCGGCTACCCCGTCGCCGGCCAGGGCGACGACCTGCGCGCCGGACACCGGCGCTACAACTTCGTGTGGTATCGCCCGGCGGACGAGGCAACCGAGCTGCCCGACCTGTTCACGGATGCCTCCGGGCGCACGCGCTGTCGATCCCGCCGCCGCTCATCCGGCCCGAGATCGTGGACGCGATGCGCGGCGCAGCCGTCTGGATCCTCGCGCCGCAGTTCGTGCAGGTCATCCAAGCGACCCGGCAGCCCTTCCTGCAACCGATCTACGACCTTAAATCCCCACGTCTCGCTGCCGGCCGCGTGGCCTTGGCCGGCGATGCCGCGTTCGTCGTGCGGCCGCACGTCGGGGCCGGCGTCACCAAGGCCGCCGAGGACGCCCAGGCGCTCGCGCTGGCGCTGGACCAGGAGGATCGGGTCGAGACAGCGCTGCGCCGCTACGAGGCGGCGCGGCTGCCGGCCGGGCAGCGCGTCGTGCAGCGCGCCCGGCATCTCGGCGCCTACATGCAGGCGCAGCGCCGCACCGAGGAGGAGCGGCGGGCGGCAGCCCGCCACCGAACGCCGGAAGCGGTGATGGCGGAGACGGCGGTGCTCAATTTCTGACGCAGGCGGCAGGCGAACCTATCCCATAATCGAATCTGGCTGAGGCGTTGCCATTAAGAATAAGGAGTCTTGTGCGTAGATATAGGTTCAACGATCCTTGGCCGAGCGAGCGTTTGGGACGAACAATATATAGGAAACGTAACAGACAGGCCAGCGCATGCAACCTGCCTGCGGAGCCTGAAATGACGAGGAACATCGGTCGAATGCACGTCTTCATCGATGAAAGTGGACCGTTTGCCATCCCCAAGACGGTGAGCGGCCCGGCTATCTCTTGCTGTGCAGCGCTAACATTGCCTACAGCTCGGCTCGACGGCATATTCTCCGAATTTCAGACGCTGACACGTAAATGGCCAAATGACAACGGCGAGATAAAGGGGCGCCTTCTGTCGGAGGATCATGTTGATGATGCTCTTGCATTCTACTTATCTCACGGACTAATACGCCCGGTGTTGATGGCTGACTCTGGCCGGATTCCCTGATCGGCGTCGACGTGATTCGCTCTGCGACGAGACAATTCGCGGAGGGCTCGATGGGTGCGGCGGTTCAGGGTATTCGGCTCGACTTGGACGCGGCGGGCTTGCGGCGCGAAGCGGCGCGCACGCGAGATGGGTCGGCGTCGCGGCGCATGCTGGCGCTTGCTTTGGTGCTTGAGGGCGCCTCGCGGACCAATGCCGCCCGGATGGCGGGCATGGACCGGCAGACCCTGCGCGACTGGGTGCACCGCTACAACGAGCAGGGCTTGCCGGGATTGTCGGACAAGGAAGGCAAGGTCGGCCCGAAACCTTTCCTTTCGGCCGAGCAAGAAGCGGAGGTGGCCGAATGGGTTCGGCGTGGGCCGGACCCGGCCAAGGACGGGGTGGTGCGCTGGCGCCGGGCCGACCTGGCGCGGGCGGTTGCGGCACGGTTCGGTGTCGTGTTGGCCGAGCGCAGTATGAGCGACGTGCTCCGGCGTCTGGGCTTTCGGCGGCTCGTGGCCCGGCCTCGGCACCCTGGCCAGGACCTGGCGGCACAGGCGTCTTTCAGGCCGATTATCCCGCCCTCATAGACGCGGCCCTGCCTGACCACGCCCGTGGCAAGCCGCTCGAACTCTGGTGGCAGGACGAAGCGCGCATCGGCCAGCAGGGCACGCTCACCCGGGTCTGGGCGGAACGCGGCTCGCGCCCTGCGGCGCCGCGCGATCAGCGCTACGCCTGGGCCTATCTGTTCGGCGCCGTGTGTCCGGCGCGCGGCATCGGAGCAGGCTTGGTGCTGCCCTATGCCAATGCCGCGATGATGAACCTGCACCTCGCGGAGATCAGCCGTCATGTCGCGCCGGATGCCCATGCCATCCTCAACATCGACGGCGCCGGGTGGCACAAGCTCGGTGGCGAGTTGCGCGTCCCGAACAACATCACCCTCATGCACCTGCCGCCCTACAGCCCCGAGCTGAACCCGGTCGAGACCATCTGGGCCTTTCTGCGGAGCAACAAACTCAGCAACCGCGTCTACGACAGCTACACCGCGATCGTGGACGCCTGCTGCGACGCCTGGAACTGGCTGCTCTCTCAACCCGAGCGCATCACCTCAATCGCGTCACGAGACTGGGCATATGTCACTCAATGACACCGGGCGTATAATTCTGGATGCAGTAGCGATTGACCTGGGAGTGCACGAAAGTCAAACGGTTTTTCAACATAAACAGGACACAGCCGCAAACATTGAAAAAAACATTCCTATCATGAATCATCAAAGCATGAAGGACCAACTGCAAGGATTTGGCCGGACCTTGCGAGCTATATCGCTTCCGGCTTACGTACAGGCAATGATTACGACCGAGCTTATCGACAATACCCTTCGCACGAATTTTAGATGGATACCTCTGACTGATCCGCCGGACTTGGCTTCATTTTCGTGGATTATGGATGGAAAAAGCTCCGTACCCACGAAAACCGAGAAGTTATGGAGCGTGCTTTTGTTGCCATGGTTGGAGGCGCGTTCACTGAGCGATCCGCTGATAACGATTACTGAAGGGGATTACAGCCACCTTGCGCCAGGCCTCTTTCGCGTCCAGCCAGAAGCACCGGCGCATTTAGTTTCGCATATCAGCGCTCCTGCTTCCCCATTCCAGGCGATTGACATCAAAGCTGTATTCGCAGACCGTCAATTCATAAATTCAGCTGACTGCATTGGGCTGCAAATGGCGGACGTCGCGACCAGCGCCGTTCGGCGCGCAATGACAGGGACACTGAAGCGGAGCGGATGGAAGCGTCTGGGATCGCTCTTCGTGCGGCCTGTCAGCAATGATCGGGAGGTCATAAGCTTGGTTCAGCTTGGTGGTAAGATACGGCGTTGGAGGCCTTCGCCAATCTACGAACAGGTGCTTAGAACTCTTCGCGGAGAAGCTCGGCCGGTAGTCCCCCAATCCTGACCACATGCATAAACTCTGAGTATTCGTCGACCTCATACAAAAACGTCTTCTGGCGAGGGAAGCAGCGCTTTCCACAATGGCGGAAGGGAATGCCCGCGGCGGCCGAGTTGGGCCGCCGCGGGCGAGGCGTGAACCTCAGGCCGCCTTCTTCATTGCCATGCTCTGATAGACCGCGGTCTCGAAGTTCATGTAGCCGGTGAACGACGTGGCGTCCGCGAACGGGAAGATCTGCGTCGCCCAGAAGCCGCCAATTCCGTTCTGCCGGTCGATCCAGTAGAACAGGTTGGCGAGGCCCGCCCAGCCGAGTGCCCCGGCCGGACGCCCCGTGGGAGCTACCTCGTCGTTGACCATGAACGTGAGCGCCCAGGACTTTGACAGCCCGGGGAAGAACTCCGCGTCGTTCGAGA
The DNA here is from genome assembly GCA_963848595.1 of uncultured Alphaproteobacteria bacterium. Classification (GTDB taxonomy): domain Bacteria; phylum Pseudomonadota; class Alphaproteobacteria; order Acetobacterales; family Acetobacteraceae; genus CAWKEH01. The sequence continues at coordinate 307,990 of CAWKEH010000007.1, read as the reverse complement.
GCGCCGCGATGATGCCCGGCAGCATCTTGATCTTCTTGTCGCCGAGGCCGTTCTTCTCGGCCATCCTGACCGTCTCGGCCTTCAGGACGCGGCCGTGCTCGCCGTTGCCATCGTTCAGCCACATGCGGATGAAGCGCATGTAGTCGCCCACGGTCGCGTAGAGGCCGTGGCCACCCATGTGCACTTCCGGCTCGGCCGGCAGCTCGAAGTCGAGCGGCGTCAGCGAGCCGTCAGCGTTGCGCTGGTGAATGCTGGCGAGGCGCTGGCGCATCGAAGGCGTGATTGTGAAGCTCGTATCCTTCATGCCGAGCGGTGTGAAGATGCGCTCCTGCATATACTCCCCAAGCCGCTTGCCCGTGACGCCTTCGACCACCTGACCCGCCCAGTCGATGTTGGAGCCGTATTCCCACTTCTCTCCCGGATCGAAGAGGAGAGGTGACATCAGCGACTTCTTCGAGGACGTGACGACGCTCGGCTGACCCTTCTCGCTCGCGAGCCGGTTATACTGCTCGTTGAAGAAGTCGTAGCCGAAACCGGCGGTGTGCAGCAGGAGCATCCGCGTGGTGATGTCGCGCTTGGGCGCACGCAGCTTCGGATTGCCGCTGCTGTCGAAACCTTCGAGCACCTGCAAAGCGCCGATGTCCTTAGCATAGTTCTTGGCCGGCGCGTCGAGATCGAGCTTGCCCTCCTCGACGAGCTGCAGCACGGCGGTGCCGGTGATCGCCTTGGTCGTGGAGAAGATCGCGAATACCGTGTCGGTCGTCATGTTGGCGTCCTGGTCGAGCCGACGCTTGCCGAACGCGCCCTCATAGATGTTGGTATGACGATCCGTCGCCATAGCGACGACGCCTGGCACGCGAGGGTTGGACGTCACGACGCCGTTCAGGACAGCGTCGGCGGCCTGTTTCAGGTCGTTGCTCATAGGTTCCTCCCTTTGGTGTCCCGGCACATTCTGTTGCCGGTCTTGGTTCCCGGCACGACGTTAGAATGGCTTGAGCAGCCGTTGGAAGTAGTCAAGCTCCCGCTGCGGCCGGGTGCGCTCCGAGTCGCGGCGGCGCAGCTCCTCCTGGATCGCGCGGGCGCGGCCGGCTTGCGCCTGGTCGGGAACCTGCACGTCGCCGCCTTCCAGGGAGCCGGTGGCGTCCTCGTCCACCGGGCGGCCGAGCGGGTCGCGCCGCGTGTGCTGGCCGGGGGAGCCGGGGTTGTCCTGCCCGTTGTCCATAGCGTCGCGGCCGTCGCCCGGGCTTCCGCCGTCCTGGCCCGGCTGATCGCCCTCCTGGCCGTCCTGGCCGCCGCCGGGCGCGACCTGGATGCCCATCTGCGCCATCTGCTGGCTCATGGACTGGCTGCCGCGCTGCAACGCCTCGATCGCCCGGCGCTCCGCATTCTGCGCCGGTTGGTCCTGCCCTTCGCCGAGCGACTGAGCCGCGCCGCGCATCGCGACGTCGGCGTCGCTCAGCGGCTGCGGCACCTTGCCCGTCAAGTCGCCGAACTGCTGCATCAGCTCACCCAGGGCAAGGCGCAGCGCCTGCTGCCGGCGGGCGTCCGCGGCGCGATCCTGGGCCTGCCCGCTGCTAGGCACGTCGGGCACGAACGGGTTGCTCGGCGGCTTGATGCGCTGCTGGGTATGGTCGAGCAGGGCACCCTCGCGCTGGACCATATCCCGTACCGCACCCATCTGCTCGCGGCCCTGCTGCTGCCGGGCTTCGGCAGCTTGGCGCTGCGCCTCCGAGCCGGGCTTCGCGGCCTGCATCTGCTGCAGCATCTGCTCGAGCTGGGCCAAGCGCTGCTTCGCATCGTCGAGCCGGCCCTCGCGCGCCGCGTCGCGCAGCTGCTGAAGCAGGCGATTGAGCTCCTGCTTGGCTCCCTGCTGCCCTGGCGTCTGCGCGCCGGACGGCGGCTTCACGCCGTTCCGCAGGGCCTGCTCGGCCAGTGCCTGCAGATGCCGGCGCAAGGCGTCCTCCAAGGCGCGTATCTTCTTGTCCAGATCCGTCTGCGCGGCCTTGTCCTGGGGCTGGTTCTTCTGGAGAGCGTCCTGCAGCGCCTTCTCCGCCGCCGCGAGCGCCTTCTCGGTCCGCTCTGCGTCACCCTCCTCCAGCGCCAGCGCGAGCTGCCAGAGCCGCGCCTGCGCCTGCGGCACCGTGTCCGGCGCTCGGCCGAGCCGCAGCAAGGCGGCAGTGCCCTCCAGGTTGAGGAACACGGGAAGGGAGTTGTCGAACGCCTCGGGCGCGCTCGCGAGCGCGTCGAGCGACGCCGCGGCGCCGGCGCGCTCCTCCGGATGCAGGCTGAGCGCCTTGCGCACCGCCGCGACCGCCGCCGCGACGGGGTTGTGGAACTGGCGCTCGGGAAGCGTCAGCTCCGCCTCGTCGCTGCGCCCGGCTTGGCCGATAGCATCCTTCGCGACCAGGCGCGCGACGACCGGAAGGCCCGCCCAGGGATGGCTGGTGAGATCCTGAATCAAGGCGCCGTGCGCGGTGCGCGGCGCGCCGTCGAGCGGGACGGGGAGGATGAGCGGCTCGGCATCCGGCCGGTCGTGCAGCCGAAGCTCAGCCTGCAGCGAGACGACGCCGTAATCGTCCCCCGCCTTCCAGGGCAGGCGGATGCTGCCAGCGGACCCTACCGCGGCAGGGCCGGGCGCCAGCCCCGGCGCCGCGGTGAACGCGGCCGTGGGCGGCAGGTCGGGGATCAGGCTCACCTGCCACGCCGCCAGCTCCTGCCCCTTCCCGCGTACGGTGAGGTGCCCGCCACCGCGCAGGTCCTGCTCGGCCTGCCAGCTCCCGGCGTCGAGCGCCTTGAATGGCGTGGAGGCCGAGCCCAACGCGAGCACCGGCGTGCCCTGCACGCCCGTGACGCTGACGGTGAGGTGGGAGCCGACCGGCACCGACACCGCGGCCGAGTCAGGGCGCAGCAGGACGGGCGGCAGACCTGTATAGGCGGGGGGCGTCGCCCAGGCATGGACCTCGGCCGGAACGCCGGGCGTGCCAGCCGGGATGCCGGGCCAGGCCGCGCGTCCGAGCCGAGCTGGCGCATCGGCGCCTGCAACGACCAGCGCGGCGGCGAGCAGCACCAGCAGACCGCCCCGGAGAGCCCGGCGATCGCGCGCTGCCAAGCCAGGCCGCGGGCGTGACAGGTGCAGCCGGCCGACCTGTGCGGCGATGCGGGCGAGGTGCGCTTGCCACAGCGTCTCCGCGGCTGGGTCGTCGAGCACCGGACGATCCTGGAGGGCGGCGAGCGGGCGGTGGCGCAGCCCGGAATCCCGCTCCAATCGCCGATCCGCGTCCGCCACGCCCGGCACTCGCACCCGGCGCAGGCCGCGCCACGCCAGCGCGCCCGCGCAGGCGAGCACGATGACCGCCAGCAACGTCCGCGGCCAGGGCGGCAGCGATGCCGGGCCGTCGAGCAGGCCGAAGACAACGTAGAAGCCGAGCGCGCCCAGCGGCGGCCAGAGAGCCGGCCACGCCCGCTCGAACAGGAGCACGCCGCGCGCGAGCGCTCGCTTGCGCTGGAGGCCAGGGGCAGCGTTAGGCGCGTCGCTCATCCGAGCCAGTCCGGCACGCGCTCGCCGGCCCAAAGGGTCTCGACGGGCTGTCGCTCGCGGATCACCGCCCAGCGCGACCCGTCCACGAGCGCCTGCGCGGCAAGCGGGCGCGCGTTGTAGGTGCTGCTCATCACGCTACCATACGCACCCGCGTCGAGGATCGCCACACGCGCGTTCGGCGCCAGCATGGGGAGGGGACGCAGTCGAGCGAACGTGTCCCCCGTCTCGCAGACGGGGCCGACCAGGTCCGTGGGTTGCGTCGGCGCCAGCGCGTCAACGGCGGAGACCGGGACAACGCCGTGCCAGGCCTCATACATCGCCGGGCGTAGCAGGTCGTTCATGGCCGCGTCGAGGACGACGAAGCGGCGCGCGCCCGTGTGCTTCGTGAGGATGACGGAGGCGAGCAGCAGCCCGGCCGGCCCGGCGAGCCAGCGCCCCGGCTCGACGGCGAGCCTTACCCCGAGCTCGCCGAGCGCCATCCGGATCGCGCCCGCGAGGGCGTCCGGCGTCGGGGCAAGCTCGTCGCGATAGGCGATGCCGAGACCGCCGCCGCAATCCAGCGTGCCTACCTGGCGCCCTTGCGCCCGCAGCGCCCGGACCAGGTCCGCGAGGCGTGCGTAGGCAGCGCGGAAGGGCGCCATGCCGAGAACTTGGCTGCCGATATGGACGGCAAGGCCGACCGGCTCGACGCCGGGCAAGCCGGCGGCACGGGCGTAGAGCGCGGACGCGTCGGCGTAGGCGATGCCGAACTTGTTCTCCGCCCGTCCGGTCGTAATCTTGGCGTGCGTGCCGGCATCCACGTCCGGGTTGACGCGAAGTGCGACACGGGCTGCACATCCCGTGGCGGCGGACGCGGCGGCGAGCATGTCCAGCTCCTCCGCGCTCTCGGCATTGACCTGCCCGATCCCGCTCGCGAGCGCGAAGCGCAACTCGTCCATCGTCTTGCCGACGCCGGAGAACACGATGTCGCCAGGTGCCATGCCCGCGAGCAGCGCGCGCCGCAACTCGCCGCCGCTCACCACGTCCGCACCCGCGCCGCCCGCCGCCATGAGCCGCAGGACGGCGAGGTGGTCGTTGGCCTTGACCGCGTAGTGGACCCGCGCCCCTAGCCCGGCGAGGGCGCCTTGGAGCCGGGCGAGCCGGCTGCGCAAAGCCCCGGCCGAGAGCACCCAGGTCGGCGTGCCGATACTGTCCGCGATGGCGTTCAGCGGTACGTCCTCGACGAGTAGGCCGTCCATCGCGTCATAGCGGAGATGCGGGTGCGCGGCGACCAGCTCGGTGGCGGTCGGGTCGGTGTCGGGCAGGAGGGGGAGCGGTTCGGCCATGCGGGGCAGATATAGCCGCTCATCAGGCAGCGCCAGCACCCTGGCCAACGTCGTCAGGCTCTATACTCCCAAGGGTTGACGACCACGACGCCGCATCCCTCGAAATCGGCCACGTTGCGGGTCGCCACCGCGGCGCCATGGGCGAGTGCAGTGCCCGCGACCTGGAGGTCGGGAATCTTCGATTGGCCGGCCCGCTCTTTCACGGGCGGTGCGAACGGCAGCGTAGCCGGCCGCGCAAGCGCTGTCATAGGCTATCACGCGTGCACCAAAGCCCTGGTCGAGAAAGGCGCGGAAGGCCGCCGCGAGATCGTCGCGCCGGCGACCGGCCGACATACGGGCGATGCCGTAACGGACCTCACCCTCGCAGACGGCCGGCAGGAACAATTCGAGGAAGTGCTGCGCGTGGAAGTAGGCAGCAACGATCGGATGCGGGGCGGGACGCATCAGCTCCGAGACCACGCTGGTATCGAGCAGGATCATCGCTGCCGAGTCTGCGGAGTCAGGGTCCCATTCGGGACTAGAGAAATCAAGCGGCAACCGGTCCTGGGCAGCATCGCGCGGCGGAATATCGAGGTCTACACCGTGCTCAGGTCCGAATAGGCGTTGGGCAATGTCGGTTACTCTCCTCGTTTCGTGGCTCATCCTGCCGGGCAACAGCAGTGCGTAGCAACTCGCGCACCTCCTCCTCCAGAGAGCGGCGGTGGCGGGCGGCGGCCTCCTTGAGGCGGCCGTGGAGTGCGTCGTCCACGTTGCGAATGAGCAGGCTGGTCACGGCGCAACGCCTTCAAAGTGGCTGATAGCAGACACTAGCAACCCATTCGTGACCGATCAACCTGCGTGCGATTTCATTGCGTCGGATACGTTTTCGGATACGTGATCTCGCTTGCCGGGCCAGGTGCAACCGGATGGCCACGCTTGCCGCAGGCGTTGAGCGCCAGCAGCGCCAGGAGCAGGAGCGCCGCGACCCTCACGCCAGCCGATCCAGCCAGCGCCGCGCCTGCTCGGCGACGTTCGTGGGCGCGGTGCCGCCGTAGCTGGTGCGCGAGGCGACCGAGGCATCCACCGTGAGCACGCCGAACACCGCCTCCGTGATTCCCGGCTCCGCCTCCTGCATCTCGGCAAGCGTCAGCCCGGCGAGGTCGATACCTCTCGCCTCGGCCTTGGCGACGAGGCGGCCAGTGACGTGGTGCGCCGTGCGGAATGGCATGCGCAGCTCGCGCACGAGCCAATCCGCGAGGTCGGTCGCGGTCGCGAAGCCGGAGCCGGCTAGCGCCCGCATTCGCGCGAGGTCGGGCTGCATGTCGCGCGCCATTCCCGCCATCGCGGCCAGGCTCAGGGCCAGGGCGTCGGCCGCATCGAACACCGGCTCCTTGTCCTCCTGCATGTCCTTCGCGTAGGCGAGCGGCAGGCCCTTGATCACGGTCAGCAGCGCCACGAGCGCGCCCGTCACGCGCCCCGTCTTGGCGCGGACCAGCTCCGCCGCATCAGGGTTGCGCTTCTGCGGCATGATGCTGCTGCCAGTCGTAAAGGCGTCGGAGAGGCGGATGAAGCCGAACGGCGCGCTCGACCAGATCACGATCTCCTCGGCGAAGCGCGAGAGATGGGCCGCGCAGATGGCGCAGGCCCCGACGAACTCCAGGGCGAAATCGCGGTCGCTCACCGCGTCGAGGGAGTTGGCCGCCGGGCGATCGAAGCCGAGGGCGCGGGCCGTCATCTTGCGGTCCACGGGGAAGCTCGTGCCCGCGAGCGCCGCGGCGCCGAGTGGGACTCGTTGAGCCGGCGGCGGCAGTCGGCCAGGCGCCCGCGGTCGCGCGCGAGCATCTCGACGTAGGCGAGCAGGTGATGCCCGAACGTCACGGGCTGCGCCGCTTGAAGGTGCGTGAAGCCCGGCAATGGGTCTGCTGCGAAGTCCGCCGCGCGCCCGGCCAAAGCCCGCATCAGGTCCGTCGCCTGCGCGTCCAAGCCGTCGATCGCGTCGCGCACCCAGAGGCGGAAATCGGTCGCGACCTGGTCATTGCGTGACCGCCCGGTATGCAGCCGCCGCCCGGCGTCGCCGATGCGCTCGGTCAGCCGCGCCTCGATGTTCATGTGGATGTCTTCCAGCGCGTCCTCGAACGGGAAGCGCCCGGCCTCGATTTCGGCGGCGATGGCCTCCAAGCCGCCGCGTATCGCGGCCTCGTCCTCACCGCTCAGGACGCCGACGCGCGCGAGCATGGCGGCATGGGCGAGGCTGCCCCTGATGTCCTGGCGCCAGAGCCGCTTGTCGAAGCCGATGGAGGCGTTGATTTCCTGCATGACCGCGGCCGGTCCCTCCGCGAAACGGCCGCCCCACTGCTTGTTCGCCGCGTCGTGACGGTGCTCGGGATTGCGCGGGTCGGGGACTTGGTCCATGCGAGGCACCATGCTGAAGCTGACGCGACGGGCCGCGCTCGCGGCGGGCGGGACCGTAATCCTGGGGGCGCTCGCACGCAAACGAGCGGACGCCCAAGCCAATGACATGCTGCCGCTCGACCTCTACGCCCTGCAGCACGGGCCGCCGGGGCTCAAGCTTCCGGCATTCGACTTCACGACGACGTCCGGCGAGAAGAAGACGCTCGCTGACTACGCCGGGCGGGGCGTCGTGCTGAACTTCTGGGCGACCTGGTGCGAGCCGTGCATCAAGGAAATGCCGGCGCTCGACCAGCTCGCGCGCGCGGTGGCCGACGACCATATCGCCGTCCTCCCGCTCTCCTCCGACCGCGCGGGCGCTCCCGCCGTCGAGGCGTTCTTCAAGCAGCAAGGCATCCATAGCCTGCCTGTGCTGCTCGATCCCGACGGAGCGGCGGCGCGTGCCGCGGGCGCGCGGGGTATCCCGACGACGGTGATCCTCGACGCCGAGGGCCGTGAGCGCCAGCGGGTCGAGGGCGCGGTTGACTGGTCGAAGCCGGACGTGGTGGCCGCGCTGCGGAAGGTGATCGGGAAGCCTGCCGCGTAGGTCGTGGTCAGGCCGGGCCGGCATGCTCGCCGGCCTCGCGCAGCAGCCGGATCACCTCGTCGTCCTCGGTCTGCCGGAAGTCGCCGTAGAAGGCACCCACGGCCTCGAAATCGGGCGGGGTTGCCAGGAACACCGCCTCGTCCGCTTCCGCACGCAGTGCTTCCGCGGCCTCGGGCGAGGCGACTGGGGCGGCGAGCACCAGCCGGGCGGGGCCCTGTCCCCGGAGCGCCCGGAGTGCCGCGCGCGCCGTGCCGCCGGTGGCGATCCCATCGTCCACCACCACCGCGCAGCGCCCGGCAAGCGCGACGCGAGGACGAGCGGGCGCGTAGAGGGCGCGGCGCCGGGCGATCTCGTCCTCCTCGCGGCGGACTGCCGCGTCGATGTAGCCCGGCGGAGGTGCCACCAGCCGCACGAGCGACTCGTCCAGCACCGCCGTCACCTCCGGCCCGTCCACTACGGTGCCGAGGCCGAACTCGGGATTGCCGGGCGCGCCGACTTTGCGAACGATCAGGATGTCCAGCGGTGCGCCCAAGGCTCGCGCGACCTCGTAGCCAACCGGCACGCCGCCCCGCGGCAGGGCTAGGACCACGGGCGCCTCACTCCGCAGGTGGCGCAGCGCCGCCGCGAGCCGACGGCCCGCGTCGCGACGGTCGGCGAAGCGGCGTGCGTGCTGGGCGGGCATTGCGGCCTCCTGCGCGGGAGAGGAACGGCGCCAGGCGGCATAGGATGCGTGCTTCTCACGCAGATGTTCGCCAACCGGACCCGAAACGCCCATATGGGGTCCCATCGCGGCTTTTCGGCCAGGTTGCGGGATCGCCATGAAAGCTCTGATCATCTTTCTCGCCTGCGCCGCGGCCGTCGTGGTGGCGGGCATATGGCTGCTGTCGTGGGACAGCCCAGGGTATCGGCGTGCCAACCCGGAGACGGTGGACGCCTACGTTGCCGGCGACACCAGGCCGCTCAGCGCCCGTGTCCAAGGCTACGTGAAGCGCCTGCCGATCAACGACAATCAGTCCGTGCACGCCGGTGACCTGATCGTCGAGATAGACCCCGGCACCTACCAGGCGCAGGCGAATCAGGCGCAGGCACAGGAGCCGGCGGCACAGGCGAACCTCGACGCGATCATCGAGCGCCGGCACGAGCTGGAGCTGGAGGTCGCCAACGCGGCGGCGATGCTCGACGCCGAGCGCGCCGGACTCGTGCAGACCATCCCCGACGCGAGGCGCCAGCGGGTGCTCGCGCCGACCGCCGTGGGCTCGCAGCGCCAGGTGGACGCCGCCGTCGCCGCCGAGCGCGTGAACGTCGCCCAGATCGTGGGGGCGCAGGCGTCGCTGGAGGCCGAGCGGCGCCAGGTGGACGTGCTCGCCGCCCAGGAGCAGCAGGCCCGGGCCGAGCTGGGCGCGCGCGCGGCGGAAACGGCGCTCGCGAAGATCACCCTGGGCTGGACGAAGATCAGGGCACCCGTGGACGGGGTGCTGGGGCCGCGCCGGGTGCGCGTCGGCTCGCTGCTCGACACGGGAGCGGTCGTGGTCATCGAGACGCCGCTCGATACGGTTTGGGTGAAGGCCAACTTCACCGAGCGGCAGATCACCTACCTCAAGGTGGGCCAGCCCGCGCGGCTTCGCGTGGACGCCTTCCCCGGCGCGGTGCTCGACGGCCACGTCGCCGGCATCTCGCCGGCTACGGGCGCGCAGTTCAGCCAGGTGATCCCGGACAACACCACGGGCAACTTCACCAAGGTCGTGCAGCGCGTGCCGGTGAAGATCGCGATCGACTGGAACGGCAGCCCGCTGCTCGGCCAGGTCCGGCCCGGCATGTCGGTGGACGCGATCGTCACGACGGACGGCGGCGCGGTGCGCAATCCGAGGCACATACGATGAGTGGGCAGGACGAGAAGCAGAGGGACAAGGCTGGCCAAGGCAACGACCAGAAGCAGGGCGATGCCCAGGGCGGCCAGGGCAAGCAGGACAACAAAGGAAAATCGGGGGCGCTGGCGGGCATCGTCGTCCGCGCTATCATCGCGGTCATCGCCATGATCGGCGCGGCGGCCTTCCTCATAGACTGGAATGCCATCGTCTGGGAGGCCAGCCGCCGCGGGACCGACGACGCGCAGCTCCGCGGCAACCCGACGCGCCTCGCGGCGCGGGTCGCGGGATACGTCAGCGAGGTCGCCGTCACGGATTACCAGCCCGTCTACAAGGGCGACCTGCTCTATCTCATCGAGCAGGACGACTACCAGGCCAGGGTGGACCAGGCGCAGGCGGACGTGCAGTCCGCAGAGGCCGGCATCGCCGTGGCGCAGGCGCAGGTCGCGAGTCAGCAGGCCCGAGTCGGCAGCGCCGCCGCAAACGCGCAGGCCGAGGCGGCGAACCTGGAGCGGGCAAGGCTGGAGCGCGAGCGGCAGGCAGCGCTCCTCGGCACCGAGTCCGGGCTGCCGCGGGCCTACGAGGCAGCGAAGGCGCAGGAAGAGCGCCTGCGAGCCCAGCTCAGCGGCGACCAGGACACGGTCGGCGCGCAGGGGGCGCAGATCAAGGTGCTGCAAGCGCAGCTCAACCTCTCCCGCGCGACCCTCGACCAGCGCAAGGCGGCGCTCGAGCAGGCCAAGATCAACCTCGGCTACACCCGCATCACCGCGCCCGAGGACGGCGTGCTCGGGCAGCGGCTCGCCTTCAAGGGGCAATACCTCTCGCCCGGCACCCAGGTCATCACCCTCGTGCCGCTCGACCAGGTCTGGGCGGTGGCGAACTACCGCGAGGAGCAGGTGAAGGGCATGCGCGTCGGACAGCCCGCGACGGTGCGCGTGGACGCGTATCTAACCGTCGTGCTGCACGGTCGCGTGCAGAGCTTCGAGCCGACCAGCGAAGCGGACGGCAGCCCGACGCCGCCCGACCGGGCGGTCGGCAGCTTCACCTTCATCGAGCAGCGCATCCCGGTGAAGATCACCCTGGACGAGGGCCACCCGCTCGAAGGCCGGCTGCTGCCGGGCCTATCGGCGGAGACGGTGGTGAATTTGAGCGCGGCGCCCTCGACGAGGGCGAACCCGTGAGCGGCGTCCTCGCCCTGCTCCGACCGGACACGCCGCCCCCACCCCCGCGCGGGCCGGACGGCAAGCCGCCACCCACGCCGCCGTCGCCGACGCCGCGGATGCTGCTCGGCCTCCTCGGCGTCCTGCTCGCGGCGCTCTCCTCCTACCTCAACCAGTATGACACCACCTTCGCGAGGGTGGACCTCTACGGGGGCCTGAACCTCGGCCAGGACGAGGGCCTGTGGGTCACGGTCGGCTTCGACTGCGGCTCGGTCGCTATCGTGGTCCTCACGGCATGGCTCTCCACAATCTTCACGCCGCGGCGCATCGTCGCGTTCTTCCTCGTCGTGCAGCTCCTCGCCGCCGTCACGGCACCGACGATGACGAGCTATCCAGGGTTGATGGCGGCGGCGTTCCTGCACGGCATGGGCGGCGGCGCGCTGGTGCCGATGCTGTTCACGACCTTGCTGCGCATCCTGCCGCCCTACGACCGGCTCTGGGGCTTCGCCGCCTACGCGACGGTCGTGAACCTGAGCCCGCTCACCGGCGAGATCATCGGCGGCTACTTCAAGGAATACCTGGGCTGGCAGACGATCTTCTGGACGTGCCTCGTGCTCAACCCGATCGCCTTGGTCCTGGTCATGACGGGCTTGCCGGCCGAGAAGGTGAAGCTCGAAGGCTTCACGAAGGGCGCCGACTACTTCGGCATGATCTTCTTCATCGGGTTCGCCTGCACGCTCACGGCCGCGCTCGTCATAGGGCAGCAATACGACTGGTTCAGCTCCACGCTCGTGGATACCTTGTTCGTCCTCGCCGCGATCTTCCTTGCCCTGTTCGTCTGGGAGGAGCTGTCCGTCGAGCAACCGCTCATCGAGCTGCGGCTGCTGAAGCGCCGGAACCTGAGCCTCGGCCTGCTGATCATCGTCATGTTCTTCTTCGCCGTGCAGGGCGCGGCCTACGTGCTGCCGCAATACGGGGCGCAGATCCGCGACTTCCGCGAGCTGCAGATCGGGGTGATCCTGCTCTGGGCGACGATCCCGGTGGTCGTGCTCGCCCCGCTCGTCGCCTGGGTCCTGTTCTACGTGGACGCGCGTGTGGTTGCGGCGGTGGGCTTCCTGCTCGTGGTAATCGCCGACCGGCTCGCCACCTACGTTACGTCGGACTGGGTCGAGGCCCAATTCCTGCCGTCCGAGATCATCGCTGCCTGCGGCTACCCCCTGGTGCTGATCAGCTTGCTGCTCTGCGTCACCTCGGTCATGCAGCCGCAGGACGCGATCTCCGGCAGCACGCTCTTCAACGTCATACGCGTGCTCGCGGGCAATTTCGGCAGCGCGATCCTGGGCGGCATCGTGACGGTGCGCCAGCGCGTCCACTCCAACATCATCGCGAGCGACGCCGTGACCGGCGCGTTCGGGACCGTGCAGCGCGAGAGTGAGGCGGGCGGACTGTCCGGCCTGTCCTCAGAGGTCCGCCGCCAAGCCTACGTGATGGCCTACGCCGACGCCTACGGCTGGATCGCCATGATCATGATCGCCGGTATCGTGGTCCTGCTGTTCGTGGGGCCGGCCGCGGTCGCCCAGCGTCCAAAGGCGGGGCCGAAGGAACCGGGCGGAAGGACGCCCGGTCCCGAGCCCCAGCCGGCCGAGTAGCGCGCCCGCATCACGGCGAGGGCGTCGTGCCGTACCATCGGCCGCGCACTTCGTTGTAGTGGCGTACCGGGTCGTAGATGGTCACCGGCAGGCGAAGTTCTTCCGCTCCGAGGCCGCCCACAGCGTTGAGCAGCTGCAGCGAGGCGGTGAGCTGGTCGTGCTGGGCGGTGACGAGCCTGACGTTCGCCGAGAACAGTTCCTGTTGCGCGTTCAGAACGTCGAGCAGGGTGCGGGCGCCGACGCTTTGCTGGCGCACCACGCCGCGGGTCGCGACCTCGTTGGCCGCGACCGAGCTGCGCGCCGCGCTCACCTGCACGGCAGTCGCCGCCAGCGTGTCCCACGCCGACAGCGCCTCGCGCCGGGCTTCCCGCAGCGACACGTCGATTTGCAAGCGGCTCTGGTTCGCACCCTCCTTGGCCGCCCGGACCTGGGCGCTGATGCCGCCGCCCTGGTAGAGCGGCACGTTGAGTACCGAGGTCGGCCTCGGCGATGTTGTCGCGCTGATGGAGCGCCTGCACGTCCGTCTCCTTGAGGCGGGAGAGCTGGCCCGAGAGCGAGACGTTGGGCCGCAGCCCCGCCTCGGCGACGCCGACGGCCGCCTCGCTCGCCGCGAAGGTTTCCCGCGCGGCGCGGACGGCGAAATTGCCCGCGGTCGCCTGCTCTGCGGCGGCCTCGCGGCCGCGCGGCAGCTTCAGGCCGAGGCGCGGCATGTTCAGGTTTCCCGGCAGCGAGCCGACCTGCTGCTCGTAGCTGGCGCGCGACGCGGCGAGCTGCGCCTCGGCCGTGGCGAGCTGCGCTTGCCCGTCGGCGTCGCGGGCGCGGGCCTGCGCAACGTCGGCCAGCGTGATGTCGCCGGCGGCGTATTGCTGCTCCGCGGCGCGCAGCGTGCGGTCGAGCAACGCCGTGTTGGCGCGGTTCAGGCCGACGACGCGCTGGTCGCGCGCCACGTCGAAGTAGGCAGTGCCGGCCGCGAGCAGGACGGTCGCTTCCGTGTTGCGCAGTTGGGCGCGCTGGGCGAGCACTTGCGCCTTGGCCTGCTGCACCTGCGACGAGACCCGGCCGCCGGTGTAGAGGGGCTGCGACAGCGTCAGCGCCGCAACCTGGGGGATGCGGTGCTGCGGGTCGGCCTTGACGAGGCTGTCGGAGATGACTGCCTTGCCGATCTCGCCGAGCACCGTCACGCTCGGACGCCACCCCGAGAGCGCGCGCGGGATACCCTCGTCCGATTGGCGCAGCGCGGCGCGGCTGGAGGCGAGCTGCGGGTTGTAGAGGTAGGCTTGGCTGAGCGCAGACTGGAAGCTCTGCGCCCGGCACGGCCCGGCGAGGATCAGCGCGAGCGCGCTTCCTGCGCCAACCATCGCGCACCGCCACCGCGAATCGCGTCGCAACGAGGTCATCGTTGGCTCAGTTAAAAGACGTTCACCTTGGAAGTCGAGGACGAGTAGTGTCCCGCCCCGGCTTCCCTCCGAGGTGTGATGTGGTGCAGCGATCCCATGGATGTTCGCCGGCTCCGCGGCGACAGCTCGCCGTGATCGCGACGTGCGCGCTATTGGCAGGCTGCGCGAATGGCGCCATGCGAGTCGCGCCCGGCGTGCCCACCGACCTCGCGGGCACCGCCCCGCCCGGCCTCGGAACGCCGCGCCCCGTCCCGATCGTCTCCACCTACGACGGTGCCTACGAAGGCGCTCTCGCCCCCGACCCCGGCAACCTGCCCACCTGCGGCACCACGCCGTATGGGCTGGCCAGGACCATGCTGGTCGCGAGCGGCCATGCGACGTTCGGCGTCAACCTGCCGTTCGAGGGAAACGTCGAGCCGGACGGCCATCTCGCGATGCGCTACCTGAACGTGGGTTGGATCAACGGCCGCTTTGCCGACGATGCCTTCGCGGGGGTGCTCCGGGTCGGCAGGGCCGGGGCTTGCCGCTGGGCGGTGGGGCTGGCGAAGAAGGTGCCGCAGCACCCGTCGCCGGCCGCGGAGCAGGTGCTGGCTCCGGGGCTGGTCCCGCAGGGCGTTCCACCCGCCGCTGCCGGGCTTCCGTCCGACACGCTGGAACATGCGCCTAGGACGGGGGCGTGCGCGCCCGCCTCGCTGGAGAACTGCCGCTGACGCAGGCCGCTATCGCTCGTCCTGGCTGCCCGGCGCGCGGCTCGAGATCATGGTCAGGAACTCGCGCCGCGTATTCGGGTCGTCACGGAACGCACCGAGCAGGCGGCTCGTCACCATGCTCACGCCGGGCTTGTGGACGCCGCGCGTGGTCATGCACTGGTGGCCCGCCTCGATGACCACGGCAACGCCGCGCGGGGCGAGCACGCGGTCGATCGTGTCCGCGATCTGCGCCGTCAGCCGCTCCTGAATCTGCAAGCGCTTGGAGAAGGCATCTACGAGCCGGGCGAGCTTGCTGATGCCCACCACCCGGCGCCGCGGCAGATAGGCGATGTGGCAGCGCCCGATGATGGGCACCATGTGGTGCTCGCAGTAGCTCTCGAGCCGGATGTCGCGCAGCAGCACCATCTCGTCGTAGCCGTCCACCTCCGCGAAGGTGCGCTCAAGAAGGGCGACCGGATCCGTGCCGTAACCGGCGAACAGCTCGGCGTAGGAGCGGACGACGCGCGCCGGCGTGTCCCGCAGCCCCTCGCGCGCTGGATCGTCGCCGACGTAGCGGATCAGGGTGCGGACCGCGGCCTCCGCCTCCTCCTGCGTCGGCCGCGCTGTGCTGGCTGCGATGTCGTCCTGAATCGTAGGCGTGATCGTGTCCAAGGCGCCGGGTCCCCTTTTGCTAGGGCGATGTTGGGGCCGCGGCAGCAGGGCGCAAGCTGCCAGGCGGTTGACTTCGCGCCCAGGCAGAGGCATGTGCCGGGCGGATGGCGGCGTAGCTCAGCGGTAGAGCAGGGGAATCATAATCCCTTGGTCGGTGGTTCAAATCCGCCCGCCGCTACCATCCAACTTGTTGATTGCAGCGACTTTCTGCCGGCTGACAGGCGATCTCTCGGCGTTTAGGCCAGTCCTGACCGGACATTGACCGGACGCCTGAGCGGATATCCATCGCTAGGATGCGCAGATTTTGCTGGCAGAGGCATGTCGCGCCAGAACGGCTGCACTGCGCGGCCCGCCCCGAACAGGCCGACAAATCCCAGCGCTGCGCGAAGACACTCGCCCTGGCGCATCGGACGTTACATCTATACGACTACGACTGAGTTGACGCCGCCCTTTGAAGGCTTGCGGAGACGCCCATGCTGCGATGGACCTTCGCCGCTCCCGCATTGGCGCTGGCCCTCGGCGCCTGCACGGTGGCAACCCAGCCCGGCCCAGTTGCGCCGCCGCCACGGACGGAGCTGGTACCATCTCCGCCACCGTCACCGGCGCCCCTGGTCTGGTGGCCCGGACACTACGACTGGACCGGCGGCGGGTATACCTGGCACGCAGGCGAGTGGGTGCGCTTCGCCGGACACGGGACGCGGTGGCGCGACGGCTACTGGCAGCGGATCGGGAGATACGTTGTGTGGACTCCCGGACACTGGATGTGAGTCAGGGAGCTTGGCACGGGTCCAGGCTGTTCAGGCAGCGACTTCGATCACCTGCGCCAGGCGTCCCGCGCGGACCAGCATGGCGAGGGCGGCTGCGCTGCGAGACAAGATGTGACGAGCGATGATCGGTATGTATCTCCGCCCGGATCATCGAACACGTCGGGGCAGGAACCGTGGCGCGTTTGCCACGTCTTCTCGTCCGCAATCGTCCTGGAGCACGTGCAGATGAAGCACTCCATCGTGGTGGGAGCCTGTCTGGCGTTCGGGCTCGCCTTGGCAGGCTCGGCACTCGCGGAGAGCCAGACAGGGTTGCAGGCCGCGCCGCAATCGGGCGCTGCGGCCAACGCCGGCGACCACTCCGGGCGCGTCCAGCGGGGTCGAGCGTCCTACTACGGACGTGAGTTCAACGGCCGGCGCATGGCCAATGGCCGTCCCTTCCACCCGAACTCGCAGGCGGCAGCGAGCAAGACCCTGCCGCTCGGCACCACGGCGCGCGTCACCAATTTGCAGAACGGTCGCTCAACGACAGTGCGCGTGGAGGACCGAGGGCCGCAGGCCCGCGACCGTGTGCTCGACGCGAGCCCCGCAAGCGGCCCAGCAGCTCGGCCTCCAGCACGAGGGGGTTGCGCCGGTGGCGATCGCTCCGATTGCGGTTCCGCAGCCTAGCGGGTCAGCAAAGCCCGGCGCTGGCAGCGGGAACGGCGTTGGCGGTTCCTCGGCTGGTAGATAGCGCTGAACCGCCACCTAACCCAGTTGACCGCGAGATCGGTGTTCCTCCGCTTTCTCGCTGATGCACTGCTCCCATACGAACTCCGGGTGATCGGCACGCCTATGTGGAGGTAAGCTCGTGGCCCTGGCAGGGAGCGGGACCATGACGCGGAGTCTCAAGCACTTGTATGTCACAGACTTGGAACGGCGCTACCGGGCAGCGCAGGACGCGACCGAGGCGCGGCACACATAGGCGATCTGGCTTGTTGGCGCAGGAGCGCAGCGTCTCGGACGTGGCAGGCGTGCTCGCTTTTGTCCCGCGTTGGGTTGAGCAGCTAGCCGCGCGCTACAACGTGTGCGACCCGACATCTTGCATCCTCTGCCTTGTCGCCGGCGTAGATCGCTCAACCAGCCGGCAGGGCCTAGTCCGGCCTACGGACGACTGCGGCGCCGTTAGGTCCGGCGCAGCCCGCACGATAGGGGCCACTCGCGCAGGAGACGCCGGCACGCGGCGGATAGTAGGGACGCGGCGCGTAGTAGGCATGTGGGTATGCCGCGTATGGGGGCCTACGGACGACCGCGGCGCCGTTGGGTCCAGCACAGCCAGCACGATAGACCCCGCGCGCGCAAGTCACGGCGTTGGCCGGGTGCTGGACGAAAGCCAGTGAGCCCAGTGCAGCTGCGACGACCAGTATCATGTACCTCATGTCAAACGATCTCCCGACAGATGACAAGGCCGATCCGGATCTCCGGCCGTGGCAGCAGCCAAGACCCTTCCCGCCGTACGCGACAGGCTCCCAATCAGGGATGCGCATACGCACTTGCAGGACTTGGTGCAAGCCGTTCCTTCTGCAGCACGGTCTGGCCTGCGGGGACCGTACCAGCTTCCATTGGTGGCCCAAGCCAGCCTAGCCGAACTGATCATCCAGAATTCGTATCATTCCTCTTCCGCTGCTCGCTCAGCGATCGGGTCCGACCGGTCCGAGAGCCCTGCGAGGGCATTGCAGGTGCAGGTCCATGGCCGAACCCAACCCTAAGTGTATCTTCGGTAGAGCCGCTTTCCGGCCCGCGCGATATCGGCAGTGTCCATTTCGGGCATACTGGAATGCGCCCGCTCGGCCAATCTCGCGGCGTATCTCCTTCCCTGCTCGGCATATCGCTGCGCTGTATCGAGGTAGTGCGGCGCTTGCTCTTCCAGGGAGCGGCGGCCTTGCTGGACGTATTGCCGCCCCTGTTCCACGTAGCGCGGCGCTTGCTCCTCGAGGGCGCGACGACCCTGCTCCACGAACTGCCGCCCTTGCTCGACGTAGGGCCGTCCCTGCTCGACAAGGTATCGGCGCCCCCGGTCGATCCGCTCCGCGACCGGCGGACCCCGCTCGATGACGACTTGATCGCGCCAGGGGGCGAAGAGCCTCGTGAGGGCGTCGGTGACGACGCCAAACACCATGTGCGCCCCAGCGCCGCGGGCGTGGTCGGCGAGCGGGTAGTCCAGCGGGCTACCGCCGGTGCCCAGGGCCGTGTTGGCGACCTCGTCCTTGAGCACAAACAGGACCAGACCAAACAGGGCGCCGCGCCCGGCCGCGAAGCGTGGTGAGACGCCGCGCAGCACGCCGTAGAGCGCGCCCATCCCCGCCCCCAAGGCGTAATGGACGGCACGTCCGGCCGGGTTATCTTTCCGGTCGCCAATGTCCGCGCCCACCGCATCGGCCGCCTTGGCTGCCAGCGCATGCGCCGGGTCCATGCCGCCGGGACGGGCCACCTCAGTCTGCCGCACGCGCCGCTGCCCGCCGGAGCGGTAGAGCGACCAATCCAGCTTGTCGGCAATCCAGACCGCGGCAACACCGGCGAGCGCGCCCGCGTCCTCCGCCTCCGCATCGGAAGAGATGGAATGCCGGGCAGCCTGGACGAGCGCGCGCAGCCCTTCCGGTGTCTCCGCCGTCCAGGTGGCGATCTCGGCCTCCAACTCGTGCAGCCGCGGCACCATGGCGCAGCCTTCCTCGTGCAGCGCGATCCACTCCGGGTCGTCGGCAAGCATGTGCGCGCCGGCTGTGCAGTTGGCGCAGAAGGCCCGGTCGAGCGCGAGGTATTCCTCGCAGAGGGCGATCAGCTCCGCGTCGGGGTTCGCCCCGGTTGCGGCCGCAACCGCTGGAGCGGCGACGGCAGCGCCGAGCGCCGCGGCGGGAAGGCTCGCGAGCAGCGAGCGGCGGGTGTTCGCCATCACGCGTGTCCTCCCGCGTTCAAGCGGATGAGGTCGTTCACCACGTCCCAGCCCCAGCGGACAGCCGGACAGTTCTCAAAGTCCTCGCTGCCGCCCAGCCCGGTCCCTTCGGCTTTAGCCGCATGGGCCTTGGCCAGAACGCCTCTGATGGTCTGCGGCTTGGCGTCGGAGATGGCGATCATAGTCTGCTCATAGGCGTGCCAGAGCGGGTCATCTTCCAGCTCGAGGTAGCCGCCGTCGCGGTTGTAGGTGTTCATGTTGGCGATGTGCCGGGCGCAGAGCGCGATCAGTTCGGCATCGGGCTCCGCCTCAGCGGTAGGTGCCGGCAGGGGGATGCAGCTTGCCAGCGTGCCGCCGAGCACCGCTGCCGCGGCACCAGCCAGCACCCTACGCCGACCCGAAGGCGGAGGCGGCGGCTGGCGGGTCGGGTCCCAGATCGGCGGCACCGGCTCGGGATTGTCGGTGGACCGGACGGGTGCCGGCCAGCGGGCGGATGTGGTAGGGTGTTCAGCAGCCTTGGTCACGGGAGCCTACTCCTGTGGCTTGGGTTAGGCCGGGGGACGCGGCTGTAACCCGCACCCCCGGCTGCCTTGCTTCTCGCAAAGACACTGGCTATATAGTGGCTATACACCTTTTTGTCAAGCCAGTGGCTATACATGCAGAAGCGCATTAAGACTGCCCAGGTCAACCTTCGCCTCACGCCTGCTCTCAAGGAGGCGGCCGAGCACGCTGCGGCTGACGACAAGCGTTCGCTGACCTCTCTCGTTGAGAAGCTGCTAGACGATCATTTACGGCGGCTTGGCTACTTGCCTCAGTCCACTGAGGGGCAGCCTCGGTAAGTGCCGATAGCGGCATAGGAAATGATCATGCCTGAAACACAGACAATTCACCTTTTCCGCGCCGGTTCGTCTGGGGTGGTTGGATACACACTCGATCCGACCGGCTCCAATCTACCGAAGGATGCCGTGCCCGGCCCTTGGGAACGCCTGAACACGATCCGGGTTGGACAAAAGGACAGCCCGCGAGCCGGACCCGATATCAAGATCGTCCAAGCAGCTATCGAGCGTGATGGGTTCTACATTGCGTCCGAGGTCATCAACGTTACGGTTGCTGGCCCACGGCAAGGTTAGGAGAACCGCTGCTCCACTCTGTCGAGTTCACGAATAGGGATGCGCCGGGCGTGCGGCTGAGAGCAAAGGTTACTCCATGAGGAACGGGGCAGAGTTAGCCGTTGCGGCCGCGATGGCTGCGGCACTGCTCGCGTCGGCGTGCACGCTGCTCACGGCGACGCCGCCCAAGGTCGAGGTGATCGGGGTTGAGCTGCGCGGCATCGGTTTGTTGGAACAGCAGCTCGCTGTGACCCTATGCGTCACCAATCCGAATCAGGCGGAGCTGGCGTTTCGGCGGGTCACGGTGGCGGTGGATGCAGCCGGCGCACCGCTGGCCGAGGGTGCGAGCAACTCCGCCATCCGTTTGCCTCCCCAGAGTTCGACCGTGGTGCCTTTCTCCGTCGTGACGACCGTGCGCAACCTGGGTCCGCAGCTGCTCGGGGTAATCAGCACAGGTGAGGTGGATTACCGGCTGCACGGCACTGTGTCGCTCACGGGAGCGCTGGCGCTGACCGTGCCGTTCAGCCGCAGCGGCAGGCTCGATCTGCTCACGACCGGTCAAGAGCTGCTGGCCGACGCGACGGCGCCGACCGGCACGCGCTGCGGTGTAGCCTCCTCTTACAACCCATCGGAACGGACGTGACCCACCGTCTGCCGTCGCAGTCCCTCGGCATCGCTGCCACCCTAGCGGCACCCGACGTCAAGTTCATCGACCCGAACGGCGGCGGTCCCGGCGTGCGGCTGCGGGAGAACCCGGCGTGAGCGGGCGTCGGTCGCGCCGCGGCATTCGATCGAGCCGACGCATCGCCACATGCTACCACGAGGCCGGGCACTGCCTGGCGCGCTGGTACTTCGGGCACTCGTTCGACCGCGTGCTCGTGCCGGCGACGGACGAGGTTCGACGCGGCGCGCAAACAGCTTCCGGCAGCGAGGAAGGAACCCCGGAGACCCTGGCGCGGGCCCACTACGGGACCGTGGCCGGCACCGAGCAGGAGCTAGTGCACTGCTACGCCGGCATCATGGTCGAGGCGCGTTACTGCGGGGTCCACGTAGGCGCGGCGATGCTCGCGGCTGCCGACGACGACATGGCGCGCGCGCAAGCCGTGCTGCGGGAGTGGTTTCCCGACGATGGAGCGCGCGAAGCAGCGGCGCTCCTGGCCGAGAGTAGGGCGGTGGCGCTGGCCCGATCCAAACCCGGATGGGCAGCGATCACGGCCATGGCGGATGCGCTGCTGGAGCGCGGCGAGCTGTCCTGGGAAGAGGCTGAACCCCTCTTCGCGGCAGCCTACGGGCACCAGCAACCGCACATAGACGCATGGCATGATGTCTGGCCGCCGAGCCTGGACATGATCCGCGCTGGTCAGGTTCCGAGCATGAAGACATTGTCAGCATGACGATGCCGCTCCGCACCCTGTCCATCGACACGATCCGCGGCGCCGGGCGCTGCCCGCGCTGCGGCTGCCGCAAGGTGATCCGCGCCGAGTTCCCGGCCGAGCACTGCGGCAGCTTCTACGCCCGCGAGCTGGCCGTGTGCGTAAACTGCCGGGTCACGTGGGAGCCGATAGACCCGAGCCTGATCTGGGATGCCGGCGACGCGCTATGCTCGGCAAGTCGTGAACGCGACAACATCTAGGAGATCGACATGGCTTTGGCGCCCGTGAACAAGAGCGAGTTCGGCCTTGTGTTCGAGAGGGCCAAGACCCGCTACGAAGGGCGAGAAGACCTCACGGACTTCGAGCTTGAGCGCTGGCAGCGCATACGCAAACTGATGCTGCTCTGCGAGATCAGCCACGGCGACCTAGTCCAGCTCACCTCAGACGAAGCGGGTGATCTTGCTGAGTTCATTCGGCCTAATCGCCCCAGGGACTGAACTCACGATCTGCGCCGGCAACTATCCCAGCAGAGCGTTGAAGATCGCCGAGGAACAGGAAGCGCACGCTGATGTCTGATCCGCAGGAAGCTGATCTGCGCCTCAAGGATCTGATGGTCCACCTCACCGTGGATGACGTCCGCACCGCCCAGCTTGCCGGCGCCAGGTTCGCCCGCACGCTGGCCGGCGCGGACCTGGCTGACTACGCGCTCGCCCTCGCCGAGCAGGAGCACCTGGTCGAGCGCGCGATCGTGGACGCGGGCTACAGCGCCAAGCACTTCGGCGTGGCGGCACGGGGCGAGTGGGTGCGGATCGTGAGCGCGTCCGGCCTACTCGACCTGGTCAGCGCCTGAGGTGACGCGCGACCGGCGTTTCAGGCTGGTCTGGATCCTTGTCGCAGCCGCCCTGCTGTGGACGCTGATCGTGGGCGGCGTCTTCGAGCTGATTGAGGCACTGTGATGCCGACCCGCGAGCGCCGCCCCTTTTCGCTAGGCCTGTCCGGGGCGCGGCGCTTGGGCTCGCATCGCTTCTCGACCATGTGCAGGGCGACGTAGGCGATGAACGCGAGCGTCCAGGTCGCGCACGGAATTGCCCAGGAGATCATCGGCTCCGAGATCCAAGGCATTGGCAACCCGTATCCGCCGGCTGCGGCTCTACGCCGGGGTGCAGGCGATGCATCGGTGCGGAGCGGGCCTCAGCCGCGATCACCACGGGCGTGCTCCATGTAGCCGCGCAGCGCGGCATTCATGCGCGTCTGATAGCCACGGCCCTGGGCGCGGAACCACGCCAGCACATCGTCGTCAATGCGCACGGACAGAAGCGCCTTAGGTCGATGCACGGCCAGGCTGACGTCGGCTGGCCGAGGCTCAGGTTCGGCAAGGTTCGGCGAGGCCCTGGCGTTCGGATTTGCGTTCATGTGCCCTCGCCTGACACCAGAGCCGGTGCGCGAGCTGTTTTCGAGAGGGATACATTTCAGAGATACACCGGGTCATCTCGAGAGATCAAGACAAACAGCGGGACGGTAGCGTCTCAGTTTGAAATTCCTGCGCAGGGGTCATAGGCACACGGCCGGTTGATCACCGACCCGTCAGGCCCGATCACCCGAGCGCCGAACAGATTGGCTCGTAACTGGCCAGCGGTAATCTCCTCCCTGGTGTGGCACTCTTCGCCGAGCTCGCGGCCGGGGTCCTTCCGACCAGGGGGAATGAACAACATCACCTGGGCATTGGGCCGCATGGCACAAAATCATCTTCACAAGGGGCACTTGATCGCTGTCAGCAGTCACGAGAGCCACGTGCGTAACCGTGCCGTTGAGCACATCGCTGAGCGCATTAACGGCTAGCCCTACGTCAGACTGCTTCTCTTCGCGGAACTTGCAGGTCTTCTGGGTTCGATGGCACCATTTGGGAACCTGCTTGAACGCCGACATGAACACTTTAACGCCGCTGCCCAGAAGTGCGTCTATATCTCTCTGATCCCCTCATTTCAGGCTGGGGCGAAAAGCCTGCCGAAGATGCTGCACTGCGCGACGGCGTCACTGAAGCTGGCAATGAGCGGCGCGAGCCTGTGCTCGGGCATGGTGGGGATCAAGTCGTAGAGCATGCAGCCCTGCCGAAACAGCGAGTGAGTGCGGGTCTTCGAGGTATTGGACTTGAGCAGCCGGTCCATGCCGAGGCTCTCGCCGGTGGCGCCGAGCAGGGTGAGCAGTGCTGTGGCAAAGGCGCTGACCAAGAGCAGGCGGTCGCGCCGGGTCGGCTCGCCGATGCGCGTGGCACTCAACCCCATACCGAAGCGCAGGTCCTTGGTGTCCCGGAAATGCGGCTCGATGGTCCAGCGCTTCGCATAATGGTTGACCAGCTCGGCGGCGGACGCCTCGGCGTCACTGGCCGCGAGGCACCAGGGTTCCTGCATTGCCTTGGCGTGGGTGCACACAACCGCGCCGACCTGGAAGCCGTGCGAGGCGGTCACGCGGGCGCCGCGCAGCTTGCGCGCGCGTCCCGCCTTGCCGACCCACTCGGTAGCCGAGCGCGTCTCGCCCAGGGCGTCGGTGACGCGGATGTTGCCGCGGAAGCGGATGACGTAGCCGAAGCCCAACTCGGCCAGGAAGCCGAACAGCTTGCAGTCGCCGAAGCCGCGGTCGGCGAGGATGGTCACGCGGCAGCCCGGTGGCACGAGCTCCTTGAGCCGCGCTAGGCAGGCGTCTTCGAACGCGTTGCGCTGCGCAGCGAGTTCCTCTTTCCAGACGGTCAACCACAGCAGGGGGGCCGCCCTTCCGTGCCCCGTCACCAGGCTCAGCACCAGCGTTGCCTGTCCGTCGCGGTCGTACTCGGTCCAGTCCATCGCCACCAGGACGTCCCGCCGCGCCCCGACCTGGTGCGGCACCCAGCGGGCAAAGCTGTCCCACACATCAATGCCCGCGTTGCTCATCAGCCGGTCCACCTGCTTGACCGCGTGCTTGGTGACCAAGCCGCGTGCCTGGGCGAGCGCCTGCCCGATCACCGCCACCGCCAAGGATGCGCTGGCCATCACCCCCAGCGTGGCACCGGCCAGGGCATCGACCCGCTTGGCGTGCAGGTCATGCCCATACAGCCCAGCAATGAAGTCACGGATCTCCTCAAGCCGACCACTCGACCGCCCCGTTTTGTCCACGCCCACACTCCGTTCCGACAGGAGCCGAAGCTTCTACGGAGCATGCTCGAATCGCGGCTAGATCTGAGGCCACCAAAATGAGGGGATTCCTGAGCGTCTATATACGTATTGTGTCGCCGATTCTTGTCTTCGTCCCAATGCGGAAGGGCGGTAAAGAAGCATGTTCGCGCCAGCACTAGGTTAGGCGGCAGAAAGGACTCAATCATCTGCCGAATGTTTACCCATTTAAGTGCATTGTCTCCAAGTTCATTGATTGCATGATACACGTTGAATCCGTCAACGTAGCACCCCACCGGCTCGCGAATGCTCATTCTATCCTTGACTGTTTGGCCGAGTTTGGCTATGTGAGGGGCTAGCCATCGGGGACGCGAGTTCCCCGAAAAGGGGGTCTAGCCTGCGGGGTGGACCCCCTGATTTTTTGCGGATCAAGCAGCGCGTGACCTGTAGTTGCCTCGCTTCGCGGGCGTCAATCAGCGCAACCACATCCTCCATGCTCCAAAGTCGGTCGGAAAGCCCCGCAGCCATCGCGGGCGCGACGCGCAGCGTCTTGTGCTGGGGCACGAAGTTATGCCAGGTCGTGTAGAGGGCGACCATGTGCGCGTGGTTCGCGGCCTTCTTGCTGAAAGCGTTCGTGAGCCGCGTGAACCGGCGCATGGACATGCGCATGGTGAGGTTCTGGCGCTCGACGTAAGACGTGCTGATGTGATCGGGATCAGGCTTGCCCTCTACCCGCCTCTTGCGGATGCCTGTGCATTCGCCGGGGCTGTAGCGGCCCTTCGCGTTCTCGGGAACCTCGCCGTAGAGTTTCACGAGCTGGGCATAGTCCACGTCCGCGCCGAACGCGTCTTCCACAGCGTCCAGATATGCCTTTAGGCCATCCGTGGTGAGCTGCACACGGTTGCTAAGCCGCCCGGCTACGTCCTCCATGAACTCGTTCGCGTAGCCTGCGTCGCGCCCGCCAATCAGGTAGGAGATGATCAGCTTCGTCTCGGCCTCAATCGCCGTCCACGTCCACACGTCGCCAGCCTCTTCGGGCGCAGCCTTGGCCGTGGCGACGTTCTTCTCTTTGGCGTAGCAGAACGCCCATATCTCGTCGCACTGCACCCGCTTGGCCTTCACGCCGCGCACGGTGCGGTCGCGGTGCTCTGCGCAAGCCGCGCCCGCATCCTCCAAGAGCTTCGTAACCGTGTTGATGCTCACGTCCACGACGCGGGAGATGGACCGCATGGACGACCCCTCGCACAGCATGGAGAGGATTTGGATGCGCTTGGCCGTGGGGAGCTTGTTCATGCCCCGCATAACATGAAATTCCATGCTTAGCGTCAAGCATCTATTTCACGATGTGAAGCTGTGGGCGCCCCCCGCCGGAGCCAACGGGATCGCCAAACATCTCCGGTCGATACATCTCCTCGAATTCAATAACCCTCAAATGGAGGAGCTTCGCCATTTCTGGAATGCTGTATCCGAGTTTCTTCATATGGAACGCAACGATCTGACGAAACAGCTTCGGGTATTCCTTGGGCGGCTCGTTCGGTTCTTTCCTTCGATAGCCGAGTTTGCTCATCTCCATCCAAAACATCTTACTCTGATAAGGTGTGATGAGCTTCAGGCGGTCTGCTCGAACCGCAATCGCTGCCATTGAAACTTTCCAATAAATCTTTAAATTCGCGATTTGACGGAGATCAAAGCGCCTCAACTGCGGACGTATCTCGTCAGCCGGAAGCAAAAAGGCACCGGCGAACTCATCTGCTTCGTCCTCCATTTCTTCATCGCTTTTCAAATTCAGAGTGTGGAGGACCATATGCCCCAACTCGTGCGCGAGAGTATGTCGAAGCCGGTCAGCAGGGGCGTTGATATTAACGAAGAACAAAATCGGCATTCCGTCTATTCGCTGGCTCATGGCATCCAAGAGATCGGTGCCGAAGTCACACGGGATGACGATGCCTCCGTTCTCCTCCAGAAGCTCAATCATGTTCGCTATTGGACCGCTCGGCAACATCCACATCTCGCGCACGAGCCGGGCTGCATCTTCGGTCGAAAGCCGCCTCTTGGCCTTCCCGTGATACTCATCAAGATCGATCTCGGGAATGAAGGCGTTAGTTTTCCAGTCGAAGGAAATTAGCAGCTTGTTCAGGTGCATCCTTCTTATGTTCATCTCGGCGACGATGCGGGCGAGCGCCTTCGCCGACAGCTTCTTGCGCCGCCGATAGTGGAAGGGAGGCAGGCCGTAAGGACGTCCAGGCTCATAGAAGAAGGGGACCGGGAAACCAAGCACTGCGGCGAGATCACAGACGAACTCAGCCGGTGGCTGGCTCATGCCCGTTTCGTATTTCGAAACCGTCCCTTGCGCGAGACGCAGCCGCTCCGCGAGTTGAACTTGCGTTAGTCCGCGGGCATCGCGGGCTAAAATCATCATGTGATGGTTGAACAGCTCCATCGTTGAGCACTCTGACTAACCAAGGCGCGCCTGCCGGGTGCCATCGCGCCAGGTGCGCGCGCCAGCCGTGCGCTCCTCGCGAGGCACGATTGCCGCGCACCACATCGCCCCACGCCCAACAGGCCGGGCGATCTGCGCGCGGACAAAGGTCGTTCCGGTAACATCAAGCAGGTAGCCGGCAGTAAGCCTGACAGGCGGCATTGGCAACCCAGGCAGATCGGCGCCGGCATCGAACTTCTTCGCTTGCTTAGTCGGATAATTCCGCGAGCGGCCATCCTCATCCATCTTCTTCATGCGAATAGCCGCGTTAGCTTCCTCAAACAACCAGAGCTTCAATCCGCGTATATCGAGCACCCTTATCCCGGCTCGTCCGAGGAAGCGGCGGTCAGCGTCAGCGACCATGTGGCAGTACGTGCAAGCGGCCTGCGCCCGGTTGTCGAGTTCCACAAGGTCTTCGGGCTTGTATGCCCGATAGCGGGCATGTGCCGCTCTGGCGATCTGGTCGAAGGCGTCGAGCAAATGCAACGCATCAAGGGCGTCCATCGTCTCTGCCATCGTTCGGTTCGGCATGGCGCTACGCCCCAGCGTGGAAGCCGTAGGCTACCGAGCCGACCGACAGGAATCAAGAAAAATATTCCGAGAATTATTCCTGATCAGCTAACCTTCTGCCTTCCAACGCTTTTTTGCTGCCTTTCTGGCAATCTCTGCCCGCTGCTCCGGTGTCAGGTTCCGGGCACGGGCAGCGCCGCCCTTGCGTCCAAGCTGCGCAGCAGCCGGGTCTTTGCCCGGCTCCGGTGCGTCCAGCTCTTCCGCCTCCTCACCGGTCGCGATCCGCATGACCTTCACCGCTGCGCCGATCACGTCGGCGGGGCGCTTCTCTCCACGTGGCCCTCTCGGCATGTTGCCCCATCCTCCTGCTTGGCCGTAAGCATACCGCAGAGGTGAGCGCAGACCAACACGCGAGGAGTGCATGGACTGGCTCCAGTTTATCGGCTCTTTCTGTTTCGGGTTATTAGTAGGCGGCCTTGTGGCCTACTGCATTATAAGTGCTCGTGAGCTTATTCTGAAGATTATCGTCGGCATTGTCGGTGTGATCGTCGGGGGAACCATTTTGAGGTTTTTCGCGTTTGCTCAGGATGATAACTTACCCATGAACACATGGATTTGGTGGTATTTTGTAGGATTGCTTGTGGGCGCTGTTATGCTTTGGTTCATAAAAGGCGATATTTCCGATGTTAACGACGGGCCGCCCGACGACCCCAAGCCGCCAATTTCAAACTGAGACACTACCATCGGGACTGCGCTCGTGCCCAGGGCTGCACGGTGGTTTATGGCAAAGCAGGGCCACCAGGCGCGGCGAGGCGTCGGCCCGGCGCTGTCCTCAGCCGCACCGCCGTCGCCCCGGTATGTCGGCACGGGCGCCAGCGATACCATGGTCGACTATGCTGACCGACCCTCTAGCCCGGCGCGCCGTTCTCGTGCTGGGCATGCACCGCAGCGGCACCTCGGCGTGACGGCGCGGGAGGAGTGGCAGCGGATCGTGCGTGCGTCCGCTACCTGCGCAACGACGTAGAACTCTTCGCGGCTATCTCGGCAGCAGTGTTCAGGCTAGAAACCGGTCGTCTGTCCCGTCGCGATGAACGTGGCGACCTCTTGGCCCCAGGCATCGAGCGGGCCTTGCGGCGTCGTCGTCTCCACGTCCGCCCCGCCGCCGCCGCCCCAGGCCCAGGCGATGGAGCCGTAACCGGCAGCGAACTGCTGCACGGCTTGGAGGTTCTGTGCTGCGTTCGCGTCCTGCGCGCTGCTTGTAGCGATGCCATACTCACCGATGATAACCGGCACCGTGCCGTCCGCGCTCTGAACCTGCTGCGCAGCCGCGATCATGTTGGCGAGATAGTTGTTAACCGTGGTCTGATTGGTGCTGCCTGTATCTTGGCCGTAGCTATGGGCGTCCCAGATCACGTTGGTCATAGACGAGAAGTATGAAGCGTTTTGCTGCGCGAAGCCCGCGCCCGTGCCGCCGCTCAACTCAAGCATGATCGGAGCCGTGTTCCCGGCATTCCGAACCGCCTGATAAATCGCCAACTCTTGCTGCGCGATAGCGACCGGATTCGCCGAGTTTAGCGGCTCGTTCATCGTCTCAAACCAAACATACGGGTTCGACTTGAACGCCGCCGCAAGTGAGGCATACCAATTCGTCTCGCCGGTCAGAGCGGACCCGCTGAGAGTGCAGGGGTCCTGCCAGGCGGCAATGTCGTCAATGACTACGACAATCCCCTTAGCCGTGACGGTGTTAATGAAGTTCGTGAGCGACGCAACCGTGTCGGGCGTGTTGCCGTAACAAGCCTGGTCATCGTAACCCGAGCACCCGGCTACGCGGATGATGTTCATGCCGGGGAAAGCAGACAGGAACGTGTTGACGGCATTCAGTTCAGGTGGCCAGCTATAGATCGCGTTCCCGCGCCCGAGGAACGGATTGCCATTCGGGTCGAGAATCTGGCCGTTAGAGACGTGGAACTGGCCCGAAGGAGCCGGTGCTGGCGTAGGTGCCGGTGCTGGCGTAGGTGCCGGTGCTGGCGTAGGTGCCGGTGCTGGCGTAGGTGCTGGCGTTGGAGTGGGCGCAGGGGTCGGAGCCGGGGTAGGCGTCGGGGTCGGAGTCGGTGCAGGCAGCGGACTGGTCTTGGTCGGACCGCTCGCCTCCCCGGTGCCCCCCTTCGCGAACGAATACCAGTTCCCGGCCGAGTTCTCCTGCCACACCACACCGTTGACGTAAGCCAACTCGACCACGCTGCCAGTATAGCTGATCGGCCGCCCGTTGAACGCGACCTTGCCGTTGGACAGGATCGTGTAGCGATCGCCCGTGGCGTCCACGATAGCAGGGCCGACCGTGGTCACGGTCGCATCGTTCGCGGACTGGGTTGCAGCGTGAGCCGATAGGGCGAGCAGGCAGGCAGTCGAGGCCATGAGGCCACGCCGGAAGGTGTGGGTCATTCGTTCTTCTCCGGATTGAAGGCTCCCGACAGGGAATGGGTAAAGACTGAAGACCGGCATAGCGCCCGGCCCGCAGCCACCTTTCATACATACTAATACCTACGGATGTATATGCTGATGCGTGCAGGCGGACCTATGCCGGCTCTGACGTGCAGGCCGCTGGCAAGGTGAGGACTGACGATCTGCAGTGCGACCTATTGGCGTGCTCCGCCACGGGAACTCGGAGCAAGGCCAGCGCCGCCCTCATTCCCAAGCCCGCCTCGCTCGCGCTGCTTGGTGGTGGCGTGATCGGCTTAGGTCTGGCGAAGCGCCGTCGCGCTTCCTCGCTCACCTGAGGGGTGTGCCGGGGCGAAGGCACGCGCCCCGGCACATGCCCACTCCCGGCTAGCTCGACGCCGTCCCGACGTTGGCCTGGTTAGCCGGCCCGCGCCCGTTGGCGTTGATCGCAGTCACGATCGGGAAGAAGAACTCGTTGGCCGCCAGCCCCGTGAACGTGTAGCTCGTGCCGCTCACCGCCGTGTCCGCCAGCGACCCCCACTTCTGGCCCGCTGAGACCCTGGCCAGCACCTGATAGCCGGTCGCGCCCGACACAGCCGACCAGTTTAGGGTGACCTGCGTCGTGGTCGCGCCGGACGTGGTGAAGCCGCTCACCTGCGCCGGCAGCGCACCAGGCGCGGCCGTGACGCTGAAGCTCGCGCTCTCCCAGATCACGCTCGTGTTGTCCGAGGTGCTCACGAGCCGCACCGTGTAGGTGTGCTCGGCGTTCTGCGGCACGAGGAAGCCCAGCGTGTTGTCCGGCGTCACGGTGTCCGCGATCAGCGCCAAAGCCGTCGATGGCGCCCGCGGTCTGATCCCAGAGAACGAAGTCGCCATACGCGCTGTTGTTCGTGACGAAGGTTGTGCCCGAGAGCGGCTGGCCGGCAGCGATGGAGCTGGGCAGGCCGGTGAGCACCACGTCCGGCGCGGCGCCGACCGTGATGTTGGGGCTAATCGCCAGCACGTTCGCCCCGGCGCTGTCCGAGGTGAGCTGGTAGGCGTAGGTATCCGCCACGGTCGGGGTGAAGCTCGGCAGATTGCCGGACGCACCCGAGACGGCCACGAGGCTGCCCTGGTAGGCGCTCGTGGTGACGTTGTAGAGGCCCACATAGGCGCTGCTGCCGTTCTGCAGGGTGTAGGTGCCACCCGTGAGCGGCACTGTCGCCGAGCCGGAGGTGGGCACGCCGGACATGCTGCCCGTCTCGGCTGCGGCCGAGACGGTGAACGAGACATAGGTCACGAGATTGCCGCCGCCCGCCGCGTCATACATGCGCAAGGTGAGCGTCCCGGCAGCACCCGGCGTGAAGCTCGGCACCGTCCCGCCCGAGAGCGCAGCTCGGCCGCTCTCGGCGCCGCTGCCGAGCTGCGTCGTGTAGTAGGGCGTGCTGACGTTGCTTGCCGTGTAGGTGATGCCGGTGACGGCCACGCCCGCGGTCGCGCCGCTCGGCAGGTTGCCGAAGCTGCCCGTCTCGGCTGGCACCTGAGCTGCGGCGACCGTGATCGTTGGACTGGTCGCGAGCACGGTGGCGCCCGCGCTGTCCGAACACAGCCGCACCTGGTAGCTGCCCGCAGCGGACGGCGTGAAGCTGGGGACACTGCCCGAGGCGCCGGACACAGCCACGAGCGCGCCCTGGTAGGCGCCGGAGCCGATGTTCCACAGGCCGATGTAGCCGCTCGTCGCGTTCGTGAGTGAGTAGGTGCCACCGCTCGCGAGTGCTGCGCCCGCCGTCCCCGTCGTGGGCAAGCCGGAGAGCGTGCCGGTGACTGCCGCGCTCACCGGGACGGTGAACGATGCACTCTCGTAGAGGAGTGTCCCGCCCGTGGCCGCAGAGTAGGCCCTGACGGTGTAGGTTCCGGCGGCTGGCGGCAGAGGAAGACTGAAGCCACGCCCGGCGGCGGGTGGCTGTTCCGAAAGGGTTCTGCTCCCAACATCGGCACCGTTGGAGTAGCAGCAGAGCCAGTAATCGACGGGCGTCCAGCTCGCGGGCGGCGGGGGGAAATACTGCGCGGTCAGGGGGACGGTTGCATTGGGCGTGAAGGCTACTCCGACACTACCGGACATCGACGGAACTCCTGTTGAGCGGGGTCAAGACGATCCGCGCCGGGCGCGCAGCAGTGATCGCGAACCTACGCACGGGCACCGCCCACCAGCGGCAGCACGGCCGCCTGCACCGCCTCGATCGCGACCCGGTCCCTCGCCCGCACGGCGACCACGCGGCCTGCATCCAGCGCGGCCACGATCCGGCCGAGCACGTGCTCCGGCACGGGTAGCGCATCGGTGATCGGCGGCATGAGCCAGATGAAGGCGAGGTCGGCGAATGTAGCCCCGGCATGTCCCAGCACGGCGCTCTCGGGCCGCAGCACCATCTGGATGAACAGGCCGTCGCCTTCGAGGTCCAGGACCTCGCCCGAGCCGTCCACATCACGCCCCTGCGCGTCGTAGAGGCCCGAGAACATCAGCCCGAATAGGTCGGCGGGCAGCTGCGCCGTCTCGCTCATGGCCGCCTTGTCTCGCCCGTCGCGGTGCCGACCAGCGACACCCGCGCGAGCCGCGTGGCGAGCGTGCGCAGCAGCTGCTCCCGGTTATCCGCCGTCACCCGCGCCATCAGCGTGTGGGCGAGCACGGGATCAAGCATGGCATGCGCCTTGAGGTCGTCCACCGTCGCGATGCCGGCCTCGCGCATGCTGTTCGCCACGCGCGCCGTGATGGTGCCCAAGCCGGCACCGAGCGAGCCGTGCAGGGCGGCGCCAATCATCGCACCGGCAAGCTCCGCCCCGTGCGCCTGGAAGCGGCCCAGCAGCGTGCCGGCGAAGCCGCCGAAGCGCTCGCTGCCGGCGACGTCCTGCGGCGTGTTGGACCCGCCCGGCAGCTTCGAGCCGGACACGGAGAGGTTCGACCGCTGCAAGTCGGCGGCGATGTCTCGCATGACCTCGACCTGACGCTTGGGGAACACCTCGGCGAGCGCGGGCTCGGCGCGACGGAAGAAGGTCTGCAGCGCGTCACCCTTGAGCTGCGTGGTGCCGGTGCTCCCCGCCGCGGCGTTGCCCTTCATCGTGTCCAGGATGTGGTCCACGACCGCGCGCTGCAGCCCGGCGCGGGCGACCGGATCGTTCTGGGTCAGCCGCGCGAGCTTGGCCATGTCGGCGCGCGCCGTGTCCGAGCGCAGGATCTTGCCCACTCGTGCTGCAGGATCAGCGTCGCCGAGGAACTGGCCGGCGACCGACTTCTCGAATGCCCGGGCCTGCGCCGCGCGCTGTGCGACGGCTTGCCCTACGGCCTCCTGCGCCGTCGCTGCGTTCAGCAGCCGAGCTTCCACGTCCGGCATGGCCGACAGCGCGCTCTCATGCCCCCGCGCCCAGCGGCCGTAGGCAGCGGGATCGAGCACGCCATCCTTCGTGGCGGACCGGCGCAGCGACCAAGCGGCGTAGTCCGCGAGCGCTGCCTTGGAGCCGCCGGCGGTGAGGTAGGCTTGCACGCGGTCGGCACCGCCCTTGCCGGGCGTGAAGATCGCCGCTGGCACGCCGCTGTCCGGCAGCCGGAACTCGCCGGCACGCTGGCCGCCCTGGAGCACCTGGCCGACGCCGGGCGGGCTCTTGAAGGTGGCGGCGCGCTCCGCTGTGGCCTGACGCGCGGCCTGATAGCGCGCCGCGGCGGCTTGGTCGAAGTTGGGGACTAGGGTCGGCGCGGCGGGGATGATGGAGGC
Source organism: uncultured Alphaproteobacteria bacterium (assembly GCA_963848595.1). Lineage (GTDB taxonomy): Bacteria > Pseudomonadota > Alphaproteobacteria > Acetobacterales > Acetobacteraceae > CAWKEH01. The sequence goes on along the minus strand of CAWKEH010000007.1, from coordinate 274,232 downwards.
GGCGGCTGCCCCTGGTCGGGACGCGGCTGCTGCATCAGCTTGCCTCGACGCACCATCGACAGGTCCGCGTGCTTGATCCCCGTCCGCACCAATGCTCGGCCCATGATTGACCGCTGCAGTTGACCCGGAACGGGCGCTTCCTCGGGTTCCATAGCCATACTTCTGCGTTGCCTCCGCCAGCATCTGCGCAGGCGTCCTGTTCTCGCCGAACAGGCCGGATTGCACCTGAACCTCGTCCGCATAGTGCGTCAGAAGATCGGCGAGCTTCCCGCGCGACATGCGCCCTGCGAGGTCATCACCATACGCTGCCTTGAGGACAGCTTCCACCATCTCGCCACGCTGCGAGAAGGCGTCTTTCTGCGCCACGGCGTCGGCGAGGCTGATCCCCCGCCTGCGAGCCTGCTGCACCAGCCCGGCTGCCTCGACCAACGCAGGCGACAGGTCGGTTTCCTTCGACACCATGCCGCTCGCGATCGCGCCGCGGAGCTTCGCCATCGCGGGCGCCGCATCCACGAGAGCGTTGCCGAAGGTGCGGACATTGTCGTCGGCGTGCTCGGCCAGCGCCGAGACGAGACTGTTGCTGCCATAGGCGCGCTGCGTCAGAGCGTTCCGCAGCCGGGCGGCGCCCTCCTCCGAGAGCTTGCCATCCGCCGTCGCGAAGCCGGCCATCTCTCCCGGCGGGACTGCGTGCTCGGCGAAGGCGCGCACCAGCGGCGCATTGCGCGCGTCGGTCACGTCGCCGCCGCGGTAGAGGCTCAGCACGTCGTCCGGCAACCGCTTCACGTCCGCAGCGGCCCGCTCCGCTGCCGACATGCCCAGGACCGGCGAGGCACCGGCCGCGTCCGCGAAGCGCACACGCTCGGCCGGTGACATCGGCGTGGTCCGCTCGCGCACCAGCACCGGCTCCGTCATGCCGCCGTGATCGTAGCCCTGCGAGGTCAGCCAATCCTTGTAGGCAGCGGCGCGCTCCGGGTTCTGTGCATAAGCCTGCCGGATCGCCAGCGTGCGGCCGTTGCCGCTTTCCACAATCCCATCCGGCCCAACGATAGGCGCACCCTCCGCCGTCGAGGCCGAAGCGCCCAGGCGCTCCGGTTCCAGGCGGTTCGCCATGCTGTTGATCTGCTGCACGCTCGCGTTCCGCGTGCGGTCGCGCGGCTGCAGCTCCTGCGGATAAGCCGGGTTGACCCGGCCATCATCGAGCTGGGACGGGATCAGGTCGCCAGCCTCGCGCAGACCATACTGCACATCCACGCGCTGTCCGGACGGGGTAAAGACGGCGCTTCCCGCCGTCGGCGCTGTGGGCAGCGCCGCAGTTGGCAAGGGAGACGACGGCGCCGAAGCCGAGGTGTTCTCGCTCGCGGCGGAAGACGGAGGAGTCGCCGACCCAGCGGATGCACTGTCGCCAGCAGCCGTGTCGTTCACCGCGCCGGCCATGGCGTCGTGCACGCCATCAAGCAGCATGGACATCCGCCGCACGGCCTGCGGATCGCCCTGCGGCCCGCGCTCAGCACGGATGGCGTCCGTAAGCCGGCTGCGCAGCGCCGCGAGGTCCTGGAAACTCTGCACATCCGGCAGGCCTTGCGCCGTCTGCAGGATGCCAGCCTCGTTGCCGACCGGCGGCGCCGCGTTCGGCGACATGCCGTTGACGATGGCGGCGGCGCGCTCGCGCACCGGCACCATGGACACCGCCAGCGTGCCATCCGGATCGATGGCGTTCCACAGCGCCTGTTCCTGCGTCCTGGCAGCCTGGTTCGCTTGATCCGCGGGCGCGCGGATCGCCGCCCCGAGCTGATTCTCGGCGCCCGGTCCCTGATCGCCGCCGATAGCATTGAGCGTCGCTTGCGACCGCGCCTGCGCACCCGCGACCTCGGCCTGGTTGGCCTGATCGAGCAGGGCTGCACGACTCTGCATCGCGGCCGGCAGCGCGTCCGCGCTCGACCCGGACGGCGCGAGGTCCTGGACGGCACCGACCCGTGCCGCGTTCTGATCGGCCGAGCGCGCCAGGAACGCTTCCGGCAGGCGGATCGCAGCAGCCCGTTCGAGCTGGCCGAGGCCAGGATCAGCCGTGACCTGGAACGTGGTGGGCGCCGAGCCCGCGACGAGCTGCGGCCCCAGGTCGGCGAGCGTGCTGGCGACCGCGGGCGGATTGCTCGCCGCCGCCGCAATCTGGGTGCCGGCGGCGCGCGCCTGCGCGGGAGTGTAGGCGACAGGCTTGCCGTTCGCACCCGTGAGCGCCTGGCCGGAGTTGTCCCGCAGAACCGTGCGCGGGCCGAAGCCCGCCTGCCCGACGAGATCGCCGAGCGCGCTGGCGCCGCCTCGGATGCCCGCCACGCCCGCAAGCGGCAGCCCAACGCCGGCCAGGCTGCCGAGCACGCTGGCCAGCGGCTCGTATTGATCGGGAACCGCCTGCGCCGCGAGATCGCCCGTGACGCCGGCCGAAGCGCCGAGCGCGGCGTTGGACAAGCTGAGATCGCCCAGCGCGCTCGTAACGCGCGCCGCAGTCGAGGGGGCCATCATCGCGACACGAGCTAGCCCGCCAACGAGTGTGGCAGGCGTGACTGCCGCAGCGCCCCCTTGAACGCCAGCACCCACAATCTGCTGGCGTGGCGTGGTCGCGTCCGGCAGACCGAGTGCGGTCAGGTTCGTGTCGAGCGAGTTGACCGGCAACCCGATCGTCCGCAGTCCCGCGGCCGTGAGGTCATACGGCAGGCCGATGGTGCCTTCGAGCACGTTGCGCACGCCCAGGCCGAAGCGATGGCCGAGGCTGGCATCGGACGTGTCAGGCGAGGCCGAGGCCGCTGCCGTGCTCGGCGTCGCGGCCGGAGCTGGTGCAGGGCGCAGGCCCAGCCCGGTCAGGTCGAAGCCGCCAGGCGGCTGGCTGCTCGCCTGCCTGCTGGCCGAGGTATCGGCGGACTGCGGCGCATACTGCGTCCATGGGCCGGCTGGCGCCGCAGACGCTAGCGGCGGAGCTGATGGCGGCGGCGTAGGAGGAGCGGCTCCGGCCGGAGCTGCATACTGGTCCCAAGGGCCGGCGGCTGCGGCCATCTACTGCACCCTCGCCCACGAGGCGGGGTTGGACGGATCGCCGCCATTGAAGCGATAGCCCTGCTGCACGGTGCCGACCGCGGGCCCGGTGGGAGCCGCTGCCCGCGGCGCGGGGACGATGCTGGCAAGGCCGCTACCGGCTGGCGCGGGGGCGACAGCAGCCGCAGAGCCGGCCTGCTGCATGATCTCATCAGCACGCGCCTGGACGACGCCGTTGGCCTGATCCGGCGCCATGTTCTTCACAGTGTCCGCCAGCTCGCGCTGCGCCTGCTGCACCGCTTGCAGCGACGTGACCGGGCCACCCGCCTGGGTGCGCGCATTCGGGATGCCGGCCGCGACCGTGGACGCCGCGTTCGGGTCGATGCGCTGGATGATGCCGACCACCCGACGAACGCTGTCCGAATTCGACGTGTCGAGGTTCTTGGACCATTCGCTGAACGGCTTGCCGTTCATGGCATTGATCGCAGCCATGTAGGTCTGCACATTCGGCTTGCCGAGCCACTGCTGATCGTAGTTGGTCAGCGGCTGATAAGGCTGCCCCTGGTGCAGGAACTGGTCGCCCTGCGTGTTCACGAAGTTCACGGCACCGTCGATGTAGTCTTTCTGGGCCTGCGCCGTGACTGCTTTCAGGTTCGAGATGTCCCGGATGGCATCCGGCTGAAGGTCGAGGTTCGGGTTCGCCCGCTGGAACAGCTGGGTCAGCCCGAGGCCGCCGCGCCCGCCAGCCACCGAGCGCTCATCCGTGCCCGCCTGTCCGAGCATGAGCTTGGCGGCCTCTTGCGACTGCGCAGCGTCCGGCAGCACGCCCTGCCGCTTCAGGAAGTCCGCCGCGCTGTCGCCGAGGTAGGTCTGCACGACGTTGGCGAGCGCGGCCCGGCGCTCGCCGCCGGCACCTGTTGGCAGGCCAGCCGCGAGATTACGCACCTCCAGCGCCTTGCTGATCTGGCCCTCCGCGTCGCGTCCCGCAGCCGCCAGGTCGCGCGCAACGTCCTGGTCCTTCTCGTAGGTCTGAGATTGCGCCGGCAGGGTGTTGGCGCCGACCGTAGCGATTGGCTTGCCCGACTGATAGCCGATCTGCTGGCCGTTCGGTCCCGTGACCCAGGTCGTGCGCGATGTGTCCGGGATGGTCTCCTCGCGGACTACTTGGCCCGTTTGCTTGTTGATGAACTGCCGCGTGTTGCCGGCGTCCTTAACTTCGAGATCAGGCCCAGCACCGGCGATGGGGGCGGCCTGCAAGATGCCGTCCGCGCCTTGGACCCACTGGTAGCCAGGGCGCCCGTCCACAGGCGAGTTTGGGACAACCGTCTGCGACGTTACTGCGCCGGTCTGCTTGTTCACGCCGAGCAGATACGGACCGGACTTCTGCATGTCCAAGTCCGGACCGGCGCCGGGAATGGGCATGGCCACACGCGAGCCGTCCTGAGTCTGTCCCCACTCGTAGCCGGGGCGGTTATCGACCAGCATGGGGCGGCCATTCTGGAACAGCGGCTTGACACCGATGGAACCTAGGGCGTTCGGAGGCGCGCCAGCGCCAGGACCAAGCACGAGCGAGCCCAGGCCGCCCATGGGGGGCTGCGGCGCCGGGACGGCGGAGTCGTTGCCGGAGACGGGCGCTGTCGGGGCGAGCGGATGGCCGACAGGCGCACCGTTTACATGAGTTTGCAGGACGCCGCCGGGGGACATGATGCCGTCCCGCGTCACGGTGCCGCCGGGCGACGCACCGGGCGGTGTCACGGGCAGCTGCGGGCCAAGCGAGGCTAAGCCGCCCGTAGGTGCCTGTATGCCGCCGGAAGGCGGCCCGAGCGACGCCAGCCCACCCATGGGAGCCGACGCGCCGCCGAGGAACGGGTTGGGCACCGTCCGCACCACCGGCATGGCGGGCGCGGCATCCGACGCGACCGGCGGCATCCCGGTCGAGTTCTGCGCCGAGGCGACCTGCACGGGCTGCGGCGCCGAAGGCTGCCCAGGCGCTTGGGCGGGAGCCGAGGCCGGGACCGAAGCCTGGCCCGGCGCCGCAGGAACAGCGGCGGGCGCCGTGGCCGGAGGCTGGCCCGACGCTCCCGAGCCCCACTGCTGCTGCGCGAATTGCTGCGCGCGCTGCTGCATCAGCGGCGAGGCAGCTTCCATCGCGGCGAAGCGGCGATAGTAGTCCGACAGGTGCGTGCCGCCCCCAGGAGCGTTTGGGTTGTCGCCTGGATCGTAGAGGCCGCCGGACTGCACGAACTTCTTCATGCCGCCCACGCCGCCCAGGTGCGCGACCGAGCGCAGACCCCACAGCGACATGCCCTGCGCGCCGGGCGTGCTCGCGATGGCTTGGTCGATATCGGCCACGTGCGTCGCGACGACTGCCTGCTGCGCCGCGACACCCTGCGGTGTGTTGAGAAAGTCGTTCAGCGTCTTGACTTGCGGGAAGCCAGGGATGTTGAACGTCCCTTGCCAGCGGTTCGCCTTCGTGTTCTCGCCCGGCGCCGGTGTGTAGACATTCAGATCCTTCAGCCGGTCCTCGCCGAACTGGAATGAGCCGACGAAGCCCTTGGCGTTCACCGCGGCGGGGTTCGGATTCTCCGACTGCTGGAGGGCGTTGATGTAGCTGCCAAGAGCACCAGGCGTGTGGTCGCCGATCGCCGCGGTGCCAGGAGGTGCTACACCGCCGCCCGGCGGCAGCCCGAGCGGGCCACGCGGGTCCGTGGTCGGGTAGTTTGCATTGAGCTCGATCTGCTTCTCGACCGGCACGGCGCTGTTGCGAATACCGAGCAGGGCCGTGGTGCCGGGGAACTGCTCCGGGAGCATCGACGGGTCCATGCCCGCTGTGATCGCGTGCTGGCGCATCACGCTGTAGGCGCCCGCCTGTTGGTCCGCCGGCATCGCGATCACGTTGCCAGCCATCGAGGATGCCAGCCCGGCGCTGAACATCTTCTGTTGGCGCCCGGCGGCATTCAGCGCGTCCATCGTCGTGCTGACCGGACCACTGATGCTCGGGTCCATGCCGAGAAGCTGCGCGCGGGCGTTCGGATCGCCGGCCGCCAGCTGTGGTCCTAGCGTCCCGAGCTGGTTGAGCTGCGACTGCTGCCGCTGGCCGCTCTGAATCGCGAGATCGCCCAGCGCCGTTTTCTGCGCGGCACCCACGATGTCCGGCAGGCTGAGTTGCAGCGTCGGGTCCTGGGGCGCCTGGTAGCTGATGTTCGCCATCGTTACGCGCTCCCCGAGACCTGCGGCGTGCGGGGCGTTGGCGTGGTGCGCTGCCTGATCCACGCCTCCAGCGCCTGCTCCTGCACGAAGATGCGGGAGTGCCCGCGGCCGAGCCGCGTCACGGCCGGGCCGGTGCCATCGCTGATCTGCTGCTTGAGCAGCTGGACCGAAATCCGGGCCTGAGCCGCCGCCTCTGCCGCAGTAAGGAGTCGCATCATCGCCGCACCTGAGCCTGTGCTGGCCAGGATATTACCCTACTCGCCGTGAGCGGTTCAACCTCTTTCTCCAGTAATGCAAGACACTCAGACCAGAGCGAGATAGGGTAGGGGAGGCAAGATACTCGCCCGCAGCCGCATATCGCTCGACCTACACGTCACATCTACTGCGACCTATCGCAGTCTGACCTTGCATTCTGGCGCGAATAGTGCGATAGTTCGCAACCCTGTGGGAGAGGCAACATGACCGCAGCCGAGTTCCGCGCCGCCCTCGCCAAGCTCGGCATCTCACCGTCCGGCCTCGGCGCACTTCTCGGCGTGCTCGACCCGCAGAAGCCTGCGACGAGCCACGCCCGCGAAGCCTACCGGCTCGCTTCGCCGGCCAACACGCGCCCGATCCCGGCAACGATGCGCGCGTTCATCGCGCTCCTGGAGCGTGTGCAGCCGCCGGGGGCGCAGAGCGATCCGAATCCAAGAGTTACCCGCACGACGGCATGGCTCGAAGCGCTGGGCGCCGGATCGGCTAAGTCGGAGTAGCGCGTGAGCGGCCTACGTGATCTGGAGCAGGGATAAGATCACCTACGCAGGTTCGCAGCGGAACGTCACCTCGGCGGACTGTGGCGTGAAGCCTTGCACGCCGTGCGTGTCGATGCTCACCACCGCCATGCGGCGCCGTTGCCCCGCGCGGCACCTGGACGGCTGCGGTCGAGCTGCCCGCTGCCGCCCAGAAGCTGGCCGAGATGCGGCACGACGGCCGGGGACGCCGGCCGTAGCGGGCGCTTCAGTGCCGAGCGACATACGCTGAGCCGGCTCTTAAACCTCTGGATCGTCGCTCGCCCCCTCCTCCCGCGCCTGCGCAATGAGCGATCCTAGCAGTTCATTGTTCAGCTCGGCGTCAGGTGGCAGCCCCCACCCATCCCTGATCTTAGCGTCTAATGCTTCATCGGGCCATTCACTGACAGGAACTCCTTCAAGTGCCGCCCAAGGAGACGCTGCGCGTTGTTCCAGCCGTGTCAGCCGGTTTTCTAAGCGGTTTGTCATCGCCGGCCTCCCTTCTGCACGGAGGCCTTTTCCAGCACTGCGAGCCGGGCCTCGATCTGCACCGTCTCGATCGCTTTGCGCTTGGCTTCCAGTACGCCTGCAATGGTCACAGCTTCGTCCGGCGTCAACTCACCCGCAGCGGTCGCCTTCAGGATCGAACCGAGCGCGGCGCTCACGTCGCCGGCCGCTTCGACTTCCGGAAAGGTAAACCGGACCGGGCGGCCGCGGCGCAGGGGTAGGATGCGTTCGAGGGCCAACTTCATCGCGACGGGGTGACCTTCCTTCGCGAGCTCGACCGCCTTGCGGGTGATGGCCTCGGCCTCGCCTTCGAGCAGATCCTCCAGCGCCGTCGTGGCGCGGCTGCGGGCGCCCCTCGGCCTGCCCGCTGGGTTGCCACTCTGCCCCTTCGAGAAGCGGTTGCCAGCGGCCTCCGGTCCCTGTTTTTTCCCTGTATCATCAGGCACGGCGTAATCTCCGGCGCCTGTTTCGGCGCAGTATGAGGGCGTTGTAGCACATCTAAGAGGTTGATTCCCGGACTTTCAGGGTCGCGCGCCTGCGCGCGTGCGAAAGGAGGGCTGATGGGGCCCCTTGCGCCGGACTGCTCGCCCTCAGTTGCCTCGGCCGGCGCAGCATTAACTACGCCAGAGCTGTGTGCGATCACCGGCCACAGGACACGAGCCGCAGCGCCCGGCACAGGGCGGCGTTGCCCTCAATTCCCGACCGCTGGAAGGAGCATAACGTCGAACTGGCCACCATCTCGGGAGCGAGATAGGCTGTGCCGGAGAAGCAACATGATCCGCCTCGAGGCCGATCGTTCTGGGAGGAGCGAGCACATGAGACCCGCAATCAAAACCACGCGGCCATTACCGGGCTTGCGTGCTCGTGTCACCCGCCTCCTTACCGCTGCTGCTGCTGCCGCGGTGACGGCGGCTTTCTCCCTCGCAAGCCTCTGTCCCACGGCAGCTCGGGCTGCCGCCGATGATAGTCGCACCGAGGTGGTCACCTTCCCCGGTGAGCGCGCTTACCCCGAGAGCATCACCGCGACCGCGGACGGTACGCTGTTCACCGGCAGCGTCGCGGAGGGTGGCGTCTACCGCGTTTCGCCCGGCGGAACCAAGGCCGAGCGATGGATCGCGCCCGGCGCGGGCGAGTCCATGTCCACGTTCGGGGTGCTCGCGGATGAGCGCTCCGGCACGCTCTGGGTTTGCTCGAACAACGCCTCCGATCTCGGCGTGCCGCCGCCTGGCGGGGCCAAGCCTGTGGCGCTCAAGGCCTTCGACCTCCGGACCGGCGCGCTGAAGGCGAGCTACCCCATGCCGGAGCGCGAGGAGTTCTGCAACGACGCGGTCGTGGGACCTGACGGCTCCGTTTACGTCACCGACTCTGCCCAGCCCCACGTGCTGCGGCTGCGGCCCGGCAGTGCTGCGTTCGAGGTCTGGGCCGAGAACCCAGAGTTCGGTGGGGACGCCGTCCTGGACGGGATCGCGTTCGGCTCGGACGGTAACCTCTACGTCAACACCTTCATGAGCGGGCAGCTCTTCCGCATCGCCGTCGAGCCTGACGGGCGGGCGGGCCAGGTGACCAAGCTGCGGACCTCGCAGCCCCTCGACCACCCCGACGGTATGCGGCGCTACGGTCCCGGCACCCTATTGATGGCGGAAGGAGCCGGCCGCTTCGATATCGTCCACCTCGACGGCGACAGCGCCAGGATCGAGGTGGTCAAGGAGGGCTACAAGGGACCGGTCTCGGTCATTCAGGTCGGCAGCATCGCCTGGGTGCTGGAAGGCCAGCTCGACACCTTGTTCAACCCCAAGACAGGCAAGCCCAGTCCCTTCCACGCCTACGCCGTTCCCCTGTCGCCACCGTAGCGTGAGGATCATAGCAAGGATCGGGGCAGATGCTGGTGAGTGAAAGGCGCGCCAGCGCAACGCGTGCGCGTTGTGTGCTGGAAACTACACGGGTTGGCCTACTCGTGCAGCGCATTTACGTCTTACTCCCGCAGTGCCGCCTGTAGCCTGCTAGCAGCCCGGCGGCCGTCGCCTCAGCAGGCAACGCCAGGCGGGACAAATCCGGCACGTCGCCCCACTCGGCGACCTCGTCCACGTGGGCCTGCAGCCAATCGCACAGCTCGTCCAGTACGTCGGTTAACGCTGGTCGGACGATATCCTGTCCAGGGTTGCCATCGTTCTGAGCGGCAGAACCCTGGACACCCTGGACACTTACCTTACGTAACTCTTTGTTTTTTCTACTCTGTCCAGGGTGTCCAGGGTGTCCAGGGTAAGAATAACGGAGGAGAGTGATAGGAATGGACGGCATATCGATCTACTGCGTTCGCGAAAAACAAGGATGTGTCGGAATAGGGGTGGACACCCTGGACACCCTGGACGGGACTAATAACTCATTGTCTCTGCTCATAAAAAATCATCTTAAAGCGTCCAGGGTTGGTGGGGCGTCCAGGGTCTCACCCTGGACAGTGCCTCAAGCAAGTTCCTCATCCGCCTCTTGGGAGTGATCTCCGCCGTCCCAAACGATGGACAGGCCGGTCGCTTCCACAAACCTTCCTCGCGCCGTGTCGAGATCGCCAAGCATGTAGCCAGTCGCGCGCTCCTGCGCGACGAGGGCGGCTCTGCGTTCCTTGCCGCCATAGGAGTTCTGCTCTTCCTTCATATGCTCGCCGACGATGCCGCTGCGCCATCGTTTGGGCTCAGCTTTCAGGCTGACCAGGAAGCGCCCAAGCGTCTCGCGGCCGAGCGGGTGCCGCTCGCGTCGCGCTTGGACGAACTCCATGTAGCTCGCGAAGAGCAGTTCGGTCGTGACCTTCTCGTGCCAGACCGCGAAGTGTTCCTCCAATCCCAGCTTCGACTTGAACACGTAGCCCCGTTCTAAACAGTCCATCCACCACGCCTCGGTCGTGCCGAGGCTCAGCTTCCTTTGCTGGTGCAGCCCCTCTGTCGTCGGCACGGCGCGCACGTTGAACGTGGTCAGGTCGAAGCTCAGCAGGTCGTGCAGCATGGCTTCGTAGCCGCCGGCCTCCATCTGCTCCCAGATCGCCGCGAAGTAGGCGTGGTCGTTCTTCTTGGCCTCGCTCACGACCAGCACGAAGAAGCGGCGGGCGTCCATGGAAGCCGGCACGACCCATTCCTCGTTGGAGGCCATCATCACATGGAGGAAGTTCGGTTGCTGGACGGCGTTCTGAAACTTGGCTTCGACCGTGAGATAGGGTTCCGTGATGAGGGACTTGAGCACCCCGACGTGCGCTCTGTCCCCGGCGAAGAACGCCTCGTCGCAGAACAGGAACACGGCGTCGCGCAGGTGGCCGTTGAAGTTGCCGATCAGGTGCTTGGCGTTGGAGACGGCGAGGCCGTGCTGCCCCATCAGGCGCAGGATGACTTTCGCGAGCGTGCCCTTGCCGCTGCCTTCGCCGCCCTTGAGCACCACGGCGACCTCGCCCTGCTCGGCCGGGTGCTGAACCATGCGAGCCATCCAGTTCAGCAGGTAATCGAAGTGCTCCTGGTCGCCGCTGCAGATGACCGTGCGGATGTGCTCGCGTAGCAGGGACCAGTCGCCCGGCTTTGGCTCGACGGCGAACCCTTCCCATAGATTGAGCACGCCTTCCCGCGACCCCTTGCGCGTAGGATTGAACTCCACACCGTGGATGAACTGCCGCCGCCTCGGGTGACCGAGCCAGACGACGGCAACCGACTTGAACTCGGGCTCGCCGGTCTTCTTGCTGATGCCGGTCTCGATCTGATCGTTCAGGTAGAGCGCCCGCAGATCCTGGAAGCTCAGCCGGTCGAAGCGGCGGCGATGCAGGATGGGATCAACGCCGGGCTGATAGACGATAGCCTTCCCCGCTTCGTTGACCACGAGATAGCGCTCGTTGAAGGTGGCGACGACGCTGTCGATGGTGGCGTTTATCCGCTCGTCGTAGCTGAGTTCGCCGTTCTCCTCCTGCTGAGCCCCCTGCTCGGCATCACGCTTGAGGAGCGCGCGCCAGATGCGGCTCAGCTCGCGAGCACCGTTCGCCTGTGCCCATTCGGCAAGGTCACGGTGCAGTCGCACCGCGACGCTTGCTTCCCGAAGTCGAACCCGGCACGCTTAAGGGCTGCGACCAGCGCGAAGGCGCGATGGCTCGGCGCGTTGCTGGTCAGGCCGGACCAGTCGCCTCGCCACCGTTTGGCGAGGGTCTTGTTGGACGCGCACCTCTCCTCGATACGATTGCAGAGGTCCTGGACCTCCTCCTGCGCGTTGATGTCCTCTTCGGGCGGCGCTGTGCCGCTGGCCGGTCCGGCAGTGTCGCCGTGCGGCGTATCGCCGTCCTCGCTGGGCCGCCGTCCAGCCTTCCTGGCCCGCTCGATGAAAGTGGCGGCCGGGCCGCCGTTCAGATCGGTCGGCTTTACCCATTCCGGCCGTGCCTCGCGCGCCATGTGGAACAGCGTGCCCGCGCCGATGCTGCTCGGCTCGGCCTTCGGGTAATGGTCCCAGCGCTCCTGGCAGAGAGCCGGGTCGTGCGCCGGATTGCGCTCGCTCCAGGCCATCCACGCCGCGAACCCGACCAGGCTGCCGCCAGTGGCCGCGTAGGTCGCCATCCCGATCTTGTTCCACCACTCCCAATCCGGCGCTCCATCATTGGGGATCACGGCGAGTGCCGCAGTCACGTCGAGCGGGTCCGCGCTCGGTCCGAGGACGCTGGGCGTGTGCGGCAGCTGCCGTGCTCGGTGGCGGCGCGCGCGTCCTGTTCCGTCGCACCGATGATGGGCGCTGCCTCTGCAAGGATGGCCGTAACCTGCGCCTCGGTGAGCGCAGGAAGTGTGTGGCGTGGGACCGACGTTGGGGCCTCTGGTGCCCACCGCAGGTCGGCTCCGCTCGGATGCTTCCCGAAAGCCGCAAGCTGCTGCCCGCAGCCCAGCACTTCGATCTTCCCACTTACCGCCAGCGAGGGTCTGTTTCAGCGGCTCCCCTTCGGCCGCCCTATAGACCATAGCGATCCGAGGGGAGTTCTCCCGCCACCGAACCACAGTCTCGCCGCCGTGTTTGATGGCCACCGCGCGGAGCTGCGCGACCGCTGTGGCGTCATTCACGTCCAGGTCGAAGATCCGCAGCCCGTCGGCCAGAATGCCTGTTTCCAGCGCGTCCAGCTCGGGCGGCGCAACGGCCGCCTCTGGCGGGTCCTGCCGCGCGCGTTCCTCCCACCGATCGCCCTTGGGGCGCTTCCCAGGGTCTTCAGGCTTGAGCCAGTGATGCCGGCAGTCGTAGCTGTATAGCGCTACGGGAAGATAGCCGGCATCATGCAGTTCCGCCCTCACGGCCGCCGCTGCCGCGAGGCGCAGGTTAGGTGCGGCGTTCACCGGGCCGCCCCTCGCATTGAGGGTGCGGCAATGCTGTTGCACGTCTGCCCGACGTGCGGGATACGCTGCCTGTCAGCCATGCCTGATGCCTTGTCATCAGCCTGGTTAGGTCCCGGTTCGGCGTCGCAAGCGCCAGCCGGGGCCGCCCTCCCGATCTCCGGAGGGCAAGCAAATATGCTGCTGGATGGTTTAGGTCGCAAGGAGAACCGCTTGGACGCGGGGGCACGGTTCATGGCCGCCCTCCTGCCGATCTGGCTCGCACCTTGCCCACGACCTCGTCGAACCGTGCCGTCTGCTTCGGCGACCAGCACGGGCGCTGTGCTACGGAGCGAACGAAGTTTCGCTCCCACTCGTTGAGCAAGGCCAGGTTGGCGAGCACGAGCTGCATCTCACCCAACCGCGAGGTCGGACAGGTCGAGGTGGCGGCTGGCCAGGAGGGCGCCTGCAGGCGTGGCGCGACCGGCGATGCATTGCCGACGACCTGATCCCAGGTCAGCCCCCGATCCCGCAGCAATCGGGAGGCGAGCAGCCCGGCGCTGGCGCGCTCGCCGTCGTGGGCGCTGCCCAGCATTCCTAGCAGCTTGACCAGCCGCTCGCGTTCGGTGCTGGACAGGAGGGCGGTCATGCGCGACCCCCAGGAACGGCACCAACGAGCGCCAGCAGCAGCGACTTCATGCGGTCGCGATGTGCCCGGTCGCGCGCCAGGATCAGCACCGTCTCGCCGCGGCGGAGCGTGTCCGCCAGCTCGGCCAGAAGCTCCGGCGACGGATCGCCCGGCGCCATCTCCGGTGCCGCATAGGCGGCGCCCGGTCGGCGGGACATGATCTGCGCTTCGGTCAACCCAATCGCGAGAAGGCTGCGAAACGGGCACCCTTCTATCGCGTCGCCGAGCGTCCATGAGGGGATTGGCTTCATCGCGCGACCCTCCGCAGCTCGGCGGGCGCGGCGCGCAGCCGCGGCGGGAAGCCGTCTGCTTTCACGGCCCGGACCTGGCCTGGCGTCAGCCGCTCCCACTCGGCGAGTGCAACGAGGATCGCGGGGCCACCACCGATCCGGGATGCGACCTCGGCCAACAGCTCGGCCGTCGCGCGGGGACCCAGCTTGTGTAAGTGTTCCGATCCGCGTTGCAGTCTGGCGCGGTCCAGAAGGGAAAAGGGGTGCATCGTGCAGCCTTTCGTAGCTGCCCGGCTCGGAACGGCGGTTGAAACCCGGTGTCGTGTCAGGTATGAGAGCGGTGTTCGACGCCGCTTACACAGACACCGGGGAAAGCTCGTGCGCCGTCCGCGCGCGGGCTTTTTCTGTTTATGCGGCCTGCTTGCGTCCGCCCTGGATGACGGGCGCTTCGTCCAGCTTGGCACGGGCCAATGCGAACAGCTCTGCGGTCTCCGCCAGGGCACGGCCGTTCACGCGGCGCCAGCGGATCGGCCAAGCTTCCAGAGTCCTCGGGCTACACGGGAAGAAGTAGCGGGCCAGCAGTGTGGCGCCGGTCTGGCGGTCAACACGTACCGGCAGTGCGCCAAGATCGGGACTGGCAGGCAAGGAAGCGGTGGCTAGAAGAGTGTGCCGCCTCGGCATCGGAAGGCTCCCAACGGTGAGTAACGGGAGCCTGTGTGCAGCAACGTGCTGCCGCGTTCACGGAGCCTACTCGCGCGAACTCGCGCGACTACGCTCCCCGGCCAAGTCTCGTTCCAGGTGGTACTGCCAGGCCTGTTCCATCCGGTGCGCGAAGGTGGACAACTTGGACCCGGCTAGGTGGTTGATCGCGCCTAGCGCGCGCTTCCTCTGTCCCTCGTCATGGTAGCGGATCCCGTTCGGCAGCAGGTGCCTAGGTGCGCGCACGTCGGCAATGCGGACGACGAAGTTGGCCCACTTGGCAGCCGGCCCTACATTTTCTGCCTCGTGCCGCCCCAGCCAACATACCGGTGCGGTGTCGAACATGGCGGCGTAGATACCTGCGAGCTGGACAAAAAGTAGTCTGCGGAACGTGTCGTCGAACTCGGGCGAGGCGCTCGGCATGACTGGCGCAGCGGCCGCTCCCTCGGCCAGCCGCGCGAGCAATGCCAGCGCGACCGGTACGGCCTTTGCGGCCTCTTCGATCCGCCAATGGGCGACCTCCATTGCCCGCTCCTCGGAGTTCAGTGAGGCCTCCGTGACGTCCAGTATCTCCCCGAGGACGTCATTCGGGCGGGGCGGAGCCACCCCAGGCGGAAGTAATCGCTGCGCGAGCTCAGCCGTGCGCCAGAACGGCTCCGACTCGGCCAGCCGCGCCGCGCGCCGCTCGTCCGTCTCGTCCCGCATGGGCCAGGGCGGCAGTTGCACACCGCGCATGAACCAGAGGTAGCATGGATTGCTAACGGTCGAATGCTGCGCTGCGCCCAAGCGATCCGCTGGTTCGCCTCGCTCATCGAGACGGAGCAGATGCAGCAACTCGACAGCCTTCTTCGCGACGGCGCTGAACTGGTCGGCGTGAACGCTCGGCCTGGGCACGGCCGCGTCGTGCGCGGCGTGCCACAAGGCCTCCTCAAAGGCGTGATTGAGCCGCCACGCCACCTCTGCGCGTCGCCGTTCAGGGTCGTCGAACTGCGCGAACCCACTGATCAGCTCCTGCTCTCTGTCCGAAGCGGGTCTGTTAGTCGGCTGAGTAGCGGGCCTGCCTACGGCTTCAAGTGCTACCCAATCGACTTCCGTGAACAACGGGAGTCGATAGCATCGGGGCGCCGGGAAGGAAGGAATCGTGCCTTTAGGCCGCGGCCGCTGCTCCGGCGCGTTAGCCCGAACCTCGCCCTGTTCGGGGCGAACGCGCCTATAGTGCGAAGCCATCTAAACCCTCGAACCGATCGCGGCGTCAGGCAGCATGATGACGTTGTCTGCCGCGGCTCCTCTCTTTGGCGGCGACGCGAGTGCCGCGGCCAGCATCTCGCCCCAAACCTGCATGGCCCGAACCTGCTCAGGCCAGCGGCTGGCGCGCTGGTAGACGCCGAGCACGCCTCCGCGGGTCGCGGCCTGGCGATGCGACAACACCGCATCCGCCACGGCTTCGTGCACGCCACCCTCCGCGCACGCGCTCGCGAAAGCGCGCCGGAAATCGTGGAAGGTCCAGCCAGTCAGCCCGCTAGCACCGGCTGTGTCGCCTTCCCGCCTGCCTACCGTGGCCTCGCTCAGCGCACGCTTGATCGCGGTGAACGTCTCGATGGGGTTGCCGGCACGCGGGCTTGGGAACACCAGGCCCGCTGTTGGCTTCTGCGCCGATGTGTATCGCGCGCGCAGCAGCTCCAGCACCAAGGGGTGAAGATGAATGCGGTGCGCCTCGCAATTCTTCGTCAGTGCGCCGGGCATCGTCCACTGCCGGCGGCCGAGGTCGAGATGCGACCAGTCGAGGCGGGTCGCCTCCCGCAATCGGCATGGCACCGCGATCAGGAAGCGCACAAGATCCCGCTTAGCGTCGCTCAGCTCGACCGCCCCATGCCACAGCCGAGCCAGATCCGCGAGGGACGGGCAGTTCCCCCGTGACGGGACTGGCCTCGGCCGGCGGGACTTCGATAGGAGAACACAGGGATTGACCGCGAGGTGGCCTTGATCGACGCACCAATCGAGGAAGCGGCTCAGTGCGCCGAAGTGCTTGCGCGCTGTAGCGGGCTGCCCGGCGCGCGTCGTCAGCAGCCGGGCCACGTCCTGCACGGATATCTCCGCAACCGGCCTGTCTTGAGCACCTATCGCGGTGATTGCGGCGCGGACGTGCGCGAACTCGGCGCTGGCGCTGGCAGGGCTCATTCGGCCGGTGCCGCGCAGCTTGGGGCGGCGAGGCAGTGCGTCGGCATAGGCTTCCAGTAGCCGTCCGATCCTGGATGCACGGTGCTCATTTGCCTCGGCCTGCTTTCGACGGCGTTCCGCTGCCAAGTCAGCGCCTGCCTTGGCCTGCCCCTTCATCTCTCCCGCGCGGTCCCGAGCAGCATCGGGGGAGTGACTTGCCGGGGTTCCAATCGTCACCGATTGCGAGGGCCACCTCTTCCCACTTGCCGGGTCCACGCCGCGCGGCTTCCAATCCAGGCGCCAGGTCATCCCCGTGGGATTCACGACCAGAGCCAGACCTGGGCATCCTGCGTCACGGATCACCAAGCGCAGTCCGGCCGCGCGCCGCCGCCACGCTGCATCGATCGTCAGCTTCGTGATCCGGACCGGCCCCTCTGACGCCACGCGCACGCGCTATCCCTTGACTCCGCTGACCGGACATTGACCGGACGCACTCTCCGGGAACGAACGGAACATAGCGGAGGCGAGCGGGATCGGAAAGGGGCTAAGCCTATCGAATAACCTCTTGTTCGCGGGGCTGTGCGGAAGCGAGCGGAGGACTGCGGAAGTTGCCTCTAGGAAATCATAATCCCTTGGTCGGTGGTTCAAATCCGCCCGCCGCTACCATCCAACCCCGTGATCATGGCGGTTTTCTGCTTAGGACGGCGGACTACCGGGCGCCCGGGCCAATCTTGATCGAATGCCGGAGCGAAAGTCGAGCCTAGCGCGGCGGGCCGGGCTGGCGGCACCCCACCTCGCGCAGAGAGCGCGACGCCTGAGCCGGAGCGCACCCCACGGATGTCTGGCCCTGAACATCGCCCCCTTCGGCCGGCATAGACGGGGGCACTTGCGAAAGGACCGGGCGTTTGGCCTAACCAGCGTCTGAGCGGGCGGAAAGGTGCGGGCGCCCGCTCGCTGCACTGATGGTCACGACTGATCCTGATGCGCGGCCTTCGTGCAAAGCGATACCGGAGGAACGCCGCATGGACGTGCACGATTTTGCCGCCACGCTGCTCCCCGCCATCCTGATGGGCGCGTTGGAGGGGCTGACCGCGTTCCTGCCGGTCTCTTCCACCGGCCACCTGATCCTGCTCGGCGAGGTAATCGATTTCCGCGGCCCGCCCGGCAAGGTGTTCGAGATCTCTACCCAGTTCGGCGCCATCTTGGCGATGGTCTGGCTATTCCGCGACGTGCTGTGGCGTATCGCCGTGCGCGGCTGGGTGCGGGTACCCCCGCGCGCCGCTACGCCAGGAACCTCCTGCTCGCCTTATTGCCCGCGATGGTGTTCGGCGCCCTGCTGTATAGGCCGATCACGGAACTGCTCTTCAGCTCCTTGGTCGTCGCGGTCGCGCTGGTCTTGGGCGGCGTCATTCTTATCGCGGTCGATCGCTCGCTCCCCGTGCCCCTGATCCGCTCGGTGCTGGAGATGCGCCAATCGACGGCGGTGCTGATCGGCTTCGGGCAGGTGTTGGCGATGGTGCCGGGCACCTCGCGCTGCGGCGCGACGATCGTCGTGGCGCTGCTGGCCGGGATGGAGCGGCGCGCTGCGGTGGAGTTCAGCTTCATGCTCGCCATCCCGACCATGCTGGCCGCCGCCGTCTTCAGCCTGTGGCAAAGCCGTGCCACGCTGAACGTTTCGGTGCTCGGCCAGGTCGCGGTCGGGTTCGCGATGTCCTTCGTGGTGGCGCTGGGGGCGGTGCGCTGGATGACGGCGGTGATCGGCCGCATCGGCTTCGCGCCATTCGGCTGGTATCGGATCGGGCTGGGGGGAGCGATCCTAATCGGGTTGGCTGTCCCCGTGCTCGCGCAGGAAGGGGCGGGGCTGGACACCCTTATCAACTCGATGCGGGAGGCCCTGGGCCTTTAGTGTGTTGCTCGCGCTAGCGTTCGGCGAGCAAGAAAGCTCCCTGGCCAGCGCACGCCGAGCCTGCCGGCCTGAATGCTGACCGGCCCGGGCCGTGACTGGCGCCCGTCCCGTCGCGCGGCGCTACGCCGCGGCATCCTCGCGACGGCGCTCCACCCGCTTGCGCTCGTGCGGGTCGAGGTAGCGCTTGCGCAGCCGCACGGCGCTGGGTGTCACTTCCACCAGCTCGTCCTCCTCGATGTAGGCGATCGCCTGCTCCAGGCTCATTCGCCGCGGCGGGACGAGGAGCATCGCGTCGTCCTTGCCGGCGGCGCGGATGTTGGTCAGCTTCTTCTCTTTGATCGGGTTGACCTCCAGGTCCGACCCGCGGCTGTGCTCGCCCAGGATCATGCCGACATAGCATTTCTCGCCCGGCTCGACGAACAAGGTGCCGCGCTCCTGCAGGTAGAAGAGCGCGTAGTGCACGGTCGCGCCGTTCTCGCTGCTGATGAGGCTGCCGCGGGTGCGGCCCTCGATCGGGCCGGCCCACGGCTCGTAGCCCGAGAACAGGCGGTTCATCACGCCCGAGCCACGCGTGTCGGTCAGGAACTCGCCGTGGTAACCGATCAGGCCGCGGCTTGGGATGTGGAAGGTGAGGCGCACCTTGCCTCCGCCCGAGGGACGCATGTCCTGCATGACGCCCCGGCGCTGGCTCAGCTGCTCGACGACGACGCCCGCGAACGCCTCGTCCACGTCCACGAGCACGTCCTCGAACGGCTCCTCCCGCTCGCCCGTCGCCTCGTTGCGGCGGGTCAGCACGCGGGGGCGGCCGATGGCCAGTTCGTATCCCTCCCGACGCATCTGCTCGATCAGCACGCCGAGCTGCAGCTCGCCGCGCCCGGCAACCTCGAACGCCTCGGTCTCCGCGCTGTCCGAGACGCGGATCGCGACGTTGCCCTCCGCCTCGCGCATGAGGCGGTCCCTGATCTGCCGAACTCGTGACCTTCTTGCCCTCGCGCCCGGCGAGCGGACCGTCGTTGATGCGGAACAGCATGGCCAGCGTTGGTGGGTCCACGGGAATGGCCGGCAGCGCCGCTTGCAGCTCCGGCGCGCCCACCGTGTCCGGCACCGTGGCCTCCGCGAGACCTGCGACGGCGATGATGTCGCCCGCCTCGGCCTCCTCGACCGGCACGCGGTCCAGACCGCGATAGGCGAGCAGCTTGGTCAGGCGCCCGGCCTCAACGCTCGTTCCGTCCGCGCGGATCGCCTTCACCGGCATGTTGAGCCGCGCCCGGCCCTGCTCGACCCGGCCGGTGAGCACCCGGCCGAGGAACGGATCGTAGTCCAGAATACTCGCGATCATCGCGAACGGCGCCTCGGGGTCCACCTGGGGCGCCGGCACATGGCTCAGGATCAGCTCGAACAGGGCGGACAGGTCGCGCCGCGGACCGTCCAGGCTCGCATCGGCCCAGCCTTGCCGGCCGGAGGCGTAGAGCGCCGGAAAGTCGAGTTGTTCGTCGGTCGCACCGAGCGCGGCGAACAGGTCGAACACTTCGGTCAGCACCTCGTCCGGCCGGGCGTCCGAGCGGTCAACCTTGTTGACGACGACGATGGGGCGCAGGCCGCGGGCCAGCGCCTTGCCGACGACGAACTTGGTCTGGGGCAGCACGCCCTCGGCGGCGTCCACGAGCACGACCGCGCCGTCCACCATGCCGAGGATGCGCTCGACCTCGCCGCCGAAATCGGCGTGGCCGGGCGTGTCCACGATGTTGATGCGCGTTCCGCGCCAGATGACGCTGGTGCACTTGGCGAGGATCGTGATGCCGCGCTCGCGCTCCAGGTCGTTGCGGTCGAGCGCGCGCTCGGCGACCTGCTGGTGCTCGCGGAAGGACCCCGACTGGCTCAGGAGCTTGTCCACGAGCGTCGTCTTGCCGTGGTCCACGTGAGCGATGATGGCGATGTTGCGCAGGTCCATTGGGGTCCGCAAACTGTTGTGCGGTGCACAGATAGGGTGCCGGAAGCCTGCGCGCGAGGCTCGAAATAAGGATGCCCGCCCCGCGTCGCCGCGGGACGGGCATCCGGCCGTCAGATGAGGGGCGTCTCAATCCTACTGCGTAACACCGCTCGCAGGCGGCGGAGGCGGTGGCATCGTGCCGGGCGGGGGTGGAGGCGCCATCGTGCCAGACGGGGCCATCATGCCGGGCTGCATCGCCGGCTGGCCCATCATCTGGCCCTGTCCCATGGTACCGCGATGCATGCCCATCTCGCCGCCCATGTTCATGGCCTGCTGGATGCTCTGACGCGCGGCATTCCAGTCACGGTTGGCGAGCGCCATGCGCGCGTCGTGAATCTGGGTGAGGCGCGGGTCGCGCTCGGGCATATTGCCCTGGCCGGCCGGCACCGAGCGGTCGAGCAGACGGGTCTCGGCACGCTCCAGCGCCTCCTGCGCCTCGCCGCCCTGATGGTGTTCAAGCGCGCGGTTGGCGGCAGCGAGATATGCGTCCGGGCTGTTGCCGCGCACGGGCGGCATCGGCAGGGCCGGAGCGATGTCGCTGCGCGTATCGGCGCGGTCGATGTTGCTGGGGCGGCGGCTCTCCGGCTCGCCGGCGCCGGCGCCGGTCTCATGGGTGATCTCGCCGGCTTCGCGGTTCATCCGCCTGTGGTGCATCATGCCCATGCGATGATGCGGGTGCCGCATGGGCTGCATCCCCGTCATGCCGCCTTCGGCCGTGCCCGTGCCGGGCTGCGGTGCCGTCCCCGGCTCGGTGGCGATGTTGCCCGCTTGGCCGCGCGTCGAAGTTGCCGTCCCTGGCGGCGCGCTGTTGGTCGGCTCCGGCATCGTCTGGCCCGAGTTCGGTGCCGGGGGGCTCTTGAACGACGACGAGGTATCCTGCGCCATCGCAGGCACGGCCAAGGCCAGCGCCGCAGCGGACATCAGCAGCAAGGACTTACGCATCTATGTTCCCCTTGGG
Organism: uncultured Alphaproteobacteria bacterium; assembly: GCA_963848595.1. Classification (GTDB taxonomy): domain Bacteria; phylum Pseudomonadota; class Alphaproteobacteria; order Acetobacterales; family Acetobacteraceae; genus CAWKEH01. The sequence goes on along the minus strand of CAWKEH010000007.1, from coordinate 252,790 downwards.
TCAACATGACTTGCGCGCACGGAACCGTGCGCTTCACACCCTGGGAACGGCAGCGCGAGCGATTGGTTGCAATCTAGCCGGGAAAATCACCCGCTGTGGCGCAGCGGACGCGCGTTCAAGCCAGGATCGGCGCCGCCATCTCGCGTAGCCCGGCCAGGGGACGCGCCCCGAGCTGGGCGATCGCTGCGGCAGCGGCGAGGCTCGCCAGGCGGCCGCACGCCGCGAGGTCCCGGGCCGTCGTATAGGCTGCGAGGAATCCGGCCGCGTAGGCATCACCTGCGCCCGTCGTATCCACGACCCGCGTCGGCTCCGCCGCGACCGGGACCCGCTGCTCCGTCCCGCGCACGATCACGCTCCCCTGCTCGCTCCGCGTGAGTGCGCAGAGCGGCACCTCGGCAGCCGCGCGTGACGCCGCCTCTTCGAAGCTCGACGTCTCGTAAAGGCTCGTGACCTCCGCCTCGTTCGCGAACAGGAGATCCACGCCGTCCCGCAGCAGGTCCCGGAACGCGGCGCGGTGCCGGGCGACGCAGAACGGGTCGGAGAGGCTGAGCGCCACCTGCCGCCCTGCCCGGCGCGCCGCCCTCGCCGCCCGGCGGAACGCTGCCTGGGCAGCCGGCGGGTCGAACAGGTAGCCTTCGAGGTAGGTGACGGCGCTGTCCGCGACCAGCGCCTCGTCCACGTCCGCCTCCTCGAAGGCGACGGCGGCGCCGAGATACGTGCTCATCGTGCGCTGGCCGTCCGGCGTGACCAGGATCAGGCAGCGCCCCGTAGGAGCCCCGCCGCGTAGCGGAGAGGTTGGGTAATGGACACCAGTCGCCCCAATGTCGTGGCGGAACACCTGGCCGAGCTGGTCGTCCGCGACCTTGCCCAGGTACGACGACGCGGGCGCCGAGGGCGGCGGCTACGGCGCAGGTGTTCGCGGCCGAGCCGCCACTGCTCTCCTGGCCCGGCGGCATCGCCGCGTAGAGCCGCTCGGCGTCGTCGTCGCCGATGAGTGCCATCGTGCCCTTGGCCAGCCCGTGTGCGCCCAGGAACGCCTCGCTGCCCTGCGCCACAACGTCCACGATGGCGTTGCCCACGCCGAGGATCTGGAACCTTGGGTCGTGCACGGCGGGTCTCTCCTGTTACAGGCAGGCCCTAGCACCCGGCCTGCTGCACCGCAATGTAGCCGCCATGCTCGAACCGCTCGCGCGTGCCGTGACACAGCTCGATGACCCCGTGTTCCTGCGCGTCACGGCGCGGGGAGTGCTGCTCGCGGGCGCGCTGTTCGCGCTGCTCGCGGTCGGCTGTGGTTGGGCGCTCGCCTCGCTCGCCGGGCAGCACGTCTGGCTCGCGTGGCTCGCGGCGGCGCTCGGCAGCGTGGGCGCGCTGGTGCTGGCCACGTGGCTGTTCGTGCCCCTCGCCATCGCCATGGCGGCGCTGTTCACGGAGCAGGTGGCGGCGGCAGTCGAGCGCCGCTTCTACCCCGGCCTGCCGCCCGCGCGGGGCGCACCGCTGGCTGAGCAGGCCTGGGATGGTGTCCTGCTCGGGCTGCAAGTGCTGCTGCTCAACCTGCTCGGGCTGGTGCTCGCGCTGAGCAGTGCCGGGCTCGGTTTGGCGCTCGGCTGGCTCGTTGCCGGCTGGGCGATCGGGCGCGGGCTGTTCGTCGCGGTCGCGATGCGGCGCATGGGCCGGGCCGAGGCGCGCCGGCTCTACGCGCGCCAGCGGCTCGCCGTCATCGTGCCGGGCGTGCTGCTCGCCCTGGCGGCGTCGGTGCCGCTGGTCAACCTGTTCGTCCCCGTGCTCGGCGCGGCTGTGATGGTGCACGTCCTTAATCGTCGTTACGCCGCTTGAGCCGGCGCGTCCGGCCGTGTTACCTCCGCCATGCCTTCAGCGGACAGGGGAGGAGCCGTGTTCAAGCGTCGCAGGGGGGAAGACTTTGCCGACCCCGAAGGCGGGCCGGGCGGCGTCGGCGAGTCCCCTGGACCCACGCCGGGAATAAACCCAGAGACCGCCCGCCCGGGAGCGCGTCCGGCCAATAGCGGCCTCGGCGTTCCGCCCTATCGTCCAGCCCCGCTGAAGGAGACACCTGCCATGGGTCGCCCGCCATTTCCTGTCCCAGCCCCGCCTGCAACGCCGCCCCAGCCCGGTGCGGCCCAGTCCGGCGCGTCGCCGACTAGCATGATGCCTACGCCGCCCCGCCCGGCGCTCGGGCCGAGCCGCCCCGCCCGCGACCCCGACGAGAGCCGCACCCTCGTTGTCGGCCGGGGCATCTCCGTGCAGGGCACGGTGCAGGACGCCGAGCGCCTCGTTGTCGAGGGCACGGTGGAGGCCACCATGATCCACGCCACGGAGCTGAGCATCGCGCCGAGCGGCGTGTTCAAGGGCGAGGTCGAGGTGGAGGACGCCGAGATCGCTGGCACCATAGACGGCACGCTGACGGCCCGTGGCAGTCTGATGATCCGCAGCACCGGGCGCGTGCTCGGCATGGCCCGCTGCCGCCGCCTGCAAGTCGAGGATGGCGGCCAGATCACCGGCCGCATGGAGATGATCGCGGGCGAGGGACGCCCGGCACCGGCCGTCTCCGCTCCGGAGGCGGCGAGAGAGGTCGCGGGGTAGGTCCGCCACGGGCACCTCCGCCGTCGGGCCTGGCAGCGTCGCCGGGGTCCACACCGTGAGCACGGAGGGGAGAGGCATGGGCAACGCTGCCGGCTACGACGCCGACTTCTACGGCTGGGCTATGGAGCAGGCCCGGCTGCTGCGCGCTGGTCGCTTGACCGAGGCGGATATCGAGAACATCGCCGAGGAGATCGAGAGCTTGGGCCGCAGCCAGAAGAGCGAGCTGGTGAGCCGGCTCGCCAGGATCCTGTTGCACCTGCTCAAATGGCAGTTCCAGCCCAGCTTGCGCCGTCAAAGCTGGCGCCTCAGCGTCATGAATCAGCAATCAGCGCGATCAGCTAGCCTCGCACATCGAGGAGAATTCAAGTCTCAAGCCGGCGATCCCAGACGCTTTGAGCAAGGCTTACCGTTATGCGCGCCGAGACGCTCAAAGCGAGACCGGCCTGCCGGAAGCCACTTTTCCGCAGATCTGCCCCTACACCTTCGAGCAGGCTCTCGACGAGGCGTTCTGGCCTGAGACCTAGACTCCATCTTCCGGAACCACGCCAGCATCCGCGCCCATCCGTCCCGCGCGTCCGCCGCCCGATAGCTCGGGCGGTAGTCGGCGTGGAAGCCGTGTGGCGCGTCGGGATAGACGACGAATTCCACGGTCCGCCCGGCGGCCCGCGCCTTCTCCTCCGCCTCCTTGATCTGCGCCGGGCTGCTGCTCGGGTCCTGCCCGGCATAGAGGCCGAGGAGCGGACAGCGAAGGTCCGCTACCAGGTCGAGCGGCGTCTGCGGCTGGATCGCGCTCGTGCCGCCGCCGAGCGGGCCATACCAGGCGACGGCCGCCTTGAGCGCCGGGTTGTGGGCGGCGAAGAGCCAAGTGTCGCGCCCACCGCGGCAGAACCCGGTGACGCCGATCCGCCCCGGATCGCCCGCCCGGGTGGTTGCCCAGGCGGCGGCGCTGTCCAGGTCGAGCAGCATCCGCTGGTCCGGCGCCTTACTGATCACGTCGCGCACGATCTGCCGCGCGTCGGTCATGGTCGAGAGGTCGGCAATGCGCGCGTAGAGCTCGGGCGCGACCGCGAGATACCCCTCGTGGGCGAGGCGGCGGCACACGTCGCGGATATACTCGTGGACGCCGAAGATCTCCTCGATCACCACCACGACCGGGACCAGCCGGTCGCCCTTCGGCCGCGCGTAGTAGGCGGGGATATGTCCGTCCGACGTGGGAATCTCCGCTTCACCCGCGTCCAGCCCCTCGGTGCCGGTGTGGATCGCCTGGGCGAGCACGCGCTCAGTCGCCATCGTGAACCCGGCGACGAGACCGCCCGCCAGCACGCCGCGCCGGGGGAGCTGGTCGAGCCGGGTCATGCAACGGCCATCGTGGCGTGCAGGTTCTCGTCTATCCTGGCGAGGAAGTCCTGCGTGTTGAGCCAGGGCTGGTCACGCCCGATCAGGAGCGCCAGGTCCTTAGTCATGGCGCCGCTCTCGACCGTCTCGACGCAGACCCGCTCCAAGGTCTCGGCGAAGCGCGTGACCTCGGGCGTGTCGTCGAAGCGGCCGCGATAGGCGAGGCCGCGGGTCCAGGCAAAGATCGAGGCGATCGGGTTCGTGCTGGTCTCGCGGCCCTTCTGGTGCTCGCGATAGTGCCGGGTGACGGTGCCGTGCGCCGCCTCGCTCTCCACCGTCCTGCCGTCGGGGCTCATCAGCACGCTGGTCATCAACCCGAGCGAGCCGAAGCCCTGGGCCACGATGTCGCTCTCCACGTCGCCGTCGTAGTTTTTGCAGGCCCATATGTAGCCGCCGCTCCACTTGAGCGCGCTTGCCACCATGTCGTCGATCAAGCGGTGCTCGTAGGTCAGCCCGGCCGCGTCGAACTCCTTCTTGAAATCTGCATCGAAGACCTCCTGGAACACGTCCTTGAACATGCCGTCATAGGTCTTGAGGATCGTGTTCTTGGTCGAGAGATAGACCGGATACTTGCGGGCGAGGCCGTAGTTGAAGCTGGCGCGGGCGAAGCCCTCGATGGATTCGCGGGTGTTGAACATGCCGAGCGCCACGCCGCGCCCCTTGAACTCGTGCACCCGGAGGATCTGCGCGGGCGCGTCTTCCTCGTCCGGTTCATAGACGATCCGGACGCGGCCCGGCCCGGGAATCCTGATCTCCGCGGCGCGGTAGATGTCGCCGTAGGCGTGGCGGCCGATCACGATAGGCTGCGTCCAGTGCGGCACGAGCCGGGGGACGTTCCGGCAGATGATCGGCTCGCGGAAGATCGTGCCGTCGAGGATGTTGCGGATCGTGCCGTTCGGGCTGCGCCACATCTTCTTGAGGCCGAACTCCCGCACCCGCGCCTCGTCCGGCGTGATCGTCGCGCACTTCACGCCGACGCCGTATTGCTTGATCGCCTGCGCCGCCTCGACCGTGACCCTGTCGTCCGTCTGGTCCCGATACTCGATGCCGAGATCATAGTATTTCAGGTCGATATCGAGGTACGGCAGGATCAGCTTGTCCTTGATGAAACCCCAGATGATGCGGGTCATCTCGTCGCCGTCCAGCTCGACGACGGGGGTTTCCACCTTGATCTTAGCCATGCCAGTCCTCGCGCGCTCGTCGGGAGCAGCCGTTTTGACACCCGGCGGCAGTACCGGGCAAGGCGGCGCACCTTCACGCGACCTTGCAGCGCCTCGCGGCAACGCGCGCCGCGCCGAGCGTTAAGCGCGACTACGCTGCGAGGCTCACGCCATGGCACGAACGGTTTCCATTTCTACGCCGACGACATGGGCCGCCAGGTCGAGGCGCACCATTTCTGCACCCATCTCGTCCACGACATGCACCAGTGCGTGATCTACGATTCCAACCAGCCGGGGGCGCGCCTGATCGGCATCGAGTATATCGTCAGCGAGGAGCGCTTCCGCCGCCTTCCCGAGGACGAGAAGCGGCTCTGGCACAGCCATCATTACGAGGTGAAGTCCGGCCAGCTCGTGGCGCCCGGCATCCCCGAGCTGGCCGAGCGCGCCTACTTCGCCGACCTTGCCTCGACCTACGGCAAGACGTTCCACACCTGGCAGGTTGACCGCGACGATTTCCCCTACGGCATCCCGCAGCTGATGATGGGCTTCACCGCCGATGGCCAGTCGCACGAAGCGATGGTGGACGCCCGCGACCGCCGGCTCGGCATCTCCTGGCGGCAGCGCCGGGAGGACCGGGCGGGTATCCCGATGCCCCACGTGCAGCCGGGGGCGAACAGCTGGGAGAGCGGGCGCAGCGTGCAGACGCGGCTCGAAGCGGTAACGCTCAAGCGCTAGGCGCTGCACTCCTCGCCTCTGGGTCGAGAGACGAAGCGTTACACTTCGTTTCCCAACCCGCCGTGGACTCGCCCGATACTGGGACTAGCTACCGAGGACGGCAGATGTGCCGCTCTCGGAGGCGAAAGGACTCGTAGATGACCCATGAGCACCAAGTCTGCGCGCTTGCTGGCGCCTCATCCGGAGCCAGGAGAACCGGTCACGTGCTTCGTGTGATTGTCGCAATTTCGGTGATGCTCGCTCTAGGGGGCTGCATCATTGAGCCGGCTTGGGGACCTTACTACCGACCGTATCACTATTACCGTTATTGATGACGAGAGGAGTTGGAACATGCTGCACCTGAACTCATTGGCGCTCAAGCGATGGGCAGCCGGCGCCGCGCTCTGCGCCGCGGCGGCGCTCCCGGCCCTGACCCCGACCGCCGCGCACGCCTGGTGGCGCGGGCCTGCCGTCGTCGTGGCCGCACCGCCGGTCGTGTATGCTCCACCACCCCCGGTGGTTTACGCGCCGCCGCCGCGCTACGTCCCGCGGCCCTACGTGCGCTGGGTGCCCGGCCACTACAACCGGTTCGGCCGTTGGATACCGCCGCACCGGGTGTGACAGCAAACGCCCTGAACGCTACTTGGTCCGGCCGCTAGCCGTGGTGGGCGCAGACCCGGATCAGGGTCTCGGCGGGCCGGTGCCGGGCCGGGCGCGCGGGGGTGGTGCGGGAGGGCGCGGGTAGCCGGGCCTGGGTTGGGTTGTCCGGGGCCCTGCTGCGCGAGCGCAGAGCGCGCGCACGTCCGCGGGCCGGCGCCGCGTCCAGGGGTGGGTGCCGGGAAGGTGGGCGGCGATGCCGAGGTCGCGGCGGATCGCAGCAATGATCTCGGCAATGGGCAGATTGTCGAGGTCGTCGTCGAGGTCCATCGTCTCCAGGCGCTCGTAGAGCTCGGCGTGCAGCGCCTCCGCCTCGGAGCCGTGCGCGTCGCGCTGGATGGCGTCCTCGACTGAGCGGATGATCTGCTTGCGCGCGAAGCGGCGGCGCTCGGCGGCGTGCGCGGCCGGGCGGGGCTGGGCGGGGTCGGTGATCGTGCGGGCGAGGGCGATGGTGCGGCGGATGCTGCGGGCGATGCGGTCGAAGGCGATGCTGGGGTCGGAGGCTGGGGTGGGCTGGCTAGCTTTCTCGGGGTCGGGGGCTGCACCGGGCTGTGCGGTGGCCTGGCGGTGGAGGGTGCGGGCGAGGTCGGCGCCGATCTCGATCAGCTCGTGCAGGATCTCGCGGTAATACTGGGCGTCCTCGTCACGCTGGGTAGCGTGGTCGGCCGGCTCGGAGAGGGCGGGGCTGGAGGACATCGGGGAGGATAGGGGAGTTTGTCGCCTGCCGGGTCAAGGGGTGAGTGGGCGGTCGATATGAGAACTGTCCGTTAGGCCGCCAGGTCTGCACCGGCGCCGCGCACGCCGGATGCCCTCGTCGTCCGGCAAGGTGTCGAGCGGGCGTTGGTATTTAGGGCAGCTGGCAAGCCTTATAGGGCATGTCCGCCAGGATCAGCCCCAGCTTCCCGCCGCGCGGCCTCCTCGATATCGCGCATGGACTGAGTGCTGACGCCGCTTTCCAGGGCGTCCGTTACCAGCCGTTGCAGATGCGCGATCTTGGCAGCCCGCTCCTGATCCCCGCGGATTAGGTCGCGCACATAGTCGCTTGCATTGCTGTAGCGGCCGGTGCGGGCTTGTGCCTCGACCCAATCCTTCATGGGATCGGGCAGTGACACGTTCATGGTCGCCATGACAGACTCTCCACGGTCTCGTATGGCAATGCTTGCCATTCTCTGTCAATAACCTAAGAGCGACCTTAGGATGGCGCCACGCACCCTAGCGCGCGCCGGATGCCCTCGTCGTCCGGCAAGGTGTCGAGCGGGAACAGGGTCGTGACGTGCCCCATCTTTCGGCCGGGCCTGGCTTCCACCTTGCCGTAGAGGTGCGGGATCAGGCCCGGCGTTGCCAGGATCTCGGGCCACAAGGCCACGTCCTCCGGGCCGACCAGGTTCTTCATCGCGGCGTCGCTGTGCCGGGTCGCGGGCGGCAGAGGCAGGCCGGCGACGGCGCGGACGTGCAGCTCGAACTGGCTCGCCGGGCAAGCGTCGAGCGTCCAGTGCCCGCTGTTGTGCGGCCGCGGCGCGATCTCGTTGGCGAGCACCCTTCCGTCCTCCGTGACGAACATCTCGACGGCAAGCAGCCCTACGAGGTCGAGCGCCTCCGCCACGCTCCACGCGAGGTCCCACGCCGCACGCGTCGCGGCCGGGGCGATGCGGGCGGGCGCCAGCGAGAGATCCAGGATGCCGTCCCGGTGCCGGTTCTCGGCGAGGTCGAACACGCTCCCTTGCCCGTCCGCGCCGCGGGCGACGATGGCGCTCACCTCGCAGGCGAAGTCCACGAAGCCTTCCAGGATCAGCGGCTTCGGCTCCAGCGCTTCCCAGGCGGCGTCGAGATCGGCGGCTGAGCGCAGCAGCGCCTGGCCTTTGCCGTCGTAGCCGAGACGGGTTGTCTTGAGCAGGCTGGGAAAGCCGAGCCGGGCCGTGGCATGGCGCAGCTCGGCGGGGCTGTTCACGGCCAGCCAGGGTGCGGTCCCGACGCCGGCGCCGTTGAGGAAGCCTTTCTCCGCGACCCGATCCTGGCTGATCCGCAGCACGGCGGGGGAGGGACGGACGAGTTGCAGGCTGGCGAGCAGGTCGAGGCCCTCGGCGCTGACGTTCTCGAACTCGAACGTGATCACGTCTACGGAGGCAGCGAAGCGGCGCAGCGCCGCCGGGTCCTCGTAGTCGCCGAGCGTGTGGGCGGCGCAGACCTGGGCCGCCGGGCTGTCCGGCTCGTCCGTGAACGCGTGGCAGCGATAGCCGAGCCGCGCCGCTGCCATCGCCGACATCCGGCCGAGCTGCCCGCCGCCGATGATGCCGATCGTACTGAGCGGCGGCAGCGGCGTCAGGGCGGTCCCGGTCAATGCACCGATACCACGAGGGCGGGGATGGGGTATGCGGTGCAAGGCATGAGGCAAGGGTAGCGAGGCGTTCCGTTCTTGCAAGCAGGCGTCCGGCCGCGCGGCAATGCAGGCACGCCGCCGGTCAGGGCTCGGCCTCGGTCTCTTCCAGCAGAAGCCGGATGCGCTCGGCGAGCAGGTCAGCCCCCACCGGCTTGCGCAGTAGGCTGAACACCCCGCCTGCAACCCCGCCCACCGAGAGCTTGGCTTCGACCTGGCCGCCGGCGTTGCCAGTCAGCAATACGGCGGGGAGGCCGGGGCGGCGGCGCCGGGCCTGCTCGATGAGGGTCAGCCCGTCCGTTCCGGGCATCGCGTAGTCGGTCAGCAGCACGTCCACCGTGGCACCCGCGTCCAGCATCGCCAGCGCCGCGTCTGCGCCGCTCGCGCGCAGCGCGTCGTAGCCGTGCTCCTCTAAACCTTTTGCCAGCACCTCGCGCACGAGCGCCTCGTCGTCCACCACCAAGACCCGCGGTGGCGACGCTGCCCGCAAGGCGTCTCCGTCGGCGGCGGACCGTCCGGCCGCGCCCGGCGCCGCAGCGCCCGCCTCGGCCGCAGGGAGCCAGATCGTGACCGTCGTACCCGCCCCTGGCATGCTGCGGATCGCGAGCGCGCCCCCGGACTGCTCGGCGAAGCCCCGCGCCATCGCGAGGCCCAGCCCGGTGCCCTTGCCGTGCGGCTTGGTCGTGAAGAACGGCTCGGACGCCCGCGCGAGGACCTCCGCCGCCATGCCCTCGCCCGTGTCGGACAGGGCGAGCCTGACATAGCGGCCCGGCGGCGGCAGGTCGGCCGTCCCGTGCGCCTCGCCTGACCGCTCGATCACGTCCTCCGCGGCGGAGAGGGTCAGGGTGCCGCCCCGCGGCATCGCGTCGCGCGCGTTCGTGGCGAGGTTGACCAGCACGGTCTCGAGCTGTCCCTTGTCGGCCAGCAGCGGCGATAGACCCGGCGACGTCGCCTCCATCCGGACGTTGATTCCGACACCTAGCGTGTGCGCCAGGACCTCGTGCAAGTCGGCAAGCAGGGCCGCTGCGTCCACCGCCTCGGCACGGAGCTCTCCGCGCCGGGCGAAGGAGAGCAGGCGCCGCGTGACGGAGGCGCCGCGCTCGGCCGCGTCCTCCACCATGCGGGCGAGGTGATCAAACGGCCGCGCGAAAGCGCGCCCCGCTCTCACGCAGCGCCGCCTCGGCCTCGATCCGGTCGGTGACGTCGAAGCCTTCGACGAGGATGCCGGAGACCGCGCCCGACCGGTCGGTGATCGGCTGATAGACGAAATCAACGCAGCGTTCATCGATCGGGCTGCCAGGCGTGGACTGCGTCGCATACTTGGCGCCGCGCGCGGAATAGGCCTCGCCGGTGCGATACGCGCGGTCGAGCAACTCGAGGTAGCCTTGCGCGACCGCGTCCGGGAGCGCGTCTGCGACCGTGCGGCCGATGACCTCGCGATGGCCGACCAGCTTGCGGTAGCCGGGGTTGGCGATCTCGATGACGTGGTCGGGACCGCGAAGCATCGCCATGAAAGTCGGAGCCTGCTCGAACAGCGCCGCGAAGCGGGCCTCGCTCGCGCGCAGCTCGGCCTCCATCCGCTGGCGCTCTGACAGGTCGTAGAAGTAGCAGACGACGCCGAATCGGCCGTCCGGCATGGCGATCCGCTCGATCCGCCAATCGTAGGCCTCGACCTCGTCGCGGTCGGCGCGCTGCTCGATGGTGTCCGTCGCGACGTAGGGTTCGCCCGCAGCGAGTGTGTGCCGGAAACGGCCGATGACTTCGCTGGCGAACGGCTCTGGCCAGATGGTCCGGAGCGCGACAGCGAGATCGGTGCCGATCAGCGAGGCGAGTTCCGAACGTCCTGCGCGCGCTCTGGCTGGCTTGCGCGACGCAGAAATCAGCGTCCACAACACAGATCCCAAAAGGCGCGCTCTGGACGAGGCCGTGAAAGGTCTCGGCGTTGGCGCACAGGCGGGCGTCGCGCACCGCTGCCTCTTCCTTCTCCCGCGCGCGCTCCAGCGCGATTGCGGTGAGGTGGGTGGCGATCTCGATCAGCTGCGGGTTCGCCGGATGCGGGTCGCAGGGCCGGTCGTAATACATGGCGAAGGCGGCCAGCACCCGGTTGTCCGAGCCGCGCACCGGAGTCGAGCGCACCGCGGCGAAGCCGAGCGAGGCCATCAGGTCGCGCCACCTGGCGGTGTAGCGGCGGTCATTCGCGATGTCCGGCAAGACGACCGGGATGCCCGCATGCGCAGCCTCGACGCACGCGCCGCCGTAAGGCGGCGCGATCGGCACGCTGTCGAGCGCGGCGTGGTAGGCTTCGGGGAGGTTGGGGCCGCGGCCCCGGCGGAAGTGCTTGCCGTCCTCGGCCACGATCAGGATGCCGCAGCGCACCCCTTGTTCTTGGGTCTCGATGAACGCGATCAGCTCGGTGAGGATGGCGGGCAGCGCGGCGCCGGTCGCGACCATCTCTAGGACGCGCTTCTGGCCGTGCAGCAGTGCGAGGTCGTCCCGCAACATCGCGCTCCTATCGTCGCCTTCCAGAAGCTACGCCACTAGCAGCAGGGACGGAGGCAAACCATTGTCAACCCTCCGGTATTTCCGCGACTGCCGCGGTCTGCGCCGCCCGGTAAGCCTCGAGCCGCGCGGCCAGCGCGTCGTCGCCCAGCGCCACGATCGCCGCGGCCAGCAGCCCGGCGTTGACTGCCCCCGCGCGCCCGATCGCGAGCGTCCCGACCGGCACGCCCGCCGGCATCTGCGCAATGCTGAGCAGGCTGTCCATGCCCGACAGCGCCCGGCTCTCGACCGGAACGCCGAGCACCGGCAGCGCCGTCCACGCGGCGCACATGCCGGGCAGGTGCGCCGCCCCGCCAGCGCCCGCCACGATGCAGCGCAGCCCGCGCGCGCGCCCGCCCATGGCATACGCGCGCAGCCGGTCCGGCGTGCGATGCGCCGAGACGATCCGGGCCTCGTAGGCGATCTGCAGCGCTTCCAGCACGGAAGCGGCGTGGCGCATCGTCTCCCAATCGCTCTGGCTGCCCATGATGACGCCGACGAGCGGCTCCCCGAGGCTGTCGCCCGGGTTCATGGGGTAGGCCTCATAAGATCGGACTCACGCTATGTTGTCCGGGATGAGCCGGTTCTCCAGCCAGGCAATCTCATCCTTGAGCAGCAGCTTGCGCTTCTTGAGCCGCTGCATCTGAAGCTGGTCCGCGCCGGCCTCGCTGAGACGGTGTATCACCGTGTCGAGATCGCGGTGCTCGCTGCGCAACTCATGTAACCGTCTCAGCAGAGAGTCGCGATCCGTAAGCATGGCTGGGCATACCACGCCGCCTCGCCGTCCGTCACGCGCGCTTGCTCCCCGCTTGCGGCGGTTTGCTCGGTTTTGCGTGGAACCGAGGGCCGGGCGGCGCTATGTTACAGATGCGCGGCAAGAGTTGCGTCGTCCCTCGCGAGGAGGTCCCATGAACCTGCAGTCCCGCATCGAGAGCCTCAAGAGCCGCCACGCGGCCTTGGAGTCGCGCATCGCCGACGAGGACGGGCGCCCGCAGCCCGACCCGCAGGCGCTGTCCCAGCTCAAGCGGGAGAAGCTGCGCGTGAAGGAAGAGATGGAACGGCTGCGCGAGAACGATTGATCCCGCGCCGCGTCCGCGCGAGCGATCTCGCTTACGCTGCCTCGTCCGCCCCAGAGTAGGCCTCGGGCGGCGGGGCCGGCGGCACGGCGTGTCCCTCGCGCGTGAGGCGCTCGTTCGCGATGCCGACTTGGGCGTTGAGGTCCGTCTGGCTGCACAGGCCGAGGATCACCGGGTCGCGCGGCTTGATGTTGACGCTGTTCCAGTGGCTCCGCTCGCGCACCTTCTGGATTGTCTCCTTGGTGGTGCCGAGCAGCTTGACGATCTGCGCCTCGCCGAGCTGCGGGAAGTTGCGGAGCAGGTAAGCGATCGCGTCCGGCCGGTCGTTGCGCTTGGCTACGGGCGTGTAGCGGCCGCCGCGCGCTTTCTTCGGCAGCGGGTTCGCGGGCGGCAGCAGCTTGAGCCGCGCGTTCGGATCCGCCTCGCAGCGGTGGATCTCCTCCAGGGTGACCTGGTGGTTGGCCACCGGGTCGTAGCCGACGATTCCCTGGGCGACCTCGCCGTCCGCGATGGCCTGCACCTCAAGCGGGTGCATGCCGCAGAACTCGGCGATTTGCGTGAACGTGAGTGCGGTCTTCTCGATCAGCCACACCGCTGTGGCCTTGGGCATGAGGGGAAGGGCCATGGATCTCTCGATGATGCTGGCTAGCCGCGTCGGGCGGGTGCGCTAGAGTTGGGGGGATATGGACCGCGGCGTGATGGCCGGCAAGGAGTGACCATGCAGGAACCAGACGAGCCCCGGGCGCCTTCCCGCCCGGCACCGCCCAATCTCTACCCTATGGGGATCAAGGAGCTGCACGCCTACATCGCCGATCTGCGCGCCGAGATCGCCCGTGCCGAGGCGGAGATCGAGCGGAAGCACGGTCATCAGACAGCGGCGGAGAGCGTGTTCCGAAAGTCCTGAGCTTAACGCGAGAAGGGCCGAGGCTTGCGCCCCGGCCCCCCTCCTTCAGCCAATGCCCTTGAGCGTCTCGCAGGCTAGGCAGCCTGAGACTGCTCCTGGGTGTCGTTCGCGATCGCGGGCTGCGCGGACTGCGCGCCATTGATCGCGATGCGGCGCGGCTTCAGCGCCTCGGGCACAATGCGGCGGAGCTGCACGACCAGCAGGCCGTTCTGCAACTCGGCACCGTCGACCTGGATGTGGTCAGCGAGCACGAAGCGGCGCTCGAAGGCGCGGCCGGCGATGCCGCGGTAGAGCACGTCGCCCTGCTTGCCCTCGGCCTTGACGCGGCCGGCGACGAACAGCGTGTTGTCCTTCACCGTCAGCTCGAGGTCGTCCTGGCCGAAGCCGGCGACCGCGACCACGAGGCGGTAGCTGTCCTCGCCGGTGCGCTCGATGTTGTAGGGTGGATAGGCCGGCGCGGAAGCGGTCTCAGCGGCCGTGTCCATCAGGCGCGCGAGACGGTCGAAGCCGATCGCAGTACGGAAGAGGGGAGCAAAATCATATGTCACGGAAAACCTCCTACAGGGAGCAAGGTCGAAGTAGGCGGCCGCCCAAATGGGCCGGCCCGGCAGTCCCCGAGGCCCGCAAGGGCGCCTCGGACACTACGGAGATAGGTGGCGCCAGCTTTCCCTTCAAGGGCGCCGGCGCCATGACTTCACTTCTTACGGGTGCCGATCGAGGCGAACTTCGCGTTGAATCGCGCGACCCGGCCGCCCGTGCTGATGACGCGTTCCTGACCGGTCCAGGCGGGGTGGCTCTTAGGGTCGATGTCGAGCCGGATGGTATCCCCGGCCTTGCCGGCGGTGGACCGGGTCTTGAACTGGGTGCCGTCAGTCATGACGACGGTGATGTCGTGGTAGTCCGGGTGAATGCCGGGCTTCATGGCGGGTCTCCTGCAAGAACGGCGCAGCCGATGCCGACCGGCCGCGCAAGCCGCGTCCTATAGCGGCGCCCAGGCACGCAGGAAAGGTGCTTACCGTGGTGCGCGCCGGCCGTTCCTAGCTGCTGCCTGCTGGAAGACCTGGTCGGCCGTCGCCTTCTGCTCGGACGAGAGGCTCGTGTAGAGCGGCTCGAACGCGGCGACCAGGCGCTGCATGTCCTCGGCGTGGGCCTGCGCCATCCGCGTGTAGTTGCGCATGTCATCGAGCGCCGACACTTGTCCGGTCGGGCGCGAGGCCCAGAGCTGGTGCATATGGTCCGCATTTGCCTGTAAGGTGCGCGCAAAGGCGTCCCATTGCGGCTGCTCGGCGGGCGTGATGCGCAGCTGCGTGTAGAGATCGCGGAGCTGCCGTTGCACGCGCATGTCCCGCTGGCTGGGCGTCGCGGGGGCGGTCGCGCCGGGGCTGGGCTCGGTAGCTGGAGGCGTCGTTCCGGGCGCCTCCGACTGGGCCTGAATGTCGGCTTGAGCGAGCACGATGGGCGCGCCTATCGACCCTGCATCGGAGTGCTGCTCAGGGACGTTGCTGCTCGGGCCGGTCGGCCCGCCGCCGCCCTGGAGCGGGCCAGTCACGGAGGGCGTCTGAGCGCCGGGCGTCCCGGTCGGGATTTGGTCAGGATGGTTGACGTCGCCTCGGCCCTTGCCCGAGTTGGTCACGGTGCCGACGCCCGGGACGCCGGTGATGACACCGGTGCCTGGAACGCGACGCTCATGGCGGTCGGACGGCGCACCCTGCTGCTGGGCGAGGGCAGGCACGGCGATGAGGGCGAAGGCGAGCGGCGCGGCGAGCGCACGGCGAGGCATGGTGGTCCTCCCAAGGATTCCCGTCCCGAACGCCGCCGCCGCCGCCGGGTTCAGAGGATTGCGCGCTCGTATTGCACGGGGAGCGGTGGCTTGACCCCGAGCGCCGCCGCCACCCGCAGCGGCCAGCCTGGCTCGGCGAGCACGGCGCGCGCCACGAACACCAGGTCCGCCCGGCCGTTCTCGACGATTTCCGCCGCCTGCTCCGGCGAGCGGATCATGCCCACGGCACCCGTCGCGATGCCGGCCTCGCGGCGGATGCGCTCGGCGAGCGGCACCTGGTAGCCCGGATAAAGGCGCGGCGGGCGGCTATGGGGAACGATGCCGCCCGAGGAGCAGTCCACCAGGTCCACGTCGCCGCGCGCCTTGAGCCATCTCGCGATCTGCACCGCGCCGTCCGGCTCCAGCCCACCCTCGATCCAGTCCGTGCTGCTGAGGCGCACGAACAAGGGCAGCTCCGGCGGCCACTCCCCCCGAACCGCGTCGAGCACCTCCATGAGCATCCGCGCCCGGCCCCGCAGGTCGCCGCCCCAGACATCATTGCGCTGGTTCGTGAGCGGCGAGAGGAACTCGTGCAGCAGGTAGCCGTGCGCCGCGTGGATCTCGACGACCTTGAACCCGGCCCGGCGCGCGCGGGCCGCCGTCGCCCCGAACTGCCCGGCGACGGTCCGGATGTCGTCCGCCGACATCTGCTGCGGCGTCTGGCCGTCCTCGTAGAACGGGATCGCGCTCGGCGCCAGCGTCGGCCAGGGATCCTCGTCGGGCCGCAGCGAGCGGCTGCCCTCCCAAGGGCGCACGGTGCTGCCTTTTCTCCCTGCATGGGCGATCTGCAGGCCCGGCACCGCGCCCAAGCGATGGATCAGCGCCGCGAGGCGTCCGACGAGCTCCTCCTGCTCGTCGTTCCACAGCCCGAGACAGCCGTGGGTGATTCGCCCCTCGGGCGAGACGTGCGTCGCTTCCGTGAACACGATGCCGGGCCCGCCCGCGGCTTTCGCCCCGAGGTTCTGGATGTGCCAATCATCACCGACTCCGTCAGTAGCGCTGTATTGGCACATGGGCGAGACCGCGATGCGGTTGCGTGCCTCGACGGAGCGGAAGCGGATCGGCTGGAACAGCAGAGGATCGGGCACGGGCGGCTCCTAACGCGGGTTGTCGCGGGCGCCAGGCGCGCCTAGCGTCCGCGAATTCGGGAGGGGAGAGACCAGGAATGCGCCTGCACGACAAGGTGGCGCTCATCACGGGCGCGGGAGGCGGCTTCGGCGAGGGCATCGCCCGGCGGTTCGCGGCTGAAGGCGCGCGCGTGGTCTGCGCCGACCTGCGCGCCGACGCGGCCGAGCGGGTCGCGGCCGAAGTGGGGGGCGTCGCTGTGACCGGGGACGTGAGCCGGGGCGAGGATGTCCGGCGCATGGTGGAGACTGCCGTGGAACGGCTCGGCGGCCTCGACGTGGTCGTGAACAACGCCGGGACGACGCACCGCAACCGACCGATGCTGGAGGTGGACGATGCGGGGTTCGACCGGGTCTATGCCGTGAACGTGAAGAGCATCTACTGGATGGCGCAGGCGGCGGTGCCCGTGTTTCGCCGCCAAGGCTGGGGCGGGAGCATCGTGAACGTGAGCAGCACGGCGGGGATCCGGCCGCGGCCGGGCCTCGTGTGGTATAACGGCAGCAAAGGCGCGGTGAACATCATCACGCAGTGCATGGCGACCGAGCTGGCGCCGGACCGCATCCGCGTGAACGCGGTCTGCCCGGTGATCGGGGCGACGAACCTGCTGGAAGACTTCATGGGCGCCCCGGACACGCCGGAGAACCGCGCCCGCTTCCTGGCGACGATCCCGCTGGGCCGCATGAGCACACCGGCGGACATCGCCAACGCCTGCTTGTGGCTCGCCGAGGATGCGAGCGAGTTCATCACGGGCGTGCTGCTGCCGGTGGACGGAGGGCGCTGCGCCTGAACATCCTCTCCATCCAGTCCTGGGTCGCCTACGGCCACGTGGGCAACGCCGCCGCGGTGTTTCCCTTGCAGCGCCTCGGCGCCGAGGTATGGGCGATCAACACGGTGCAGTTCAGCAACCACACCGGCTACGGCGCCTGGACCGGCCAGGTGTTCACGGGCGAGGCGGTGGCGACCCTCGTGGACGGCATCGCCGCCCGCGGCGCGCTGCCCCACTGCGACGCGGTGCTCTCGGGCTACATGGGCGACGCGGGCATCGGGGAGGCGATCCTCGGCGCCGTCGCCCGCGTGCGCGAGGCGAACCCGGCGGCGCTCTACTGCTGCGACCCGGTGATCGGCAATGTGGGGTATGGCGTGTTCGTGCGGCCCGGCATCCCCGAGTTCATGCGCGACCGGGCGCTGCCCGCGGCCGATCTGCTCACGCCCAACCAGTTCGAGCTGGAGTGGCTCACCGGCCAGCCCTGCCGCACGTTCGCCGGGGCGAAGCGGGCGGTCGCGAGGCTGCGCGACCGCATGGCGCCGGGCGGCCCGCGCGCCGTTCTGGTCACGAGCCTGTACACGGAGGAGACGCCGACGGACGCGCTCGACCTGCTCGCGGTGGACGACGGAGGCGCGTGGCGGTTGCGCACGCCGCTCCTGTCCATCGACGTGAACGGGGCAGGAGACGCGATCGCGGCGCTGTTCCTCTACTATGTGCTCCGCGCCGGCACGGCGAGGGTGGCGCTGGAGGAGGCGGGAAGCAGCATTAGCGGCCTGCTGCGCCGCACGGCGGAGGCGGGGTCGCGGGAGATCCTGCTCGTTGGGGCGCAGGACGAGTTCGTCGCGCCGTCGGAGCGGTTTCAGGCGGAGCTGTGCTGAGAGATTCAGTTTGTGACTACGATATTCTATGTGCGAGGTATATAGCGGTTGCGTCTTGCGGGAGCCTGCAGGGCCGCCTCGAGTCGTCAGACGTGCAACGCAACTGCTTCGGAGATCTCGCATATGGACATAGGTTTCTCGGCCGAAAACTCGAGCAAGTTAGATTACGTTAAGTCAGTCAAGCGCGCGATAGCTGCCTGGCGGGCGGAAGTGCCGAGAGTAGTCTCATACTATCTCGGAGAGGCCCTGGCGCCAGTCGGATGGCTCGTGAATCAACTTATTCCACAAGCTGCCATCGAAGGCGCGCTAACCAGCTTCGATTGGGCCGCCAAGAACACGCTTACCGCCCCGTTCGCGTCGGACAAGGAAGATCTGAAGAAGTGCGACAGCGGTGCGAACCAGGTGATAAATTTTCATATCGGGATTGCAGCAGGTGAGGGTGCACTCGCTGGGTTCGGTGGTATCCTCACGTTGCCGTTCGACATTCCTGCGGTCATCACGCTCGCGCTCCGCATGATACGCCAAATCGGGGTGGAGTATGGTTACGCTGACGATACTGAAGATGAGAGGAAGTTCGTGTTCTCTATCTTCTCGGCTGCCGGAGCTAACACACAGGCGGAAAAGGCGGCAGCGCTCGCTACAGCTGCTTACCTCATGAACATCTTGTCTAAGCAGACCTTTAAAGCTATGGCGGCCAGAGCGGCAGAAAATATATTCAGTGCCCAGGCAGCCGTCATTGCGATTAGGAACCTTGCCAAGCAACTCGGCATCAACCTGACCAAACGGAAATCTCTCGCCGCCATTCCCGTGATGGGTGCGGCCGTCGGGGCGAGTGCGAACGGTTGGTTCATGCGTGAGATTGGTGTTGCTGCTCAGCGACTATATGAAGAACGCTGGCTCCGAGATCACGAATTGCTCGTGGACGGAGAGCCAGCCAAGGAGGCTGAGGAACCGGAGCCGGCGGCGCCATGAGCAGGAGTCAATGATGGCGACGATGCTTGGTAACGTCTACGCCGCGTTGATAGAGGCTGGCGCAAGCCATGACGCCGCGCAGAAGGCGGCAGAGGAGGTCGCGACCTACGACACGAGGTTCGCCCGGTTGGAAGGTGATATGCTGGTGCTGAAGTGGATGTCAGGTACGACGCTCGCCCTTGTCGTCGCTGTGCTGCTCAAGCTATTCGTCAACTGAAGGCTCGCAGTCTTGGAAAGGTCGCATTAAGGAGCGCGGCATACGATACTCCGCGCCACGAAGGGGCCATCAAGCGTGCGAATCTCCATCTTCGGCGTCGGCTACGTCGGTGCCGTCTCCTGCGGCTGCCTGGCAGCACTCGGCCATGAGATTGTGGGCGTTGACACCTCGCCCGAGAAGGTCGGCCTTCTCGCCCGCGGCCAGTCGCCCATCGTCGAGGCCGAGATCGGCGAGCTGATCGCGGGCGCCGTCCGCGACGGCCGCATGACGGCGACGGCGGATGCCGACGAGGCGGTCGCCTGCACCGAGGTCAGCTTCGTCTCGGTCGGCACCCCGAGCGCGCCCGACGGCAGCGTGGCGCTCGGCGCCGTGGAGGGAGTCTCGCGCGCCATCGGCCGCGCCATCCGGGGCAAGCCCGGCGCGCACACGGTCGTCATGCGCTCAACCGTCCCGCCCGGCACCGCCGAGGAGCGCGTCGTCCCCATCCTCGAAGAGGAGAGCGGCCGGACGCTCGGCGACGGCCTCGCCTACTACAGTAACCCCGAATTCCTGCGCGAAGGCAGTGCCGTCGCCGACTTCCGCAACCCGCCCTTCACTATCCTGGGCGCGCCGCCGGGCGACGACGCGGCGATTCTGCGTGATCTCTACGGGGCCATCCCCGCGCCCATCCACGTCGTGCCCTACCGGGTCGCCGAGAGCGTGAAGGTGCTGTGCAACGCCTATCACGCGGTCAAGCTCGCGTTCGCGAACGAGGCCGGCGGCGTCCTTGCCTCCTACGGCGTGGACGCGCGCGAGGCGTTCCGTCTGTTCTGCGAGGACAGGCAGCTCAATATCTCCCCCGCCTATCTGCGCCCCGGCTTCGCCTTCGGCGGCTCCTGCCTGCCCAAGGACATGCGCAGCCTCCTCGTCCTCGCCCGCGGCAAGGACATCGCCACGCCCTTCCTCGGCGGCATCCTCCCTGGCAACGACGCCGTCGTCGAGCGCACCCTCGCCCGCATCACGGCTCACGGCCGCCAACCCGTCGCCCTCCTCGGTCTCGCCTTCAAGCAGGGCACCGACGATTTGCGAGAATCCCCCTTCGTCGTCCTCGCCGAGCGCTTGCTCGGCAAGGGCTATCCCCTGCGCATCTTCGACCGGCACGTCGAGATCGCCCGCCTGCTGGGCAGCAACCGGACCTACATCGAGCGCGAGATCCCGCATCTGGAGCGCCTCATGGTGCCCGGCCCGGCGGAGGCTGTCGCGGACGCGAAGATCGTCGTCGTCGGCCATCTCGGGCGCGAGGACCGGCCGGCGCTGCTCGACGCCCTCAGCGACCACACCGTGCTGGATCTCGCCGGCATCCCCGAGCTGCAAGCCCGGCCGGACCTACGCTACCAGGGACTGTGCTGGTGAGCGCCAAAGGCAGCGCACGCCCCAGGCTCCTCTTCGTCAGCCCGCGTTACCTCTTTCCCCTCGACGAGGGCGGCAAGATACGCACGGCCAACACGCTGCGCGGCATGAAGGGCGGCCGGTTCGAGATTCACCTCGCCGCCCCCCTGCCGCCCGGCCGGCGGAACGAGGCGGAGCTGGCCGGCATCTGTGACCGCTTCATCTCCTGGCCCGCTCCCCAGGTCTCCCGCGCCCGGCGCCTGGCCGCGCTGCTCGACCCTCTGCCGATCGGCGTCGCGGCGGACCGCTCCGCCGCAGGACGGGCCGTCGTCGAGGGCACGCTCGCCGAGCGGCCGGACGTGCTCGTCGCCGACTTCCCGCACAGCGCCGTGCTGTTGCCCCAGACCGTCACCGTGCCGTCCGTTATGTTTACCCACAACGTCGAGGCCGAGATCTTCGAGCGGCATGCCGCTCACGCGAAAGGGGTCTGGCAGCCCGTGTGGCGGGACCAAGCGCGCAAGATGCGCCGCTTCGAGCGCGACACGCTGCGCCGCTTCACCCGCGTGATCGCCGTCTCCGCGCGCGACGCCGCGGCGCTCCGTGAGCAGTTCGGCGTGGCCCGCGTGGACGCCATAGACACGGGCGTGGACCTCGATTTCCTCGCCTACACGCCGCCCCCGGCCGCGCCCGTGGACGGCGGCCTCGTCGCGTTCACAGGCACCATGTCGGCCCGCGCTAACATGGACGGCGTCCAGTTCCTGATGGACGAGATCTGGCCTCGCGTCCTGCGCGCCCGCCCGAAGGCCGAAGCGGCGATCATCGGGCGCGACCCGCCCGAGTCGCTCCAGCGCGCCGCCCGCGAGCGCGGCTACGCCTGGCGCTTCACCGGCTTCGTGGACGACGTTCGTCCCCACGTGCGCGCAGCCCACCTCTCTGTCATCCCGCTTCGCGTCGGCAGCGGCACTCGCATCAAGGCGTTCGAAAGCATGGCGCTCGGCCGCCCCGTCGTCTCCACCACCGTGGGCGTCGAAGGCCTGGCCGTCGCGCCGGGGCAGCACCTGCTCGTCGCCGACGACGCGGAGGGGTTCGCCGCCGCCGTGCTCCGCCTGCTCGACGAGCCCGCCCTCGGCACCCAGCTCGCGGCGTCCGCGCGGGCGCTGCTGCAGGAGCGCTTCTCCTGGTCGCAGGTCGCCGCCCAGTTCGAGGCGATCTGCGCCGCCGCCATGGAGACACCCGCCGAGGAAGGCTGAATCTCCGACCTTTCGCCCTAGTCTTGCCTTGATCGCTGCGTAGATGACGCTGCCGCCGCGGACGATCCGTCCTCGTCGGGCCTTCGTCTCCGTGCTCCTGGGGTGTCCAGATGCGCTTGCTTAGCGTCTATCGCCGTGTTCTCACCAGCCTTGGTCCCGACGTGCGCCTCGCCGTCCTGCTCGGGTGCGGGAACGTGCTCGTCGCCGGGCTGCAATTCCTCGATCCCGTGCTGTTCGGCCGGGTAATCGGTTTGCTGTCCCAGTCCGACAAAGTCTCGGGCGACGCGCTCTGGGGCCAGGCGGCGGGCCTGATCGGGCTCTGGCTCGCGATCGGCGCCAGCGGCATCACCGCCAACATCGCGACGGTGCTGCATTCCGAGCGCATGGCGCACCGCAATCGCCTCACCATCATGAACCGCTACTTCACGCACGTCCTGTCGCTGCCGCTCTCGTTCCACGGCGACATCCACTCGGGACGGCTGATGAAGCTGATGATCGGCGGCTCGGACGCGCTGTTCGGCCTGTGGCTGACCTTCTTCCGCGAGCAGCTCAGCACCTACGTCGCTGTCATCGTCCTCCTGCCGCTCACGCTGTTCATGAACTGGCAGCTCGCGCTCACTTTGATCGCGCTCGTCGTGCTGTTCGCGGTTCTCGTCGCGCTCGTCGTCCGCAAGACCCAGGACGGCCAACGCCTCGCCGAGGGCCGCCACTCCGCGCTCGCCGGCACGGCGCAGGATGCTCTCTCGAACGTGATGGTGGTCCAGAGCTTCACCCGGCTCGCGCACGAGAGCCGCCTGTTCGGCCAGATCATCGAGGACGTGATCCGCCACCAGTTCCCGGTGCTCAACTGGTGGGCCGTGATCAACGTGTTCACCAAGGCGGCGAGCACGCTCGCGGTCATCGCCATCGTCGTGCTCGGCACCTGGCTGCACGTCCACGGCCAAGCGAGCGTCGGCCAGATCGTCTCCTTCATGGGCTTCGCCACGCTGCTGATCGGCAAGCTGGACTCCGCGGTGCAGTTCGCTTCGCGCCTGTTCCTGCAGATGCCTGTGCTCGAAGAGTTCTTCGCCGTGCTCGACGCGAAGAGCAGCGTGCCGGAGCGGGTAGGTGCCGCCGAGCTGGTGCCGACCGGCGGCGAGGTCGTCTTCGAGGACGTGAGCTTCGCCTACCCGGGTGGCCCGCGCATCCTGGACACGGTGAGCTTCACGGCTAAGCCCGGCACCTCCGTCGCCCTCGTCGGGCAGACCGGCGCCGGCAAGAGCACGGTCATGAACCTTCTGCAGCGCCTGTGGGACCCGGTCGAGGGCCGCGTCACCATCGACGGCGCGGATTTGCGCGACGTGTCGCTGGAGAGCCTGCGCCGCTCCGTCGGCGTGGTGTTCCAGGAGAGCATGCTGTTCAACCGCTCGATCCGCGAGAACCTGCGCATTGGCCGGCCAGAGGCCAGCGACGAGGAGATCGAGCGCGCCTGTCGCCTCGCCGACGCGCACGAGTTCATCATGCGCCAGCCGCACGGCTACGACACGCTCGTCGGCGAGCGGGGCACGACGCTCTCGGGCGGCCAGCGGCAGCGCCTGGCCATTGCCCGCGCCCTGCTCAAGGATCCGCCTATCCTGATCCTCGACGAGGCGACCAGCGCGCTCGACGCCGCCACCGAGGCGCGCGTCTCCCGCGCCATGGCGACGCTGAAGCAGGGGCGGACCACGTTCATCATCGCCCACCGCCTCTCCACGGTACGCGACGCGGACGAGATCCTCGTGTTCGACCAAGGTCGGATCGTGGAGCGCGGGCGTTTCGCCGAGCTGGTCGCGCGCGGCGGCAAGTTCGCCGACCTCGTGGCGACGCAGCTCGCGGGGGCATCCCAGCCCGTCCTCGCCGTTGCGGCCGAGTAGGGGAGCCGGCGTCACCGGGCGTTGCTGCACCTGCACAGCGCCCGGTTGCACGATTGTAGCGGCAGGGCGCACCCTAGCTGGTCTCGCGAAGACGGACCTCGCGAAGACGGGCAAGGGAGGGCGTGCCCCAATGATCCTGGCCAGCATCCTCAAGCAGAAGGGCCGCGACGTCGTCCACGTCGCGCCCGCGACCACCATCACTGCCGTCGCCGAGCTGCTTGCCCGGCGCGGTATCGGCGCCGTCCTCGTTTGCGATGCCGGGCAGCAGCTCGTTGGGATCGTCAGCGAGCGCGACATCGTCCGCTGCCTTACCGTGCACGGGGGCGGCGTGCTGCAGATGACGGCGGATCAGATCATGACCCGCGATCCGCGCACGGTCGCGCCCACGACCACCGTGCCCGAGGCCATGGCAATGATGACGGATGGCCGTTTCCGGCACCTCCCGGTCGTCGAGAGCGGCCAGCTCATCGGTCTCGTCAGCATCGGGGACGTCGTGAAGGCGCGCATCTCGGAGCAGGACCAGGAGGTGGATTCGCTCCGCGCCTACGTCGCCGGCGCGGCCTAAACGCCGGTGCTGGATGCGGGGCGCGACACCCCGGCCCACCATATCCAGCGATGATGCGGCGTTCTCAAACCGGCATCAGCCAGCGGTGCTCGAGGCCTCCAATGCTGGTACAGCCCGACGGGCGCGCACTTCAACCTCCAGCGCTTCGGACGCCGAGCTGGATCATCTTCGTCACTCACGAGATCGAAGATAATCCGAGACCTTGGGGCAGCACGCGTGCGATGCTGGATCAAACGCTGGCGAAATGCCGGGATGCGAAGCTTGAGATCATGACGGTCAAGAACGCTCTGGCGCTTGCCTGCTTCTGACCCGTCTTCGCTGGGCACGGCTCTCTGCGGCGGGGCCAGCTGAGCTGCCTGTGCGGCCGCTCACCATCCCATGCGGGGGCAAGTCAACTCGCCCGCCGCCCGTTGCGCCGCTTCACCCCAGAGCGCCGGCGGTCGCTGACTGACTACCCTTACCTGCAACGGGTTGATGATTGAACGGGACGGTATCAGTACCGCTTGTAAGGCAGGAACTTGCCGCTCATCGTGACCCGCACCCGGTCGCCCTTCTGGTCGGGCTGGCGCTCCACCGCCATGTCGAAGTCTATGGCGCTCATGATGCCGTCGCCAAACTCCTCGTGGATCAGCTCCTTCCAGGTCGTCCCATAGACCTGGAGCAGCTCGTAGAAGCGATAGATCACCGGGTCGGTCGGAACCTGGGTCGGCAGCGAGCCGCGGTAAGGGATTTCCTGCAGGAGCTGGACCTCCTCGTCCGTGAGTTCGAACAGCACGGCCGCCTTCTCGGTGGTCTCGGGCAACATGCTCATCTGGCCAAGGCAGGCGGCGCAGGTCCAGGTGGGGGAGTGGCCGAGGCGCTCGGCGACCTCCGCCCAGGTCCAGCCCTTCTGCTTCTTCACCGCCCGAATCTTCAGGCCCAGCGCGGTCTTCGCGTCGTTCATGGTGTCTCCTTGCCAGAATTCGGACCTGGTCGGCGCCGGGCGGGCCTCTCGGCGCGGCGCTGGCCAGCTCCGCATCGCGTCTTACTCGGCCGCCCTCTGCTCGGCCATCCCCGCCTCGGCTGTCGTCGCCCAGGGCGGGCCGGCCTCGATGGGCAGCGCGGGATCGCGGCTCCACTCGTTCCAGGAGCCGAAATACATCCGCACGTCCTTGATCCCAGCCTCCTTGAGCGCGACCAGCGAGTTCGACGCGCGGGCGCCCTTGAAGCAGTAGAGATAGACGGGCGTATCCGGCGTGATGCCGACGGTGTGGCACTCGGCCATGATCTCGTCGGGCGCCTTGAACATCGGCCCCTGCGCCGTCGGCTTCATGAGCCGATACCACTCCAGCCAGCGCGCCCCAGGGATGCGGCCCTTGCGCGGGCAGAAATCGGGGCCGTAGGGCGAGGAGCTGGTGCCGACCCACTCGTCCACGTCGCGCACGTCGAGCAGGACGACGTCCTCGTTCCCGAGCGCGGCCAGCATGGCGGCGCTGTCGAGCATGAGGCCCGCGCCTGCGTCGGAGAGCGGGAAGCTCTTCGGCGTGGGCTTGGCCGGTTCGGTGCTGACGGGCAGTCCCGCCGCCTTCCACGCCTGGAAGCCGCCGTGCAGGATGCGCGCCTCCGGATAGCCGAGGAACTCCAGCAGGAAGTAGCCCCGGCAGGACTGGCCGAAGCCGGTGTTCATACTCTCCTCGTAGATGACCGCCGTCTCCTCGCCGCCCAGCCCCGCCGCCCCGAAGGCGTCCGCGAATTTCTGGCGCAGCTCGGCCATGCCCTCAGGGGTTGACATCGCGAGATAGGTGAAGATTTCGTGCACGTTGACGGCACCAGGGATATGCCCGGCCCCGTAGGCGGCGGGCGCTCGCGTGTCGATGATCACCACCTTGGGATGGCCGAGTGCCGCTATCAGGTCGGCCGGCTCGATGAGAACTTTCCCGCTCATGCTTCCCTCCTCCATGGATGGCAGACGCTTCGCCCTCAGCCCGGCAGCGCGACGCTGATCCCGTCCAGCGCGGGATCGAGCCGGATCTAGCAGCCCAGGCGCGAGGTCGGTGTGAGATTGAACACGGTGTCGAGCATGGCCTCCTCGTCGTCGCTGGGCGGCGGCAGGCGCTCGGCCCAGACAGGTGCCACGATCACGTGGCACGTCGCACAGGCCATCGAGCCGTTGCACTCGCCGAGCACCGGCAGCCCGGCGGCGCGCGCAAGGTGCATCAGGCTCTCACCCGGGGCGCCCGGGAGCATGTGGACGGTGCCGGCTGCGTCGGTGACGAGGGCGCGCGGCATCAGTGGCGCGCCATCCCGGCCAGCTCCTGGCGGAGATGCCGGATCGAGGGCGTGATGAGAGCGACGAAGTTCCCCTCGCGCTGGCGCCGGGCCATGGCGGAGCCTTCGAGGTAGCTGCGCGCGCCGCCGTGCAGCATGGCCGCGCTCGTCGCCTCCAAGGTCAGCTCGCTGGTGGCTAGGCGCACCTCGAGGATGGCGCGCAGGAACTCGGGGACGGTCTCGGTCGGCGTCTGCGCAAGGTCGAGGATCGCGCCGCGGAGCTTGGCGAGCCGGTAGTTCACATCGTCCGGGCGCGTCGGCAGGTATTGATTGCTCGCGCCGCTCGTCCGGTCCGCCTCGCGCATGAGCTGGACGCAAGCGGCGATCACGCCGAGGCCCATCCCGGTCTGGAGCAGGACGAATCCTGGTCGGACCCGGCGCATCAGGTCGGCGGCGGGGTCGGCGAGAAGCTGCTCGTCGGCGATGAAGGCGCGGCGGAACAGGACGCTGCAGGTCGCCGTGCCTTCGAGCGCGATGAAGTGCGCGTTCTGGCGAATCTCGACGCCGGGCTGGCCGCACTCGACGAGGGCCATGATGCGGTGCGCCGGGTCGTCGGCATCCTCGAAGACGGTGCCGAGATGGTGGCCCGTGCCGAGGTTGGACACCCAGGGCAGGATGCCGGAGACGACGTAGCCGCCCGCGGCGCGCTTGGCCTTGAGCTTGAACGGCTCGATGCCGGCGGCCGCCTTGATGGGGTTGGACAGGCCGGTGCCGCCGAGGAGGGCGCCGCCAGCGATGCCGGGCTGCAGCCGCTCGCGCAGCGAGGCATTCGGTGACAGCTCCAGATACCAGCCGCAGGCGTCCTGGCACCACGTGCAGAACGCGGTGGACATGCAAGTCTCGCCCACGAGCGCCATCGCCTCGACCGCGGCACCGAGGCTTGGCCCGGCCAGCGGCGACGGCCCGGCGAGGTGCAGCGCGAACAGGCCGCCCTCGCCGAGCGAGCGCATCACGGACTCAGGGTAGAATCCGTCATGGTCTATGCGCTCGACCAGTGGGGCAAGCTCGACCTCCACCTGGCTCCGCAGCCCGGCCAAGATGTCCCGGGTCGCGATCCCGGCGCCAGGGGAAACGTCGGGACGGGACAGAGCGGGCGCGGCGCCGTCCATCACGCGGCGGACACGCTGACGGCGACGGGCTTCATGAAGGTGTTGGCGACGGGCGACCACTTGGTCGCATGTGCGATGAGGTCGTCCAGCTCCGCCTTGGGTGCGTCGGCCTCTAAGTCCACCTTCACGCGCACGGCGTCGAAGCCGACCGGCTTGGGCGAGGTGTCGCCCGTACCCCAGACGGCGGTGATGTTGATGTCGGCCTCAAGCTCCAGCTCAAGCTTCTGGATCGTGATGCCGCGGGCGACGGCGTTGGCGTGGATGCCCACGGCGAGGCAGGAGCCGAGCGCGGCGAGGGACGCTTCGGACGGGTTCGGCGCGGTGTCGTCGCCGAGCAGCGCGGGCGGCTCGTCCACGACGTAGGGCGGCAGATTGCGGATCATGTTGAGGTGGCGGAAGCGCCCCTCGGCGATGGTGCGGCACTTGAGGGTCTTGATCGCCTGCGGGTTCTCGCGGCCCTTCGCGATGAGCGTTTCGAGGCCGCCCCTGTCGATCGGCCGCAGGCAGGGGGTCATAGCGGTCGCAGGTGCAGCACTCACGATAGCGTTCTCCCTAAGTGTTCTCGGCATGGACAGACCGGTCTGTCGTCTTGCCCTTGAGCAACGCAACTGCCGTGCCATCACCTTGGTTGTATCGTCGCCGCGGTATTGGCCTTGGCACGACGCGTGATACCGTTCGATGATCGCGAGTGGAGCAGCGTGTCAGGCCCAGCGGCTCTGCCTGATTCGTGTGCAGGGAGGCAGGTCTTGTTGGAGTCTTATGCAGAACCGGGCGGCGCAGCGCGGCGGCTGGACGATATCGAGGCGAATGACCGAGCACCGCACGAGCGTATCCTCGACGTTGCACGTGATTTGTTCTGCCGGGATGGAATCCACGCAACGGGGATAGACCGCATCCTCGCCGCTGCCGGCGCCTCGAAGATGACGCTCTACGCCCGCTTCGGCTCGAAGGAGGCCCTGGTGCGCGCCGCGCTGCGCGAGGAGGGCGCCGCCTGGCGCGCCGCGTTCTTCGCGGCCGTGGCGGCGACGGCCGACGACCCGGCGGAGCGGCTGCGCGGGATCGTGCCCGCCCTCGCCGCCTGGTTCCACGGCCGCCGGTTCTACGGCTGCGCCTTCATGAACGCGGTCGCCGAGCACACGAAGGGCGAGCTCTGGCTGCGCGAGCTGGCCGCCGAGCACCACCGGGAAATCCTGGCCTTCCTCACGGAGCAGGCTGCTGCCGCGGGCCACGCCGACCCGGCGCTCCTCGCGCGCCAGATCCTGCTGCTGGTGGACGGCATGATCGCGGCAACCATGGTGAGCGGCGACGAGACCGTGCTGGCCGTCGCCGAGCGCACGCTCGACGCTATCCTGGGCCGGGCCAGGACGCCATAGGGGCTAGATGGCCAATTCTGCTGCCGGACAGCAGGGACGTGGCCGCTAAACCCTAATGCTCCGGATGGTCTTTTGCGGCGTGGCCGGGTCAACGCGCAGACTCTGATCAGATTCGATCAAAACTTCGCTGGAGACCGCCGCGCGGCCAAGTAACGTCCCGGCCCGGGCTCCGCCGGCGAGACCGTCGTGCGGGATCGTGCACAGGGAGGAAAAAATGGGACGTCTGCGCAGCGCCGTCATCGGCGCATTGGCACTGCTCTTGCCGGCAGCTTCCGTATCCGCCGCCGAGCGGCTCGTCTTCGTCGGGCATTGGTCGGAGTCCGACCCCTTCTTCAACGTGGTCCGCAACTCGGCGCAACTCGCTGCCGACAAGCTCGGGGCCAAAATTGAGTTCCGCAATCCGCCGGGCGGCGACCTGTCCCAGATGGGACAGCTCGTCGAGCAAGCGGCGGCGTCCAAGCCGGACGGCATCATCGCGACCGTCCCCGACGAGAGCATCGTCGGCGAACCGCTGGCCAATGCCGTGGGGGCAGGCATTCCTGTGGTGATCGTGAACTCGGGCTCGCCGGAGATTGCGAAGAAGCTCGGTGCGCTCCTCTACATCGGGCAGGCGGAGTACGAGGCGGGGAAGGCCGCCGGCGAGAAGGCCAAGGCGGCCGGGGTCAAGAGCTTCGTCTGCGTCAACCACTTCTTCCAGCACCCCGCCTCACATCAGCGCTGCAACGGCTTCGCGGATGGCATCGGCGTTCCGCTCGGGTCGCAGGAGATCGACTCCGGAACGGACCCGACGGATCTCGTCAATCGTACCGAGGCCTACCTCAAGGTCCATCCGAACACGCAGGCCGTGCTGACACTCGGGCCTACCGGAGCGGATCCCCTCATCAAGGAGTTCCGCAGCCAGGGCACCGCCGGCAAGTATTTCTTTGCGACCTTCGATCTCAGCCAGGACATCGTCTCCGGGATCAAGGACGGGACGATCAAGGTCGCCGTCGACCAGCAACCGTTCCTGCAGGGCTACGACGCCGTTCAGACGCTCGTGCTCTATGACCGCTACGGCGTGCTGCAGGCGAATAACATCGCTTCGGGTCCCGGGCTGGTCACCAAGGACAACGTCGCGCAGGTCATAGCACTCGCAGGCAAGTATCGGTGAGGACGGCGCGAGGCGCGCCTCGCGACGGGAGAACGTCGGACCGGATCGCTGCTTGAGCGCAGCGGGGCGGGACAGATTGCCGCAAATCTGCCCGCCCCGACTGATCCGGTGACTCTCAACAGCAATACGCCGGAGACGACGCCATGAACATGAACACCGCTACGTCTCTGCCCTCCGCGCCGGATGAGCGGCTGCGCAGGACGTCCGCGCTCCGCAAGTCGCTGATGCGGCCCGAGCTCGGAGCCTTGTGCGGAGCCGTCCTGGTCTTCCTCCTCTTCCTCGTGGTCGCGCCGACATCGGGGATGTTCTCGCTCGAAGGCGCGATGAACTGGGGCACGGTCTCGGCCCAGTTCGCCGTCATCGCCGTGGGGGCCTGCCTCCTCATGATCACCGGCGAGTTCGACCTCTCGATCGGGTCCATGATCGGCTTCTCCGGCATCGTGATCGCCCTGGCGTCCAAGACGCTCGGCTTCCCGATCTGGGCGGCGATCCTCGCTGCCTTCGCCCTCGCCCTCGCGATCGGCGCCTTGAACGGGTGGATGGTCGTGCGCACGGGCCTGCCGTCCTTCATCGTGACGCTCGCCTCCCTGTTCGCGCTGCGCGGCTTCTCCATCTACGCGCCGATCTCCCTCGATCACAGCACCATCATCGGCGGCCTCACGCCGCTGATCCGGGGCGACTGGCTGGCGCCTGCCTTCTACGGCAAGATCCTGCACCCGCTGTTCGTGTGGCTGGCCGATGCGGGCGTCATCGCCCGGTTCAAGGTGGGGCCGAGGGCCGGCCAGCCGGTGATCGACGGCATTCCCATGCTGATGGTCTGGGCCGTCGCGCTGGTCGTCTTCGCCCATGTCGTGCTAACGCGCACGGTGTTCGGCAACTGGATCTTCGCCTCTGGCGGCGACGCTGCGGCGGCGCGCAACGTGGGCGTGCCGGTCAGGCGCGTGAAGATCCTGATGTTCATGTTCTCGGCCTTCTGCGCGACGGTCTTCGCGGCCTGCCAAGTGCTCGACTTCGGGTCGGCCGCCGCGGATCGCGGGCTGCTCAAGGAGTTCGAGGCCATCATCGCGGTCGTCATCGGCGGCACGCTGCTCACGGGCGGCTACGGATCGGTCGTCGGCGCCGCCCTCGGCGCCCTGATCTTCGGTGTCGTGCAGCAGGGGCTGTTCTTCGCCGGCGTCGACAGCTCCCTGTTCAGGGTCTTCCTGGGGCTGATCCTCCTCGTGGCCGTCCTGCTCAACACCTACATCCGCCGCGCCATCACCGGGGAGCGCTGACCATGTCGAAGACGATCCTTGAGCTCCACGACGTGGAGAAGCACTTCGGCCGCGTGATCGCCCTCGCGGGCGTCTCAATTGCGGTCAGGGAAGGCGAGGTCCACTGCCTCCTTGGCGACAACGGCGCCGGGAAGTCCACCCTGATCAAGACGATGTCGGGCGTGCACAAGCCCACCCGCGGCACGATCCGGATCGACGGCGCTGACGTGTCCTTCGCCGACGCGCGCGACGCCATCACCCGCGGCATCGCGACCGTGTTCCAGGACCTCGCGATGATCCCGATGATGTCGGTGACGAGGAACTTCTTTCTCGGACGGGAGCTTTACAGGAGCTTCGGCCCGGTCAAGTTCTTCGATTTCGGCAAGGCGAACGCGGTCGTCGTCGAGGAGATGCAGCGGATGGGCATCCGCCTGCGGGAGCCAACGCAGGCGGTCGGCACCCTCTCTGGGGGAGAGCGTCAGTCGGTCGCGATCGCTAGGGCGGTCTATTTCGGCGCGCGCGTCCTCATCCTCGACGAGCCGACCTCCGCTCTCGGCGTGCGCCAGACAGCCAACGTGCTCGCCACGGTCAACCGGGTCCGCCGCAAGGGCGTCGGCGTCGTGTTCATCACCCACAACGTCCGCCACGCGATGGCGATCGGGGACCGCTTCACCGTGCTGAACCGGGGCAAGACGCTCGGGACGGCGGAGCGGGGCAGCGTGTCGCAGGACGAGCTGCAGACCCTAATGGCCGGCGGGCAGGAGCTGGCCGAGCTGGAAGGCTCCCTTGAGGGCACCGTCTGAGCCGCCGCTGCCCGTCGGCCAATTCCCTCGCGGGGCGGATGCGTCCCCGTCCCCAGACGGAGGGTCACCGTGACGTCGCGAGGCGTCGAGCTGGAACGCCCCCGCAGGCCGCGCCTCCACGACATCGCCGAGGCAGCGGGCGTCGGCACCGCGACGGTGGAGCGCGTCCTCAACGGCAGGGCCAACGTCCTCCCGCGAACGGCGCAGCGCGTGATCGTCGCCGCGCGCAAGCTCGGCTACGACCGGCCCCTGCCCTCCTTGTATCACGCCAGCGTCCGGATCGAGGTCGTGCTCGTGCGCCCGGAGACGGAGTTCTTCTCCCGCCTCAACCGGGAGTTTCAGCGGATCGGCGCGTCGCTCGACAGGTCCATCCTGGTCCAGCGCAACTTCCTCCCGGAAGAGACGCCGGCCGCCATCGCGCGGCGCATCGAGGCGGCGGCCCAGACCCGCACCGGGCTGATCGTCGTGGTCCAGGACAACCCGACGATCATCGCGGCCTTGCAGGCCGCCGACGCGAGGAACGTGCCGATCGTCCTGCTGGTGTCGGACGTCCGCTACGGCGGCAACGCGGTCTACGTGGGCATCGACAACGAGAGCGCCGGCCGGACCGCCGGCTTCTTCATGCGCAACATGCTCGGTGGGCGGCAGGGCCGGATCGTCGCCCTCTGCCACAGCGGCGCCTACCTGGTGCACCGGCAGCGCGTGATCGGCCTGTCGCAGTATTTCTGCGAGCCGGACGACCGCCTCGTCTTCACGACCTGCCTGCTGGCGCGCGACTTGGACGACATGAGCTACGCCCTGCTCCGCCAGGTGCTGCGCGACCACGACGACGTGGTGGGCGTGTATCATGCCGGCGGTGGTCACTTGGGCGTCGATCGCGCGCTCCGCGAGCATCGGCGGCCAGGCGAGGTGGTCTATATCGGGCATGAGCTGTCGCCCGGCACGTGCCGCTCTCTCGAGGACGGCGTCATGGCGCTGACGATCGACCAAGCGCCCGAGCTTCAGGTGAGACGCGCCATCGAGGTCATGGAGGTCCTGATCGGCCTCCGCGACGGGCCTCCGAACCGGTCGCCCATCCCATTCCGGATCATCACCCTGGAAAATCTCGACGGCTGAGCGCGGGACGATGCTGGTCGTCCCGCGCATCGCAGCCGTCCCAGTCAGATCTCGATCAGGACCCGGCCGCCCTCGCGCCTGACCGAATAGGTCTTCAGGTTGACGCAGACCGGCGCTCCCTTGGCCTCGCCTGTCTTGTAGTCGAAGACGCCGTTGTGCTTGGGACACTCGATCGTGTCGCTCATGACAAGCCCATCGGCCAGGTGGACCTTCTCGTGCGTGCAGAGGCCGTCGGTCGCGAAATACTCGCCTTCCGGACTGCGGTAGATGGCGAAGGTCCGCCCGCCATGATCGAAGCGGATCACGTCCTCCTCGTCCACGTCACCTTCGCTGCACGCCTGCACCCACTCGGCCATTCGATCCTCCCGATCCTGTGCTGCTTTGGGCCAGAGGCCGGGGGCGTGCCTCCGCCCCGGCCTTCGATTTCGGTCAAGCTGCCTTGCGCGATGCTTTGACTTCGCGTCTGGCGGCCTGCTTCGCGGCCCGCTCCATGAAGCGCCTGTTCATGCGCGCCTCGGCCTCCTTGGAGCCGTCGTGGAACGTGCCGAACCACTTGTCGATCGGGACCACGCCGTCCGCGTAGTTGCATTCGAAGAACTTGTGGTGGAGGTAGTGCTCGTAGGAATGCGTGTCGACCGCGGTCCCGTCCGACAGCATGACCTTGTCGAACCCCGCATGGCCCGGCGCCGGAGCCAGGGCCGCGTGAACCAAGTTGAAGATCGCGTGGACCGGGTGCGACGGCACGACCCAGTGGACCAGCACGACCGAGAAGTAGAGCAGGTGCTCGACCGGGTGCATCGCGAGGCCTGACCACGGGCCCGGGTTGACGTTGTTGTGGTGCAGCTTGTGCACGGAATGGTACAGCGCGTGCGAATGGATCAGCCGGTGCACCAGGTAGAAGTGCACGTCGCGCAGGACCGGGATAACGAGGAACAGCGCCGCGCAATAGACCGGGTGCGCGGCGAAGCTGACATACGGGATGTAGCCGTTCGCGAAGGCCCAGAGCGTCGCCGCCTCGAAAGCCGTCCAGATCGGCACGCCGCTGGCGAAGGTCCAGATCACGTTGTCAACCGTCTGGTTGCCGAACAGGAAGGCGGAATTGTTGGTCGCTGGCCACCGCCCGTTGAACTTGAAGCTCGTCCCCTGCTTGCGCTGGATGTAGAGCCGGACATGGAAGGCGCCGAAGAAGACGAGCACAATAAGGGCATTACGCGCCAGCAGGTAGCCGATCCAGCCGGCCGAGAACGACCTCATGGTGTCCATGGACGGCGTCAGATATAGCCAGAAGACAACGCTGACGGCCGCGTAGAGCAGGTTCCAGGGCAGGATGTAGCCGGGATAGCCGAACAGCCACTTGAGAAAGGCCAGCGGCTGCGCCGGCCAGACGAAGACGGGCGGGTAGGCCAGCAGCTTGTTGGGCTTCCAATCGCCGCGCTTGTCGCGCGTGCCATAGAGCGCGTCATCCATGACACAACCTCCCTAGGTCCATCCGTCGCCAGGATACGCGCCACGGTCACGCGCCCGCAGGCGATTGTTGATGCAAATTGATCATCCGAGCCGCTTGCGAGCGTCTGGACGCGCGACCTGGCGACCGCCGGCCGTAGGCTCTCGCGGGCGCCCATGCTCGGGCGCCCATGCTACGGTGCGCGCAGCCGCCGGAAGCAGCGGGCAGCGGGAGGAACGCGTGAGCGCGAACGCCGCCCTGGAAACGATTGGCGCCAGGCCGTCGAGGCCGGGGACGTGGGCGGCGTCGCCGAGCCGCTCAATACGCACCGGCGCTACGCCGCGAGCGCGTCGCCCCCAACCCGGAGAGACACGCCGATACGCTGATGCGCTGAGCGTATTCCTGCTCGTGCGGAGGCAGGATCAGTTCGACTCCGCCGCGTTCAGCAGCCGCAGCAGCGGCCCCAAATGCGCCTGGTAAGCCCGCCACCGGCCGACCGAACGGGTATAGAGCGGCTGGCGGACCTGCCAGCTGCTGGCCGTCAGAATCGCCCGGTCGGTGCGATGAAAATCAAGGCAGGCCGCTTCCCAGGGAAGGCCCAGGAACGCGATGAGCCGGCGGGCCTGCGTCTCTACCTCCGCAACCAGCGTCTCATACTCTACCTCGATCATGCGGAGCGGCAGCGCCTGCCGCCAGTGCGCCACGAGCCGCTCCTGCTCAAGGTAGCGCCGGCCGCAATCCAGCAAATCATACGAGAAGAGCTGCGAGCTGCCGCTGAACCGCTGGAAGAAGCAGGAGAGGCAAGTATCCAGCGGATCGCGCCTGCAGAGGACAACGCGGGCCCCCGGAAACAGCGCGGCTATCAGCCCGAGCTCGAAGATGTTGTCGGGCATCTTATCGATCACCCGCGCGCTGCCGCCGCCCAGCGCGCGCAGCTGGTCGAGGTGCGCCTCGGCCAGGGAGCGCGCCTCGGCCGGGCAACGCAGCGGGAAGTCCTGCGCCCGCGTCACCGCGCAGGCGCGTTGCGATGCGGCCGATCTCCGCGAGCTCTCCGGCACCGAAGACCTGGGAGTGGCTGGCGGCGATCTGCTCGATCAGCGACGTGCCGGAGCGGGGCATGCCGACGACGAATGCCGGCAAGTCGGACAGCGCGGCCGCATCGGGCTGGCTGCGGATGGCATCCGCCGTGCAGGTCAGAATGATCTGATCAACATGCTGGCGAAGCGACTCCGCGTCGAAGCGCCGGCCTGCCGCCGCCTCGGTCTGCCAAAACAGTGCGTTGGCCTCCGCATAGCACGCGAAGGCCTCGTCATAGCGGTCTTCGCCGTCCAGCGTCCGGCCCAGCGCGAAGCCCGCCGAGATGCGGTCCGCCGTGCTGGCATCCTTGCCGCGCAGTATCGCGGCCAGTCGGGCAGCCTCTGCGGGCACTGCCGCCACTCCGGTCAAGGCGAGGCCGCGGTGCGCCTCCGCGGCATCCGGATCGATCGCGAGGGCGCGGCGGAAGCAGGCGACAGCCTCCTCGAACTGGCCGATGGAGCGCAGCGCGTTGCCGAGCCCGATCCACCCTTCAGTGAATGCAGGCGCGACATGGACGGCACGGCGGCAGGCAGCGACGGCGGCGGGCAGGTCGCCCGCGCGGCGCAGCAGGAAGCCGAGTGCGAGCAGCGCCTGCGGGTGATCCGGGTGTTGCGTGAGCACCTTGTCCTGGCAGGACCGTGCCTCCTCAAGCCGGTCGCTCTCCGCGAGCACCACGCCGAGCGCGTGCAACGTGTCCATGTTTCCCGGCTGGAGGAGAAGGGCCGCGCGAAAGGCGCCCTCGGCCTCGGCGATGCGGCCGAGCGCACGCAGCGCGTGACCGCGGTTGATCTGCGCCTCGGCCAGCGCCGGATCGAGCCGCAGGACCCGGTCGCAGCGTTCGAGCGCGCCGGCATGGTCGCCCTGCTCGCCCAGCAAGCGCCCGAGATTGCTATGCGCGGCGGCGGAGTTGGGGCGCAGCGCGATGGCGCGGCCGTAGCTCGCCGCGGCCTCCACCGGCCGGCCTGCCGCCCGGAGGGCGTTGCCGAGATTGCAGTGCGCGTCGGCGAAATTCGGGAGCGCGCGCAGCGATTTGCCGATCAGCTGGATCGCGCGTTCCGGCTTGCCGCGGTCGAGGGCCAGGACGCCGAGCAGATGCAGGATGTCCGGATGGTCCGGATACCGCCGCAAGGCCCGGCAGTAGAGATCCCCCGCCTTGTCCAGCCGCCCGGCGCGGTGGTGCTCGACCGCCGCGCGCAACTCGTCCGGTATTGCCGCCCGACGTGCGGTTGGTTGGCGCGCCGTTCCTTCCTGCATGCGGCCTTATACCGCGGCGGAAACGCAGCCAGCCACGCTGCCGCGATCGCTCGCCGCACCATGGCTGGTCACGGTTGGGCCGGGACGCTAGGCCAGCTTGCGCCGGCGGCTCCGGAGGCCGCCCAGGCCTGTGCCCAACAGCGCCAAGCTGACGGGCTCGGGAACCGGGTTGACCGGGGTAAAGGCGCTCGGGGGCCCTTCGAGCGAGAAGTAGGCTGTCCCACCATCGGGGATCCCGCTGGCGCCGAAGACGACCGTACCTGTGGTCCCGCTGGCGTAGTTGGTGAAGGTGGTGAACTCGCCGAGCGAGGTCTTACCGCCGTAGCCGGTCGGATCGTTGCCCAAGCCGCTGCCGTAGGTCTGCAGCCCGTCGTTGTCGAACGCGAACAGGCCGCTCGCGAAGCTGGACCCGCTGAAGGTGAGCTCCGGGATCGTCGCGCCGGAGTTGTTGATCATGCCGACGATGTTATCGTCGCTGCCGTCGTAGGGCGTCACGTTGTTCATGAGCGTATCAACGCTGCCGCCCGCGCCGTAGAAGATCTCGACGTTGCAGTCCGTGGCGGAGCCGAGAGCGCCGATTGCCGGGCAGACGCCATTCTGCGGCGACGGGGCTGCCTACGCCCCGCCGGACGCGACGGCCAAGGCCGCAACCGCCGTTCCGGCTAACAACAATGTAGATATCTTCATTTCGGTCCCTCCAAGTTTGCTCAATGCGCCTTGCCGCCGGCAACTTTCGGGCCAGGAGAAAATTATCTAATACGCCCGGTGTCATTGAGTGACATATGCCCAGTCTCGTGACGCGATTGAGGTGATGCGCTCGGGTTGAGAGAGCAGCCAGTTCCAGGCGTCGCAGCAGGCGTCAACAATGGCGGAGTAGCTGTCGTAGACGCGGTTGCTCAACTTGTTGCTCCGCAGCTAGGCCCAGATGTTTTCGACCGGGTTCAGCTCGGGGCTATAGGGGGGCAAGTGGAGCAGGGTGATGTTCTGTGGCACGCGGAGTTGTCCGCCGAGCTTGTGCCACCCGGCGCCGTCGATGTTGAGGATGGCATGGGCATCCGGCGCGACATGTCGGCTGATTTCGGCCAGGTGCAGGTTCATCATCGCGGCATTCGCGTAGGGCAGCACCAACCCTGCTCCTGTGCCTCGGGCCGGACACACGGCCCCAAACAAATACGCCCAGGCGTAACGTTGATCGCGTGGCGCAGACGGGCGTGAGCCGCGTTCCGCCCAGACCCGGGTGAGCGTCCCCTGTTGGCCGATCCGGGCCTCGTCCTGCCACCAGAGTTCGAGCGGCTTGCCACGCGCGTGCTCGGGCAGGGCAGCGTCTATGAGGGCGGCGTAGTCGGCCTGAAAGACGCCTGCGCCGCGACGTCCTGGCCCGGATGGCGGGGCCGCGCGACCAAGCGGCGGAACCCGAGCCGCCGCAACACATCGCTCATGCTGCGTTCGGCCAGCACCACGCCGAAGCGCGCCTCGATCGCCTGCGCCAGATCGGCCCGGCGCCAGCGCACCACCCCGTGCGTGGTCAGGTCCGGCCCGCGCCGGACCCATGCGGCGACCGCGGCCTCTTGCTCGGGCGAGAGGAACGGCTTGGGACCGACCTTTCCCGCTTTGTCCGACAGCCCGGCCAGGCCCTGCTCGTTATAGCGATGCACCCAATCACGCAGCGTCTGCCGGTCCATGCCGCTAGCCCGGGCGGCATCGGTGCGAGCCGCGCCTTCCAGCACCAGCGCCAGAGCCAGCATACGCCGAGACGCCGCCGCATCCCGCGTGCGTCCCGCCTGCCGCCGCAAGCCAGCCGCGTCCAAATCGAGCCGAGTAATCTGAACCGCCGCTCCCATCGTGCCCTCCGCGAATCGCTCTCCAGAGCGAATCACGCCCAGACCGATCAGGAAATCCCCCCAGAGTCAGCCATCAACACCGGGCGTATAAGAATTCAAAAGGTTGGATCTCATCGACAACGTTTGAGCCTCGAATCCGTAAGTCTTGCCGACATTTTGGGCAGAATTGACCGAGTTGGATCGCGGTCAACCATTTCTCAGACTAGAGATGATGACTAGAAGCCGGCACGACATCGCGCGAGTTGTCGTTCCACAAATCCGCTTGCAGTAGATTTTGTAAGGCCAGGCTGCAGAAATAGAAATGCCGAAATATTTTACTAGTCAAAGCCATCTAAGAAAACATATCGGGTTCTTATCGATCCGATTCGCCAGACCTTATCCCGGACCCGAGTGTTTCTCTTGGAAAAGAAATAGGAACATTTTCAGGAACAGTTCATTTTGCCTTATTCGAAGAAGTGTCACGAGGATAGGCAGGCGCGAGCATCGCGTGCCGTCATCCAACATCCTTCGCATATAGGTAAGGCGTGCCGTTCGCGGTTCCGGTGCTGATGACGAGGTTGGATTGGGCGTCCGCCAGCGACATGCCCGCGAACGTGAGAGAAGCATTGACCGGCGTGCCGGCGCCTGCGGTGGCGGCGTGGATGGTGGCACCCTGGTAGCCAGCCGCACCGTCGTCCGCAGCCCAGATCATCGCGCTCTGGCCCGGCACGAAACCCCAGATCGTGACCGCGTCGCCGGGATGGAAGCTCGTGACCGTGCTCCAGGTCGAAGCGCTCCCGCGTCCGTCCACGAAGAACGTGTCCGTGCCGCCGCCGCCCGAAGCGCCGACGAGGAAGTTGGATCCGGTGCCGCCGTCGAGCACGTTGCTGCCCGCATTGGCCGCGAGCGCGTCGTTGCCGGGGCCGCCCCGCAGGAAGACGTTGGGCTTGGTGGTCGAGATGTTGACGCTGTCGGGATCGGCCCAGAGATACTCCCACTGCAAGTAGTTCACTGGGCCGGCGTAGCTCTGCCCGTCGCCCGTGCCGGCCTGGTGGTTCGTCGTATCGGCCCACGCGAACGGCGCGGGCCCAGACTGCTCGGGGTGAAGAGCGTCGAGATACACGGCGGGAAGGCCCGACTCCGTGGCGGATACGGCAACGGCCTGGGGGACCGTATACGTGCCGGTGTCCTTCACGACCGCCGTATACAGGCCGCTCGTGCTCGCGACGAATTCGGCCCCGGTGTCGAGTCCCGTGCCGTAGGAGAAACCATAAGGCTGGCTGGTCGAGACCATGCCTCCGAGCGGGTTGTAAACGGTGATGCTCAGCGGCGACGTGCCGTAATCGTCAGCGAGCTGGGCGCTCACCGCGACTTGCTGACCTGCTTTGGCCGCGAAATCCACGGCGAAACCCTCAGCAGAATCCAGAGCCACGGCGGAGTAAGCGCCGCCAAAATTATTGTCGAGCAGATAATGCTGCATCGCAACTCCACCGAACGGACGAACAACTCGCCAGCGTGAACTTGGTGTCGCCTAGGATCGTGGAGTATCATCAAACAACGCAGAAAGCTAGCAGATTCGTTAACGTTTCAGCCTCAATATTGCTGGGCTCTATCTTCTCCATGCGACCGGTTCGGATTTCATCCATACCGTCTAAATTATCTCTCCCGTTTGTCGGCAATGTAGCCACTGTTAGCTTATGGTTTGCTCTCGAAACGGCAGTGCTGCCCGCGACTCTGCTGCCCGCGCCTCTCACGACCGAACCTTCGGCACACAGCTCTCGCTCGCGGCGGGGTGGGGCATTGGGTTGCCTTGGCGTGACCACGCTGCCAAGGTGCCGCCCCGGACGGGGCAGGGAGAAGCCTTCCGGAATGCGTATCCTTATCACCGGCGGCTGCGGCTTCATCGGGTCCGCCGTGGCCCGCCGTCTCGTGCAGCAGACGGCGCACGACGTCACGACGCTCGACAAGATGACCTACGCCGCGAGCCGCGATGCGCTCGAGGCGGCGCGCGACCATGGGCGGCACCGGATCGTCGAGGCGGACGTGGCAGATGGGCGCGCGGTCCGCGATGCCTTGGCGGCCTGCGATCCGGACTGGGTCATGCACCTCGCCGCAGAGACGCATGTGGACCGCTCCATTGACGGCCCCTCAGCCTTCATCCAGAGCAACGTGGTCGGGACGTTCACGATCCTCGAGGCCGCGCGCGAGCACTGGCAGCGCCTGTCCGCCGCGCGCCGGGCCAAGTTCCGCTTCCACCACGTCAGCACGGACGAGGTGTTCGGCGCCCTCGGCCCCGGCGACGCGCCCTTCACCGAGGAGACGCAATACGACCCGCGCAGCCCCTACTCGGCGAGCAAGGCGGCGAGCGACCACCTGGTCCGCGCCTGGCACCATACCTACGGCCTGCCGGCCTTCGTCACGAACACGACGAACAATTACGGCCCGTGGCAGTTCCCTGAGAAGCTGATCCCGCTGGTCACGCTGAATGCCTTGCAGGGCAAGCCTTTGCCCGTTTACGGCGACGGTTCCAACCTGCGCGACTGGCTCTATGTGGACGACCACGCGGAGGCGCTGGTGCTCGCCCTGGAGCGCGCCGAGCCGGGCGAGACGCTCGCTATCGGCGCCCGGCAGCCGCGCAGCAACCTCGGCGTGGTGCGCGCCATCTGCGCCGTCCTCGACGCGCTGGTCCCCGACCCGGCCGGCGCCCGCGAGCGCCTGATCCGCTTCGTCGCCGACCGGCCGGGCCACGATTTCCGCTACGAGATAGACCCCTCCCGCGCCGAAATCCCGCCTCGGCTGGCGCGCGTCGCACGGCTTCGAGGAGGGCCTGCGCCGCACCGTGAAGTGGTATCTCGACAACGAGCCGTGGTGGCAGGCCATCCGAGCCCGGCGCTATGCGGGCGAGCGATTGGGCACAACTTTGGGCACCGCTGCATGAGCACTGGCGCATGAAGGGCATCCTGCTCGCCGGCGGCTCCGGCACGCGGCTGCACCCCATGACGATGGCGGCCTCCAAGCAGCTCCTGCCCGTCTATGACAAGCCCATGGTGTATTATCCGCTCTCCGTGCTGATGCTGGCCGGCATCCGTGACATCCTGGTCATCAGCACGCCCGAGGACCTGCCCGCCTTCCACCGCCTGCTCGGCGACGGCACGCGCTATGGCGTGCGCTTCAGCTACGCCGAGCAGCCCCAACCGGACGGCATCGCCCAGGCCTTCCTGATCGGGGGCGACTGGCTCGAGGGTCAGTCCTGCGCGCTCGTGCTCGGCGACAATCTGATCTTCGGCGATCATCTCGGCGTGCTGCTCCGCGCCGCAGCCTGCCGCCCCGAGGGCGCGACCGTGTTCGCCTATCAGGTGCGCGACCCGGAGCGCTACGGTGTCGTCAGCTTCAGCGACGAGGGCCGCGCCATGGACATCGTGGAGAAGCCCGCCGCCTCCGTGAGCAACTGGGCGGTTACCGGACTCTACTTCTACGACAGCCGCGTGGGCGAGTTCGCCGGGCGCATCCGCCCGTCCTCGCGCGGCGAGCTGGAGATCACCGACCTCAACAAGCTCTACCTGGAGGAAGGCACGCTGCACGTCGAGCGCCTGGGACGCGGCTGCGCCTGGCTGGATGCGGGCACGCCGGACTCCCTGCTGCAAGCCGCGACCTTCGTGCAGACGATCCAGTCCCGCCAAGGAATGCTGGTCGGCTGCCCCGAGGAGGTCGCCTACCGCATGGGCTGGATAGACGCCGACCTGCTCCGAGGAGCGGCGAAGCAGCTGAGCAAGACGGAGCTGGGCCAAGTCCTGCTGGAATTGGCGAACGGCTTGCACGCATGAGAGCCGAGCGCCTTGCGATCCCGGACGTGATCCTGGTCGTCCCTGACCGCTACGGCGACGGGCGCGGCTTCCTCTCCGAGGTGTTCAGCGTGCCGCGCTTCGAGGAGGCGGGCATCGGCCTGCCCTTCGTGCAGGACAATCAGAGCCTGTCGCGCGAGCAGGGCACGATCCGCGGGCTGCATTGCCAAGTGGCGCCGCGCGTGCAGGGCAAGCTCGTGCGTTGCCTTCGCGGGGCGATCCTGGACGTCGCCGTGGACGCCCGCCCGGCATCGCCGACCTTCGGCCGCCACGTCGCGGCGGAGCTGTCGGCGGAGAACTGGGCGCAGCTCTGGGTGCCGCCGGGCTTCCTGCACGGGTTCTGCACGCTCGTCCCGGACACGGAGGTGCTCTACAAGGTCACGGACCTGTATGATCGGTCCGCCGAGCGCGGCGTCCGCTGGGACGACCCGAACTCGCGCTGCCGTGGCCGGTCGCGCCAGGTGAGGCTGTGCTCTCGGATAAGGATCGGAAGCTACTGGGATGGGCGGAGGTGGGGCCTCTCTTCTGATGACTCCGATCCTCGTCACCGGCGGCACCGGGCAGCTCGCGACGGCGCTCGCCAAGCTGGGCGGCGCGCGCGTCGTCCGCGTCGGCCGCCCGGACTTCGATTTCGACCGGCCCGAGAGCGTGGACGAGACCCTGGTAGCGCACGCCCCCGTCCTCGTCATCAACGCCGCCGCCTGGACTGCCGTGGATGCCGCCGAGCAGGAACCTGATGCTGCCGCGCGCGCCAACGTGGACGGCCCGGCACGTCTCGCCCGCCTGTGCGCGCAGCGCGGCATCCCGCTCATCCACGTCAGCACGGATTACGTCTTCGATGGAATGAAAGGCGCTCCCTACAAGGAAACAGACAAGCCAAATCCTATCGGCGTCTATGGCCGCACCAAGCTCGCGGGCGAGCAGGCAGCGCTCGCGGCGTGGGAGCAGGTGGTGGTGCTGCGCACGAGCTGGGTCTATTCGCCAGTCGGCAAGAACTTCGTGCGCACCATGCTCGCAGCGGCCGCACGGAACCAGATGCTGCGCGTCGTCGCGGACCAGCGGGGGTGCCCGACCGCGGCGTGGGATCTTGCCGCCGCCATCCTGCTTATCGCGGACCAGATGCTCA
The DNA here is from genome assembly GCA_963848595.1 of uncultured Alphaproteobacteria bacterium. Lineage (GTDB taxonomy): Bacteria > Pseudomonadota > Alphaproteobacteria > Acetobacterales > Acetobacteraceae > CAWKEH01. The sequence continues at coordinate 208,848 of CAWKEH010000007.1, read as the reverse complement.
CCGGATGGCGTCCAGCCTACGCGGGCGTGTTCCACGCAGCAGGAACAGGCGACGCGACCTGGTATGGCTTGGCGCTGGACCTGTTCGAGGCGGCCGCCCGGCACGGCCGCCCCGTGCCCGACCTCGTGCCGATCACGACCGCCGAGTGGCCGACGCCGGTCCGGCGCCCGCCTGACAGCCGCCTCAACTGCGCGCGGCTCGCCCAGACCTTCGGCGTGCGCCTGCCGCCTTGGCGCGAGGGCGTCGCGCGCACCGTCACCGCCTTGCTCGCACCCGCGGAGTGATGCGCGGCCGCATCGCCGTCCTGCTCTCCACCTACGATGGCGCGCCCTATCTCGGCGCCCAGCTCGCGAGCCTGCTCGCCCAGACCTGTCCCGACTGGACGCTGCTCTGGCGCGACGACGGCTCGCGCGACGAGACGCCCGGCATCATGGCGACCTGGATGCGGGGCGCCGGCAGGGGACGATGCGGCGCTGTCGGACCGTCAGGCCGGCTCGGGCCGACGCCGAGCTTCATGGCCCTGCTTCGCGCCGCTGCCGACGCCGACCTGGTGGCGTTCGCCGACCAGGACGATGTCTGGATGCCGGACAAGCTCGCCCGCGGCGCCGCGGCGCTCGCCAGCGTATGCCCGGCACGCCCGCACTCTACTGCGCGCGCCAGGTGCTGGTGAATGCTGAGCTAGGCCGCGTCGGCGTCTCCGCGCCCATCCGCCCGCTCGGCTTTCCCGCGGCACTGACGCAGAACGTCGCGACAGGCTGCACGGTGATGATAAATCGAGAAGCCGCTCGGCTCGTCGCGGGAAGTGAGCCGCCGTCCACGTCGCTGCATGATTGGTGGAGCTACCTGGTCGTCGCCGCCGTGGGCGGGCGCCTGGTCGCGGACTCGGCGCCGGTGGTGCTCTATCGGCAGCACGCGGGGAACCTGGTCGGCGCGCCGCCGTCCATGACGCGCCGGGCGGTCGCCGCGCTGCGCCGGGGACCGGGCGTGTTCATGCACGTCCTGCGGGAGCACGTCGCAGCACTACGTGCGCAGCCTGGGCTGGTGGCGCCGGAGAACCGGGCCGTGCTGGAGTGCGTCCATCACGCCCTCGCCAACGGTCCCGGCGCGCGGTTCGCCGCCTTGCGGATGCCTGGGCTGCAGCGTCAGACCTGGCAGGAGACCTTGCTGTTCCGCCTGTGGTTCTTGGTGGGGTGAAAGGGGCGCTGGTTCTACTTGGCGCTCCCCGAGGCCGCGGACTGGCTCAGGCCTTTCACTCCGGTCAGCGTGGCACCCTCGAAATCCGCCCCTTGCACGTTCGCGCCGGTGAAGTCCGCCCCGGTCAGGTAGGCGCCGGTGAAGTCGGCGCTGCTCAGGTCGGCGCCGTTGAAGCGCGCGCCGTTCAGCTTGGCGAAGCGGAACGTGATGTGGCCGAGACCGGCTCCGGTGAAGTTGGCGCCGTCCAGGTTGGCGCTCATGAACTCGGTGCGCAGCAAGCCCATCGACTGGTTCGCCATCACCACTGTCATGTTGGCGTGCGAGAAGTTCGCGCCGCGCATGTCGTCGAAGCTGAAATGCACCGTGATCGAGGCCTCCGACAGGTCGGCCCCCACGAACGTCGCGGCCTGGTCGGGCGTGTTGTTCATGCCCGTCGAGGTCACGACCGTCTGCATCGTAGCACCCCGCAGCTTGGCGCGGGTGAAGTCGGCGCGGATGATCCAGGCGAAAGTGAGGTCCGCCTTGGACAGATCGGCATCCGCCAGGTCGGCGCCGACCAGCTTGACCCCGTGCAGGTTCGCGCCTGACAGGTTGGCGTGGGTCAGGTTGGCGCCGCTCAGGTCGAGGCCGGTGAGGTCGTCGCCACTCATGTCCTTGCCGGACAGGTCGGCCTTGCCCGCGGTCATGCTGGCGACGGCCGCGCGCACCTGGTCGGCCGTCAGGTGGTCAGCCGCACGCGACGGCACCGCCCAGAGCAGGGGAAGAAGCAGGGGAAGGGCGAGCGGGAACGCGACGCGGCCAATCATGCCTCTCTCTGCCTCTCCTGCAGCACCCGGAGCATCGCGAGCGCGCTCTCCTCGGCAGCGTCGTCCTGGTCCGGGAAAGCGACGCGCGCCGCTCTGGCAACCAACGCGACGAGCGCCGGGTCTGGCAGGTCAAGCGCAGCCGGAAGTTCGTCAGCCATGAGAAACACCAGGATCGATGAAGTCCACGCACCCACTTGCGGACGTTTGTTCCCCGCCGCTCTTTGTAGCTTCTCTCCACACGATAGCACGAACGGTCAGGGTCTCAGCATCGTTGCATCCCAACCGCAGGCCCGCAGCGCCGCAAGCATATGCGCGGGAGGCTGCGCCGTCGCCTCGACCGGCGGGTCGAGCGGCAGCCCCAAGCTGCGCGCGAGCAAGTGAAGAGGACCATCTCCGCCGCCATGCTGCGCGTCGCCCAGCGCCGGGCAGCCTAGGTGGGCGCAGTGGACGCGGACCTGGTGCGTCCGTCCCGTTCGGGGACGCAGCTCAAGCCAGGCGATTCCGTCCCCGCGGCCCAGCACGCGCCAGGCCGTGCGCGCCGGCTGCCCGGCCGGGTCCACGGTGACGCGCCAGCCGCCGCTTCCCTTCGGCGCGTGCCGCTTGAGCAAGGGCGCGGTCACCTCGCCCGCGTCGCCTGGCGGCGCGCCGCGTACCACCGCCCAGTAGAGCTTCTCCGCCCGCCCCTCGGCGAAGCACGCTTGGGCCGCGAGCAGCGCCGGGCGGCGGAGAGCGACGAGCAGGCAACCCGCCGTGTCCCGGTCGAGCCGATGGGCGAGCCAGGGACCGGTCCGGCGCCGCGAGAGCTGCGGGAAGCAGTCCTCCACGCTCGCACCGCCGCCGCGCACCGGGTGAGCGGGCAGCCCCGCCGGCTTGTCGAGCACGACGAAGTCAGCGTTCTGGAAGAGGGTGGGCAGCATAGCCCCCCCCCCCCCCCCCCCCCCCCCCCCCCCAGGTTGACAGCACCCTCCGCCCGGCGGAAGCACCCGCCATGGAGGATGACCGGATCTGCGGCGCGAACGCCGTCGCCGCCCTGTTCGCGCGCCGAGCCGACGCCGCGCAGCGCCTGTTCTACACCGAGGCGATGCGCCAGGTCGCAGGCCCTTTCTGCGCCCGGCTCGCCCGCGCCCGCCTGCCTTACCGCATGATGCCGGCCGACGAGCTGACCCGGGCCGCTGGCACGCCGCATCACGGCGGCATCTGCGCCATTGCCGCAGCGCGCGAGGTGCCCTTGCTGGACGCTGCCGCGCCGCCGCAGCACCGCTTCCTGCTCGCGCTCGACGACGTGGGCAACCCGCACAATCTCGGCGCCATCGCCCGCAGCGCGGCGTTCTTCGGCGTTCGCGCCATGCTGCTGCACGATACGCCGGGCGCCGCGACGCTCTCGGATGCAGCCTACCGCGTGGCCGAGGGCGGGCTGGAATACCTTGCCCTCTATCGCACCACGGACCTCGCCCGCGCCATACGTGCCTTGCAGCCCTGGTATCGCTCCGTCGCTGCGACGCTCGCGAGGGACGGCGTGCCGCCACGCGATATCCCGTTGGATCGCCCCACGCTGCTCGTGCTCGGCCACGAGGAGCATGGCGTCAGCGCGGACGTGCTCGCCACTTGCCGGCGACAGGTGCGCATCGCCCCGCGTGGGGCAATGCAGAGCCTGAACGTTGCTCAGGCAGCGTCCGTCCTGCTCTACGCACTCGCGCGGTGACGCCTTGCTGCCCCGCCGGTCATCACGCCGGCTTCTCGCGCGGCGGCTCCGCGTCGTAGTCGCCGAGGAAGTCGCCGACGTAGAGCATCCGCACCGCGACCAGGCCTGCCGCCGCGATCGGCGTTCCGAGGACGACCCCGAGCGCGCCGAAGAACGTCCCCATCACGGTCATGGACAGCACAGTCAGCGCCGGCGGCAGGTCGACCAGCCGGCGCTGGATCAGCGGGGAGACGACATAGCCCTCGACGATGTGGCAGAGCGTGAACACGCCGAGCGCCCATAGGGCTTTCGTGAAGCTCACCGACAAGGCGACGAGGACCGCGATCAGGCCAGAGACGATCGTGCCGAAGTAGGGCACGAAGGTGAACAATCCTGTCAACGTTCCCAGCGCGAACGGCACGGGCACGCCCACCAGCCACAGCCCGACGGCTGCGAGCACCCCGACCGTCACCATGTCCACGAGTTGGCCGAGCAGCCAGAACCGCAGGACGTGGGCAAGCTCCTCCATGACCTGTTGGACACGGGGCCGATACCGGATCGGGACCAGGCGCACGACGCCCCGCACGTAAACCTCCGGCGAGGCCGCGAAGTAGAGCGTGGTCACGATCAGGATCACCGCGTCGGCCAGCGTTCGGAACGACAAGCCGAGCACCATCTCGGCAGGCCCGGCAAGCCGCTCAGCGACGCCCTGCGGCTTGACGGACGAGCCCTGGGTCAGCGAGCGTGCCACGGGCAGGTCCTCGAACCGCTGGCGTAGGGCGCCATACTGCTGCATCAAGCGATTCACGAGGTCCCGGCCTTGGTGCGCGAGGTGCGGCCCGATCCAGTAGCCGAGCCCGGCGAAGACGAGGAGCACGGCGGTAGCGACCAGCGCCAGCGCGAGCCCAACGCCCATCCCGGTATGCTCGGCCACCCAGTCTGCTGCGCCGCGCAGGACGGCAGCGAGCAGGACCGCGAAGAAGATCAGGAGCACGATGTCGGACAGCGACCAGATCAGCACCACCGCCGCAGCCACGATCGCGATCCGCGCGAGCGTGATGCGCGAGAGGAATGGCGGCCGAGCCTGCGTCATCGGGCTGTCCATGTCGCGTCCCATCCCGAGGCCAGTCCACATAAGGCGGCCGCGGCCTCTATGTCAGATCGATATCAACGCGGCATGATGCAACGGTTGCGCCCTGTCGGGCCGGCCGCTTCTATGACCTGCCGATCGCGAATCCAGCAGCTGCAGCGATCAGCAGGGCGGCCAGGGGTCGCGCGCGCACGAACTTCACGAAGCGGTCGGCGGCCTCGCTCGCCGGGTCGAGGATGGCGCCATACCGGTCCTCGATAGCCTCGGTCGCCTGATCGATGTTGGCCGCCACCGCGGTCCGGGCGGCGTCGGCTGCGATGTCGCCGACCTTGTCCTTCAGCTCGTCGGCTATGCGCCCGGTTGCTGTATCGTGAGTTGAATCCATGGTCGGCCTCCTCGCGCGTTCCGCAATCCAAGCGCGTAGAGCGCACCGGCCGGGCTTCATGTTGCTGGACAAGCCGCATCTCGGCCCACAACTTAAGTTGAACGGGATGAGAATCCGGCAGAGGAAGGTGCTCGTGCGCATTCACGTCCAGAACACCCATGACGACCTCCACTTCGAGATCACGCCTGGCCAGTGGGACGCGGCGATGGAGCGGGCAGGGGAGGCGGGCCACGAGGTCAGCTTCACCTCGAACCTGGATGCCGGGCGCATCGCCGTGGCGGAGGCGGAGGCGCTGGTCGGGCCGAAGGGCGCCGTGCGCGCCCTGTTCCCGGCCGCGGCGCCGCGGCTGCACCTGATCTTCTGCATGAACGCCGGGCTCGACGGGATCGAGCCGTTCGATTGGCTGCCGCCTCGTGCCACGCTCCTCAACAACCGCGGCGCTCACGCGGCCCGGGCGGGCGAATACGCGATCATGGCGCTGCTCATGCTCGCTGCCCACGTGCCCGCCTTCATCGCGGACCAGCGGGCGCAGCGGTGGGAGCAGCACCACACCCCTGTTCTCGCCGGGCGCCGCCTCCTCGTGCTCGGCCTCGGCTCGCTCGGCGGTGCTGCCGCGGAGCGGGCGGCGCAGTTCGGGATGCGCGTGACCGGCATCCGCGCCAACCCGCGGCCTCACCCGGCCTGCGAGCGCGTGCTCGGGACGGATGCGCTCGACGCGGCGCTGCCCGAGGCGGAGTTCCTCGTGCTCGCGACGCCGCTGACGGACGCGACGCGCGGCATCCTCGACCGACGGCGCATCGCCCTGCTCCCGCCCGGCGCGGCCGTGGTCAACATCGGGCGCGGCGCGCTGCTCGACCAGGACGCGCTCTGCGACGCCCTGGACGCGGGGCGGCTGGGCGGGGCCGTGCTCGACGTGTTCACGCCGGAGCCGGTGCCGCCCGGCCATCGCCTATGGACGACGCGCAACCTGATGATGACGCCGCACATCTCCGCGGACGATCCCCGGACCTACAACCCGCTGAGCCTCGACTTGTTCTGGGCGAACATTCGGGCGTGGCGGGCAGGGCGAGGCGCTGCCGAACAGGTTCGACACGGAGCGGGGATATTAGGGTAAACCGCACCTGAGCGTCTTCGATCAGGCGTGTGGGCAGTGTCTCAGTTTCAATTTCGGCTCTCGACGTTTCTCGGACCGTCGCGGCTGGCGGCCCAAGGTCCGGTCCTGGTGACGAAGCTGCCATTGAGTCTCGAGCAGTAGAATAGACTGCATCGCGCCGTTAACCGTCGTTGCTCCTGCCCAGCATACTGCTATGGTTGGCTTCGCGCGCAAGCGAGTGCTCAAGCGGCTATCCACGCTCGCGGGCAGGTGCGCGTCGCCCACTTCACGTCCGAGGTCGGTGAACCCTGGACGCTCAGTTCGAGGCTGATCGATGCGATGTTTTATCCTCGGCTCTCTCATTGCAGCCTTGGTAGTGAGCGCTGCGGCAGCGTTCCCGGTGGGGGAACGCCACGCGACCACAATCGAGCCGTCGGCAGCCCTGCGTGACGCGGCGCACAGCGGTCAGCTGCGCATCACTGTCTGGTATCCGGCAGTCGCCGGTGCTGCGGAGGCGCCGCTCGAAATCGGGCCGCCAGGTAGGCCGCTGTTCACGCCGGGCGTTGCCGCGCCAGAGGCGGCATTCGCCGATAACCGGCCCAGGCCGGTGATCCTGCTGTCCCACGGTTTCGGCGGGACGGCGCGCATGATGGCGTGGTTCGGCACCTCGCTGGCTCGCGAGGGCTACATCATCGTGGCCGTTGACCATCCCGGCAACAACGGCAGGGACCCGATGACCGTGGCAGGCGCCGTCCTATTCTGGCTGAGACCGGGCGATTTGGCTGCCGCCTGGCCCGGGTCGAGGCCGACCCGGTGATCGCGCCCCATCTTGACGTCTCCCGTCTGGGTGTCGCCGGCTTCTCCGCCGGCGGCTTCACCAGTTTGGCGACGGCGGGAGCTCGGGTCGATCTGGAGCGCTTCCGCGCCTTCTGCGCCACGCACCCCGACGACGGCATTTGCGGGCCACAGCGGGAGTTCACCGTCACCCAAGCTCAGGCGCAGCGTTTCCTCCTCACTTCTGAAGGGGCGGCCGAAGCGGCGCGGGCGCATAACGATCTTAGTATCCCGGGCGTGCGAGCGGTCTTCGCCATGGCCCCTGCGATTGTCCAGAGCCTCGACCCGGTAAGCCTGCAACACATGCAGGTGCCGGTGAGCATCATTCTCGGTGACGCCGATCGTGTAGCTGCGCCAGCGACCAACGGTGAAGCCGCGGTCGCCGCGATCCCGGGTGCGAAGATCAGGATCTTACCGCAAGTGGGCCACTATGACTTCCTGTCGAGTTGCACGCCGGCCGGCGACGCTACGATCGCAGTTTGCCCGACAGCAGTTCCGCGTGCGGCTACGCACAAAGCGACGATAGAGGACGCCTTGTCCTTCTTCGACCACACGCTCGGTCATCCATAGCTGCATGGATCTATGCCGGCCGTTGTCGAGTTTGCTCATCACCGGGGTAAGCTGCAATTCGCTGGCCGTGGCCTACAACGGTTCGCGATTCCCAATCGGCCGGTCTGCTTTCGGCCCGCTGTTGCCATTTCCTGAATATGAAGCTCTGCCCGGCGAACGTCCGGTCTCGGAGGTAGAGCGGTCGAGCCCGCAGCAGGCTGGATCGGCCGCTACCCACCCGATGCGGACATTCAGCCTGAGACATTACCACCGCGCTCGCCGTCTCGCGTGACCTGGGCGTGCAATACAAGCGCGCTCTAACCCGCCGCACGCTTCCAGGAGGCAGCGAGCGCCCCCGCCCCGATCAGCAGCGAGCCGCCGGCCCGATTGACTGCGCGCTGGACCCGCGGCTTGCGTATGGTGCGCCGGGCAGCCGAAGCCAGCCTCGCGTAGGCGAGCGCGTTGCAGGTGGCGAGGGTCAGAAAGGTCGCCTCGAAGATGGCGAACTGCGGCAGGACCGGCCGGCCGGGATCGAGAAACTGCGGCAGGAACGCGACGAAGAAGACGATGCTCTTGGGGTTAAGCGCAGTGACGGCGTAGGCGTGCAGAAGAAGGCGCCCCAGATGCGTCTCCGCAGGCGCGATGGCCCCCGCGTCGCCCGACACTGGAGCGCGCCATAGCTTGACGCCGAGGTAGATCAGATAGGCTGCACCGACCCATTTCAGCGCCGTGAACAGCTCCGCCGACGTGGCAAGCAGCGCGCCGAGGCCCAGGATGGAGGCTGTCATCGCGGTGAAATCCCCGAGTACCACGCCCGCGACCGTCGAGGCGGTGGCGCGGCGCCCGTGCCCGAGCGCGTGCGAGATCACGAGCAGCGCGGTCGGACCCGGTATCGCGAGCAGTATGCTCGCAGCGACGACGAAGGCGAGCCAGTGGTCAAGAGCCATGGAGCGGTCCCAAAAACAGCGCCGACATCAATCCACCCCTCTTCCCGATACGCAAGCGGCAACCTTGCGGTGCTTCACGCCAACTCAACCCCCACGCTCTTGAATAGCGCCACCGCTTCCACGCCCGGCGCAAGCCCCAGCCGCATGACTGCGTCAGGCGTCACGCGCGCGAGCAGCGCCGTGCCTCCCACCTCCAACTCAACCAGTGCCGCGCGCGACTCCGCCGCGACGACCCGCCGCACCCTTCCTGGCACAACGTTCTGGAAGCTCACTGCCTCCGGCACCGCGCCCCGCGCGAGCGCCACCTCCCGCGCCGGCACGCGCGCCCGGACCGCCGTGCCCACAGGCTGATCCAATAGCGGCACCAGCACGACCACGCCGTCCGCCTGCAGTCGCGTCAGGCCCCGCGCCGGGTCGTGCGCGGCAACTTGGGTAAGCAGGATGGCCGCGGCATCGTCGCGCAGCGCCAGCGGCAGGTCCGCCCGCGCCGCTACCTCCGCGATCGGCCCCGCCGCTATCACGCGTCCCGCCTCGAGCAGCACCACCGTGTCCGCGAGCCGCGCCAGCTCGTCCAGCGCGTGCGTCACGTAGAGGATGGGAAGGCGCAGCGTCTCGTGGAGGCGCGCGAGGTAGGGCAGGATCTCGGCACGCCGCGCGTCGTCGAGGCTCGCCAGCGGCTCGTCCATCACCAGCAGGCGCGGCTGCGCGAGCAGCGCCCGGCCGATCGCGACTCGCTGCCGCTCGCCGCCCGAGAGCGTGTGCGGCCGCCGCCGCAGCAGCGCCCCGATGCCGAGCAGCTCGACGACCGTGTCGAAGCGTATCGGCCCCCAAGGGAGATGGCGCCGCGCCCTGCGCATCCCATAGCGCAGGTTCGCTTCCACGCCGAGATGCGGGAACAGCCTTGCGTCCTGGAACACCACGCCGAGCCGCCGCCGCTCGGCCGGAACCCAGACGCCCGCCCGCGTGTCTGCGAGCACCGTCCCGTCCACCGCGACCCGGCACCACCCCGGCCGCCACAGCCCGGCCGCCGCCAGCGCCGTGCGGCTCTTGCCGCTGCCGGACGGACCGAACAACGTCACCACGCCCGGCGTCGGCGCCGCGAACGCGATGTCCAGTGCCGTATCGCCCCAGCGGTGCCGCAGCGCGACCTCAAGGCTCAACGGCCGACCCAGCGATTCAACCACCGCCCCAGCAACTCCGCCGCCCCGAGGCCCAGCGCCGCCAGCACCAGGCTCGCGAGCGCGAGCCGCGCCGCCTGCCCCTCTCCGCCCGGCGCCTGCAACGCCGCGAAGATCGCGAGCGGCAGGGTCTGCGTCTGCCCAGGGATGCTCGCGGCGAAGGTGATGACGGCGCCGAACTCACCGAGGCTCGTCGCGTAGGCCAGCGCGATCCCCGCGAACACGCCGGGGGCGGCGAGCGGCAGCGTCACCGTCAGCAGCCGGTCGAGCCGTCCCGCGCCCAGGCTGCGCGCCGCCGCCTCCAGCCCCGGGTCCGCCGCCTCGAAGGCGATCCGCGCCGCCCGAACCAGCAGCGGGAACACCATCGTCCCGCACGCCACCGCAGCACCCGCCGTGGTGAAGGGAAGCCGTATCCCGAACCACTGGTCGAGCAGCGCTCCAACCGGCCCGCGCCGCCCGAGCAGGATGAGGAGCAGCCAGCCCGTCACCACGGGCGGCAGCACGAGCGGTAGGCTCAGCACGAGTGCCAGCAGCCCGCGCCCTGGGAAGCGCAGCCGGGCCAATACCCAGGCGCCCAGCAGCGCCAGCGGCAGCGCTCCGCCTACGGCAAGCAGCGAGACCCAGAGCGAGAGCCGGACCGCCTCCCACTCACCCGGCGCGAGCGTCAGGACCTACTCCACGCCGAAGCCGTATCGCTCGAAGGCGGCACGTGCCTCGGGGCCTTCGAGGAACGCGAGCACCGCCCGAGCCTCCTGCGTGTCGCCGCCGTGCACGAGGGCGACGGGATAGGTGATCGGGTCGTGGCTGCTCGCCGGGAAGGTGCCGGCGACGGCGACCTTCTGGCTCGCCGCGGCGTCCGTCGCATACACGATCCCCGCCGCAGCCTCGCCGCGCTCGACGAGCAGCAGCGCCGCGCGCACGTTCTCGGCGGGGGCGATGCGGGACGCGGCCTTGTCCCACAGCCCGAGCTTGCGCAGCGCCTGCTCCGCGTAGATCCCGACCGGGACGGTCTTCGGGTCGCCCGTCGCGATCCGGCCGTCGGGGCCGAGCAGCGCGTTCAGGTCGAGACCAGGCCCGATCGCAACCGTGCGCGCCCGGTCCTTGGGCACGATCAGCACCAGCTCGTTGCGCAGCAGGTCGCGCCGTGTGCCCTGGACGATGAGCTTGCGGTCCTGCAGCCAATTCATCCACCGCTCGTCGGCCGACAGATAGACGTTGGCGGGCGCACCCTGATCGATCTGCCGCGCCAGGGCGGACGAGGCGCCGAAGCTGACGCGCGGTGCCGGGTGCCCGGCTCGAGCGTAGAGGGAGGCGATCGTGTTGATCGCGTCGGTGAGGCTCGACGCGGCGAACACCGTCGCAGGCTGTTGCGCCCGCGCCGTCCAGGAGGACATGCCGAGCAGCAGCATTAGGGCAGGCGCGATCCGGCGCATGGGGCTATCCTCGCGGCAGGGAAGAGGCACGATATGTCTTCATGACTACAGCGCACAAGCCGACCCACTCACTCGCTGCCCGGCGCCTACTCGTGGATGGGCAGTTGCGCGGTCCCGGCGCCGTCGTGGTGCAGGACGGGCGAATCGCGGCGGTGCTGGACGAATCGCCCAGCGCGGCGGAGGGCACGCTGACGCCCGGCCTCGTGGACATCCACACCAACGGCGCGTTCGGCGTGGATTTCGCCGACGCGGAAATCCCTGCGTATCGCCGGGCGCTCGGCGCCATGGCCCGGCGCGGGACCACGAGCGTGCAGCCCACGAGCGTCACGGCGCCCATACCGAGCCTGCTCGCGAGCCTCGACCGCTGCCGCGCCGCGCAGGAGGCGCTCGCAGACGAGCCCGTGGCCCGCATCCTCGGCGCGCATCTCGAAGGCCCCTTTCTCAGCGAGGCCCGCCGCGGCGCGCATCGCGCCGACTGGATGAGCGACCCGGCTCCTAACCGGCTCGACCCGCTGCTGGCGCACCCGGCGCTCACGATGATGACCCTCGCTCCCGAGCGAGACGGCGCGCTCGAGGCGATCCGCCGTCTCGTCGCGCGAGGCGTCCGCGTCTCGCTCGGCCACACGGACGCGACCGCAGAGCAGGCCGCCGCCGGTGCGGACGCGGGCGCCACGCTGGTCACGCATCTCTTCACCGCCATGCGCCCTTTCCATCATCGCGATCCTAGCGTGCCTGGCGCGGCGCTCACCGACCCGCGCCTGGTCTGCGGCCTGATCGGTGATGCCCGGCACGCATACCCGCTCGCCTGCCGCCTCGCGTTCCAGGCAGCGCCCGGCCGCATCGCGCTCGTCTCGGACAGCGTGTCGCTCGCGGGCATGCCCGAAGGCACGATCCTGTCCTTCGGCGGCCTGCCCGCGACGCTGGATGCGCACGGCCTGGCCCGCCGCGAGGACGGCACGATCAGCGGCGCCGGTGCGCTGCTCGACGAGGATGTGCGCCGGATGATCGCGGCCGGGCTCGACCCAGCGCTGGTGCTTGATGCGGCGACGAGGGTGCCGGCGCAGGCGCTCGGTCGCGACGACATCGGCCAGATCGTGCCCGGCGCATACGCGGACCTGGTGCTCTGGGACGAGGGCTGGCAGCCGCGCCAGGTTTGGGTAGGCGGCGTGGAGGTGGAGGTTGGCTGAATCGATTCTCGCGCTCGACCTGGGCAAGACTGGCTGCCGGGCCGCGCTCTGGGCAGAGGGCAGGAGTTTGGAGGCGGAGGGCGCGGGAGCGCCGGGCTTGGCGGCGCCGGGCGGGGTCATGCTCGCAGAGGCGGCCGTGCTCGCCGTGGTGCGTCCGCTGCTCGCGAAGGCGGGTGTCGCGCGCGTGGATCGCGCCTGCATCGGCGCCGCTGGCGCGACGGCCGCGCCCGAGGTAGCCGCCCAGCTCGCCGGGCGCCTAGCCATGACGCTGCCCGCGACGGAAGTCGGGGCGACCAGCGACGCCATGACCTCGCACGCTGGCGCGTTCGGCGGCGGCGAGGGCGTCGTGCTCGCGATCGGCACGGGCAGCGTGGCGCTGGCGCTGGGCAGCCACGCGATGCGCCAGGCGGACGGCTGGGGGCCGCTGCTCGGGGACGAAGGCAGCGGCGCCTGGATCGGCGAGCGCGGGTTGCGCGCGGCGCTGTGGGCTGAGGATGGCAGAGGACCGGAGACGGTGCTGCGCGGGTCGGCAGAGCGCGTCTTCGGGGATCTCGCGAGCTTGCCCGCCGCTGTGAGCGATGCCGCGACAGCGGCTCGTTTCGCGCCAGAGGTCGCGCGGGCGGCGGAAGCTGGTGATGACGTCGCTGCTGCCATCCTGCGCACTGCCGCCGAGCACCTCGCCGCCACGGCGCGGAGCGCCGCGTCCGTGCTCCCGCCGGGCGCCGCCTGCGCCATCGTCGGCGGTCTCACCCGGCTTAGCGTCCTGCTCATGGACCGGCTGGAGGATCTACTCGTCGCGGCCGGGATCAAGCTCGTCCCCGCCCTGGGAAACGCACTTGACGGCGCGCACCTGCTCGCCACGCGCGCGGACCTGTCGCATGAGACCCAGATCATCCGCCGCACTGCGCAGCCGGGCAGCACGCTCGACCGGCTCGCCACCGAGTCCGTCCGACCCGGCCTCGACGACCTCGACCAGCGCCCGCCCGGCGAGGTCGCCCGCCTGGTCGTGCAGGCGGAGGTCGAGGCCCGCGCCGCGCTGGAGCGCGCCATGCCTCAGATCGCCGCCGCGGCGGACGCGGTTGCGGCGCGGATGCGGGCGGGCGGGCGCCTGTTCTACCTCGGTGCCGGCACGCCCGGCCGCCTCGCCGTGCTGGACGCGGCGGAGCTTGGCCCGACCTACTCCGCGCCGGACGGCCTAGTCATCCCGCTCATGGCTGGCGGCCAGAAGGCATTGATCCGCGCGGCCGAGGGCGCGGAGGATGACATCGAGGCGGCCGGCGCCGCGCTCGACGCGCACGGCCTCGCGCCGGGCGACGCCGTGGTCGGCGTCGCTGCGTCGGGGCGCACGCCGTTCGTCGTCGGCGGGTTGCGCCACGCGCGGGGGCGCGGCGCGCTCACGGTCGCGGTCGTCAACAATCTTGGCAGCCCGGCCTCGGAAGCGGCGGAGATGAGGATAGAGGTGCTGACCGGTCCCGAGTTGGTCGCGGGCAGCACGCGGATGCTGGCGGGCACCAGCCAGAAGATCGTGCTCAACGCGCTCAGCACGAGCGCCATGGTAGCGCTCGGGAAGACGTACGGGAGCCGCATGGTGGATGTGCGCGCCACAAACGAGAAGCTGCGGCGCCGGGCGGTGCGCATGGTGCGCGAGATCACCGGGGCGGGTGAGACCGAAGCCGCCGCGGCGCTCGCCCAGGCACGCGGGCGCGTGAAGCCCGCCCTCATCATGCTGCTGGCCGGCGTCGGCGCGGCCGAGGCGAACCAGCGGCTGGACGCGGCCGGCGGGCGCGTGCGGGAGGCGCTGCGATGATCGTGCTCGGCCTGATCTCGGGAACGTCCGTGGACGCGGTGGACGTGGCGGCGGCGGAGCTGGGCTGGGACGGCGACGTGATCGTGCTGCGCCCGCTGGGACACGCCGAGCGTCCCTGGCCGGAGTCAGTGCGGACCCGACTGATCGCCGCGCTGCCGCCCGCGCCGTGCTCGGCGGAGGAGCTGTGCCAACTCGACGTGCTCGCGGGCGAGGCATTCGCGGACGCCGCTGCCTGGGGCAACGCGCAGCTCGCTGGCGGGCGGGCGGCGCTGGTCGCCTCGCACGGGCAGACCGTGTTCCACTGGGTCGAGGACGGTCAGGCGCGCGGCACCTTGCAGCTCGGCCAGCCCGCGGTGATCGCCGAGCGCACGGGGCTGCCCGTGGTGAGCGACTTCCGCGCCCGCGATGTGGCCGCGGGCGGCCATGGAGCGCCGCTCGCGAGCACGCTCGACGCGCTGTGGCTCGCGGGGGAGGACGGTCCGCGCGCCGCGCTTAACCTGGGCGGCATCGCGAACGTCACGCTCGTGGGCCGCACGGGCGAGCCGGTCCTCGCCTTCGACACCGGCCCGGCGAACTGCCTGATGGACGCCGAGATGCTGGCCGCGACGGGTCAGCCGCGTGACGAGGATGGCAAGCTCGCCCTGACCGGGGCCGTGCGCGAAGTCCTGCTCGCGCGGCTGCTCGCCGACCCCTACTACGCGCTGCCGCCGCCCAAGAGTACGGGACGCGAGCGGTTCCGAACGGGTTACGTCGCTGAGCACCTGCTGGGGCTGCCCGCCATCGCGCTTCCCGACCTGCTTGCCACGCTCGCGGAGCTGACGGCCGTGACGGTCGCCGATGCCTGCCGCGCTTACGGCGTGGCCGAGGTGGTCGCTTCCGGTGGCGGCACGCGCAACCCGGCGCTCATGGCCCGCCTGGCCACCCATCTCGACCCGATCCCGCTGGAGACCAGCGAGGAACGGGGACTCCCTGCGGATGGTAAGGAGGCTTACCTGTTAGCCCTGCTGGGCTTCCTGACCTGGCACGGGGTACCGGGCGTCGTGCCGGGTGCGACTGGATCGCGGGTGCCGCGGGTGCTGGGCCGGATCAGCCCGGGCGATGGACCGCTCGTGCTGCCTGCACCATATGGAGCGCCAGGCGGGCTGCGAATTGTGGCAGAAAGGTAATGGAAACGAGCGGATCGTAGTGCGTTCCAGGTCTTGGACGGCGTTCGCAGCCGAGTCGGAAGACGGAGGGAATGAACATGCTGATCTCTGATATCTTGCGGAGCAAGGGTTCGGATGTCGTGCGCGTCGTCGCGACCGACAGCGTGGTGTCTGCCGTCCAGAAGCTCTCCGAGCGCCGGATCGGCGCGGTCGTCGTCGAGGACCGGTGGATGAAGCTGGTCGGGATCTTCTCGGAGCGCGACCTGCTCAACGCGCTCGCGCGCCGCGGCCCCCAGGTCCTCAACAGCCAAGTGCAGGAGCTGATGACGTCGCCAGTGGTCACGTGCCGCTCGTCGGACCGGATCGACGCCGCCCTGGCGATGATGACCATGAAGAGGATCCGCCACCTCCCCGTCGTCAACGACGGTGAGCTGAAGGGCATCATCAGCATCGGCGACCTCGTGAAGCACCGGCTCGACGAGAAGGAGCTGGAGGCCAGCGTGCTGCTCCAGATCGCGCGGATGCGGGCCGAGTGACCGGCGCCGTGCAGCTCCACGGCATCCACCATCTGACGGCGGTCTCGGCCGACGCGCGCGGCAACCACGATTTCTACACGCGCGTGATGGGGATGCGGCTGGTCAAGAAGACCGTCAACCAGGACGACGTCAGCGCCTACCACCTGTTCTACGCCGATGGTCTGGCCAGTCCCGGCACCGACCTCACCTTCTTCGACTGGCCGGTCCGGCGCGAGGGGCGCGGCACCAATGCCATTGTCCGTACGGCGCTGCGCGTCGCGGGCGAGGCGGCGCTAGCCTACTGGGCCGGCCGTCTCGGCGAGGCTGGCGCGCCGCACGGGCCGGTGCAGGAGGTGGACGGCCGGCTCTGCCTCGAGTTCGAGGACCCGGAGGGCCAGCGCCTCGCGCTCGTTGACGACGCTGGCGCCGGGCCGTCGCACTCGTGGGCGCGCAGCACCGTGCCGGAGGCACATCAAATCCGCGGCCTCGGGCCGATCACCTTGAGCGTGCCCGACCTCGCGCCGTCCGCTCGCTTCCTCACCGACGTGCTGGCGATGCGCCAGGCGCGCAGCTATCCCGCGCCGAACACGACGGGGGTGATGACCCACGTCTATGAGATGGGCGAGGGCGGCCCGGCGGCGGAGCTTCACGTCCGCGTTGAGCCCAATCTGCCGCGGGCGGAGCCCGGCGCGGGCAGCGTCCACCACGTCGCCTTCCGCGCGCGCGACGACGACGAATACAGGCAGTGGATCGAGCGCTACCAGCGCTTGGGCGTGCGCTCCAGCGGGCCCGTGGACCGCTTCTACTTCAAGAGTCTCTACGCGCGCGAGCCGAACGGCATCCTCTACGAGATTGCGACCGATGGCCCGGGCTTCGCGACGGACGAGCCGCTCGACGCCTTGGGCGAGCGCCTGTCGCTGCCGCCCTTCCTGGAGCCGCAGCGGGCCGACATCGAGCGCAACCTCAAGCCGCTCTGATCTGCAAGGGCGATCACAGCCGCGTATGGGTTGAACCGCGGATCGCCGGCCCGGTTGTAACAGCGACTCGCCGTGCTGGCCGCGGCGCTCGTCCCCTGCTGGGACATCCCTGACTCGAGGAGGCAAGGCATGGCGCGATCCTTCGTTCCTCTCACGTTCGAGGTCCGTCACCCGGCGGCCCGGGCCGGCGCCGCTTCCGCCGCGGCAGCGATGCCATGCATGAACGTGGGCGAGACCGTCCAGGAGCTTCGCATCGAGGTGGAACTGCCGGGCGTCCCCGAGGAGGATGTGCAGGTGGAGCTGGCCGGCGACGTGCTGACCATTCGCGGCGAGAAGCGGATCGAGCGCGAGGACGTGCAGCACCACATCGCCGAGCGCTCCTTCGGCACGTTCGCCCGCTCGCTGCGGCTGCCGTTCCCCGCCGAGCCGGACCGCGCGCGGGCCACGTTCCACAACGGCGTGCTGACGATCACCCTGCCCAAGCCCGCGGCGCAGGAGCGGGTGCATCGCATCCCCGTGCAGGCGGCCCGCGGCGCGGCTGCGGGCGGAAGCAACGGTCAGGCGGCCGCGGTCGCGGGGCATCCCACGCCGGAGACCACCCACGAGGGCTCGGCCGTAGTAACGGCGGCAGCCGCGGACGAACGGGACAAAGGACGGCACTCATGAACGCGAACGAGCATACAGATCCCATATCGGACCGGCGTGCAAACGACGCGGCCACCCAAGCCGACCTGGACGAAGCGATGGCGGAGAGCTTCCCGGCCAGCGATCCGCCGTCCATGACGGACCCGACGCACGGGGTCGGCCTGCCGTCCGGAAGCACGGGCGATGACGCGGCGGCCAGCAGCGACCTGTTCCAGCCCGTGCGGCTGGGTCCGCTGACGCTTCGCAACCGCATCGTCATGGCGCCGCTCACCCGCAGCCGCGCCGGCTCGGGCGACGTGCCGCGCACGCTGAACGCCGAGTATTACGCCCAGCGCGCCAGCGCCGGGCTGATCATCAGCGAGGCGACCCAGATCAGCCAGCAAGGCAAGGGCTACGCCTTCACGCCCGGCATCTACACGGAGGAGCAAGTCGCGGGCTGGCGCCTGGTGACGGACGCGGTGCACGCCAAGGGCGGCCACATCGTCTGCCAGCTCTGGCACGTCGGCCGCATCAGCCATCCCGATTTGCAGCTCTGGGGCAGGCTGCCGGTCGCGCCGTCCGCCATCAAGCCGGAGGGCCAGGCGTTCACGGAATCCGGGTTCAAGCCGCACGTCACACCCCGCGCGCTCGACACGGACGAGGTTCCGGGCATCGTCCGCGACTACGCCCACGCCGCCGAGTGCGCGAAGCGCGCCGGGTTCGACGGCGTGGAGATACACGCTGCGAACAGCTACCTCCTCGACCAGTTCCTCCGCGACAGCGTCAATAAGCGGACCGACCGCTACGGCGGCAGCGTCGAGAACCGCACGCGCTTCCCCCTGGAAGCTGTGGCGGCCGTGACGGACGTCTGGGGCGGCGACCGTGTTGGCATCCGCCTCTCGCCGCTGACGCCTCAGCCCGGCAACACGCCGCTCGACAGCGACCCGATGGGAACCTACGGCTACCTTGTCGAGCGCCTGAACTACTTCGGCGTCGTCTACATCCACGTCATCGAAGGAGCGACGCAGGGGTCGCGGGACGAGCCGCCGGGCTTCAGCTTCCAGCGGCTGCGCCGCATGTTCCGCGGCCTGTATATGGCCAACAACGGCTACGACCTGGCGCTCGCGCTACGGGCGCGGCGCGAGGACCTGGCCGACCTGATCTGCTTCGGCCGCCCGTTCATCGCCAACCCAGACCTGGTCGAGCGCCTGCGCACCGGGGCGAACCTGGCCGAGGCGCCGAAAGAGACCTGGTATGGCGGCGGCGCACACGGATACACGGACTATCCGACGCTGGATGGGAACCAGGCGCGGGCTGCCGAGTAGTTGGCTGCATCTCGCGACGAGGATCACGGCATGGCATCGAACGACGCCCCGGTGTGGTTCATCACCGGGTGCTCCACCGGCTTCGGTCGGGAACTCGCGACAGCAATCCTGCACCGGGATTGGCGGGCGGTGGTGACAGCGCGGAATGCGGTTCGGGTGAAGGACCTCGTGACCGGACATGAGGAGAACGCCCTCGCGCTCTCGCTCGACGTGACGGACGCGAAGCAGGTCACAGCGGCCGTGAAGGCGGCCGAGGATCGCTTCGGCGCCATCGACGTGCTGGTGAACAACGCCGGCTACGGCTACCAAGCCTCGGTCGAGGAGGGCGAGGACGCGGACATACGGGCGGTGTTCGAGGCGAACGTCTTCGGCCTGGCCGCGATGATCCGCGCCGTGCTGCCCGGCATGCGGTCCCGCCGGCGCGGCTGCATCGTCAACATCTCCTCGGTCGCTGGCTTCATTGGCTTCCCCGGCTCCGGCTACTACGCCGCGACCAAGCACGCCGTGGAGGGGCTGTCAGACGCGCTGGCGAAGGAGGTGGCGCCGCTCGGGATCAAGGTCCTCTGCGTCGAGCCTGGGCCGTTCCGCACTGACTTCGCCGGGCGGTCCTTGCGCCAGACGCAGAGTCGGATCGCCGACTACGCCGAGACCGTCGCGGCCCGGTTGCGCGCGACCGCGGAAGGGAGTGGCCAGCAGGCAGGCGACCCGGCGCGCGCGGCCGAGGCGATCATCTCGGCCGTGCAGTCCGCCGACACGCCGCAGCACTTCGTGCTCGGCCGCATCGGCATCGAGGGGGTGACGAAGGCCCTCAGGGCCACGCTCGACGAGATCGAGGCCTGGGAACAGGCCGGGCTGGAGGCGGATTTCCCAGAGCAGCGCGGCGACTGACGCCATCACCGTCTGGCTGCGCCGCGGCGTAACACCGAGGGCCGCGGATGATGGTCGATGCGCCGACACCCACCCCGTCATGGCCGGACTTGATCCACTGGTGTCCGGAATGGATTGGGCTGGACAGAGTGCATGGCTCTGATTCGAATGGGTTTTGCGACGACCTGTCCGAATCGAAGCTCGTGGAGCCTGAGCCATGCCGTTCCAACCTACCGTATTTGGCCAATTGATGAAGTCCCTTCCGCGCCGGGTGTTCCAGGCGGCCGTCGAGGGGCGGGTCAAATGGGGCCTGACGGAGTGGGCGCATCTGGTGACGCTGATTTCGGCGCAGCTCGCCGGCGCCCGGTCGATGCGTGACTTGGCTCGGCTGCTCGAGCGCCACCAACCGGCGCTGGCGCATTTGGGGGTTGGGGCGGTGCGGCGCTCGACGCTGAGTGATGCCAACGCAGTCCGGCCAACGGCGCCGTTCGAAGCCGTGGCCGCTGCGCTCTGCGGCGAGGTGGGCCAACTGGCCCCTGGGCTGGGACGCGAGGCCCTGCGCCTGATCGACGCCACCCGCCTCCACGCCGGCAAAGCCGTGCAGCACTGGGCGGTCGATGGCGCGGTCAAGCTGCACGTCGTGTTCGACCCGCTCGCCAGCCGGACCACCTGCTTTGCCGTCACCTCGTCGCGGGTCAACGACGTGACCGCCGCCAAGCGCTTCCCGATCGAGCCCGGCGCGACTTACGTGTTCGACAAAGGCTATTACTGCTTCACGTTCTGGGCGAGCCTGGCCGCCGCGGGCTGCCACTTCGTCACCCGGCTGAAGTCCAACACGCCGGTGCGCATTACCCGCAGCCGCCGGGTGCCCAAGGCCGCACCCCACATCCTCAAGGACCAGATCGGGCATCTGCCAAAGCGTCTCGCCGCCAGCCGCCAGAACCCGTTCGATCAGCCGATCCGGCTGGTGACGGTGCAGATCAGCACAGGTCGGGTGCTGACGCTCGTGACCAACGACCTGCAGTCTCCAGCCGACGCGATCGCCGACCTCTACAAGAGCCGCTGGGAGGTCGAGCTGTTCTTCAAGTGGATCAAGCAGAACCTCAGATTGCACCATTTCATCGGCAAGAACCGCAATGCCGTGACCTTGCAGATCATAGCTGCCATCATCGCACACCTGCTGGTCAGGCTGGCGCAACTCCAAGGCCGCTCCTGCCTCCCAGCCCAAGCCCTCTTCCGACTGTCCAGCCTCACCCTCTTCCAACGCAGACCGCTGCGCGACCTGCTCAGCACACCACCGCTCAAGGACGACACGCCGTGCCCGCAACTCTCCCTCGCTATCCATCATGCGTAATCCGGACACCAGTGGACTTGTTCCGGGCATCCACAACTTCCGTGCGCGCGAGCAAAACGCAGATGCCCAACCTTCGGGCATGACCGCGGAGCCCATGAGATCGGTATGCCTAGGGCCGTCGATACAACACGAGCGGCCGGGCCATCCCCCACGTCTGCAGCACGCATGTTGTGGTTTAAAGGCGCAGAGCCTTCGACTAGGGTCTGTGACCGGGGTTCAGCGGGCGTAGGTTGGTGATGGTGGCGGCGAGATGGGCGAAGCCGAGGAAGCTGCGGCGCGTCTTGTCGCGGCGTAGCGCGAGGCGAGCGTAGTCCTTCAAGCGGCAGAACGCGTTCTCAATCAGGTGACGCTCGGCATAGAGCCGGGCGTCCCATGCGGGCGGGTTCACCGTGCCGCGCTTGGGCGGGACGTAGACCGTGCAGCCGTGTGCAGCGAGGTCGCACCGAAGCCTTGCTGAGACGTAGCCGCGGTCGAACACGGCGTCGCGCGCGGGCAGGTCGGCCAGGAGCGCGCAGGCGTAGCGCAGATCGGCATGCTGGCCGGGGCTGGCGATCAACCGCAGCACGCGCCCTGCACCGTCCACGCAGGCGTGCAGCTTGGCGGTGAGCCCGCCGCGCGCGACCCTTGCGGCCGAGCGGTGCGCCTTGCAGGTGGTGCTGTTGGCCATGACAAGGCCAGCAGCAGGCACGGACGGGCGCAGGTGCTCTCGAACACCGCCTCCCACCAGCCACGCAGGCACCACCGCCGCCAGCGGTGATAAACGCTCGCCCACAGACCCAACTCGGTGGGCAGGTCTCGCCATGCGGCGCCAGTCCGGCCCACCCAGAGGGCCGCCTCGACGAAGCGGCGCAGCGCCGGTTCATCGTTCTTCCACACCCCAGGTAAGGCGTGTATGCCAGACAAGAGCGACGCCCATTGGGTGTCGTCCAGGCCAGACCTGGCCATGGCCGTGTCCTCCGCAAGCTCGACACTTCCAGAGTGGCACGGCCAGTGGCTCCATCAGCACCATGCCGTCAAGATCGAATTCCGGTCACAGACCCTAGGAGGGGCAACTGCAATTCAGGTCGCCGCAACGGGAAGCCGACCATCGAGGCGACGTGGTCGCGCGCAATTCCGCTTCGTGTTGATGCTCTCGTGCGGAAACAGAACTGGGCGCCAATTCGCCTTGTGCTGCCGAGCTAGACCGAACTTTGCACTGTGAAGATCGAGGATCTGTCGCTCTGACGGGCCATTCTGCCATCTGGTCCTGGTTATCTACTGGACACGCGGCAGAGCTGCGTCGAGCAACGCGAACGCCTTGTTCTGTAGCGGGGTGGATCTCGCCCTACCCGAGCCGGCCCGCGTCTCAATCTCGGGCGGCTAGACCAAAATCTCAATATTCAGCGCGTCAAGGACGGTGCGGATCGGAGTCACGAAGCAAGAAACACCATCAGGTCTCACCGATCTAAGAAGCCCGATCACTTGGCAGTTATCGTTAACAACCACGGATCCAGAATCGCCGTGTGTTGCAAAACCCGCCACGAACTTACCTTGGGAATCGACACTTGCTACCACCATTTGGTCTTTAAGTGGTTTACGTGTGTTAAAACGATCGAAGCCAGCATAGCTGGCGGCAGAAAGTCGTCCGGATGTGAGCCCTGTGGTTCGCCCTCGCTTTTTCACGGGATAACCACCACTATTAGGCATCACATCCGACCACATCACATCGTAAGAGCCTTTGACCGGTCCGATGTCAATGATCTCGGGCTCAGCTCCATCGTTGTACGCACCGATATCCGCGATGGCGGCGTCCACCTTGTCGTCTAGCACTGCCGCCCGAACGTCTCCGATATAATCACCGATACGGAGGGGCTGGTGGATCTTGTTGCCGACACCCAACATGACGTGTTGGCATGAAAGGACGTAAATGTTTCCACGGTGTAGTCCGGCATCCCGGTTGTCGGGACCGGTGTACTTTACAGCGCAACCGAGGGTTCCGACGCCATACGATGAGGTCCTCCCTTCGGCTATTTGGCAACCGCCCTTCAAAGGGCGGTACTTATTCTCGTCATTCACATCGGCCGCTTGCGTGCGTACGGCTTCATCGATTACCCGTGGCTCGTCGTCGACCACGTCCGTCGGGAAACCTTCGATCTCTTTAGGAATGCGCCCATTCGTCGGTATTTCCTGCAGCGGTCTCTTCTTTTCAATATGAAAAATGATCGCGGGCTCAGCCACTAGTTTCCCCGCGACCTGTCTGATCCCGATGCTCGTGCCAAACACGCCGGGGATGCTCATGGCTTTAGCCTGATAGCGGTCCCTGGCCTCTGACATTTCTTTGAACATGTGGTCGGCATTGCTGTCCACCATGGCTCTTCCTTCTGTGTTCGTCAGTCGAACCGAGATTCCTCGGATAAGCGGTATTCGTTCCGCCTATAATCAGCCGTCCGGTCTGATCCCACAACGGAATTCGCAGAGGACAACAATTATCTCGATATCGTCCTGCGATGACACCGGAGAGTGGTGCGGGTGATGTGTTCAGCCGCGAGCCGCGCGAGGGATTTGCCCAGTTCGGGAACAAGACGGACAAGTTCGCGGCAGACTGCCGCTTCGCGCCGAGCGCCGTATGGGCGAGGAGCTGGCGAACGCAAGCCCTTCGATCCGGGCCAGCAGCTTCGTTGTCATGATCGCCCGTGCGGGCGTGTCCGGCTTGATCTGCTCGGCAAAGAACGCGCCGAACAGACCGAGGAACCGTTGCCTGCTTCTCGCACCTTGACGGAATTGCGTCTCGAAGCTTCCCGGCACCGCGACGCTCCCCAGCGCCGCCCGCAACTCGTCGAGCACCGCGTCTTCGGCCAAGCTCGCCAAAGCTTCCGTTCGCAGTCCGGCCGGACCGTCCGGCACCGCATCAGCCAGCAGGCCTTCGAAGCTCGCGCGCAGCGTCTCGGTCACGGTCAGATCAAACTCGACCTCGCCCTTGCAGCCGTCGCGCGCGTCCCGGCAGAACACAGTGACGCGATCCAGGAACATGGCAGGCCGGGTGCCCGGCGCCGCGTCCCAGGCCGCGCGATTGACCTCGCGGTAGTCCTCAACGAGCCGATCCAAGGCCTCGACCTGCGCTGTGCGAACCGCCCGCGCGAGGTCGTGGTTCTCAGGCAGGCTCAGGGGAGTCAGCCCTTTGAGGACGCGAGGAGCCGCCTCGCGATAGAGCCGGTGCGCCTCGTTCCCGAAGATGCCGTTGAGCACCGCGGCCAGCGCGAACCCGGCCGAACCGCCCGGCGCCTGCTGCACCACGGTCGAAACCAACCAGCTCAGTCCGCCGATTGCGAACGTGACAGGCTCCATGAGCGGTGCCCTCGATGACCGTCGCCGAGTTCTTACGAAGCCACGATCATCTCGAACAGGCCTTTGAGGTGTCGCGCTTTCCTCCGTCCGCCCGTACCGCCACGAACTCACTGCTTGACCCCGCGTGCGACAAACCACTTTATCCTGCCCGATGTCCTCCACCCCCGCCCTCCTCGACCCAGCCGACCGCGCCCGCCAGCGCGACGAGGACGCGCAATACTACCGCCAGGTCCTGCGCAAGTTCATCGCCATGGCCACCGACCTCGCCGAGGCCGTCCACCGCCAAGCTCTCGCAGAACCCGCCGCCCCCCAAACCGCCCCCCAGAACCAGCCCGAGGACGAGCCCGCAGCACCCAACCCCACCCCGAGCCAAGCGACCACTTTCGACCGCCTCGCCCGCACCGTCCGCCGCACCATCGCGCTTGCCCGCAAGCTCTCCGAGCCCGCCCGCGAGGCACCCGGCCCGAAGCTGCGCCTGAACGAGTGCCCGCTAGGGGAGTGCCCGAAGGCCCGCCGCCCGGACTGCGCCGAGACAAACGCCCTCAATGCCGAGCCGTGGGCCGAGCCGTGCGAGCGCCCCGAGGGACCCGATTGCGACGCCGACGAAGACCTTGGCGACGACCTTGACGACGACCTCGACGAGCAGTCGCTCGCCGACCTCATCGCGAGCCTGCGCCACGACAGCGGTCTCGCCCACCTGACCGACGCCGAGCTCCGGCAGCACCGCACGCCCCCAAGCGCGCAAGGAGCCGCGCAAGAGGGTGTCCCAAGCGGGATGTGCGGCCTCTGCCCCCATCGCGAAGCGATCCCGCGGAGGGAACGCCCGCGGAGCGGGTGCAAGGCCGCAGGGCTAACGAGCGCGCCGCCCAGGATCACGCAACCAACCCCCGACACCCCGCGCCCCGGCACCGGCCCGCCGCGACCCTGACCCGGCTCCGCGGCCACGCGACACTCGGCATAAATCGTAGATGACGGATTCAGACCCTCCGAACGCGTCCTATAGGGGCGGTACACCGGCTCCCACACCACCGCCGCGGTAGCCCGCTCCAGCGCCTCGTCGTCCGTCTGCTCCGCCAAGCCCTCCCGCACCGCCTCCCGCGCCACGGCGCGCGCTATGTGCCGGGAGAGATGGCGCATGGCGGTGACGGGCGGCAGCAGCGTGTCGTCCGGGTTCTGCCGCGACGGCGAGGCGTCGGCCAGCGCGCGAACGCCCTGGCGAGAGCCATCAGGGTCACGCCGAACCGGATCACGGCGATCGTGTCAGAGGATAATCTATGTGCCGTAACGCCTGACACCGCCATGCGACTGGCTCGCTACTTCAGGACCACGCCGGAGTTCCGGCTGAACATGCAGAGCGCCTATGATCTGTCCGTTGCTCGACGGCGGATCGGCGACACGATCGAGGCGGACGTTCAGCCTATCCCGGCTATGTCGCGTTGACGCTTCGCGGGCAGCTTATAGAAACCACGCCAGCAGATCTGGAGCGGATGGCATGGGCGCGGCGGGCTGGCAGTTCTGGATAGACCGGGGCGGCACGTTCACGGACATCGTGGCTCGCGATCCCTCGGGCCGGCTCAGTACCCACAAGCTCCTCAGCGAGAACCCCGGCCGCTACACGGACGCCGCTATCGCCGGCATCAAGCAGGTGCTCGGCGTGGCACCCGGCGCGCCGATCCCGCCCGGCACCGTGGCGGGTGTCAAGATGGGCACCACGGTTGCGACCAACGCGCTCCTGGAGCGCCGGGGCGAGCGCACGCTGCTCCTCGTCAACCGGGGCTTCGCCGACCTGCTGCGCATCGGCAACCAGGCCCGCCCGCGCCTGTTCGACCTCGACGTGCGCCTGCCCAGCCTGCTCTACGAGTGCGCCGCCGAGGTGCCGGGCCGGGTGGGCGTGGACGGGGCTGAGGTGGAGCCACTTGACGAGGCGCACGCCCGCGCGGTGCTGCGCGAAGCGCGAACGGCCGGGATCGGCGCCTGCGCCATCGCGCTCATCCACGCCTGGAAGCACCCGGCGATGGAGCGGCGGCTCGCCGCCCTCGCGCGCGCGGAAGGGTTCGCCCAGGTCAGCGCGAGCCACGAGGTCAGCCCGCTCCTGCGCCTGGTGCCGCGCGGAGATACGACGGTGGTGGACGCTTATCTCTCCCCGATCCTGCGCCGCTACGTCGAGCAGGTCGCGGGTGAGCTGGAGGGTGTGCGGCTCTACTTCATGCAGAGCAGCGGCGATCTCGCCGAGGCGGGCAGCTTCCAAGGCAAGGACGCGATCCTCTCCGGCCCGGCCGGCGGAATCGTCGGCGCGGCGCGCACGGCCGCGAGCGCCGGGTTTGAGCGCATCATCGGCTTCGACATGGGCGGCACCAGCACGGACGTGACCCTCTACGACGGTGCCTTCGAACGCTCGTTCGAGACCGAGGTGGCCGGCGTGCGCGTCCGGGCGCCGATGATGGCGATCAACACGGTCGCGGCCGGCGGCGGCTCCGTGCTCCACTTCGACGGCGCCCGCTTCCGCGTCGGCCCCGACAGCGCGGGCGCGAATCCCGGCCCCGCGTGCTATCGCCGCGGCGGCCCGCTCACGGTCACGGATGCGAACGTGATGGTGAGCAAGATCCAGCCAGCGCATTTCCCGGCGATCTTCGGCCCCAATGGCGATCAGCCGCTCGATGCCGATATCGTCCGCGAGCGCTTCGCCGCGCTCGCCGCCGAGGTCGCCGCGGCGACGGGCGAGCCCGAGCAGGACCCCCGCGCCATCGCGGAGGGATTCCTGCGCATCGCGGTCGCCAACATGACGCTCGCGATCAAGCAGGTCTCGATCCAGAAGGGGCACGATCCGGCACGCTTCGCCCTGCAGTGCTTCGGCGGCGCGGGCGGGCAGCACGCCTGCCTGGTCGCCGACGATCTGGGCATGGGCACCGTGTTCCTCCACCCCTACGCAGGGGTGCTGTCCGCCTACGGGATGGGGCTGGCGGACCAAGGCGCGCTCCGCGAGCAGGCGGTGGAGCTTCCGCTCGGCCCGGCTGCCCTCCCGGAACTGGAGCGGGTTGCCGGCCGGCTCGCCACGGAGGCCGCGGCGGCGCTGGTCGCGCAAGGCGCCGAGCGCGAGAGCATCCGCGTCCGCCAGCACGTCCATCTTCGCTACGAAGGCACCGAGGCCGCGCTTCCCGTGGAACTCGGCCCGATGGACCAGCTCGTGGCCGGCTTCACGGCGTCTCACCGCGCGCGCTTCGGCTTCGCCACGCCCGAGCGTCCCCTAGTCGCCGAGGCGGTTGCTGTCGAGGCGACGGCACCTGGCGAGCCGGTCGCCGAGCCCGAGCTCGCGGCGCGCGAGGGTGCGGGACCGGAGCCGCTCGACCGGGTGCGGCTCTGGACAGGCGGTCAGGAGTGCGACGCGCCGGTCTTCGACCGCGCGGACCTGCGCGTCGGCGACCGCATCCCCGGCCCGGCGCTCGTGCGCGAGAGCGTCGCCACCATCGTGATCGAGCCGGGCTGGACGGCGGAGGTGACGGAGCGCGGCCCGATCCTGCTCCACCGGACAACGCCGCGCGCCAACGCCGCCGCTGCCGGCACGGATCGGGCCGACCCCGTGCTGCTGGAACTCTTCAACAACCTGTTCATGCACGTCGCCGAGCAGACGGGCGTGGTGCTGCGCAACACCTCGCTCAGCGTCAACATCAAGGAGCGGCTCGACTTCTCCTGTGCCATCTTCGACGCGGACGGCAACCTCGTCGCTAACGCGCCGCACGTCCCCGTCCATCTCGGCGCCATGGGCGAGAGCGTGAAGCACGTCCTCCGCCGGCGCGGGAGCAGCCTGCAGCCCGGCGACGCGGTCGCCCTCAACAACCCCTACGGCGGCGGCACGCACCTGCCGGACGTCACGGTCATCACGCCCGTCTTCGACGATGCCACGGTCGAAGGAGGGGGGCGCGAGATCCGCTTCTTCGTCGGCTCGCGCGGCCATCACGCCGACATCGGCGGCTTGACACCGGGCAGCACGCCGCCCGGCTCGCGCAGCCTGGAGGACGAGGGCGTGGTCATAGACGACTTCCTGCTCGTCGAGCGAGGCCGCTTCCGCGAGCAGGAGTTCCGCGACCTTCTCGCCTCGGCGCGGTATCCCGCGCGCAGCCCGGACGTGAACGTGGCCGACATCAAGGCGCAGGTCGCGGCCAACGAGGCCGGCGTGCAGGAGTTGGGGCGTGTCGTCGCCCAGTTCGGCTGGGCACAGGTGCGCGCCTACATGGGCCACGTCATGGACAACGCCGAGGAGAGCGTGCGCCGGGTCATAGACCGGATCGGCCCACCCCATGCGCAAGCGCATGGGGACCCCGACTTAGCCGGTGACTTCCATTATATTATGGATGACGGATCGCCGCTGCGCGTTACCGTGCGCGTGGACCGGGCGCGGCGCGAGGCGGTCGTGGACTTCACCGGCACGGGGCCGCAGCGGGCGGACAACTTCAACGCACCCCCAGCCGTCACGCGCGCGGCCGTGCTCTACGCCTTTCGCTGCCTGGTCGGCGCCGACATCCCGCTCAACGACGGTTGCCTCAAGCCGATCGAGATTCGCGTGCCGCCCGGCACGTTCCTGTCGCCCGCGCCGGGTGCCGCCGTGGTCGCGGGCAACACCGAGGTGAGCCAGGCCGTGTGCAACGCCTTGTTCGGCGCGCTCGGCGCCGTTGCCTGTTCGCAGGCAACCATGAACAACTTCCTGTTCGGCGATGCGAATCGCCAGTATTACGAGACGATCTGCGGCGGCGGCGGGGCAGGGCCGGGCTTCTCGGGGGCGAGCGCGATACAGACGCACATGACCAACACGCGCATGACCGACCCGGAGGTGCTGGAGCTGCGCTACCCGGTGCGGCTCGAGGAGTTCGCCATACGCCGCGGCTCAGGCGGCGCCGGGCAATGGCAGGGTGGCGACGGTGCCGTGCGGCGGATGCGCTTCGTCGCGCCGATGACGGCTGTCATCGTCTCGTCCCGCCGGACCGTGGCACCCTTCGGCCTCGCGGGCGGTGCCGATGGGAGCCGCGGCGAGCAATGGGTCGAGCGCGCGGGCGGCTCCCGCGAACTGCTCAGCGGCATTGATCGCGCCGAGCTCCGGCCCGGCGACCTCTTCGCGGTCGCCACGCCGGGCGGCGGCGGTTACGGTCCGCCTCCCTGAATGCGGGCCGGCCGCGTCGTTCTACTGCTGCTCGCCGCCCTCGTCCTGCTCATCGTGGCCGGCGCGTGGCTGGTGCCCGGCACCCTCGACTGGAACAAGTATCGTCCGGAGATCGAGCGCCTAGCCACCGCAGCCCTCGGCCGGCCCGTCCACATCGGCGGCGCGATCACGCTGAGCTTGCTGCCCGAGCCCGTGCTGACCGCGCAGGATCTCCGGATCGAGCCCGCGGGCGACGGCTTAGCCCTCGGAGCGCACGAGCTGCGCCTACGAACGGCGCTCGGGCCGCTGCTCGCCGGGCACTTGCACGCGCGGAGCATGATGCTGCAAGGCCCGACTCTTCATCTGCCCTGGCCGCCGCCGCCCGGCGCGCTGCAGAGCCGCCCCGCGTGGCTCCGGAGCGCTCACGCCGAGATCGAGGACGGCACGCTGGAGGTCGGCGGCATCACGATCAGCGGGATCAACGCCCAATTCGCCACCGATCCGGACACGGGCACTCTCTCCGGGGCAGGCTCGGCAACCGTCGGCGGGCGCGCCTGGCGGTTCACGGCCCGGCTCGCGCAGCCGGGTCGCGACGGCGTCGCGGGCTTTGACGCCACGCTCGACGGCGAGGGACCTGTGCAGAACACAGGCGGCCGATTCACCGGGACGATCGCGGCCGACGGCGCGCTGGCCGGGAGCGTCACCGGGCGTGGACGCGATCTCTCGCTGCTGGTCCCCGCGCCGGCGGTAGCGTGGCAAGCCAGCGGCAATCTCACGGCTGCCGAAGGGCTGATCGTGGCCGACGACCTCGCGCTGGAGCTTGGCGGCTCGCCCGCGCGCGGGGTAGTGGCGCTGCGGGTTGGCGAGGGCGCCCGGCTCGATCTCTCGCTGGCCGCAAGCCGGCTCGATCTCGACGGCTGGCTGCCCGTGATCGCCCACGCGCCGAACACCGCGCTCCCGACGGGGGTCGATCTCTCCGCCGAGGCGGCGACACTCGCCGGTGGCACGCTGCGCCAGGTGCGCTGCGGCTTCGATCTGGCGGCAGGAACCACCACAGTGCGCGATATCTCGGCCTTGCTGCCGGGCGATGCGGCGCTCTCGCTGTCGGGGCAAGCGCTGCCCGGCCCCGGCTTCCACGGCACGGGGCGGCTCAAGGCGCCGGACCTGCGCGCGACGCTGCGCTGGGCCGCCGCCCGCGTGCCCAGCCTCCAGGAGGCGCTGCCGCCCGGCGCCTTGCGCGTGGCGAGCCTCGTGGGAACGGTGGCGATCGAGCCGGCGCAGCTCTCGCTCTCCGACCTGCGCGGAACCCTCGACGGCGCGCGCGTGGAAGGCGGCACGGCCGGCCTGACCCTCGCGTCGCGGCCGTTGCTCTCGGCAAATCTCACGCTGGACGGCCTAGTGCTGGACACCTGGCTGCCATCCCCGAACCAGGTCTCGACCGGCTATCCGTGGCCTGACCTTGCCCGGCGTTTCGCCCATCTCGACGCGGACCTGACGCTGCAGGCGCGATCCGTGACCTGGGCCGACCTCTCGCTCAGCACTCTCGACATGGCGGCCCGCGCCGATCAGCACGGCATCCAGATCCGGCGTCTCGTGGCGAAAGAGGAGGGCGCACAGCTCGACCTCGCCGGCTCGCTCGCAGACGGCGGCCAGATCGCGGGCGGGCGACTCGATCTCGTTGCGAAGGATGCGGGAACGCTGCGCAGCCTGTTGCCTGCGGACTGGGGGGTGGAGCGCCTGCTGCACGGCCCGGCGGAGCTGCACGCGCAGGCGTCCGGCCCGCCAGCGGCGCTCGCCTTGCAGGCCGAGTTGACTCTCGATGACCTCAGGATCGAGGCCCAGCCGCTCCTCAACGTGCCGGCGCGGTCCTGGGCTGGTCCCGTCGGCCTCCGGCACCCGGGAGCGCCGCGTTTCCTCGGTGAGATCGGGCTGCCCGGCGCCGGCGCCTGGCTCGGGGACGGCTCACTCTCGCTCGTCGCGCAAGCCGCCGTCACGCCGGATCAAGCGGCCTTGCGCGATGCGGTCCTGACGGCGGGCGCGCTGCGCCTGGGTGGGAACGTCGCCGCGCGCCTAGGACACGGTCCCGTCCGCGTCACCGGCCAGATCAGCGCCGAGTCGCTGCCCATGCCCCGACCGCTGCCGCGCTCGTCCGATCCGCTGCCGCTCGACGCGCTGCGGGGGTGGGACGCCGCTGTCACAGTGCAGGCGAAGCAGGTGCTCTTCGGCCTCATACCCACGCTGGCCGACTTGCGGGCGAGCGTGACGCTCCACGACGGGACTCTTCGGCTCGATGCGGTGAACGCCAATTTGTCTGGCGGGGTGGTAGAGGGCAGCGCTGCGCTGGAGGCCGCGCCGGACCTGCCCCGCCTCACGGTCCAGGGCCGCGTTTCCGGCGCCCAAATCTCCGGGCCGCTGTTCGACACGCCGCTCGACCTGCACAGCGGCCTGGCCAGCGCGCAGGTCAATTTCTCGGCGAAGGGATACAGTCCGGCGGCCCTGCTCGCGACGCTCTCTGGCGAGGCCGGTGCGACGCTGCGCGACGGCGCCGTCACCGGGTTCGATCTCGCGGGCGCCGGCGCCGCCTTGTCTGCCGCCGACACGGCCAGCCGCGACAGCCTCGCTCGTGCCGCCGTGCAGGGCGGGACGACGGCATTCAGCACGCTCGACCTTGCGGCCCATCTCCAGGACGGCACAGCCACGCTCACGACGGCCCGGCTCACCGGTCCGGCCGGCACGGCGACCGCGAGCGGCAGCCTCGATCTCCACGCCAGCTTGCTCGACCTCCGTCTCGCGCTGCGCCCAGGCGAGCCGCCCGACGCGCCGGAGCTGGCCGTCTCGCTCTATGGGTCCGCGGTGGCCCCGAGCCGCACGCCCAACCTCTCCGACTTCGTCCGCTGGTCGCTCGCCCAGCCAACTCAGTGACGACGGCGCGGCCGTTCCTCGCACACGCGCTCAGCGAGGCGCAGCAGGCGACCGGCCGCCTTGCGCAGCCCGGCACGGTCCGCGTCCTCCGCCAAGGCAATGAGCCGGTCCGCCAAGACGAGTGGGCTCACCTGGTTAGGTTGGTTCGGTTCCATTGTGGCTCCTCCTGCTCGGCTGTTCTCTGGCCGGCGTGAGGCTGATTAGTGCCGGGAAAACTTAAGGAAGGTTTAAGCGCAGCGCCTCAAAGCGGTCAGGCGCAGCGCGGAGGCGAGCGGTTGGCCGGGAGGACGAGCTGCATCCACCTCGGCCACGAGCGCTGCGAGCGCTATCCCCTGACCCGCGGCGAGCGCATCGAGCGCGGCCCAGAACTCCGGTTCGAGCGCGACGCTCGTCCGGTGCCCGGCCAAGGTCATGCTGCGCTTCGCGAGGGCCGGTCGAGTCGCTGAACCGCCCATGCCGCAGCCTCCGCCACCACTGGATCGGGGTCGTCGAGCAGGCGCCGGGAGGACGGCAGGAGCGCCGGGTCGCCGGAGTTGCCGATCGCGATGAGCACGTTGCGCACGAATCGGTCGCGCCCGATGCGCTTGACCGGGCTCGCGCTGAAGCGGGCGCGGAACCCGGCATCGTCCAGGGCCGCCAGTTCTGCCAGCTCGGGGGCGAGGAGGTCCGGCCGCGCCCGCAGCTTGGGGTGGGCGCTGGCGGCTCGCGCGAACCGGTTCCACGGGCAGGCGGCCAGGCAGTCGTCGCAGCCGTAAATCCGGTTACCCATGAGCGGGCGCAGCGCGGGCGGGATGGGGCCGTCGTGCTCGATGGTGAGATAGCTGATGCAGCGCGTCGCATCGAGCTGGTAGGGCGCCGGGAAGGCAGCCGTCGGGCAGGCTTTGATGCAACGCGTGCAGGTGCCGCAGTGGTCAGCCTGCGCCGGGTCGGGCGCAAGCTCCAGCGTGGTGAGCACTTCCCCGAGGAAGAGCCAGGATCCGTGCGCCCGCGAGACCAGGTTCGTGTGCTTGCCTTGCCAGCCCAGCCCGGCGCTCTGCGCCAGCGGCTTCTCCATGACGGGCGCCGTGTCCACGAACACCTTTACGCCCCCTGGCACGCCCGGCCCGAAGCGCCCGGCGATGAAGCCCGCGAGCTGCTTCAGCATCCCCTTGACCACGTCGTGGTAGTCGCGCCCGCGGGCATAGACGGAAACATTGCCGCGGTCGGGGCGCGCGAGCGCCGCGAGCGGATCGCCCTCCGGCGCGTAGGAGAGGCCGAGCGCGATCACGGTCCGCGCCTCGGGCCACAGCGCGCGCGGGTCCGCCCGCTCGTTCGCCCGGCGCTCCATCCAGCCCATGCTGCCGTGCTGCCCCGCCGCGAGGAACGCCGCAAGCCGCTCCCGCGCCGCCGCCCCTAGCTCGGCGCGCGCGAAGCCGACCGCGTGGAACCCGAGCGCGAGTGCCCGGTCCCGGATGAGCTTACCCGCGTTCATAGCTTTGGGGACGCTAGCCGCGTCCACGATAGGGCGCCACGCCCTGATCCGGCACCCAGACGCCGTCAGGCGCCGGCCCCGTTTGCCAGAACACGTCGATCGGCATCCCGCCCCGCGGATACCAGTAGGCGCCGATCCGCAGCCAGCGCGGTGCGAGCAGGTCCACGAGCGCGCGCGCGACCTGCATTGTGCACGCCTCGTGGAACGCGCCGTGATTGCGGAAGCTGTTGAGATACAGCTTGAGCGACTTGCTCTCCACGATCCAATCGCCCGGCACGTAGTCCACCACCAGGTGCGCGAAGTCGGGCTGGCCCGTGAGCGGGCAGAGCGCGGTGAACTCGGGGCAGGTGAAGCGCACGAGGTAGCCCGCGCCCGCCTCGGGGGCGGGCACGCGCTCCAGCCGAGCCTCCTCGGGTGATTGCGGCTGCGGCACCAGGCGGCCGAGCTGGGTGAGACCGGATACGTCCATCAGGCTGCCTCCTGCGGCGCGAGCCGTGCCAGGACCGCCGCGGCGTGCTCGCGCGCCCGCCCTTGGACGATGGCGGCCCGCAAGCCGGCCATCAAGCGCTGGTAGTGCGCGAGATTGTGCCACGTCAGCAGCATCGGTCCGAGCATCTCGCCCGCCTTGAAGAGATGGTGAAGGTAGGCGCGCGGGTGGCGGGTGCAAGCGGGACAGGGGCAGCCAGGCTCGACCGGACCGGAATCGTCGGCGTGGACGGCGTTGCGCAGGTTGAGCGTGCCATCAGGCACGAAGGCCCGTGCCGTGCGCCCGGCGCGGGTCGGCATAACGCAGTCGAACATGTCCACGCCGCGCAGCACGCACCGCACGAGGTCGCTCGGCGTGCCGACGCCCATCAGGTAGCGCGGCCGGTCAGCGGGAAGGTGGGGCACGGTCGCGTCCAGGACGCGCAGGGTGGTCTCCTGCCCCTCGCCGATGGCGAGTCCGCCGACTGCATAGCCCTCGAAGCCGATCCCGCGCAGCGCCGCAGCACTTTCGGCGCGGAGGTCGGGATAAACGCCGCCCTGGACGATGCCGAACTGCGCGTAGCCCAGCCGCGGCACGAACGCCGCCCGCGAGCGCACTGCCCAGCGCATCGAGAGTCTCATGCTCGCCGCGGCCTCGCCGTGGGTCGCGGGGAAGGCGGTGCACTCGTCGAGCACCATGGTGATCGTGGCGTCGAGCTGGTGCTGGATGCGGGTGGCGCTCTCGGGGGTGAGACGGTGGACCGAACCGTCGAGGTGAGAGCGGAAGGTGACGCCGTCCTCGTCGAGCCGCCGCAGCTTGGCCAGGCTCATCACCTGGAAGCCGCCCGAGTCGGTGAGGATAGGGCCGGGCCAGTCCATGAGCCGATGCAGCCCGCCCAGCCGCTCGACCCGGTCCGCGCCGGGCCGGAGCATGAGGTGGTAGGTGTTGCCGAGGATCAGCCGCGCGCCCGTCGCGCGCACGGCGTCGCTCGTCATGCCCTTGACGGTGCCCGCCGTGCCGACAGGCATGAACACCGGGGTCTCGACCTCGCCGTGGGCGGTCAGCAGCCGCCCGGCGCGGGCCGGGCCGTCCGTAACCTCAGGGCGCCAGGTGAACGTCATGCGCGCTCAAGAAGCCTGTTTGATCCAGCACGGGGCGCTCAGCCCGCTGTGTCCAAAAGTTGGGCGACGACGCTGAGGTCGCGGCCGGTGCGCACGGCCGGGGCGCCGGGCTCGGGCTGCTGCGCCTGGCGGTTCACCCACGCCGTCGGATATCCGAACCAACTCGCCCCGGCCGCGTCCCACGCCGCGAAGGCCGCGAAGCCGATCTCCTGCTTGCGCAGCCCCAGAGCTTGCATCGCGAGCGCATAGGCCTCCGGCGCCGGTTTGAATGCCTGGACCGCATCCGTGCTGAGCGCCGCCTCGAAGAGCGGCTCAATGCTGTTCCGGCGCATGTTGGCGCGTAGCATCGCCTCGCTCATGTCCGACAGGAACGCGAGCTTCACGCCGCGCGCGCGCAGCCGATCGAGTTGGGCCATTGCGTCCGGCCACACGGGGAGGTTCCAGAAGGTCGCCAGCAGCCGTTCGCGCGCGTCCGCGTCGAGCGGCAGCGCCGCGGCCCGGCACGCGTAATCCAAGCACTCGGCGGCCACGTCCGTAAATGGGAGGTACTCGCGCGCGCTGGTGCGCAGCCAGGTGTCGGCGAAGATCTTTTGGAACCAGGTCCGCGAGAGCGCTTCGCCGCGGTCGGGGAACACGGCCGCGGCGGTCGCGACGATAGGGCGTGGGTCGAAGATCGGAAAGGCGTCGAAGGCCACGGCCTTGATCCCCTCATCGGCGAGGACCGCCGATCCCGCGGCCAAGAAGGGCAGGACTGCCGCTCCAACCGTTGCGTGCAAGAGCCGTCGCCTGACGTGATCAACCCGCATCGCTGGACTCCCCACCCGCCTCCATAACGACCTCCATTGCAGCTGGTCTCAGATGAAGCTGGAATTGCCCACGCCGACAGACTTTGCTTGCCGTGCATTGAGCTGGCTCAAGCATGCTCCAGAAGGCAGGCATCGCCGTAGGAGTAGAAGCGATAACCGGTCGCGACGGCGTGCGCGTAGGCGCGGCGCATCCGCTCCGTGCCAGCGAAGGCGCAGACGAGCATGAACAAGGTCGAGCGCGGCAGGTGGAAGTTGGTGAGCAGCGCCCCCGCTGTCCGGACGGGAACGCCCGGCACGATGAAGGTGCGCGCCTCGCCCGCGAAGGGGTGCACGCGCCCGTGCTCGTCCGCGGCGGCTTCGAGCAGGCGCAGCGTGGTCGTGCCGACGCAGACGATGCGCCGGGCGGCGTTGATCCGCTCGGCGGCCTCGGGCGTGATCTCGCCGCGCTCGGCGTGGATGCGGTGCTCCTCGACCCGTTCGGCGCGCACGGGCAAGAACGTGCCCGCGCCGACGTGCAAGGTCACGGCGACGCGCTGGATGCCCGCGGCATCGAGGGCGGCGAGCAGGCCGGGGGTGAAGTGCAGCCCGGCGGTGGGCGCGGCGACGGCGCCCTCGCGCTCGGCGAACATGGTCTGGTAGTCCGTTTCGTCCTCCGCCGTAGGGCCGTCCGGGCGCTCGATGTAGGGCGGCAGGGCGAGCACCCCGGCGCGCCTCAGGGCCGCCTCGTCGCTGAAGCGAAGGGTCACGCTGTCGCCCTCGCGCGCGAGGACCTCGGCGGTGAGCGGGCCGTCGAAGTCGAGCCGGTCGCCGGGGCGGAGGCGCCGGGCGTTGCGGGCGAGGGCGTGCCAGGTGCCGTCAGGCTGGGGCTGGTCGAGCGTGATCCCGATCCGTGCCGCGCCGCGCCGGGCGGTGAGCTGGGCGGGGATGACGTGGGTGTCGTTGACCACGAGCAGGTCGCCGGGGCGGAGGAGGGCAGGGAGGTCGCGGACATGGCGGTCCCGGAGCGTTTGGCCCACGACGAGCAGGCGCGCCGCGTCGCGCGGACGCGCGGGGTGCTGCGCGATGCGGTCGGGTGGGAGGTGGAAGTCAAAGTCGCTGGTGAACACGTCGGATGCCTTCAGGCTTCCACCCCGAGCAGACGTGCTGCCACCGCGCTGAGCGCCGTGTCGCCGAACGGGTTCACGATGCGAACCCCCTCGGTAACGGTGCCATCGGCCATATCCTCCGTGAGCACGGCGCCGCACCCACCCTCCGCGGCGGTCGCCAGGAGCAGCATATCCCAATAGGAGCCACGTCCGCTGCTGGCGGCGGCTAACGCAGTGCGTGCTGCCGTCGCGGAAGCCGCGAGGCAGGGGAACAACTCCAGCCAATCCGTAGCCTGCGCGGCAGCGTCGGCGCGCGGCATCAGGTTCTTGCGCGTGGCGACCACGTAGAATTCCGAGATGGCCTGCAGCGTCAGGTAACAGTCGCAGCCAACAGCCATCTCGACCACCTGCCGAGCGATCTCGTGCCGCAAGCCGGCCCGAGAATGCACACTATAGACAAGGATGTTCGTGTCGAGCGTGATTTGATCAGCGCTCATGCAGCGCATTGCGGTCGAGCGGCCCCGCCTCGATGGGCCAGCCCTCGGCCATGCGGGCGCGCGTGCGGGCGAGAGCCGCTTGCCGGGCAGGGGTGAGCAAGCGACGCCGCTGCACCGGAACGAGCCGGGCAACGGGCTCGCCGTTGCGGGTAATCGTGTATTCCTCCCCCGCTTCGACCTCGCGCACGCAGCGCGCAAAGGCTTGGTTGGCGTCGCGCAGGGTTATCGTCTTGGCCATGGCAATCTCCGCAAGCCCGATGTAGCACGCCTATGTGCTACGTCAAGGCGCTTATCGGCTCTCCACCATGTAACTAGCAATCTCGACCTTGTTGCCGTCCGGGTCACGGACATACACGGACATGATCGGGCCGAGCGCGCCGACTTTTGCTGCTGGGCCGTCCACGACCTCGACGCCGCAGCTTCGCAGGTGCGTCACGATGTCGTCCGGCGCGATCGCCGTCGTGAAGCACAAATCCATGCTGCCGGGCGCGGCACCCGGCGCCGTCGCCCACTCGCTGCCGGCATCGGCCTGGCGTATGTTGATCTTCTGGCCGCCGAAGCGCAGCGCCGTGCGGTGCTTCGGACCGAACTCCTCGCGCTCCATGCCGAGCACGCGCTGATACCAGGCGGCGGAGATCTCCGCGTCCCGGCACGTCAGGACCAAGTGATCGAGGCGATCGACCGTGAAGCGCACCGCTACCCCAGCCCGTCGTAGAAATCGTGGCCCTTGTCGTCCATGACGATGAAGGCCGGGAAATCCTCGACCTCAATGCGCCAGACCGCTTCCATGCCAAGCTCCGGGTATTCGAGCACCTCGACCTTCTTGATGCAGTCCTGCGCGAGCCGGGCTGCCGGGCCGCCGACGCTGCCTAGGTAGAAGCCGCCATACTTCTGGCAGGCGTCGCACACGGCCTTGGAGCGATTGCCCTTGGCGAGCATGACCAGGCTGCCGCCAGCCGCCTGGAACTCGGCCACGTAGCTGTCCATGCGCCCGGCGGTCGTCGGGCCGAAGCTGCCTGTGGCCATCCCCTCGGGCGTCTTCGCAGGACCGGCGTAATAGACGGGATGGTCCTTGATGTAGTCGGGCAGGCCCTCTCCGCGGTCGAGCCGCTCCTTGAGCTTGGCGTGGGCGATGTCGCGCGCGACGACGAGCGTGCCGTTGAGGGAGAGCCGGGTCTTGACCGGGTAGCGGGAGAGCTGGGCGCGGATGGCGTCCATGGGCTGGTTCAGGTCCACGCGCACCACATCGCCGCCCAAAGCCGCATCCGTCGCCCCAGAGTCGGTTTCCCTTGGGTCGGTTTCCCTTGGGTCGGTTTCCCTTGGGTCGGTTTCCCTTGGCAGGAAGCGTGCCGGGTCGCGCTCCAGCGCCTCCAGGAACACGCCCTCGGGAGTCACCTTCGCGAGGACCTGCCGGTCCGCGCTGCACGAGACGCCGATGCCGACGGGCAGGCTCGCGCCGTGGCGGGGAAGACGGATCACGCGCACGTCGTGGCAGAAATACTTGCCGCCGAACTGCGCGCCGATGCCTAAGGTCCGGGTCAGCTCCAGGACACGCTGCTCCATCTCCAGATCGCGGAACGCGTGCCCGGCGTGGCTGCCCTCGGTCGGGAGCGAGTCCAGGTAGCGCGTCGAGGCGAGCTTCACCGTCTTGAGGGTCAGCTCCGCGCTCGTGCCGCCGATGGCGATGGCGAGATGGTAGGGCGGGCAAGCGGAGGTGCCGAGCGTCTTGATCTTGACGCCGATCCAGTCGAGCAGCTTCTCGGGGCTGCTGAGCAGGGCGCGCGTCTCCTGGAACAGGAAGGTCTTATTGGCGCTGCCGCCGCCCTTGGCGACGAACATCAGGTGCAGCTCGTCGGCGTGGTCCTCGCCGGGTGCGGCCATGATGTCGAACTGGACGGGGAGGTTATTGCCGGTGTTCACCTCCTCGAACATTGAGAGCGGCGCCATCTGCGAGTAGCGCAGGTTGGTCTCGGTGTAGGTGCGGTGGACGCCGTAGGCGAGCGCCTCCTCCTCGTTGCCCTCGACCCAGACGCGCTGGCCCTTCTTGCCGAAGACGAGCGCCGTGCCCGTGTCCTGGCACATGGGCAGCTTGCCGCCGGCCGCGATGGAGGCGTTCTTGAGCAGCTCGAGTGCAACGAAGCGGTCGTTCTCGGTGGCTTCCGGATCGTCGAGGATGCGGCGGAGCGAGGCGAGGTGGCCGGGGCGCAGCAGGTGCGACACGTCGCGGAACGCCTGGAACGCCAGCTCGCTCAGCGCCTCGGGCGCGATCCGCAGCACGGTCCGCCCGGCGCACTCCGCCGTGGACACGCCCGCGACGTCGAGCTTACGCCAAGGGGTCCCCGCGTCGCCGAGCTGGAACATCGGCGCGTAGAGGAAGCCCAAAGGACCATGGCTTCGGGTCTGGCTGGCGGGCAGGGGCGCGTTCATCGCGAGCCTCAATCCTTGCGCCGGCGGAAGGCATCGAGGCTGACGACCTGCGGCGTCTCCGCCGGCGCCTCCTCCGCGGCAGGCGCCTCTGCCTCGCCCGGCGGTACGGCTGCCTCGTCGTTAGCCGGCTCCTCCTCCGCGCGGAAGCGGAACCCGACCTGGGCATAGGGATCGGCGAAAGCGACGAGGGCCGCGAAGGGGATGCGTAGCGTCGTCGGCACACCGCCGAACGAGAGTCCGACAGTGAACAGCCCGGCAGCCTCGTCCACGACCAGGTCCCAGAACTGGTGCTGCAGCACGATGGTCATCTCTTGCGGATACTGGGCGAGCAGGCGGGTCGGTACGATGACGCCGGGCAGGTCGGTGCGGAAGCTGACGTAGAAATGGTGCTCGCCCGGCAGCCCGTTCGCGCCGACGAAGGCGAGCGCGCGAACGACGACCTGGCGCAGCGCGTCCTCGGTCCAGTCATCGTAGGGCAGCAAGCTCTCCGGCCGCGGCGGAGGCTGATCCGGGTCATCTTCCATAGGCGCTCACATAAGCGCTTTCGCGGCGGGTTAAAATGCCCCGGGCCGCCGCGGCGTGTGCTACCCGCCGGGAAGGACGGTGACCTCGAACGTCGCCGAGCCGGGCGGCGACGTCGAGATGATGAACCGGTCCCGGCCCGTGAAGCCGGGGCGGGGCGTGTAGGCGGCGCGGTTGCCGGTGATCGCCACAGTGCCATTCGTCGGCGGCGTCGTGAGGAAGAGGCGGTTGTAGGGCACTCTCAGCACCGTATTGGCGTACAGAAAGGCGCCGCAGTCCCCGCCGTCCGCCGCCATTTCCATGGTGACCGTCGTGCCGCCGCCGGACGAGGCCCCGCGGACGGGAGGCACCTTGCACCGTTGGGCGCTCGGCCGCGGCTGCGCTGCCGCGGCGAATTGCTGCGGGGCGGCGGCGACCGGGGCGGGCGCGGGCGGCGGTGGCGGCGCGGCCGTCAGCGCAGGGGGCGGCGGAGGCGGCTGCGCGCCAAGGCCGCCGCGGAAGAAGAACTCGCCTTCCAGCGCGTCGGATTCCCACGGGATCTGGGTGCCGTTGCTCGCCTCCCGCACGTCGTGCCGCACCTGCCCCATCAAGGCGTGCAGCTCAAGGCCCGGCGTCTCGATGTGGCGCAGCAGCGCCGTGGTGAAAGGCGAGTCGATGCCCGCGCCGTCCGCCGCCACATGGCCCGGCGCCGTCGCGAAGGCGATGAACATGCCCGTCGCGGTCAAGGACGGCGCGGCCAGCCCCCTTCCTGCGAGCGAGCGCGACTCCGGGCCGAGATGCAGGAGGAACGGGTTGTCGCGGCAGGCATCGAGGAAGATCAGCACGACGCGTGCCCGCCCATCGAGCTGCGACGCGACGAGGTCGAGGTCCACCGTCTCGAACGGCAGGTCGCGCACGTTGTCGATCCGGGCCGAGACGGGGACGAGATAGTTGTGGTCGTTCGCCTCCAGCGCGTGCCCGGCGTAAAAGAACAGCGCCGCCTCCGCCGAGCGCGCCCGCTCGCCGAGGCTGCGTATGGCGCGCTCCAGGGTGGCGCGATCCGGGTTGAGCACCAGTTCGGTATCGAACCCGAGCCGCCGCAGTGCCGTCGCGACCGCGCGCGCGTCGCGGGGCGGGTTCGCGAGCGCGGGGACGGCGGTGTAGGCGCCAGCGCCGATCACGGTGGCGACCCGGTTCTGAGCGAGTGCTGGAGCGGCGCAGAGCAGGATCACCCACAGTAACGCCACGGTGCCGAACCGCCGGAAGGTCGCCGCTGCACGGCGGGATGCGGTGCCACGCATGATCGTCCCCTCGCCCGAAACGGGCCACGCTGAGCGTTGTCGGAACAGTAAACCAGATGGCTGGCGCGCGCACCTGCCAAGCGGCGCGCGGTAATCGTCGGCACTGATAGCCATCGGGTTGTCTCCATATCGCAATCAAGGCGAGATTTTAGGCCATCCGTTCGCCACAAAAGGCTGGACCTGAAAAGCCTGTTGGCTCCGCGTTTCCACTCTGACCTTCCTGTCTGCAGCCTTATCGCCTAGCGTGATTGCACGTCGGTTGTCCCACGACCACGGGAGAGACCATGGGCCACACGCGCTTAGGAACGCTGCCGAAGTCGCGCTCCTGGCGGGCCGTAGCGGCGATGCTCGCTTCGGACGGGACCGGGGACGGGGTGGGCCTAGGAGGGGGAGAATCCACCGCTGGGTCGACGCAGAAGACCGATTTTGGTTACGAGGTGTCGCGCATCGCCGAACTTGCGATGGAGGGCGCCGCGGCCGCATTCGAGAAGGGCCAGGGCGATCCTGGCATCGCGGATGCCTTCTTCCTCCTGACCAAGGTGGCTACCGCCTGCCGAACCGACAAGCCTGCCGAGACCTTGTGGGAGCTAGGACTGCAACTTCCAGCCGAGCCATCCGGCGCGGATGTCCTTGGGGCGGTAAACCAGGCCATAGACGACGCTGCATTCGCATTTGGTAGC
This sequence comes from uncultured Alphaproteobacteria bacterium, assembly GCA_963848595.1. GTDB lineage: Bacteria > Pseudomonadota > Alphaproteobacteria > Acetobacterales > Acetobacteraceae > CAWKEH01. The sequence continues at coordinate 166,125 of CAWKEH010000007.1, read as the reverse complement.
CGCAGCGACCTGTCCGAGATGGGACAGGCAGCCATGTCCGAGGCTTTGGCGGGCTGGCTGCGTAGCCGGAACGACCAAGGCAGCTTGTTCGGTTTGCCAAAAAACAAGCTCTGGTCCGACCTGCGAGGGCTGGCGACCCAGGATGGCTTCGCGGAAGTATCGCACCGCATGTTCGCCGGCCTCGCGGCGCGCCTGCTCGGATTCTACCTCAGCCGCGCCGTCCGGCCGCTGCAGGATGAGGGCGTCTTAGTAGGTAATATCGGCGATATGAGGCGCTTCGAGGAGGAACTGCGGCGACACTCGTTGGAGCGGGCCCGCATCGCTCGTGACTTTGCCGGCACCTGGTTCACCAAGCAGGAGTTCCAGCGTGGTGGAATTGACCGGGCAAAGGCGCGACGTTTTGTTGGCTACGCGATGAAGAAGATGGCAACCGAACTGCGAGGCGGGCCAAACCGCGCATGACGGGACCGCACGTCTTCCGCTGCAATTTGCCGCCGCCACGACGCCGCTCCTTGCAGACTTGCCGGGCCATGGAATTGTCTACCCTGGGCCGAGACGCCAACGTGACCGTCCTCCTGTCCGACATCGCACGAGTTCTCGTCCAAGACTTGGATGGGCGATTGGCCGACCTCGTGGAGCTGGCTGCATTCGTCTACACGGCCGATAGCGCGATTCGTCGCTCGGGTTGGTCGGCGGACGGCTCCGAGGAGCACTGGCGCAGGCGCTTCAAACTTGAAGTCGCGGTGCGCGACGTCGCCTTCTGGAGCAATGTCGCAGTCGGAAATCTACTCCGCCGGCTTCTCAACTTTCTGTCGGATGACAGCTGGGAATTCGGCTTCCACGCTATCTCTGGCCGGCCGGAGACCCAGCCGTATTTGCAGCTTGGTCCCGACGCGCCCGAAGATTGGCCGTTTCGCAGGCCCGAGCGAGTGGTGATGTTTTCGGGCGGCCTGGATAGCCTGGCAGGCGCTGCCGAGATGGCGGAGGGAGGTGGGCCGCTGCTGCTGGTAAGCCATCGCTCGGCATCCGTCATAGAATCTCGGCAGGCCGAGTTGCTGGGCCGACTCAGGTCGGCATACCCGAATGTGCCGATGCGGCGAGTAGCAGTGTGGGTGAACAAGGATGGTGCCGTCGGCCGGGAGTTCACGCAACGTACCCGCAGCTTCCTGTTCTGGGCGCTTGGCACCGCAGTCGGGCATTCGGTCGAGGCTGGCGGGGTCCGCTTTTTTGAAAATGGCGTGGTCAGCCTGAACCTGCCGATTGCCGACCAGGTGCAGGGCGCCCGAGCATCCCGCACCACCCATCCGTTCGCGCTGTCTTTAATGGAGGAACTGGCCACCATCGTGGTCGGTAATTCCTTCGCAGTCGACAACCCTTTTATTTTTGACACAAAGACAGACGTCGTACGCCGCGTTCTGGCCACCAGGGAGCCGGACCTTATCAGGAGCACGTGTTCCTGCACCCGCACGCGTATCCAACGCCGGCAAGGTTGGCATTGTGGCCTGTGCAGCCAGTGCATTGACAGGCGCCTAGCTTGCCTCGCGGCAGGTGCCGGTGATTATGACCCATCAATGGACTACAACATAGACCCGCTCGTGGGGGCCCGGCCAAAGGCGCTCGACCAGCAGATGGCGGCCTTTTATGCGCGTCACGTGAAGGTCTTATCTGACATGACGGCTGACGACGTCGCCGACCGGTTCGCGATGGAGTTATCCCGCGCCGTGCGCGCGTTCCCCGACCCCAGCGCGGCCGGCATTAAACTGGCGAAGATGCACGTCCGGCATGGACGCCAGGCAGCTGGCGCTATGTACGCGTGGGTGCAACAGAACGCGTGCGCCATTGTGGACGGGGTTGTCGAGCGGACATCACTGATGGGTATGGTTCTGGGGCGCGAGCATGTTCGGCCAGCCTGGAACCGCCTCGCTGACCGCCTGTGCGGAATACTAGAAGCCGGATTACCTCGTCTTTGCCAAGCTGCTCAGCCTGCGAACGAGCTGAGGCTTCAGGAGATGTGCGATGGGCTGTTCGCCGCTGCCGATGAGCAACTAAACCGGGAATTTCCGTTCGCGAAATGGGGCGGCAAAATGACGAAACCGGACTGGAGCAGCGACGAGGCGCGGCTGTGGGTAGAGCTGAAATATGTGCGGCAGAAAACAGACGTGCGACAAATCACTGAAGACATTTCTGCCGACATTACTAAGTACGGCGATGCTGGCCAGCGCTGCCTATTTCTGACCTATGATCCCGACGGGTTCATCGTTGATAGGGCGGAGTTCGTTGGCAGTATCGAGTGTCATAACGGCTGTATGGCACGTATTCTTAGATAATACGTGGACCCGCGAAGCCTATCGCGGGCTTTCAGTTACGAGTGCGGCACAGCGCTGACGGCCCCGAGTATCAGCTTTTCGGATCCGTCACAGCAGCCTGGGATGACCGACATGGGCGCAAAAGGAGACTCTGTTCCAATATGCCCTCCGTGGCGGCTCTCCAGCCAAAGCCAGTACCCGCTCATACCGGAGACGCCGCTCGATGCGGCGCGTTCTGAAGCGTCCCGACGCTTCCTTTGAAGCCGTGGGCGCGAAGGTGGCAAGCGATGATGGGACCTGCGCGCCTCAGATCCGGGACGACTCTGGCGCGGAGCACGACCCCAAGCCGCATTACCGCGTCCGAGCCACGCCCGGCGCATCGCGCGCCCCGTAACTCATTCAGCGCTTGACCCCGCCACCCGAGAAACCGTTTAAGCTCCCCGATGTCCTCCACCCCCGCCCTCCTCGAGCCTGCCGACCTGGCCCGCCAGCGCGACGAGGACGCCCAGTACCTACCGCCAGGTCCTGCACAAGTTCATCGCCATGGGCACCGACCTCGCCGAGGCCGTCCACCGCCAAGCCCTCGCAGAACCCGCCGCCGCTCCCAACAGCCAGCCCGAGGACGAACCCGCAGCACCCAACCCCACCCCGACGCAAGCGACCACCTTCGACCGCCTCGCCCGCACCATCCGCCGCACCATCGCGCTTGCCCGCAAGCTCTCCGAGCCTGCCCGCGAGGCGCCCGGCCCCAAGCTCCGCCTGAACGAGTGCTCACTGGAGGGGTGCCCACACGAGTGCCGTCCAGACTCCGCCGAGACGGACGCCCTCCACGCCGAGCTGTGCGAGCGCCCCGAGGCACCCGACTGCGACGCCGACGAAGACCTCGACGACGACCTCGACGAGCAGTCGTTCGCCGACCTCATCGCGAGCCTGCGCCACGACACCGGTCTCGCCACCCTGTCCGACGCCCAGCTCCGGCAGCACCGCACGCCCCAAAGCGCACAAGAGAGCGTCCCAAGCCAGACGTGCGACCGCTGCGCCTGCGCCGCAGGGCTACGGAGCGCGCCGCCCAGGACCAGTCAATCAACGCCTGGCAACCCGCACCCAAGCACCGGTCCGCCGCTTCCCTGACTCGCCTACCCTGCCGCCACGGTCGAATGCCGGCCGCTACGCCGCCGCCTCCAGCGCCTCCTCCGCTGCGAGCCACGCCGTCTCAGCCTCTTCCGCCTCGCGCGCGAGCTGGGCGAGGCGCTGGTTCGCGGCCGTGATCTCCGCCGCGCGGCCCGGCGCATACAGCGCCGGGTCGGCGAGCCGCGCCTCGATCTGAGCGCGTTCGGCCGCGATCTTGGCGAGCTTGGCCTCGGCGTCGCGCGCCTGGCGGCGGAGCGGCGCCAGCTGCGCTCGCGTCTCGGCCCGCTCGCGTCGCTCATCGCGGCGGCCCGGCTCCGCCTCCGCCCGGCGCGCGGGCCGGGTCCGCTCGGCCAGCAGCGCGCGGTAGGACTCCATGTCGCCGTCGTAGGGCCTCACCGTGCCGTCGCCCACGAGCCAGAGCCGATCAGCGACCTGGTCCACCAGCTCCGGATCGTGCGTGATGAGCAGCACGGCACCCTCATATTCGGCGAGCGCACGCACGAGCGCGTCGCGCGCGTCCAGGTCGAGATGGTTGGTCGGCTCGTCGAGGATCAGGAGCTGCGGCGCCTCGCGCGTCGCGAGCGCGAGCAGGAGCCGGGCGCGCTCGCCGCCGGAGAGGCTGGCGACTTGCGTCTCCGCCCGGTCCGCGTCGAGGCCGAAGCGGGCGAGCTGGCTGCGCACCAGCGGCGGCGTCGCGCGGGCCAAGGGGCGTGAGAGCGCGCGGGCCATGTGGTCCACCGGGGTCTCGGAGGCGATCAGCTCCTCCGCCTGATGCTGCGCGAAGTAGCCCACGGCGAGGCGCGGCGCCCGGCGCATCTCGCCCGACAGCGGCTCAAGGCGCCCGGCCAGGAGCTTCGCCAGCGTGCTCTTTCCGTTGCCGTTGGCGCCCAGCAGGGCCACGCGGTCGTCCGGTTCCAGGCTCAGGCTCAACCCGCGCAGCACCGGGCGGCCGTCGTAGCCGACCGCGACCTTCTCGAGTGCCAGGATCGGCGGCGCGAGCGCCTTCCCCTCGGGGAAGTTGAAGCGCGCGGGTGTGTGCTCGACGACCCCCTCGATGGCCGGCAGCCGCTCCAGCGCCTTGAGCCGGCTCTGTGCCTGCCGGGCCTTGGTCGCCTTGGCGCGGAAGCGATCCACGAACGCCTGCATGTGCGCCCGCTGCTGGGCGATCCGTTCCGCGGCGCGGGCCTGCTGCAGCGCCTGCTCCGTTCGGATGCGCACGAACTCCGCGTAGCCGCCCGGCGTCAGCCGGATGCGCCCGGCATCGAGGTGGGCGATGCTGTCCACGGCGCGGTCGAGCAGGAAACGGTCGTGGCTCACGAACAGGCAGGCGCCGGGGAAGCGGGAGAGCCAGGATTCGAGCCAGATGGTCGCTTCCAGGTCGAGGTGGTTGGTCGGCTCGTCGAGCAGCAGCAGGTCCGGCCGGGCGAAGAGCGCGGCGGCGAGCGCCACGCGCATCCGCCAGCCGCCCGAGAACTCCTCCACCGGCCGCGCCTGCGCCTCGGGCGAGAAGCCCAGCCCGGCGAGAATGCTGGCCGCGCGTGCGGGCGCGCTGTCCGCCTCGATGGTGCGCAGGCGGTCATGGATCGCGCCCAAGCGCTCGGGTTCGGCGCGCTCGGCCTCGGCGAGCAAGGCGAGGCGCTCGGTGTCGGCCGCGAGCACCGTATCGAGCAGCGTCGCCGGGCCGGCAGGCGCCTCCTGAGCAACCGTCGCGAGCCGCGCGCCCGCGGCGAGACGGATCGTGCCGCCATCAGGCTGGATCTCGCCGGCAATGGCGCGGAGCAGCGTGGTCTTGCCCGCACCGTTGCGCCCGACGAGGCCGACGCGCCGCCCCTGGTCCACGCGGAGAACCGCGCCGTCGAGCAGCATTCGCCCGGCGATGCGGAGCGTGAGGTCCTCGATGGTGAGCAGGCTCATGCTCCCGATGTGGAGAGCGGGCACGACGCCGGGAAGGGCAGGGTTGCACGGACGGGGTTGCCGGGCCGGAGCGCCTGAGCTAGTTGCCCGCGCCACCCTCCCGACATCCAGGAACCGCCATGGCCACCGAGCGCACGCTCTCCATCCTCAAGCCCGACGCGACGCGGCGGAACATCACGGGCCGCATTAACGCCAAGCTGGAGGAGGCCGGGCTGCGCATCGTCGCGCAGAAGCGGCTGCTCCTGTCGCAGGCGCAGGCGGAGGCATTCTACGCCGTCCATCGCGAGCGCGGCTTCTTCCGCGACCTCGTCACCTTCATGACCAGCGGCCCGGTCGTTGTCCAGGTGCTGCAGGGCGAGGACGCGGTCGCGGCCAACCGCCGGGTCATGGGCGCGACCGACCCCAAGAAGGCCGATCCCGGCACGATCCGCGCCGAGTTCGCCGAGAGCATTGAGGCCAACTCCGTCCACGGCTCCGACAGCGCCGAGAACGCCGCGACCGAGATCGCTTTCTTCTTTGCCCAAATCGAGATTATCCCGGAGATCGTGGCCTGAAACTCCGGCTGCTCGCCGTGGGCGCCTTCGGCGCGGCGCTCGCCGGCTGCGCGGCGCCGCCGCCACCGCCACCTTGCCCCGTCGTCTCGGCACCGGTTCCTCCCGCTGTGGACGGGCGCTACCGCGGCACAGCCCGCCTGATCCGCGCCGAGCGTCCCGGCTGCCCGCGAAGCGGCGCCCGCGTGCTGGAGGTCACGGGCGATGCGATCACGCTGCCCTATACGTTTGCGCCTCGCCGAATTGGCCAGCTCACGGCCGAAATCCAGCCAGATGGCGGGTTCCAGGCTAGCGACGGCGTCGGCTCGCTCAACGGCATGCTCCGCAGGGGCCAGCTTCAGGTCACGATCGCCAGCCCCATGTGCGAGAACCACTGGTCGCTGACGCGGGTGGATTAGGCCGGGCCGCTGCTCTCGGCCGGAGCGAGGTGAGCATGGGCCGCATCGGGAGCCGCGCCATGGTGCTCAAGCCCATCGGCCGCTTGCGAACGCCCTGGCGGACCATCGCCGGCTGTCCCCGCAACGGCCGCCTGCCCGAGACTCCGCCGCCCTGCCTCGCCATCGTGGACCCGGCCTGGCGCGCGGCGCTCACGGGCCTCGACGCGTTCACGCACCTGATCCTGCTCTACTGGCTCGGCCCCCAGCGCCCAAGGCCGACCTTATTGCCACCCTTCGACCCGCGCCCACGCGGCGTGTTCGGCACGCGAAGCCCGGCCCGCCCCAACCCGATCGGCGTTTCCGTGGTCCGCTTCGAGGGCTTCGTGGCGCCGGGCCAGCTCCGCGTCCGCTATCTCGACTGCCGTGACGGCACGCCGCTCCTGGACATCAAGCCCTACCTCCCCACCACCGATTCAGAGCCGGAAGCCAGCATGGGCTGGCTCTCCCGCGCCGCGGCGGGCAAACTCCCTAAGTGAAAGATATGGGCATGACCGATCCCGCCCTGATGACCGCGGCCGAGCTGCGTCGCCTCTATGCTCGCGGCGCGCTCAGCCCGATCGAGGCGTTGCAAGCGGTGCTGGAGCGCGTCGCCCGGCTGAACCCGCGTGTCAACGCCTTCGCCGTGCTCAACCCGCGCGCGCTCGACGCCGCCGGGGAGAGCGAGCAGCGCTGGCGCTCCGGCCACCCGCTCAGCCCGCTCGACGGCGTGCCCTGCACGGTGAAGGACCTGGTGGATCTCGCGGGTTTTCCCACGCGCCGCGGCAGCCGGACGACCTCGGCCGAGCCGGTGCGGGACGACGCGCCGATCAGCGCCGCGCTGAAGCGCGCAGGCGCCGTCATCCTCGGCAAGACGACCACGACGGAGTTCGGCTGGAAGTCACCCGGCGACTGCCCGCTGCACGGCATCACGCGCAATCCCTGGAACCTCGCCCATACGCCGGGCGGCTCGTCGAGCGGGGCCGGGGCGTCGGGTGCCGCCTTGTTCGGGCCGCTGCACGTGGGCACCGATGCGGGCGGCAGCATCCGCATCCCGGCAGCCTGGTGCGGCCTGGTCGGGCTCAAGCCGACCTTCGGGCGTGTGCCGCAGTGGCCGCTCGGGGCGTTCGCCGCGGTCGCCTGCGCCGGGCCGATGACGCGCACGGTCGAGGATTGCGCGCTCATGCTCGACGCCCTCGCTTGCCACGACGACCGCGACCCCTACAGCCTGCCCGATACTCGGCGCGACTGGGCGCTGGGCCTCTACGCAGATGTCGCTCGCCTGCGCGTGGGCCTGCTGCGCACGCCGGGCTTCGACGCGCCCGTGGACCGGGACGGCGTCGCCGCCGTGGAGCGCGCGGCAGCGATCCTCGGCGACGCCGGCGCCACCGTGGAGGAGGTTGCACCCGAGCTGCCCGATACGCGGCTCATCTTCGGGCGTATCTGGGCCGTGGCGCTCGCCGCCCTCGTCGAAGGCATGGCGGGCGAGAAACGACCGCTGCTGGACGAGGGGCTGCGGCGCGTTGCCGAGGGGGCGGCCACCGTGACGGGACCGGAGATGCTCGCTGCCGAGGGGATGCGCCTGCAAGCTGCGCACGAGATGGCGCGGCTGCACCGCGACTTCGACCTCGTGCTCTGCCCGACCGTGCCCGGCCCGCCGCCGCTCGCTGGCGCGCAGGCGAGCGATCCAGCCGAGGCGCTCTGGCAAGAGTGGGCGCCGTGGACCTTCCTGTTCAACCTCACGCGCCAGCCCGCCATCGCGGTGCCGCTGGGCATCGGCTCGGGCGGCCTACCCCGCAGCGTCCAGCTCGCCGCCGCGCTCTATCGGGACGATCTGGTGCTCCGCGCGGCCAGCGTGCTGGAGCGGGCGGAACCGCTCCCTCCCGCCCCCCTCTCGCCTGGGAGCCCGGCATGACCGGCGCCCCCGCAATAGCGTGGCTTGCCGACCGGCAAGACACTATGATCGCCTTGCTTCGCGCTCGCGATTTTCCTGCTCGAATGCGCCGGGCCGTGAGGCCCTGATGCTGCCGACCGAGCTGCTCCGCCTCGTCCTGCTGCTGCTGGCCGCGTGCGTGCTGCTCGCCCTCGTCGCGCGGCGGCTGCACGTGCCGCCCGCGGCCTCCTACGTGGTCGGCGGGGGCGTGATCGCGCTCCTGCCGGGCGTGCCGCCGTTGCAGCTCGACCCCGAGTTGGTCCTGACGCTCTTCCTGCCGCCGCTGCTCATGTCGAGCGCCTTCTTCACCGACTGGCGGGAGTTCAGGGCGAATCTGCGGCCCATCCTGCTGCTCGCCGTGGGCTGCGTGATCTTCACCACCGTCACCGTGGGATGCGTGGCGAAGTGGCTGCTGCCGGACCTGCCCTGGGCCGCTTGCTTCGCCCTCGGCGCTATCGTCTCGCCGCCTGATGCCGTGGCGGCTGAGGCCGTGCTGTCGCGGCTGCCGCTGCCGCGGCGGCTCGTGGCCGTGCTGGAAGGCGAGAGCCTGGTCAACGACGCCTCCGGCCTCGTGCTTTACCGCTTCGCGGTCGCCGCCGCCCTGAGCGGCACGTTCAGCCCGGCCGAGGCAGCGGGAACGTTCGTGGCCGTCGCCGCGGGCGGCGTGCTCGCCGGGCTGGTGTCCGTCTCGTGCTTCCTCTGGGTGGTCAGGCGCCTGCACGACACGTCGCTGGAGATCGCGGCCAGCTTCCTCGCGGCCTGGACGAGCTACATTGCGGCCGACGCACTCGGAGCCTCGGGCGTGCTGTCCACCGTGGCGTGCGGACTCGTGCTCGGCCGGCGCCAGCACGAGTCGCTGTCCCCGACCACGCGGCTGGAGGCGCAGGCGACGTGGCGGTTCATGACGTTCGTGCTCGAGGCGCTCGTCTTCGTGCTGATCGGCTTCTCCCTCAACAGCGTCCTCGATCGGTTGGGCGGGCAGGGCGCGCTCAGTCTCTTGCCCACGGCCGCCGCGGTCACGCTCGCCGCCGTAGTCGCGCGGCCGGTCTGGGTGTTTCCCGCGACCTACCTGCCCCGCTTTCTCATCCCAGCGTTGCGCCGGCGCGATCCCTCTCCGCCACTCCGCGTGCCGGCGGCCGTGGCCTGGGCGGGGATGCGCGGCGTGGTCAGCCTCGCCGTCGCGCTCGCCCTTCCAGAGGGGTTCCCTGGGCGCGATGCCATCCTGCTGATCACGTTCGTCGTGATCGTGGTCACGGTGTTGGGACAAGGGACCACGCTCGGGCCGCTGCTCCGGGCGATGGGCGTCACCAGCAGCGCAGCGCCGTCCGACGACGGGGAGGGGCGGGCGCGGGCCGCCGTTGCCGCCGCACAGGTGCGTCACCTCGAAGCCCGCAGCAGCGGTCCGCTGCATGGCGCGTCCATCGCCGCACTCCTGCCGCATTACAGGCAGATCGCCAGCCTGCGGGTTGACGGAATGTGGGAAGAGGGGCGGGCACGGCTGCGCCTGCAACTCGAGGCGCTGTCCGCTGGGCGCGCCGAACTGCTCCGCATGCACAGGGCGGGGCATCTTAGCGACCCGGTGATGCAGGCGGTCGAGCGCGAGCTCGACCTGGAGGAGGCGCAGTTTCGTCGACGGCTCGGCGAGACCGAGTAACGGGCGCCAGGCTCGCGCGTTGCAAGACAACCCTGGTCGCACTGTGGGTCGCGTCCAATGTGTGTGGATCAGGCCAGGAGTGAGATCCTATGACACGATCCCTGTACCGCCTCGCCCACCTCGGCGCCGTTTTCATGGTGGCGGCCGTGCTTGGTGGCTGCGTGGCTTATCCGTACGGCTATGGCTACTACGGTTACGGCTATCCGGGGTACGGCTATGGATACGGCTATCCCTATTACTCGGCCTACGCCTATCCCGGCTTCATCGGCGGACCCTTCGTGACCGGGGGCCTCTACTTCGGCGGCTTCTACGGCGGCTATGGCCGCTACGGCTACGGGCGATATGGCTACGGTCGTTGGGGCGGATGGGGCGGCAACGGCCGCTATGCCTGGAACGGCGGCTACGGGCATGGCTGGGGCGGTGGCGGCTGGGGCGGCGGACACTGGATGGGCGGCGGCTTCGGGCACCATTGATCCGCGCGCACCCGCACGCGGCGTTTCAGGTCTCCAGCTCGCTGTCCCAGTAAAGATAGTCGCGCCAGCTCTCGTGCAGGTAGTTGGGCGGGAAAGCGCGGCCGTTCTCCTGCAGCTCCCAGGCGGACGGCTGGCGCGGCTTGTGCCGCGGGTGCATGTGGCACTCGCGCGGCAGCAGGCTGCCTTTGCGGAGGTTGCAGGTCGCGCAGGCGGTGACGACGTTCTCCCAGCCGTCCGCCCGCCGCGCGAGCGCGGGATCACGTGGTCGAAGGTCAGGTCCTGCGTCGGGAACCGGCCGCTGCAGTACTGGCAGGCGAAGGCGTCGCGCAGGAACACGTTGAAGCGGGTGAACGCCGGCTTGCGCGCGGCCGGGATGTAGTCCTTGAGCGCGATCACGCTCGGCAGGCGCATCGCGATGCTCGGCGAGTGCACCTCCAGGTCATACTCGCTGAGCACGCTGACGCGGTCGAGGAACACCGCCTTGACCGCGTCCTGCCACGACCACAGCGAGAGCGGGAAGTAGGACAGCGGCCGGAAGTCGGCGTTCAGCACCAGCGCAGGGAAGTGTTGGCCACCGTCGGGCAACGCGCGCTCCTGATGGGGCGCCGCCCAATCATGGGGCTATGGTCCTGAGACAAGCCTCAGAATCGAGTGCCGCCAAGAAATAGTCGCTTATCGCACCCGTTCAGGGGATGCGGCAAGAGCTGGGTTCCCCCGGTTTCACGCCCGTGTCACCGAGGCGCCGGAGAACGCGCGCTGCAGGAACAGGCCACCCAGCGCCAGCCCGGCATCGTCGATCGCGTGGCCCAGCCGCGGCTCCCAGAGCGTCTCCACTGGCACGCTCAACAGGCGAAGCGCGCGCTCGGCGTCCAGGCTGCGCCGCCAAGGCACGACCTCATCCGCCTCGCCGTGCACGAGGAGCACGGGCGTCGCCGTCTCGACTCGCTCGGGGGAATCCACGCCCCAGAATACGCAAGCACCGCTTTCGGCGCCGGGCGCCTTCCCAGCCCGGCGTGCAGCGCCATCATCGCGCCCTGGCTGAACCCCGCGAATGCCACCGCCTCCGGCCCGAGGCCGAGCCGTGCGAGCTCGGCGTCCACTGTCGCCAGCAACGGCACGGCCGCCCGCTGTGCGCCGGCGCGCAGCACGCTCGGGCGTGCGGTCCAGGACCGAGAACCATTGCCGGCCGAAGGGGGCGCTGTCGTAGGGATCCGGCGCGTGCGGTGCGAGGAAGGTGGCCTGCGGCAAACCCTTCGTCCACGGGACGGCCAGGTCGATCAGGTCGTGTCCGTCCGCGCCGACGCCGTGGAGCAGCACGACCAGCTGCTCCGCCTTGCCCGTCGCGGGTTCCCGCCGCACCGCCTCCAGCACCATGCACCTTCCTCCGAGCAGGCCGCCGAGCTATCCCGTCGAGCCTGCCGATGTCCATCACCACCCGCTTCGCTCCTAGTCCCACGGGACTGCTCCATCTCGGCCACGCCTTCGCCGCGCTGTTCGCCTGGCGCCGGGCGCGCGAGACGGGAGGCCGCTTCCTGCTCCGCCTGGAGGACCTCGACCCGGAGCGCTGCCGCCCCGAGTTCGCCGCCGCCATCGAGAAGGACCTGGCCTGGCTCGGCCTCGACTGGGATGGTCCCGTGCGTGTGCAGTCGGTGCACATGGCGGACTACGCGGCGTCCCTCGCTCGGCTCGATGCCATGGGCCTGCTCTATCCCTGTTTCTGCACGCGCGCTGACATCCAGCGCGCCGCGGCGCACGCGCCGCACGGGCCGGACGGCGCTTCTCTCTACCCTGGCACGTGTCGCCACTTGCCTGTCGGCGACCGCGCCGCCCGCATCGCCTGCGGCGAGCCTCACGCGCTCCGCCTGGACATGGGCGCGGCGCTCACGCGTGTGCCGGGGCCGTTGACCTACGAGGAGGAGGGCAGGGGAGCGATCCTCTGCGACCCGGCCGCGTTCGGCGACGCCATTCTCGCCCGCAAGGATGTGCCAGCAAGCTACACGCTGTGCGTCACGCACGATGATGCGGTGCAAGGCGTCACTCTCGTCACGCGCGCCGAGGACCTCCGCCCGGCGACTGACCTGCAGCGCCTGCTCCAGGAGCTTCTCGGCTGGCCCGCGCCGCGCTACGCCCATCACCCGCTGCTGCTCGGCCCGGACGGCAAGCGCCTCTCCAAGCGCAACGGGGCACCGAGCCTGCGCTCGATGCGGGAGAAGGGCGTAGCACCCGCGGAAGTGCGGGCAAAAGCGAGCGTGGCGCACGCATCATAGCTTGCCCCGCCATCAGCGTAGCGCTGCTTGCGACGCTCACGCGCCCAGCCTTTCGAGCCGAGTGGAACGAGCGCGGGCAGAACTCCCCGGCGATCGCGTTCGCCGACCTTACGGTCGCCGCAACCTATACAGGAAGATCGCCCGCGCTCGCGCAACGCTCAACTCGCGCGACAGTAGGTCTTGTAGGTAGAAGGTGTCGGCAACGGGGTCTGGGTCTTGTTCTCCAGGCCATTGGGCCCTGCTATGGTGACAATGATCCCGTCGCCTGGGAGGCTCTTGAAGGACACGGCGTCGTCGATAGAAAATGCGTAGGCATTCGACGCGAGAGTGCCAGGAATAGTGTCGTGAATCAAGCGTACATAGGGATTGAAGATATACGTGGGCAGTACTGACGAGTCGAAAAAATTGTATTGCAGGGTGCAATAGGTATCAATTGCCACCGTGTAACCGGGGGCAGAGGAGAGCGGGGTTGAGCATCCCGGGAACTGCACCCAGCCATACACGTCGCGTAAAAAATCTTCCGTATTTGGAAGGGGAGCGTTAGGGAAACACTGATGGTAGTCCGTCACGAAGAACTCGTTGACCTCCCGGATCCGCTGGCACGTAGCGGTACCGTCCGTTATCGAGCCTGTGCATCTCTTCCACAAGTTCAACGTGCCTTGCGCGGTGATGCCCAGATCACCAATGCCGTTCAGCGTGTCCGACGAGAGGACGGGAGGAGCGGGAGGAGGGTCCCTGAATGATTCGGCATAGACTGTGTTCGTCGATGGAATCTGGGGCAAGGGATAGGGCGCGCTCCCAGGGGGAGGATTAGGAAGCGGTATCGTGGGGTTCTCTGCCGCGTAATAGGCTGGAACATACACGGGCCACAATGCCCCGTTGGCCGCGAATGCCACCAGGCCGCGCCTGAAGGTTGCTAGCGGCTCGGTGGAACCGAGATACGTGTTCGCCTCCGTGGCGTTTCCGTGCGCCCCGATCGCCGCTGGTAGGTAAACCTGATCGACGCCAGAAATATTGAAGTTTACGATATCAGTATCAATGCTGAGGACAGGATTGAGTGGAGGACCCTGAGCGGCTGCAAACGTGTACTCCACCAGTTGCGCCGGGATGGACGGCGGGAAATCCGTTTACGTAAGCCTTGATGACTGGCGGCTCGCAATCCGTGCTGCTCGAAGCGCAGGAGGGAACCGCCGCTCCGGCGAGAGGATTGACAGCGATTGGAGGAATGACACGGCCGGCTATATCAACACTGTAGTTGTAAGCGGCGTTGATCGCGGTTGAGCCATCAAACACGAAGATGCGCATTGCGTTCCACCAGTCTATGAACTGGTCGTCTACCTTCCCTAGATCGCTCGTGTTTGACGGCAGCAGCTGCGTGTAGAATGGAATCTCGAGCGTAACAGAGTGATGCGGGGCTATTCCCTTCGTTCGATTGACATATATCTTATATAATAGAGTCGTATTGAATATTTGTGTATCGACATCATTTACGCTGAAAATTGCCTGCATCCAAAGATCATGCACGGGCATAGTCAGTCCCTTCATGATCGGCGCCTGAATCACAGGATATATAGTATCAGTATTCGAGTTGTTGTAGAAGCTGATTGTCTTCGTCGGGACGGTTTGCGCGGCAGCGGTCCCGAGGAACCCGAAGAACAGCAAAGCTATGAGGACGCGTGACATCGGTTTGCCCCTTCGCTCAGTGGCACGCATATCATCTCGGCCCCGGCCCCCGGATCGGCCGGACAGCTGATGAAACCGGGTCCGCAATAGCTACGATAGCGTCTGATCGACGTCGTTGCAACAAGGCCTAGGATCAAGGCGGAGACTTGGAATGATCGACCAGACAGGTTGCGCCACGAACTCTGCATTGAGCGCCCACTCTGTGCCAGGGGCCGAACGGCCTCCGTTTGGCGAAGCAGATGGGCGGCACTCCTGGACGCGTATGCGCCGCGGCCCTCTCAGATCCGGCCGTGCCAAACGGTGAAGGCGAGGACGATGAGCACGGCGACGAACGCCGTGACCACGGCCCACAGCGAGGGCACGGTGCGCCAATCGGGCATGGCCCAACGAGGAGCACCCGCCGACTGCTCGGGCGGCGAGCGAGGCGCAGCGCCAGTCTCATCGGCTATCGCCATCGCGACCTCGGTGGGCGTGGCAGGCTGGCCTGCCGCCTCGTCGTCCGTGCCGAGCGTGGACAGCCCGAGATCGAAGCCTTCCGGAACCTTGTCGCCGGTCTTTCCGGCGTCGATGTCGGCCTTCAACTCCTGCGTGGTCTCAGGCAGAGGGCGCTGGGCCATTGGACAACCTCGTCGCGGTCAACACGCGCACATATGGTGGCGCCCGCGCCGTTACACGCCGCCGTCGCGCAGCCGCTCGAAGAACCCGCGCAGCAGCGCCGCGCATTCCCGCTCGCGCACGCCGCCGACCACCTCCGGCCGCCACAGGCAGCCCGGCTGCGCGAAGAGGCGCGGCCCGTGCTCGACGCCGCCGCCCTTGGGGTCATAGGCCCCGAACACAACCCGCGCCACCCGGTAATGGACCGCTGCCGCCGCGCACATGGGGCAGGGTTCCAGCGTGACCGCGAGCGTGCAGCCGATCAGCCGCGTCGTGCCGAGCCGCCGGGCCGCCGCCCGCATCGCGAGCATCTCGGCGTGCGCCGCCGCGTCCCGGTCCGCCTCGACTTGGTTGCCCGCCCGCGCGAGCACCGCGCCATCCGGCCCGAGCACGACCGCGCCCACGGGCACCTTGCCCCGTGCCGCCGCGTTCTTCGCCTCCGTCAGCGCGATCTTGAGCGCGTCCACGCGGTGATCCTTGCCCCTTGCCCCCGGAGAACGCTAGACCACGCGCCCATGCGCGCTCGAATCAGGCCGCTCATCGGCGTGACGCTCGACCGCGAGGAGCCAGGCGGCTACTCGCGCTACCCTTGGTATGCTCTGCGGACCAACTACATGGACGCCGTCGCTGACTGTGGCGGCCTGCCTGTGGCGCTGCCGCACGACGCCGCCCTCGTCTCGGCCTACCTCGACCGGCTCGACGCCCTCGTGGTCACCGGCGGCGCCTTCGACATTGACCCGGTCCTCTACGGCGATGACGAGCGCCACGCCGCCGTGACCCTGAAGGCGGATCGCACCGCCGCGGAGCTCGCCTTCCTGCGCGGCGCGCTCGCCCGCGACATGCCCGTGCTCGGCATATGCGGCGGCGAGCAGCTCCTCGCCGTCGTGCTCGGCGGCAGCTTGCATCAGCACCTTCCCGACGACATGCCCGCGTCGTTCCCGCACGAGCAGCCCAACCCGCGCCACGAGCCCGGCCACCTGGTCCACGTCGAGCCGGGGACGCTGCTCGCCCGCATCGTCGGCAGCGACACGATGCGCGTGAACTCGGCCCATCACCAGGCCGTGCGCGATCCGGGTCCCCGCGCCGCTGTCAACGCCCGCGCGGACGATGGCGTCGTCGAGGGCGTCGAGGACGGGCGCTACACGTTCTGTCTCGGTGTGCAGTGGCATCCAGAGTTCATGCTCGACCCTGGCGACCGCCGAATCTTCCAGGCTCTCGCCTCCGCCGCCCAGCGTTGACTGAGGAGCGCGGAGAGAGGATCGCTAAGTGGCTCGCCAGGGCCGGCGTCGCGAGCCGGCGCGATGCCGAGCGCCTGCTCGCGGACGGCGTCGTCAAGCTCAACGGAAAGCCTGTCAGCCACCCCGCCACCTTTGTCCAGCCCGGCGATGTCGTACAGGTCGGGGACCGCGCCGTGGACGAGCCGGCCCGCTCGCGGCTCTGGCGCTACCACAAGCCGGACGGGCTCGTGACGACGCACCGCGACCCGCAGGGCCGACCGACCGTGTTCGAGCGCCTGCCGCAGGGAATGCCGCGCGTCGTCAGCGTCGGCCGCCTCGACCTCAGCAGCGAGGGGCTGCTGCTCCTCACCAACGACGGCGCCCTCGCTCGGCGCCTGGAGCTGCCCGCGAACGGCTGGCTGCGGCGCTACCGGGTCCGCGTCCACGGTGCCGTGGACGAGCGGGCGCTGGCCGCACTCGCCCACGGGGCCATCGTGGAGGGTGTGCGCTACGGCGCGATCGAGGCCGGACTCGACAGCCGCCGCGGCGACAACGCTTGGCTCACCATGTCGCTCCGCGAGGGCCGCAATCGGGAGGTGCGCCGGGTGTTGGCCCATCTGGGCTTGCAGGTCTCGCGCCTGATCCGCGTCGCCTACGGACCGTTCCAACTCGGCGCGCTGCCGCGCGGCGCGGTGGACGAGGTGAGCGGCAAGGTGCTGCGCGACCAGGTGCCCGACCTGCCGCGCCCGCCGCGCGCGCGAGGACCATAGGTGCGGATCATCGGGGGTGCCTGGCGCGGCCGACGCCTGAGCGCACCGCCCGGCGCCGGCACGCGCCCCACCAGCCACCGCGTCCGGCAGGCGCTGTTCGACATGCTCCTGCACGCCGCCTGGGCCGGGCGGGAGGCCGTGGAGGGTGCTGCCGTGCTCGACGCCTTCGCCGGCACAGGGGCGCTCGGCCTCGAAGCCCTCTCGCGCGGTGCGGCATCGGCCACCTTCCTGGAGCGCGACCGGGCGGCGCTCGCGGCGCTCCGTGCCAACGTGGCGGCTTGCGCCGCCGGTGCGCGCGCCCGCGTGCTGGAGTTCGACGCGCTCCGGCCGCGACCGGGCGTGCGATCCACGCTCGCTTTCTCGACCCGCCCTACGGTGAAGGCCTCGTGCCGCGGGCGGTCGCTGCGCTCGCTGCGGCGGGGTGGCTCGCGCCGGGCGCGCTGCTGGTCGCGGAGTGGGGTGCCGCGAGCCGTCGCCCTTCGCGGAGCTGCTAGCCGCCCGCATCCACGGGGCAGCGCGGATCGAGGTCGCGCGCCATGGATCATCGAACCTTCACACTGTGGCGGGAACGGTTGGGTAGAAGCGGGGAAGCCAAGCACGAGGGATTACCCATGCCGCGCCTCAGCATCTCGCTGCTCGCCTCCGCCGCACTGACACCCGTGGGCGCCTGGGCCAGCCCGCTCCCATTCACGCCGGGCGACCGGTCGTGGCTACCAGCACCTACACGGGCGCCGCGTCCACGGTGACGGTCGGGCAGCCCCTGCCTGGCGGCGGCAACGCGGCCGCGGACGGGACGTATCCCGGGGTGTTCGAGACGACACCGTCGGTCACCGCTTCGGCGTCACCCACCGATCTACCTGGATGAGCTGACACAGTCCGGCAAGCGGGTGGGACCCTCGCCGCCGACCAGCCAGATCGTGACGAGTTTCAGCTCAAAGTCCGAACTGGGGCTCAACATCTCGAAGGACGGGCGCTCGGTGACCTTCATGGGCTACCTGGCGGGCGTCAACCAGCTGGACGTCTCCAACGCGAACACGCCCGGCGCCGTGGATCCGACCAACCCGGTCAGGACGGTGGCCCGCGGCATCGCGCGGTCGCATCTCGCGACCGGCAGGTCGACGTCACCGCCGTCAACGCCTACAGCGGCAACAACGGCCGCAACGTGATCCTGGCGGGCGGCAACTACTACACGGTCGGCAACGCCGGCAACGGCAAGCACCCGGAGCTGAGCCAGCTGAGCGACAACACGGCCTGCAGATGATCGCGGCGGGGCGCTCCGGGCCAGACGGCGTCGGCAAGATCGGGACCTCGGGCAGCACGACGGGCTACCAGCACGGCTTCTCCGGTGACCAGCCCGGCGGCGCGCCGGACAAGACCGGCAAGGACGACAACTTCCGCGGCGAGACGCTGTTCGGCAACACGCTGTACGTGACCAAGGGCAGCGGCAGCAACGGCGTCAACACCGTCTACCAGGTCGGCACGCCGGCCAACTGCCCACCGCCGCGAACGCCGCCTCCGCCCCGATCACCATCCTGCCCGGCTTCCCGACCACGCTCGCCAAGAACGCGACCGACACCAGCCTCTACCCGTTCGGGCTGTTCTTCGCGAACGGGAACACGCTCTACGTCGCCGATGAAGGCCCCCCAGAGCCTCGCCGCCGACCCCAACGCGGGCCTGGAGAAATGGTCGCTGGTCAACGGCACGTGGCAGCTCGACTACACGCTGCAGGACGGCCTGGGCCTGGACCAATCCTACTCGGTTCCCGGCTACCCGAGCGCGGACGACCCGGCCGTGACTGGCCTGCGCAACCTGACGGGCGTGGTCAATCCGGACGGAACCGTGACCCTCTACGCCGCCACCGCGACGTACAGCGATCTCGGCGACCCCGGCGCCGACCCGAACGCTCTCGTTGCCATCACCGACAGCCTGGGCGCGACGACGCTGCCCACGGGAGAGAGCTTCAGCACGATCGAGGCGCCGGAATACGGCGTCGTCGTGCGCGGTGTCGCTTTCGCGCCGGAGTTCGGGAACGGCGGTGCCGGAGCCCGGCAGCGTCGCCTTGCTCGGCGCCGGCTTGACCGCCCTCCTGGCAACACGGCGGCGGCGGGCGTAGCGCCTATCGCGTCGCCTACTGGCCGGCGCGGTTGTCATTGGTCCCGCGCGGGGCCGATTGAGAGCGATTGGCCCGACTCCCCACTGTTCCGCCGTACCCGGCGATGCCATTTGCTGGCGGAGGTCTGTCGTTCCCCGGCGATCCTCCTGACCGCCGGAGATCGGTCGGGAGCAGCTGTAGTCCGTGACTTTGCACCCCACGGGCACGGACATAGGCCGGCCCCACGGGCCGGGCGAGTCGGCATGAGCGGGCGAGAGAGCCAGTGCGAGGGTCACGATAACCGGGATCATCGGTCCACTCCTAGCGCTGCGTGTTGGCGCTCAGCCGAGCCTCCGCGGGTTCGGGGCACGTGAGATCGTAGGGCTGCGCCGAGATCGATTGATAGCCGATGACGACCGGCCGCGCGAGCCGCACCTTCATGACGACGCCGTTGCTCGCGAGGCCTCCGAACGAGACCGTGCCGCCACCCGCGCCAGATCCAGCGACCTCCGCCCTGAGCTGGTCCCTTCGCTCTCGCGAGGGCCTCATCAGATGTCTGAGGGCTCTGTCCGCGTGTCCCGGCGCCAGCCGCAGGTGGAGAGGAGGCTTCGGCTTCCGCACGATCGAGCTTCTCCTTCGCGTGCGCGCCGAGCGCCGTGTCGTAGCCGAAGACGTAATCGATCGTGCGAGTGAGATAGATGCGCCGGATCAGCCTGAGATAGACGGTGGTGTCGTTCGCGTTGGCGGCTTTGCCGCAGCGCTCGTCAACGGCGCTCGGGTCCAGGAGGTGCCAGTTCGCGGCGGCGAGCTCGCCGCGCAGGTAGGCGTCCGTGCAGGGCGGGATCGGCGCCTTGTCCGGCTTGCAGAAATTGTTGATCAGGTTCGTGGCGAAGATAGCCGGAAGCCCATAGACCTCTGCCTCAGGAATCCGGAGCCGCACAGACCGCGACGCCGTTCGCGCCAGTCCGAACTGCGCCCGGATCCACGGCAGGATGCCAACGGCAGTCTGCGTGGTGGCCGCGCTCGCAGCGATCTCCGGCAAGGCGACGATCGGCAGGCTCGTCAGCGTGCCTTGTCCCGCCAGAGTCTCGGCCGAGAATTCGACCGGCTTGGTTCCGTCGTAGTTGTCAGGCGTCGGCGGGAAGCGCGGAATGCTTTGATAGGCGTCGTGCAGCGCCTCTTCCGTGCCGGGAGCGTGGAACAGGAAAATGTTCCGCTCCTCGAGCCGATTGTCGCCTCTCCGCCTCACCTCGGCAGCGAGGATGTCGCCCACATGCACGTCCTCGGTCGGCGGGAAGACAGGATTGATCTGCAAGGGCGCCAGCGCCGCGTCCCAATCCTGAGCAAGCTTGTCCGGGTTGTCCGGCTGCTCGAAGTTCAGCGTGAGGACCAGCACGACCAGGACGGCGGCGAGGGTGAACGCGCTCGACAGTGTCACGCCCACGATCGCGGCATGGCTGGCCAGCCAGCGCGGGACCGCTGCGAGCATGGCTACAGGTTTCATGGCCGGCGCCACTCCGTTCGTTCACACCTAACGGCATAATCAGCCTCG
Organism: uncultured Alphaproteobacteria bacterium; assembly: GCA_963848595.1. Lineage (GTDB taxonomy): Bacteria > Pseudomonadota > Alphaproteobacteria > Acetobacterales > Acetobacteraceae > CAWKEH01. The sequence continues at coordinate 145,515 of CAWKEH010000007.1, read as the reverse complement.
TAACGAAACAGAGTTGAACTATTTCGTCAAGCGGAATTTACGTCCGAGTCGAGACGAAAGCGATCAGCGCCGCCCGAATAGCCGCTCGATCTCGGGGCGGGACAGCTTGAGCACGGTCGGCCGCCCGTGCGGGCAGGTCGTGGCCCGCGGCGTCGCTTCCATGCGGCGCAGCAGGGCGTCCATCGCCGCCCCGTCGAGGCGCTTGCCCGCCCGCACGCTGCCGTGGCAGGCGAGGCGCGCCAGGGCGGCGTCGAGCCGGGCCGCGAGCGCCGTTGCCTCGTCGCTCTCGGCCAGCTCGTCGGCCAGGTCGCGCAGCAGCGGCGCCGGGTCGGGGGCGCCGAGCAGCATCGGCAACGCCCGTACCAGCACCGCCCCGGTCCCGAACGCCTCCAGCTCCAGCCCCAGCCGCGCCAGCTCGCCCAGGTGGTCGAGGAGCCGGGCGCAGTCGGCGGCGGGCAGCTCGACGACGGCCGGCATCAGCAAGGGCTGCGCCCGCACCCCGCCCTGAGCAAGCTGGTCGCGCAGCGCCTCGTGCGTCAGCCGCTCGTGCGCGGCGTGCTGGTCCACGATGACGAGGCTGCCGTCCGAAGCGACCGCGAGCACGTAGGTGTCGAGCACCTGCGCGACCGCCGCCCCGAGCGGATAGTCGCCGCGCGTGTCCTCGTGCCTCGGGGCCGGCTCAACCACGCGCGCCGACGGCGGTCCCTCGAACGGCAGCACCGCTTCGGCGAAGCCGGGCGCGGCGGGGCGCGGGGCCAGCCGGAGCACCGGGCGGGTGCCGAAGGACGCGAACGACACGGGCCGCGCCGACGCGCCGCCCGCGAGGGCACGGCCGACCGCGCCGATGACGAGCGCGCGCACGTTCGCCGCGTCTCGGAACCGCACCTCGAGCTTCGCCGGGTGAACGTTCACGTCCACCGCGTCCGAGGGTAGGTCGAGCCACAGCGCCGCGACGGGGTGCCGCCCGGCCGCGACGACGCCCTGGTAGGCGACCCGCAGCGCCGTCCGCAGCACCGGGTCGGCGACCGGCCGGCTGTTGACCGTGAAGAGCTGACCGGCCCCTGTCGCCCGCGCGTGCGAGGGCAGGCAGGCGAAGCCGGACACGCGCGCGCCGTCCCGCTCGCCCTCGACCTCGCGCAGCAGCGCCGCTGCCTCCGGCCCGAGCAGCGCCGCCGCCCGCGCCGCCGGGCCCTGCGGCGGCAGGTTCAGCGCGACGCGCCCCTCGATCTCCAGCCGGAATGCGACCTCCGGCGCCGCGAGCGCGAGCCGGCGCACGGCCTGCTCCGCGTGCTCGGCCTCCGTGCGCGCGTGCTTGAGGAACTTGCGCCGGGCGGGCGTGGCGTAGAACAGGTCGGCGACGACCACCCGCGTGCCCGGCGATCCCGCGGCCGGCTCGATGGCGCCGACCCGGCCGCCCTCGACGCGGATGCGGTGCGCCGACGAGCACGACGCCGTGCGGCTCGTGAGCGAGAGTCGCGCCGCGGCGCCCAGGCTCGGCAGCGCCTCGCCGCGGAAGCCGAGCTGCGTAATGCGCACGAGCGCGTCGCCGTCATCATCCCCATCGTTCTCTGGGGGGAGCTTGCTGGTCGCGTGGCGCTGGACGGCGAGGGCGAGGCTCTCCGCGTCCATGCCGTGGCCGTCGTCCACGACCTCGATGCGCTCGATGCCGCCGCCGACGAGGGCGATCTGGACCCGGCGCGCCCCCGCATCGAGCGCGTTCTCGACCAGCTCCTTGACGGCGGATGCCGGGCGCTCGACGACCTCGCCTGCCGCGATGCGGTTGACCACCGTCTCGGGAAGCACGCGAATCCGAGGCATCGCCCGCTTATATCAGGTCCAGATTGACACCAGTCTAGAAAATGCGAGGCTCTAGAACAGCGAGCCGAACAGCCCCTGGCGCTTGAGTTGGATGATCGGCGTGTCGCCGGACTCGGGCGACTGGCCGAGGGCTGCGTCCTGGCGCAGGCGCTGGCTCTCGCGCGTCGCATCCACGACGGTGCCGGGCGGCGGCGCCGGGCGCCAGAACATCAGCCGGTCCGTGAAGCTCTGGCTCGGCCGGTCGAGCTGCGACTCGCTGTCCACGCGCGCGCGGATGTTGCGGGGGGCCGTCGGCCCGGCGGCCGCGACGAGCGCCTGCTGGCCAGGGCTGCTCTGCGCGTCCTGCTGCTGCAGCACGGAGTCGGGCGACAGCACGGCCTGGGCCGCCTGTTCCTGCGTCAGCTCCTGCGGGCGGGCCTCTCCCGGCGCCGGCGTCGGCACCGTCGTCATGTCGGGCGGCATGGAGAGCGGCGCGCGCGTCGTCACCCGGAACTCGTCCGGAGCGTCGCGGGTCAGCCCGAAGGTGCGTGTCAGGTCATCGCCATTGCAGGCCGCGAGGGCCAGCAGCCCGCAAAGGGAGACCGTGTGAAGAAGGGTGCGGTGCGGCCTCATGAAGCGCGATTTAGCCCCGATCCGCGCCCGCTCGCAAGCGCCCCGTCCGCCGTGGCAGCAACCCCTCCAGGATGAGGACGGCGACCCCGCACACGACGGCGGAGTCGGCGACGTTGAACACGTACCAGGAGTAGCCGCCCGCGTGCAGGTGGAAGAAATCCTCCACGGCCCCGAAGCGAATCCGGTCGAGCACGTTGCCGACGGCCCCGCCCGCGATCGCCCCGAGCGCGCAGGCAACGAGCCGCCGTTCCGCCCGCTGCATCCAGACGATAAGCAGCGCCACGACGACGAGCGCGATGCCCGCGAGCAGCCACGGCCCCGAGGCGCTGTCCTGCTGGAACAAACCGAACGTGACGCCCTGGTTCCAGACCATCGTGAGGTCGAAGAACGGCAGCACGTGAACCTGCCGCAGCCGCGGCAGGTCGAGCACGCGCAGCACCCACCACTTGCTCGCCTGGTCGAGGGCGAGCACGACCAGGGCCGTGACCAGCCCGTAGCCGATCACGCCGCCGCCCGGCACACGAGGCCGCTCTCCACCGCGTCCGCGCAGCGCAGGCAGAGGGCGGGGTGGGCCGGGTCGGTGCCGACCTCGGGCAGGACGCGCCAGCAGCGGGCGCATTTGGTGCCGGGTGCCAGCTTGACGATGGGCATCTGCCCAGTAGTCAACGCCGGCAGTTCCTCCTTGATTTGGACGGAAGAGACGATGGCCAACTCAGCCCATTCCTTTGGGTCAAGCCAACGTCCCGTACTCCGATGGAACCCAAAGCTCCGCTTCCAACGACGAGCCGATGAGCTTGTCCGCGCGCCCGGCTTCCAGCGCCGAGGTCATTAATCCGCGCAATTGGCGGATTTCCGTCCACTTCGCCGCGAGCGCCTCGTCCCGCCACTCCGCCGGCACGTTCGGGAAGAGCTGCTGGTGAACGCTCTCCTCGTCGCCGAACCGCGATTGCCATGCCTCCTCGGCCGTGAACACCAGCGTCGGCGCGAGCCAGGTGCAAAGGCAGCGGTGCAGCGCGTCCAGCACCGTCCGTGCTGCCCGGCGGGGCAAACTATCTGGCCGGTCGCAGTAGATCGAGTCCTTACGTACGTCGAAGTAAAACGCCGAGAGACCGCTCGCGCAGAACCTGTGAATCTCGGGAATCACCCCCGTCCAGTCGTGACTCTCAACCGCGCCGCACACCAGCTGGTCTAGGTTGCTGAGCTGGTGCAGCACCCAGCGCTCCAGCTCGGGCATCTCGCCGTAGCCCACCCGCTCTGCCTCGCTCCACCCCGCGAGGCTGCCAAGCAGCCAACGCAGCGTGTTGCGCAGGCGTCGATACAGCTCAGCCTGCTGCTTCAGGATCTCCGGGCCGATGCGCTGATCCTCGGTCGCATCCGCGGTCATGACCCACAGCCGCAGCACGTCCGCCCCATATTGGTCGCAGACCTGCTGCGGCGCGATGACGTTGCCGAGCGACTTGGACATCTTGCGTCCCTGCTCGTCGAGCGTGAACCCGTGGGTGAGCACGGCCTTGAACGGCGCCGCCCCGCGCGTGCCCACGGCCTCTAGCAAGCTCGACTGGAACCAGCCGCGGTGCTGGTCCGACCCTTCCAGGTAGAGGTCGGCCGGCCAGGGCATGCCGCGTGCCTCCAGCACGAAGGCGTGCGTCGAGCCGCTCTCGAACCACACGTCCACGATGTCCATCACCTGCTCGTAGAGCGCCGGGTCGCGGTTGCCGAGGAAGCGCTCGGGGGACTCGCATACCAGGCGTCCGCGCCCTCCTCGCGGAACGCCGCGACGACCCGCTCGACCACCGCCCGGTCGCGCAGCGGCTCGCCCGTCGCGCGCTCGACGAAGACCGGGATCGGCACGCCCCAGGCGCGCTGGCGCGAGATGCACCAGTCGGGACGCTGCGCCACCATGGAGGCGAGCCGCGTCACGCCCGGCCTCCGGGACGAAGCGGGACTGCGCGATCGCCTCCACTGCCCGCGCGCGGATGCGGGTCGGCCCGTCGAGCGCGATGAACCACTGCGGCGTCGCCCGCCAGATCAGCGGCGCCTTGCTGCGCCAGGAATGCGGATAGCTGTGGGTGAGCTTGCCGCGCGCGACCAGCGCACCCGCCTCGACCAGCGCGGCGCAGACCGGGTCGGCGGCCTTATAGACGTGGATGCCGGCGAACAGGGGAACCCAGGCATTGTAGGTGCCGTCGTCGCCCACCGTCTCCGGCACTTTGATGCCGTGCCGCGTGCAGAGCGCGAAGTCGTCCTCGCCGTGACCCGGCGCCATGTGGACGATGCCGGTGCCCTGCTCCGTCGTCACGAAGTCGCCGAGCAGCACGGGCACGTCGAACTCGTAGCCGCGCCCGTCGAGCGGGTGCGCGCAGATCGTGCCTGCCGCGAGATCGGCGCCCTTGAACACCTGTAGGACGTGATGGGTCGTGATGCCCACCTCGGCGCAGAACTGCGGCAGCAGCGCCAAGGCCACGACCACGTTCTCGCCGGGACGCGCGAGCGATCCCTCGGCGGCACCGTCCACGCGCGCCAGCGCGTAGTCGATCTCCGTGCCGACAGCGAGGGCACGGTTGCCGGGCAGGGTCCAGGGCGTCGTCGTCCAGATGACCAGCGATGCATCGCGCGGCTCAGGCGCTCCCTGCCGCACCGGGAAGCGCACGAACACCGTGTCGCTGACGTGGTCGTGGTATTCGACCTCCGCCTCGGCCAGCGCCGTCTTCTCGACCGGCGACCACATCACCGGGCGCAGGCCGCGATACAGCTCGCCGTTCAGCAGGAACTTGCCGATCTCGTCCGCGATCGCCGCCTCGCTCGCCTTGTCCATGGTGCTGTAGCGGTGCGCGAAGTCGCCCTCGACGCCGAGCCGCCGGAACTCCTGGGCCTGCACCTGCATCCAGTGCTCGGCGAACGCCCGGCACTCGGCGCGGAACTGCAGGATCGGCACCTCGTCCTTGTCCCGCCCCGACTTGCGATACTTCTCCTCGATCTGCCACTCGATCGGCAGGCCGTGGCAGTCCCAGCCCGGCACGTAGTGCGCGTCCTCGCCCGCCATCTGGTGGGCACGGTTGACCACGTCCTTCAGGATCTTGTTCAGCGCGGTCCCGATGTGCAGGTGCCCGTTGGCGTAGGGCGGGCCGTCGTGGAGCGTAAAGGGCGGGCGCCCGGCGGACTCCGCTCGAAGGCGCTCCTGCAAGCCCATCCGGTCCCAGCGCGCGAGCAGGCCCGGCTCGCGCTTCGGCAGGTCGCCCCGCATCGGAAACGCCGTGGTAGGCAGGAAAACGGTGTCGCGGTAGTCCGGCTGGCTGGTCATCGTGCGCTCATGGGAATGCGGCTGCGGGGCAGGCGTGACCCGGCGTCCTCTAGGACGCCGGGACGGTAATCAGGCCCAGAGAGGGATGCGCAATCCGGGCAGTCGTGCCTTGCCTATAAGTCACGCCTTACTTATCAGGGCGGCGGCGATGCGCGGTCAAGCGGTAGAGAGTGCCCTAAATTCGAGAATTCTCGGACAGAAACGCAGCCGGAAAGCGGGAGGCAACGGCCCGCCGCTCGACGGTGTCCGACGTAGAGGCAAGGACGCGGGCTTCCGTTGCGGACACCCGTTTAGCAAACCCTCTGTTGCGGCTGAAAGCCGTTGCGCTCCGGGTTTATCGGTGAAACCTTTGACGAACGTTTCTCAGCCGAGAGGTGAAAAAGTGAAGCTCATCGTGGTCACTGTTATCGGTGCAGTAGCACTATCGGGACACGCCGATGCGACGAGCAAGAAAAAGTCGGAACCCAACCCGCAGGCTAAGGTGATTGAGAATTTCAACAAGAGCCTTGCTGAACTCAAGGCTGCCAGCATGAGTTATGGAAAGAAGAATGTGCGACTTATGATTGCAGAATTCAATGCGAGCGGCATTGAAGGCATGGCCTGGGTAGGTGAAGACTTGTATACGGCCAGATCGCGGCGCGGGCTTACAACGACCTCGCCAAGGCGGTGTTTGACAAAGGGTGTTACGACGAAGCGCGCGAATTATACCTTCATGTTGTTGAAACGTTTATCGGATCGGGCTACGCAGCCATGCGCGAGAGAGCTCGTATCGGTATCGATGACATTCGCGAGGCAAAGGCCAAGCAGTCTGTCGCCGGCAAGCCTGCCGACGCGGTGAAGCCGCCTTCAGACTAGAGCGAGTTACGGACCTAACCTTCGGTTTCGATTGAATGCGAAACACTACCGAGCGCCGTGCGCGCGGCCCTGGCATCTTCGGCGATCTGCCGGGTGAGCGCGTCCAGCCCGTCGAACTTCCGCTCCGGCCGCAGAAAGCTGTGGAAGGCGACGGCGACGTCCTGCCCGTAGAGGTCGCCCGCGTAGTCGAACAGGTGCGCCTCGATCCGGCTCTCCAGTCCCTCCGCGACCGTCGGCCGCCGCCCGACATTGGCCACGCCGGGCACGCTCTCGCCGCCGGGCAGCTGCACCCTGACGGCATAGACTCCCCGCGCCGGCTCCAGGTGCCGCCCGAGCGGGACGTTCACGGTCGGGAAGCCGAGCAGCCGCCCCCGCTTGTCCCCGTGCTGGACCTCGCCCGAGACCGACCACGGCCGCCCCAGCTCCTTCGCGGCGCGCTCCGGGTAGCCGTCCTGGAGCAGCCGCCGGATGCGCGACGAGCTGATCGGCCCCTGCGCGTCGACGAGCGGCGGGACGATGGTGAGGCCCATGCCGAGCGCCTCGGCGCGCTGGGCGAGGAAGGCGATCCCGCCGCTGCGCCGATGGCCGAACGCGAAATCCGGCCCGCAGGCAAGGTGCGCGGCGCCGAGGCCGCCGTGCAATACGTCCGCGACGAACGCCTCGGCCGGCAACTCGGAGAATGCCAGGTCGAAGGGCAGCTCGACCACGAAGTTCACGCCCAGCGCCGCCAGCACGTCCGCCCGCTCCTCGGCGGTCTGCAAGCGGAAGGGCGGGTCGTCGGGCCGGAATACCTCGCGCGGGTGCGGCTCGAAGGTCAGGACCGCGCGCGGCACCTCCGGCCGTGCCCCGTGCGCCGCGCGGAGTACGTGCGCGTGCCCGCGATGCACGCCGTCGAAGTTGCCCAGCGCGAAGGTAGCGCCCCGCAGCCGCTCCGGCAGCCGCCAGTCCCGCAGCCGCTCCATCAGGCCGGGACCAGGACCTGCGCCTCGCCCTCGATCACCACCTTGCCCTGCACCCTGCACGTCGTCCGGAGCGTCGCCCGGCGCTTCTCGGGATCGAAGGCCGTGACCTCGGCCTCGGCCGTGACCGTGTCGCCGATCTTGACGGGTGCGCGGAAGCGCAGCGTCTGCCCCAGGTAGATCGTCCCCGGCCCGGGCAGCTTCGTCCCCAGCACCGCGCTGATCAACCCGGCGGACAGCATCCCGTGCGCGACGCGCTCCTTGAACGGCGAGGCCGCCGCAGCCTCCGCGTCGAGGTGGACCGGGTTCGTGTCCGTGCTCACCGCGGCGAAGAGCAGGATGTCGGCCTCGGTGATGGTCTTCGCCACCCGCGCCACCTGTCCGACCCCGAACGCCTCAGCCATGCCACCCTCCGCCCGAAAGCGGCGTTGTGCGGCATGGTGCGGCGCAGATCAACTCAGCCGCGCTCAGGGCATGCCGCAGGCCGTCGTGAGACTCTCTTCCCCGCAAGGTGCCACGCCGTTCTGGCTGAGCCAGAGCGAGCCAGCCAGCGCGATCAGCGCGAACAGAATGATCGCGATGGCCGCGCCGCGCTCCGACCGGCGGTGCGAGTCGCTTTCCGGGAGGTTGATCGGACGACTGATGTGCATCGTGGCCCCCTGCGTTCGAGTGCCTCCGCACGATGCTGCGCTCCTTTCGACGCGCCTGTGACACAGATCACTTGGGCGGCGTGAACGAGCGTCCGATCGCGGCCAAGCTCTCTTGAGGGGACTCCGCCTCACGACATTGACGTGACGTTCGCGATCCGGCGTGCGCCGTTCACGTGCTCGCGAAAGCGGAGAACGTCCTTGCATCCGAGTGTGTTTCGATATAGCTGGCATTTCGTTATATCGAAACACACTCGGAGGCATCATGTTTCATACTCTCCACCACCGCGGACATCACCATGGCGGCCACGGCCGGCGTTTCGCTCATCGCGAGCATGGTCACGACGGCCAGCACTTCGGCCCAGGGCGGCACGACCGCTTTGCCCGTGGCGCCCGCGCCGGGCTCGGCCGCTTCTTCGCTCACGGCGACCTGCGCCTGGTGATCCTGCATCTCATCGCCGAGAAGCCGCGGCACGGCTATGAGGTCATCAAGGCGATCGAGGAGCGGGTCGCCGGCGCTTACAGCCCCAGCCCCGGCGTGATCTACCCGACCCTGACGCTCCTCGAGGAGCTCGGCTATGTCACGGTCAGCACGGGCGAGGGCGCCAAGAAGCTCCACGCGATCACGCCCGAGGGCCGGGCCTTCCTCGACGCCAGTCGCGCAGCGGTGGACGCGCTTCTTGCCCACATGGACGAGGCCGGCCGGGTGCACGGCGGCGGACCCGCGCCGCAGGTCGTGCGCGCGATGGAGAACCTCAAGCTCGCGCTACGGCTGCGCCTCGGGCGTGGGCCGCTCAGCGAGGAGCAGGCCAACGCCGTTGCTGCGGCTCTCGACGCCGCAGCGACCAGCGTGGAGCGGAGCTGATGGACGCGCACCCTACGCTGTCGTCCGAGGCGCGCGTGCCCACGGCCGCGCCGCGGCGCTATCTCGGGCAGTTGTGCAAGCACTTCCAGCACAAGCTGCCGGTTACCCTGGCCGAGGATCACGGCCGGATCGAGTTCCCGACGGGCGTCTGCCAGCTCGATGCTGAAGCCGAAGCTCTGGTCATGCGCGTGACGGCCGACGACGAAGCCGCGCTGGCCAGCCTGGAGGACGTGATCGCACGCCACCTCGAACGCTTCGCCTTCCGGGATAAGCCGGAGATCCGCTGGGCGCGGACATCCTGAGCCGCGCGAAGGAGCCGACGGAGGCACCCACTGGGCCAAGCTTGCCGCAGCAGGGTAGGACGTGCGGCGCAGGCCGTCTGATACGCCCGGTGTCATTGAGTGACATATGCCCAGTCTCGTGACGCGATTGAGGTGATGCGCTCGGGTTGAGAGAGCAGCCAGTTCCAGGCGTCGCAGCAGGCGTCAACAATGGCGGAGTAGCTGTCGTAGACGCGGTTGCTCAACTTGTTGCTCCGCAGCTAGGCCCAGATGTTTTCGACCGGGTTCAGCTCGGGGCTATAGGGGGGCAAGTGGAGCAGGGTGATGTTCTGTGGCACGCGGAGTTGTCCGCCGAGCTTGTGCCACCCGGCGCCGTCGATGTTGAGGATGGCATGGGCATCCGGCGCGACATGTCGGCTGATTTCGGCCAGGTGCAGGTTCATCATCGCGGCATTCGCGTAGGGCAGCACCAACCCTGCTCCTGTGCCTCGGGCCGGACACACGGCCCCAAACAAATACGCCCAGGCGTAACGTTGATCGCGTGGCGCAGACGGGCGTGAGCCGCGTTCCGCCCAGACCCGGGTGAGCGTCCCCTGTTGGCCGATCCGGGCCTCGTCCTGCCACCAGAGTTCGAGCGGCTTGCCACGCGCGTGCTCGGGCAGGGCAGCGTCTATGAGGGCGGCGTAGTCGGCCTGAAAGACGCCTGCGCCGCGACGTCCTGGCCCGGATGGCGGGGCCGCGCGACCAAGCGGCGGAACCCGAGCCGCCGCAACACATCGCTCATGCTGCGTTCGGCCAGCACCACGCCGAAGCGCGCCTCGATCGCCTGCGCCAGATCGGCCCGGCGCCAGCGCACCACCCCGTGCGTGGTCAGGTCCGGCCCGCGCCGGACCCATGCGGCGACCGCGGCCTCTTGCTCGGGCGAGAGGAACGGCTTGGGACCGACCTTTCCCGCTTTGTCCGACAGCCCGGCCAGGCCCTGCTCGTTATAGCGATGCACCCAATCACGCAGCGTCTGCCGGTCCATGCCGCTAGCCCGGGCGGCATCGGTGCGAGCCGCGCCTTCCAGCACCAGCGCCAGAGCCAGCATACGCCGAGACGCCGCCGCATCCCGCGTGCGTCCCGCCTGCCGCCGCAAGCCAGCCGCGTCCAAATCGAGCCGAGTAATCTGAACCGCCGCTCCCATCGTGCCCTCCGCGAATCGCTCTCCAGAGCGAATCACGCCCAGACCGATCAGGAAATCCTCCCAGAGTCAGCCATCAACACCGGGCGTATGAGCAGGAGCCATCATGGACCGCCACAAGGATGCCGCACGGCTCCTCCTCTCCGCCCAGTGTTGTCCACCGCAGCCGCACTGAACATTCCCGGAGGCGCTAGTAACCCGGACCGAGAAGCAAGCCTTGCTGATCCAGCGCGAGATCACGCCTGGGTCAGCAATCAGCGCACCCGGAACCCTGAATTTGGATCGCCGGCGGATCGATGAAGCCAGCATTGTTCTTGGTACTGATCGCAATGCGAGCCCGACCTGGCGGGATGTATCTAAATTTTGCGATGCCATTGAAGCCCGCAAGCATCGTGACAGCCGGAGGCACGAACGTGCCGCCACCGCCGCTGTCGCTGGGAGTGAAGATGACCGGCGCTTTGATCAGTCCACGATAGGAAATCGTGAAATTCGACACGTGTTTACCGACAGCATCAGATGCTGCCTCTGTGACGGTATATGTCGCAGGCTGTGCCGCACCCGTGTATTTGGTCAGCACCGCCACTTGCACCTTGTCCATGTCTTTGTCGTCCGGCTCGATGCTATAGGGATATGAATGAAAGAACGGACCGAGGTCCCAGTATATGAAGGTCACCTTGTTGGCGAGCAGAAATTCGATCTCCCGATCGAGCGCGCTCAACCAGCTCGGGTCATCGGATCCTGCGCCTGTCTCCCCAATATTGCCCTTGAGTCCGTGGAGCTCCAGCCAGTTGACGAATCCAGCAACGCGCCGAACGCCGATGCCTGCATCGAGGGGAAGGCCGGTGAGGCGGTCGCCCGCGGCCACCTCTTCCTTCCAGGCGAAATGCGTTCCGGAGTTGTCGCGGTCGAGGTAGGCGTGGGCGGAGAAGACAAGCCGATTTGCCGGGTCGTGGAGCAGGTGAAGGGTCGGGTTCGTGCGTGCCCACGTGAATGCCGAGGCGTAGTTGTTGCCTTCGACGAAGATCGGGGTTCTGGTGTCTACGGCTCGGATGGCGTTGATTGCCGCTTGTGCCGCTCGCTGCCAAGCGTCAGGACCGGGCATGTTCGACGGCTCGTTCATGATGTCATATGCGGCGACTGCGGGGTTCGTCTTGAAGACGGCGGCCAACCGCGACCAGAGATCCGCGAAGTCGGCGTCGGTCACGATTCCCCCACCGATCTTGGCCGCACCGTATCCCCCGAAATTGTGGCAATCGAGCGCGACCTCCATGCCGCGCGCTGCCGCCTTCGCGACCGCGGCCTGGATGTAGCCGAGATAGGTCGCGTCGAGCGGACCCGAGAGGATTGGCTGCAGACGCTCCCATTTGAAGGGAAGACGCACGAAGGTCAGGTTCTTGCGTCGCAAGAAGTCGAATTCGGCATCGGTCGGGAGTGCGTAGTCCGTGTTCGCTGTCCCGGGTAGATCATGGCCGTCTTCGAGCGCCGAAAGATTGACGCCCATGTGCCAAGTCGTCACGGATTGGGCGAGGCTACTGCGTCCCGGTGCTATAGAGGCCAAGAGACACACCACCATGAACGTGGCGAGGGTGAGGCGGATTGTCCGGTCTCGACGAGACGCCGAAGTCACCCCGGGACGCTCCCGCCGGTGCCCCTCTACGGACGAAAAACTTATCGAAGCAATACCTTCAGCATGGAGCCGATCGCCTTGCCGACCGCGACGTGATCGAGCTCGATGTCGTACTCTCCGCTGAACAGCTTGCGCACCATGGCATGCCGCAGCTGCGGCGTTGCGGCGAATTCCACGGACATCGTCTTCCGGCCTGTGGAGACGCTTCGGACCGGCATAACCAGGGCGCCATTGTCCAGGACAACATGCGTCGCGGCTTGTGCGAACTCTGGGTCCAGGGCCGTGATCTCGGCGCTCTCGGTCGAGATCGCCCGGACAGTGCACGGGAGCCGGACATCGCCGCAGAGCATGGTTCCGCTCTCTACGGTCGGGAACACCGTCGTCGTCCTACGCGGCAATTCGACGCAGGCCGCCACCGTTGCCAGGAGCAGCAGGATATCGACCACGCTCCAGATCACGTTGATCGTATAGCCGGGCGAGCCGTTCAGCGGCGCGTACGGTGACGCGTTCACGGCTAGGCCCCAGACGATGCCTGTCGCGAGCAGCATGAATGGGCCCGCTAACTGCCAGTGGATCACCGTTCGATCGGTCGATTTGCCCTTTGGCGTGACTTTGAAAGGGTGCCCCCACGGCTTGACCAGCGTCGTAGCGACCGTTCGGAGAATGATGAACGTGCTGATCATCTGGCTGATGTCGGACAGGATTGGCACGACCCGCCGTTCCGACAGAATGAACATCATCGAGCAGATCGCCACGGCAAAGGGAAACTGGTAGTAGGCCAGCTCGTCGATCCGGGCATCGATCACCGGCGTTCCGGTCGTCCAGTATACCAGAGGTGCCGTCAACACCATCAGACGGAAGAGAAAGCTGGAACTCCAGTAAAGAACGCCATCGAGCGAGGAGATCCGATTGATGAGGCTGATCCGTGCCCGGCCCAGGAAGGACCAGCGCGTGTATACCTGCTGAATGGCGCCGAGACACCACCGTGAGCGCTGCGTCACGAACTCGCTCAGCCCCTCTGGAGCAAGGCCGGAGCTCAGGTGCTCGTTGAGAAAGATGGTCCTGTATCCATACTCCTGTAAGCGGAACGTCGTGAGCATGTCCTCGGTTACGGTCTCCGTCGCCATCCCCCCGCAAGCCTGCAAGGCGCTGACGCGAAAGACGGCCGAGGTTCCGCAGCAGAACGCGGCGCCCCAGGCATCCTTGCAGGCCAGCAAGTAGTTGAAGAAGAAGCGCTGCTCGTCTGGCCATGTCCGTGTCGCGCCGAGATTCGTCTGGATCGGATCATGGTTGAAGAAGTGCTGCGGAGTTTGAACGATGCCGATCTCCGGATCCTCGAAGAAGCCCAGTGTTCGCCGAAGGATGGTGGGCCTTGCGACGAAGTCGGCGTCGAGGAGCAGGACGAACTCCGGCGGTCGCTCCGTTGCCGTCGCGAGCCTCAGGCCATTGTTCACGTTGCCTGCCTTGGCATGCGCGCCTTTGACACGGAAGGCGTACTCGACCTCGAGCTCTTCCGCGAGCTGCCTGATCTCTGGGCGTGCACCATCGTCGAGAAGCCACACCCGGAGATCGGGATGCTGAATCGCCTTCGCTCCGATGACGGTTCGCTCCAGGATGTCCCTGCTCTCGTTGTAGGTGGCGATGAAGACGTCCACGGGCGCGTTCTGGAGCGATGAGACCTGATGCTCGTCCGCTTCCCTCGATCGGTTCAGGGTGCGCGACATGAAGAACGTGATCAAGAGAGCACCGAACAAGCTACAAAGCTCGAGGGCGAAGAAGGCGTCCACCCATAGCTTGGCAAGCAGTGTGTCAGGCGTGGGAATCGTGTACATCGATCGCCAGACGATGTAGCGGATGTTGGTCGCGACGCAGACGGCGCAGAGCATAAGCCGCCCCGGCACACCCCTGAATCCGACCGAGAGCGAGATCGCCGCGATGAGCCCCGCAACGACCGTCGTCGGCGTCCACGTATCCAGATCAAAGAAGTTCATGGCGCCAGCGCTGCCAGATCTGATCCAGGCCGAGATGGCGCGCCAGACCGTCGAGGAGATTGTCTTGCCTGAGCGGGAGGAGGACGCGCGCCGTGCGCCCCACCAGGCATTCGCCTGCTGTATTCGGCATGGAGAGTGGCGATAGGATCACGATGGCAGACGGCTCTTTCTCGGGCTGAGGCACCGCAGCGAACCGCACGTCGCGGTCTGCCAACCTGCCGCTCTCAACCGAGACCACGCGGGCAACGCGCTCGGAGGTCTCGCCCACGAACTTGAAGCGGGCTTCCGTCCCGGGAGACACGTCTGGCATCCGATACTGCGGGATGCTGGCCATGACAAAGGCGTGGCCGCAATCGACGAGCTCCAACGCGACGTCACCTGGACTGACGCGCTCCCCGTTGATCGCGCCCACTTTCCAGATCATGCCATCGACCGGGGCACTGATACGCGTCGTGCTCTGCTCGTGCCGCTGACGATCCCTTAGCCTCTCGCGGACCTGGTCCGCCGCGGCGCCGAGGTCCGCAATCGATCGGTCGACATGGGTCAGGAGAATGCGAACCTCGTCGGCACGCTGGATCGAGTAGTTGACGTCAGTCGAGCCAGGCTCCACCAGCACGCCGCTCTGCGCGGCGTTGCGCTCCGCGATCTCCACTTGAGTTGCGGCGAGCGCGGCGGCCGCTTCCTGCGTTGCCGCCACGAAATCAGAGCGAAGACGATCGACATCGGCGGACGCCGCGTCGCCTGACTTGAGCAGTGACAGCTTGCGCTCGTAGTCCCGTCGCAACTGATCGCGGCGCGTCTCCGCTGACGCACTCTTGTCGCGAGATACTTCTATATTGGCCGAAATCCTCGCTGCTTGCGCGACGTTGCCGACCGCCGCCCGATCCGTCAGCGTCTTCAACAACGCCAGGAGCGCAGTCCGTTGCAGCTGAGCGGCCTCGCGCTGCCTCAGCAGGCGCTCGAGATCGCTCTCGAGGTCGATCAGCACCGCATCGTTCGGATTGCTATTCGAGATGGTTTCAATAACAGACGTTCGTGCCACGGGTTGTCCTGCGGCAAGCTCTCCTGCCGCAACATAGCCCTCAATCGGAGCACGCAGAACCGTGATCTGGGCGGAGACAACGGCGTTGTTAGTGCCGATATATCCCTGCTCGCTCGTGATCGCTCGAACACTCACGAAGACAATCACCGCCGCCGTGCCAAGCTTCGCGAAACGTCCGAACAATCGTCGCACGCCTGCTTTGCCCGCTCCTTTCCTGGAGCGTTGATCCGATAATGCGTTCGCCAAGAGGATACCTCCTGTGACGTGACACTCCTTGCTCGGCCTGGAGCGTTCCCCACAGTTCACGCCGTTACTGCAGCGTGATTGAGCCATCTAACGCGCTTGTTCTAGGCTGGAACCAATGCTGGTCCACAAGCGTCGATTACGCGCGCAGCTTCATCTTACATTCAGCTACCAAGGCTTGATCTCGCTGAGCAGCACGTATCTGCCTTTAGTCGACACAGAGATCGTCGTCAAATTAAAACGGATGCCTTCCGGGATGCGCCAGCCGGTCCGGAATTCCGACGATGCCTCGCTTCTGAGAGCGGATTTCGGCGTCCGTCGCGAAAACAGAACAGTCCACTCCGGAGGCCGCGTGACGAGCGGGCACTCGCCGACATGACGGTCGGCGGTGCCGGCGGGAGGCGGGACCTTGTGGACAAGCCCGCCCAGGCGATGCAAGACGGAGACGTGGGCCGCCTGAACAGGAGCCACCATGGACCGACACAAGGACGCCGCGCCGCTCCTTCCCTCCGCCCGGCGCGATCCCTCGCAGCCGGTCCAGGCCCTCCCCGAGGCGATGGCGCCGAAGACTCAGGAGCAGGCCGTGCTGATCCAGCGCGAGATCATGGTCGCGCTCGGCCCGATCGGCGGCTGGAAGGTGGGCAGCCCATCGCCGGACAGCCCGTGCAACTGCTCGCCCATGCCGCTCCCCGGCATCCGTGTGAGAGCGGCTCCAAGGTCGAGGATGCCCCCATGCGCGGGGTCGAGGCCGAGATCGCCGTGCTGCTCGCCCACGACCTGCCCGCGCGCTAGGCCACGCCGCCGCGCCGCTCACGGGTCCGGTCTACGCTCCACGCCCCGCCTCCGGCCGCCGCTAAGTAGAGGAACACGAAGCAGAAGAGGATCGCCGCGTCGCCGCCATTCAGCGAGGGGAAGGGGCTGTGCGGCGCGTGCGCCATCCAGTAGCCGACGGCCATCTCGCCCGACAGCACGAACGCCACCGGCCGCGTGAACAGGCCAACGAGCAGCAGCAGACCGCCCACGAACTCCAGCACCCCGGCGAACCAGAGCAGCGTGAACGCGGCTGGGCTGCCCCCCGCGGCGGCGAGCGGCGGCGGGAAGCCAAACAGCTTCTGCATGCCGTGTTCCAGGAAAAGAAGGGCCGCGACGATGCGCAGCACGCTGAGCAAGCGTGGCGCCCACTCCGCGGCGAGCGTCCCGGCGCGGGGCGACGCGCCAGGGCCGGTCGTGGTGTAGCTCATAGGCGTCTTTCCTTCAGCCCTTGGTCGCGGTGACGTTGGCCGCCTTGAGCACGGTGGCGACGTGCGCCACTCGGCGGCCCTGAAAGCGCGCGACCTCCAAATCGTCCGCGGTGGGCGGTGCGTTCTGCTGGCCGGAGACGGACGAGGCGCCGTAGGGCGTGCCCGCCTTGAACACGGCAGGGTCCGCGTAGCCCAGCGGCACGATGATCAGGCCCAGGTGCGCCATTGGGTTGTAGAGCGAGATGATCGTGCTCTCGTTGCCGCCGTGCAGGCTCGACGTGGAGGTGAAGGCCGAGCCCACCTTGCCGTTCAGCTTGCCCTGGAACCACAGCCCACCCAGCCCGTCGATGTAGGCCTTGAGTTCCGCCGAGGCGTTGCCGAAGCGCGTCGGCGTGCCGAACACGATCGCATCCGCCCACTCGGCATCGGCCTCGGTGGGCGCCTCGTAGGCCTGGTTCATGCGCTGCGCGTTCTCCGCCCAGCCCGGCGCCTTCGCCATCACCTCCGGGCCGACCACCTCGCGCGCCCGGCGCAGGCGCACCTCCGCACCCCCGGCCCGCGCGCCCTCGGCGACGGCCTTGGCCAGCGCCTCGGTCGAGCCGTTGCGCGAGTAGAACGCGATCAGGACGTTGGTGGCCATGGTGCTCTCCCCTGCTGCGATCAAGCCGTGCGGTCGCCGCCTGCGCCCAGCGCTGCCTGCGCCGCGGCGAGGCGCGCGACGGGAACGCGGTAGGGGCTGCACGAGACGTAGTCGAGACCCGCGGTCTCGCAGAACTGGATGCTCGCCGGGTCGCCCCCGTGCTCGCCGCAGATGCCGAGCTTAAGGCCGTTCTTCACGCGCCGCCCCTTCTCGGCTGCGATGCGCACCAGCTCACCCACCCCGTCCACGTCGAGCGACACGAACGGGTCCTTGGGCAGGATGCCGTGCTCGACGTAGTAGGGCAGGAACTTGCCGGCGTCGTCGCGCGAGAGGCCGAAGGCGGTCTGCGTCAGGTCGTTCGTGCCGAACGAGAAGAAGTCTGCGACCTCCGCGATCCGGTCCGCCATCAACGCCGCGCGCGGCAGCTCGATCATGGTCCCGACCGAATACTCGATCTTCTGCCCGGTCTCCTGGAACACCGCCGAGGCGGCGCCGTCCACGAGGGCGCGGGTGATCTCAAGCTCCTTCTTGGTGGCCACGAGCGGAATCATGATCTCGGGAACGGGGGCCTTCCCCGCCTCCTTCGCCGCCGCGATGGCGCCCTCGAAGATGGCGCGGGCCTGCATCTCGTAGATCTCGGGATAGGTGATCCCGAGCCGGCAGCCGCGGTGGCCCAGCATGGGGTTCGCCTCCGCGAGTTCCTGCGCGCGGCGGCGCATCGCCTCCAAATCCTGCCCGAGCGCCTGCGCGACCTCGGCAAGCTCCGCGTCCCCGTGAGGCAGGAATTCGTGGAGCGGCGGATCGAGCAGGCGGATCGTTACGGGCAGGCCCGCCATGATGCGGAAGAGCTCGGTGAAGTCCTCCCGCTGAAACGGCAGCAGCCGCGCCAGCGCCACGCGGCGCCCGCTCTCGTCATGCGCCATGATCATCTGCCGCACGGCGCCGATTCGCTCGGGGTCGAAGAACATGTGCTCCGTGCGGCACAGCCCGATGCCCTCGGCGCCGAAGCGCCGGGCGGTCTCGGCGTCGAGCGGCGTCTCGGCATTGGCACGCACGCGCAGGCGCCTCGCCTCGTCCGCCCAGCCCATCAGCTTGGCGAACTCGCCGCTGAGCTGCGGCTCCACCATGGGAACGCTGCCCGCGAATACCTCGCCCGTGGCGCCGTCGAGCGTGATCGTGTCGCCCGCGCGCAGCGTCTTGCCGCCGGCCGTGAGCGTCTGCGCGCCACGATCCACCCGGATGCCACCCGCGCCCGCGACGCAGGGCCGCCCCATGCCGCGCGCGACGACGGCGGCGTGGCTGGTCATGCCGCCCCGCGTCGTGAGGATGCCGCGCGCCGCGTGCATCCCGTGGATGTCCTCGGGACTGGTCTCGACGCGCACGAGGATCACCGCCTCACCCTTCGTCGCCCGACTCTCCGCCTCGTCCGCGCTGAACACGATCGCGCCCGACGCAGCGCCTGGGCTGGCCGGCAGGCCCTTGCTGAGCAGCGTGCGCGGCGCGTTCGGGTCGAGCGTGGGATGGAGGAGCTGGTCGAGCGATTGCGGGTTGACCCGCTGGATCGCTTCCTCACGCGAGATCAGCCCGGCATCGGCCATCTCGACCGCGACCCGGAGGGACGCTGCCGCCGTGCGCTTCCCGTTGCGCGTCTGCAGCATGTAGAGCTTGTTCTGCTGGACGGTGAACTCGATGTCCTGCATGTCGCGGTAGTGCCGCTCCAGGGTCTCGCGTACTTTGAGCAGGTCGTCGTAAGCGCCGGGTAGCGCCTCTTCCATCGCGACCTCGCCGGGCTTGGCGCGGGCTTGCGAGAGTGGCTGTGGCGTGCGTATGCCCGCGACCACGTCCTCGCCCTGGGCATTCACGAGGTATTCGCCGTAGAACATGTCCTCGCCGGTGCTCGGGTCGCGGGTGAAGCAGACGCCGGTGGCGCAGTCCTCGCCCATGTTGCCGAACACCATGGCCTGCACGTTGACCGCCGTGCCCCAGCTCGCCGGGATGTCGTGCAGGCGGCGGTAGGTATTAGCGCGCGGGTTCATCCAGGACCCGAACACGGCACTTATTGCACCCCAGAGCTGGGCGTGCGGGTCCTGCGGGAACGGCTCGCCGCGCTCGGCAGCGACCATATCCTTGTATTCGTTCACGACGCGCTGCCAGTCCCCGGCCGTGAGCGCCGTGTCCTCGGTGGCGCCGGTGTCGAGCTTGGCGCTCTCGATGATTTCCTCGAAGCGGTGGTGATCTACGCCGAGCACGACGGAGCCGTACATCTGGATGAAGCGGCGATAGCTGTCCCAGGCGAAGCGTGAGTCGCCGCTGCGCCGCTCCAGGCCCTGGACGGTCTGGTCGTTGAGGCCGAGGTTGAGCACGGTGTCCATCATGCCGGGCATGGAGACCCGTGCACCCGAGCGCACGGAAACGAGGAGCGGCGCCTCGGCGTCACCGAAGCGCAGGCCCACGGCCTCCTCGACGCGGGCGAGCGCGGCGGCGACTTGCTCCTGCAAGCCTTCGGGATATTGCTTCTCGTTCTCGTAGAACGCGGTGCAGACCTCGGTTGTGATGGTGAAGCCGGGCGGCACCGGGAGATCGATGCTGGCCATCTCGGCGAGGTTGGCCCCCTTGCCGCCGAGCAGGTCTTTCATATCGGCGCGACCCTCGTTGCGGCCGGCGCCGAAGCTGTAAACCCACTGGTGCATGGCGGCTTCCTTACCCTTCGATCTTGGAGAAATCGGCGACCTGATCCATCGCCGCCCGGACGCGGTTGAGAAGAGACAAACGATTACGGCGCAACGGGGGTTCAGGGGCGTTCACGGTTACGTGATCGAAGAAGGCGTCGAGCGGGGGGCGGAGGGTGGCTAATGCGGACATTGCAAAATCCCACTTCTCCGCTGCTAACAGTCCTGGAAGTTGCTCTTCGAGGCGATCCAGCCTACTAGCTAGCGCAAGTTCTTCTGGTCGTTCATATAGACGATTATCGGGTGTCTCTCGGTGCGGACCGTCCCGCTTCTCCTCGATGCGCAGAATGTTCACCGCCCGGCGATACGCTGTCAGCAGGTTCGCACCGTTCTCAGCATCGAGCAGCCGTGAGAGCGCGTCCGTGCGGGCGAGCAGTCGCACGAGGTCGTCGTCTGCACCTGCCGCAAACACGGCGGCGAGCACGTCGTAGCGGGCGCCCTCGGCGCGAAGTTGGACACGGAGGCGCTCTAACAGGAAGTTCAGCACCTCGATAGATGGACCAACGAACCGCTCTTTCTCGCCAGGCGGCAACTCAAAACTTGGATCAACCCCAGTCAGCCTCGCCCGTTCCTCAAGGTCGGTCAGCGCAGCAGATCGCGCAGCGATCACTGCTCCCTTCAATGGAATGCGCAAGTTGTTACTACGGACCAGCCGAATCAGGCCGATCGCTGCCCTGCGCAAACCGAACGGGTCGCCGGAGCCAGTCGGCTGCTCTCCAATCGAGAAAAACTGTGCGAGTTGGTCCAGCTTATCCGCGAGTGCCACAGCTACGGTTACAGGCGCGCTGGGCACTGGATCGCTCGGCCCCTTCGGTGCGTAATGGTCCCGTACCGCGTCAGCCACCGCGTCCGGTTCGCCGCTGGCCTTGGCATAGTAGCCGCCCATAACGCCCTGCAACTCTGGAAACTCGCCCACCATGCCGGTGACTAGGTCCGCTTTCGCGAGCAGTGCGGCGCGTGCGGCTTGTATTGGGTCCGCGCCAACGTAGGGCACGAGCCAAGCAGCGAGCTGTGCGAGGCGCTGTGTCCGGTCCCCCTGGGTGCCCAACTCGGCATGGAACGTAACGCCATCGAGCGCGGGCACCCGATCCACGAGCTTCGTCCGCCGGTCCAAATCCCAAAAATGCCGCGCGTCACTGAAACGCGCTCGTAGCACGCGCTCGTTGCCCGCAATGATCGCGGCACCCCCGTCCTTTGCTTCCACGTTCGCGGCGAAGGCGAAGCGCGGCGCCGCACGCCCCTCCGCGTCGCGCAGCGCGAAGTAGCGCTGGTTCACGCGCATCGAGACCTGCATCACCTCTGGCGGCAGATCCATGAACTGCTCGTCTATCCTCCCGAGCAAGGGCACGGGCCACTCGACCAGTCCTCCCACCTCATCGAGAAGCCCCTCGTCCTCGACGACGCTCAAGCCCTCCGCCTGCGCGAGCCGGGCGATATCCTCCGCGATGACCCGCTTGCGCTCCTCCGCCGCGACGAGCACGAACCGCTCCCGCAGCCCGTCGCGCCACGCAGCGAAGCTCCGCACCGCGAAGGCACCCGGCGCCATGAAACGGTGCCCCTCCGTGAGGTCGCCGCTCGCGAGGCCGTGCGCCGGGTCGTCGCCCTCGGCGAGCGCGAAGGGCACCACGCGCCCGTCCAGCAGGCACAGGATGCGCCGCAGCGGCCGAACCCAGGTGAACAGGCTCCCGTCGCCCCAGCGCATGGACTTTGGCCAGGGAAAGCGCCGCAGCAGCGGCGGCAATGCCGCGGCGACCACCTCCGCCGCCGGACGCGCCGCGACCGCCCGGCGCAGCAGCCAGTGCCCGCCCTGCTCGACTAGATCCTCGCGCCGCGCTCCGTGTTTGCGGAGGAACCCAGCGAGCGCCTGCTCGGGCGCCCCCACGCGCGGCCCGCGCTCCTCCGCCTCGCTGCCCGCGACCTCCGCCGCGACCTCGCCCACGAGCGCGATCCGCCGCGGGCCGGCGAAGCCCTGCATCTCTCGCGGCACGAGCGGCGCCAATGCCTCGCCCACGAGCCGCACGAGGTCGTCCACCGCCCGCGCCTGCATCCGCGCGGGAATCTCCTCGCTGAACAGCTCGATCAGGAGTTCGGGCACGCGACTATGCCCTCAGCGCCGGTTCGATGTCGGTCTGATTGAAGTCGTTGCCCTTGAAGAGCAGAGGCTGGCCTTCCGCCTTGGCGAAGCCGTAGGCGAGGCAATCGCCGAAGTTGAGGCGTGCCGGGTGCCCGCTGCCGCGGCCGTAGTCGCGCCAGGCTTGCCGGGCGAGGGCGGCGTGCGCGGCGGTGAAGGGCTCGACCGATATTCGGAGCTGCTCGACGAACTCGTCCAGGCTCGCGCGCGCCGGCGCATCCGCCCGGCGATCCAGTACGGCCGCCGCCTCAAGCCAGTTTGGTGCGGCCATACGTCGCCGCATCGCATGCGCGATGGCGTCTTCGTATCGAGCGGCGTCCGTCTCTCCGAGCAGCACCGCAAGCACCGCTGAGGCATCCAGGATCAAGTTGGAAGTCCGTCTTCGCCGTAAAGCCAGGAATGATCCGAAGTCGTTCCAGGCCGAACGTGCGCCGCAACCTTAGCGGCTAGCGACATCATTACCTCAACGTCCGCGCGCACCTTGCGCTCCCGCTCAAGCCGCTCGCGCACTGCCTGAGTTACGGCTGCTGCAACGCTCTCATGCATCAGCTCCGCAAGCTCATTCGCGAGCCTCGCCGCCTCGCCATCCACGACGATCTGCTGGTCCATGTCTCACTCTCCGTCCGCGCCCGCCAGCCACTCCTCGCAGCACCCCTTCGCCAGCGTCCGCACCCGTCCGATATAGCCCGCCCGCTCCGCCACCGCGATCACGCCGCGCGCGTCGAGCAGGTTGAACAGGTGGCTCGCCTTGATGCACTGGTCATAGGCGGGCAGCGGCAGCTTCGCGTCCAGCAGCGCCCGGCACTCCACCTCGGCATCCTCGAAGTGTCGCGCCAGCATGGGCGTGTCCGCCCGCTCGAAGCTGTAGGCGCTGTATTCGCGCTCCGCCCGCAGGAACACGTCCCCGTAGGTGACGCCTGCCCCGTTGAAGTCGAGGTCGAAGACCCGCTCGACGCCCTGCACATACATCGCGAGCCGTTCCAGCCCGTAGGTGAACTCCGCGCTCGGCACCGCGACCGGAATGCCGCCCACCTGCTGGAAATAGGTGAACTGCGTGACCTCCATGCCGTCGCACCAGACCTCCCAGCCGAGGCCCCAGGCGCCGAGCGTCGGACTCTCCCAGTCATCCTCGACGAAGCGGATGTCGTGGACGAGCGGGTCGATCCCGAGCGCCCGGTAGCTGTCGAGCAGCAGCGCCTGGCAGTCGTCTGGCGAGGGCTTCAGGATCACTTGATACTGGTAGTAGTGCCCTAGCCGGTTCGGGTTCTCGCCGTAGCGGCCGTCGCCGGGACGGCGGCTCGGCTGCACGTAAGCCGCCCGCCACGGCCTCGGCCCCATGGCGCGCAGCGTGGTCGCCGGATGAAACGTACCTGCGCCCATCTCCATGTCGTAGGGCTGCAGGATCACGCAACCTTGCGCCGCCCAGAAGGCGTGCAGGCGCAGGATCAGCTCCTGGAACGAGGGCGACTTCGGCATGAGCAGTGCACCATACGGGCTGCGGCGGGGACCCTCAACCCGCGGGATCAAGCCTGGGCCCGAGCAGGCCGGCATAGGTCGCGGTCAGCAAGCCGTGTGCGGACAACTAGGGCCGCGCGGCGGCGTTGGTTGCTCCGAGCAGCTAAGGTTTGGAGCGAGTTCATGGCAAGGATCGTCGTCATCACCGGCGCCGGCGCGGGCGTCGGCCGTGCCACCGTCAACGAATTCGCCAGGAACGGCTGCGATGTCGCTCTGCTCTCGCGCGATCCGCAGCGGCTGGAAGACGCCGCCGCGGAGGCGCGCACGTTCGGCGTCCGCGCGCTCCCGATCCCCACCGACGTCGCCGACGCGGACGCGGTCGAGGCGGCCGCCACGCGCGTCGAAGAGGAGCTCGGCCCCATTGACGTGTGGGTCAACGTCGCGATGGCGACGGTGTTCGCCCCGGTTTCCAAGCTGACGGCCAAGGAAGTCGAGCGCGGCACGGCCGTCACCTATCTCGGCCAGGTCCACGGCATCATGGCTGCACTGAAGCGCATGACCCCGCGCAACCACGGCTCGATCGTCTGCGTCGGCTCGGCGCTCGCCTACCGCTCCGTGCCGCTGCAGGCCATCTACTGCGGCGGCAAGTTCGCGATCCGCGGCTTCGTCAATTCGCTCCGCTCCGAGGTCCTGCACGACAAGCTGAACATCGACATCAGCATGGTGGACCTGCCGGCGGTGAACACGCCGCAGTTCAACTGGGCGCTGAACAAGATGGGCAAGAAGGCGCAGCCGGTGCCGCCGATCTTCCAGCCCGAGATCCCCGCGCGCGCCATCTACTTCGCGGCCTTCCATTCAAGGCGCCAGACCTGGATCGGCTGGCCTACGGTCAAGGCGATCCTCGCCAACCGCGTCGCACCTGGTTTGATCGATCGCTACCTCGCCAAATACGGCTACAGCAGCCAGCTTTCGGACGAGCCGAGTCCTCCGGACGCGCCGAACAACCTGTTCGAGCCGGTGCCCGGCCCCTACGGTGCCCACGGCCGCTTCAACTCGCGCGCCCGCGACTGGAGCTGGGAAGTGTTCACCAGCTATCACCGCAACGCGATGTGGGCGGCGATTGCGGTGGGGACCGTGCTCGGGCTGCACCAGCTCGCCAAGCGCCTCAACATCTGACCGTGACCTAGCTTCTTGGGCAGGAGAGCGGCCATGGCCGACCACTACGACCTGATCGTCATCGGCAGCGGCCCCGGCGGCGCCTCGCTCGCCCACAAGCTCGCGCCGACGGGCAAGCGCATCCTGATGCTGGAGCGCGGCGACTACCTGCCGCGGGAGCGCGAGAACTGGAACGCCAAGACCGTGTTCGTGGACGCCGCCTATCAGGCGAAGGACACCTGGTATGGCCCGAACGGGGAGACCTTTCAGCCCGGCCTGCACTACTTCGTCGGCGGCAACTCCAAGGTCTATGGCGCCGCGCTGTTCCGCCTGCGCGAGCGTGACTTCGACGAGATTCGGCACAAGGAGGGAATCTCGCCCGCCTGGCCGCTCAAGTATGATGCGTTCGAGCCCTACTACGCCGAGGCAGAGAATCTCTTCCACGTTCATGGGCGGCGCGGGGAGGACCCCACGGAGCCGTGGTCGAGCGGTCCTTACCCGTATCCCGCGGTCACCCACGCGCCCGTCATCTACCAGCTCGGCGAGAGCTGGAAGAAGGAGGGCGTGCACCCCTTTCACCTGCCGCTCGGCATCCTGCTCGACGAGAAGAACGGCCGGCCGACGCCGACGAGCACCTGCATCCGCTGCGACGCGTTCGACGGCTTCCCGTGCCTGCTCAACGGCAAGGCCGACGCGCAGGTGCTGTGCGTGGACCCGACCCTCGCCGCGCACGAGAACTTCACCCTGCGCACCAACGCCTACGTTAGCGAGCTGGAGACCGATCCGTCCGGGCGTAGCGTGAGCACGGTCCACGTGACCCGGTTCGGGCAGGAAGAGCGATACTCGGCCGACATCGTGGTCGTGGCCTGCGGCGCGCTCAGCTCGGCGCTGCTGCTGCTGCGCTCGGCGAGCGACAAGCACCCCAAGGGCCTCGCGAACGGCTCGAACCAAGTGGGCCGCAACTACATGCGCCACAACATGTCCGTGCTCATGGCGCTGACGCGCGAGCCGAATAACACGATCTTTCAGAAGACGCTCGCCGTCAGCGACTACTACTTCGGCGCCGACGACTGGGACTACCCGCTCGGCCTGATCCAGATGTGCGCGAAGACCCATGCGGACCAGATTCGCGGCGAGGAGCTGCCGCGCTGGATGGAGTTTCTGCCGGAGTGGCCGTTCGCGAAGATGGCCCAGCACTCGATGGATTTCTGGCTGCAGAGCGAGGACCTGCCGCGCCCGGAGAACCGGATCTACTACGACGGCGACCGCGTCGTGCTCGACATCCACGAGGGCAACCTGGAGGCGGCGAAGCGGCTGAAGCACAAGCTGGAGAAGCTGATGAGCGCCCATGGAGCCCATCCGATCCTGCTCGACCGCAGTCTCTACCTCGGGAAGAACATCCCGATCGGTGGCACGGCGCACCAAGCCGGCACGGCGCGCTTCGGCACGGACCCGGCAAGTTCCGTGCTCAACCTCGACTGCAAGGCACACGAGCTGGATAACCTCTACGTCGCCGACGCGAGCTTCTTCCCCTCCATCGGCGCGGTGAACCCGACTCTGACCATCATCGCCAACGCGTTGCGCGTGGCCGACCACGTTAAGGAGCGGCTGCGCGCCTAGAGCCTATCCTGGTAGGGCGTGTCGCCAAGAGATGATGCCGCAAGCATAATGGCGCGCGGCGAGGTAGGCTGCTCCGATTGTTTCGAGCTGAACGCCGCTGCCGAGGAATCGGCAAACTCACTCTCATATCCGGCGAGGAGAGCGCCATGGTCCGTGACGACGTTGATCGCAGTGCCCCCGTCCTGGTGCGGTGCGAGCAATTCATCCGTGCGCCGGTCGAACGGCTCTGGCGTATTCACCTGGACGTCAATGCCTGGCCGAACTGGCAGCACGACATCTCGCGGGCAGACTTGTCGGGCGAATTCGCTCCCGGCCAGTCGTTCACATGGTCCACCGCTGGCATCGATACACCGATCGTGTCCACCATCTACGGTGTCGAGCACCAGCGCCGGACGCTGTGGGGCGGTCTCGCCCAAGGGATCGAGGGCGTCCACGCTTGGTCATTCGAGCCGCAGGAAGACGGGGTGAGGGTCGTGACCGAGGAGTCGTTTCGCGGTGAGCCGGCGGACGCCGCGCCCGACCAGGTGAAAGAGCTGCTCACGGCTTCGCTCGATCGCTGGCTCGAGAATCTCGCCGACGCGGTCAAGAGCGGCGGCTAGGTGCGCATTCCAACCAGATAACCTAACGGCTTGCGAATGATCGAGGGTTGTGCTGAAGTGGTTAAACTCTTTCGGCTCCACTCCAGACGTGTCCGCACGCGTCCGCGCACGCGAGATGGGGCGACCACGACGGAGAGGGACCATGTGGACCAAAGCGCGCGCGTTCGCGGCAGGGCTCCTGCTCTCGGCGCAACCCTTGTTGTGCGCCGCGGCCGCCGGCCAGTCTGCCACAGGCCTCGCCAACAGCTTCCCGTTCTGCGCCTGGTGGACCGAGACGACGGCGACGAGCCTCAACATCGCGTTCCCGGACGCCGACGCCGCCTACTGGACGACCCCGTTCCAGGCCACGCCGGACCTGGCGTCGGTCACCGTCAGCGGCCAGTACACGGACGCGCGCTACTTCTCCCTCAACGCCTATGACAACGCCGGCGCCTCCTACACCTGCGGGGACGCGAACACGCCCTCCGCCCTCGCCGACTACCTGATCGCGCCGGACAGCGGCAGCCAGAACCCGTTCCAGACGAGCGCGCCGCCGGGCGGCCGATACACCGTGACGCTGGCGCCCTCCGGCGCGGGCGCGCCGGCCCAGAACACGATCCCGCTCTACGGCCCGGGCTGCCAGCCGGCGCCCTCGCAGGGCGCGCTGCCGAGCACGCTGAACTTTCTGATCCTGCGCGTCTACCTGCCGAACGACGGGTTCGCGAACGTCGCGCTGCCCGATTTGACGCTGCACTACGCCGACGGGCACAGCGTGACGCTGCCGCAGTGTCCGGGGCGCACGGCGCCGTCCGGGCAAGCCGCAACAGGAACATCGGCCACCACCACAGCCGCCGCCATCGACAGCGCGGTCGCTGGTGCCTCCACCGTGGTGGCGCCTTACTGGTCCTTCATCCTGCGCCAACTCCTCGCGGCGGGCGACTTGATCGGGGCGGGGGGAGGGGTCTTGCCGCAGCCCTGCCGCGGGTCCGCCTGCCCGCCCGAGCTAACGTTCTTCCGGCCGCCGGACAGCGCTGCCGGCGGGCTCTTCCCGAACGTGGACAACAAGTACATCTCCGCCCTGGTTCAGCCCAAGCCGGAGGCCGTGGTCGTCATCCGCGCCAAGGCGGCCAGCTACTCCCCTGGGACCGACCCTGTGCCCTGGAACCCGCAGACGACTGACCTGCGCTACTGGTCGATGTGCAGCAACATCTATCGCCGCCCTTACCCGGTCGTGGTGGACAACGTGGCCGGCCAGACCATCCTCGGCTGCGCGCCCGATCTTGCCACCGCGCAGGACAGTGGCGGCTTCTACACCTACGTTGTCTCGCACGTGCGGGATAGGCCCTCCGACGCGGCGCTTGCCGCGAACAGCGCCACCTGGCTGCCCTTCTCTGACACGCAGCCCTACGCGCGTCACCTCATGATCCTGCGCAACCTGCTCGGCGCCGACTTCCCCCACTCCGTGCAGAACTGCGCGGCCGGGACCGACCAGGCGAGCATCGCCGCCTGCAAGGCCAGCATGGCGGCCTACTACCCGGAGGCTGCCGAGTGCCTCGCTCAAACGTTTGAGACGGGCGGGACGGCAGCGTGTTTCCAGGAGTATCGGCTTGCCCAGACGTCGCCAGAAGGGGATTAGCGCTACCTTGGCACTTGTACGTCCACGGCGTGGCTCTGTATCAGGCTGGTATTCAGCGGAGCGTGCGCTATGTCGGAATGTGCTCTAGGCACGGCGTCATGCAGAAGGAAGCGCCTATGTCGCTCTCTCTCGACGCCGAGCCGTTCGGGTCGCTCCCGGACGGTCGCAAAGCCAACGTCCATACGCTCGACAACGGCCGCTTGCGCGTCCGTATCACCGACTACGGCGCGCGGATGGTGGCCATCGAGGCGCCCGACCGGGGCGACGGGCGGAGTGACGTGTTGCTCGGGCTGGAGGACGCGGCCGCCTACGCGACCTCCGGCGGCTCGTTCGGCGCGGTCCTCGGGCGCTGCGCCAACCGGATCGGCGGCGGCCGGTTCGAGCTCGACGGCCGCACCTATCAGCTCGCCACGAACGACCGGGGCAACACGCTGCATGGCGGCCCGGTCGGGTTCGGCGAGGTCCTCTGGCGGGTCGAGGAGGCGCAAGGCGGGGAGGCGCCGCGCCTGGCCCTGTCCCACGTCAGCCCGGACGGCGAGCAGGGCTTTCCCGGCACGCTCACCGTGCGCGCGACCTACGCGTTGGACGGCGACACGCTGCGCCTCGCGCTCGAAGCGACCACCGATAAGCCCACGATCGCCAATCTCAGCGCCCATCCTTACTTCAACCTCGCAGGCGTCGAGCGCCACGACATCCTCTCCCACGAAGTGATGATCCACGCCGCCGCTTTCCTGCCGACGGACGAGAAGCAGATCCCCACGGGAGAGATACAGCCGGTGGCGGGGACGCCGTTCGACTTCCGCCGCCCGCTCGCCCTCGGCGCGCGCATCCGCGAGGCCGACCCGCAATTGCTGATCGGCCAAGGCTACGACGTCTGCTACGCCCTCGACGGCGGCGGAACCGACCAGCCGCGGCTCGTCGCGAGCGCGCGCGACCCGTTCAGCGGGCGCCAGGTTGAGATCCTCACGACCCAGCCCGGCCTCCAGCTCTATTCCGGAAACCAGCTGAACGGGACAGTGGTCGGCAGGGGCGGAATCGCGTTCCGTCAGTCGGCCGGCTTCGCGTTCGAGGCGCAAGGCTTCCCTGACGCGCCAAATCACCCCGCTTTCCCGTCCATCGTGCTGCGCCCCGGCGCGACCTACCGGCAGACGATCGCCTACCGCTTCACCGTCGCAGGCTGACTGCCAGCACATCACGGCACTGTGACATCGCAGCGCGCTTGACCTTCCCATCATGGGAAACCCCACCTGCCGTGGCAGCTGAGGGCGCCGGGAGGCGTGCGATGGACATTGGCGTTATCGAGAAGCCAGCGGCGGACCGGGTCGAATTGGACCTTGGGATCGAGGGCATGACCTGCGCCTCCTGCGCTGGCCGGGTCGAGCGCGCGCTGCGGCGGGTGCCGGGCGTGCTGTCGGCCGAGGTTAACCTCGCGACTGAGCGGGCGCGCGTTGCCGCGTTGCCGAGCGCGATGCAGATCGACGACCTGATCGCCGCTGTCGCCGAGGCTGGGTATGCGGCGAGTCCAGTGGCTGAGACGGGAGCGCCGGTGGGCGAGACTGACGCCGCTCGCGCCCAGAGCCGTCGCGCGCTGGCGCATGTCGCCCTGGCCGCAGCGCTGTCGGCGCCACTGCTGGCCGGGATGATCGGCCACTTCCTCGGCCTGCGTTGGATGCTGCCGGGCTGGGTGCAGTTCGCCTTGGCGACGCCGGTCCAGTTCTGGCTGGGATGGCGGTTCTACGTCGCCGGGTGGAAGGCCGTGCGGGCGCTCACCGGCAACATGGACCTGCTGGTCGCCCTGGGCACGTCTGCAGCCTGGGGCCTGAGCACCTATGACCTGCTCAGCGCCGCTGCCGGGCACGCGCCTGCGCTCTATTTCGAGAGCTCGGCGCTCATCATCACCTTCATCCTGCTCGGCAAGTGGCTGGAATCGCGCGCGAAGGGCCAGACCGCGTCCGCCATCCGCGCGCTCATGGGATTGCGGCCGGACAAGGCGCTTATCCACCGGGGCGGCGCCGAGGTCGAGGTGCCGCTCGCCCAGGTTAGGGTCGGCGACATCGTCGTTGTGCGGCCCGGCGAGCGCATTCCCGTGGACGGGCGCGTCGTCGAGGGCGGCAGCAGCGTGGACGAGTCGATGCTAACGGGCGAGAGCCTCCCGGTTGGGAAGGCGCCGGGCAGCCGGGTGACGGGCGGCTCGGTCAGTCACGGACGGCGTCCTGGTCGTGACGACGACGGCGGTCGGGGCCGAAACGGCGCTGGCGAAGATCGTGCGCCTGGTCGAGGGCGCGCAGGCGTCGAAGGCGCCCATCCAGCGCCTGGTGGACAGGGTGAGCGCCGTCTTCGTGCCGATCGTGTTAGGGATCGCGCTCATCACGTTCGTGGGCTGGTGGGCGGCGACCGGGGACCCGACGGCAGCCATCCTAAACGCCGTGGCGGTCATGGTCATCGCGTGTCCCTGCGCGCTCGGCCTGGCCACGCCGACTGCGATCATGGTCGGCACCGGCGCTGCCGCCCGGCACGGCATCCTCATCAAGGACGCGGAGACGCTGGAGCGGGCGCGCGCCGTGACACTCGTCGCCTTCGACAAGACGGGCACCCTGACCGAAGGCCGCCCGGAGGTGACGGATCTCGCCGCCGTTCCAGGCGTCGAGCCGACCGACGTGCTGCGCCTGGCCGCAGCGCTCCAGGCGTTCAGCGAGCACCCGCTTGCCGCCGCGGTGCGGCGCCGCGCGGGCACTGGCCTAGGTCAGCAGGGGCGCGCCACGGAGTTCCGCGCGTTGGCCGGGCGCGGCGTCTCCGGCGACGTCGGGGGACGCCTGCTGATCCTCGGCAGCCGGCGCTTGCTGCAGGAGAACGGGATCGCGACGAGTTCCCTGGACGCCCAGGCGACGAGGCTGGAGGCGTCCGGGCGAACGGTGTCCTGGCTGGCCGAGCTCGCGCCGGACCGGCGCGTCCTCGGCTTCATCGGGTTCGGCGACGCAGTGAAGCCGTCCGCGCGGGCGGCGGTGTCGGCGCTGCGGGAACAGGGCGTCGCGGCGGCGATGCTGACCGGCGACGGATGGGGCGCTGCGCGGGCCGTGGCGGCGCCGCTCGGCATCGCGGAGGTCGTCGCCGAGGTGCTGCCCGAGGGCAAGGCCGAGGCGGTCGCAAAGCTGCGTGCGGGAGGTCAGGTCGTCGCGATGGTGGGCGACGGCATCAACGACGCGCCCGCACTCGCCGCGGCCGACGTCGGCATCGCCATGGCGACGGGCACCGACGTGGCGATGAACGCGGCGGGCATCACCCTGATGCGGGGCGACCCGGCGCTCGTCGCGGGGGTGCTCGACATCTCGCGCCGCACCTACCGCACGATCCGCCGAGGTTTGTTCTGGGCCTTCGCCTACAACGTCGTCGGCATCCCGCTCGCGGCGTTCGGGCTGCTCAGCCCAGTCGTCGCGGGCGCCGCGATGGCGCTGAGCAGCGTCAGCGTGGTCGCGAACGCGCTGCTGCTGCGCCAGTGGCATCTCAGGCCGGCGTCGCCGGCGGGTGCTGCACCTCGACGGTGACGTGCGACAGCGCCGGGAAGCGCGCGAGCAGGCGGTGATAGTAGTCCGGCCCGCGCGGCAGGGCGGTGACGACGGCGAGAATGGCGCCGAGGTGCCCTGGCCCTAGCCGCCACAGGTGCAGGTCGGTCAGTTGGTCGCCCTCCGCCTCGACCGCCCGGCGCACACCCTCGGCCACGCCTCGGTCGGGAACCACGTCGAGCAGCACAGCGCCGGCGTCGCGGATCAGCGCGTAGGACCAGCTCGCGATGACGCAGGCGCCCACGATGCCCGCCAGCGGGTCCATCCAGAGCCAGCCGAAAGCGCGGGCCAGGAGCAGCCCGACGATGACCAGCATCGAGACGGCGGCGTCAGCAAGGACATGGGTGATAGCCGCACGCAAATTGTTGTCGCGATGCGCTGCGCCTGAGTGGTCGTGACCGTGCCCCTCCGTATCATGGTCTTGATCGTGCCCGTGGCCGTGCTCATGCTCGTAATGATGGTCATGCCCGTGCCCGTGATGGTGGCCGCTGCTCAACAGCCAGGCGCTCGCGACGTTCACCGCCAAGCCGAGGACCGCGATGGGGATCGCCTCGCCGAAGCGGATGGGCACTGGTGCTACGATGCGGCTCACGGCCTCGTAGCCGATGAGGAGAGCGATCATCAGCAGCACGATGGCGCTGCTGAACCCGGCGAGGTCGCCGAGCTTGCCGGTGCCGAAGGTGAAGCGGGGATCGTGCGTGTGCCGGCGGGCGTAGCTGTAGGCGAGCGCCGCGAGCAGCAGGGCGCCCGCGTGCGTGGACATGTGCAGGCCATCGGCGATGAGGGCGATGGAGCCGAACAGCAGGCCGCCCACGATCTCCAGGATCATCATGGCCCCGCACAGCGCGATGACGGCCCAGGTCCGGCGCTCGGCGCGCTCGTGCCCCTCGCCGAGGAAGACGTGGCTATGCTCCAGGGTGGTGGCGATGCCGTTCATGCCGGGGTCCTCATCTGAGGTAAGTGCGGACGACGCCCATGAGCTGCTCGGCGGCCTCGGCCTTGAGCGCGCCGGGAGGCGCGTCGGCGTCCAGCAGGTGCGTGCGGACGTGGTCCTCGACGACCTCCGCCATCAGCCCGGCCATGGCGCCGCGGACGCCGGCGATCAGGTGCATCACGTGCTCGCATCCGGCCTCCGCTTCCAGCGCGCGCTCGATGGCCTCGACTTGACCCTTCATGCGGCGCACGCGCGCCAGCAGCTTGCCCTTCTCGCGAATGGTGTGGGTCATGAGACCCTAGCTTAGCATAGGGTAGGGGGCTATGCCAAACCATTACCTCACGATGACCGTGTCCTGCTTTGAGAGCGCAGCCGTCGCTTCTGATCAAGGCATCATGACGAAAAGGCCGGATTTCTAACCAGAGCGTTGTCCACTGCCGCGACCGCTTGCGCCGAGGCCGTCGCAGACCAAGTGTCACAGCGCAACGTTGATGAAGGGAGCAACCCCATGAGTGTCTTCGGCTCGATCATGTCCAAGATCCTCGGAACTCACCCGGCCAGCGCGCAGCCCACGTCACAGCCGGCGGCTGCCCCGGCGGCTGCCGCTGCTACCCCGCAGGACCCGTTCACGCCGGCTCCGGCCCCTGCCGCTCCGGCGCCGGGCAGTGTTCCGGCGTCCAGCAGTGCTCCGGCGCCGAGCAGCGGCGCGCCGCCAGCGGCGCCGCAGCAGGCCGTTGACGTGGAGGCCGTGCTGACCAGCCTCGCGTCGAAGGCGCCCCAGAAGCTCGACTGGCGCCACTCCATCGTTGACTTGATGAAGCTCCTCGATCTCGACAGCAGCCTGGACGCGCGGAAGCAGCTCGCCCAAGAACTGGGCTACACCGGCCAGATGAACGGCTCCGCCGAGATGAACATGTGGCTGCACAAGCAGGTCATGCAGAAGCTGGCGGAGAACGGCGGGAAGGTGCCCCAGGATTTGAGGTCGTAGTGCTCGACGCCAGCGGATCAAGCCCAGCCATGACGGAATAGGCGTGTGGGATTCGAAGGTGGAGCACTAACCCTCACAGCAGCCCCGCCGCCAAATTCACCGTCAGCGCCACGATAACCGTGTTGAATAGGAAGCCCAGGAGTCCGTGCACCGTCGCGAGCCGGCGCAGCTTGCGGTCCGTGATCTGCACGTCCGAGACTTGGAAGGTCATGCCGATCACGATGGCGAAGTAGAGGAAATCCCAGTAATCGGGCGGCTCGCCGCCGGGGAAGTCGAGGCCGCCGCGCAAGCCGCCACGGGGCGCCGCCTCGTAATACTCGTATGCGTAGCGCAGCGCGAAGACGACGTGCGTGACGAGCCAGCTCAAGCCGAGCGTCACCGCGACGAGCGCGACGCGCAAGCCGCGCACGCCAGGCGAGACGTCCTTGAGGCCGGAGAACTCCGAGATCACGGCCGCGATGCTCGCGAGGATGCCCAGCACAACGACCCAGAACACGAGCCACTCGCCGGCCTCCTGCGCCTCCGCGTTCGCCGTCATGTCGCCCGGCGCCGCCCTCACTGCGCGAGCGCCGACCAGAAGCATGAGCGAGAGCGCAAATCCGTCCCACGCCATGATCAGCCGGCCGGGCACGGCGGCGATGCTCAGCGCGGCGAACAACACGGCGCCGCAGAGCGCCGCGGCGAGCGTGTGCCCATGTGCGAGGGCGACGCGGACGGGCCAGGAGCGCTTCACTCTATCGCCGTCAGCAGCCCGGCGGCGAGCCGCGCCTGGCGCGGCAGGCTCTCCCATAGAATGTGCTCCTCCAGCGTGTGCAGCCCAGCGCCTTCCGCGCCCAGCCCGTCGAGGGTGGGCACGCCTATGGTGCCCGTGAAGTTGCCGTCCGATCCGCCGCCCGCGGAGGTGCCCGGCAGCGTGCGGCCCAGCCGCGCCGCGACCGCCTGCGCCCGAGCGTGCAGCGCGCGGCACCCGGCGTCCGGCTCCCAGACCGGCCGGGTGACGCCCCGCTCGACGCGGAGCACGACGCCGCCTTCCTCGCCGGCGAGCGCCATCATCCGCGCGATGCCGCGGTCGAGGTCGGCCTGGCGCTTGGCCATGGTCAGCACCTCGGCCTCGCACCGCGTCGGCACGCAGTTGACCCAACGCCCGCCATGCATCACGCCGGCGCTGAACGTGCAGTCCGGCCCGGTCATGGCCTCGATCGCGAGGATGCGCCGGGCCATGGCCGAGATCGCCGAGCGCCCGGCGGCGAGCGCCCATCCGGCGTGGCTCGGCCGACCGATCGTCTCGAGCCGGAACCGCGCGATGGCGTAGCGCCCCGTGACGCAGCCGCCGCCCGGATTCGCCGGCTCCGGGACCAGCACGGCGCGGTGCCCCCGCGCTTCGGCCTCGATCAGCGCCCGTGTGCTAGGGCTGCCGACTTCCTCGTCCGGCGTCAGCAGCACGGTGACGGGCAGGGACGTCTCGACGCCCGCGCGCGCGAGCATCGCCAGCGCTTCGAGGTGGAGCAGGATGCCCGATTTCATGTCCTGGATGCCGGGCCCATAGACCCGGGCGTCCTCACGCCGCCACGGAAGTGCGGCGAGCGTGCCGACCGGGTGCACCGTGTCGAGGTGGCCGAGGACGAGGATGCCCTTTCCCGGCCGCGGATGCGGCAGCCGGGCGCGACGGCAGCCCGCGAAGCCGTCCCGGCCAGGGATGCGCTCGATCCCGGCGCCGAGCGCGACCAGATCCTCGCAGGCGACGTCAAGCATCCGCTCGACGGCATCTGGCTCGAACGTCGGAGACTCGCATTCGACCCAGCTACGCAGCCGGTCGAGGAATCCCTCGGTGTCGAACGGCAGCGCGGCCGGATCCATCATGGCGTCCGTCATGCGGCGAGCCTGGCGAGAGCGCGGGCGAGGACGCGCGTGCCGGCGGCGAGCGCCTCGGGCGAGGCATACTCCGCCGGGTTGTGGCTGATGCCGCCGCGGCACGGCACGAACAGCATCCCCGCCGGGCAGATTGGTGCAACGAACTGCGCGTCGTGGAACGCGCCCGAGGACATCCGCATTGCGCCCAGCCCCTCTGCGTGCGCCGCATCCTCGACCGCGTTCGCCACGAGCGGCGGGAACTCGGTCGGCATCGCGCGGAACGTCTCGCGCACCGCGGCGGCGAGCGCGTCGCCGATGGTGGCCTTGACCGTGCCCTCGATGGCGTCGCCGCGCGTGGTTAGGACGGCCGCGTCAGGATGGCGGAGATCTATCGTGAACTCAACGCGGCCGGCGACGGAGTTGCTCGTGTTCGGCCGCACTGCGATCCGGCCAATGGTGAAGCGCAGCACATCCTCGGGATCGGCCATGCGCTGGTTGAGAGCTTCGGCGGCGCGAACGAAGCCCTGCACGGCATCGCGCCGGAGGCAGAGCGGTGTCGTCCCTGCGTGCGCGGTCTCGCCTGTGAGCGTCACCGTGAACCAGCGGCTGCCCTGGATGCCGGTAACGACGCCGATGGCGACGCCCTCGCGCTCCAGACGCGGCCCTTGCTCGATGTGCGGCTCCAGGTAGGCGTGGGGCTCGGAGCCGAGCGGGCGGCGCGGCAGGTCGGCCTCGGCGGCAAGGTGCTCGGCGAGCGCATCGGCGAAGCGCTCGCCCGCCGGGTCGCGCACGTCGGCGAAGCTGGCGAGGGGCGTGTGGCCGGACCAAGCCATGCTGCCCATGCAGCCCGGCGCGAACCGCCCGCCCTCCTCGTTGGTCCAGGCCACGATTTCGATGGGGCGCCGGGTGCGCAGGCCCGCGTCCTGTATGGCCTGCACGGCTTCGAGGCCGGCGATCACGCCGTAGATGCCGTCGAAGCGGCCGCCCTGGGGCTGGGTGTCCATGTGGCTGCCGGTCACGACGGGGGCGGCGGGTCCGTTCCCTCACGGCGCAGCCAGAGGTTTGCGGCGGCGTCCACGCTGACGGAGGCGCCTGCCTCTGCGGCCCAGGCACAGAGCAGGCGCCTTGCCTCGCGGTCGAGCGGGGTCAGGCAGGCGCGGTTCACGCCGTCGCCAGGGATGGCGCCGAGGCGGGCCATAGCCATGAGGCGGTCCCATTGGCGCTGCTCGGAGACGGAGGTGCTGGGGCTGGGCGGACGCTGGTCCATGATGTTTTCCCGGACTCGCCCGCCTGTCTGCGGCGGCTACGCATCCGGGTCAACATGACTCGCCGCGAGCTGTAGTCCCCCGCGATTGATAGACGCCCGTGCTGTCAGATCGAGGTCACGCCGAGCTGGCGCAGCATGCCGAGGTTGTCGAGCAGCGCCCAGTGCTCGATCAGCTTGCCGTCGCGGATCTGGAACAGGTCAAGCACGGCGATGTCGATCTTGCGGCCCGTCGGCGCAATTCCCATGAGGTCACCCTTGTGCGTGCCGCGCACGCGCAGCCGCGCCAGTACCTTCTCGCCTTCGGCCACCAGATCCTCGATCGGCAGCTCCATGTCAGGAATGCCAGGCAGCAGCGCGTCCGCGAGTTTCCTGATGCCGGCTGGGCCGACAACCTCGAACGGCAGGCCAGGGTCGTGCCGCTTGAAGCCCGGCGCGATGTGGTCGCGCCACCAGGTCTCGTCGGCTGCCACGAACGCCTTGAAGTAGTCGCGGACTAGCTGCTTGTTGTCGTCCGTCGTGGCCATGCCGGCTCTCCTCGTTGAATGATGTTGCGTTCAGTCCGTCACAGGTGTGGCTCGGTCGCGGCGTAAGCATGGCGCTCAGCGACCTGCCGGCGCAGCGCGTCGAGCGACGGCGTCGGTTGGACCCAGGGCGCGTCCTTGAAGCGCAGGCGGAGATAGTCGAGCGCCACGACCGCGGTCATCACCGCCACGTTCGGCACGCCGACGATGTAGCGCGGCGGATCAACCTCGAGAGCGCCCATCCCGTTGACGATCGAACGGCGGCGGCGCAGCCCGACGCGCGTCTCGCCCCAATCCGGGTCCATCTGCAAGACGCCGACCATGGTGTGCACCATGGCGTCGATCACGCCCATGGCCCGGCCCGCCTGCGAGATCACGTGATCGAGCGGGCCGTCGAGCAGCGAGGGCTCGGGCACCTTCTTCTCGAGCCAGAGCAGGATCAGCAGGCTCTCCGTGATGGGGAGGCCGCTATCCGCCTCCAGGGTCGGAACACGCGCGGCGGGGTTGAGTGCGAGCAGGTCCGGGTCGTCGTTCCAAGGATTGACGAACTGCGTCGGGGCCAGGTCGAAGCCCTTCTCGGCGAGGGCGATGCGGGCGATGCGCGCGTAGGGGGATGTCGTGTTGCTGAGAATCCTCATCGGAGCCTCCTCAGGCAGCGAGCACGTCGTAGCCGGCGCGAGGGAAGTGGATATTAACTATGCCGACCCGGTCGTTCTCCTGCCGGATCACGACCTCCTCGGCGTCGGCGGCGACGAGGGTGCCCTGGATCGGGTCGCGGCCGGTGTCGTCGGTGCGTACCACGACCGCTTGGCCGGGCTTCAGCCCCGACGGGTCCGCGTCGGCGGCGATCTGGGGCGCGTCAGGCTCGGAGTTGCGCGCCGCCGCC
Organism: uncultured Alphaproteobacteria bacterium; assembly: GCA_963848595.1. Lineage (GTDB taxonomy): Bacteria > Pseudomonadota > Alphaproteobacteria > Acetobacterales > Acetobacteraceae > CAWKEH01. The sequence continues at coordinate 106,899 of CAWKEH010000007.1, read as the reverse complement.
AGGGCCTGCTCGGGGCTCATCTCGTGCCGGCGCCCGTGGCCGAAGGCGGCAATGCGGTCCATCCAGCCGCGCAGAGAATCGAGGGGAAGCATGGCCTCGGCTGCCGCGCCGCCGTTCTTCCGGGCGAACCAGATCGTATGATAGGCGGAGAGATCGGCCGCCGAGGCTTTTGCACCCAGCATGAACGGACGTCCGTCCCGCATCATGTCTGCCAGCCACGTCATGTGCGCGTGCATGCGCTGGCGATTGAGCGGCAGCTCCCTGAGCGAGGCGGCCTTGCTGAAATCGTGGTTCATGAAGGTCTTACGCTCTTCGATGAACTCGGCCGGGATGTTGTCGCCGATGATGCTCGTGGTCAGTGTCGCGGCCGGCACGAAGGTCGTCTTGTCCGCCCACCAGCTCAGGGCCGATGCGAGGCCGCGCTGCCCGTCGGGGTAGAGGGTCGGCTCGGGATGGCGCCGGTCAATCTCGCGCAGGATGAGCAGCGTGTCGCAATACACGTCGGCGCCGACCTGCAGCACCGGGGCGCGGCGATACCCAGCCGTGAGCGGCATGAGGTTCGGCTTGGGCGGCCAGATCGGCACCTCGACCGCGTGCCAGTCGAGGTCCTTATAGCCGAAGGCCAGCCTGACCTTCTCGCTGAACGGCGACAGGTCGTAGTGGTGCAGGATCAGCGATGCCATGTCCGGTCTTCCTCGCGATGCTGTTCGTCTGGGAGCCGCTCAGGCAGCTAGGCAGCGCTCGAAGATGTGCTGGGCCTGGAGCACCGTCATCTTGCGGGCCGAGGGGCAGGCGATCACGGTGTGATCGTTGACCGACGCCGGGTCGAACTCCGCCGCGGCGATCCCGGCGTAGAGGCCCGGCACGGAGCGCTCAGCCATCTCGCGGACGCGCTGCCTTGGGACCTGCTCGGGCGTGAAGCGGTCGGGGAAGCCGATGTCGGCGTAGAGCGCACGGATGTTCGCGGCGCAGGCCTCGATCATCTCGACGCGCGTCAGGCCCGCGGTCTCGACCTCGAGCGCCTCGGCGAGCGGCTTGACCTTCTCCGGCAGCACGGTGAGGTTGAACGCAGTGACGTGCGGCAGCAGCACGCCGACGCCGTAGGGATGCGGCAGGTCGAGGTGGCCTTCCATGGGCAGCGACAGGGCATGGCCGTGGCCGAGCCGGGCATTGCCGCAGGCGACGTTCGCCATGCACGAGGCGACCAGGTTGTTCTCTCTCGCGCGCTCGTCGTCCGAGTTGATGGAGGCGCGCAACGAGCCAAACTGGAGCTGGACGGCGGCGAGTGCCACGGCGTCGGTGAGCGGCGAGGCGATGCCGCTGAGATAGGCCTCGACGCCGTGCGTCAGCGCATCGACGGCCGGCAGCGCTGCAACGCGCATCGGCAGCGACGACAGCGTCACCGGGTCGAGGATCGCGGCGTCTGGGAAGCTCAGAGGCCCGCCGCCGAGCAGCTTGAGATGCCGCTCCTCGTCCTTGACGATGGTCCATTGCGAGACCTCGGAGCCGGACCCCGCCGTCGTCGGCACCATGATCATCGGCAGCGCCTTGCGGTCGAACCGGCCGACGCCTGTGCAGTCCCGCATGGGCTTGTGGTTCGTGGCGACGATGGCGATCCCCTTGCCGGTGCACATCACCGAGCCGCCGCCGATGCAGACGACGCCGTCGATCCCCTCGCGCCGGACCCGCTCGCCTTGATCGTCAATGTGCGAGCAGCGGGCGTCGATACCGCACTCGTCGAAGCGCGAGACCTCCAGCCCGGCGTCCGTCAGCGCGGTCAGCGCGTCACCATGGAACGGAAGCTGCGAGATGATGGGGTCGGATACCAGCAGCACCCTTGACATTTTCAGGTCGCAGGCGAGGGTGCCGACTGTGGCAAGCGAACCCTGCCCCGCGACAATGCGCGTTGGCATGTAAAAGGTGGTGATCACGGGGCGTTTCCTCCCATGCTGCGCCCGACCGGGTGCGCTCGCCGCGTTCTTCGTTCTGAGAGTTTGATACGGCAGGTGATCGCGCGGCGCAAATAGCCTTGCGGGTTACGCCCGGATCAGTCTCCGCACGGGCTCCGCCCCCCGGCTTCCTGGAAACACCGCGAGCAGCGCCGGGCCGGGCAGTCCGAGGTGCTCGGCCAGCAGCCCCTTCGCCACCGTCCGCACGTCCATCGTCGGCGCGAGGTCCCGATCCTCGTAGAGCCGGCCAGCACCCAGCCCCGGCCAGTCGGCGAGCACGCGCCCGCCCGCGACCGCGCCGCCCGCGACGAAGGCGCATCCGGCCGTGCCGTGATCCGTGCCGCCCGTCCCGTTCGCCCGCGCCGTGCGGCCGAACTCGGTGACGATCAGCACCGCGGTTTTCGCCCAGGTCGCGCCCAGCCCGTCGCGGAGGGCGACTAGGCCCGCGTCCAGCGTGCGGAGCGCGGCGTCGAGCCGGCTCGCCTGCGCGGCGTGCGTGTCCCAGCCACCCAGTTCCAATGCCGCGACGCGCGGCCCGTCCGCTGCGGCGAGAAGCTGCCCGGCGGCGCGGGCGAGGGTGGGGAAGGCGTTGCGGTCGCGCGCGTCCGCCACGTCGGATCCGCTGCTAAGGTGATCGTGAGCGAACGCCCGCTCCTCAAGCCCCGCGCGGACAGCCGGGCCGAGCACCGGGTCGTCCGCCGCGAGTGCTGCGACTTGCGCGTAGAGGTCCGGCGTCGGCTCGGCGAAAACGTGCGGCGCGTAGGCGCTTACCGGCGCCGCGCCGCGCAGCAGCAACGGCGTCTGCGTACCCACGGCGAGCGCAGCCTCGGCGCCGTGGTCCGGCATCGCCTGCACGGCGCGGTTGAGCCAGCCGCTGTCCAGGCGGTGATCGCCGCCGCTCTCCAGGATGTCCTGCGCCTCGAAGTGGCTGCGGCTGCGCACGGGACCGGCGACGGCGTGGACGGGCAGCAGCTCGCCCGCGCTATACATCCCGTGCAGCTCGGCGAGCGCCGGGTGCAGGCCGAACCGGCCGCCGAGGTCGAGCACGCCGCCCTCGGTGCCGGGTTCGCCGAGGGCGAGACTGGGGCGGAGGTCGCGCAGCGCCGGGTCGCCGTAGGGCTGGACGGCAGCGAGGCCGTCGAGCGCGCCGCGCAGCAGCACGACGACGAGGCGCCGGTCCGTGGGTGCCGCGGCGAGCGCGAGGTGGACGCGGCCGAGGCTCGCTGCGGCGGCGAGACCGAGAAGGGCGGAGCGGCGGGTGATAAGCATTTCAGCGCCTCTGGAACTCGGGGGAGGTGAGGAGGAGCGCCGTCGCGTCGCGGCGCGACCCGGCGCGGCGGATGGCGGTGAGCGTGGCCGGTCGGAGCAGCGGGCCGAGCGCCGCCTCGGCCATCGCATCCGGCTCGGGAAGATCGTCGCGCCCGCCGAAGCCGTAGGCCCAGTCCACCCGGCGCAGCACCGCCTCCGGACCGGACCAGTCGGCGGCGCGGTCGCCCCAGCCGTTGGGGGCGGGCGCCGCGAACCACGGTTGGCCGAGACCGGCGGCGATGCCGGGGAGCGGTGGGCGGCGCTCGGGCGAAATGTCAGCCGCGCGCAGGGCGGCGATGGCGAAATCCTGCGGCGCGCGCAGCTTGGCGAGCGGCGTCCACGCGGCGCGCAGGCGCGTCACGGCGAGGGCGGCGGCGCCGAGGTCGCCGCCCGTGTCGCGCAGCGCCGTCTCGGCGGCGCGCACGTCGCCAGGGCCGGGATCGTCCGCGACGAAGTGCTGGACGAGCTTGGTGGCCAGGTGGTGATGGGTGGCCGGGTGCTCGGCGAGGAAGCGAAGGGCCTCGATGCCGCCCGCCTCGCCGTCCGGGAATGTGCGTCCCAGGAGCGTCTGCTCGCCCGGCTCGTGCGCGGCCGGGCGGAAGCGGAACCCGGCGTCGGGCGGTTCGCGCTGCACGCCCCAGCCTGTGAGGATGCGCGCGAAGCTCGTCACGTCCGCCTGCGTGTAGCCGGCGTCGGGGCCGATTGTGTGCAGCTCGAGGCACTCGCGGGCGAGGTTCTCGTTGAGGCCGCGGCCGGTGCGCAGCCCGGCCGGGCTGGTGGGGCCGATGCTGCCGGCCTGGTTCAGGTAGAGCAGCATCGCCGGATGACGCATGACGGCAAGCAGCATGTCGGCGAAGCGGCCCGTCACGTTCGGCCGGATCGCTGTCCGCACGAAGTTGCCGACGAAGGGCGCGACCCGCCCGGCGCGGATGCTGACCGTGAAGTGATTGGCCCAGAAGCGCACGAGACGCTCGCGGAAGGGCTGGTCCGTCGTGAGGGCCTGGTCGGCGAGCGCTGCGATCTCGGCTTCGTAGATCAGCCGCGGCGGTCCGGGCTGGTCGGGAGGCGGCCGGTTGCGTCGCGCCTCCTCGAGCGCCGCGAATGCGGCCGCGACGTCGGCACCACCGGGAGGCACCTCCGGCGCTGGCGCGGGACTGAGCTGGGCGGCGAGCCAGACCGTGGGATCGGCGGGGAGCGGCTCGACGCCGCGGCGGCCAAGGCCGAAGCGGGCGAGTGCCGTGTGCGGGCGACTGTCCATGCCGGCAGGATAGTCGAGATCTGTGTGTCAGAGCGTTACGAAGGCTTGCAAACCGAGGGGGGCGAGCGCATATCGCTCCAGCATTCGAAGAGACGATTCACGCGGGCGCGCGGGGCCGGGGCCTTGCCGCGCCCGCCGTGCATGGAGGCTTCCCCGTGTCTGCCGCAACGTCCACCGCTACCGCCCTCGACAAGATCCGCAACATCGGCATCACCGCGCACATCGACGCGGGCAAGACGACGACGACGGAGCGCATCCTCTACTACACGGGGCAGTCGCACCGCATCGGCGAGGTGCACGAGGGCAACACCACGACCGACTACATGGAGCAGGAGCGCGAGCGCGGCATCACGATCACCTCCGCCGCCGTCACCTGCGATTGGAAGGGCTATCGCATCAACATCATCGACACGCCCGGCCACATTGACTTCAACATCGAGGTCAACCGGTCCTTGCGCGTGCTCGACGGCGCGGTGTTCATCATCGAGGGCGTGGCCGGCGTGCAGCCGCAGAGCGAGACCAATTGGCGCCTCGCCGACCGCTACAACGTGCCGCGCATCATCTTCATCAACAAGCTGGACCGCACGGGTGCCGACTTCTACCGGGCGTTCGACACGCTCAAGGAGAAGCTCGACATCGTAGCACTCCCCTTGCAGCTTCCGATCGGCATCGAGGATCAGTTCCGGGAAGTCGTGGACCTCGTCGAGATGAAGGCGATCATCTGGGAAGGCGGCGAGCTGGGCGCGAAGTTCCACGACGAGCCGATCCCGGCCGACCTGGAGGAGCGCGCCCGCGAGCATCGCCAGACGCTGCTCGATACCGCGCTCAGCATGGATGACGCGGCGATGGAGGAATACTTCGACAAGGGCGACGTCTCGGTCGAGACGCTGAAGCGCTGCATCAAGGCGGGCGCCATCTCCGGCGCCTTCCGCCCGGTGCTGTGCGGCACGGCGTTCAAGAACAAGGGCGTGCAGCCCCTTCTCGACGCGGTGGTGGACTACCTGCCCAGCCCCGTGGACGTGCCCGGCATCGCGGTCGCGGCCGAGGAAGGCCAGGACGAGGGCGAGGAGCGGCGCCGCATCAAGGCCGACCCGGGAGCGCCGTTTGCCGGGCTCGCGTTCAAGATCATCAACGACAAGTATGGCACGCTTACCTTCGTGCGCGTCTATGCCGGCACGCTGAAGAGCGGCGATACGGTGCTGAACACCACGCGAGAGAACCGCGAACGCATCGGCCGCATGTTCCAGATGCATGCCGACAAGCGCCAGGAGATCAAGGAAGTTCATGCGGGCGACATCGCTGCCTTCGTCGGCCTCAAGGACACCGCGACGGGCGATACGCTGGCCGCGTCCGCGGACCCGGTGGTGCTGGAGCGCATGGCGTTCCCGGTCCCGGTCATTGACATCTCGGTGGAGCCGAAGACCAAGGAGGGCGTCGAGAAGATGACGCTCGGCCTGCAGAAGCTCGCGGGCGAGGACCCCTCGCTGCGGCTGCGCACGGACCAGGAGACGGGGCAGACCATCCTCTCCGGGATGGGCGAGCTGCACCTGGAGATCATCATTGACCGCCTCCGCCGCGAGTATGGCGTGGACGCCAACATCGGCGCGCCGCAGGTGGCCTACCGCGAGACCATCTCCCGGCCCTACACCGAGACGTATACCCACAAGAAGCAGACGGGCGGCTCCGGCCAGTATGCCGAGGTGAAGATCGTGTTCGAGCCGCTGGAGCGGAACCAGGGCATCCAGTTCGAGAACAAGGTCATCGGCGGCGCGGTGCCGAAGGAGTATATCCCGGCGGTCGAGAAGGGCATCCGCGTCCAGTCGGACACGGGCGTGCTCGCCGGCTTCCCTACGGTGGACTTCAGGTTCAGCCTCGTGGACGGCAAGTATCATGACGTGGACAGCTCGGCGCTCGCCTTCGAGATCGCGGCCAAGGCCGCATTCCGCGAGGGCATGAAGCAAGCAGGTCCCATTATCCTGGAACCGATCATGGACGTGGAAGTGACGACTCCGCAGGACCACGTCGGCGACGTGGTGGGCGACCTCAACCGCCGCCGCGGCGTGATCCAGAGTCAGGAGAGCAGCGGCTCCACGGTGATCGTGCGCGCCCACGTACCGCTCAAGGAGATGTTCGGCTACATCTCGAACCTGCGCGGTATGACGAAGGGACGCGCGAGCTTCACCATGCAGTTCCACCACTACGATCCGGTGCCGCGCAACATCGCGGACGAGATCATGGCTAAGTCGGCCTAAGGTGACCGCCGCTCCGCGCCTTCACTGGACGCGGGGACGGGTAGAGGACGGCGCGCGGGCGCTCGAATGGATTGGGCTGGACGACGAGGGTGCGGCGCGCGCCCGCGTCATCCGGCTGCGAGGGCCGCTGCGTGCCGGGTGGCAGCTCTACCGTGCCGTGGCGCTCGACGAACAGGGGCACGTCGTCGAGCTGCGTCCCCCGGTGCCGGAAGGGGTGGCCTGGCTCGCCGTCGTCGGCGGCCAGGTCGTCGGGCGCGCGCGCGTGCCGCTCGCGGCCGTACGCCGGGCCGAGGCGGCGTTGGCTGGGGCGGCGCGATGAGCATCGGTTCCGCACCCGGCGATCGCGCCTCGCCCGGCGCAGCCCCGGCGGGCGAGGCGACCGCGGACGACCTCCGTTGGATGCGCGAAGCGCTCGCGCTCGCCCGGCAAGGCGCTGGCGCGCCTGGCGCGTCACCCATAGGCTGTGTCATCGTGCTCGACGGGCAGGTCGTCGGCGAGGGACACAACGAGGTCGGACTGCGCCACGACCCCACGGCACATGCCGAGATCGTCGCCATGCGCCGGGCTTGCGCGGCGCTCGGCCGCGACGACCTTCGCGGCGCTGTGCTCTACACCACGCTGCAAGCCTGCGGCATGTGCACCATGGCGAGCATCTGGGCGCACGTCGGCCGCATCGTCCACGGCGCCGAGCGCGACCAGGTGCATCGGATGTATTTCGAGGATCGCCATCTCGACACGATGAACTTCATCCGTGACGCCTATCGCGGCGACCTCCAGGTGGTCGGCCGCGTGCTCGGCGACGAGTGCGCGGCGCTCTATCACCGTCCTGACGATGACGTGCCTCGCGACGAGCAGGGCAACGTTTAAACGGACGAGGCGTTAGCGCGGGGCTGACATTCCGGAGGCCATCCGTGATCGCCCGTCGCGACGCCCTCGTCTTCGCTGCCGCCACCGCTCTCACCGGCACGGCAGCTGCCCAGGCCCCTGCGCCGACATCCACGCTGGAGCAGGTCGCTCAGTATGAGATGCAGGGCACCGGCGTTGCTTGCGCGCGCGACAGCCGCATCTTCCTCTGCTTCCCGCGGTGGGAGCAGGATGTTCCCATATCCGTCGCGGAGCTGAAGAACGGGCAGCTCACCCCGTATCCGAATGCGGAGTGGAACGCCTGGCGCAACGCCCAGCCCCTCAACCCTAAGGACCACTTCATCTGCGTCCAGAGCGTGACCGTTGACCCGCAGGGCTTTCTCTGGATCCTCGACCCGGCGGCGCCGGGCCTGGAATTCATCATCCCGGACGGGCCGAAGCTGCTCAAGGTGGACCTGAAGACCAACCAGATCGTCCAGGCCATCCATTTCGGCACCGACGCCGCACCCCAGGGAAGCTACCTCAACGACGTGCGTGTCAGCCCCGACGGGCGCTGGGCCTACCTCACCGACTCCGGCGCGACGGGCGCGCTCGTCGTCGTGGACCTGCGCGCCGGCAAGGTGCTGCGTCTGCTCGCCGGCGACCCGAGCACGCAGGTTCAGCCCGGCGTTAAGGTGGTCGTGGACGGTCAGGAACTGCGCCGCCCGGACGGCCGCGGCCCCCAGTTCGCCGCCGACAGCATCGCCCTGACCACGGACGGCAAGACGCTCTACTGGCAGGCGCTGACCGGGCACACGCTTTACTCGGCGGACGCGGCGAGCCTGCAGACCGGCGAGCCCAACGTGCACACGGTCGGCCCCACCGTCGTCGCCGACGGATACTGGATCGCGCGCGACGGGCGGTTCTACACGACCAGCCCCGAAGACAACTCGGTGAAGCTCCGCCGACCGGATCACAGCTTGCAGATCGTGGTGCAGGACGAGCGGCTGCTCTGGCCCGACAGCATGGCCGAGATGCCGGACGGTTCGCTGCTCGTCACCGCGAGCGACATCCAGGACATGGCGATCTGGCACGCCAAGGGCAGCACGCGCACGCAGCCCTACCGGTTGTTTCGCTTCAAGCCGCCACCGAGGTCGTGAAGGCCGCTGGGTCCTGCGTCGCCGGGGTGAGGTCGAGTCTGGCCGGGACACCCTCCCGGCGCTGCGCTCGCAGGGCCAGCGCGACAGCAGACACGACGGTAGCGAGACCGAGCGGCGGCATGTGCATGGCTCCGAGCCAGCCACTGCAGCCTGGCCAGAGCCAGGCAAGGGCGAACAGGACGCGCGCCTCGCCTCGCCACGGCCCATCCCGGACGGCGAGGCCGATCAGCGCCGCCGCGAGGGCGGGCATGTCGTAGGAATAGCCGTAGGGTGTAGCCAGGAAGGTGAGCGCGAGCGTGAGTGCGGCGCGCGTCAGAGGGTCCGTGCCGGGCCGGCGCCATGCCCGCCAGCACAGTGCGACGGCGCCCAGAGAGGAGACAGCCTGCACGACGTAGGCGGTTCCGAGCGACCCGCCGGCCCAGCGCACGGCCATGAAGGGCGTCGCCATCATCGATTGATAGGCGCCGCCGAACCAAGGCGCTTCCAGGATCTCGCGGCGCATGAACGGCATGACCTGGGTTATGAACCCGGTCCAGCTCCCTAGGCCGAACGCGAGTGCGCTCAGGCCCGCGAGCGCCGACGCGACCAGCGCCGCGGCGGCCAGGGCACGCCAGTTCCGGGAAGCGAGCAGGCAGACCGGCAGCAGCACGGCGAGCTGCGGCTTGAGGATGAGAGCGCCCAGCAGCGCCCCCGCGGCCCAGGGTTGCCGATCCAGCAGCATCAGCCCTGGCAGCAGCAGCGCCGCGCATAGGGTGCCGTTCTGCCCAGCGAGCAAATTCCCCAGAGCGGCGGGGCTGGCGAGCGCGAGGAGGCTCGCCGAACGCGTCAGACCGGCCGCCCGTGCGCCAAGCCAGAGCAGAGCGGTCCCTATCGCATTCCAGACAAGGAAGGCGGCGATAACGGGCAGGAACGACAAGGGCACGGCGAGCAGGAGCATCGTCGGCGGATAGCTCCACGTGCGCAGCGGGAAGCCATGGCCGAAAATCGCCTGGAGCGCGTGCCAGTATGAAGAGGGATCGAAGATCGTCGCGACCTGGCCAGCGCGCGCGAGCGTGCCTCCCTCCCAAAGGTTGATGGTGGCGCGCACGAGCAGCGCATCGCGGGCCGCGGGCTCGGCAACCGCCCAAGTCACGCGCCAGACCATGACGGCGACCAGCAGCGACGCGGCGCAGCCGAATCCCAGCATGAACCAGTCAACTCTCGGCCGGGCGCAGCCTGGTTCGTCCTGAACGATACTCATCAGGCGGCGAGCATGCCGGACGCAGGTTAAGGAAGCCTTAGCGAGCTCGTGCCCGGTCACAGGGGCATCCCAGTGCGGCGCTTGCGCGAGGGCTGTGCATGGAGAAGGCTTGTCCACGGAATCCGAGCCGGGCAATAGAGGTTGCCGCTCTCTCCCTGTGGGGGGATCGGCGTAGAGGTCCGGATTTGCACGATCGAGGCACCTGAGGGCGTGCTGGCGGGGTCACATGCGGCGCTTGGCCTGGCGGCATGGGCCTGGGCAGCGCCTCACCTTGGCGCGTCCGCGCTCGATCCGACGGCGCTCGCCCTTGCGGCCGGCGGCAGCTTGCTGCCCGATCTCGATCATCCGCGATCCTGGGTGGGGCGGCGGCTTCGGATGCTCTCGCGACCGCTCGCAGCGGCGTTCGGCCATCGCGGCGCGACGCACTCCCTGCTCGCCGTGCTGGGCGCCTCGCTGCTGCTGCACGCGCACGGGATTAGCCGGGCGGTGTCGGCGCCGCTCGTCGTTGGCTACCTCTCCCACCTCGGCGCGGACCTGCTCACGCCCGCCGGGCTGCCGCTGGCCTGGCCGCTGCGCGGCAGCGTCGCCGTGCCGCTCTGCCGCACCGGGTCGCCGTCTGAGATCGTGGTCGTGGCCGCGGTGCTGGGCTGGACCGTGTTCGCCGCGCCAGGCCTGCACGTATATTGGCGGGGGTGATAGCGAGCAGGCCCGCTCGGCTGATGCAAGGTAACGTTTGCTCAACCAATGCAAGCTAGGCTGGCGCTTCCAATAGGCGCCAACCTCGATCAGGCGAAGGCAAACGTGACCCAGGCTTCGGCCATCAACCGTGCCGCGAAGCTGCCCCACGCGGCACGGGACGCGCTGGCGCAGGTTCGGCGCTTTCCGCTGCTGCTCTATGGCGTCGTTTGCGTCTGCGCGGGGTTCGGGATGTATGGGTTCGGCATCCTGATGGTGTTCCCGCGCTACATGCTCGGGCTGAACCAGGCGCTGCTGCCGGTCAACGAGTGGATCGTCTGGCACAGCGGCATGCCGGTCATGGCCGGGTTCGCACTGATGCTGACCGACCTGTTCGTGCTGTTCCCGGGCAAGCGGCGTGCGGCGGAGGTCCGGTGCGATTCGCTTAAAGGCCACCAAGTAACCGTTGCCCTGACCGCCTACAACGACGAGCAGAGCATCGCGGCGGCCGTGCGCGACTTCCTGGCCCATCCGCTGGTGCGCAACGTGATCGTGGTGAGCAATAGCAGCACCGACTCAACCTTCGAGCGTGCGCGGGAAGCGGGTGCGATCACCATCAATGAGAGGCGGCAGGGTTACGGGAACTGCGTCCATCGCTGTCTCGCAGAAGCGGTGAAGCTCGACGACACTGAATTGATCGTCCTCTGCGAGGGTGACCGCACGTTCCGGGCTCACGACCTCGACAAGTTCCTGGCCTACGCACCTCATGCAGACATCGTCAACGGCACGCGCACGATCGAGCGGCTGCGGCAATACGAGACCCAGCTCAGCACATTCATGTACTATGGCAACCTGTTCGTTGGAAAGCTCCTGGAGGCCAAGCATCTTGGCAAGAGCACGATCACGGATGTCGGCACGACGTATAAGCTATGTCGCCGGGAGGCACTGCTCCGCCTGTTGCCGGTCCTGGAGCCGCGCGTGAACCTGGAGTTCAACGCCCACTTCCTCGACGTGGCGCTGCGCTCCGACCTCCTGGTGGTCGAGTGCCCGATCACCTTTCACCCGCGCGTGGGCGCCAGCAAGGGGGGCAACGCCAGCAACCTGCGTGCGCTCAAGGTGGGATGCCACATGATCCTGGGCATCATCTTCGGCTGGCGGCAGGTTCTCCGTTGAACGCAGGCTATCACGAATCGCGCCTCACCCCGGATGCCAAGCGGGACGTGGTCTGGCGGGCGTTATGGCGGTTCCACTTCAGCCGGTTGGTTCCGCCTGATGCCTGCGTGCTGGACATGGGCTGCGGCTATGGCGGCTTCATCAATCAAGTGGTAGCGAGGCGCCGCATCGCTCTCGACACCTGGCCCGAGTTCCCTCGTTTCCTGGCGCGCGGCGTGGAGCCGATCATCGGCAGCGTGATGGACCTGGGCGTCCTGCAGGACGGGGAAGTGGACTTCGCCCTGGCCAGCAACCTGTTCGAGCACCTTCCGCAGTCGGACTTCGCCCGCGTGCTGGACGGGTTGCGGCGAAAGCTTTCCCCGCAGGGAACGCTGACCATCGTGCAGCCGAACTACCGCTACGCATACCGGGACTATTGGGACGACTACACGCATGTGACAGCCTACTCCCATATCAGCCTCGCCGACTTCCTGACCGCCAACGGGTATCAGGTGCTCGATGTGGTGCCTCGCTTCATGCCCTTGACCGTGAAGTCGCGGCTGCCGGCCTGGCCCTGGCTGATCGGCGCATACTTGGCCTCGCCGATCAAGCCGATGGGCAAGCAGATGCTCGTGCGCGCACGACCTGGACGCTGAGCGGTCAGGGGCGGCCGGATCATGACAGTGCTGCGCCGCATGGCTGCGCCTGGGACCGCAACGGGAGTATCGGTCCGGCACTGCGTGCTTGCCGCGTTCGCGCTCACGGTCGCGGCAATGGCCGCGCACTTCGCCGTCTATCTAGCCTACGCGGTGGCGGCTGTCCGATACCCTTACGAGCTGGACTACGGCGAAGGCATCGTCTGGCAGCAGGCCATGCTGATCCCAGGCGCGCGGATGTATGGTGACATCACCAAGTTCCCCTTTATCGTGTTCCACTACCCGCCGCTCTACCATCTCCTACTTCACGCCGCGGCGCTCCTGAGAACTCGATGTCCTTGCCGCCGGGCGAAGCATTTCCTTGGCCTCATCCCTCGGGATCGGGATGGTGGCTGCCGCCCTCGCTTTCCGTATCGTGCGGGAGGGAGTGGGACGGCTCGCGAGCATCTTCGGCGCCGCCATCGCTGGGCTTGGGGTCTTCTGCTTCTGGCCGGTCGTTATCTGGTCCCCGATGCTGCGAGTGGACATGCTGGCGATCATGCTCAGCTTCCTCGGTGTCTGGTGCGCTGTGCGGTCATTGGCGCGGCCTTGGCTGCTCTACTCCGCCATGGTCGTGTTCGTCCTCGCCATCTACACCAAGCAGACCAGTCTTGCGGCGCCGCTGGCCACCGTGCCCGTCCTGCTGGCGGCGACGCCTTGGCGCACGGTCAGAGCGTCGTTCCTTGGCCTGCTCTTGGCGACGGCGGCGCTGCTGGTCCTGACCTCGCAGACGGATGGCGGCTTCCTGCGCCACATCGTCCTGTACAATCTCAATCGCTACCGCCTGGAAGCTGCTGGCAACGCGGTCCTGGCGGCATCGCCGCAGCTCGTCTTCCTGCTCCTTGCGGTCGCCGGAGCCGTCGCGACATGGCGGCACCTCGCGTCCCAGCACGCCTGGGCCAGCCTTGCGGCCTTCCGGCATACCCTCGCCGCCAGCGAGGCGACACGCTGCCTGGCTATCCTGACGCTCTACCTCGGCCTCTCGACCTGCACGTTGCTGACGCTCGGCAAGGCGGGCGGCAACATGAATTACATGATCGAGTGGATGTGCCTCCTGAGCGTGCTGACCGGCATCCTTTCTGCGGGGATTCTCGAGCAGGCGCTGAGACTGGGCGGGGGAGGGGCCTACCCTGGGGGCGCTGCCGCCTTCCTAGTGTCCATGGCGTTGCTGGCGCAGGTCTTGGTCCTGCCTGCCTCGCGTGACCTCGGCGCCGCCGACCCGGCACGGATGCAGCAGCTCGGCACGCTACTGGAACGGATTAGGGCTGCGAAGGCGCCCATCCTGTCGGATGACATGGTGCTGCTCATGAAGGCTGGGAAGGAGGTACCCTGGGAACCAGCGATCTTCGCCGAGCTGGCGAGTACCCGGGCGATGGGATGAGCGGCGGATCGTCAGCATGATTGACGCTTGCGCGTTCGCCTTCGTCATCACGCAGGGAGAACGTGGGATGCCCCTCTACGATAGCCGCTACACGCCTGCCGTCGATCGGGCTATCGAGACGCGCTATCCCCGCACTGAGGAGTATGCGGGGCACACGGTCCACCTGCCAGCATCACCCCCCTAGCGAGCTCGCACGCGGCTTCTTGCAGCCTCGGGCAATCTCGCTGGAGAACGGAGCACTGTTAATCGCTCCGCAATGATTCGCCGGTAATGATCTGGGCGGGGCAAATCGTGCGGTCTGCCCCGCGAATGACATCACTCGCGCGAGGTTCTCCGCTCATGGCGGCGTCTCCACTGCAGGTCGCAAGAGGTTGGGTCACGTGGCGCGGGATTCATCTTGGCCTGTGCCTGCTCCTCCTGGCGCCCCTGCTGCTGACCGACGTGCCGCCGCTCCTCGATTACCCCAATCACTTGGCGCGAGCCTTCGTGCTCGCTTTCGGCTCAAAGGACGCGGTGCTGTCGCGGATGTATGAACCGCACTGGCAAGTCATCCCGAACCTGGCCATCGATCTCGTGCTGCCGCCGCTGCTGCGCGTGTTCCCGGTGCACATCGCCGGACGCATGGTGATCGGCCTTGCCCTGCTCCTGCCCGTGCTCGGCACGCTCGCCTACAGCCGCGCGACCTTCGGCACATGGCGGCTCTGGCCGCTCTGTTCCGGGCTGATCGCTTACAATGCGGTGCTCCTCCTCGGCTTCCTGAACTTCCTGATCAGCGTCGGCCTCGCGCTGCTGACGGCCGCGTTCTGGGCGCGCTTCGGGGATCGACGGCCGGTGCGCGCCGGGCTGGCCTGCGCTGCCGCTTGCGCGATCACCTTCCTCGCGCATCTCGGCGGCGTGCTGCTGCTTCTCGTGCTGATCGCCGCCCAGGAGATCGAGCTACTCTGGCTGCACTGGCGGGTTGGATCGCCCAAAGCTGCCATGCTGCGACTCGCTCTCCGACGGGCGCCGACGGCAGTGATCTTTCTGCCCGCGCTGCTGCTCTACACGTGCTCGCCGCTTCAGCCGTCGCTGGCTTCAGGTGCTCTATGGCTGCCTGCCAGCCTGAAGCTGTTCGATCTCGCCGAGCCGTTCCTAACCTACAACCTGCCGCTCGATCTCGCGGCGGCCGCCGCAGTGCCCCTATTCGTATATGTTTGTTGCCGCACGGCTCACGGAACGCTGCCGGTCCGGAGTTCGCGTCGCGCTGGCCGTGCTCATCGTGCTCTACACGGCCTGTCCTTTCGGAGCGAGAGCCGGTGGGTGGCTCGATGCGCGCTTCCCGATCATGCTCGGGTTCTTGCTGTTTGCCGGGTTTTCGCCGTCCTGCCTACCGCGGCGCTGCGCCGTTCTCGCCACCGCCTTCTTCACATGCTTGTTCGCTGCCCGCCTGACAGTGCTCTCGTTGGTATGGGCGCAGCACAATGAGGACCTACGCGAGTTGCGGGCGAGCATCGTCTCCGTAGGGCCGGGGAGCCGAGTGCTGGTCGTCGCGGTCACACCGAAGGACAACCCAGCTTACTGGAACCGGGTTCCGGCCGGGCGCTTCATCACCGCCCTGACACGCACTGAGTTCCACATGGCCGCGCTGCTCCTGATTGAGCACAAGGCGTTCTGGCCGCTGCTGTTCACCACCCCATGGCAGCAGCCGCTTCAGGTTCTTCCACCCTACAGGCAGATCTCGATGCAGAGCGGCCAGGTACCGAGCTACCACCTGCTCGGCGTCGAGCGGCTATCCCAGACCGAACGCCTCCAATCTCCCTACGTTGCTGGATGGGAGAGGAACTTCGATTACGTCCTGCTTCTCGACGCGGGCGGCGCTCCTGAGCTGACGAAGCTTCTGCCCGAGCGGCTGACGCTCGTGAGCCACTCCGATATGGCTGCCCTGTTTCGCATTCATCCAGTCCGGACGGAGCAAGCCCGCGTGCCGCAGCCTGAATCAGCGGATTAGGTGCCCGGCCGATGGAGGCGGTTAGCTTATGACCTTCCGCAGCTCGGACGCCATCTCGTCAGGCGTCGTCTCTTGCGTGAAGACGCTCACGAACTGGCCCTGCTTGTCCATGAGATAGATGATGCTGCTGTGGTCCATGCTGTAGTCGCCGCCTTTCTCGTTGTGACGGGCGTAATACACGCGATACTCGCGCGCCGCCTGAGCAATGGCGCCGGGCGAACCGGTGAGGCCCTCGACTTCGGGGCCGAAGGCGCTGGCGTAGCTCTTCATCACCGCGGGCGTGTCGCGCGCCGGGTCCACGGTGATGAACACGATCTGCACCTGCTTGCGCTCGGCGGGCGTCAGCCTGTCCACGGCGTTCGCCATGTCCTGCAGCGCGGTCGGGCAGGCATCGGGGCAGTGCGTGTAGCCGAAATAGACCAGCGATGCCTTGCCGACGAGGCTATGCTCGGTGAAGCCGTGTCCGTCGCCGTCCAGGAGGCGGAACGGGCCGCCAATCGTAGGCGCCGGAGCGGCGCGCGTCGCCCACCAAGCGCCGGCTCCCACGAGCCCGCCGGCGAGAACTCCGGCCGGCGCGAGGAGCAGGAGGCGGCGGCGCATCATGGCCCGCTTGTCCGCGTTACGCCGCCGTCCATCGTCATCGTGTGCAGCTCGGCGCAAGGCGTGATCGGCGTCTGCACGGCGACGAGCCGGTCTGGCACTGGGCTGGTCAGGGTCGCGTAAGCGGCGCCCACGGTCTGGTCCGGCGCGGTTGCCCGTGCCCAGGCCGCATCGGCGCCGATGTCGGCGCGGACGGGGGGAGCCTGCGCGAAGGCGGAACCGGCCGCGAGGAGACCGGCGAGGATGAGCGTGCGCATGGGCGCGATATAGCGCCGCACGCTCAAGGCGGGTAGGGCTTGACCTGGCCGGGATGCGTGGCCACGTGCCTCCGCATGGAGCGTCGTCCTCCCCTGCTCGACATGCTGCCAGACGGGCGCTTCCGGGGCGTCGCCGGGCCGCCACTGTCGCTCCGCATCCTGGTCGGCGCCGCACTGCTCGCCCTCGTCGCGGGCGGCCTCGCGATCGCCGCGCTCGCGATCTCGGTCGCCGCCGTGCTCCTCCCCGTGGCGCTGCTCGCCGCGGTCGTGGCCTGGGCGACGCTGCGCTGGCGCCGCTGGCGCGCCGGCCTACGCCGCCAGGGGCGCGGAGTGGTCTTCCGCCAGTCCTCCGGCTTCGGCCGGCAGTAGGCTTCGTATTCAGGCTGCCGGGCCGCGCGCCTGCGCGGTAGGGTACTTCGCGGCCTCATCCGCGAGCGCGTCGGGCACGGCGGCAGCGCCGCACTACAGCACTTCGCGTCCCGGTTGGGACGCGAAGTGCTGTAGCCTTCTTTTTGACGAGCATCTTCACGCAGAACGCTTGTCCCAAGCGTCCTGCGATCTGCTCTAAGCAACATCACGGGCGAGCGTTGCAGTAGACCTCACAGACCTGTGAGGTCTAGTTTCGCGCGTGCGCTCTCTGTCAGTTAACGGCCTGGATGCGCCGCGGCTCTGGTCCAAGATGCCCAGACGCACCGTAGAACCTTCCGAACACGATGTGAGCGTCACTGGTCCCCTCCGGCAACCTCGTGCCCGAGAACCTGTTGAGGAGGGATGGAGGCCAGCTCGATGGATGAGGCGCGGGCGAAGACGGGAATCGCCGGACTGGATGATGTCCTCTGCGGCGGCTTCGTCCGCGGGCGTGCCCATATCGTCGAGGGCAGCCCCGGCACCGGCAAGACCACGCTCGCGCTCCAGTTCCTGCTTGCGGGACTCGCCGAGGGCGAGAGCGGCTTATACCTCACCCTGTCCGAAGGCGCGGATGAGCTGCACGCCGCCGCCGCGAGCCACGGCTGGGACCTCGGTGGCCTCGCCCTGCGCGAGCTGGTCGGCGAGGCCGCGCTCGATCCAATGGCCGAGCAGAGCGTGCTCCGGCCGAGCGAGCTCGAGCTCGGCGAGACCATCCGCGCCGTCATGCGCCAGGTCACCGAAGCCCGTCCGATCCGCGTCGTCTTCGACAGCCTCAGCGAGATGCGCGTGCTTGCCCAGGACCCGCTGCGCTACCGGCGGCAGATGCTCGCGCTCAAAGAGTTCCTCATCACCCAGGGCTGCACCGCCCTCCTGCTCGACGATCAGACTGTCAGCGAGGGTGCCACGCAGCTCCACAGCATGGTGAACAGCGTCGTCGTGCTGGAGCAGGTCGGCGAGGAGTTCGGCACCGAGCGCCGCCGGTTGCGCGTAGTGAAGTTGCGCGGCAGCACCTTCCGCAGCGGCTGGCACGACTACGTGATCGTCACGGGCGGCATCCGCGTCTTCCCTAGGCTGATCGCTGCCGAGCACCGCACCGCCTTCCTCGGCGCGCCCATCACGACAGGCCTGCCGAGGCTCGACGCGCTGCTCGGCGGGGGGTTGGTGCCCGGCACCAACCTGCTCATCACCGGTCCTGCAGGCGCCGGCAAGACGCTGCTAGCTACCCGCTGCCTCGTCGCCCTGCTGGAAGCCGGGATGACCGGCCAGATCTGCCTCTTCGACGAGGGTCGTTCGACGCTGCTCGCCCGATGCCGGGCGCTCGGCTGCGACCTGCAGCCCTGGCTCGACCGAGGCACGCTCGCGCTCCACCAGGCTGACCCGGCGGAGCTCTCGCCGGGGGAGTTCATCGCGAAGGTCCGCGAGGCCGTCGAGCGGGACAAGGTGCGCGCGCTTGTGTTCGACAGCCTCGACGGGTTCCTGCAGGCGATGCCGGGCGAGCGATTCCTGCTGCTGCAGCTTCATGAGCTGCTCAGCTACCTCAACCAGCAGGGCTGCCTCACGCTGCTCGTGCTCGGGTTGCGCGGCGCCGCGGGCGAGATCTCTGCCGTGGACGTGAGCTACCTGGCCGACACTGTGCTGGTGCTGCGCTACTTTTTGGTCGGCGGCGAGGTGCGCCGGGCGATCCACGCGACGAAGACGCGAATGCTGCCGCACGAGCATACCGTGCGCGAGCTGCTCATCGGCCATGCTGGCGGGCTGGAGCTGAGCGAGCAGCTTCGCGATCCGGGTGCTATCCTGCTCGGCGTGCCGGGGCTGGACGAGGCGTGAGGCGATGACGCAGCGCATCCTCGTGCTCGCCCCGCGCGGCCGGGATGCTGGTGTCATCGCCGACGTGCTCACCGCGCTCGGCACGACGGTCATAAGCTGCGCCGATCTCGCCACCTTGGTCACGATACTGGGCGACCGGGCGAGCGCCGTCGTCGCGACCGAGGAGGCCCTGGCCGGACCTGCGCTCGGGGCGCTGCTGACCTGGGTCGCCGGACAGCCGAGCTGGTCGGACCTGCCCTTCCTCGTCCTCGGCATGCCACGCGCCGTCCGCTCGGCGGCGCAGTCGGCGCTGCTCAACTCTCTCGGCAACGCGGTCCTGCTGGAGCGGCCGCTCGTAGCCGAGGCGCTGGCCACCGCGGCTCGTGCCGCCCTCCGCGCGCGGGGGCGCCAACTGCAGGTGCGCGAGGAGGTCGCCGCGCGTGAGGAGGCCGTGACGCTGCTGCGCGAGCTGAATCAGGAGCTGGAGCGCCGGGTGGAGGCGCGGACGGCCGAGCTGGGCGCGAGCGAGGCACGCTTCCGCGCCTACTTCGAGAGTTTTCCAGAACCGCTGTTCGTCGTGAACGTGGCCGAGGGCGGCAGCTTGGCCTACGAGGGCATCAATCCCGAGGCCGAGCGCATCTTGGGCGTGCGCAGCGCGGAGATTGCTGGCAAGCCGCCCGAGGCGTTCCATCATCCGCAGGTTGCGGAGGTCGCGCGTGCGGAGTTCCGCCGCTGCATCGAGCTGGGCCGAACTCACAGTTACACGACGACCGTACCGTCCCGCGGCAAGACGCTGACCTTCGACGTGATCGTCACTCCGCTCCGCGACGCCGCCGGGCGCATCGCGCGCCTGCTGGGCATGGCGCGGGATGTGACGCAGCAGCGCCAAGCCGAGGAGCGGCTACGCCGGGCGGAGAAGCTGGAGGCCTTGGGGCAGCTCACGGGCGGCGTTGCGCACGACTTCAATAACTTGTTACAGGTCGTGACGAGCGGCCTCGCGCTGCTGGAGCGCGCGGACGGCGCCAAAGGCGGTCCCGGACACCGGCTGAAGCTGATCGAGGCCATGCGCGACGCGACGGGGCGCGGGGCCGAATTGGCGCGCAGGCTGCTCATCTTCGCCCGGCGCCAGAAGCTGCGTCCCGAGCTGATCGCGCTCGGCCCCTGGCTCGACGCTCAGGCGCGTCATCTGCTCTCCCGTGCCCTGCGCGGCGACGTGCGCGTGCGCACGCGGTTCGCTGCCGACCTGCCCCCTATCCACGCGGATTCGGCGGAGCTGGAACTCGCGGTGCTCAACCTCGCGCTCAACGCGCGCGACGCGATGCCCGGCGGCGGCGAGCTGCTGATCGCGGCCGAGGCGGTGCAGCTCGCGCCGGATCACGATCCTGACGGCTTGGATGGCGGGTTCGTGCGGCTCTCGGTCAGCGATAGGGGCACGGGCATGGCGCCCGAAATCGTGGATCGCCTGTTCGAGCCATTCTTCACGACCAAGCCGCCGGGCCAGGGAACTGGGCTCGGCCTCGCCCAGGTCTATGGCTTCGCGCGGCAGAGCGGCGGCGCGGTGCAGGTGCGGAGCGCCCCGGGGCGGGGCACCACGGTGAGCCTGCTGCTGCCCGTCGCCGCGGGCGTGCTGCCGACCGATCCAGTCCCACCGGCGCCGCCGTTATCGCCAGCGGATCGCAGCCTCTCCGTCCTGGTGTGTGAGGATGACGACTCGGTCGCGGAGCTCGTATGCGCGCTTCTCGACCAGCTCGGGCATCGCGCCCGGCGCGTCGCCAACGCGGCGGCGGCGCTCGCTGCGCTCGACGAAACGGATTCGGGAGACGCGCCGGGCGCCTCGGGCGTGGACCTGCTGCTGACCGACGTCATCATGCCGGGCGGGATGGACGGCGCGGCGCTTGCCCGCGAGGCGAAGCGGCGCCATCCGGGCCTGCGCGTGCTGCTCACGACCGGCTATCAGGGCAACGCCGAAGCGGACGGACTGCCTGTCCTGCACAAGCCCTACCACTTGCAGGACCTCGCCGCCGCGCTCGCCATGGCAGCGCCTTCGCCTCCATCTGATCGGACCGCGTTCCAGGAAGCGGTTCAGGGCGTCGCCGTCCCGAACACCAGCCGCAGCCCGGCATAGAGCACGGCGCCCACGAGGAAGCCCACGAGCGTCCCGTTCACCCGGATGAACTGCAGGTCGCGGCCGACCGAGAGCTCAAGGCGGCGCGTGATCGTTCCCGTATCCCAGTTGGCGACGACGCGCGCGATGAAGTCGGAGAGCTGCGCCTGCGCGCTCGGCAGCAGTGTGGCGACCACGCTCTCGACGGCGGCCTGGAGGCGCGCGCGCGCCTGCGGGTCGCGCGCGAGCACGCCGCCAAGGTTGGCGAGCGCGCCCTCGGCAAGCTGCTGGGTCCGGCCCGACGGGTTGGCTGCGTCCTGCTCCAGCGCGAGCCGCAGCCGCGACCACACGTCCCAGAGCCAGGCCTGCACCGTGGCGTGGCCGACGAAGCGCCGCAGCGCCGTGCCGATCTCGCGAGCGCGCTCCGGGTCGCTCTCCAGCTTGTCAATCTCCTGGTGCGCCCACTCGTTGAAAGCGATGCGCAGCGCCGAGCCCTCGGGCCCCGCCCGGTCGAGCTCCTCGCGCACGGCCGCCATCACCCGCGCCGCGATCTGCGCGCCGAGCGCCCACCCGACGAGGACGCCGCCCTTCTCGCGGACCCTCTCCTCGATCGAGGTCCTCAGGTTCGCTTCGCGCGCATCGAGGCCGTGCCGCAGCTCGCCGAGCACGAAGCCTAGCACTTCCTGATGCCGGCCGCCCTCGACCAGGCTGCGCAGCACGCCGGCGACTACCCGGCCTGCGCCTGCGCCGCCGACGAGCCGGGGCGCCAGGCGAGCGATCATCCGCCGCGCGCGGCCGTCCTCGACCGAGGACAGCAGCCGAGGCAGAAGCGCCGTCAGCTCTACCGCGGCTGGCCGGGCCGCCACTGGGTCTTCGAGGAAGCGCGCGAAGATCGTGGGCAGATCGAGCTGGGCGACGACGCGGCCCACCTCCGCCCCGGTGATGACGTGCCCGGCGATGAAGCGTCCGAGCGCCCGCCCGAGCCGAGCCTTCTGACGCGGCAGGATCGCCGTGTGCGGGATCGGGATGCCGAGCGGGTGGCGGAACAGGGCGACGATCGCGAACCAGTCCGCAAGGCCGCCGATGACGCCGGCCTTGGCACCGGATTCGAGCAGCGAGCGCAGCCAGCCTGGCGGGAGCGCGTAGCTCCCGAGCATGACGGCAACCATGAACAGGAGCAGCCCGGTCGCTGCCGCCCGGTAGCGGGCGAGGGCGCGCCGGGCCTCTTCGTCCTTCGGCGCGACGGACGGCCGTGACGCCTGAGCCGCCGCCTAACTCGTGCCTTGTCCTCCCCGCATCGTCATGCCCGGACTCGATCCGAGCCTCCACGACCTCAGGCGCGCGGCGAAGTCGTGGATGGCTGGGCCCGATCCCCGGATCAAGTCCGGGGACGGCTACGGCGATAGGGGACGGTCAGCATCGGAGCGCAGAGCGTCCGATCGGCTAGCTCATCCGGCTCTCGGCGAACTCGTAGTTGGCGATCTTGTCGAGCCAGTTCTGCACGTAGTCGGGCCGGCGGTTGCGGAAGTCGAGATAGTAGCTGTGCTCCCACACGTCCACGCCGAGCAGCGCCTTGCCCTCGCCGGTGGCGAGCGGGTTGCTGCCGTTCGGCGACTTCGTCACCTTGAGCTTGCCGTCCGGACCCTGCACGAGCCAAGCCCAGCCAGAGCCGAACTGCCCCGTCGCCGCGGTCTTGAACTGGTCCTTGAACGCTTGGACGCTGCCGAAATCCTCGGTGAGCTTCTTCTCCAGCTTGGCTGGGATGCGGCCGCCCTCGGGCGACATCATCTGCCAGAACAACGTGTGGTTCCAGTGCTGGCCCGCGTTGTTGAACACTGGCGCCTTGTCGGCCTGGCCATGCGTCATCTTGACGATCTCGTCGAGCGACTTGCCCTGCAGCGACGGGTCCTTCTCGACGAAGCCGTTGAGCGCAGTGACGTAGGCCTGGTGGTGCTTGTCGTGGTGCAGCTCCAGGGTCTCCTGGCACATGCCGCGCCCGGCCAAGGCGCCGTGAGAGTAGGGCAGGGGAGGCAGCTCGAAAGCCATGGCGTCTCTCCACTTGTGAGGGGGCCGAACCTTGGCCACCACCCGCGCCGGGCGTCAAGGTTGCCGCCGCCTTCCGCTGCCGCCATCTGCGGCTCATGCTGTCACGCCCTGGTGAGATCACCCGCAGGCATGATCCGGACCGTTTTCTGACCGCTCTGTTCGCGCCTGCGGACGCACGGGAGACTTTGTTCCTCCTCTACGCCTTCAATCACGAGATCGCGCGCTCTAGGGAGGCGGCGCGCGAGCCGCTTGTTGCCTTGATGCGGTTGCAATGGTGGCGCGAGGTGATCGAAGGCGCGCGCCGGGCGCACGAGATCGCCTCGCCGCTCAGCTCGGCGCTGGACGACGGGCGCCTCGCGCGCCCCGACCTGCTCGCGATGGTGGACGGGCGCGAGGCGGAGGCCGGCGAGAGCACGACCTTGCAGGAGTGGCGGGACTACGTCCTCGTGACGGCCGGCGGCATTGCCGTGGCTGCCGCGCGCGCGCTCGGAGCGGAGGGGGATGCGTTGGCGACCGCGCGCGCTTACGGCGCCGCCTACGGTGCGGCAGGGATCCTGCGCCACGGTGCCGCCCTCGCCGCAAGCGGCCGCGCCGTTCTGCCGCCGCCCGGCGCCGGCGACCCCCGTGTCGTGCTGGAGGCCGAGGGGCGGCGCTGGCTCGCCGAGGGAGATGCGGCGCGCGGCCACGAGCAAGTGCCACGCCGGGCGCTGAGCGCCGTGCTCGTCGCCACGCTCGCCCGGCGAGACCTGCGCCGTGGCGGCAAGGATGGGCGGCCTCGCGGCGTCGCCGACCGGCTCGCCGTCACCGCCGCCGCTGCGCGTGGCAGGCCGTGAGCGGCGCGGCCCGTCGTCGAACAGGTTCAGCAAAGAGTCGGTGGATTTTACACTCGCCGTGATGCTCGACGGGCGGCATTTGCCTAACGCATTGACGACATTGTAGAACCCTAACCTGGCACGGCGATTGCTTCTGTGGTGGCGTGGGCGGCACGGATTGCCTCCCGGTGGTGAAGCGGAGTGGGACATGCTGAGTTCTGTTACGAAATGGGGCGTTGCGGCGGCGGCTCTGGTGTGGGCTGGGGCGGCTGGCGCGGTGCCGCTCAACGGGTCGCTGACCCTGGGCTCGGGAGGTGTCTCGCCCGACCCCGGTTCGCTGAGCGCGGTGACCAGCTTCACCGCGCCGGGCAACGGCTTCTACTCGGTCGGCTCGGGCAGCTTCCTCGGCCTGACGGGCGGCAATTCCGGCCTGACCCAGCTGCTCACCTTCAGCCCCAGCCCGATCAGCATTCCCTCGGGCATGGGCAGCGGGGCGTCGAGCCTGACCGTGACCGGCTCGGGGGCAGCGTCCGCGTTCGGCACGTTCACGGCGAGCACGGTGCAGGTGATCACGCGCACGACCGGGTTCCTGGACCTCTACTTCCTCGGCACCTACACGCCGGAGTTCGGGTCCTATGACCCGAACGAGGCGGCGAGCCTGCGCCTCGACCTGACGCGCAGCGGCAACGGCTCGGGCGGCTACTCGGTGTCGCTGGCCGGCACGCTCGCGGTGCCGCCGGATAGTCCCTCGCCGGTGCCCGAGCCGGCCAGCATGGCCGTCCTCGGCGCCGGGCTCCTCGGCCTCGGCCTCGCACGCCGCCGCAAGGCGCACTAGTCCCACCTGACGCACGCTGAAGGAGGGGCGGCACCTGCGGGTGCCGCCCTTCTCTTATGCGCTCCGCCGCAGCTTGCCCGGCAGCAGCGGCGCCAGAAACCGCCCCGTGTAGCTCGCCGGATCCGCCGCGACCTGCTCCGGCGTGCCCTCGACGACAACTCGGCCGCCGCCCTCGCCGCCCTCGGGTCCGAGGTCCAGCACCCAGTCGGCTGTCTTGATGACCTCCAAATTGTGCTCGATCACGAGCACCGTGTTGCCCTGGTCCACCAGCGCGTGCAGCACCTCCAGCAGCTTGCGCACGTCCTCGAAGTGCAGCCCCGTTGTTGGCTCATCGAGGATGTAGAGCGTCCGCCCCGTCGCCCGGCGCGCCAGCTCCTTCGACAGCTTGATCCGCTGCGCCTCGCCGCCGGAGAGCGTCGTCGCCTGCTGCCCCAGGCTGATGTAGCCGAGGCCCACCCGCTGCAGGATGCTCAGGCGGTCGCCGATGCGCGTCACGGCGCTGAAGAAGCCCGCGGCCTCGTCCACCGTCATGGCGAGAACGTCGGCGATGCTCTTGCCCCTGAACTTGATCTCCAGCGTCTCGCGGTTGTAGCGGGCGCCCTTGCAGGTGTCGCAGGTCACGAACACGTCGGGCAGGAAGTGCATCTCGATCTTGAGCAGCCCGTCACCCTGGCAGGCCTCGCAGCGGCCCCCCTTCACGTTGAAGCTGAACCGCCCCGACTTGTAGCCGCGGGCGCGGCTCTCCGGAAGCTCGGCGAACCAGTCGCGTATGGGAGCGAACAGGTCGGTGTAGGTCGCCGGGTTGCTGCGCGGCGTGCGGCCGATGGGCGACTGGTCGATGTCTATGACCTTGTCGAGCAGTTCCAGTCCCTCGATCCGGTCGAACGGCGCCGGGACCTCGCCCGACCCCATGAGACGGCGCGACGCCGCCTTGTAGAGCGTGTCCACGACCAGCGTGCTCTTGCCGCCGCCCGAGACGCCGGTGATGCAGGTGAAGGTGCCGAGCGGGATCTCCGCAGTCACGTTCTTGAGGTTGTTCCCGCGCGCGCCGACGATGCGGACGCTGCGCGCCGGGTCGGCCGGGCGCCGCTGGGCGGGGACCGGGATCGCCCGGCGCCCGGAGAGGTAGGCGCCGGTGACGCTCTGAGGATTGGCCGCGACCTCGGCCGGCGTGCCTTCCGCGACGACGTGGCCGCCGTTGGTGCCGGCGCCCGGCCCCATGTCGATCAAGTGGTCGGCGGCACGGATCGCGTCCTCGTCGTGCTCGACGACGAGGACCGTGTTGCCGAGCGCCTTGAGCCGGCGAAGCGTGCCGAGCAGGCGCTCATTGTCGCGCTGGTGCAGCCCGATGCTCGGCTCGTCCAGCACGTAGAGCACGCCCGTCAGCCCGGAGCCGATCTGGGAGGCGAGGCGGATGCGCTGGCTCTCGCCGCCGGAGAGCGTGGCGCCGCCGCGGGAGAGGGTGAGGTAATCGAGGCCCACGTCCACGAGGAACTGCAGCCGCTCCTCGATCTCGCGTAGGATTCGCCGGGCGATCTCCTGGCGCTGCGGCGTGAGCTGGGCGAGGACGCCGGCGAACCACGCGCGGCCGCGGGCGATGGGCAGGTCGCTGACCTCGGCGATGTTCGAGCCGGCCACGCGCACCGCGAGCGCCTCGGGCTTGAGGCGGGCGCCCTTGCAGACGGCGCAGGGCTTCTCGGCCTGGTAGCGGGACAGCTCCTCGCGCACCCACGCGCTGTCGGTCTCCTGCCAGCGCCGCTGCAAGTTGCGCAGCACGCCCTCGAACGGCTTGTTGACCGTGTAGCTCCGGACGCCGTCCTTGTAGCTGAACTCGACCGGCTCGGTGCCGGTACCGTTCAGGATCGCGTCGCGGAACCGGTCGGGGAGGTCATGCCACGGCGTGCTCGTGCGCACCTTGAAGTGCCGGGCGAGGCTCTGGAGGGTCTGGTCGTAGTAGGGGGACTGGGCGCCGATCCAGGGCGCGACGGCGCCGTCCGCGAGAGAACACCGCTCGTCGGGGACGACGAGGTGGGGGTCGAAGAAGCTCTCGACGCCGAGGCCGTCGCAGGCCGGGCAGGCGCCGTGGGGCGAGTTGAAGCTGAACAGGCGCGGCTCGATCTCCTCGATGGTGAAGCCGCTCTCGGGACAGGCGAAGCGCGAGGAGAACACGGTGCGGGCGCTGGTGTCTGCGTCCTCGGCGTAAGCGACGCCGTCCGAGAGGGCGAGGGCGGTCTCGAAGGAGTCGGCCAGCCGCTGCTCCAGGCCGGGGCGGACGACGATGCGGTCCACGACGGCCTCGATCTCGTGCTTGACTTTGCGGTTGAGGCTCGGAACGTCGCCGATCTCGTAGAGCGTGCCGTCCACCTTCACCCGCGTGAAGCCGCGGCGCTGCAGATCGGCCAGCTCCTTGCGGTATTCGCCTTTGCGGTCGCGCACGACGGGGGCGAGCAGCAGCAGGCGCGTCCCTTCCGGCATGGCGAGCACGCGGTCCACCATCTGGCTCACCGTCTGCGCCTCGATGGGCAGGCCGGTTGTGGGCGAGTAGGGCACGCCGACGCGCGCCCAGAGCAGGCGCATGTAGTCGTGGATCTCGGTGACGGTGCCGACCGTGCTGCGCGGGTTGCGGCTGGTGGTCTTCTGCTCGATGGAGATCGCGGGCGAGAGGCCGTCAATGCCGTCCACGTCCGGCTTGCCCATGAGTTCCAGGAATTGCCGCGCGTAGGCGGAGAGGGACTCTACGTAGCGGCGCTGGCCCTCGGCGTAGATGGTGTCGAAGGCGAGGCTGCTCTTGCCCGAGCCGGACAGCCCGGTGATGACGGTGAGGGCGTCGCGGGGGATGCGAACGTCCACGTCCTTCAGGTTGTGCTCGCGCGCGCCGCGGACGTGGATTTGGCCTGTCATGTCGGGGGGAAGCCCTGGTGTTCTGGGGTTGTTCACCCCATATGTGGCATCTCGCGCGGAAGGATGGAACCCCGTATCTGGCTGTGATGGTCTGGCTGTAATGGGGCCGGGCCGGTATGCTCGCGCGAGTCTTGGAGGGTGGAGCGCAATGGCTGGTTCGGTGAACAAGGTGATCCTGGTGGGCAATCTGGGCAAGGACCCGGAGAGCCGCACTATGCAGAACGGCGGCAAGGTGGTGAACCTGACGCTCGCCACGAGCGACACGTGGAACGACAAGGCCTCCGGCGAGCGCAAGGAGCGCACGGAGTGGCACAAGGTCGTCATCTTCAACGAGCGGCTGGCGGACGTGGCGGAGCGGTTCCTGCGCAAGGGCCGCAAGGTCTATGTCGAGGGCAGCTTGCAGACCCGGAAGTGGACCGACCAGCAGGGCCAGGAGAAATACACGACGGAGGTGGTGATTGACCGCTTCCGCGGCGAGCTGACCTTGCTCGACAGCAACCGCGACAGCGAGGGCGCGGGCAGCTTCGGTGGCGAGGGCGGCGGCTTCCAGTCGCGCCCCTCCGCCCCGCGCGAGCGGGCGCCGGCCGGCGCCGGGCGCGGTGGCGCTCCGTCCTGGGATGCGCCGGGCGGCGGCAGCGATCTGGACGACGAGATACCGTTCTAAGGTTCGGGAGATTTTTCGCGGCCGGGGACCCGGATCAGGGGTCCGGCGGGCCGGTGCCGGGGCGTGACGGTGCCGAGTCGGGGTGGTCAGTGCTCCCTGCTCGTGTGCTTGCTCTGGAGGTCCGGGCGCAGCGGTCGCACCTCTCGCTTGGGACGCCCTCGTATGCGCTTCCTTGCGCCTTTGGGGGCGTGGGATGCTGCCGGAGCTCGGCGTCGGTCAGGGTGGCGAGACCGGTGTCGTGGCGCAGGCTCGCGATGAGGTCGGCGAGTGACTGCTCGTCGAGGTCGTCGTCAAGGTCCTCGTCGGCGTCGCAATCGGCTCCCTCGGGGCGCTCGCACGGCTCGGCCCACGGCTCGGCATGGAGGGCGGCTGTCTCGGCGCGGTCCGTGCGGCGCTCATTTGGGCACTCCTTCAGGTGGAGCTTCGGGCTGGGCGCCTCGCGGGCGGGCTCGGAGAGCTTGCGGGCAAGCGCGATGGTGCGGCGGACGGTGCGGGCGAGGCAGTCGAAGGTGATCGCTTGGCTCGGGCTGGGGCTGGGTGCTGCGGGCTCGTCCTCGGGCTGGGTCTGGGGAGCGCTTTGGGCGGCGGCGGCGGGTTCTGCCAGGGCTTGGCGGTGGACGGCCTCGGCGAGGTCGGTGCCCATGGCGATGAACTTGTGCAGGACCTGGCGGTAGTATTGCGCGTCCTCGTCGCGCTGGCGGGCGCGGTCGGCTGGGTCGAGGAGGGCGGGGGTGGAGGACATGGGGGCGAATTGGGGGTTTGTGGCCCAGGGGCGTCAAGTGCTGCGTGATCGCGTCGGGCCGTGAGCGCGCGCTGTGACGCGATTGCCACGGTTGGGTTTCTGCTCGTGCGAGCGCGATGGGGGGTTCGAGCGAGGCGCTAGACGAGGCCGAGCACGCCAAGAACAAGCTACCGGACGTGCTGGCGCGCTAAGCGCAGCGCGACGAGGCGGAGCGGGAGAGGCCGCGCACGGCGCGGAGCTTCGTCGTGCCGAAGGCGGAGATCGCGGCGGCCGGGTGGGATTTGTCGCTGAACCGCTACAAGGAAGCGGCGCGGGAGGAGGTCGTGCACCGCGCGCCGCGGAAGATCTTGGCGGAGTTGGTGAGGCTGGAGGACGAGATCAGGGAGAGTATGAGGGAGTTGGAGGGGATGCTCCCCTGATGCTCGCGCGGTATTTCGTAATTGAAGGAAATACAGCAGTGCTGTATAGGAGCGGAGATGCACGCGGTCCTCGAGACGCCGATCTTCTCCCGGCGAGCGGACGCTCTGCTCTCTCGCGAGGACCGGGCGGACTTGGTCACAGTGCTGGCGAGCGATCCCCTCGCGGGCGACGTGATCCCCGGCACCGGCGGCGTGCGGAAGCTGCGCTTCGCCCCGGAGGGGCGCGGCAAGCGCGGTGCATTCCGCGTGATCTACTACGTGTTCGACGAAGCGATGCCGATCCTCGCCTTATTGATCTACGGCAAGAATGAACTGGTGAATCCGACGCCGGAGCAGACGCGGGCGATGGCGGCGGTCGTGGCCGAGTTCAAGGCGGCCGCGCAGCAAAGGAGATAAAGCGATGGCAACCGAGCCGACCGACATCACCAGCGAGCTGATCGCCTCCATGCAGGAAGCCGCCGCCATCCTGCGCGGCGAGATGGAGCCGGCGCGCGTGCACCTGCCGCCCGGCGCGGTGGACGTGCGCGCCACACGGGAGCGGATGGGCTTGAGCCGCCCGGCGTTCGCAGAGCGGTTCGGCCTCGCGGTCGCGGCGGTGCGCGACTGGGAGCAGGGGCTGCGCCGCCCCGATCCAGCCGCGCGCACGCTGCTGCTGGTAATCGCGCGCAGCCCGGAGGCGGTCGCGGAGGCGGTCGCGGCGGCGCAGGCAGCGGCCTAGTGTCCCGAATTCGAAGTTCGCCATGCTGGCGAACTCCGATTTCGAGCCACTAGACTCTTTGTTTTCAGCATGCCGACCGATCAGAGGCACGCCGGCAAGGGCCGACGAACTTCTGATCCGGCATACTAGACGGTTGAGTTGAGAGGGCCGAGACTATGACCGCTTACATCGCGCTGCTGCGCAAGGACGGGGCGAGCGACTACGGGGTGGACTTCCCCGATTTCCCTGGTTGCGTGACCGCGGGCCGGACGCTGGACGAGGCGCGCCGCATGGCGGCTGAGCCGCTGGCGCTGCACGTCGAGGGCATGGAGGACGGCGAGGCGGTCCCGGAGCCGTCCGGCCTGGACGCGGTGATGGCCACGCCCGAGAACCGCGAGGCCGTGGCCTTCCTGGTGGATGTGCCCGCTAAGCCGGCTCCCGCCGTGCGGGTCAACGTGATGCTTCCCCAGGATGTGCTCGACGCCATAGACCGGGCGACCACGAATTGCTCGCGCTTCCTGACCGAGGCGGCGCGGGCCAAGCTTCGGGAGGTGGCGTAGGCGCGTCCGTCCCCGCGTGCGTCGGGGGGTCGTGCGTGCATCGGGCGCCGCGGGCGATGGCGGCGATCGTGGCGGCCCGTCGTGGGAGGCGCCGAGCGGCGGCAGCGACCTGGACGACGAGATACCGTTTTAAGTCGAAACGAGATGGTTGCGCTCGCATGGCAACTGACGTGAAGTACGAACTTCTGTAAAAGGCAACGGTCTGCGAAAGGAACCCTGGCCGGTTTCGGTTGGCGGGGCTGCATCGTGCGAGCCCCGCCAAACCGACTTCACCTCGGCCGGCTTATAGGCGCGCCCGCAGCAGCGCGGCGGAAGGCGAGTTCAGCAAAGAGGCGATCTATCGTCTGCCATATCGCCTCGCCGTGCTCGGCTTCGCCCAAGACGAACGCGTGAGCCTCCACGGTGCCGTTTAAGGACTTTCGCGTGGGCGACGGGTTAAGGGTGCGGATCGTGGTGAGCGCAAGCTCGACCTCCTCGACTGGGGCACCCAGCCGTGCAGCTATCCGTACAATCTCCCAACCCTTCTTACGCAACCGCCGCGCTTGCGCCCGTTGTGCGGGTTCCAAACGGATTTTCGGTCTCAGGGCTGCGGTGAGCGGCGACATATCTCCCGCGTGAGGTCCAGGGAGCGTTCCTCCGGTGAACGTCATTACGCAACCTCCTCAAGCAAGTCCTGCTGCTCCTCATCGCCGAATGCGGCGATTTCGCTCTTCGACGCCCGGCGCACGCCTGTCTTCCGGCGCAAGTAACTGATCGCACGCCGCAAGCCCTGGTCACCCTTGCCACCAGTAATGACGACACGCTCGCGACCGTTCGCGTCGAGGATCGGATTACCCTGCTCATCCTGCTCCGCGATGCCAATCATTCCGAACCAGTCGCGGTTGGTCCGCGACCAATCGATTGCTGCCAGCGCAGCGACGCAGCGGTCGAGGTCGGCCTCCGACATATCGGCACGGATGACGGCATCGTGCACGATCATGCCGATTGCTTCCCATCCGAGCCGGGTCAGGTGAATGCTGTCGGTCTCCACGAAACGATTTCCCATAGCGGTCGCGAAGCGGGAGAGGAAGTCGCGGATCTTCTCCGCAGTGTTCCACATGTTCTCTTGCGTGGTTCGCGGGTTGCGGATGTCCTGGTTCTTCGAACCCTTGTTGAGCGCCTTCTCGCCTTCGGCAGCGATCGTGACGAACCCATGTAGGACGCGGCGCACGACGAAGGCGGTGGACTTCGTCCCGAGGCTAGCGCCTGATTGCTGCATACCCCCATTGTCTGTGATGACGGGCTGATCCTTCAGCCACTCTACAATCTGCGAGTATACCCCAGCTTGATCCAGTGCGAGCGCTAGGGATGGCGGCACGCGCGTCACGCGATAGTTGAAGTCGAAGAAGAGTTGGGACAACGTCCGCAGGTTGAGAGAGCCTCGGGAGGCCGTCGGGGCGTAAATCGTCAGCGCGAACGAGAACCAGTCATCAACATCCTCGCCCGCATCGACCAACTCCATGGCGCCTGTGTACCGAGCCAGACCGTCGAGCAACATGCGGACGTGCTTCGCGCCAACGTCGAGGTAAAGTGTTCCAACGGAATCGTCCAAAGGAACACCATCCGCAATTGTCACGCCCGCACGCTGGCGGAGCGGTTCGAAGACGGGTACGTCGGTAACACCGATGCTCAGGCTTGGAAAGCCGCCGACATGTTCAGGGACTGCATTGGGCGAGAGCCGCTCGCGAATATACTTGCTGATACTCTCGGCACGAGCAAGTTTCGTCTTGCGCTGATATTCCTCGTACGCCTGGCGAAGGGTCGATGGCAGGTTGCGCCAGTTGCTCGGCCGCGGGTCGTGGCCAAGGTACCGAGAGAAGCTGGCTTGGAAGGCAAACTGTCTGGAACGATTGCATATGCGGGCCCGAATGCCCGCGGATGCAGGTGATAGGCAGCTTGATCGAGCTGGAAGCACTCATCATATCCCTCAATGGCTGCGGACAGGAAGGCTTTCCAGGACATACCCGTCCGTGGTTTCAGGGCCGCCCCGCCATATCTTTGGCGGGGCGGTCTACAATTTGCCTTGGGATGCCGGTCTTGTCAACGAGAATTCACGTCTCCCCATTGGAAATTCTGCGGGGAAAGCGGCTGAAAGGCTTGTACAGCAATCTGCAACCAGCTTGATCAGAACACGTGATGGCGAAGGCTCGGCCGTCCTCGACCCTCTTTCTCGGTTATGCCCAAATCAGTTCTGAGCACAGCGACTGTGACAGCCTAGGTTGGTTCCGGAAGGTTGAGACACCATGTAAGATGCCGTGGCGGAGGCCAGATTCGGCGCTCCGCGTCAGGGTATGTTCCTCCATCTCGGAGACATGGATGCCCGGTACCAGGCCGGGCGTGATGGAACGGGTTAGCCGTTCGGTAGGACCATAAGCAGGCAGGACTAGGCAGACTGATCGTGAGTGATACCACAGAGACGCCGGCATCACCCCCCGTGATGCTCGAGGAGGAGATGCGGCGCTCCTACCTCGACTACGCAATGAGCGTCATCGTCAGCCGCGCGCTGCCGGACGCCCGCGACGGGCTCAAGCCCGTCCATCGGCGCATCCTCTACGCCATGCAGGAGAGCGGCTACACGGCGGACAAGCCGCACCGCAAGTCGGCGCGCGTCGTCGGCGACGTGATGGGCAAGTATCACCCCCATGGCGACGCCTCGATCTATGACGCGCTCGTGCGCATGGCGCAGTCCTTCTCCATGCGCGTGCCGCTCATCGACGGCCAGGGCAATTTCGGCTCCGTGGACGGCGACCCGCCCGCGGCCATGCGCTACACCGAGGTCCGCCTCGCCCGCGCCAGCACCCACCTGCTCGCGGACATCGACAAGGACACGGTGGATTTCGGGCCGAACTACGACGACAGCGCGGAGGAGCCGCGTGTCCTGCCCGCCGCCTACCCGAACCTGCTGATCAACGGCGCCAACGGCATCGCCGTGGGCATGGCGACCAACATCCCGACCCATAACCCGACCGAGATCATAGACGCCACGCTCGCGATCATCGCCGAGCCCGGCGTCTCGCTCGACCAGCTCATGCAGATCGTCCCCGGCCCCGATTTCCCGACGGGCGGGCTGATCCTGGGCCGGGCCGGCATCCGCAGCGCCTTCGAGACCGGGCGCGGGAGCGTCATCCTCCGCGCGAAGGCGAGCATCGAGGAGATCAGGCGCGACCGCGACGCCATCGTCGTCACCGAGATCCCCTATCAGGTGAACAAGGCGACGCTGCAGGAGCGCATCGCCGAGCTGGTGCGCGCCAAGCAGGTCGAGGGCATCTCCGACATCCGCGACGAGAGCGACCGCGACGGCATGCGCATCGTGATCGAGCTGAAGCGCGACGCGACGCCGGAGGTGGTGCTCAACCAGCTCTATCGCTTCACGCAGCTGCAGACCGGATTCAGCGTGAACATGCTGGCGCTCGACCAGGGGCGGCCGCGCCTGATGGGCCTCAAGGACGCGCTGCAGTGCTTCATCGCCTTCCGCGAGGACGTGATCCTCCGGCGCAGCCGCTTCGAGCTGGGGAAGGCGCGGGACCGGGCACACCTGCTCATCGGCCTGGCGCTGGCGGTCGCGAACATCGACGAGGTGATTGCGCTGATCCGCGCGAGCGCCGATGCGGCTACGGCGCGGGTGGCGCTGCTCGCGCGGGATTGGCCGGTCGCCGACGTGGCGCCGCTGCTGGCGCTCGTGGCCGATACCGGCAACCAGGTCGTGGACGGCCGCGTGCGCCTCACCGATACCCAGGCCCGCGGCATCCTGGACCTGCGCCTGCAACGCCTCACCGGGCTGGAACGCGAGAAGATTCAGGCCGAGATGGCCGAGGTCGCGGCGCGCATCGAGGAGCTGCTCGCCATCCTCGCGAGCCGCCCGCGGCGGCTGGAGGTGATGCGCGACGAGATGCTGGCTGTCCGCGCCGAGCTGGCCTCGCCGCGCCTCACCCAGATCGTGGACGCGGTCGCCGACCAGGACGAGGAGAGTTTGATCGAGCCGGGCCAGATGGTCGTGACCATCACCCGCGACGGCTTCATCAAGCGGACGCCGCTCGACGTGTTCCGCGCCCAGAACCGCGGCGGCCGCGGCCGGAGTGCGGCGACGACGCGCGGGGACGACGTGGTGACGCGCAGCTTCAACGCGCACACGCACCAGTGGGTCCTGTTCTTCAGCAGCGGCGGCAAGGCGTATCGCGAGAAGGTCTGGCGCCTGCCCGAGGCCAGCCCGGCGGCGAAGGGCCGGGCGCTCGTGAACCTGCTGCCGGAGCTGGGCGGCGACGAGGTGACGGCCGTGCTGCCCTTGCCCCAGGACGAGACGCTGTGGGAGGGGCTGCACCTCGTCTTCGCGACGACGAGCGGCGGCGTGCGGCGCAACAAGCTCTCCGACTTCCGCAACGTGCGCGCCTCTGGCCTCATCGCCATGAAGCTTGATGAGGGCGACCGCCTCATTGGCGTCGCGACCTGCCGCGAGGGCGACGACGTGCTGCTCGCCACAAAGCTGGGCCGGGCGATCCGGTTCCAGGCGACCAGCGACGCACTCCGCGTGTTCAGCGGGCGCGACAGCTCGGGCGTGCGCGGCATCCGGCTGGGACGCAGGGACGAGGTGATCAGCCTCTCCATCCTGCGCCACGTGGACGCCACCACGGAGGAGCGCGCCGCCTTCCTGCGCCAGGCCCGGCGCCGGGTGGAGGAGGAGGCCTCCGTCGAGCCCGCTGCCGAGGTGGCTGCGGAGGCCGAGGAGCTGGGGGAGCAGGTCGCCGACATAACGCTCCCGCCCGAGCGGGTCGCGGAGCTGGCGGAGCAGGAGGAGATCCTGCTCACCGTGACCAGCGGCGGCTTGGGCAAGCGGTCGTCGGCCTACGACTATCGCGTGACGGGCCGGGGCGGGCAGGGGATCACCAACATCCTGCTCGCCGCGCGCAACGGCAACGGCGCCGCCGTCGTGGCGAGCTTCCCGGTCCGCGACGGCGACGACGTGATGCTCGTGACCGATGCCGGGCGCCTGATCCGCGTGCCCGTGGACCAGGTGCGCGTCACGGGCCGGGCGAGCCAGGGCGTGATGCTGTTCCGGGTCGGCGAGGGCGAGCACGTGACCACCGTGTCGCTCGTGGTGGACCCGGACGGCGAGGGCGTCCCGGAGATCGTTCCCGAGACCCCCCCCGAGAGCGACGATGCCTGAGCGCGCCGGCGTCTATCCCGGCACGTTCGATCCGATCACGAACGGGCACATCGACATCATCGGCCGCGCGGCGCGCGTGCTCGACCGGCTCGTCATCGGCGTCGCCGAGAGCGTGGGCAAGGGACCGCTGTTCACGCTCGACGAGCGCGTCGAGCTCGTCCGCGCCGAGGCGGACCTCATCGCCCGGCGCACGGGCACCGCGATCGAGGTCGTGAGCTTCCAGGGCTTGCTCGTCCAGTTCGCGCGGCAAGCGGGCGCGCAGGTCATCATCCGCGGCCTGCGCGCGGTGACGGACTTCGACTACGAGTTCCAGATGGCGGGCATGAACTACCGCCTCGACCCGGAGATCGAGATCGTGTTCCTGATGGCCAGCGAGCGCCACCAGTTCATCTCGTCGAGCCTCGTCAAGGAGATTGCGCGGCTGGGCGGGGACGTGTCGTCCTTCGTGCCGCCGCTCACCTTGGAGCGCGTGCTCAACAAGGTGCGACGGGGTGAACCAGGCTAGCCCTGGCGCGCAAGACCTGCTTGAACCCGGGCGGCCAGCCCAAGTGGCCACTAGGGAGACCGCCCAAGGAGAGAACGATGCAGCGCCGCTACCTCCTTCTCACAGCCCTGATCGGAGCCGCCATGTCAGACGCGAACGCCCAAGGCACGCTCGACCCGCAGAACACGATCTACATGGACATCAAGTATGGCCGCGTCGTCATCAAGCTGCTCCCGGAGCTGGCGCCCAAGCACGTCGAGCGCATCAAGACGCTCTGCGCGCAGCACTTCTACGACAACACGCCGTTCCATCGCGTGATAGCCGGCTTCATGGCCCAGGGCGGCGACCCGACCGGGACGGGCACGGGCGGCAGCAAGCTGCCGGACCTGCCCGCCGAGTTCACGAACAAGGCGCGGTTCCTGACCGGCACCTGCGGCATGGCGCGCACGAGCGACCCGAACAGCGCGAACAGCCAGTTCTTCATCTGCCTCGACCCCGCGCCGTCGCTCGACGGGCAATACACCATCTGGGGCCAGGTGGTTCAGGGCATGGAGTATGTCAGGGACATTAAGAAGGGCAGCGGTCCCAACGGCATGGTGCAGGACCCTGACCGCATCGTTAAGATGCGCGTCGCCGCCGACGAGGGGAGCTGACCGTTCGGCGCGGTCCGGCTTGACCAAGTAGGCCGCGCGGCGCTCTAACCGGCCTGGGCCTGTAGCTCAGTTGGTAGAGCACGAGACTTTTAATCTTGGGGTCGCGGGTTCGAGTCCCGCCGGGCCTACGAGCGTGGTAGAGAGAGACCGTGATGATCTTCTTGCGACGGCCATCCTGGTATCTGCCCGAACGGGCAGAAGAGCCCGAGGCTCTCGTCAGGTGATGCTGGCGTCGCGCATCTTCGCGGTGCTGGCCGCGGCCCTGCTCGTGACGGCGTTCGCCCTCGCGGCGCTGGTGCCGGACGATTTGGATCTCGCCCAGGGCCTCGCCCTCCTGAATCACGACTGGCTGGTGTGGCTGCCGCAGCATACGGCCGACTGGATGTGGGAGTGGGTCGAGAAGCCGCTGCTCATCCGCCCTGTCTGGCTGCTGCCGGCGGCGTTCGGCCTCGTGTGCGGGGGCGCAGCACTCACGCTCAACTCCCGCCCGCCTTCCCGCTCGCACCGGCGTCGGAGCTGAGCAGGCGGCGCGCCGCCGCGATCGCGCGCACCGCCTCGCTCCAGAG
The DNA here is from genome assembly GCA_963848595.1 of uncultured Alphaproteobacteria bacterium. Taxonomy (GTDB): domain Bacteria; phylum Pseudomonadota; class Alphaproteobacteria; order Acetobacterales; family Acetobacteraceae; genus CAWKEH01. The sequence goes on along the minus strand of CAWKEH010000007.1, from coordinate 69,245 downwards.
GCTCAGGCTCTCCAAGGTCTCGAACGGCACGAAGCGCGCATCGGTCACGTCGCCCTGCGCCCACGGATCGCCGCTCTGCCAATGGGCCGCGAAGTCCAGGATCGTGTAGTGGAATTGGATGCGCCCCTCGGCGTCGTGATGGATGCTGTCCACGTGCGCGACGAGGTGGAGCGCTCCGACGGCGAGGCCCGTCTCCTCCATGAGCTCGCGCCGGGCTGCCTCCACCGCGGTCTCGCCGAGCTTCTGCGCGCCGCCGGGCACGCTCCACTCGCCGAGCGCCGGCGCGCGGCCCCGCCGGACCAGCAGCACCGCGTCGGGCCGGAGGACGATGACGCCGATCCCGACCAGGGGACGCGCCGGGTATTCGCGACCGCTCACGCCGGGGCGCCCCGATTGGGCTACTCGCCTGCTTTGCCGTCTGGAGGGTTCGGCTGGAGGCCGAAGGCGCGCTCGAAGAACTCCACGGTCGCGGCACGGGACACCGCCGCGACGGGAGGATTGGGCACGAACTCGACCTGGCCGCCCTGGCCCAGGTGGGAATAGGGGTCGGTCACGGTCTCCGCCGGCTGCAGGCGATCCCAGGCATGGGTTGCCCCCGGATAGACCACGGCGGAGATGAACGTCCGGTCGTAGGGGGTGAGCGACGCGACGAGGTCGGGGCACGAAGTCGGGACGATCATATTGGTCGAGTTGGCCGGCCTGGATGAACACTGGCGCCCCGGTGAACGCGCTGAACTCGTAGCCCGGCACGTGGTTATAGACCCAGCACACCGGGTAGTTCGCCGCGTGGGCGGCGAATTTCAGCGCGCCGCCGGTGTATTGGTTCGTGTAGGGCGCGGTCGCGGTTAGCATGGTCACGACGCCGCCCCACGAGAATCCCGTGATGCCAATGCGCGATGCATCGATGTGCGGCAGCCCGGCCAGGAACTTCAGCGCCCCGTAGGCGTCCGGCAGCGTCTCGGGCACGCCAGCCGGGCGGCCGGTGACGCCGCCGAGCCAGCCGCGCGCCGCCCACATATCGATCTCCAGCGTGGCGATGCCGGCGAGGTTGAGGGCATCGGCGTAGAACTTGTTGCGGCTGTCTATGCCCGCGGAGCCGTGGACGATCACCACCGCGGGATACTTGTCCGCGCCCGTCGCCGGCACCCGCAGCTGCCCGGCGATGGTCAGGGGAGGCGAGGCGAGCGAGGGGAAGGCGACGTCGGAGATGACTGGAACGTTCGGATTGATCTTCAGGTCCTCCCGCAGCTCCTGGTTAGCGCTCTGCGCCCTGGCAGCTGGAAGCGAGGCGACTGCTGCGGCCGCGAGGAAACCGATGATGCGGAGCATGGTCAACTCTCCCCCCTGTGTTTTGGGGACACCATGCAGCTACGTGCGAGGCGCAGCAAGCGGGTTCTCCGGCTGACGCTCGGGCGTCGCGGCCAACAGGGGTAATGCGAGCGTTAACGCAGATTTCAGCGCGGCACTGACGACAAGGTTTGCGTCAACGACGACGACACGCACGCTCGCGCTTCCACTCCGCAAGTTCAGCTCGGGTCTGCAGCAACAGAGCTAAGAAGTTACTGTCCGCGGAGAGTTCTTGCGCGGCAACTGGAGTTCGAAGAACGAGCGCCGACACGAGCTGCCCAACCTCACGCAGCCTGTCTTCACCACTCAGAGCTGCGGCAGCTTCGGGAGACACCGGTATAGGGATGCGAACGGTCTGAGGCATAGACTATACCGTAATATGGCGCGTGACCTGAGACGAGAGGTGACCTGCAGTCCGTTTTCCGGCCGGGGCATAAGTTAGGTCTGTTCTCTTTCTGCCGCGGTGCTAAGTGTTGTTACGGTGCGTTTGGTATCGCCCTGTTGCCCAGCTCTCGACCTACAAAGATCATGCCTAGCCTGCGGTAAAGGCGCTACAGGAAGCTGGCCGCACGGGTCGGGGACTCGGACAGGGCATGTGCGGCAAATTCGAGTGCGGTCTGGACGGCGGAGCGCGGGGCTGGTCCACCGAGACAGATGCGGACGGCTTCCGGAAGAGAGTTGCCCGTCCCGAATACGTCGCTCGCGACGACACCGAGGCCGCTCGAAGCCATGTGCCCCACGAACGCGGACCGGCTCCATCGGGGCGGCAGGGTCAGCCAGAAATGGAACGCGGCAGGGTCAGTCGTGACGAGATCGCTCGGCAAGATCGTCGCGACCAAGGTTTGGCGTTCGCGGGATTCCGCCCGAATGGCGGCCAAGAGCGCGTCCGCGGTTCCATCCTTGATCCATCGCGTCGCCAGTGTCGCTGTGATCGGCGAGACCATGACGTTCGCCGTCCGGACGGCGGCTGCGAAATTCCAGCCGGAACGTGCGTCGGGCACGACGACGTAGGCGACGCGCAGTCCTGCTCCAAGACACTTCGACAGTGTCGCAACATGCCAGGTCACGTCGGGTGCCACCGATGCAAAAGCCGGCGGGGCTTCGATGGGGATCACCCCGTAGGGATCGTCCTCCAGGATCTGAATCCCGTTGGTTCGAGCGATCGCGGCGATCTCCCGTCGGCGCTCGATCGGGATTGTCCGCGTCGTGGGGTTGGAGAGCGTCGGGTTCAGGTAGAGCGCCTTCGGCTTGTGGCGGCGGCATGCCTCGCTGAACGCGCCGGGCAACAGCCCGTGTTGATCGGTCGGGAGCCCGACCAGTTCGAGACCAAGCTGCTCCGCGATCGCCTTCACGCCGGGGTAGGTGAGCGCCTCCGCCAGAACGACCCCGTGCTCCCGGCCCGACAGGATCGTCAGCGCGGCCAGCAACGCCGCATGGGCACCGGGGACAACGAAGACCCTGTCTAGCCCCGCTGCGACACCGCGCCGACCCAGCCAGTCGACGGCCGCCTGCTTGTCGGCGTCTGTCCCGCCGAAGCGCTGGTAGCGGAGCACGCGCGCGAGATCGTGGGCCATCGGTTCCAAACCGGAGCCAAGCCTGGTCCAGAGCGCCACGTCGCCGGGCTCCGGGGGCATGTTCATCGAGAAGTCGCCGGCCTCGACGCGTGCGCCCGGCCCGTTGCCAGGTGTCGGCGAGCCGGAAACGAAGGTGCCTTCTCCGACGCGGGACTTGATCAGGCCACGTCGCTGGGCCTCCGCATAGCCCCGTGCCACTGTCGTGAAATCCAGGCCGAGCAGACGGGCCAGTTGCCGCTGTGCGGGCAACCGCTGGGCGGGGAGCAGCCGGCCTTTGGCCAGGTCACCTTGGATCGCCTCCGCTATGGCGATGTAGCGAGGCTTCGAGCCGCCGCCCAGGCTTGGCACCCAATCACTCATCATCGTTTCCAATCACCGATCGCGAATGTCCCCTCAATGACTGCATACATAACACGCTGATCTCACGGGCGCAAAGCATGCATGAACCGAAGGATGCGCACGTGCCCGAGCGCACTGGCGAGGGCCAATGGAGGAGGGTTCTTGGTGAGGGGCCTGGCCAGCATCGATTACGTTCCTGAGCCGATTGGCTGGGCTGCTGTTGGCAGGATCGGTTTCGTCAAAGTGGCTGTACGCGCCGCGGCGCACCCCCCATCAAATTACTTGACTGACCGGATTGACAGGCAGACAGTGAATGCAGTCACCGCATGGTTACATAGCCGGCTTCGCTATGCAGCCATTGGCATCGGAGGCTGACCATGGAGCAGACCAGCCGGCGGCCAGACGCTGCTTCGCCCGACGCCTCGGGCATCCGGACGTTCGTCTTCGGCCCGTTCCGACTCAACCTGACGGAGCGATCACTGCAGCGGCATGGCCTTCCGGTCCCGCTTGGCAGTCGGGCCTTCGACATCCTGGCCCTACTCGTGCAGCGCGCGGGGCAAGTCGTCCGGCATGACGAGCTCATCGCCCGTGTGTGGGCCGACGTCAGGGTAAGCCCAGGCACTCCGCGCGTGCACCTGACGGCCTTGCGGAAATCCCTAGGATGCCGACCAGATCGGATTCGATACATCGCCAACATCCCGGGCCGGGGCTACTGCTTCGTCGCTCCTGTCGTCACCGCGGACGCTGCGGAACAGCAGGTTGCCGTCAGGAAAACTCACCCCATCCCGCCGGCTTTCGACGGCGCCCCCGCAGAGACGGCTGTTGGCGCGGAACATGCCGGGCTTTCACGAGGCACTGCGATAGCCGGTCCGTTCGGGGCCAAGCGAGGCCTGCATGCCGAAGGGATGGCGCTGAACATTGCTGAGCAGCTCTTAGCAACACCTAACACCGCTCATGCCCTGATCTCGGGCAAGTTCGGTCCGCACCGAGAACTCGACCCGAGGCTCGGTCGGGCCGGCGAGCGCAGCGCATCGATGACGAACGGATCGCGCGCCGCGCTGGATCCACGGCTCGTGCCCGAAGGAGAGGACCCGGAGATGACCCGCAGGAGGCTCGCAGTCGCAGCTGCCGTCACTCTCCTGACCTGCGTCGCCGCCGATGCGGGACTCACGACCGCACGTGCGCAGCCACCTTTGCAGGAGACAGGGAACGTGACGCACTACAGGACCGCGACCGTTGACGGAATCAGTTTGTTCTATCGGGAAGCTGGCCCATCGACCGGCCCGGTCGTGGTCCTGCTGCACGGCTTTCCGACATCGTCGCACATGTTCCGAAACCTGATCCCGGCGTTGGCGGACCGCTATCACGTGATCGCGCCGGACTACCCGGGCTTCGGCCAGAGCGCCGCGCCTGACCACACGCAATTCTCCTATACCTTTGCGCACTACGCGAGCCTCGTGGACGCGCTGCTGCAGCACCTCGGGGCCACGCGCTATGCCATGTACGTCATGGATTACGGCGCACCCGTCGGCTACCGCCTGGCATTGCTGCACCCCGAGCGTGTCACTGCGTTGATCGTGCAGAACGGGAACGCCTATGCCGAGGGGCTCGAGGCATTCTGGGATCCCATCAAGGCGTACTGGGCGGACGGGTCGGAGGCGCATCGGCGGGCGCTCGACTTCTTGGTGGCGCCAGAGACCACGAAGTTCCAATACACCGACGGCGTGAGCGACGTGTCGCACATCAGTCCGGACAACTGGGTGCACGACCAAGCCCTGCTGGATCGGCCCGGCAACAGAGACATACAGCTCGATCTCTTCTACGACTATGGCACGAACGTGCCGCTTTACCCGGAATTCCAGGCATTCTTTCGCAAGTATCAGCCACCAACACTGATCGTATGGGGCAAGAACGACAAGATCTTTCCGGCGGCGGGGGCCGGTCCTTACCTGCGCGACCTCCCCAAGGCCGAGTTGCACCTGCTGGACACTGGGCACTTCGCCCTCGAAGATAAGCTCGACGTCATGGCGCCGATGATACACGACTTCCTCGACCGCTCGGTCGCTTCGAGCTGAGTGACCGACCGTCGCCGCGACGTCCTGATCGGCGGCGTTGCCGCGGCGGGTGCGGCTTCAGCACCGTCGCCGAACGTCGCAATTGCGGCAAAAGCAGAAGACGCGAGCCGATCGCAAAGCGGTCCGGTAGCTCGCACCAACAGCGGAGATGGTACCGATGGCTACAGTCACGACGAGAGACGGCGTGGAGATCTTTTACAAGGACTGGGGCAAGGGGCAACCCATTGTGTTCAGCCACGGGTGGCCTCTGTCGGCCGACGACTGGGACGCGCAGATGCTGTTCTTCCTCGGCAAGGGCTACCGCGTCATCGCCCACGACCGCCGCGGCCATGGCCGCTCGTCACAGGTCGGCGAGGGCCACGACATGGATCACTACGCCGACGACCTCGCCGCGGTCACGGCGCATCTCGGTCTCGAGGACGCGATCCATGTCGGCCACTCGACCGGCGGCGGCGAAGTGGTGCGCTACCTCGCGCGGCACGGCGAGGGCCGGGTGGCGAAGGCCGCGATCATCAGCGCGGTGCCGCCGTTGATGGTGAAGACCGCGGCCAATCCGGGAGGTCTGCCCAAGGACGTCTTCGACGGCTTCCAGGCCCAGCTCGCGGCCAACCGCTCGGAGTTCTACCACGCTATCGCTGCCGGTCCCTTCTACAACTACGATCGGCCGGGCGCGAAGGCCTCGGGGGCCATCATCCAGAACTGGTGGCGCCAGGGCATGATGGGCGGCGCCAAGGCCCACTACGACGGCATCGTCGCTTTCTCGCAGACCGATTTCACCGCCGATCTGCGGAAGATCGGCGTGCCGGTGCTGGTGATGCACAGCGAGGACGACCAGATCGTTCCCTACGCCGACGCCGGGCCGCTGTCAGCCAAGCTGCTGAAGAACGGCACGCTGAAGACCTACAAGGGCTTCCCGCACGGCATGCCGACCACCCAGGCCGAAACCATCAACGCCGATCTCCTGACTTTCATCGAGAGCTGAAAGACCGAGCGATGCGAGACGGGAGCGACGGTGCCGTGGGAGTTCCAGGGAGAGGTTTTCTGTCTCGACGTGGCTTTTGCCTTTGCTGCGTCGGCGGCGCGGCTGCCGCGGGAGCGTGGCTCACGCCACGCCAGGTGTTCGCGGAGGCGCGCGGCCTCGTCAGCCTGATCAAGGACAGCGCCGCCGCGTCGCCGATCATCACCCACAAGCTACGCGACAACATCGCCGTGCTCGAAGGTTCGGGCGGCGCCGTCGCCGTGCTGACGGGCCCTGACGGCAAGGTGCTGATCGATGCCGGCATCGGTGTCTCACGCCCGCAGCTGACCAGGACTCTCGCAGGCCTCGGCGCCGATCCGATCACGCACCTGATCAACACCCACTGGCACTTCGATCATACCGACGGCAACGCTTGGCTCAACGCGGCGGGCGCCAAGATCATAGCTCAGGAGAACACGCGCAAGTACCCTGTCGCAGGTACAGCGCGTGGAGGATTGGGACTACAACTTCCTCCCGCTGCCGACAGGTGGAATTCCCAGCGAGGTGTTTGCCCGCGAGCGTAGCCTCAGACTCAACGGGTTGACGATTGCGCTCAAGCATTACGGCCCGGCGCACACCGACAGCGACATCTCTGTGACGTTCACAGAGGCAAACGTCGTTCACGTGGCCGACACTTTCTGGAATGGCATCTACCCGTTCATCGACTACTCGACCGGCGGTAGCATCGACGGGATGATCGCGGCGTCCGACGCCAACCTCGCCGCGACGACGGACGACACCATTATCATTGCCGGTCACGGCAAAGCCGTCGGCACCAAGGCCGAGCTCAAGGAATTCCGCGACATGCTCGTCACCATCCGCGAGAAGGTCGCCGCGCTTAAGAAGCAGGGACGTTCGCGCGATGAGACTGTCGCGGCCAAGCCGACAGCCGCGTTCGATGACAAGTTCGGCAATTTCGTGATCGACCCCGGCTTCTTCACGAGACTGGTTTACGAGGGCGTCTGAGCAGGCACGCCATGCAGATGCTCCAATCATTCCAAGATCGGAGGTTGACGAAGGCCGTCTAAGCTGAAGGCCTTTTCTAACCCGACCCCAACGTCCTGAGCGCCGGTCCCCGCTCGAACAGCCGCAGCAGCAGCCGCATCGCCCGGCCGCGCGGCGTCTCTAGCTTGGGGTCGCGCTCCAGCAGCACCGCCGCGTCCTGCCGCGCCATGCGCAGCAATCCGTCGTGCACGGTGAGGTCGGCGACGCGGAAGCCCGGCAGCCCGGACTGCCGCTTGCCCATCAACTCGCCGCCGCCCCGCAGGCGGAAATCCTCGTCGGCGATCAGGAATCCGTCCTCGGTGTCGCGCAGCAGCGCGAGCCGCCGCCGCATCGTGTCCGTCAGCCCGTCCTCGTGGAGCAGCAGGCAGTAGCTCTGCGCCGCGCCGCGCCCGACCCGGCCGCGGAGCTGGTGAAGCTGGGCGAGGCCGAATCGCTCCGCGTGCTCCACGACCATGACGCTCGCCTCGGGCACGTCCACGCCCACCTCGACCACCGTCGTCGCGACCAGCAGCCGCGTGTCCCCGGACGCGAACCGCGCGAGCGCCGCGTCGCGCACCGCCGCGTCCTGTCGTCCGTGCGCGAGGCCGATCCGGTCGCCGAACCGCTCGTGCAGCATGGCGAAGCGTGCCTCGGCCGCGGCGAGGTCCACCAGCTCGCTCTCGGCGACGAGCGGGCAGACCCAGTAGATCTGCTCTCCCCGGTCGAGGGCGCGGGCGATGCCGGCGAGCAATTCCTCTTCCAGGGCGAGCGAGTGCAGGGTCGTGCGGACCGGCTGCCGCCCGGCCGGCTTCTCAGTGAGGCGGCTCACCTCCATCTCGCCCCACTGCGTCAGCAGCAGCGTGCGCGGGATCGGCGTCGCGGTCATCACGAGAACGTCCGTCCGTTCGCCCTTCTCCCCGAGGCTGAGGCGCTGATCCACGCCGAACCGGTGCTGCTCGTCAATGACGGCAAGGGCGAGGTCCCGGAAGCGCACGCTCTCCTGGAACAAGGCGTGCGTGCCGACGACGAGCTTCAGGCTGCCGTTGGCGAGCTGCATGAGCAAATTGCGCCGGGCGACGCCCTTGACCGAGCCGGTGAGCAGCCCGACCGGGATGGGGCAGAGCCGGGTCAGCGTGCGGTGGTGCTGCAGGGCCAGCACTTCCGTGGGCGCCATGATCGCGGCCTGGGCGCCCGCCTCGGCGGCGCGGAGCATGGCGAGCAGGGCTACCAGCGTCTTGCCGCTGCCCACGTCGCCTTGGAGGAGGCGCAGCATCCGGCGCGGGGCGCCCAGATCCTCGTCGATCTCCGCGAAGGCTTGCTCTTGCGAAGGCGTGAGCGGTTGGCCGAACCGGGCGAGCGCCGCCTCGCGCAGCCTGTTGTCGCCGAGCAGGGATCGGCCAGGCCGCTGCCGCTCGCGCGTGCGGACGTAGGCGAGTGCCACTTGGTGGGCGAGCAGCTCGTCGTAGGCGAGGCGCTGCCGGGCGACCTCGCGCGGTGGCGCGGTGGGCGCCTGCACCTCGCGTAGGGCCTCGGCGAAGCCCGGCCAGTCCTCGCGCCGCATCAGGTGCGGGTCGTGCCATTCGGGGAGGGTCGGCACCCGCTCCAGTGCGCTCCACAGGGCGGCGCGGAGCTGGCTCGGGAACAGCCGGGCGGTCAGCGGCCACACCGGCTCGACGGGCGGCAGCAGGTGCCGCTGCGCAGCGAGGAGGACGTGATCCGGCTTGTCCATCTGAAGCTGCCCGCCGTAGCTGTCGAGCTTGCCGGAGACCACCAGGCGCGCGCCGGGCGTGGCGTGGCGTGGCGGGCGCTGGTGGAAATAGACGAGGTGCAGTCCCGCCGTCCCGTCCGTGCAGCGGACGCGCCAGGGCTGGCGGCCAGTTCCCGGCTCGACCTGAACGACTTGGACCTCGACCGTGACGACTTGGCCGGGATGTGCCTCGGCGAGCCGCCGCGGACTGGCCCGGCGATCAACGTAACCCTCCGGCATGTGCAGCAGCAGGTCCATGACCCGCACGCCGCCGGCCACCCGCTCGATACGCGACGCCGTCTCCGGGCCGACGCCGCGCAGGCTGGTCACAGGGGCGAGGAGAGGCAGGAGCGGATCGGCGTCCACAGGATGCTGGGCTGACAGTGGTAGGAACTCGCCTCTATATGCTGCGCGGCCCCATGCTCCCAAGTCCCGAACCCCTTGACACCCGCCGCCGCCGTCTCCTGTTCCGGGCAACCCATCGCGGCACCTACGAGAACGACCTGCTCGTCGGCGGCTTCGTGCAGGCGCGCATCGCGCGCTTCAGTGATGCGGAGCTGGACGCCCTGGAGGCGGTGATGGAGCTGCCGGACGTGGATCTCGCCGACTGGCTGACCGGCCGCCGGCCCATACCAGACGAGCTGGACTCGCCCATGCTTCGGGCCATTCGCGAGGCGGCCGAGGAACGATAGATGACTGCGACTCTCTACGGCGCCCCTGAGGGTTACGACGCCCTCCTCCTCGCCCAGCGCCGCCGCGACCATCGGGGCAGCGTGCTCCATGTCTGCCGCGACGATGCGCGCATGGCCCGGCTCGCCGAAGCGCTGGCCTTCTTCGCCCCCGAGGTCGAAGTCGTGCGCTTCCCGGCCTGGGACTGCCTGCCCTACGACCGCGTCTCCCCCAACCCGGAAATCGTGAGCGAGCGCGTCGCGACCCTGGCGCGGCTCGTGGAACCGCCCGGCACGAAGCCCCGAATCGTTCTCACCACGGTGAACGCCCTCGTCCAGCACGTCCCGCCGCGCGATGCATTCCAGGGTGCTACGCTGAGCCTCCGCGCGGGCGGTACGGCCGACCCGGACTTCGTCATCCGCTTCCTCGAAGCGAACGGTTACAACCGGGCGGGCACCGTGATGGAGCCGGGCGAATACGCGAGCCGTGGCGGCATCCTCGATCTCTTCCCCGCGGGCGAGCCGGCACCGGTGCGGCTCGACCTGTTCGGCGATCAGATCGAGAGCATACGCCGCTTCGACCCGGCCTCCCAGCGCAGCACCGACCGGCTGCAAGCGCTTACCCTTCGCCCCGTCTCCGAGGTCCCGCTCGACCCGGCAAGCATCTCGCGCTTCCGGGAAGGGTATCGCGAGATGTTCGGGCCGGGTGCGGCCAGCGATCCGCTTTATGTCTCGGTCTCCGAGGGGCATCGGCATCCCGGCCTTGAGCACTGGGTGCCCTTGTTCCACGAGCACATGGAGACCGTGCTCGACTACCTGCCTGACCCAGCCGCGAGCCTCGATCACCAAGCCGAGGAGGCGCTCGCGGCACGGCTCGAGATGATCGCGGACCACTACGACGCCCGCCGCGCCCCGGCGCGCGAGGGCGAGACGCCCTACCGCCCGCTGCCGCCGGGCCGGCTCTACCTCGATCGGGCGCAGTGGGACGCGATGCTCGCACCTGCCCAGCCGGTCCAGTTCAGCCCCTATGGCAAGCCGGCGGGCGCGGCCGGGGCCGACGCGGGCGGGCGGCCGGGCACCGTGTTCACTAAGGCCGGCGGCCAGATCGGCTCAGGCGTCTTCGACCAGCTACGCGAGCAGGCTACCGCCTGGGCTGGCCAGAAGGACGCTAGCCAGAAGGACGGGGGCAAGCGGCTCGTCGTGGCCGCCTGGACGCGCGGCTCGCGCGAGCGACTGCAGCACATGCTGCACGAGAACGGCTTCCGCGCCGAGGCCGCGGAGAGCTGGGCAGCGTGCCTGGCCCTGCCGGCCCCGGTCGTTCCCGTCATCGTCCTCGGCCTGGAGCGCGGCTTCATCGGCGACGCTGCCGGAGGCGGGGCGGCGATCGTCGGCGAGCAGGACCTTCTCGGCGAGCGCATCAGCCGTCCGCCGCGCCGGCGCAAGCGTGCCGACGAGTTCATCGCCGAGGCCACCGAGCTGGCCGAGGGCGACCTGATCGTCCACCAGGATTACGGCATCGGCCGCTACGACGGGCTGGAGACCTTGCGCATCGACCCGGCGCCGCACGATTGCCTGCGCCTCCTCTACGACAGCAACGAGAAGCTCTACCTCCCCGTCGAGAACATCGAGCTGCTGAGCCGCTTCGGCAGCGAGACCGCGGGCGTGGCGCTCGACAAGCTCGGCGGCGCCGCGTGGCAGACGCGGAAGGCGCGCATGAAGCAGCGCATCCGCGACATGGCCGGCGAGCTGATCCGCACCGCGGCCGAGCGCCGGATGCGCGAGGCGCCGACGTTGGCACCCGCGGAAGGGACGTGGGACGAGTTCTGTGCACGCTTCCCCTTCGTCGAGACCGAGGACCAAACGCGCGCCATCGCGGACGTCCTGGAGGACATGGCGAGCGGCCGGCCCATGGACCGGCTGATCTGCGGCGACGTTGGCTTCGGCAAGACCGAGGTGGCGCTCCGGGCCGCCTTCGTCGCCGCCATGAGCGGCGCCCAGGTCGCCGTTGTCGTGCCCACCACGCTGCTCTCGCGGCAGCACTTCCGGACGTTCTCGGCCCGTTTCGAGGGTCTCCCCGTGCGCGTCGCCCAGCTCTCGCGCATGGTGCCGGCGAAAGAAGCAGCCGAGGTCCGGCGCGGCCTCAAGGACGGTGCCGTCAACATCGTGATCGGCACGCACGCGCTGCTCGCCAAGGGGATCGAGTTCGCCGATCTAGGCCTGCTCGTCGTGGACGAGGAGCAGCATTTCGGCGTCGCCCACAAGGAGCGGCTCAAGCAGCTCCGGGCGGACGTCCACGTCCTCACGCTCACGGCGACGCCCATCCCGCGCACCTTGCAGCTAGCGCTCACGGGCGTTCGCGAGATGAGCCTGATCGCGACGCCGCCTGCGGACCGGCTCGCGGTTCGCACCTTCATCACGCCGTTCGACGGGGTGGTGATCCGCGAGGCGCTGCAGCGCGAGCGGTTCCGCGGCGGCCAGGTGTTCTGCGTCGTGCCCCGGATCGAGGACTTGGATCGCATGGCCGAACGCCTGCGCGAGATCGTGCCCGAGGCGCGCATGATCCAGGCCCACGGCCGCCTCGCGCCGACCGAGCTCGAGCGCGTGATGACCGAGTTCAGCGACGGCAAATTCGACATCCTGCTGAGCACCAACATCGTCGAGAGCGGCCTCGACATGCCGGCGGTGAATACGCTCGTCGTCCACCGGGCGGACATGTTCGGCCTGGGCCAGCTCTATCAGCTCCGCGGGCGGGTCGGCCGCGGCAAGCAACGCGGCTACGCCTACCTGACCTGGCCGCAGAGCCACCGCCTCTCGCCGGCCGCGCAGAAGCGGCTCGAGGTGATGCAGACGCTCGACAGCCTGGGCGCCGGGTTCACGCTGGCGTCCCACGACCTGGACATCCGCGGCGCGGGCAACCTGCTCGGCGACGAGCAGAGCGGCCACATCCGGGAGGTCGGCATCGAGCTCTATCAGCAGATGCTTGAGGACGCGGTCGCCGAGCTGCGCGCCGAGCGGGGCCGGGCGAAGGCCGCCGACCGGGACTGGACGCCGCAGATTCAGCTCGGCTTGCCGGTGCTGATCCCGGACACCTACGTCGCCGAGCTTCCCGTCCGCCTCGGCCTCTACCGGCGCATCGGCGCGCTCACCTCCGACGCGGAGGGCGAGGCGATGGCGGCGGAGCTGGTGGACCGCTTCGGCCCGCTGCCGGAGGAGGTCGAGAACCTGCTGCAAGTGGTGGCACTCAAGCGGCTCTGCCGCGAGGCCGGCGTCGAGAAGCTGGAAGCCGGCCCCAAGGGGATGGTGCTGGGGTTCCGCGGCAATCAGTTCGGCAACCCGGCGGGCCTCGTGCAGTGGCTTTCAAGGGGGGGCTCTCGGGCGGCGGCAAGCGCGACAGCGCGGCGATGCGGCTGCGCCCGGACCACAAGTTGGCACTCGTCCAGGACATGACTGTCGCCGAGCGCCTGCGCGCCGGGCGCAGCGTGCTGCAGCAGCTCACCCGCCTCGCGAGCCAGGGCGCGAAGGCGGCCTAGTGGTGCGATGCCGACAGATGGTTCCCACCATCTGTCGGCATCGCACCACCAGCGACTCTCTGGTGGTCTGATTCAGCCAACGCTTGGGAACCAAGCGTCGGCATCAGACCACGAGCGCCTACTGCGGCGGGGGCTTGGCAGGCGGGCTGGGCGCGGGCGGTGGCACGGACGGCCGTCCGGAGGGTCGCGCGTGGCTGCCGCCGTTGCTGCCTGCGGCGCCCGCCATCGCCAAGATGTCAACGCCGTTCACGAGCACCTTTCGGTTCTCGTAGGTGATGTCCCAGACGAGCTGGTCGCCGCTGGTGCGGCCGATGCCTTTCGCGATGGTGAGCAGGGCAAGGGCCTGCTCCATCGTCGGATCCTGCTTCGCCCGATCCATCAGCGCTTCGAAGCTGGTGGCCGCGACCTGGCCCTGACCGTCATAGGCGTCGGGCTTCGTCATCGTCACCGTGCCGTGCCCGGTGAACCGGGTGGGGCCGAGATTAAAGGACACGGCATCCAGCCCGGCGACGATGCCGCCATGGGCGAAGAGGGGCGCGGGGCTGGGCGTGTCCTGGCTCCCATCCGAAGCACTCCGGTCCGCCGCATCGAGGAGCTGGTGCGCGAGGGTGAGCAACTCCTTCGTCCCGATTCCTGCGAGGGTAGGCCTGACGTGGATCTCGGTCGGCACGAGGTCGGCATAAGGGCCGAGGGGCAGGCCGGGGATGCTCAAGCCTTCCACCCCGAGGTCGAGATAGACGTTGAGCACGCTGTTAGGCGCCTGGCCCCCGATGTCGAGGTGCGCGCGCCGGGCGACGCCGCCGAGGGAGCCGGCCTGCACTTGCAGGTTCTCGAACCCGTAGTCCGCGTGCAGCCCGGAGGCGATCCCGTCGAGCGCGTCCAGCAGGCCGCGAAGCTGCGCGCGCTGCTCGGCTGTCAGGTCCGGCGGGCCGCTCTTGGACAGCGTTGGAAGGACGTTGGTGACGAAGCCGATCGCGTCGCGCAGGAACGCGGGGCCTTGATCGGACGCGAGCCCGCTGATCTGGCCCTCCGTATGACCGTGGTCGGCCGTTACGTGGACGGCGACGCCGCCTCCCTCCGGCTTGTTGTCCATGACGTAGCCGTCGAAGGCGCTCTCGGAGGCGATGTCGAAGCGGCCGTCCGCGACAGGGGTTACCGTGGTCTGGCCGGCGACATGCGCCGTCTGCGTCGTTTGCCGGATGCCGGCGCCGCTGGAGCTGAGCTGGAACTCCTCGAAGCGATGATGAAGGCTGCTCGCGGTCTTGTAGCTCGGATCGAAGGTCCCGGTGATCTCCTGCCGGGCGACGCTGAACTGGTAGGTGCGCGTTGCCGCACGCTCTGGCGCGGTCCCGTTCGCCGTCCCGTTTCCCTGGGCAGGCACGGGAAGATCGAGCGTGAAGGTGGCGGGCGAAGGAAGCTTCACGTCGGAGAGCAGCCAACGCCCGTCGTCCTGGGGCGCGAGATGGCCGGTGATCGCCGTGTTCGCGTTGAACGGGATGAGCAGGGCATAGTCAGAGCCCTCAGGGACGAGCTGGACGGGACGGTCCGGCAGCATCACGGCGGTGCCGAGCATTGCGTGAAGCCAGTCGTGTAGCTCGCGCTCGACGGCCTGAGCTTGGTCCGCCGTCGCCGTCGCGGCGGTTGCGCCCGGCGTCGAGAGGGCGGTCGCGAGGAGAAGGGTGGTCCAGAGTATTGTGGTACGTGCGGCGCAACGCAGCAGCGGCATAGACGGACCTCCTTCATGGGGGCTTCTGATGGGCGCGATTCAGTATATACGACGTTCCGCGGCGCGATGAGTCCGGGCGGGCGGCGCGGCCCTAGGCCGTGGCGTCCACGGCCGCCACGTCGAGCAGGCGCTCGATCACCTCCGGCTCCTGCGCCCCCGCGATGGCGTGGCGCCCGGCGATGATGAAGCAGGGCACGCCGTTTATGCCGAGGCGGTGCGCGCGCAAATTGTCGGCATGAACGGAATCCACGTCGTCGTCCCCGCGCAGGTAGAACCGGGCTGCGACGGCGTCGAGCCCGGCAGCGCCCGCGATCGCGGCCAGGACGCCGTGGTCGCCGATGTCGCGGCCATCAGTGAAGTGCGCGGCGAACAGCGCCTCGACCGTCTCCCGCCCGCGGCCCTGGCGCTCGGTCCAGCGCACCAGGCGATGGGCATCCACGCTGCTGGGCGTGCGGCGGATGCGCTCGAAGCGGAACTCGACCTGCTCGGCGCGGCCGATCTCGGTGATGGAAGTGTAGAGGCGACGGGCGCGATCCTCGCCGCCGAACTTGCGCAGGACGTAGTCGGCGCGCGCCATGCCGGCGCGTGGCATGTCGGGATTGAGCAGGAAGCTGCGCCAGGCGAGGTCGAAGAGGATGTCGGGGCGCCGCACGAGCGTGCGCTGCAGGCGCCGGAAGCCGAGGTAGCACCACGGGCAGACCAGATCGTGCACGACCTCGACAAGGAGCCGCGGCAGCGGCGGCGCGAGCGCGTTCATGGCGCCACGGTAATGGCGCGCGGGCGCGCGGGCAACTCTTTTTGTGTTTTGTGGCGGATGGGGTGGGATTCGAACCCACGAACCCTTGCGGGTTGGCGGTTTTCAAGACCGCTGCCTTAAACCGCTCGGCCACCCATCCGAACACCCTAGATTACCTTGCCGTGCGCCGCGAGGAATAGGGGTTCCCGCCCGCGGAGCGCTGCTCTATTCCTTTTCAGTCATGACGAGCACCTTTGCCGCGCCCCCCCAAGTCGCCCTAGTCCTCGGCCTCGCCTGCGCGGCCACCGTACCCGCCCGCGCGATGCCGCCCCAGGATCCCAGCCCGATCTGGACCTTCCAGGCCGAGAACGACGCCGTTTCCACTCAGTCCGGGACGAGCGACCGCTACTACACGAGCGGGCTGCGCATCGGCTACACCTCGCCCACGCTCACGTCCGTGAACCCGATCGCGCACGCCGGGCAGTTCATCTGGGGCGACGGCGTCGAGCGGATCAGCTTCAACATCGCGCAGTCGCTGTTCACGCCGGCGAACACCCAGATCAACCCGCCCAACCCGTATGACCGGCCCTACGCGGGCTATCTCAGCGCGACGCTCTCCCTCCTGCACGACACCGACACGACCCGCAGCACGCTCGCGTTCAGCGGCGGCGTCGTCGGCCAGTCGGCGCTGGGCTACATCGTGCAGAACGGGTTCCACAGCATCATCGGCGACACGCTCAACAAGGGTTGGTCGAGCCAGCTCCAGGACGAGCCCGCGTTCGAGCTGCTCGCAGAACGCATCTGGCGGCTGCCGCTCGCCCAGCGCTACGGCGTGCAGGTGGACGCCTTGCCGTCGCTCACCGGCGGCGCAGGCACCGTGCGGGACTACGTGCAGCTTGGCGCCATCGTCCGTCTCGGCCAGGGTCTCAACTCCGATTTCGGCGTCCCTCGCATCCGTCCGGGCATGAGCGGCGCCGATGCCTACACACCGACGCGGCCGTTCGTCTGGTATGTGTTCGCGGGCGTGGACGGCCAGGCGGTCGCGCGCGACGAGTTCCTCGACGGCAGCACCTTCCGCTCGCACAGCCCGCACGTGAGCAAAATTCCCTATGTCGGCGAGATCGAGGGCGGCGCCGGCCTCATCATCCATGGCGTGCGCGTCACCTACGTGCAGACCTGGCAGACCCAGGAGTTCCACGGCCAGAAGAGCGGGCTGTTCAACTTCGGCTCGGTGGCGATCTCAGCGCGCTTCTGATCGCCGCCTCAGGCATCGGCCGACGGCCAGCCCGGCGCTGGATACGCGAGGTATGCCATGCGCTTGCTCTCCTTCCGCCCGCGTGACACCGAATCGAGGATCAGCCCGCAGGTGAGCGACAGCATGGCAAGCAGCACAAGGCCCGTGGACAGCACCGCCGTGGGCACGCGGGGAACCAGGCCGGTGCGCACGAAGTCCACGAATACGGGTATCGCGAGGCCGAACTCCGAGCAGGACCAGCAGCAGCGCCGCGAGCGCGAAGAATTGCAGCGGACGCTCCTCCTTCACCAGGAGCATGATCGTGCGCAGGATGCGCAGGCCGTCGCTGTAAGTGCGCAGCTTGCTCGCCGAACCCTCTGGCCGATCCTTGTAGGGCGTGGCCACTTCGCCGACCGGCATCCGCAGCTCCAGCGCGTGGACCGTGAACTCCGTCTCGGTCTCGAAACCCGATGCGAGCGCTGGGAAGCTCTTGACGAAGCGGCGCGAGAACACTCGGTAGCCCGAGAGCATGTCCGTGACGAGATCCCCGAACACCCAGGCCACTATGCCCGTCAGGACTTGGTTACCGAGCCGGTGCCCCCGCCGATACGCTGCCTCGATCTCCGTGACGCGCGCGCCGTTGACCATGTCGAGCCGCTCGTCGAGCAGCAGGCGCAGCATGTCGGGCGCCGAGGCCGGGTCGTAGGTCGCATCCCCGTCCACCAGCACGTAGGCGTCCGCGTCCACGTCCGCGAACATGCGCCGGATCACCTGCCCCTTGCCCTGCAGCCGCTCGCGCCGCACGATCGCACCCGCGGCGCGCGCGGCCTCGGCCGTCCCGTCCTTGGAATTGTTGTCATAAACGAAGATCGCAGCGCCCGGCAGCGCCGCGCGGAAGCCGGCGACGACGGCAGGGATCGCCACCGCCTCGTTGTAGCAAGGGATCAGCACGGCGATGCGTATCCCGGCGAATTCACCTGTGACCGCGCGGTCCTCCATGGCTTGCAGCATCAGCGGAACACCAGCTGGCGAGAAGTCCGAAATTGACGAACATGCCCGTTGCCGTTCCCGCCGCGGTCGCGAGGAAGGGATGGGTTGCGCAGAGCGGCACCAGGTATACCAGCAGCTCGTAGGTCGTCCGGTTCAGGAGCAGTCCGGGGCTGCTCACGGCCAGGAAGTGCGCCCACTGCCGCAGCCGTGACCCGCTGCTGCGCCCCCGCCATGTCCATGCTCGGTTGAGCGCCCACGTCACGGTAGCGGCCACGATGAACGACGGCATTCCCGCGGGCCCAGGGCCGATGAAGCCCTTAAGTGCATAGACGACGGCCGTATCCACGACGTATCCGACGGCGCCGACGCTTCCGAAGCGGATGAACTCCAGGGCGATGGCCTGGTGACGGGAGAGCAATGTCGGCAGCGGCATGGACGGCCTCTTAACCTGGCTCGCCAGCCGGGTCGAGCCTGCGTTCTGAGGACCGGGGTTCCGGTGCTGGCATCCCACGATGCTCCGTGATTTGCTCCTCCCGGGCTGACCAGGGCCGATACCGGAGAGGACAACGATGAAACGCCGCCACTTCATAGCTGCCTCTGCGGCCGCGCTCGCAGCGCCGCGCATCGCGCGCGCCCAGGATAGCCGCGTGATCCGCTTCATCCCGCAGTCCGACCTCACCGTCCTCGACCCGATGTGGACGACGGCCTACGTCACCCGCAACCACGCCTACCTGGTTTTCGATACCTTGTTCGGGCAGGACAGCCAGTATCGGCCTAGTCCGCAGATGCTCGAAGGCGTCTCGACCGAGGGTGACGGCAAGCTCTGGCGCCTCACGCTGCGCGACGGCCTCAAGTTCCACGACGGCGAACCGGTGCTCGCCCGCGACTGCGTGGCCTCCTTGAACCGCTGGGCGAAGCGGGATGCCTTCGGCGGCGCGCTGATGGCGCGTACGGACGAGCTGTCCGCCGACGGCGACAAGACCATCGTGTTCCGGCTCAAGACGCCGTTCCCGCTGCTGCCGAGCGCGCTGGGCAAGACGCAGCCCTACATGCCCGCGATCATGCCGGAGCGCCTGGCCAAGACCGATCCCTTCAAGCAGGTCACCGAGATGGTCGGCTCTGGCCCGTTCCGCTTCAAGGCGGACGAGCGCGTGCCGGGCGCGAAGGTCGTCTATGAGCGCTTCAACGGCTACGTGCCCCGCCCCAGTAGCAAAGCCTTGGGCGGGCAGACGGACTGGACCAGCGGCCCCAAGGTGGCGAACGTAGACCGCGTCGAGTGGACGACGATCCCGGACCCGGCGACGGCGGCCGGCGCGCTGATGAGCGGCGAGCAGGATTGGTGGGACTACGCGACGGCCGATCTCTCGCCCATGCTCGCGCAGGCGCCCGGCGTGCGCGTCGTCGTGCAGGAGCCGTCCGGCCAGATGGGCGCCATGCGCATGAACCACCTGCATCCTCCCTTCGACAACCCGGCGATCCGCCGGGCGATGGTCGCCGCCGTCTCGCAGCAGGATTACCTGACCGCGATCGTCGGCACTGATCCCAAAATGTGGCACGACGGCGTCGGCGTGTTCTGCCCAGGCACGTCCATGGCGAGCGACGCAGGCATGCAGACGCTGACCAGTCCCCGCGACCTCGCCAAGGTTCGCGAGGCGGTCAAGGCGGCCGGCTACGATGGGCGCAAGGTCGTGCTGATCGCGGCAACGGATTTCCCCGTCCTGAAGGCCATGGCGGATGTCGGTGCCGACATGATGCAGCGCGCCGGGTTAAATGTTGATTACCAGGCGCTCGACTGGGGCAGCGTGGTCACGAGGCGCGCCAAGAAGGACCCTCCGGACAAGGGCGGCTGGAACGTGTTCTTCACCGCCTGGGCCGGCACCGACCAGCTCAGCCCCGCGGGGCACCTGATGCTCCGCTGCAACGGCCTGGATGCCTGGTTCGGCTGGCCGACCAGTCCGAAGATCGAGCAGCTGCGCGACCAGTGGTTCGACGCGCCGGACGTGCCGGCCCAGGCGCGGATCTGCGCCGACATGCAGCGCGCTGCGCTGGAGGAGGTCGTACCCTACATCCCGCTCGGCCAATACCTGCAGCCGACGGCCTATCGGACGAACCTGCAAGGCGTGCTGAACGGGTTTGCCTTGTTCTGGAACGTGCGCAAGACCTAGCACCGGCACAGCGCTTGCTTGGCCCGGAGCAGCAGAGAGGAGGGCCGGATGAGGCGTCGCGATCTGTTCAAGGCGGCAAGCGCCGTCGCAGGAGGCCTCGCCCTGCCCCGGATCGGGCGCGCGCAGGACGCGAACGTGCTGCGCTTCGTGCCCCAGGCGAACCTGTCGTCGCTCGATGCCGTCGCCGGCACGCAATACGTGGTGCGCAACGCCTCGCTCCTGGTCTGGGACACGCTCTACGGTGTCAACAGCACGCTTACGCCGAAGCCGCAGATGGCCGAGGGCCACGACGTTGACCCCGAGTTCAAGACCTGGACGTTCAAGCTCCGTCCCGGCCTCAAATTCCACGACGGCGAGAAGGTGCTCGCCCGCGACTGCGCGGCGAGCCTCGAACGGTGGATGGTGCGCGACACCATGGGCCAGCGGATCAAGAAGCAGCTCGACGCGCTCGAGGCCGTGGACGACCGCACGCTGCGCCTGCGGTTGAACCAGCCCTTCCCCAAGATGCTGTTCGCGATCGGCAAGGGCAACGCGCCCATCGCCGAGATCATGCCCGAGCGGATCGCCAAGACCGATCCGTTCAAGCTGATCACCGAGTATGTCGGCTCGGGGCCGATGCGGTTCAGCACGGCCGAGTGGGTGCCTGGCTCGCGCGCGGTCTTCGAGCGGTTCGAGGGCTACCAGCCGCGCGCGGAGCCGGGTGACTGGACCGCGGGCAGCAAGCACGTCGCGTTCGACCGGATCGAGTGGGTCATCATGCCGGACCCAGCCACGGCGGCGGCCGCGCTTCAGAACGGCGAGGTGGACTGGTGGGAGAACCCGATTCCGGACCTGGTGCCTCTCCTCAAGGCGAACGCCAGCGTCGCCGTGGACATCGCCGATCCGCTCGGCAACGTCGGCGACATGCGGCTAAATCATCTATGGCCGCCGTTCAACGACGCGCGGGCGCGCCATGCCGCCATGATGGCGATCAACCAGGCGGACGTCATGCGCGCCGTGGTCGGCGACGATCCGGCGCTGTGGAAGCCCCTGCCGTCCTTCTTCACGCCCGGCATGCCCGCCTATACCGAGGCGGGCGGCGACGTGTTCAGGCACCCGCCGGACCTAGCCGCCGCGAAGGCGATGCTGGCGAGTAGCGGCTACAAGGGCGAGAAGGTCGCCATGCTCGTCGCGACCGACGTCGGCATCACCAAGGCGGAGGGCGACGTCGCCGCCGACGCGCTCGCCAAGGCCGGCTTCAACGTGGACTATCAGGCGCTCGACTGGGGCACCGTAGGCGCTCGGCGCGCTAAGAAGGATCCGCCGGAAAAGGGTGGCTGGAACATCTTCTTCACGTGGCACGCGGGCGCGGACTGCATCAACCCGGCGCCCTACACCGCGCTCGACGCAGGCGGCGGCACGGCCTGGTTCGGCTGGCCCAGGAGCGACGCCGTGCAGGACGGCATCGCCGAGTGGTATGCCGCGTCTGGTCCGGCAGCCGAGAAGACAGCGATGGCGAAGATCAATCAGGCGAGCTTCGAGAACGTGACCTTCGTCCCGACTGGGTTCTTCCTGGGATACCAAGCCTGGCGCAAGAACTTGGCCGGTGTCGTGAAGGCGCCGTTCCCAGTGTTCTGGGGCGTGCGGAAGACGTAAGAGAGCGCCGTGCTCGCCTACGTCGCCCGCCGCGTCCTCGCGACCATCCCGGTGATGGCGGTGGTTGCCTTGTTCGTGTTCAGCCTGCTCTACATAGCGCCTGGCGACCCAGCGGCCATCATCGCCGGCGACCAGGCGACGCCGGAGCAGGTCGCGCGCATCAGGGCCGGGCTTGGGCTGGACCAGCCCTTCCTGATCCGCTTCGGCGACTGGGTTTGGCGCATCGCGCACGGCGACCTCGGGCGCTCCATCTTCACCAACCTGCCCGTCACCACGATGATAGAGCAGCGGGTCGAGCCGACCCTCTCGCTCATGGTGCTGACGCTGGTCCTCTCGGTCGCCGTCGCGGTGCCGCTCGGCGTGGTGGCCGCGTGGAAGCAGGGCAGCCTGCTCGACCGCCTGATCATGCTGGGGGCAGTGCTCGGCTTCTCCGTTCCGGTCTTCGTCGTCGGCTACCTGCTCGCCTACGTCTTCGCCTTGCGGCTTGGCTGGCTCCCCGTCCAGGGTTTCGTGCCGATCTCCCGCGGGTTCTGGCCGTTCTTCCGCACGTTGATCCTGCCGGCCGTGGCGCTGGGCGGCATCTACATAGCACTGATCGCGCGCATCACCCGCGCCTCCATGCTGGAGGTGCTATCCCAGGACTACATACGCACGGCGAAGGCCAAGGGGCTGGGGCAGGGATCCGTCCTGTTCCTGCACGCGCTGAAGAACGCGGCAGTGCCCATCGTGACCGTGATCGGCCTCGGCGTGGCGCTGCTCATCGGCGGCGCGGTCGTGACCGAGACCGTGTTCGCCATCCCCGGCCTCGGGCGGCTCACGGTGGATGCCATCCTGCGCCGCGACTACCCGGTGATCCAGGGCGTCGTGCTCCTGTTCAGCCTGGTTTACGTGCTCGTGAACCTGGCCGTGGACCTGCTCTACACCGTGTTCGACCCGAGGATACGGCTGTGAGCGTCACCAGGCCCATTGAGCACCCGGTCGCGGCGGAGCCTGTGCCGCACGTCGTCGAGGCGGTGAGGCTGCCGGACGTGCTGCCCCCGGTGCGCCGGCGCGGCCGGGTCGCCATGTTCGTGCGGCGCAATCCGACGATCGTCGCTGGCGGCGCGCTCCTGGTCCTGACGGTGCTCGTGGCCGTGCTCGCGCCCTACCTCGCGCCGCGCAGCCCGACCGCGCTGGCCCCCGCCCGGCGCCTCCGCCCGCCCTCGGCCGAATACTGGTTCGGCACCGACATGCTCGGCCGCGACGTGTATGCCCGCACGATCTACGGCGCGCGCGTATCGCTGGCGGTGGGCTTCTCGGTGGCGCTCATTGCCTCCGCGTCGGGGCTGCTGGTCGGGATCGCGTCCGGCTTCGTGCGCTGGGCGGACGGGATCATCATGCGCGTGATGGACGGGCTGATGAGCATTCCGCCCATCCTGCTCGCCATCGCTCTGATGGCGCTCACGCGGGCCTCGGTGCAGAACGTGGTCATCGCCATCTCCGTCGCCGAATTCCCGCGCGTCGCCAGGCTTGTGCGCGGCGTCGTCCTATCCTTGCGCGAGCAGCCCTACGTCGAGGCGGCGGCGGCGAGCGGGACGCGGCTGCCCGTGATCGCCTGGCGCCACATCGTGCCGGGCACGCTCGTGCCGCTGACGGTGGCGGCGACCTACATCTGCGCCTCGGCGATGCTGACGGAAGCGATCCTCTCGTTCATCGGCGCCGGCACGCCGCCGACGATCCCGAGCTGGGGCAACATCATGGCCGAGGGGCGGGCGCTGTGGCAGATCAAGCCCTACATCGTGTTCTTCCCGGCCGTGTTCCTGAGCGTCACCGTGCTCGCCGTGAACCTGCTCGGCGACGGGCTGCGCGACGCGCTCGACCCGAGGCTGGCCCGTAGAATTTGAGAGGGGGGCTGTGAGATGGTGGTCGGGCCGTGGCCAAAAGCTTGCTCCACTCGGCCTAACCTGCTCCGGCCAGGCATGACCTGCGGCGACCCAGCGAAGCTCTTGCATATCTCCACAATTCCATTACTATGGAGGTATGGAGAAAGCAGACGTCATATCCGCCTTGGCAGCACTCGCTCAGGAGACCCGTCTCGATGTGTTCCGTCTGCTGGTGCGGGCTGGGCCGGAGGGCCTGCCTGCCGGGCAGATCGGCGAGCGGCTCGGGTTGCCTTCGGCAACCCTGTCATTTCACCTGAACCAGCTTCGCCACGCGGGCCTCGTCACCTTCCGGCGCGCAGGGCGGTCGCTGATTTACGTCGCCGAGTATGCCGCGATGAGTGGGCTGCTGTCCTACCTGACCGAGAACTGCTGCCAGGGTGACGCCTCAGGCTGCGGCGTCGGCGTCGGCGTCTGCAACTCCTCTGCCCTCGTCAGCATCAAGGAAGGAACCCGCCAATGAAGCGCCTGCACGTCCATGTATCCGTCGAGGACATTGCTCAATCCGTCCGGTTCTACAGCACGCTGTTCGCGGCTGAACCGACCGTCATCAAGCCCGACTACGCGAAGTGGATGCTCGACGACCCGCGCGTCAACTTCGCCATCTCGACGCGCAGCGGGCAGACGGGTCTCGATCACCTCGGCATTCAGGTCGAGACGGCAGGCGAGCTGCAGGAGGTTTATGGGCGGCTGCAACAGGCGGACCGGCCTGTGCTGGAGGAGTATGCGACCACTTGCTGCTACGCCAAATCTGAGAAGTCTTGGATCGCCGACCCGCAGGGGCTGCCGTGGGAGGCCTTCCTCACCTCCGGCGAGAGCACCATCTACGGCGATGACGTTGACCTCGGCGCAATCCGCATCGCGTCCGGGGCCTGCTGCGCCCCAGAAAGCCCGCAAGGCGCGTGCTGCCCGCCGAAGCCTGAGCTTGCCGCCGATGCCGGGTGCTGCGGTGAGAGGGCAGCATGACGGTCACGATCTTCCACAATCCGGCCTGTGGCACGTCGCGCAATGTTCTTGCCCTGATCCGCAACAGCGGGGAAGAACCGCGTATCGTCGAATACCTGAGAACCCCGCCAAGCCGAGACGAGCTGGTGAGCCTGATCGCCCGCATAGGGAAGCCGGTGCGCGATGTGCTGCGGAAGGGGACGCCCTATGACGAGCTGGGTCTCGATAACCCGGCGCTGACGGATGACGCGCTGATCGACGCCATGATGACGCACTCGATCCTCATCAACCGGCCTGTCGTCGTCACCGAGAAGGGTGTGAAGCTGTGCCGCCCATCCGAGACCGTGCTCGGCATCCTCCCCAATCCTCAGCGCGGGGCGTTCTTGAAGGAAGATGGCGAGGCGGTCGTGGATGCGGACGGCAACCGCATTGCGAGACCAGCCCCATGAGCGAAGCTGCTGCCGTTGCGCCCGGCAAAGTGCCGTCCATGGGTACGTTCGAGCGCTATCTGACGCTCTGGGTCGCGCTCTGCATCGTTGTCGGCATTGCGCTCGGGCAGGCTGTGCCGAGCCTGTTCCATGCGCTCGGCGCGGCAACCGTGGCGCAAGTCAATCTGCCGGTCGCGGTGCTGGTCTGGCTGATGATCGTGCCCATGCTGCTCAAGATCGATCTTGGCGCGCTCGGGCAGGTGCGAGGCCACTGGCGCGGGATTGCGACGACGGTCGGCGTCAACTGGCTGGTGAAGCCGTTCTCGATGGCGCTGCTCGGCTGGCTGTTCATCGGCCACCTGTTCCGGCCTCTGCTGCCGGCCGGGCAACTCGACGGCTACATGGCCGGGCTGATCCTGCTGGCGGCGGCACCCTGCACGGCCATGGTATTCGTCTGGTCGAACCTCGTGGACGGCGAGCCGCATTTCACGCTGTCCCAGGTCGCGCTCAACGACACGATCATGGTGTTTGCTTTCGCGCCGATTGTGGCCCTGCTGCTCGGCCTGTCCTCGATCACGGTCCCTTGGGACACGCTGATCCTGTCGGTCGTCCTCTACATCGTCGTGCCGGTGATCGTGGCGCAGCTCTGGCGACGGTCGCTGCTGGCCAAAGGCGGACAGGCGGCGCTAGCCCGGACCCTTCGTGCCCTCGCGCCACTGTCGCTGTCCGCTCTGCTGCTGACGCTCGTGCTGCTCTTCGGCCTGCAAGGCGAGCAGATCATGCGCCAGCCCGCCGTGATCGCGCTGCTGGCGGTGCCAATCCTTATCCAGGTCTATTTCAACGCGGGTCTGGCCTATTGGCTGAACCGGAAGCTTGGGGTCGAATGGTGCGTGGCCGGCCCTTCGGCGCTGATCGGGGCCAGCAACTTCTTTGAGCTAGCCGTGGCGACGGCCATTGCCCTGTTCGGCTTCCAGTCGGGCGCGGCGCTCGCGACGGTCGTCGGCGTGCTGGTCGAGGTGCCGGTCATGCTGTCGGTCGTCCAGGTTGTCCGCCGTTCGCGTGGCTGGTATGAACGGGGCGGCGCCGTCGTGCAAAGTCCTTGAGCGGCGGAACGGCGATGCCGGATCCCCTCCTCCGCATCGAGAACCTCCAAACCCATTTCGGCATGCCTGACGGCGTCGTGTGCGCCGTGGATGGGGTCTCCTTCGACGTGGCCGCGGGCGAGACCGTTGCGGTGGTGGGCGAGAGCGGCTGCGGCAAGTCGGTGACCGCCATGAGCATCCTCCGCCTCGTCCCTGAGCCGCCGGGTCGCGTCCGGGGACGCGTGCTGTTCGAGGGCCGCGATCTGCGCGCGCTGCCCGAGCGCGAGATGCGGCGGCTGCGCGGCGACCGGATCGGCATGATCTTCCAGGAGCCGATGACCTCCCTGAACCCGGTGCTGACCGTCGCCCGGCAGATCGGCGAGACGCTGCAGCTGCATCAGAGAATCGGCCGGCGCGCGGCAGAGGTCCGCGCGGCGGAGATGCTCGCTCTCGTCGGCATCGCCGAGCCGGAGCGGCGCGCGCGGGAGTATCCGCACGAGCTCTCGGGCGGCATGAGGCAGCGCGTGATGATCGCGATGGCGCTCGCCTGCAACCCGGCGCTCCTGATCGCCGACGAGCCGACCACGGCGCTCGACGTGACCGTGCAGGCGCAGATCCTGGACCTGATGCGCGACCTGCAGCGGCGCATCGGCTCGGCCATCGTGCTCATCACGCACGACCTCGGCGTCGTCGCAGAGACGGCGGAGCGGGTGATCGTCATGTATGCCGGGCGCAAGGTGGAGGAGGCACCCGTGGGCGCGATCTTCGCCGACCCGCAGCACCCCTACACACGCGGCCTGCTCGGCGCCGTGCCCAGGCTAGGCTCGTCGCTCTCCAGCGAGAGGCGCGGCAAGCTGGCCGAGATCCCCGGCCAGGTGCCCTCGCTCCGCGAGCGCATCAAGGGCTGCCCGTTCGCCGGGCGCTGCCTATCGGCGACCGATCTGTGCCGCCGGATCGCGCCGGCCTGCGAGGAGAAGTCGCCCGGCCACTTCGCGGCGTGCCACTACGCCGAGTATCGGATGGCCGCGTGACGCCGCTGCTCGACGTGCGGGCGCTCACGAAGCACTTCCCCGTCCGCGGCGGCCTGCTCGGGCGCGGGACTGGCCGGGTCCACGCCGTGGACGGCGTGAGCTTCCAGGTGGCGAAGGGCGAGACGCTCTCGCTCGTGGGCGAGAGCGGCTGCGGCAAGAGCACGGTCGGGCGCAGCATCCTGCGCCTCACGGAGCCGACCGCGGGCGAGGTCTGGCTCGACGGCGGCCGCGTGGACATGCTGCCCGCGCGCCAACTCCGCAAGCTGCGGCGGCGGATGCAGGTCGTGTTCCAGGACCCTTACAGCAGCCTCAACCCTCGCCTTACCGTGCGCGACATCGTTGCCGAGCCGCTCCGCAATTTCG
Organism: uncultured Alphaproteobacteria bacterium; assembly: GCA_963848595.1. GTDB lineage: Bacteria > Pseudomonadota > Alphaproteobacteria > Acetobacterales > Acetobacteraceae > CAWKEH01. Next base: position 41,709 of record CAWKEH010000007.1, on the reverse strand, counting down.
GCCTCGCGCGAGGGAAGGCGCTGGACGATCAGGTAGCCCGGCTCATGGACCTGGTGCACCTGCCGCGGGACGCCATGCGCCGCCGCCCGCACGAGTTCTCGGGGGGCCAGCGCCAGCGCATCGGCATCGCCCGCGCCTTGGCGCCCGGCGCCGACCTGATCGTCTGCGACGAGGCGGTCTCGGCGCTCGACGTGTCCGTGAAGGCTCAGATCATCAACCTGCTGAGCGACTTGCAGGACAAGCTCGGCCTGTCGCTGCTGTTCATCAGCCATGACCTCGCCATCGTCGAGCACCTGACGCATCGGGTCGCGGTCATGTACCTGGGCAAGATCGTGGAGATCGCGGACCGGCGCACGCTGTTCGCCGCACCGCGCCACCCCTACACGCAGGCGCTGCTCTCGGCCGTGCCCGTGCCCGATCCGGTGGCCAAGCGCGAGCGCATCGTCCTGGGCGGCGACGTGCCGAGCCCGATCAACCCGCCCGCGGGCTGCCGCTTCCACACGCGATGCCCCTACGTGTTCGACCGCTGCCGGGTGGAGGAGCCGCTGCTCACCGGGCGGGCGCCGGGGCAGAACGCGGCCTGTCACCTTGCCGAGCTGCCGGGAACGGGGTAGTGCCTAAGTTCGAATTTCGGCGTTCGACCCGAAGCCGACTTTCGCACCGGACTTCTGCATCAGGAAAATCGAGCCTGAACAAGGGGTCAGGCTCTGGTGCGAAAATCTTACAGACCATGTGAAAATTCCGTGCCGTAACGGCAATAAGCATTATCGAACCCTGTAGTCATCTCCGCCGATATAAACTTGCGGTAGGAGCGTGGGCATAAACTCTATCTTGCGCGCCACCCGTGTGCACACGAGTTATCACACGGTCTGCTTGAATTTTGCAATCCGCGCGGATCTGACCGCCCTAATTCGACCGAAAGCACGAAACGATCATGCCGACGCGTTTAGCAGCTTGTTGAATTTGTCTATCAGTTTCCTGCTACTGGTATCCCTAAGAATTTCCGCATCTGGAGCACGACCTCGGTCTCGTTGTTGATGTACACATAATGTGGAGCGCCGGGCAGTAAATATACTACGGGTATGGGGGTTCCTGGCGGAGCGCACAGTGGCGAACAGGTTGGCGCCCCAGTCGGAGCGGAAGCCGCCGGTGACTTTGCGGTATGTCGCGGTTGGGCGCAGTTCGCGTTCGCTGCTGTTGTTATCGGCGGCGATCTCGGGATGATCGAGGAAGCTGAACAGATGGTCGCGGACGCGGGCGCATCGCTTGCGCAGGCGTCGGCCATCGCGCTGCGTCGGTGCCAAGGCCATGACGGCGTCGAGGTCGCGTTCCAAGCGCCTGCGGTACTCGCGTCGCGTGGTCTCGGCCAGGTCGCGATGCCTGCGCGCCAGCACCACAGCCCGCAGCAGCAACGCCTTCATGCGCGGGGCAACCACGGCATCGCCGGCGTCGATGGCGTAGGCGCAGTCACGAAGCTGGTGTGCGCGGCAGACTTGCCAGGCTTCGGCATGCCCCTGCTGCGCCCCGTAGAGGTCAGACACCCACAGCGCCGGGCGGTGTCCGGCCAGCACCTCGGCGACCACCTCGGCGCCGCGGCTGCGGCGGACCACGTGGATCACCACCTCGGCGTTCTGGAACACCCAATTCCAGCAGCCCTGTCCATCGACGCGCACGCCGGTCTCGTCACTGTAGATCACCCGTGCGCGGCGCAGGCGGGCGAGAATGGCCGCGACATCGGCGTCGAACCGCGGGCGGGCGCGGCGGAACGCGGCATCCAGCGCGCCCTCGCTGATGCCCAGGCCGAACAGGTCCAGCAGCAGCCGGCTCAGTCTCCTGTAGCTGACCGCGTGGGTGAAGCGCAGGTACATCGCCAGCGCCACGATGTTGAGGCTGAACGGCGTGCCCGGCTCCAAGCCCTCCGGCACCGCCGCGAGCGTGGTGGCGCCGCAGCATGGGCAGCGCCCGGCATACTGCTCCACCCGCGTCACCACCGGGCGGACTTGCGGCAGATCGACCTTGTCGTAGCGCGCCGCGAGCGCGTGCCCGTCGGCGGCGAAGGCTGCCTGGCAGTGCCGGCAGCGCGCCGGCTTGGCGACTATCACTGCATCGGGTTCCGCAGCGAGCGCCCGCCCGCCGCCTTTGCGTCCGAGACTGCCCTGTACGTGGGCCTTGCCGCGGCGCCTTCTCCGGCCGGTTCGGCTTCTGCCCCTGCGACGGCGGCATGTTTCTCTCCGAAGAGACCGATTACATCACTGTACCACTGAAGAAGGAACGGAAAATTCTTATCAAATAGTGCTTGATCGGCGGGAACTCGAGTACCAGTACCAGGGTAGCTTGCTCTCGGCAGTTGGCGGAGCGAAAATGCCGAGCCGCGGCTGCTTGATATTCGCCTAATTCGTTGGCGGATTTGCCGGAGCTCGCACACCGTTAGCAAGTTGAGTCCGGATGTTCTCCGGTGTAGTGAGACCCGTAATCATTCCATCTTCGTCAAACTCATAGGACAGGCAGGGCGCAGGGATTGGTTCACGGACTCCCAACAACCGTGCATAGGCTGCTTGGAAAGTAAATAATGATGCAGCGTCCGCTTCAGTAAACAGATGAAAAGCATCAGGTACCTCGGGGATCGAGAATCTCTCTGACAGGTCAGCAGCATCGAGATAGACGAGTTTATCTACATAGGTCGAATATTTTACTGCGATCTCACTCAACTCTGAACCGGCTACGGAATGACCGACAAACACGGCCTTCTGGATGCCTAAAGCATCCAGGACCTTGATATCGTCAGCTGCCCTGGTCTCGACATTGTAGCCCTTTTCGGGCTGGCTCGATGGCAGCCATCCACGGCGGGTGATCCCAATGACGTGGAAGAAATCGGTGAATTGGAATGCAAAATAATCGTATACGTGCGCGTTGTCGCCTGAACCGGTCAACAACACCATCACCTCCCCTGAGCCGCCCCAGTCCAGCACCTCCAGATTGACGCCGCGTGCGACCGTAACAAATCTCACTGCTTCATATGGGGTGGTATCATAGGGTGGAGTGTTCACACAGGCCGCTGGCTTGCTCCCAGCGATCGACTGCGCTCCAGGTACTCACGCATATGGTCGACAGCACCGTGGCAAGAGCTATCGAGCCGAACAATACCAAAATTTGCGACTGCTTCACGTGACCCTCCCCCGGCGGAATGTGCTACTGTGCACTTTCTGCAGTGCTCGGATCTACTCCGGCGAAGGATGCTCGATCCGAGCACCGCGGCTCGCTTACGCTATCAGATTGATCCCCAGCGGCCGCTATGAAAAGCGAATCGAACAAACGAATCTCTTTTCGGGTGAGGTTATCGACGCAGAAACACTCGAAGCCCGCCGCCGCTCACGGCTGCATCATGTTGCCGGTGCGGTCGCAAAGACCGAGAACGGAACCCTTCGCGGCGCTGAGCAGGGCAACGGCGGTGCTGGCCCATTTGGGAACGTGGCCGCTGCTGACCCATCTGGAAACCGTCTCCCGCGACACGCCAAGGGTGCGGGCAAGGGGGCTTTCCAGCGCGCGCCGAATAGCGTCAGCCCGGAAATAATGAAGGGGTCAGCGTCAACAAGCGTGATGCTGTCGTCACGGTCTGGCGCCCGCCGGGTATCATGGTCCGGAACAAAACGAGTAAGATGCTAAAGTCACGAGCTATTATGATTGCAAATTCGGCACGAACGAGCAATCGCAGGCGTTTGGTCGACTTTTTCAACACAATCCGCTCAGTACGGGCATTCAAGCATGAGACACTACCGGACGCGAGAGTCGTGGCCGTTTGACGGCGGCGACCCGCGCGATGTAGCCAGACAGAACAACGGGGAAGGGTCCGCCATGATGAAGTTGAGCGCCCGCAACCAGATCAAGGGCAAGATCACGTCCGTCGCGAAGGGTGCCACGAACGGTCACGTCCACATCGACATCGGCAACGGGGTCACGGTCCACGCCTCGATTACCAACGAGGCCATCGACGACCTCGCGCTCAAGGTCGGCGACGACGCGATCGCCGTCATCAAGGCGTCCGACGTGATGATCGCGAAGTAGCGCAGCGTGCTGGCGATGGGACAGGGTCGCGGGAAGCGGGCAATTCCGGCCGCCCTCGGCCTCCTCGTTGCGGTCCTGATCGCACCGGCGCCGGGCGGCGCGGTCGCGCAAGCGCCCGCGGCAGCGGGCGCTGCAGCGCAGCAGGTCGGATCGCTCGAAATCACCGGGCCGTCTGGGCAGACCGTTACCTTGGGCCGCACCGACCTTGCGCAGCTTCCAGCCGTGACGGTCGCCCGGCAGCGCGAGCACCAGGAGGGCGCACCCACCGCCTATGCCGGGCCGCTGCTCTGGGCGGTTCTCGACCGCGCGGGAGTGCTCGGGCAGGATACGCAGGGGATGCCGCGGGCGCGCGTGCGCCGGGTCGTGACCGTGACCGGGCGGGACGGCTACACGGTCGCGCTGGCGCTCGCCGAGATCGACCCGGAGTTCGAGGGCAAGTCGGTCATCCTCGCGACCCAGGCCGACGGCAAGCCGATCGGCACGGGCGAGCTGCGGCTCGTGGTGCCGGGCGACAAGCGCGGCGGGCGCAGCGTGCGAGACCCGACTAAGGTCGTAGTGCGCTGATTCAGGCCTTGCGAGGCGGCCCCCCGGCTTGACCGTGCCGGCCTGCACCCTCCACAATAAGCGACACGCGAACGGCTTGAGGGGGGACGACGATGCCGCAGGTATCGCTGACGGTGAATGGGCAGCAGCGCCAAGTCGAGGTCGAGGCGCGTACGCTTCTGGTAGAGCTGCTGCGCGAATACCTCCATCTCACGGGCACCCATGTCGGCTGCGACACCAGCCAGTGCGGCGCCTGCGTCGTGCACGTGGACGGGCGTTCGGTGAAGAGTTGCACCATGCTCGCCATGCAGGCGAATGGGGCGGACGTGACCACGATCGAGGGGCTGACGGGGCCCGACGGCTCTATGCACCCGATGCAGGAGATGTTCCGCGAGCACCACGCGCTGCAGTGCGGCTACTGCACGCCGGGCATGGTGATGAGCGCGATCGACCTGGTGCAGATGCATCCCGAGGGGCTGAGCGAGCACCAGATCCGGGAAGGGCTGGAAGGCAATCTCTGCCGCTGCACGGGCTACCACAATATCGTCAAGGCAGTGGCCGCCGCGTGGCCGCTGATGCATGGCAAGGAGATGAAGGCCGCCGCCGAGTAGCGCGCGCCGCGTCGAGAAGCCGTGTCGAGAACAGGGGGGAGGGGGAACACCATGGGTTTCGAGGGAATCGGCGCCAGCGTGCGGCGCAAGGAGGACCGCCGCTTCCTGAGCGGGCACGGGCACTACGTGGACGACATCAACCGTCCCGGCCAGCTCTACGCAGCCATGGTCCGCTCCGACCGCCCGCACGCGCGCCTGCTCGGCGTGAACACCGACGCAGCCAAAGCGGCGCCCGGCGTCGTCGCCGTGTTCACGGGGGCGGACATGCAGGCCGACGCCATCGGCGGCCTCCCTTGCGGCTGGGTCGTCAAGAACAAGGACGGCTCGCCCCAGGCCGAGCCGCCCCATCCCGTGCTCGCGGTCGGCAAGGTGCGCCACGTCGGCGACCCGGTCGCCGTCGTCATCGCCAACACCCGCCAGGAGGCGCGCAACGCCGCCGAGCTGGTCGAGGTCCAATACGAGGACCTGCCCGGCGTCGCCACCGTTCACGACGCCGTCAAGCCCGGCGCCGCCCTCGTCCACGACGACGTTCCCAGCAACCAGTGCTACGATTGGGAGATCGGCGACAAGGCGGTCGTGGACAACGCGTTCGCCGGCGCCGCGCACGTCGTCAAGCTCGACCTCACTAACAATCGCCTCATCCCCAACGCCATGGAGCCGCGCGCGGCCATCGGCGACTACGACGAGAGCACGGGCGAGCACACGCTCTACACCACGAGCCAGAACCCGCACGTCATCCGCCTGCTGATGGGCGCCTTCGTGCTGCACATCCCGGAGAGCCAGCTGCGCGTCGTGGCGCCCGACGTCGGCGGCGGCTTCGGCTCCAAGATCTATCACTACGCCGAGGAGGCCATCGTCACCTGGGCGGCGGCCAAGGTGAAGCGCCCGGTGAAGTGGACGGCGGACCGCAGCGAGAGCTTCATCAGCGATGCCCATGGCCGCGATCACGTGAGCACCGCCGAGATGGCGCTCGACAAGGACGGCAAGTTCCTGGCGCTGCGGGTCAAGACGGTCGCCAACATGGGCGCCTACCTCAGCACCTTCGCGCCCTCGATCCCGACCTATCTCTACGCGACCCTGCTCGCGGGCGTGTATTCGACGCCCGTGATCTACGCCGAGGTGAAGGCCGTGTTCACCAACACGGTGCCGGTGGACGCCTACCGCGGCGCTGGGCGGCCCGAGGCGACGTTCCTGCTAGAGCGGCTCGTGGATGTCATCGCGCACGACACGGGGATCGACCGCGTCGAGCTGCGCCGCAAGAACTTCATCGCTCGGGACGCCTTCCCGTATCAGACCCCGGTCGCGCTGCAATACGATTCGGGCGACTACCAAACGACGCAGCGTGTCGCGATGGAGGCTGCGGACTGGAACGGGTTCCCGGCCCGGCGTGCCGAGGCGGCCCAGCGCGGCAGGCTCCGCGGCATCGGCATGAGCACCTACGTCGAGGCGTGCGGCATCGCGCCGAGCAAGGTCGCGGGCGCGCTCGGGGCGCGCGCCGGGCTCTACGAGGTCGCCGAGGTACGCGTCCATCCCACAGGCAGCGTGACCGTGTTCACCGGCACGCACAGCCACGGCCAGGGCCACGAGACCACCTTCGCCCAGCTCGTCGCCGACCAGCTCGGGGTGCCATTCGACCAGGTGGAGGTCGTCCACGGCGACACGGCGAAGATTCCGTTCGGCATGGGCACCTACGGCAGCCGCAGCCTCCCCGTGGGCGGCTCGGCGCTGGTGAAGGCGGCGGACAAGATCATCGCCAAGGGCAAGAAGATTGCCGCCCACCTGATGGAGGCGGGTGAGGGCGACATCGAGTTCAAGGATGGCAAGTTCACGGTCGCCGGCACGGACAAGAGCAAGTCGCTCACCGAGATCAGCCTCGCCGCCTACGTGCCGCACAACTATCCCATCGAGGAGTTGGAGCCAGGCCTCGACGAGACCGCGTTCTACGACCCCAAGAACTTCACCTTCCCCGGCGGCTGCCACATCTGCGAGGTCGAGATCGACCCCGACACGGGCTCGGTCTCCGTCGTCAACATGACGGCCGTGGACGACGTGGGGCGCGTCATCAACCCGATGATCGTCGAGGGCCAGGTGCAGGGCGGTCTCGCCCAGGGGATCGGTCAGGCGATCATGGAGAACGCCGCCTACGACGACCAGGGCCAGCTCGTCACCGGCTCGTTCATGGACTACACCATGCCCAGGGCGAGCGACCTGCCCAACCTCAAGACCGCCACCGAGAACACGATGTGCACCCACAACCCGCTCGGCTCGAAGGGCTGCGGCGAGACCGGCGCCATCGGCAGCCCGCCCTCGGTCATCAACGCCGTCGTGGATGCGCTGCGCGACTACGGCGTGCGCCACCTCGACATGCCGGCGACGCCGCAGAAGATCTGGTCTATCATCCAGGCCAACAAGCCGCGCATGGCGGCAGAGTAGGAGAGCAGCCATGTATGACTTCACTTATGTCAGGCCCGGCAGCGTCGCCGACGCCGTGAAGCTGCTCGGGGACGATATGGAGGCGAAGGCGCTCGCGGGCGGCCAGACCTTCATCCCCGTTCTCAAGCAGCGGCTGAACAAGCCGAGCCAAATCGTTGATTTGGATGGTCTCGGCCTCTCCGGCATTCGGCGCGAGGGCGACAAGGTCGTGATCGGGGCGATGAGCACCCACCACATGATCGAGAGCGCGCCGGAGGTGGTGCAGAGCATTCCCGGCCTCGCCAAGATGGCGAGCTGGATCGGCGACACCCAGGTTCGGCACCGCGGCACCATGGGCGGCAGCCTCGCCAACAACGATCCGTCCGCCTGCTACCCGTGCGCCGTGCTGGCGCTGGGCGCCACGATCAAGACCGACCGCCGCAGCATCGCGGCGGACGATTACTTCCAGGGCATGTTCACGACGGCGCTGGAGCCGGGCGAGATCATCACCGCGGTCGAATTCCCGGTCCCGGAGAAGTCCAACTACGAGAAGTTCCGCAACCCGGCCTCGCGCTACGCCATGGTGGGCGTGTTCGTGGCGAAGGGTCCGGCGGGCGTGCGCGTCGCGGTCACGGGCGCCGGGCAGGACGGGGTGTTCCGGCAGAAGGAGATGGAGCAGGCGCTGTCCTCGAACTGGTCCCCGGACGCGATCAAGGACATCAAGGTCTCACCCGACGGGCTGAACGGGGACATCCACGCGAGCGCCGACTATCGCGCCCACCTGATCGGCGTGATGGCGCGCCGGGCGGTCGCGGCGGCCTAGCGCCATGCGTGCCTGGGCCGTCGTCGAGAACGGGGCGCCGCTGCAGGAGATCGAGCTGCCGACGCCGGAGCCGCGGGGCACCGAGGTCCTGGTCGAAGTTACCCATTGCGGTGTCTGCCACTCGGACCTCCACATCTGGGAGGGCTACTACGACCTCGGCGGCGGCCAGAAGATGTCGCTGAAGGACCGCGGCGTGGTCCTGCCGCTGGCGCTGGGCCACGAGATCGTGGGCCGGGTCGCGAAGCTCGGGCCAGAGGCGCCAAGGGGAGAGGGGGGTGTCAACGTCGGCGACCTGCGGATCGTGTATCCGTGGGTGGGCTGCGGCGTGTGCGACAAGTGCCAGGCCGAGGAGGACAACATGTGCCTCACCGGCCGGTCTCTCGGCGTCTATCAGAACGGCGGCTACGGCACGCACGTCGTCGCACCCCACCCGCGCCACCTGGTTGACCCCGGCACGCTCGACCCGGCGGTCGCCGCGACCTACGCCTGCTCGGGCATCACGGTGTATTCGGCGATCCGCAAGGTGATGCCGCTGGCGCCCGAGGAGCCGATCGTGATCGTCGGCGCGGGCGGGCTGGGGCTGAACGCCATCGCGATCCTGAAGGCGATGGGCCACGCCCGCATCGTCGTCGTGGACGTGAGCGACGAGAAGCGCGAGGCGGCAATGCAGGGGGGCGCGAGCCACACGGTGGATGCGTCCCACGACGGCGTGACGGCGCGGATCATCGAGACCTGCGGTGGCCAGGTCGCGGCGGTGATTGACCTCGTGAACGGCACGGCGACGGCGCGCTTCGCGTTCGCAGCTCTCCGCAAGGGCGGCAAGCTCGTCCAAGTCGGGCTGTTCGGCGGCGAGCTGACCTTGCCGCTGCCGCTCATGGCGATTCGGGCGCTCACCGTGCAGGGCAGCTACGTGGGCAGTCCGGTCGAGTTGCGGGAACTGGTGAAGCTTGCCCAGGGCGGCAAGCTCGCGCCGATCCCGGTGACGCAAGTGCCGCAAAATGAGGCGAACGCGGCGCTGATGCGGCTGCGCGACGGGAAGGTGACCGGGCGGATGGTGCTGGTCGCGGCCTGACCTGCAAGCCGGAGCATAGTTTTGATCATCCAAGCCTGCCTCAACGGCGCCCGTCCCGCTGACTACCACCCGGCGCTGCCGCTGACGCCCGAAGCGATGGCGACGGACGCAGCGGCCTGCGTCGCCGCAGGTGCTGCCGAACTGCACCTGCATGCGCGCGGGCCAGATGGGCGGGAGAGCCTGGCACCCGCTGCTGTGGACGCGGCGGTGCTGGCTGTGCGCCGGACCTGCCCCGGCACGCTCGTCGGCGTCTCGACGGGTGCCTGGATCGAGGATGACGCGGACCGCACGCTCGCCTGCATCGAGGGCTGGCATGAGCTGCCCGACTACGCTTCTGTCAACCTGTCCGAGCCCAGTGCTCCGGCGGTGGCGGAGCGGCTGTGGCGGCGTGGCGTCGGCGTCGAGGCCGGGCTCGCAAGCGTCGCTGATGCCGAGCGCCTCGCGGCCATCGGCTTGGGCACGCGCGCACTGCGCATCCTCGTCGAGATCGGCCAACAGGACGAAGCCGAAGCCATGGCCGTCGCCAACGAGATCGAAGCCGTGCTGGCACATGCCGGGCTACGCAGGCCCATGCTGCTGCACGGAGAGGAAGTGATGGTATGGCGCTTCGTGGAGCGTGCCGCCGAAGGTCAGCTCTCGACCCGTGTGGGGCTAGAGGATGGCTGTTCGCTTCCGGACGGCTCCATCGCCCCTGACAACGCTGCTTTGGTCGCGGCTGCGGTCGTGCATCTCACGGGCGCACATCGTTCTTGAGACAGGGTTCCGAGCGGTCGTGGTCACGCCCATTGATAACGACCACCCTGAGGGCTGAATGGTCCGGCCTCTCACCATCGTGGCCGGGAAGCCGGGTCAGGGTCAACCTGGATCAGGGTGCTGAGGGGCAAGTGCCGGTCCGGCTGCAGAGGAGCAGCGCAGGGATTGGGCGCGGGTCCGCCGTTCGTTCTCCCAGTCGCTCCCTAGCACATTGGGCATCCTCGTCGCCGCCACCGTAAGCGTCGTCTGATGGCCCTCTGGCGGCGCGCCGCGGGAGGTGAGATTCCGCGAGCGTAACCGGCTTCATCGCCCGATCGCCAGAGGGGGATGGGTGGACGCTTACCCTCTAGCTATTCTACGATGAATTTCGGGGGGGCAGGTCAACTGGTTGGAGATGTCGCGATTTGCGCCAAACAGAAATGCCAGTCACGCGGCCGTTTGGGATCGGGCGACGCGCAAGGGGAGCCTCGTCCTTGTTTTCCGAGTGCGCCGCCTAATCCGAGCAGGCTAAAGCCTGGCCGAACATTCCATCAGCGATCACCGAGTGCGCGAAGCCAGTTCAATGACCGCTGACTCCGAGAGGGCATCTCGGCCGATGGCCTTTAGGAGATACATGCCTTCGACAGAGACGAGGAACAGGGGCGCCAATAAGGACGGCTCGCCGTCGCTTTCCGGCTGCAGGCGGATCGTCACCCAGGCAAGGAATCCGTCCGCGATTTCGCCGGCGACATCGCGGTGCGGCTGAAGACCGCGAGCCGCACCCGACGCCAAGTCGAGCCATAGAGGCATGAACGGCTGCAGGCTTTCAGAGGCCATCGCAGCCCAGACCTGCTCCAGCAACACAGGAAAGGGCCTGCGTGGTTCGACAGGGATTGCGTCGTCAAGCTGCACGATCATTCGCGTGGCGATCCTGTCCAACGTGGCGGTGAGCAACTCGTCCTTGTCGGCGAAATAGTAGAGCAGCATGCGGTCGCTGGTTCCCGCGGCAGCGGCCAAGGGTCGGAGCGTCGCAGCCCCAAGACCCTCCGACAGAACGTGATCGGCCATACGCTCGATGGCGGCTTCCCGGCGGTCTTCGCGAACACTCATGAAATTTATTGTAGCGCACGCTTCAAAGTTAGGCTATGTAGCACTCGCTACGCAATTCAGCGAAGCAATTGGACGGATCGGTCATCTCGGCAACGATCGATGCAGGACAATGCACCGCGCCTTCCAACTGAAAAAGGATACGGACATGCCCGAGGGTGTAGTCGCAACTGTGATTTGGAAAGCCAATCCCGATCTCACCGACACGTGCATCGAGACTCTTCGCAATATGTTCCCGGTAACTCGTCAGCGCAAAGGCTTCCGAAACATCCGACTTTTGAGGAGCGCTCACGATCCGCATGAACTCGTCCTGATCCAGGAATGGGACTCGGTTCAGGACCATCAGAACTATATGCAGTTTCGCACCGAAACTGGCGAGATCGAGAAACTGATGGCGATGACCGTTGGTCCGATGCAGCTGAACTACTGGACGAACTCTCCGCTTGCTGCGGCGGAAGCCTGATCGACTCATCGTAAGCGTCCACCCATCCCCCTCTGGCGATCGGGCGATGAAGCCGGTTACGCTCAGGCTTGCTGGGCGTAACGCCAGGGGAGCAGTTCGTCGTGCCGGGTGATCTTGTGGTCGGCGATCCGGCCGAGGACGTCGGTGAGCCAGGCCTGGGGATCGACGCCATTCATTTTGCGGTCTCGATGAGGGTATAGGCGATGGCGGCGGCTTTGCCCCCGCCCTCGGAACCCATGAAGAGATAATTCTTCCTGCCCAGGCTGATGGGGCGCATCGCCCGTTCGGCGGAATTGTTGTCCAGCTCCAGAACGCCGTATTCGAGATAGGGGCGCAGGCGCTTGATGCGCGAGAGGACGTAGCGGATCGTCTTGGCCAGGTCGGTCTTGGCCGAGATTGTTGTGAGCTGGGTGTGCAGCCACGCCTCCGGGTCGTCGAGCAAGGGCCTGGCGCGTTGCTGGCGCACCGCGGCCCTGACCTCGGGCGAGGACGTCACCGAGGAACTGGAGTTCGTGCCCGGCCGCTTCGTGGTCAACCGCTTTGTCCGCCCGCGCCTGGTGTGCACGGCGTGCCAGAAGATCTGCCAGTCGCCCCTGCCGTCCCGGCCCATCGAGCGGGGCCGGCCGGGGCCGGGTCTCCTGGCACACGTGCTGGTGAACAAGTTCGCCGACCACTTGCCGCTCTATCGTCAGAGCCAGCTCTTCGCGCGAGAGGGAATCGATCTGGACCGGTCCATCCGAGAAGGAGATCCGCGGTCAGCCGCCCGAGCAGCGCAGCGCGCCGCCGCAACAGGCGAAGGCTTCGCCGGACGTCAGGACCGTATCATTGCGCGGAAGATGTTCGGGCAGAGGCTTGCGGGTCCGCGCCGGCGGCTCGCTCTTCTCGACGCTCGCCGGTTCGGCGGGCTCAGCCGCCTGGCGCATGTTCCACTCGGCATGGACCGCCCATGGCGGATCGCCGCGACGAGCTTCAGATCGGCCAATTCGGAAATCCTGATCTCGGCCCGGTCGGCCCGCGTAGATCAAGCTGCGCCGGTCCTGTGAGCGCTGGGGTCGCCTCACCCATGCTCGCCGCAGCCCGCAGCGGCGAACCAAGGGTCATCACCGCCGCCCGAAGTAGCGCCGCGAGGAAGCTGCGTCCCCAGGCCAGCGCAGTCGCGTCGCCTATTGCTTGCCAGCAGTCGCGCCAGCGAGCCTGGCGTTCCGCGAGCGACATGCCGAGCGCCTTGTCCAGCGTGTCCGCGATCGCGTCCGGATCGTGCGGGTTGACGAGCAGGGCGCCTTCGAGCTGCTTCGCGGCGCCGGCAAAACGCGAGAGAACGAGGATGCCGGGGTCCTGCGGGTGCTGGGCCGCGATGAACTCCTTGGCGACCAGGTTCATACCGTCGCGCAGCGGTGTCACGAGGCCGACCCGTGCCTCGCGCATGTAGCCCGCCATCGTCGTGCGCGCCCCGGCGCGGGCGATGAGACGGAGCGGCGTCCAGTCCGGCTCGCTGTATTCGCTGTTGATGCGGCCGGCCTCGCGCTCGATGGCGAGGCGCAGGTCGCGGTAGGCCGCCACGTCGGCGCGGGATTCCGCCGCGATCTGCAGGAAGGTGACCCGGCGCCGCCAGTCGGGCCTCGCCTCCAGCAGACGGCGATAGCCGTCGAGGCGCTGGACCAGGCCCTTGGTCGGATCCATGCGGTCCACGCCGAGGATCAGCTTCTGGCCCGCGAGGCTGCGGCGCAGGCGCTCCGCCGGCGCGGCTCGCCAGGCGCTCTCGGCCATGCCCGCGAACTCGGCCGCCTCGATCTCCACGGGGAATGCGCCGAGCCGCACGCGCCGGGCGCCCACATTGAGGGACGTCCCGGCACCGCGCGTGGCCGCACCCAAGCGGACCGCGGCCTCGGCGAAGTTGCTCACGTCGTTGTCGGTCTGGAAGCCGAGCAGGTCGGCAGCGAGCAGGTCGCCGATGAGCGACTCTGCATCCGGAACGTTCGCGAGGATGTCCCCGGCCGGGAAGGGGATGTGCAGGAAGAAGCCGATCGGCGCGCGCACGCCGCGAGACCGAAGCAGCGCGGGAAGGGCCATCAGATGATAGTCGTGAACCCAGACCAAGTCATTCGGTCTTAGCAAGGGGACGAGCGCGTCCGCGAACCGCTCGTTCACCCGGCGATAGACCTGGGCGTTGCGCCGGTCGAACTGCATCAGCTCGGGCATCGAGTGCAGCAGCGGCCAGAGCGTGCCGTTCGAGAAGCCGTTGTAGTAGCGCTCGTGCTCCTCGGGCGAGAGGTCAACGGTCGCATACTCGACGCGGCCCGCCGTGACGATCTTGGACGGGCGCGCCGGCTCGGGGACGACCTTGCCGCTCCAGCCGAACCAGACGCCGCCGCGCTGCTCCATCAGCGCGTCGAGCGCCACGGCCAAGCCGCCGGCCTGCGCGCCCGCCGCGGCCGGCGCGGGCACCCGGTTGCTGACGACGACGAGCCGGTTCATCTTACCTCCAGTAACGCGACGGGCAGCCGGCCCAGCACGTCGCCGACCGGCAACTGCCCCGGCAACGGTCCAGCCATGCCGCCCAGCACGTCAGACACTTGCCGTCCGACCAGATTACGCGGGATCGCCAGCGAGGTTCCTTGCCACGCCGCGGCGTCGGGGAGCGGCAGGTCCGTGACACCGGACAAGGTGGCGGCGAAGCGCGCAGCGACGGCGATGACGGCGTTCCCTTCATGGACGCGGGCGAATGCGATCACATGATCGGCTGCCGTACCCTCGCTGGCTAGAGGAGTATAGGCGCCCTCCATGAAGAGTGATGGCGCGGCCGCGCGGCGGGCGAGGGCGCGGGCGAGGATAGCTTGCTTCACGCGGCCGTCCCGCCAGTCGCGGAGCAGCGACGCAGGGGCCTCGCCCGCGTCGAGTGACGCCTCGCGCGCCGCGAAATCCACGGGGCGGCGGTTGTCCGGGTCCACAAGGCTGAGATCCCAACGCTCCGTGCCCTGGTAGAGGTCCGGTACGCCGGGTGTCGTCAGACGCAGAAGCATCTGGGTGAGGCCGTTCACGGCGCCCGGCGGGCCGATCCGGGCGGCGAAGGCCGCGATCTCGGCGACGACGTTCGAGGCCCGGTCCGGATCGAGCACGCAGGCCAGGAAGTTCTGCGCCGCGGCCTCATACTCCTCGTCGGGCGCGGCCCAGCCCGTGTGCCGCTTCGCCTCGCGCATCGCCTTCTGGAACCAGGCTGAGACGCGCTCGCGGTAGGCGTCGAGGCCCTCGCGGTCGGTCGGCTGCAGGCCAAAGGGCCAGGCGGCGACGAGAAGTCTCGTAGAGCATGACCTCGTCGGCCATGTCCGGCGCCGGGCCGTCGAGGTCGCGCTTTAGGGAAGCGTTGAGCCGGGTCCAGCGTCCGAGCGCCGCCTCCCACTCGCCCGGCACCTCGCTCAGCACGGTGAGGCGGGCGCGCGTGTCCTCGCCGCGCTTGTGGTCGTGCGTCGCCGTCGCGAGCAGTCCGCGGGGGAAGCGCTTGAGCCGGTCACGCGAGACGGCGTGGAACTGCGCGGCGCTCAGGCAGAACTGCGAGGGCTCGCTGCCCACCTCATTGCGCGAGAGCAGCCGGCCGTAACGGTAGAAGGCGGTGTCCTCGATGCTCTTCGCGGCCACAGGTGCTGAGAGCTGCTGGAACTTGACCATGGCGCGCAGCCATTCCTGCCGCCGCAGCCCAGCAGGCGCGCTGCGCAGACCGTCGCCCGCGAGCCAGTGGCCGACCAGCTCGAGAAGCGGCCGGTCCATCGGGCGCACCGTGCGCCGCGCGCCGGCCAGCGCACGGTCCAGCACCCGGCGATCCGTCTCCGAGATGCCGGCGAGGCCGGCGTAAATGCGATAGACGCGGAAATGCACCAGGATCTCGGTCAGGACCAGGCGGATCGCGGTGAGCGTGTGATCGCGCGTGCGCAGGTCGCGCCGGGCGACGCGATGGATGGCGGCGGCGACGACGCGCAGCTCGCTCGCCAGGTTGTCACGCAGGATCTGGCGTCTTGCGGCCTGGGCCTCGACCTCGAAATCGCCGGGGCGGCCAGTCAGCGCGGTCCAGAGCTCGGTGAGCGGCGCCTCGCCGGAGGGGTCGTGCAGGACCGCCGAGGCGTCGTTCATGAAGTCATAGCCGGTCGTGCCGTCGGTCAGCCAATCGGTGGCGAGACGCTCGTGGCCGTTGAGGATCTTCTCGATCCAGAGCACGGGCCGGATGCCGCGCAGCTCCTCCGGGCGCTGCGCGTGCGCGGTCTCCAGGCGGCGGCGGAGCTTGCGGCAGTAGTCGCGCGGGAAGGCGAGGCCATCGACGTGGTCCACGCGAACGCCGTCGATCCAGCCATCGGCATACATCTTGAGAATCTTCGCGTGGGTGGCCTCGAAGACCTCGGGCTCCTCGGGACGGATGCCGGCGAGGCCGTTCACGTCGAAGAAGCGGCGCCAGTTGATCTCGTCGGTCGCGGCGCGCCACCACGCCAGGCGATAGTTCTGCCGCTCCAGCAGGCGATGCAGCAAGTCGCGGCCTGCGGGGGTGTCGGTGCGGTAGGCCCCCAACGCCTCGGTGACGGCCGGGCGGTAGAGCGGGTCGCTGAGCTGGTCGCGCGCCTGCTCGATCCGGCGCCGCTGGGCCGCGCGGCTGCCTGGGCCGGGGTCGGCGAAGATGCGGGCGACCTCCTCGAGCGGCCCGCCCTCGGTCAGCAGCACGGCCGCGTAGTCGCGTGGCGCGATCGGGAACCGGTGCTCGTCGTAATACCACACGTCCAGGCGGCCGGCCGCCTCGTCGAACTTCAGCCGCAGGTTGCCGCTCTCCAGCGCCTCGCCGTAGCTCGTCCCGAGGAAGGGCGCGAGAATGCGGCCCCGCATGGTGGTGTCAGGCGGGTCCCAGTCTATGTCGAAATACTCGGCGTAGGGGCTCTGCCGGCCCCACTCCAGCACGTCGAGCCACCAGGCGTTGTCGTGGCCGCCGACGCCCATGTGGTTGGGCACGATGTCGAGGATCAGACCCATGCCATGTCCGCGTAACGTGCCCACGAGCGATTTTAGCGCGTCCTCGCCGCCCAGCTCGGGGTTGATCTCGTTGTGGTTGACGATGTCGTAGCCGTGGGTCGAGCCGGCGCGCGCCGTGAGAAGCGGGGAGGCGTAGAGGTGCGAGATGCCCAGCTTGTCGAAATACGGCACGAGGCGCTCGGCGTCGTGCAGGGTGAAGCCTTTGTGGAACTGCAGCCGGGCGGTGGAGAACAGCGGCTTCACGGCTGCATTCTGGCAGTACGCAGGCCCGCGAGGCGCGCAGTGGCGGCCGGCTCGTCGAGCAGGGTGGCAGCTTGTCCGGGGAGACGGCGGCGCCAATTCGGGTGCTCGCCGCCGGGTCCGGGAAGGTTCGGCTGATCGGGCAGCGCGAGCGCATCCTCGACGGGGATCAGCGCCATCTCGCAGGCGGTGCGGCCGACATGGCGGAGCGCCGCATCGGCAACGTCGCCCGCGGCATCCGGCGGCGGAGGATCGCCGTCGGCGCCGCCGCTCTCGCGGAACGCGGCCCAGAGCCGGCCGCGGTCGGCTTCGCGGTCGGCGCGCTCCTTGGCTGGGTCGGCGAGCTGCCCCGCACGCTCCCGCCACTCCAGATCGTGCCCGCCCCACCAGCCGGCGACGGTGGAGAGGTCGTGCGTCGTCGTCATGGCCACGGCGCCTGTCGGCCAGGTCCGGGGAGGGAAGAAGTGTCCGGCGTCGCGCTCGAACCAGAGCACGCGCATCCCCAGGATGCCCGCCGCGGAGATCGCCTCGCTGAATCCCTCCGGCACCGTGCCAAGGTCCTCGGCGATCACCACCGCGCGGTGCCGGGCACTCTCCAAGCGGATCAGGCGCATCAGGTCGAGCATGGGGAAGCTCAGGTAGGCGCCTTCGCTCGCCTCGGCGCCCTCGGGGACGACCCAGAGGCGGCGCAGGCCCATGGCGTGGTCTATGCGGATGCCGCCTGCGTTGCGCATCGCGGCGCGAAGCATCTCCAGGTAGGCACCGAAGCCGTTCGCGGAGAGGCCGCGCGGCGAGAAGGCCGCTAGGCCCCAGTTCTGGCCCTTCAGCATGTAGAGGTCCGGAGGCGCCCCGATGGTGAGGCCGATCAGCGTCTCGGGCTGGCGGCTCCAGCAATGGCTGCCGCCGCTGTCCGCGCCCACCGCGAGGTCGGCGATGAGGCCGATTTCCATGCCGGCCTCGCGCGCCGCGCGCTGTGCCCCGGCCATCGCGCGGTCGGCCAGCATCTGGGTGAAGGCGTGGAACGCGACCTCGCGCTCGTGCTCGCGCGCGAAGGCGGCGACCTCGAGGCTGCGCGGGTCGCGGAGCGCCTCGGGCCAGGTGCGCCAATGCCAGTGCGCGGGATCGCTCCCGAACTGGGCGGCGTGGATCGCCTCGAAGCGCGCGTGCGTTTCCAGGGCGTCGCCAAGCTCGGCGCGGAAGGCGGCGAGGGCGTCGAGCGTTGCTGGGTCGGCGGTCTCGAACAGGCGCCGGAGCGCCGCCAGCCGCGAGCGGCTCGCTTCGGGCCAATCGACGAGCGGCTCCGTCTCGCGCGCGCGGTCGGCGTCGCCCTCCTGCGGCACAGGCGCGTGCAGCACGTTGAGCATGAGGCGGCTTGACGGCGAGTAGGGCCCGAAGCGGTCCAGGTCGGCGGAGAACTGCGCGTGGACGGGGCTGATCGCAACCGCCGCCGCGCCATGCCGCCCGGCGTCACGGACGAAATCGGTGAGCGCCGCGAAATCGCCCAGACCGCCGTCGCCGTCGCGCCGGAGCGAGTAGAGCTGCGCCGCGAGCCCCCACGGACGGCCGCCGGGTGCTGCGTCGGCGACGAGGAAGCAGCGCGGGGGTGCTACGGCGAGGGTGGCCTCCGCGCCCGCGATCTCCAGGCGGTGATAGCCGGGCTGGTCCACGGCAGGAAGAACGGCACCGCCCTCGTCCCTGGCCTCGCCCTCGTGCACGGCGCCGTCCTCCAGCACGAGCCGGTATCGCCCGGCCGGGCAGGGGAGGCGGACCGGCTCCCCCTGGTCCGCGGTGACGAGCGGCGGCAGGGCGGAGGCCGGGCGGTGGAGCGCGTCCTCGCTCGCCGAGATGTCGCCCGGCGTATCGGCAGGCAGCTCAAGCGCGCGGAGGACGTGGCGCAGCGTGTCGGGCGCCACGTCATGCCAGGTGCCATGGACATCCACCCAGCGGACCTGGACGCCCGCCGCCTCGGCGAGGCTGGCGAGCGCCGCGTCGCTCAAGTGGACCTTCCTGCGACGACCACGGTCGAGGCCGCCGGGAGCTTGCCGCGGCGGAGCGAATCGGCGGCGCCGGGCGCGCTCTCGTGCAGCACGTCGCCTGGCGGCATCGCCGCCGTCGCCGCGTCCCCGCCGATGTTCATGAGGATGGCGAGTTCCGCGCCGTTGCCGAGCCGCCAGCGCGCGGTGACGGCGCCCTCGCCGAGCACGTCGCAGCCGAGCGGGCGCGCGCCCGGGATGCCAGGCACGACGCGCTCGCGCCGCAGCCGGAGGAGAAGTCCGATACAGCTCGCGCATCGCCGGGTCCGTCTGCTTGACCCGTGACGCCTCGAAGGTCTCAGGCGAGTTGGGGTCCGGGATCGCGTCCTGCTCGCCAGCCTTGCCGGGCTCTTCGGTGATGCCGATGCCGAACTCCTTGGCGCGGCCCTGGCGCACCAGCTCGGCCAGCTCCTCGTTGTGGTCGGTGAAGTAGAGGAAGGGCGATTCGGTCGCCCACTCGTCGCCCATGAACATCAGTGGGATGAAGGGCGAGAGCAGCAGCAGGGTCGTCGCCGCGCGCAGCTTCCCCTTGCTGGTCAGCGCGGGCAGGCGCTCGCCGCGGGCGCGGTTGCCGATCTGGTCGTGGTTCTGCAAGGCCACGACGAAGCAGGAGGTCGGCAGGCCCTTGCTCGGCTCGCCGCGCGGCCGGCCGCGCAGCCGGCTCACCTCGCCCTGGTAGGCGAAGCCCTCGGTCAGCACGCGGGCGAGGCGCTCCGTGGGATGATCGAAGTCGGCGTAGTAGCCGCTCGTCTCGCCGGTCAGCAGGACGTGCAGGCAGTGGTGGAAATCGTCGGCCCACTGCGCGTCGTAGCCGGGCTGTCCGGGGCCGCGGCTCAGGAACCGCGCCGCGTTGTCCTCGTGCTCCATGACGAGGGCGATGGTGCGCTCCGGGTCCACGTTGGCGCGGATGCCGCGCTCCAGCGGCGCCAGCGCCTCCTGGGGCATGATCGCGTGCAGCGCGTCGAAGCGCAGCCCGTCGAAGCGGAACTCGCGGAGCCAGTAGAGCGCGTTGCCGACGTAGTAGTCCATCACCTCGGGCTTGCGGAAATCGATGGCCGCGCCCCAGGGCGTGTGCATGTCCTCGGTGAAGAACGGCTTGCAGTAGGCGCCGATGTAGTTCCCGTCCGGCCCGAAATGGTTATAGACCACGTCGAGCATGGCGCAGAGGCCGAGCCCGTGCGCCTCATCCACGAGGCGCTTCAGGTCCTCGGGCGTGCCGTAGGGGCTCTCGGCGGCGTAGGGCAGGACGCCGTCGTAGCCCCAGTTGCGCGCGCCGGGGAACTCGGCGATGGGCATGATCTCGACCACGGTGACGCCGAGGTCCCGCAGCTCGGGCAGGCGCTCGCGCAGGCCGTTGAAGCCGCCCTCAAGGCCGAGATGCGCCTCGTAGATCACCGCCTCGTGCCAGGGCCGGCCGCGCCAGCCCGTGTTCTTCCATGGATAGCGGTCATGGGCGCTCTCTGGGCCGACGACGACGCTCCAGCCGTGGACGCCGCCGTCCTGCCGGCGCGAAGCCGGGTCCGGGACGTTCAGCCCGCCGGGCAGCGCGAAGCGGTAGCGCGTCTCGGGCGGGGCATGCGTGACCAGCTCCCACCAACCGCCGTCCTGGCGCTGCATCGGTTGACGACCTTGGGGCTGGCGCCCCTGACCTTGCAGCTCCAGGTCGAGGCTCTCCACGCTCGGCGCCCAGAGGCGGAACCGGGTCTGGCCGTCAGGGCGGCTCTCCGCGCCCCAGCGGAGGGGCTGGACGGCGCGGTCGGCGTCGAGGGCGGGCATATCCATGGCAGTCTAGTCCAAGCGCAGGATCAAGGTGGCGAGAGGCGGCAGGGTGAGCGCGACCGAGGCAGGGAAGTTTCCGTGCGCCACATCCTCGGCGAACACCTCGCCGCTATTGCCTACGCCCGAACCGCCGTAGCTTGCGGCGTCGGTGTTCACGATCTCGCGCCAGCGCCCCGCCTTAGGCACGCCGAGCCGGTAGCCGTAACGCGGCACAGGCGTGAAGTTGGACACGCAGAGCGCGGGCGGCGCCTCGCCCGAGGGATCGAGGCGCAGGAATGCGAACACGCTCTGATCGGCATCGTCCAGGACGGACCATTGGAACCCTTCGGGCACGCAGTCGCCCCGGTGCAGCGCCGGCTCGCGGACATAGGTGCCGTTCAGGTCGCGCAACAGCGCCTGCACGCCGGCGTGACGCGGATCATCGAGCAGGAACCAGTCGAGTCCCCGTGTCATGGTTCCACTCCCGCTCCTGCGCGATCTCGCCGCCCATGAAGATCAGCTTCTTGCCTGGATACGCCCACATGAAGGCGAGATAGAGGCGTAAATTGGCGAAGCGCTGCCACGGCTCGCCCGGCATCTTCCCGATCAGCGACCCTTTCCCATACACCACCTCGTCGTGAGAGAGCGGCAGCACGAAGCGTTCCGAGAAGGCGTAGATGAGGCCGAACGTGATCTCGCCGTGGTGCCAGCGGCGGTGCACGGGGTTCTCTTCCATGTAGTGCAGCGTGTCGTGCATCCAGCCCATGTTCCACTTGTAGTGGAACCCGAGGCCGCCCTCGTCGGCGGGGCGGGTGACGCCGGGCCAGGCGGTGCTCTCCTCCGCGACCAGGATCGCGCCGGGCACGCGCCCGTTGATGACGCGGCTCAGCTCCTGCAGGAATGAGACCGCCTCCAAGTTCTCGCGCCCGCCGTATTGGTTGGGGATCCACTCGCCCGGCTCGCGGCTGTAGTCGCGGTAGAGCATGGAGGCGACGGCATCCACGCGGATCCCGTCCACGTGGTAGTGCTCCAGCCAGAACAGGGCGGAGCCGAGCAGGAAGTTGCGTACCTCGTTGCGGCCGAGGTTGTAGATCATCGTGTTCCAGTCGCGGTGGAACCCTTCCCGCGGGTCCTCGTGCTCGTAGAGCGCCGTGCCGTCGAAGCGGGCGAGGGCGTAGGCGTCGGTCGGGAAATGCGCGGGCACCCAGTCGAGCAGCACGCCGAGGTTCATGGCATGGCAGCGGTCCACGAAGCGGGCGAAGGCCGTCGGGCGGGCCGAGCCTTGCCGTGGGTGCGAACTGGCCGAGCGGCTGATAGCCCCAGGAGCCGCCGAACGGGTGCTCCATGATCGGCATCAGCTCGATGTGGGTGAAGCCCATGCCGGCGGCATAAGGCGCCAGACGGTCGGCGAGCCGGTCCCAGCCCTCCGGGCCTAGCTCCGCCGCCGGCAGCCAGCTCATCGCGTGGACCTCGTAGATGGCGATCGGCCTGTCCGGCGCCTGCACGCCACCCTGTTTCCGGCGCGCCAGCCAGTCCTCGTCCGTCCAGCGCCAGTGCGCGGGCGAGGGCACGACGGAGGCCGTCGCGGGCGGCGCCTCGGTCTGCAAGGCGACCGGGTCCGCCTTGAGCGGGACGACCCCGTGCGGTCCGAGGATCTCATACTTGTAGAGTGCGCCGACCGGGAGCGCGGGGGATGAACAGCTCCCAGACGCCCGCGCCCTGGCGCAGCCGCATGGGATGGCGGCGGCCGTCCCAGTCGTTGAAGCTGCCCACCACGGAGACGCGCCGGGCGTTCGGGGCCCAGACGGCGAAGCGCACGCCGGCGACGCCATCGACCTGCATCGGATGCGCGCCAAGAGCCTTCCCGATGTCCTCGTGGCGCCCCTCGCCCAGGAGATAGACGTCGATATCGCCGAGCAGCGGCGGGAAGGCGTACGGATCCTCCGTCTCGTATGTGTGGCCCGTGCGGGTCCTGACGCGGAACACGTACGGCACGCGCGCCGGCAGCGCCGCCGCCCAGAGTCCCGCCGGGTGGATGCGCTGCATGGCGGCGAGCAGGCTTCCCGCCGGGTCGAGCACGTCCGCGCTCTCGGCATCGGGCAGGATGGCGCGCACGGTGACGCCCCCATTGCCCTCGTGCGGACCGAGGACGGCGAAAGGATCGCCGTGCTCCGCGCGGGCCAGCGCGTCGAGCGCGCCCTGATTCACGTCGATCATGGTTCGGACTCCCCAAGCAAGCGGCCCGCGATGGCGCGCAGTCCCGCGACCGGGATGGGCAGCCAGGTCGGGCGGTTCGCGGCTTCGTAGCGCACCTCGTAGGCCGCCTTCTCCAAGAGGAACAGGTCGAGCAGCGGCGCCTCCGCGTCCGAGGCGACCCAGCGCGGCTCGGCGTCGGCGAGCACCGCGCGGTAGGCGCCGAGGAACGACCCGGCGGCCTGGTCCTGGAACAGCCGCAGCAGTGCCTGCCGGCGCTCGGTGGTGCTCTCGCTCGCGGCCACGCGGCCCGGCGCCGCGGCGGCCGCGGCGTAGGCGAAGGAGCGCAGCAGCCCGGCCACGTCGCGCAGCGGCGAGTTCAGCGCCCGGCGCTGCTCCAGGGGACGGGCCGGCTCGCCCTCGAAGTCGATGATGTAGGCGTCGTCGCCGGCCACCAGCACCTGGCCCAGGTGGAAGTCGCCGTGGATGCGGGTGAGCAGCGCCTCGCTGCCCCGCTTGCGCCGCGGGTGCGCGAGGCGGACGGCCGCCTTCTCGATCGCCTTCGCCTTGGCGCGCAGCCACGCCGCGGTCTCGCGGGTCTCGTCGGGCAGGTCCTGCGCGGCGCGCAGGGCGTCGAGCGCGCCCCGAAGCTGCTCCATCATGCTCGCAACCCAGCCATCGCGCGCCGCCGCGTCGGCCGGGACGGGGCGGAAGTCAGGGTCGTCCGTGGGCTGGGCGAGCAAGGCGTGCAGTTCGGCCAGCCGGCGCCCGATCGCGGCGGCGAACACGTTGTAGGGCGCGAGCACGTCGGCCTCGGCAACGCCGCCGTCGGCGCCCGTCAGCGCCAGGTCCTCGACGCCGCGGGCGAGGAAGTCGAGCGTCCAGCCCCAGCCGTCGCCCTGGTTGCGCACGAAGCCCTGGGCGAGCGCCACCGTGCTCGGCGTGCCGTCCGCCTCGACGCGCACGACCTCGCCGTAGAGCGGCGCCGCGTTGCCGTAGCCGTGCTCGGTGAGGTAGCGCGTCATCTCGGCCTCGGGATGGATGCCGGGCGTCGTATGGCGCACGATCTTGAGCACGATGCTGTCGCCGACGATGAGCGAGCTGTTGCTCTGCTCGGCGGCGAGCCGCCTGATCTCGGCGTCCTCGGCGGGCATGGCGTCGGTGAGACGGGAGGTCGGGCGGAACTCGACTGTGCCGTCCCCCGCAGTGAGGTGTGCGGAGTCCGAGAGCGCGGCGAGTATCGCGCGCGCGAACGGGTCCAGCGCGAAGGCGTCGGTGAGATAGCCGACGCGCGCTCCGCGCCGGACGCGGCTGAGCGCCAGCGGCAGCACCAGCGGGCCGGTCGCCTCGTCCTCCCACGCGACCCCGAGCGGGAGCACGTAGTATTCCGTCCGGTCCGGAAGCTGCGCCTCGACCTCCGTGAGGTATATGCCTGGCGTGCCGGGCAGCGGCGTTCCATAGGCGATGCGCGCGCGCTGCAGCGGCTCGCCTTTCGAGGCGAACCAGCGGCGCTTGGGCAGGTAGGCCGGCAGCGTCTCGTTCTCCAGAACGGCGCGGGACTGCGGGGTGAGCATGTCCGAGACGCCTTGGCGCACCACGAGCGTCGCATATTCCGGCAAGGGTTCTGGCACCGGCGCCTCCTGTCCCACGCGCAGCTCCGCCTCGGCGGCGAGCTTGAACCAGAAGAACTGGTAGGGCGGCAGCGTGAGCAGGTAGGGCAGCTGCCCTACCGGCGGGAACGCCGAGCCGCCCACCAGGTCCATCGGAACCCGCCCGGCGTAGGCGGAGAGATCGAGCTGCACGGCCTGCGCTGAGCGCGAGAGGTTGCTCACGCAGAGCAAGGTCTCCCGCGGGCCGTCGTCGCTCGGGCACTCGCGCAGGTAGGCGAGCACCTTGCGGTTGTTCGGGTAGAGGAAGCGCAGCGCGCCGCGCCCGAACGCCTTGGTCTGGCTGCGCACGGCGAGCATACGGCGCATCCAGTTGAGGAGGCTGTGCGGGTTCGCGGCCTGCGCCTCGACGTTGACCGCCTGGAAGCCGTAGAGCGGGTCCTGGATCGGCGGCAGCACGAGCCGCTGCGTGTCGGCGCGGGAAAAGCCGCCGTTGCGGTCCATGCTCCACTGCATCGGCGTGCGCACGCCGTCGCGGTCGCCGAGGAAGATGTTGTCGCCCATGGCGATCTCGTCGCCGTAGTAGATGACGGGCGTGCCGGGCATGGAGAGCAGCAGCCCGTTCATCAGCTCGATGCGGCGCCGGTCGTGCTCCAGGAGCGGCGCCAACCGGCGCCGTATGCCGAGGTTGAGCCGCGCCCGGCGGTCGGCGGCGTAGGTCTCCCAGAGATAGTCGCGCTCGCCGGAGGTGACCATCTCCAGGGTCAGCTCGTCGTGGTTGCGCAGGAAGACGGCCCATTGGCAGTTGCCCGGGATCTCCGGCGTCTGGCGCATGATGTCGGTGATCGGGAACCGGTCCTCCCGCGCGATGGCCATATACATGCGCGGCATCAGCGGGAAGTGGAACGACATGTGGCACTCGTCGCCGTCGCCGAAGTAGATCTGCGCGTCCTCGGGCCATTGGTTGGCTTCGGCGAGCAGCATCCGGCCCGGCGCGTAGCGGTCCATCTCGGCGCGGATCTGCTTCAGGATGGCGTGCGTCTCGGGGAGGTTCTCGTTGTTGGTGCCCTCGCGCTCGACGAGGTAGGGCACGGCGTCGAGCCGCAGCCCGTCCACGCCCAGGTCGAGCCAGAAGCGCATCATACCGAGCACTTCCTCCAGCACAGCCGGGTTGTCGAAGTTCAGATCCGGCTGGTGCGAGTAGAAGCGGTGCCAGTAGTAGGCTTTCGCCTCGTCATCCCAGGTCCAGTTCGACTTCTCGGTGTCGATGAAGATGATGCGCGTGCCGTTATACTTCTCGTCGGTGTCGGACCAGACGTAGTAATCCCGCTCCGGGCTGCCGGGCGGGGCGCGGCGGGCGCGCTGGAACCAGGGTGCTGGTCGCTGGTGTGGTTGATGACCAGTTCCGTGATGACGCGCAGGTTCCGCTCGTGCGCGGCCTCGATCAGTCAGCCGCAAATCCTCCATCGTGCCGTATTCCGGATGCACGTCGCGGTATTCCGCGATGTCGTAGCCGTCGTCGCGGCGCGGCGAGGGATAGAAGGGAAGCATCCAGATCGCGGTCACGCCTAGGTCGGCGATATAGTCCAGCTTGGCGAGGATGCCGCAGAAGTCTCCCACTCCGTCGTTGTTCGAGTCGAAGAAGGATTTCGGGTGGATCTGGTAGATGATCGCGTCCTTGAACCACAGCGGGTCCGCGATCGGCGCCAAGGTCGGCTCAACCGACGGCTTAACAGTCGCCTCTGGGGCAGGCAGGATCTCTTCGTCCATGATGTCCAATGCGGTGGGGCTCAAGCAGCGGGGCTGGCGCGCCATAGCACGTAGGGACGGGCAGGCGACAGGACCACGTCGCGCCAGCCGCTCGGCCAGCGCTGGGTCTCGCCCGTGGCGAGGTCGGTGGCCGCGAGCGAGGCGCCCTGGGCCAGGCCGAAGCGCCACAACGGCGCCTCGATGCCGCTGCGCTGCTCATTGAACGGGTCGAGGCTGATCGCGGCCAGCACGACGTTGTCGCGCTCGGGCGTCGCCTTCTCGAAGTAGAGCACCTGGCCGTTGCTCGCGGGGAGGAAAGTGAGGCCGAGATGGCTCTGCAGCGCCGGGTTGCGGCGCCGGATCGCGTTGAGCTGCGCGATCTCGGCGACGATGTTGCCGGGCCGGTCCCAATCCCAGGCGCGTATCTCGTATTTCTCGCTGTCGAGGTATTCCTCGCGCCCAGGGATCGGCGTCGCCTCGCACAGCTCGAAGCCGTTATAGACGCCCCAAAGTCCCGAGAGCGTCGCCGCAAGTGCTGCGCGGATCAGGAAGCCGGCCCGCCCGGAGGTCTGCAGGAAGTACGGGTTGATGTCCGGCGTGTTGACGAAGAAATGCGGCCGGAAGAACTCGCGCGGCGGCCCCTGCGTCAGCTCGGTCAGGTAGTCCTGGAACTCCTGCTTGCTGTGCCGCCACGTGAAGTAGGTGTAGCTTTGCGAGAAGCCGACCTTCGCGAGCCGATACATCACCTTGGGCCGGGTGAAGGCCTCCGCGAGGAACACCGTGTCGGGGAAGCGCGCCTGCACGTCCTCGATCATCCACTCCCAGAACGGCAAGGGCTTCGTGTGCGGATTGTCCACCCGGAACAAACGCACGCCGTGCTCGGCCCAGAACATCACCGCGTCGCGAAGCGCCGACCAACAGGCCCGGCGAGCCGTCGGGCGAGTAGAACTCGACGTTGTGGATGTCCTCGTATTTCTTGGGCGGGTTCTCGGCGTAGCGGAGCGAGCCGTCCGGGCGGCGCTGGAACCACTCGGGATGCTGCTTGAGCCAGGGGTGGTCGGGCGAGCACTGGATCGCGAAGTCTATCGCCAGCTCCAGCCCGTGCTCGGCCGCGGCCTCGCGCAGGTGCCGGAAATCCTCCAGCGTGCCCAGCTCGGGGTGCAGCGCGTCGTAGCCGCCTTCCTCGGAGCCGATCGCGTAGGGGCTGCCCGGGTCGCCGGGCGCGGCGCGGAGCGCGTTGTTGCGGCCCTTGCGGTTCGTGTGCCCGATCGGGTGGATCGGCGGGAAATAGAGGGCGTCGAAGCCCATGGCCGCGATGCGCGGCAGGTGGCGCTCCACGTCGCGGAACGTGCCGTGGCGGGCCGGGTCGTCGCTGAGCGAGCGGGGGAAGACCTCATACCAGCTCGCGAACGCGGCGGCCTGCCGCTCCGCCCGGATCGGCACCGGCACGGGCAGCTCCACGGCGAACGGGCGGTCGTCCGCCCGGCGCATCAGCTCGGCGAGCCCCGGCGAGAGCAGGGCGTCGCGCAGCCCATCGGGCGTCGCGCGCACGGCGGGCGTGATGACGGCTTGCAACGCCGCGCGCAACGCCTCCGGGCTGCGCGCGATCGCCTTCTCGACGATGAGCAGCCCCTCCTGCATCTCCAGCGCCACAGGCACGCCGGCCGCGACCTTCTTCGACAGCTCGTCGCGGAAGGTCGCGAAGGCGTCGCGCCAGGCCTGGATCTGATAGCGGTGAACGCCGAGGCGCTGCAGCGGGAAGCTCGCCGCCCAGCGGTCGTTCCCGAGGAGGCGCATCGGCGTCTCGTGCCAATCGCCGTCGGCATCGCTCCTGGCATCGTTCTTTGGCGGCCCCTGCCAGCGCAGCATGGCGGCGAGCTGGTCGTGCCCGTCGCAGATCACGTCCACCTCGACCGCGATCTGCTCGCCGACGAGGCGCTTGGCCGGGAAGCGGCCGCCGTCAACGCAAGGGACCGCGTTCTCCAGGGCGAGACGCGGCGCCTGGATCGCCTCGGCGACGGGGACCGGTTGCGATAGGCAGCCGGCTCCGTCGCGGCCAGAATCGTCTGGAGCAGCACGGCCTCGCCGGGCGCGAGGCTCTCCCGCGCCATCTCGTCCCCACCGGCGCCGAGCCGCACGCGGACGGTCGCCATCGGCACGAGCTGCGGCACTTGCGGGTCGAAATTGGCGAGCAGCACGGATGCGCGCCGCGCCCGGCGTAGGTCGGCCGCGTCCGCCCGTGCCCCGACCCATCGCAAGGGCGAGCACTGGGCCGCTGCCGAGCAGCGGTATCGCGGCGTCGGGCTGCGCCGCGGCCTCTGCCCACGGCGCCGCGGCGTCGAGCAGGCGCGCGGGCACGAGCCAGCCGTCGCCGAGCAAGGCGGATGCGGCGAGCCGCGCTTCCTCGACCTCGGCCACGATGGCGCCGAAATCGCCATCGAACGCCTCGGGCGAGACGATGACGGGCGCCTTCGCACGAAGCGCCGCCAGCTCGTCCCAGAACCAGTCCGCCCGCCCGTCCCACCACGGGAACGAGGACGCGACGCCGTCGAGCACGCCCGCCGGCAAGGCGTCCCGCGCCTCCCACGACAGCCCCGGCGTCCAGCCGAGCAGGACGGCGTCGGGGCAAGCGTCGCGTAGGCGGCGGAGCAGGGGCGCGAGCCACGGAGACGGCAGCGCGCGCAGGCCGAGCAGCCGGAAGCCGGCGACGCCCAGGCGATCCACCCGGCGAGCCGCCCCGCCCAGAACTCGGCGAGGCGCTCCGCGTCCGCTGCGGTCGCGACGTGCGGCGGCGGGATGGGCCGGCGCGGGTCGAGGCGCGGGGCCGTGGTCTCGAACGCGCCGGCACCGTCCCGCTCCGCGGGCGATCCCGCGGCCACGCCGTCCAGCGCCAGGTCGAGCACGAGCCCCAGCCCGAGCTGGCCCGTCTCGGCGGCGAGGCGTTCGAGCGTGGCGTCGGCCGGGCCGCCGAGCGCGTCGCGCTTGAAATCAGCGACGTGCCGGCGCGTCGGGCCGTGCGCGAACGGCGTCGGCACGGTGACTGCGTGAAGGCCGAGCGACGCCGCCCTCGCGAGCGCGCCTCGCCACTCCTCCGTCTTTCGCCGAGGATCGGCGTAAACGAAGGCGGCGTGCCGCGCGCCGCTGCGCCGCGGCCGGGGTGTCGCTCATGCCTCCGCGAGGCAAGTCTTGCTGCATATGCACGCGGGCTGAAACCTCTGGCGCCGGGCGAAGTTGCCCGGCCTGTCCACGGTGACTCTACGGGGAAGCGGAGTCGAGAGCGGATCGCTCAGCCGACGGACACGCCGCCCGTGACGGCCTGATACGTGGCGATCGCGAGCGCGAGCGGCTCGAACGGCTTGGTGATCACGAAGGCCGGCTCGACCGCCTCGCCGGTGAGCAGTCGCTCCGGATAAGCAGTCACGAAGATCACCGGGGCGTAGTGGTGGCGCATGATGCGCGCGACCGCCTGCTGGCCGTCGCCGCCGGGACCGAGATTGATGTCCGCGAGGATCAGCCCAGGGCGATGCCGCTCCGCGGCCTCGACGGCCTCGGCCTCGGTGCCGGCGACCCCGACGACGGTGTGCCCGCAATTGCGCACGAGATCCTCGATGTCCATCGCGATGATCGGCTCGTCCTCGATGATGAGCACGCTGGTGGACGTCGCGGCGAGCAGGTGCTGCCGCGCCTCGGCCAGCTCGATCGCGGCCTCTTCCTGCGGCAAGCCGAGGACATCGGCCGCCTGCTCGACGGTGAGCTCCTCCAGCGAGGTGAGAAGCAGGAGTTGGCGCTGCACGCCCGACAGGCCCTCCGCTACCGGCAGCCCCGGCTCGGCGCTGGTCCGTGGGCCGCGGCAGCGGCGCGCGATCGCCGCATAGAGGGCAAGCCGCGCGTCACCATCGGCGGTCTCGCCCGCCAGCACGGCCGACAGGGCCTCGGCCACCTGCGCGTCGCCCTGCTCTTGGCTGCCCGTGAGGGCGCGGGCGAACCGCCGCGCGTAGGGCAGGGTACGCATCAGCTCCTCACGGCGCGGCGAGCTCATCGGCCCAAGCCTCCTTGCAGGAGTCCGATCCACAGAAATCCGGCTTTCCGCGGCTGTCCGCCTTGACGTGGGTGTCCGCGGGGTGAAGCTACATCCGGCCGATGGTCGGCGCTGCGAGAACCCATCCGTTGCCCCCTTCCCTAGAATTTTCCCCACGGCCGCCGTCCCATGACGATTCGAGGCGCGCCCTGGCGGCGCTGCTGCCCGACCTGCGGGCCTTCGCCCGGTTCCTGGCTCGCGACCGCGCCCTTGCCGACGATCTCGTCCAGGACGCACTCGTGCGCGCTCTCGGCGCCCTGCATCAATACCAGCCTGGCACCAGCCTCAAGGCCTGGGTGTTCACGATCCTGCGCAACGCCTATTACGAGCAGGGTCGCCGCCGGCGCCGCGAGGTCGCGCTCGACGAGGCGCCGACGGACCAGCAGGCGCCGACGCAGGCGGCCCCCGACCACGGCAGCCGCGCCGATCTGCGCGACCTGCAGCATCTCATCTGGCAGCTTTCGCCGCTGCTTCGCGAGGCGCTGACCTTGGTCGGCGCGCAGGAGCTCTCCTACGAGGAAGCGGCCGTGATCTGCCGAGTTCCGGTCGGCACCATGAAGGCCCGCGTCTCCCGTGCCCGCACCGCGCTGGCGCGCGCTCTGCGGGACGGGGCCAGCCCGGATGGGCCCAGGAGCGGCGAGGGCGGACGTTAGAGCAGATCCCGTTCGCGTGTGAACGCGAACGCGTGAAGATGCTCGCCAAACTAAGACTTTAGAGCGCTTTGAGGCTGACCGCGAACGGTCAGCCTCAAAGCGCTCTAGCAGAGGCATGTCGGACAGGGTCTGCATGTCACCAATCGTCGTCGCAGCACCCTACTAGAAGCATTCCGCCGCGCAGCAATCGCGAACGCCCTCCGAGTCAGCTGTCTCGCGTGTTCGTGACATCTGCCACGCAACACGCCACGCAACACGGGGGCGCCTCCGTCCATTCACTCATCGACGCCCGATGAGGATAATGCGCATGAACCCGTCTTTCCATGACCAGATCATCAATATCCTGCCCAAGCTCCGCGTTCAGGCCCTCGCGCTGACACGAAACCGCTCCGCGGCGGAGGATCTGGTACAAGACGCCGTCTGCAATGCGCTCTCGGCCCAGGACAGCTTCATCCCGGGCACCAATTTCGCGGCTTGGATGCATCGGATCCTGCGCAACCGCTTCATCTCCAACCTGCGCAAACGCCGCGACACCACGGACATCGACGATGTGCCCGCGAGCACCTTCGCGAGCGAGGCGCCGCACGAGGACCGGCTCGCGCTGAAGGAACTCGCGCGCGCGATGACACGCCTGCCGAGCGACCAGCGCGAGGCGCTCGTCATGGTCGTCGTGCACGGCATGAGCTACGAGACGCTGGCCAGCACCACCGGCTGCGCCGTCGGGACGGCAAAGAGCCGCGTTTTCCGGGCGCGGCGTCAGCTTGAAGCCTGGCTGCTTGGCGAGGGCGCGGAGCCCGGCGAGATGGGCAATGCGCGCACGGCGCGTGCCCTTGGCGCGTTGCGCGAGCGTTCGTCCGAGACAAGCCTCCGCGCCTAGCCGCCTGGCGTGACTGCCCGTTCGATCGTGTTCTAGGAGCCAGGCCTTGCGGCCGTGATGCGGATGGAGATGAAGTCTTTCACGATGGCGGATCGCAAGGACAGACCGCCGCCTCGCAAGCCGAACAAGTCGAGCAAGGCCGATGCGGCTTTCGACCTTTGGCTGCAGCGGGGTCTCCACGAGCTCTACGATAAGTTCGCCGAGGGACCGATCCCGCCGGAGATCCTGAAGCTGCTCGAGGACGACAAGAAGAAGTAAGGGGTTTGGCCGCTTTCCCACGCCTGCACCTGTCAGCTTCAGTCCGTCTTCGCTTGATGCTGCTCGTGCTCGTGGCGGCGCTTCCGATGACGGCGCTGGCCGTGCTGATGGCATGGCGCGCGTTCCAGGCTGAGTCACATCTCGCCGCTCTTCCTGGCGCGAACGCGAAAATCGTGCCCGCCTTCATCTTCGTGCGGCGCATCGCCGTGCTCGCTGTTGTCCTCGTGATCGGCCTCGCCGCCTCGGCGATCGGCATCCGGGTCGCCGTCGTGGACGCGCTGCGCCGGCTCGGCCGCGCGATGGATGCGTGGCGCGGCGGCGCCGCGTTCGCGGTGGACGCCGACGTGCTCGCGCCTTGCGAGGTGCGCGTCCTTGCCCAATCCTTCGAGCAGGCAACGCACGCGATCCTGCGCCAGGAAGCGGAACTGGGCGAGGCGATCCAGCAGCAGGAATTGCTGACTCGCGAGATACACCACCGGGTGAAGAACAACCTGCAGATCGTGGCGAGCCTGCTCAACCTGCAAGCGAGCCGCATCCGCCAGCCAGAGGCGCGCGCGGAGTTCCAGTCGGCCCGCGACCGGGTGCGCGCGCTGGCGACGCTGCACCGCCATCTTTACGCCACGGGCGAGCTGAACGCGATCCAGATGCGCCCCTTTCTGCAGGAGCTGTGCGGACAGCTCCTCAGCGCCATGGGCGAGCAGGACGGCAAGCGTCTCACGCTGGAGATCGACGCCGCGGAGATGGAGATCAGCGCCGATCAGGCCGTGCCGCTCGCGCTCATCGTGACCGAGGCCGTCAGCAACGCGGTGAAATACGCCTTCCCGGACGGTAAGCTCGGGCACATCCGCATCCGGCTCGCAGCCGCTGACGAAGCGCTGATGCTCTGCATCGAGGACGACGGCGTCGGCATCCCTGCAGGGCGCGCCGAGACCGAGGCTGGGGTGCGGGACGGCCTCGGGCTGCAGCTCATCCGCGGCTTCGTCCGCCAGCTCGGCGCGACGCTGCTCGTCGAGGAAGGCCACGGCACCCGCTACACCGTCACGATACCGCTGCGCGTCCACTCGCACGCCTGACTTAACCCCAACTTCAACCCCTTGCTAGCTTGCCCGGCACGGCGCAGATCAGGCGGCGGCCCAGGGAAGACGGGGTGCCCAGGGGAGCGAAGGGGGGATGGAGCAGGAGTTGCTGCAGGAGAGGGCCGCAGCCTGGCGCCGGCATTTGCACGCCTACCCGGAACTCTCGCTGCACGAGCAGGAGACGGCCCGCTTCGTGTGCGAGCAGCTCGCCGGGCTCGGAGTCCCGTTCGTCACCGGCGTAGGCGGCGCTCGGCGTCGTCGCCACGCTCGCGCGCGGCGCCTCGAACCGCTCGGTCGGCCTGCGCGCGGACATGGACGCGCTGCCCATCGAGGAGGCGACCGGCCTTCCGTACGCCTCGCGCCGCCCCGGCGTCATGCACGCCTGCGGCCACGACGGGCACACGGCGAGCCTGCTCGCCGCGGCGGCGCTGCTCGCCCGCGAGGACGATTGGTCAGGCACCGTCCACCTCGTGTTCCAGCCCGCCGAGGAAGGGGCAGGCGGTGCCTTGGCGATGATTGCCGACGGTTTGTTCGACCGCTTTCCGATGGAGCGCATCTTCGCCTTCCACAACTGGCCGGGTCTCGACGCCGGCACCGTGGCCGTGCACGCCGGGCCGGTGATGGCCGCCGGGTCGCGGGTGGAGATTCGCCTGCACGGCCACGCCGGGCACGCTGCCATGCCTCACCTCGCGCGCGACCCGGTGGTCGCCGCAGGGCACCTGATCGCGGCTTTGCAGTCGGTGGTGGGCCGCGAGGTGAACCCGCTCGATGCCGCCGTCGTCTCCATCTGCACGGTCGAGGCTGGCACGGCCATCAACCAGATTCCTGAGCGCGTTACCCTGCGCGGCACGTTCCGCACCTATCGACCCGAGGTTCACGACGACGTGGGCACCAGCATCCGCCGGGTCGCCGACGGCATCGCCGCCGCGTTCGGCGTCGCTGCCACGACCGAGTTCCGCTCGAGCGTAGTGGCGACGATTAACAGCCCGGCGGAGGCGGACCTCGCCGCGAGCGCCGCAGCCGGGATCGGCCTGGCGCTGCGCCGCGACCTGCCGCCCAGCACCGCGAGCGAGGATTTCGGCTGGTATCTGCGCGAGAAGCCCGGCACCTTCGCCTGGATCGGCAACGGACCGGCACGGGGAGGGCGCGAGCTGCACAGCCCTTCCTACGACTTCAACGACGAGATTCTTCTCACGGCCGCGCGGTGGCTCGCCGCCGTCGCGAAACAGGCGCTCCGAGGGTGAGATGCTGAGACGGTTTGTAGAACAGCACGATTTCTCCGTATGCGTTGCATCTATGTCCGCAGATCGTTCGCGCTTTCGCCTGCTCTCTCGCGGCGACGAAACAGATTTCCGATACATCTCCATGCGGCTCGTGAACAGGCGAGGAACAACGCCTGGGCAGCGCCGCCCGCGGGCCGGGGCAGCCGGGGCGAGTTGGCTGCGTGCCCAGGCAGGCGCCGGGCGCCGGGCGGCGCTGCCCGCGATAGCGCTCGGTCTCCTCAACACGGGCGGCGCGATAGGCCAGAGCTGGGCCGTTGCCGAGCTGCTCGCGGGCTGGCGGGTCGGGGGCTGGCAAGTCGGGGGCGGGCGGGCGGCGGCTTGGCTCGCCGTCTTCGCCGTGCTCGCGCTCGCCCGCGCGGCCGTGCAGGTCGGCGCCGAGCGGGCGAGCTTCGCTGCCGGGACCGCGGCACGCGAGCGGCTGCGCCTCGACGCCCTTCGGCGGATCCTCGCCGCCGGCCCGGCGCTCCTCCGCGGCCTGCACTCGGCGACGCTCGCGAACGCGGCCGTGGACCAGGTGGACGCGCTGGAGCCTTGGTTCGCGCGGTGGCTGCCGGCCTCGGTCCTCGCCGTGGCGGCGCCCGCCCTGGTCGCGGCGGCTGCGCTGGCCGCCGACCCGGTTGCCGCCGCTCTCGCTCGTCGCACTCGGCCTGCTCGTGCCCGTCGGCATGGCGGTCGCCGGGATCGGCGCGGCGGCGGCGTCGCGCAGCCAGTTCCAGGCGATGGTGCGGCTGCAGGCGCGTTTCCTGGACCGCGTGCGCGGCATGGCGACGATCGTGTCGCTGGGTCAGGTCGAGGGCGAGGCGCAGCGCCTGCAGGCCGCGGCCGACGAGCTGCGGCAGCGCACGATGCGCGTGCTGCGCGTCGCGTTCCTGTCCTCGGCGTTCCTCGATTGCGCGGCGGCGGCGGCCATCGTGCTGGTAGCACTCCGCACGGCGTCCCGCGCCGAAGGCGGCATCCCGGCCGCCGGCCTGTTCGTGCTCCTGCTGATCCCGGAGTTCTTCGCGCCGCTGCGCGCCTACGCAGCCGCGTACCAGGACGGGATCCATGCGCGCGAGGCCGCCGCCGCGCTCGCCGCATTGCCTGCGGCGTCCGAGACGCCGGCGACGCCCAGGCGCACGATCGCGGCGCATGGCTTCACCGTCGCGTTCGAGAACGTCACGGCGACCTGGGACCCAGCCCGCGGCCCGGCCCTCGACGGCGTGAGCTTCCGCGTGCCGGCGGGCGAGACGCTCGTGCTGGTCGGGCCTTCGGGAGCGGGCAAGAGCACCGTGATCGAGCTGCTGCTGGGCTTCCTGTCGCCCGCTTCAGGGCGCATCATGCTCAACGGGGTTGACGTGGCGAGCATCGCGCCGGAGGCGCTGGCGCGGCTCACGGCCTGGGTCGGCCAGCGGCCGCTGCTGTTCGCGGCGAGCCTGCGCGAGAACATCCTGTTCGGCCGTCCGGAGGCCGCCGAGGCCGAGGTGGAGGACGCCGCCCGGCGCGCATGCGTGCTCGACTTCGCCGATACCCTGCCGCAAGGGCTCGACACGGTCGTGGGCGAGGGCGGCTACGGGCTGTCGGGCGGGCAGGCGCAGCGGGTCGCCATCGCGCGCGCCTTCCTGCGCAATGCGCCCCTCCTGCTGCTCGACGAGCCGACGGCGCATCTCGACCCGGCGACCGAGCGCGAGGTGCTCGACAGCTTGCGCCGCCTGACCGCCGGGCGGACGACGATCCTGGCCAGCCACTCCGTCGCCGCACACGCCTTCGCCGGGCGGCGGCTCGACCTGCGCGGCGGCCGGGTGATCACTGCGGCGAAGGGGGCGGCGTGAAGTCCCTGCTGCGCGTGATTGGGCTATGGCGCGGCGAGGCGGGCTGGCTCGTGGGCGGCCTGGTCGTCTCGGTGCTCGCGGCGGCCTGCGCGGTGCTGCTGCTCGCGATCGCCGCCGGTCTCGCGGCGCGCGATACGGGCGCGCCGCTGCTCGCGGCGGTCGGCATCGCGAGCTTGCCGCTGCTCGTGCGCGCGCTCGGCGTGTCGCGCGTCGTGCTGCGCTACCTGGAGCGGCTGGTCACGCACGCCGCGACGTTCCGGGCGCTCGCGGCACTGCGGATCTGGTTCTTCCGCGGACTCTCCGCGCGTCTCGCGGGTGGCCTCGGCCTGCGCCGCTCGGGCGACGTGCTGGCGCGCCTCGTCGCGGACGTGGACTCGCTCGACGGCATCTACCTGCGCATCCTCGTGCCGTTCGTTGCTGGTCTCCTGGTGCTTCCCGTCATTGCGTGGCTGATCGCGGCCGAGGCGCCGGGCCTCGCGGCGCTCGTCACTGCCCTGTTCCTGACGGCGGCGCTCGTGCTGCCCGCGGTTGCCGGGCGCTTGGCGCTGCGCGGCAGCCAGGCGTTCGCGGAGGCGGGCGCGCGGCTGCGG
Source organism: uncultured Alphaproteobacteria bacterium (assembly GCA_963848595.1). Lineage (GTDB taxonomy): Bacteria > Pseudomonadota > Alphaproteobacteria > Acetobacterales > Acetobacteraceae > CAWKEH01. The sequence goes on along the minus strand of CAWKEH010000007.1, from coordinate 4,677 downwards.
ACGAGCGTGCTGGATGCGGTCACGGGGCTGCGGGAGGTTCGCGCAGCCGGGGCCGAGGGCGTCGTGCTGGGTCGGGTCGCGGAGCAGGAGGCGGCGCTCGCGGGCGCGCAGCGCGGCGTCGTGTCGCGGGCGGCGGTCGCGGGAGCCGCGAGCCTCCTCTGCGGTCAGGCCGCGCTGCTGATCGTGTTGGTCTGGCCGGGTTTGAGCGCCGGGCAGGCCGTGCTGGCCGCGTTCCTGGTGGTCGCGGCATTCGATGTCGTCGCCGGCTTGCCGCGGGCCGGATCGCTCGCCGGGCGCGCCGCGGCGGGGGCGCAGCGGGTGCTCGCCGCGGCGGAAGGGCCGCTGCCGGTGCCCGACCCGCCTCGCCCGCGGCCGGCGCCGGATGGTGGCGGGCTGTCCTTCGAGGCGGTGCGCTTCCGCTGGGCGCCCGACCGCCCGCTCGTGTTCGACGGCCTCACGCTCAACGTGCCGCCGGGTAGCCGTATCGCCGTCCTCGGGCCGTCGGGCGCGGGCAAGAGCACGCTCGCCGCGCTCGCGCTCAAGGTCGCAGCACCCCAGTCCGGCCGGGTGCTGCTCGGCGGCGTGGACCTGGCGCAGCTTCGTGCCGAGGATGTGCGCGCCCGCGTCGCCTGGCTCGGGCAGGCGACCCAGCTCTTCGCCGAAACGGTGCGCGCCAATCTCCTGCTCGGCAAGCCGGACGCGCAAGAGGACGCGCTATGGGAGGCGCTGGAGCGGGCGCAGGTCGCGGACGTCGTGCGCGCCCTTCCGGACAAGCTCGACACCTGGCTGGGCGAGGGCGGCGCCGGGCTCTCCGGCGGCCAGTCCCGGCGCATCGCGCTCGCGCGCACGCTGCTGCGCGACGCGCCCGTGCTGATCCTCGACGAGCCGGCCGCGGGGCTCGACCTGGAGACCGAGCGCGCCTTCCTGGAGACGCTGAACGCGGCGACGGCGGGGCGGACGGTGATGCTGATCGTGCATCGCCTGCTCGGCGTGGAGCGGCTCGACCGGGTCTGGCGGCTGTCCGTCGGGCGCGCCGTCGCCGCGGCGGCGTGACGAGCCTGCCAGGCGACGGGCCGGCCGGCCCGGTCCCCGGCGAGTTCGGCCTGATCGCCCGTCACTTCCGTCCGCTGGCCGGGCCTGGCGCCCTCGACCTGCTCGACGATGCTGCCGTGCTGCTGCCGCCGGCCGGCCGCGAACTGGTCCTCGCGGCCGACGCGATGGTGGCGGGCATTCACTTCCTCCCCGACGATCCGCCGGACCTTGTCGGCGCCAAGCTGCTACGCGTGAACCTCTCCGACCTCGCCGCCATGGGCGCCGAGCCGCTCGGTTACCTGATGACCGTCTCAGCCCCGCCTCAGACGGCCGACTCGTGGTTCGCTGCCTTCGCCGCGGGCCTGGCCGCGGATCAGGCGCGCTTCGGCATCATGCTGCTCGGCGGCGATACGACGGGCACATCCGGCCCGCTGACCCTCTCGCTCACCATCCTCGGCCACGTCGCGCCCGGCGCCGCGGTCCGCCGCTCGGGCGCCCGGCCCGGCGACGAGGTCTGGGTGACGGGCACGATCGGCGACGGCGCGCTCGGCCTCGCCGCGCTCCGCGGCACCGTGCCCGACCCGGACGGCACCCTCGCCCGGCGCTATCGCCTGCCCGAGCCGCGGCTGGGCCTCGCGCGCCCCGGCTTCGTCCATGCCTGCCTCGACGTGTCGGACGGCCTCGTGCAGGACCTCGGCCATCTCTGCCGCGCCGCTGATCTCGGCGCCGAGATCGCGGCCGCCGCCGTCCCGCTCTCTCCCGCCGCGCGCGCCGCCGGGCCGGACTGGCTGGAAACCTGCCTCACGGGCGGGGACGACTACGAGCTGCTCATGGCCGTCCCGCCCGGGCAAGTGCCGGTTCTCAAGTCCCATGCTGCCCAGCTCGGCATTTCGGTGTCGCAGATCGGTCGTTTCGTGCAAAATGCGGGCGTGCGCGTCCTCGACGGCGCCGGTCGGCCGATGCACCTCGCCCGGACCGGCTGGAGTCATTTCTAGGGAAAGGAATCCAGGCGATGTCAGGCGCAAGTCCGTTCGACCTAGGCTACCCGGCGCTGGGCCGCACGGCCACGCTGCAGCGGAACTGGTGGCTGCTTCTGATCCGGGGCGCCCTCGCGCTGCTGTTCGGCCTGGTCGCGCTCGTCCTGCCGGTGCCGACGATCGCGGCCCTGGTCTTCCTGTTCGGCATCTACATGGGCGTGGACGGCATCTTCGCGTTCTTCGCCGGGGCGCGTGCGGCGGCGCATCACCAGCGCTGGGGCGAGCTGATGATCGAGGGAGGTACTCGGCATCGTCGCCGCCATCATCGCCTTCACCTACCCGCTCGCGACGATCTTCGCCATCGTGATCTTCGCGGCTGTCTGGGCTGTGTTCAGCGGCATCGCGCTGCTCGTCGCTGCCTTCCGCCTGCCTGGCGAGAGCGGCGGCAAGTGGATCATGGCGCTCGGCGGGATCATCTCGATCATCTGGGGCGCGCTGCTCTGGTGGGAGCCGATCGCCGGTGCCGTGATTCTGACCTACTGGCTCGGCGCCTACGCCATCCTGTTCGGCGCCGCGCTGATCGCGCTCGCGCTGCGCCTGCGCCGGGGAGTCGTGCGGTAGAAGTCGGCTGCGTGCAGATCGTGTGGCAACCCCCGCATTGGACACGGAGGGCGGCCGAAACGCCAGCAGAGACGACGAAGCTGCTACGAAGGCCAACGATCATGATGCAACGATCGCACCAGAAATTAGCTTGAAGTCGCGCACAGCGGCGATGGCAGCGTTACTGTCGCTGAGACGACGCGACCGCAATCGGGAGGATACTTTCATCGATCACGCGAGCCATTCTCATCCCGGCGGCTCTCGTTGCCGCCCTCGCGACCGGTGCGGCCGTTGAGCCGGTTCACGCTAAAGGCTGCATCAAGGGCGCGATCGTGGGCGGCATAGCCGGTCACGCCGCGGGCCACGGCATTCTCGGTGCCGCCGGGGGCTGCGTCGGGGGCCGCGCCCTGGCCAATCGGGCGGCACGTCAGAAGGAACTGCGCGAGCAGCAGCAGATGCCGACGCAGCAGGACCCGCAGACCGGCCAGGTCTATACCCCGAGCAAGATCTACACCGGTGGCCGGACTTATGCCCCAACGGGGACGTCTACCAGCGGCCAGACCTACGCCCCGAGCACGTCGCAAGTCCCGAGCTACAACTCGTCGGGCGCCATACAGACGCCGGGCTACAACCGGGGCACTACGACGCAGGGGCAGGGCTATTAGCTCCGGGTTGCCCGACCAGAGATCCCACCAGAGATCCCAGAGGCAGCGCTGATCACCGCTAAGCTACATGATTTCAACTCTTTTCGCTCGTGATGGGAGACTAGAATGTTCGATGCGATGAAGCTGCTCGGCTCGATCGCCGAGAGCCAATCTGCTCCCTCCGCTGGCAACCGGTTTGGCACGGCGGTCCAACAGGGCGCCAGCGGCGGGATGCTGCAGCAGATGCTGTCGCAACTCGGCGGGGCCGGTGCACAGCAGGGGGGTGGCCTCAACAGCCTTCTCGGCGGGCTGACGGGCCAGGCGGGCGGATCACCGGCGCCGGGCTCGGCACAGGGCGGCGGCCTGGGACCGTGCTGGGCAGCTTCGCCGACATGGCCAAGCGGGCAGCAACCTCGCCGGGGCAGGCGATCGAGAGCAACAACCCCGCGGCCGTCGGCGGTCTCGGCGCTCTCGCGGGCGCGCTGCTCGGCGGCGGGCGCGGCGCGTTGGGCGGCGGACTGATGGCCGTCCTTGGAAGCCTGGCCGTACTCAGCCCTACAAGGACAGGGCCAGGGCGCGGCAGCCGCGAACGCGCCGGGTCGGGCCAGTCTAGGGCCCGGGCAGATGGGATCCGCCGGACCGGTGGGCGCGGTGGCGCCGAGCACCCAGGACGAGGCCCAGCGCCGGGCCACGCTCATCGTTCGCGCCATGATCCAGGCTGCCAAGGCCGACGCCCAGGTTGATCAGGACGAGATGCAGCGGATCATGGGCAAGCTCGACGAGCACGGCCACGGCGCCGAGGCGCGCGACTTCGTCATGAGCGAGCTGCGCCGCCCGGTCGATATCGGCGATCTGATCCGCGACGTTAAGTCGCCGCAAGAGGCGGTCGAGGTCTATGCCGCGTCGCTCATGGCCATCGAGGTGGATACCCAAATCGAGCGGGACTACCTGAACGACCTCGCCGTGTCGCTCCGGCTGCCGCAGCCCGTGGTGGCGAGGATCAACAGCGCGCTCGGCGTTCCGGTCTGAAACCTTGGAGACCGCGGCCGTCGGCGTGGCTCTGAACGGGCTTGGATCCAGCGAGGAGTATTCATGCAGGCCGAGTGGGGGCTGCCGAGGTCAGGCTAGGATGCGGGCTCGCCGGATGAGGATCGCCTGGTGGCGAAGCTGGTGTGGCGGGTGAAGCTGGTCGCGGAGCTTGAGCCCGGCGTGACCACCGAGACCGAGCTCGCCGGCATGGAGCGTGACGAACAAACCACCTTGGCCGAGCTCGGGCGCCGTCTCGCCGAGTCGAAGCAGCTCACAGCGACGCTGCAGGCCGAGATCGTGCCAGCGCAGGTGACCGCCTTGCGGACCTCATCGAGATGATGCGACGCGCCCCGTCGCGAGGGGTCGAGGCAAGAGGCGTCGGATGGCGTGGGAAC
>CAWKEH010000006.1:207500-599078 GCA_963848595.1 uncultured Alphaproteobacteria bacterium | reverse complement strand
CTGAGCGCTACGGGTTGCGCGAGTGACGGCGCGGTTCGGAGGTTCTGCCGCCTAGTCTTACCCGCCTTGCCCTCGCTGCGGAGATTTGGCAGAGTGTAACCGTCGCCGGTCCCGCGCGAGCGGGTGAAAAGGGAACGCCGTGCGCCCTGGCTGGACCGCGGGTCCGGGGGCAAGTCGGCGGCTGCCCCCGCAACTGTCAGCGGCGAGCCGCTGGCCCGTCTCCTCCTCCGCGGAGGAAGGCCACTGGACTGTGAGGTCCGGGAAGGCAGGGCCGAGGGCGTTGACCCGCGAGCCAGGAGACCTGCCTGCGTCGTGCTATCAACCGCTGCCGGGCGGGGTGAACCGGAAGCAGGAGACGACCATGCTTGTCACCCTCGGCGGCGCCAGCCGTCCCATGGGCGCGACGCCGCGCTCAGTTCCCGCCCTTCTCGGCGTTCGCTCCCGGTATGACGGGAGCCCAGCATGACGGTGGCGTCCAATCTCGGCTTCCCACGCATCGGCCGCAGACGCGAGCTGAAGGTCGCGTTGGAGCGGTTCTGGGCCGGCGACCTCGACGAGGCCGGACTGGAGGCCGAAGCCGCGCGGCTGCGAGCCGCGCACTGGCGCTTGCAGGCTGGCCTCGGCATAAGCCACATGCCCTCGGGCGACTTCTCGCTCTACGACGGCGTGCTCGACACTGCCTGCATGGTGGGGGCGATCCCGCCGGACTACGGCTGGCAGGACGGCCCGGTGCCGCTCGCCACGCTCTTCGCCCTGGCGCGCGGCTCCCGCGGCACGGCGGCAGAGCGGGCGGCAGGCATCGCCGAAGGCCTGCCCGCGCTTGAGATGACCAAGTGGTTCGATACCAATTATCATTATCTCGTGCCGCGGCTTTCACGCGGACAGCGCTTCACGTTGACCGGGAACAAGTTGGCCGCCCATGTCCGCGAGGCGCAGGCGATCGGGCTGCGGACTCGACCTGTGCTGCTAGGACCGGTGTCGTTCCTACTGCTGTCCAAGACCGCGGACGGCTCGGACCCGCTCGACCTCCTCGATGGCCTTCTCCCGGTTTATGCCCAGATCCTGCAGGAACTCGCCGAGGCGGGCGCCTCATGGGTGCAGGTGAATGAGCCGGCGCTGGCGCTCGACCTCTCCGAGAAGGCACAGCTTGCGCTGGCGCTGGCCTACGCCACGCTCTCGAAGGGACCGGCACCGGATCTGTTGCTGGCCAGCTACTTCGGCGCGCTCGGAGACAATCTCGGCACTGTGACCCGCCTGCCAGTGGCAGGGCTGCATCTCGACCTCGTGCGCGGCGCCGGCCAGCTCGACACGGTGCTCGCCGAGGCGCGGCCGGACCAATGGCTGTCGCTCGGCGTGGTGGACGGGCGCAATGTCTGGCGCGCCGATCTTCGCACAGCGCTTGCCACGCTGCGGCGCGTTGCCGACCGCCGCGGCGTGCGGCGGCTGATGGTCGCACCCTCGTGCAGCCTGCTCCACGTCCCTGTGGACCTGGCGCAGGAGACCAAGCTCGACCCGGAGATCAAGGGCTGGCTCGCCTTCGCGACGCAGAAGCTGGGCGAAGTAGCCGCGCTCGCCCGCGGCTTGGACGAGGGTGAAAGCGCGATCGCCGCGGAGCTGGTCCGCAGCGATGAAGCCGTGCGGTCGCACCGGGACAGCCCGCGCGTGCACCGGCCAGACGTTGCCGCTCGCCTCCGGGCGATCGTGCCCGAGATGGAGCGCCGCGCGAGGCCGTTCGAGGAGCGTCGTGCCCGGCGGCGCACCAGGCTGACTCTCCCTCTGTTCCCAACGACGACGATCGGCTCCTTCCCGCAGACGGCAGAGGTGCGCCGCGCGCGGGTGGCGCGCGGGCGCGGGGACATCACCGAGGCCGAGTATGAGCGCGCCATGCAGGGCTGGATCGGCGACGCGGTCCGCTGGCAGGAGGAACTCGGCCTGGATGTGCTGGTCCACGGTGAGTTCGAGCGCAATGACATGGTCAAGTATTTCGGCGAGCAGCTCAGCGGCTACGCCTTCACCCAGCACGGGTGGGTGCAGTCCTACGGGAGCCGGTGCGTGGCGCCTCCGGTGATCTGGGGCGACGTGTCGCGGACGGCGCCGATGACCGTGCGCTGGTCAGCTTACGCGCAGTCGCTGACGAGCCGGCCCGTGAAGGGGATGCTGACCGGGCCAGTGACGATGCTGCAGTGGTCTTTCGTGCGTGACGACATCCCGCGCGAGCAGGTGTGCCGGCAGATCGCGCTCGCTCTGCGCGACGAGGTCGCCGATCTCGAAGCAGCCGGCATCACGTTCATCCAGGTGGACGAGCCAGCGTTCCGCGAGGGCTTGCCGCTGCGAAGGGCGGATTGGAACGCCTACCTGCGCTGGGCGGTTGCTTGCTTCCGTCTCGCGACGTCGGGCGTGCGCGACGACACCGCCATCCACACCCATATGTGCTATTCCGAGTTCAACGATATCATGTCGGCGATCGCGGACATGGACGCGGATGCCATCTCCATCGAGACCACCCGCAGCCGGATGGAGTTGCTGCAAGCGTTCAGGCCCGGCAGCGGTACCGGCTATCCTAATGAAATCGGGCCGGGCATATGGGACATCCATAGCCCGCGCGTGCCGAGTGCCGAGGAGATGGTTGAACTGCTCAGCCTGGCGCGCCAGCGGCTGCAAGATTGGCAGATTTGGGTCAACCCGGACTGCGGATTGAAGACCCGAACTTGGGAAGAGGTCCGGCCGGCGCTCTCGCATCTGGTGAGCGCCGCGCGGCAGCTTCGGGAGCACGTTGGCGCAGCAGCCTGACACTGCGGCTCGGCTCAGGGCGTCCTGGGCCGAGCTTACTCCCCCGACAGCTCGCGCCGCCGCTTTTCCAGTTCTTCGGAATAGCGGCGAAGCGCGTAGCTCTCAGTCAGGACGCCGATGACCCGCCCCGTCTCCGCCCCGTCCACGACGGCGAGCGCGTCACTCTCTGCCGCCTCGAAGACGGCGACAGCCTCCTTGATCGTCATCTGCGGCAGCAGCACGGTCTTCGGGTGGTGGACCACGTCGGCGACCCGCGTCGCCGTCTCGGGCGCTGCGTGCGCGTCGCTGACGGCGACGATTCCGGCGTAGCGGTCCTTCTGGTCGAGCGTGATGACGCGCGACTGGCTTCCCAGCGGGAACTCGCGCCGGAACTGGGACAGCGTCTGGTCCACCGGAACGCGCGAGAACTCGCGCCGCATCATACGGCCGACCGTGAGGTTCCGTACCCAACCCACGTCCACGGCGCTGCGGATCGCCTCGCCGCGCAGGTGGAACCGCCAGGTCGCAAACGAGTAGCCGAACGTCCGCCTTACCGTGACCGATGAGACCACCGCGGCCGCGAGCACCGCGGCCGTCATGGGCAGCGAGCCCGTGCTCTCAAGGGCCAGGAACGCCATCGTCAGCGGCCCGCCGACGACCGCCGTCGCGAAGCTGCTCATGCCCACGAGCGCGCACACCACCGCGGGCAGCGCCTGCACGGCCGTGACCGCCGCGAGGAGCCCGGCGAACAGCTTTCCCACCAGCGCGCCGAGGAGCAGCGACGCGTAGAACAAGCCGCCGCGGAAGCCCGAGCCGATGCTGACCGCGCTCGCCAGGCTCTTGAGCATGATCAGCAAGGCGACCTGCGGGATGCTGAAGGGCGCCTCCAGGTCGGCGCGCAAGGCCGAGTGCCCGCTGCTCAGCACGACGGGGGAGATCAGCGCCAGCCCGCCGACGATGAGGCCGCCCAGCATCGGCCGCAGCCACACGGGTAGCCGCGACCGCCGGAACAGGTTCTCGACCTCCGTCACCCCGCGCATCAGCGCGATGCCGCCCAGCGCGCAGACCATGCCCAGCGCCAGGATCGGCACGTAGTCCACCGCCTCGATCGCGGTCGGCACGCGGATGTCGAAGCCGCCGACATTCCCGAGCAGGAGCCGCATCGTGCCGGTCGCGCAGATCGCGGCCATGGCGACCGGCGCCAGCGTCGCGATCGAGTAGGTGCCGATGATCAGCTCGTAAGCGTAGAAGGCCCCGGTCAGCGGCGCGTTGAATGCCGCTCCGATCGCCCCCGCCGCGCCGCACCCGACCAGCACGCGCAGATCCGCCCGGCGCACCCGGAAGCTTCGCCCGAGCCTCGACGCCACTGCCGAGCCCGCCTGCGCGTAGCCCGCCTCCAGCCCCACCGAGGCGCCGACGCCGTTGCTCACGACGGTCTGCAGGACCACGACCAGGCTGTCGAGCAAGGACATCCGCCCACCAAAGAGCGCGTTCGCCTCGACCGGGTCCACGACTCGGCGCGGCACCAGCCTTGCCGCAATCAGCCCCAGCACACCCAGCGCGAGGCCGCCTAAGCACGGCACGGCGAGCGCGAGCCGCCAGTCAACCGACGGAGACGCGGACAGCTCCGCCGAGTTGCCCAGCTTGAAGAACACCTGGTGCATCGTCTGCGCGGTCAGCGCCATCGCCACAACCGCCAGCCCAGCTATAACGCCCACGCCGGCGGCGAGTGCCACGAGCCAGAGCTCGTCCGCCCGTACGAGCGCGCGCAGCGTCTGTGGCGCATGGGCGACTGCGTCGCTTAGGGCGCGGCCACGCCCCGCCCGCCGGGCACCGGCAGCAGTCGAGCGGCCAGGGCTGGCAGAGATCAGGCGCATTGGCAGCGTGCGAGTCTAGGCGGGGATGACATTAGCCTCATGCGCTTGATACCGCGCTGCGGCAACCCTGGATTACAACCAGACCGTTCACATTGTGTAACGCTTTATGAGCGCCGGCCGCCTCCGGCAGCGGTCAGCCCCGCTGCGCCAGCGGCACGTAGTCCCGGCGCGTAGCTCCGGTATAGAGCTGCCGCGGCCTGCCGATCCGCTGGGAGGGATCCTCGATCATCTCCTTCCACTGGCTGACCCAGCCAACGGTGCGCGCGACTGCGAACAGCACGGTGAACATGCTGACCGGGAAGCCCATCGCCTTGAGGATGATGCCCGAGTAGAAATCCACGTTCGGGTAGAGCTGCTTGCTCACGAAGTAGTCGTCCGAGAGTGCGATGCGCTCCAGCTCCATCGCGAGGTCAAGAAGCGGGTCGTCCTTGACGCCGAGTTCCTGCAGGACCTCGTGGCAGGTGCGCTGCATGATCTTGGCGCGCGGGTCGTAGTTCTTATAGACCCGGTGTCCGAAGCCCATCAGCCGGATGTGACTCGTCTTGTCCTTGGTCTTCGCGATGAAGCCGGGAATGTTCTCGGGCCGGCCGATCTCGCCGAGCATCTTGAGCACGGCCTCGTTCGCCCCGCCGTGCGCCGGGCCCCACAGGCTCGCGATCCCGGCCGCGATGCAGGCGAACGGGTTGGCGCCCGTGCTCCCCGCGAGCCGCACCGTGCTCGTGCTCGCGTTCTGCTCGTGGTCGGCATGCAGGATGAGAATGCGGTCCATCGCCCGCGCGAGCACCGGGTTCACGTGGAACGGCTCGGGCGGCACTGCCCGCATCATGTAAAGGAAGTTCTCCGCGTAGCCGAGGTCGTTGCGCGGATACATGAACGGCTGGCCGATGCTGTATTTAAAGGCCCATGCCGCGATGGTTGGGAGCTTCGCGATCAAGCGGAACGCGCTGATGCGGCGCACGTCAGGGTCGGTGATGTCGAGGCTGTCATGGTAGAAGGCGCTCAGCGCCCCGACGACGCCGCACAGCACCGCCATTGGGTGAGCATCGCGCCGGAACCCGTTGTAGAAGCTGCGAATCTGCTCGTGCAGCATTGTGTGGCGGAGCACGCCGGCCTCGAACTCCGCCTTCTCCTCCTTGTTGGGCAGCTCCCCGTTGAGCAGTAGGCAGGCAACTTCCAGGAACGTGCTGTCCTCGGCGAGCTGCTCGATCGGATACCCGCGATACAGCAGCACCCCCTCGTCGCCGTCTATGTAAGTGATCTTGCTCTCGCAGGCTGCCGTCGCGCCGTAGCCAGGATCGAACGTGAAGACGCCGAGCTCCCCGTAGAGCTTGGTGATGTCGGCCACCGAAGGGCCGAGCGTACCCGGCCTGAGCGGCAGCGATGCTGACCTATTCGAGCCGTCCAGGGTCATCGTCACAGACCCGTTCGCAGTGCTGCTCATGCGCGTGTCTCACAGTTGGAGCTTCGCGCAAAATAAGGGCTGAGTGAGGGCGGGTGCAACCTTCGCGCTTGCAGCAAAATGGGGTGAGCGCCGCTCAGCGCGCGATCCAGAACGCCTCCGCCTTGCCGAACCGCCGCCAGGCGGCACGCGCCTCCGCCCGCAGCGCCGCGCCGTGTCCCTCCGCGAGGCCCACGGCGAGACCGCCGGCATAGCCGCGCCCGGCGCTGCCGAGCCGCGCCAGCAGGTCGCGCGCTACCGCCGCGTCCTGCATCTCGCCCAGCGTGCCCTGAACCGCGCGCAGGCGCTTGAGGAAGCGGCGGGTCGGCGCGCCGGGGAACAGCGGCGCGAACGCCTCGGCGGCGTAGCGAAGGCGCTTTCCCTCCTTTCGCAGCGTGTGCAGCGCTTCGGGCGCGAGGTGCTTGAAGCCTCGCCCCGCCCGGCGAACGCGGCGTAGGCGCTTCTCCAGCACCGCCGCCGCGAACCCGGTCGCACGGGCCGCGAGCAACGCCGGGTCCGGCCCCGCCTCTTCCCAGGGCCGCAACGCCGCGACAGCAGGCGAGCTGCCGCTCCAGCGCCCGCTGCCCTGGCCCGGCGAGCGCTGCGCTGAGCGCCGCACAGGCGGCCGCCCGCTGCCGCCGCGCAGCCGCGAGCAGCCGCGCACGTCCCGGTCCCCGTTGAGCGCTCCTCCAGCCCTCGCGCCTACGCCGTCCACGAACACGTCCCAGTCTCGCGCCGCGCCCAGGCGGCCCGCCAGGTCGCGCAGTATCGGCCGCAGCGCCTCGGCGGGTGTGCTGCCGTGGGCCGCCGCAAAACGCCCAGCACCGACCGAAGCCGCCGGACCGCCACCCGCGTCTCGTGGATCGCCTCGACCGACACCGACGCTGTCAGGGCAGCGGTCCCCAGCAGCAACGGCCAGACGAGCGACGGCAGCGCGCCGCGACGAACTCGCCGACGCTCGCGTCAGCGGCGAACGGCTCGGCGCCGGGCAGGGCAGGGGCCACGCCCAGGACGCTTGCCGCCACGCCGCCGCGCGGCACGGCGAGGTTCAACGCCTCGCCGAGGCCGGCGCACGCGGCCTCGACGCCGCTTGCCGTCCCGGTCAGCCGCAGCCGGCACACCGCTGTCCCGTGTCCCGCCCGCCTCGGCGATGCCGCGCAGCAGGATCGCCTGGACACCCTCGATCCCGTCGAGCGCGTAGGCCGTCTCGCGTCCCGTGAACCGCGCCACCTCGATCAGCCCGTCCGCGCCGACGTCCAACGCGGCGCGGTGAGAGCCTCCGCGAGCACAGAGGGCGGGGCGCCGGGCGGCCACGCGCCGCCCGGCCCGGGCGCGAGCCGTTCCAGCCGCCATGCTCCGTCCCGCTCGCTGGCGGCCAGCCCCGCCGCGCGCAGCGAGCCGTCCGGCGTCGTCGTGCCACGTCACCCTGACCCGGCGTGCGCGCCCGTTAGCCATCACGCCAGGCAGCCGCGCGAGCCGCGCCGCCCCTGTCGCGAGGGCAAAGCTCGATCACGGCGAGCTTCTGATCTGAGATCAGACTGCCTCCGGGAGGTCGTTCGGGCACACGAAGCGCACGAGCCTCCCCGTGCCCTCGCCCAGGCGCTGCCACGGCGCCGCCACCGTGAACTCGGCGAGGGCGCCCGACGGATAGCCGGACGCGAGCCGCCGGGCGCTCGCGTTGGCCATGGCCATCCCGTGCGCCCCGACCAGCATGACGGCCAGTTCGTGCAGACCTGGGTTGTGACCGATGAGCATCACGCTGCGCATCGTCTCCGGCAACCCGCGCAGCGCCTTTAGAAGCTGCTCCGGCCCGGCAAGATAGAGACCGTCCATCGGCTCGACGAGCGGCGTCTCGTCCCAAGGCTCCAGGGCTTGCAGCGTCTGCAGCGTGCGCCGGGCGGAGGAGACCAGCACGAGGTCCGGCTGCAAGCCCAGCTCCAGCATCGCCCGGCGCATCGCCGCCGCCGCGAGCAGCCCGCGCTGCGCGAGCGGCCGCGCGTGATCGGACAGGCCGGGATTGCTCCAGCATGACTTGGCGTGCCGCAGGAGAAGGAGCTGGCGCATCGCCGGGCGAATTTGCCCGGCCGCAGAGGCGCGGCAAGGTGTTCTCGGCGCGGCGAGAAGGTTATGTGGAGCGCCTTGGAACGCTGCCTGGTCCGGCTTCTGCGTGTCGTGGCCGGGGAGCCGGGTCAGGGCCGCGGCGGGCCGGTGCCGGGCCTGGGCTGCGCCGGTCTTGCTCTGGCGGGCCGGTCGGCCCTCGCGGGCGCGCAGAGGTCGCACGTCTCGCTCGGGACGCCCTCTTGCGCGCTTCCTTGGCGCTCGGGGACGTGCGGTGCTGCCGGAGCTCGGCGTCGGTCAGGTGTGGCGAGACCGGTGTCGTGGCGCAGGCTCGCGATGAGGTCGGCGAGTGACTGCTCGTCGAGGTCGTCGTCGAGGTCTTCGTCGGCGTCGCAATCGGGTCCCTCGGGGCGCTCGCACGGCTCGGCCCCGGCTCGCATGAAGGCGGCTGTCTCGGCGCAGTCGGCGCGGCGGTCCTCTGGGCACTCCTGCAGCGGGCACTCGTTGGGCGGAGCTTCGGGCCGGGCGCCTCGCGGCCAGGCTCGGAGAGCTTGCGGGCCAGCGCGATGGTGCGGCGGACGGTGCGGGCGAGGCGGTCGAAGGTGATCGCTTGCTGCGGGGTGGGGCTGGGTGCTGCGGGCTGGTCCTCGGGCTGGCTCTGGGGAGCGGCTTTGGGCGGCGGCGGCGGGTTCTGCCAGCGCTTGGCGGTGGACGGCCTCGGCGAGGTCGGTGCCCATGGCGATGAACTTGTGCAGGACCTGGCGGTAGTATTGCGCGTCCTCGTCGCGCTGGCTCGCTTCGGCGCGGTCGGCTGGGTCGGAGAGGGCGGGGGTGGAGGACATCGGGGAGCTTAAACGGTTTCTCAGCCAGCGGGGTCAAGGAGTGATTTTGCCCTGCTTCGAAACCTCGGCGCGCGCTCAAGCCGGCAAAGGAACGTGCGCCGCCGCGCAGGCGCGGTGGGCGGCGTCCAGCGCCGGGCCGAGCAGCAGGATGGCGGCGATGCGCCGCGCCGTCGCCTGGATGTGCTCGACCTCGTCCCGCGTCAGCGCCCGGTCCAGGATGGAGTGATCGCGGTAGCTCAGCCACTTCTTGAGCACCTGGCTAGCCGCCGACGCGGAACTCCCAGACTTGCTAGGGGATGTTGCGCCAATAGCTCGCGCCGTTCATCCAGACATCCAGCGCGCCGAGCGGCGCGTGCGCCTCGTGTCCCCTCGCCGGGAGCGTAGGCGCGCGGCTCGGCCGTCCGCGGCCCGGCATGGCGATGCCCTCGCGCGTCCGCGCGCTCCAACCGGCGGTGAGACGCCAACCCCACGCCTGGCCCGGCGCGGTCGTGGGCACGGCGATGCCGCGGAGTGCCGGGTTGGGATCGCCCTCGCTGACGCCGGGCACGGGCGTGTCTGGGTCGAGCAGGGTGGCGAGCCGGGCGCCGAGGACGGCGGAAGCACGCAGGGCCGCGGCGTCGCCGGGCAGCGGGATGCGCGGCCAGCCGTGGCGGATGGAGGCGTTGTCGGCAAGGTAGGCGGGGAGAAGAGAGTGGCGCGGGCGTGGTGCATGCGCACCAGTGGGTGATCGAGCGCCTGTTCGGTTGGCTCGGCCGCAACCGCCGTCTCGCCCGCGACGTGGAAGCTACCATCGCCTCAGCAACCGCTTTCGTCTAGGCCGCTTCCGTCATGCTGCTCACCCTCAGGCTCGGCCGTTGCTGAACCGATCCCAGACGGGCTCTAAGCCGGACACTGGCGATGCCTGCGAGCCCCACCACCAGCATGGCCGCTGTGCACGGCTCCGGAACCGGCTCGGGGACCGGGGTCAGGAAGCCGCCGATTTCTCCGGACAGAAGAAAGGCGCGGGTATGGATGTCCACGTAGGCGAGGCCAGAGGAAAGGCCCGAGATAAAGTCAGTCGAGCTGATTCCGGTGAGCGCGGTCGTGATGTCGAAGCTGCTCGTGTAGCTGCCCGAGGTCACGTCTTTTGGGAAATTGGCGACCAACGGAAGGACGACTGGAAGAGTGGGGAACGGGAGGACGATCGGCGATTGCCGCCGAGGTCGGTGCAGCAGTGGATGTCGGCGAAAAGCGACCCCGAAGTGAGGTCGGAAAACGCAAGGCTCACGTCGAGGGTTCGGTTGTCATTCTCCAGGGTCACGCTCGCGGTTCCGGTCCCGGGAGAGTTGTTGGGCGGAACCTCATTCGCGCCTGACAGGGATGCGGTCAGGACGAGTGCTGCCCGCGCTCCGCCCGAAGGCAGGATGGCGGCTATCCCAGCAGTGGCTGCGGCGAGCAGGAACGCTACGGCTCTCATTGTCTACCTCCTTCCCCGATTTGCCCGGGACCCGTGTCGTTGAGCAGGAGTTGCCGTGACCCGGGCTCAGCATTCTGTAGCGAGCAGAGAAACACCACGACGCTTGGAGCCTGTAGCCGTCAAACAGTGATGCCGGAGACGCAAGCCTTCGCCGTGCTGCTGGAGCGCTGGCTCGGCCCGTTGCGGCCGCTCTGCCGACGGCGCGCGACCGCCAGACCCAAGACCCCTGTGCCGAGCAGCGCCAGCGACGCCGGTTCCGGAACTGCGCTGGGAGAGAGCGACGCCAGTTTCGCAGCTGTGCTGGAGGGTCTGTACTGTCAGGCGTGCAGCTGGTCCCCGGTGTAACATCTGTTTGGACCTGGAAACTACCCGTGTTCTCGCCAGTGAACGTCCCGGTTCCCGAGACGGGCGCGGTTATGCCGTTCTCGTAGGTAGCGGTGCCAGTGTACGTGTAGGGCACGGTCGTTGTGCCCTGCGTGGCCTGGATTAGCGTAGTGTACGAGCAAAATGGCTGGAACGTTGATGTCTCCCCCGACTGGTGTAGGTCGTCGACTCCCCAGACGAGTTTGACTGCCCGTTCGAGAGCGTCACGGTGTCGGTGAGACCGACTGTAGTTTCGGTTTCGCCGATGCCGGGGATATCGACCCCCGCCGAGGAGCTGATGCTGTATGCTACTGCATCACTCGTATTCCAGTCGAAGGTCTGCGAACTGCGTGTACTGCAAGCTCAAACTGACCTCGTATTGCTGCTCAGTCGGCGTGTCGTTGATGTCCGTAACGCTCTGGCTGGCGACCGGGGTCAGGTTAGTAAGCATTGCATCATTGAGATCGTAATTGATGTTTGCCACATCGATGGATTTGAGATTCACGGCGGCTGGGGTGGCGATGGTGGTGATGGCGTTGCCCGTTGCCACTCCGTTCGTGCCGGGATAGATCGACAGGGTGCCGTTATCGTTGAGCTGTATGAAGGTTGGTGCATTATAGTAGTTGGAACCCACGAGCTGATAGAACTGACTGGTCGGATTAAAGATAGCATAGCTCGTAAGGCTATCAGGAGTCGTCAGACTATTACCTCGATAAACGCTGATGCCATATGGCCCGTTGCTGGGATTGGAGTAGCCGGCGGCCCAGAGCAGCGACGTATTGGGGGTCGTGCCATAGCTGACGACAAAGTTTCCGTCACTTTGCAGGCGGCCGGCATAGAGACCGCTGGGACTACCCAGGTAGTCGCCCTGAACAAAGCCGGTCGGGTCGAACTGACCATTCACCGCAGCCGAACTGTTGACGTAGGGGACGTAGGTGTAAGTCTGGGCCGAAGCGCTGGCAACCAGGGCGGAGACGGCCAGCGACGAGGAACCCGCAAGCAGGAACGAACGCATGGACGTGGTCCTCCAGGCCACCGCAGCCACGACCGCGCACGGGAAAGACCGTCGTTGCTTCGGTAGGCACGTGAACGATCGTGCGCCGACACCGGATCCTTATCGCATCTCGAATAAAAATCAAGCAGGCCGTGATGGATGGGGACGCCTCCCCGACGGCCTTGGCGTGCCAGAGCGGTGATGTTGGTCACCACTGAACAGGCAGCGCCCGTGTCGGAGGCGGTCATGCCCCGGCGAGAACGCGCAGGTCGCGAGCGACCTCGGCCAAGACGGGGCCCCAATCGCCCGGACGCGACTGATGATAGAGCTGCAACGTTGGATACCACGGGCTGTCGCGCCGGCCCGCCTGCCAGCGCCAGCACGAGTCGAAGCGGTTCAGCAGCCAGACCGGCTTGCCGAGCGCCGCCGCCAGGTGGGCGACGGCGGTGTCCACCGAGATGACGAGGTCGAGGCTGGCGATCAGAGCCGCGGTGTCGGCGAAGTCTCTCACCTCGCCCATGAGATCGGTCAGCGGGACGTCTTTGGGCGCTGCGGGGCCGCCCTTCTGCAGGCTGACGAAGTGCACCCCGGACACGTCGAACAAGGGCGCCAGCCGATCCGGGTCCAGTGAGCGCCGGCGATCGGCTGGCAGGGCCGGATTGCCGGCCCACGACAAGCCGATCCGAAGGCCTTGGTTGTTCCTCCTGCCGAGACGCGACCGCCAGGCCGCGACCTGCGCCTCGTCGGCGTACAGGTAGGGTGCGGCGCTGGGGACGGTGGTGATGGTGGTTGCGAGCGCTCGTGGCATGCTGAGCATTGGGCAGTGGAGATCAAACGACGGCAGTTCCTCGCCCCGCCCTACCACCCGATCGACCCCTGGCAGGCAACGGAGCAGCCGGACGAGTGGCGTCTGCACCTCCATGATCACCCGCAGCCCGTGGGCAGCCGCCAGTGGGGCGTAACGGCAGAACTGCAAGGTGTCGCCGTAGCCCTGCTCGGCGTGGATCAGCAGCGTCCGCCCCTGTGCCGCTTCACCTCGCCACTGCGGCTGGGCGAACTCGCGACGAACCTTGAGCATGTGCGGCGCGCTCCAGCGCCACTCATACTCTTCCCAACCCGCCTCCATGTCTCCCAGCGCCAGCAGCGCCATCGCTAAGTTCTGGTGCGCCTCCGGGTAGTCCGGCTTCATTGCAAGAGCCCGATTGTAGCGCGCCACCGCCTCACTCAGCCGCCTTTGGCCCGCAAGCGCATTGCCCAGATTGTTGTGGGCTTCTGGATAGTCCGACCGCAAGGCCAGCGCTTGGCTCCAGCAGGCGACCGCCTCCTCAAATTGCCCTTGGTTCTTCAGCGCGACACCAAGATTGTTGTGTGCCTCCGGGTAGTCCGGCTTGAGGGCGAGGGCACGGCCGTAGCAGGCGACCGCCTCCTCAAATTGCCCTTGGTTCTTCAGCGCGACACCAAGATTGTTGTGTGCCTCCGGGTAGTCCGGCTTGAGGGCGAGGGCGCGGCGACAGCAAGCGATCGCCGCATCGAGCTGATCTTGTTTTCCTAGAGCCCCTCCGAGGTTGTTGTGTGCCTCCGGGTAGTCCGGCTTGAGGGCGAGGGCACGTCCGAAGTGGGCGACCGCCTCGTCCAGCTGTCCCTGGTCCCCGAGCGCGACGCCGAGGTTGTTGTGGGCCTCCGGGTAGTCCGGCCGCAGGGCGAGGGCCTTTCTGTAGCTGGCGACGGCCCGGTCGAGGCGTCCGAGGTGCATGAGCACGACGCCGAGATTGTTGTGGGCCTCCGGGTAGTCCG
The DNA here is from genome assembly GCA_963848595.1 of uncultured Alphaproteobacteria bacterium. Lineage (GTDB taxonomy): Bacteria > Pseudomonadota > Alphaproteobacteria > Acetobacterales > Acetobacteraceae > CAWKEH01. The sequence goes on along the minus strand of CAWKEH010000006.1, from coordinate 585,487 downwards.
GCCTGAGGGCGAGGGCACGGCCGTAGCAGGCGACCGCCTCGTCTACCCGGCCTTGGTTCTTCAGCACGAGGCCGAGGTTGTTGTGCGCCTCCGGGTAGTCCGGCCTGAGGGCGAGGGCACGGCCGTAGCAGGCGACCGCCTCGTCTACCCGGCCTTGGTTCTTCAGCGCGACGCCTAGGTTGTTGTGGGCCTCCGGGTAGTCCGGCCTGAAGGCGAGGGCCTGACCGAAGTGGGTGACCGCCTCGTCCAGGCGCCCTAGGTCCATGAGCGCGATGCCGAGGTTATTGTGCGCCTCCGGGTGCTTCGGCCCGATGGCAAGGACCCGGCTGTAGCAGGCGGCCGCCTCGTCCAGGCGCCGGGCCTGGTGGTGGCGAAGGGCATCGATGAAAATGCCTTGAGCTGACAGTGACCTTCCGTGCGTCGCGAGCCGGCCCTGCTTCTTCTCCGCCCGGCGCTGTTTGCGGTTCATGCGTCCGCCGCTCTCCCAGACACATCCGATACAGCCGAGAAAGGTGGCCCTTCTCGGGGATCTCGGACGACCTCGGAGGCGCGCGGATGATCCTTACACGGTCGAGCCACGTGCCTCCAACACTGACACTATTGGCGAATTCGCGGCTCCGCCACCATGGCCATCTGTAGCTCACCCGAGATGGACTGGAAACGCCTGCAGGAAGAAGTTTGCCGAGTCGCCCTCCGCGTGAACAAAGTGCCAACACCGAATTGCCACCAGATGACCCGCGCGCCGCGCGCACCATCATGACGAGGAATTGCAGGAGACCGATGTCAGAATGGGGCATTACCAGATCACCCCCGCGTGCGCAGCCGTAGCGCGGCAGAACGTCCGCCGTGGCGGCTAGTTAGGGCGAGGTCAACATCGAGGAGACCTGGCGATGGCTACCGCTTCCGCCAAGCCGCTCGCCGTCGTGACCGGCGCGTCGAGCGGTCGGGCTTCGAGGCGCTGCTGATGGAGGGCCGCGAAAAGGTCGTCGCCGCCTCGTTCAAGACCAAGGCGCAGCTGGTCGCCCGCAACGTGCTGCCTGAGATGCCGCGGCCCTGCTGCTTAGCCGGGCTTGTCCGTTCGCTTCGTCTTGGCCAGCTCGGCCGGGCTGCCGGGCGAGTGGTCGGCTTCCTTGCTGTGCCGGCCCGTCGCGTTCGCCGCGCCGCGGCTGCCGCCTTGGGTGGCGTGCGGCGTGCCAGACGTGTCAGCGCCGCCAGCTTGCCCGCCACCCTTCGGCTTCGAGCCGGCAGGCTTGTTCGTGTCGGCCATGTGCTCCTCCCTGACTACAGGTTCGCCGTCCCCTCAACGGCCGAAGGAGGCTGGGGTTCGTGGGAGGGCGTGCCGGGTCAGCTCGTGCTCTTGAGGCAGACCGCCATGTAGCTCTTGCGTGCGTCGGCCGTCTTCTTGTCCTGGCTCGCCTGGGCGTTGCAGACCTTCATGATCGTCTTCTGATCGGTGCTGCCGCTGAGGCAGGCGCTCATGAACGTCTTGCGCGCGTCGCCATTAAAGCCGCGGGCCGACGCATTCGTGTTGCAGCCCCGCATCCGCTCTTGCTGAGCCGCTTGGGCGGGCGAGGGTTGCGGAGAGGTCTTCGTCTGCTGGGCAAGGACGGGAAGCGCGCCGCAAACCAGGATGGTCGCGCAGAGAGTAGTGAGGGTTCGGCTCATTCTTGTCCTCCGTTGGTCAGAATGGGGATGTAAGCGCGCTACTGCGGCGCACGTGCGGTCCGCGGCGCGAGCGGCTCCTCTATGTCCCGTGCGGCCGGGCCCACGGTGCTGTCGTCAACACCCAGCCAGGAATACAGCGCTGCGGCAATAACAGCGCCGATGATCGGCGCGACCCAGAACAGCCACAGCTGCGAGAGCGCCCAGCCGCCCTCGAAGATCGCCACCCCCGTGCTGCGCGCCGGGTTCACGCTGGTGTTGGTCACCGGGATGCTGATCAGGTGAATGAGTGTCAAGCCGAGCCCGATCGGGATCGGCGCGAAGCCGAGCGGGGCGCGGTCGGACGTCGCGGCGAGGATGATCAAGAGGAAGAAGAAGGTCATCACAATCTCGCACAGCACGCACGCCCAGAACCCATAGTGGCCGGGCGAATGGTCGCCGTAGCCGTTGGAAGCGAAGCCGCCCGCCAGCGAGAAGTCGGGCGCCCCTGAGGCGATGCCGTAGAGCACGAGCGCGCCGACGAAGCCGCCAAGCACCTGGGCGACGATGTAGCCCGGCGCGTCGGCAAGGGGCAGGCGGCCGGCGACGGTGAGGCCGACGGTGACAGCGGGGTTGATGTGGCAGCCGGAGATCGAGCCAATAGCATACGCCATGGTCAGCAGCGTCAGGCCGAAGGCCAGGGCCACGCCGACGAAGCCGATGCCGGTGCCGGGGAACTTGGCCGCCAGCACCGCGCTGCCGCACCCGCCCAGCACCAGCCAGAACGTGCCGAAGAACTCGGCCGTTAGTTTGCGCGCTCCCATGAAGATACTCCTTCGTTCACGTGCGCCGCATGTGAGCCAGCTAGCGCCGCAAGATTCCTGATCTCGAATCGGACATGCCGTCGTTACTGAGATACCCAAGCAGGTTAGGAGAGCGGGCTTTCCTCAACTTTCCGTGAAAGTAGTGCCCGCCATTGCCGACGTGACGTCGAGGTCCACCCAGCTCAGGTGACCTCCCTTGCCCGCGCCCGTATCGAGGAACACTGCGGCACCTCCGGACTCGTTGCGCACCGTGAGCAACCTTCCGTCGCCGCTGCGCCGGTCGTGGCCGATATAGACGGTCAACCCGGCCGGAATACGGTCCACCCAGTCCAGCACGCGCTCCGGATAGCCGTCCGGCTGCATTCGGCCTGTCGTCTGGCCGAACAGCGCGCGGGCGAGCGGCGGCGTCGTGCGGCCCAGCGTCGGCGGCGGCGCCTCGTGCAGCATGGCCGGATGGAATCCGCCGTGGACGAACAGCAACGGCCCGGCGCGTACCCAGGCCGGCGCCGCGCGCACCGCGTCCAGCACGCGCGCCCGCAGCCCGGCGTCGAGCTGGTCCAGAGTGGCCTGCAACTCCGCGCCGACCTGCACGGCCTCGCCGCCCAGCGCCCGGCCGAGCTTGCGGTCGTGGTTGCCCAGCACGAACAGCCCGCGCCCGGCGTCGAGCAAGCCGAGCATGATCCGCCACGCCTCGGCGCCGTCCGGTCCGCCGTCGGCAAGGTCGCCGAGCTGCACGACGAAGCGGTCCGTCTCCGCCGCGTAGGCGAAAGCCCGTGCGTCCCCGTGCACGTCGCCGACGACCCGCAGCGTCCTGCCGCGTGGGATCACGCCGCCTGCTTCACGGTCGCCCGGTAGGCATCAAGCGCCCGGCTCCGCGCACTCGCGAGATCCACGATCGGTGCCGGGTATGAGTTCCCGATCCGCACGCCTGCCTCGCGCAGCACGGCGTCGGGCGCCATCCACGGTTGGTGGACCCAGCGCGCCGGCAACTTCGCCAACTCCGGCACCCAGCGGCGTACGTAAGTCCCCTCGGGGTCCCAGCGCTCGCCCTGAGCAACCGGGTTGAACACACGGAAAAAGGGTTGGCTGTCTATGCCCGTGCCGGCGATCCACTGCCAACTGGCCGCATTGTTCGCGAGGTCCGCGTCCACGAGCGTGTCCCAGAACCAGGCCTCGCCCTGCTGCCACGCGATCAGGAGCTGCTTCACCAAGAACGAGGCCGCGATCATCCGCACGCGGTTGTGCATCCAGCCGATGTGCCAGAGCTGGCGCATCCCGGCGTCCACGATGGGAATGCCGGTCCGCCCGCGCTGCCAGCGGCGCAGCTCACCCGGCGCGTCGCGGAACGGCAGGCGCGCGAACGCCTCCCGCAGCGGCGCGTCGGGGAGCGCCGGGCGGTGCCAGAGCAGGTAGGCGGAGAACTCGCGCCAGATCAGCTCGCCGAGGTAGGTCTGAACGGCCTGCCCGGTGTCCTGCCCCGTCTCGTGGGCGGCGTGCAGCACGCAATGCCACACCTGCGACGGCGACAGCTCGCCCCAGTGCAGATGGGGCGAGATCATGCTGGACCCCGGCTCGCCCGGCAGGTTGCGGCCTACATCGTAGTGAAAGACGGCGCGCTCCAGGAATAGACGCAGCCGCTCGTGCGCCGCCGCCTCGCCGGGCTGCCACGTCTCGCGGAATCCGCCGGCCCAGTCGGGCTTCGTGGGCAGGAGGTGCCAATCCGCAAGCCGCTCCGAACGGGGCAGGTGAGGGGAGGGGACCCGCTCGGGCGTGGGCAACGGTTCCAGCGGCGCCGGGCGGGCGCGGCACGCCTTCAGGAAGGGCGCGTAGATGCCGTAGGTCCCGCCCGTCTTGGTCTGGATGGCGTCGAGGTCGAACAGCGTCGCCGTCCGGTGCAGGGCGAGCCGACCGCCCAGCGCCGCCGCGACCTCCTTCTCCTGCCGCCGCGCCCACGGCTCGTGCATACGCCCGGCGTGGACCTCCGCCGCGCCTGCCTCGCGCGCCACGGCGGGCACGACCTCGCGCGCCGCGCCCCGGCGCAGCACCAGTCCCGATCCCCGCGCGCGCAACTCCGCTTCGAGCGCGGCGAGGCTCCCGTGCAGCCACCAGCGCGACGCGCCGCCCATTCGCCAGTCGCCCGGCGTCTCGTCGTCCAGAACGTAGAGCGGCACGACCGGCCGCCCGCCCTCCATCGCCGCCGCGAGCGCTGCGTGATCGGCGAGGCGGAGATCCTGTCGGAACCAGACGATAGCCGGACAACTGGTGACATGCTTGTGTTCCCTTGGCACCCTAGGCCGCGACGTGCCCGAGCGTGAAGCTGAACAGGCGGTCCTCGCCGAGCAGGAACGCGCGTCCGCCCCGCGGGAACAGCGCGGCGATGGCCGGGTTCCGCACATCCAACCCGCCAGCGTAGGCGCCGAGCGCCGGCAGCATGATCCGGCGCGAATCCGTCACGAAGCACGGCCGACTCACCCGCCCGGCGCGCGTCGCGACGGCGGCCTTCGGGTGGTGGTGTCCGCAGACCTCGCCCGTAGCACCCGGCCGTGCCTCGTGGCGGAACACGAGCGCGCCTTGCGTCCACGCCTCGACGGCCTCGCCGGGCAAGTTCTCCGGCGGCAGCGGATCGTGGTTGCCCAGGACCCAGATCAAGTGCCGCCCCGCCGCGAGCTGGGTGACCCGCGCGCGCTCCGCAGGCAGCAGGCGCACCGGGCCGCGCGCGTCGTGGAAGGAGTTGCCGAGCAGGACGAGCGTCCGCGGCTGCCAGCGCCGCACGAGGAGTGCGAGCCGGTCGAGCGTGGCCTGCGTGTCCCAGGGCGGCACAAGCTGCCCGCGGGTCGCCGCGGCCGTGCCTTTCTCCAGGTGCAGGTCCGCCGCCGCGAGCACGCCCGTGTCGGGCCAGGCGAGGCCGCCCAGGGGATCGAGCATCAGCCGTTCGCCGCGGAAGTGCAAAGGGGCGGCGGTCATGCGTGCGCTTCTATCGAACCTCTCGCGTAGAAACGCAACCGGCAGCAACCGATGCTACTGGGACAGGTTGTAGCCGAACACCCCGTTGCGCGCTGGCATCTGGTTGAGCCGCACGCCAGCGCCCGTCCGGTCAACCGTCACAGGGGCGCCCCCGGGGAAGTCCGCCTCCTCGGTCTCGGACACGGTGCCTTCGAGCAGCTGCGTGTCGAACACGAACGGCAGTCCCGTGGCGTCGAAGGGCGATGGAGCGTCCATGAGCTGGAAATGCATGTGCGGAGAGGTGCTGTTGCCCGAGTTGCCGACGTGGCCGATCAAGTCGCCCGCGCGTAGGCGCGCGCCCATACGCACCCAGGCCGGGATCGTGCCGGGTTCGAAGTGCGCGTAGAGGATGTAGCGTCCACCGCCGATGTCCTCGATGATCCTATTGCCGCCATAGTCCGCGATGGGTAGGCCTGGTGAGATCGTGCCCACAGGCTGCTGGTCCGGCAGGCCGTCCACGGCTTCCACGACCACGCCCGGCCCAGCGGCCAGGACCGGGGTGCCATAGCCCCACCAGGAGCTCGGGGCCTGCGGCGGGCCGTGGCAGCAGGTGTTGTCCGGCCCGAGCTGCGTGAAATCGATGGCGAACTCCTCTCCCGCCTGCGGGATACCGTTGATCGGCGGGACGGCGATGCGATGATAAGCCGCGTAAGTGCAGCAGCCGCCTGCGGCGAGCCAGCCGTGCCCGACCAGGGGCGGGTGCAGCACGGCCAGCTTCTTGCAGCCCACCGGCACGGGGTTGGTCAGTGCCGGCGTGCCCGGCCCGCCGTCGGACAGGGCCAGCGTGATCGCGTGAGCAAGCAGGCGCGGGATGCGGGCTGGGTCGGTGTAGGTCACGTCGAAGAACATCAGCCCCGCGTTGCCGGCCGGCACGCGGGTCGAGAAGCCCGGCACCGGCACCACTCCAGCGCCATCGTCCGGTATGGTGTCGTCCGGCGGCGGCGTGGCGAACAGCTTGACCTTGCCAGCGACGCTACGGCCCTGCTCGTCGGTGATGAGGTTGCGCCCGGTCGGGGCAAAGCCGGCGAGCGGGTCCACCGGGACGACGCTTGCGATGGTGGCCGGCGTGCTTTGCGTATTGGTCGCCTGCGCCGCGTAAGCGAGATGGATCAGCCCGTCCGTGGCAGGAACCGGCTCGACCGAGGGCTGCAGGACCTGCAGCGATACCGGGGTGAGGTTGGCCGGCGGGTGGCCGACGCCGGGCGGGATCCTGGCGCACCAGCTGCCGCCGGCGGCGGTTGCGTCGGCTTGCGGCGCGGTCTGTGCGCTGCTGTTCTGGGCCCGTGCGCGCTGCGGCACCACGGCGGCGGCAATGAGGATTCCGGCCGCGAGCGCAGCGGCCGTCAAGGTACAGACGAGAGGGCGTCGGCGCATACGCGTCGTCATGGTGACCTCCTGAGGCGAAGCGGTCGGCACGTGCGGCCCTATCCCACGGCCGTCGCTGACCGGCGCCGCTACTGGGACGAGGACATGTTATAGCTGAACACGCCGTTGCGCACCGGATATAGATCGCGCCGCACGCCGGCCCCCGTCCGGTCGATGGGCACGACGGCGCCTTGGAGCAGGCTCGACAGGATGCCCTCGGGCGTGCTGCCCTCGAACATCTGCACGTCGAAGGCGAACGGCAGCCCCGAGGTGTCGAAGAACGACGGCGTATCCGCCACTTGGAAATGCAGGTGCGGCGCGAGGCTGCTGCCCGAGTTGCCAAGGCGGCCGATCATGCCTCCCGCGCGCAGGCGCGCGCCTGCGCGCACCGAGGCTGGGATCGAGCCGAGCTGGAGGTGCGCGTAGAAGACGTAGCGCCCGCCACCGATGTCCTCGACGACGTTGTTGCCGTCCGCGTGCGCGAAGTCGAGCGGCGGAATCGTGCCCACGGGGTTGTTGTCCGGGATGCCGTCGGTAACCGAGACGACCACGCCGGGCGCCGCGGCCAGCATCGGCGAGCCGTAGTCATACCAGGAGTTCGGGTCTGTGACCGGTCCGTGGCAGCAGGTGCCGTTCGGCCCGACCTGGAAATAGTCGATGGCGAATTGCTCCGACGTCTGCGGGGTGCCGTTGAACGGCACGACCGCGGTGGTGCGGTGGTAGGCCACGCGGCAGCAGCCGTTCAGGGCGAGCCAGCCCTGCCCGACCAGGGGCGGGTGCAGCAGGGCCAACTCTTGCAGCCCACCGGCACCGGGTTGGTGAGCGCGGGCGTACCCGGGCCGCCGTTGGGTGAGGCCAGCGTGATCGTGTGCGCGAGCAGGCGGGGGACCTGCGCCGGGTCGGTGTAGATCACGTCGAAGTACATCAGCCCCGCGTTACCGGCCGGCACGCTCGCGGTGAAGCTCGGCGTGACGAATGGACCGGGAAGCTGCGACGTGGCGAACAGCTCCACTTGGCCAGCGACGTCGTTGCCCTGCGCGTCGATGGCGCTGTTGCGCCCGGTCGGGGCGAAGCCGGCGAGCGGGTCCACCGCCACGACGCTTGCGATGTCGGCGGCTGTCGCCTGCGTGTTGGTCACCTGCGCCGTGTAGGCGAGGTGGATCAGCCCGTCCGTCGTCTGCACCGGCTCGATCGAGGGATCCAGCACGCGCAAGGCAAGCGGGGTGAGATTGGCCGGCGGGTGGCCGAAGCCGGGCGGGATCCTGGCGCACCAGTTGCTGCCCGTGGCGGTCGCATCGGCTTGCGGCGCGGCCTGCGTGCCGCTGTCCTGGGCCCGCACCCGCTGCGGCACCACGGCGGCAATCAGGATTCCGGCCGCGAGCGCGGCGGCGGCCAAGACACAGGCGGGAGGGCGGCGGCGTGTCCACGTCGTCGTCATGGTAGGCTCCTGAGCCGCTGGGCGCCCCGACCCGGATTATAAGCGAGCGTACTACGCTCGCACGAGAACATTCCAACGGCAAGGCATTGGGGGAGAAGGCAGAGATTACGCTCGCGCCCCGCCTGTCCGGCGCCGCGGCTGTCGCTTGAGGATCGCGAGGTTTGCCCGGTGCACGGCGTGGACGCGCATCGGCCGCTCGCTCGGCTCGCGCTCGCCCATCGCCTCCTCGACCATCGCCTCGGTCTCGGCGAGCAGCGCGTCTTCGGCGCCCGCCGTGCGCACCAACTCCCGCCCGATGTCCAGCAGCACCGGCACCGCGAGCGGCGAGACGCGCGGGAGTGCGATGTGCCGCACCCGGCCCGCGACCCGGCCCAGCATCGCCGCCAGCCGTCCCAGATCGGTCAGCCCCGCCGCCGCGTCCGCTCGCGTGGCGCGCAGGAGCACGTGGTCCGGCTGGTGGCGGCGAAGCACGTCGTAGATCAGGTCCGTGCTCACCGTGACCTGCCGCCGGCTCCGCTCCCGGCCCGGCATTTGCCGGTCCACCAGCCCGGCGATCACTGCCACGTTGCGGAACGTGCGGCGCAACATGCTGCTCTCGGCCATCCAGGCTTCCAGGTCGTCACCCAGCATGTCCTGGTCGAACAGGGCGGCCACGTCCTGCGGCTCGTTCGCGGACCAGACGGCGATGACGTAGTCGGTCGCAACGAAGCCGAGCGGTGCGAAACCGGCCCGCTCCATCCGGCGCGTGAGCAACATGCCGAGCGTTTGGTGGGCATTGCGACCCTCGAAGGTATAGGCGACGAGATACCAGCGGCCGTTGCGCGGGAAGGTCTCGACGAGCAGGCCGTCCGGCCCTGGAAGCTCGCTGCGTGACCGCTGAAGCGCGAGCCACTCCCGCACCGGCTCGGGCAGCGCACGCCAATGCGCTGGATCGTGCAGCATGGCCCGGACGCGGCTCGCGAGATTCGTGGTGAGCGGCTGCCGCGCGCCCGCGTAGGCCGGCACCATCGGCTCCCCATCACCGCCCTCGACGCACTCCACGGTCGTCTCGCGCAGCCTGACGTAGCGCAGCAAGCGCCCGGCGAACATGAACGTGTCGCCGGGCCGCATCATGGAGACGAAGCTCTCCTCCACCTCGCCGAGCGCGGGCCCGCCCCCGCGCTTGCCCGCGAGCCGCACCTTGAGGAGCGGCGCCTCGACGATGGTGCCGAGGTTCATGCGCGCCTGCCGGGCGATGCGGGCATCGCGGACGTGGACCAGGCCGTCGGCGTCGCGGAACAGCTTGCGGTAGCGCTCATAGGCACGGAGCGCGTAGCCGCCGTCCTCGACGAAGCGCAGCACGTCGTCAAAGTCCCGGCGCGTGAGGCCGGCGTAGGGCGCGGCGCGGCGGACCTCCTCGAACATCGTGTCCGGATGGAACGGCGCCCCGCACGCCATGAGCAGCAGGTGCTGGGCGAGCACGTCGAGGCCGCCGGGCCGGGGCGGGTCGCCATCCAGCTCGCCCGCGGCGACACCCTCGACGGCCGCCTCGCACTCCAGCACCTCGAAGCGGTTGGCCGGGACGAGGATGGCGCGGCTCTGCTCGTCCATGCGGTGATTCGCGCGGCCGACGCGCTGCAGGAGCCGGCTCGTGCCCTTGGGCGCGCCAACCTGGATCACCTGGTCCACGCCGCCCCAGTCAATGCCGAGGTCGAGCGAGCTGGTCGCGACCACCGCGCGGAAACTCCCCGCCGCCATCGCCGCCTCCACCCGGCGCCGCTGGGCGATGTCGAGGCTGCCGTGGTGGAGCGCGATGGGCAGCGTCTCGTCGTTGAGCTTCCATAGCGCCTGGAACAGCAGCTCCCCTTGTGCACGCGTGTTGACGAACACGATGGTGGTGCGCGCCGCGCGGATGCGGTCCAGGATCGCGGGCGCCGACGCCAGTCCCATGTGCCCCGCCCACGGCATCCGCTCCCCCTCGGGCAGCATGATACCGATGTCCGGCGGAGCGCCTTCCCGAACCTCGATCAGCCGCGGCGCCGAGCCGCCCGCGCCGACCCAGTCAAGCAGCGCGCCCTTGTGCGCGACCGTCGCCGACAGCCCGACGCGGCGCATGTCGGGCGCGAGCGCAGCGAGCCGGGCGAGGCCGAGGGCGAGCTGGTCGCCACGCTTCGTGCCAGCGAGCGCGTGGACCTCGTCCATCACGGCGCAGGTGAGACCGCGGAACAGGTCGGGGGCGTCCGGGAAGGAGATCAGGAGGGCGAGGCTCTCCGGCGTGGTGAGGAGGAAGTTTGGTGGCGCCTCACGCTGGCGGCGGCGCCGGTTCGCAGGCGTGTCGCCCGTGCGGGTCTCGATGGTGACGGGGAGGGCCATCTCAGCGACCGGGGCGAGCAGGTTGCGCGCGATGTCGGTGGCAAGGGCCTTAAGCGGGCTGACGTAGAGCGTGTGGAGGCCAGGGCGGGGGTGTTTGGAGAGCGCAACGAGGGAGGGCAGGAAGCCCGCGAGCGTCTTGCCGCCCCCCGTGGGAGCGATGAGGAGGGCGACTCGCCCGCGTGGGCGGCGTCGAGGAGGGCGAGTTGGTGGGGGCGGGGAGTCCAGCCGCGGGAGGCGAACCAGGGGGGGAAAGGGGCGGGGAGGGGGTTCACGCCTCCTATTTGGGTTCAGCTGGATCGGGGCAAATGGGCGGGCGCGCCTTCGAACGCATCGGGCCCGAGCGCGCGGACGGCACGCATCGGCACGATCACACTTCCGGCCCGCGTATGAAGCACAGAATTCCGAGTATGCGGGTCCAGCATACGACGGCGCGACCGGTCGGGTTGTCCGAGCGGTTCAGGACTTTTTCAGGCGGGACTGGGAGCCACTGACCTTCGATCAGCACCTCGTAGTGGTCTCCCCTCGTGCGCGCCTCTGCCGGGCGGCAGTCAGAGATCGAGCAGCAGGACCGGCCCGTATCGGGCTCACGCAGGTCGCGGAACCAAGGGGCGAGCGCCGGATCGGCGTCGGGCGGCGGCGCCGCATGAGCCGCGACGACGAGAAGGGGGGTGACGAGTAGGGCAAGGCGTAGCATGGGAGCCTCACGAACTTGCGGCTTGATACCAGACTTGGCGTTAATACCAGATCAGGTGAGCGGGCGGCGCGCACGATCAAGACAGCATTTCGCACCCATCCAGTCGCTGGCCGGCACGTTCACCGAGGCGCGTCTGCGCTCTGCGCAGAGGTGTAGGCTGACAGAATATCTGCCTTCGGCCGACCGATTTCCGTTCTCACGCTACATGCGTGCTGTGATAGTTGTCCTAAACCTACTCCGAGTTACAATGGTATCACGACGCAGCGGCCGTCTGAGCTCCATCGCTTGCGAGAAGGTCCTCGTCTCGCCGCCAAACCTGTCCCGGCACCTATTTTCCGGCCCGGAGCGCACGTAGAGTGGGCCTACACTGATGATTGCATATGAGCTATGACCGCTTGTCATTCATTTGTACCTGTAGAGTTTCGGCGCTTCAAGGCATTCAGAACGTTCTCGATGAACTTGCGTCAGTTCAACATCCTCGTTGGCCCGGACAACGCAGGTGAGTCCACCATTCTGACCGCATTCAGGATTTTGGCCGCAGCGTTGCGCCGGGCCAAGTCTCGGAAAGCTGAGATTGTCTCCGGGCCTACCGGATCGGTCTACGGTCATGTTGTAGACCTTAGCTCGATCTCCGTAGCTGAAGAGAACATATTCCACGATTATGATAACTCCGAGCCCGCTAGTGTTTCGTTTCATCTCTCGACGGGAAACACTCTAACTTCATTCCCCGCTGAAGGTGGATGTCTCCTCCTGCCAGATGCTCAAGGCAAGCCTTTCATCACACCCACAAGCTTTCGTGCGAACTTCAGGTGTCCTATAGGCTTCGTGCCAATTCTAGGTCCGGTGGAGCATCACGAGCCACTATTTGAGAAGGAAGCTGCTCGGCTCGCTCTGTTTAATTATCGAGCTGCTAGAAACTTTCGTAATATATGGCATCATTATCCAGAAAGGTTCCCGTTCTTTAGGTCTAGGCTGCAAGAGACATGGCCGGGCATGGACATCCAATTACCAGAGGTCGACATCTCTCATCCTAAGCCGCGACTTCACATGTATTGTCCGGAGAACCGTATACCTCGTGAGATTTTTTGGTCAGGGTTCGGATTCCAGGTCTGGTGTCAGATGCTCGACTCACCTGGTCCAGTCCAGCAACTCGTCCCTGTTCTTGATTGATGAACCAGACATCTATCTCCATTCCGAGCTTCAACGGCAGCTGCTTGGGCTTCTCAGAAATCTCGGCCAGACATATTGCTTGCAACGCATTCGACCGAAATTATAACCGAGGCGGAGGCTGACGAAATTCTGGTCATTAACAAGCGTCGACCGAATGCCCGAAGAATGCGAAACTCCGCTCAATTAAGTGAAATATTCGGCCTACTCGGTTCGAATATCAATCCGATACTGACTCAACTTGCGAAAAGTCGGAGGGCGCTCTTTGTAGAGGGGAAAGACTTCCAGATCCTTGGCAACTTTGCTCGAAAACTAGGTGTTTTGAGCGTAGGCAACCGGACTGATTTTGCCGTGGTGCCAGTCGGCGGATTCAGCCCGGATCGTATCAAGGATCTGAAGCTTGGCATTGAGACTACTCTTGGAGGGCAGGTGGTCTCGGCGGCGATCCTGGACCGAGATTATCGCAGTGATGCAGAGTGCGACAGCATAGCTAAGGCTTGCAAGGAATTCTGCTCATTCGTTGCCATTCACCGACGAAAAGAAATTGAGAATTTTCTCCTTGTCCCTGCCGCGATTGATCGAGCGGCTGCAAGGAGGATTGCAGATCGGGCGCGGAGGTCGGGTATCGCCTCATCGAGTGCATGGTCGGCAGCGTCCACTTTGGACACCTTCGCCACAGGCAAAAAGAGCTACGTGACTTCCCGATATCTCCCCGAAAGGCGGAAATTTGAGCGGAGCAACTCGCCTACCTTGGACGAGACCACGGTCAATGAGATGGCGCTGAACGAGCTCGATAGGCGTTGGCACTCTCTCGAAGATCGGCTGAGCCTGATTCCGGGAAAGGATGCCCTAAGTCACCTGAATGCGAGCTTGCAGGCTGCTTCCGCGGTAAGCGTTACGCCAGCAGCGATCATCGATGCCATGAGGGTTGACGAGGTTCCGAGCGAGATGAAGGATCTCATTTCGATGCTGGAGGAATTTTCCAAAACCGCTCCATCACCCTGACGTTCTTACTCCTACTTGAGCATGTGCGCGGATGTAAGGCGCGTCCCAGGTAAAGACGATCCAAATGCGACCGTACCTACCATGGACAGGTATTCCATCACTATGACAAGAGACTAACTACACGTCCAAATTCGCCACCTTCAGCGCGTTACCCACGATGAACTCGCGCCGCGGCTCGACGACGTCGCCCATCAAGGTGCTGAACACCTGGGCCGCGTCCTCCGCGTCGCCGACGTGGACCTGCAGGAGCGTGCGGTGCGCCGGGTCGAGCGTCGTCGTCCAGAGCTGATCGGGGTTCATCTCGCCGAGGCCCTTGAAGCGCTGCACCGAGAGACCGCGGCGGCCGTGCGCCAGCACGCGGTCGAACAGCGCCGCCGGGCCGGCGCCCTCCGTCTCCTGCTTGTCGAGGTGCAGCCGCGCCGGCTCTGCGAAGTGCTCGGCGAGCTTGCCTGCGCGCTCGGCCAGCCAACGCGCCTCGGCGCTGCGCAGGCTCGCGATCTCGATCGTGTAGCGCTCGCCGACACCACGGACCGTGCGGGCCAGGTTGAGCGCGCGGTCGTCCGCCGTGATGAGCCAGCCGCGCTCGCCCGGCATCGACAGCGCGTCGAGACGCTGCGTCAGCGTGTTGCCGAGCGACAGCAGGCGTGCCGGGTCGGGCACGAGGCTGCCGACGATGGCAGCCTGCTCGACGATCCAGGCCGGCGTGCCCTGGGCAAGCTGGCGGATTCGGGCCGACGCTTCGCGTAGGAAATGCATGTCGTCCCGCAGCGCCTCGCCCTCCAGCGGCTCCTGCCCGGCGTAGGTGAGGCGCGCGCCGTCCAGCGCCTTGTCGAGCAGGAAGGCCTCCAGCGCCCCGTCATCCTTGAGGTAGCGCTCGTCGTTGCCCCGCTTGGCGCGATAGAGCGGCGGCTGGGCGATGAACAGGTGGCCGCGCTCGATCAGCTCCGGCATCTGGCGGAAGAAGAAGGTGAGCAGCAACGTGCGGATATGGCTGCCGTCCACGTCCGCGTCCGTCATGATAATGACGCGGCCGTAGCGCAGCTTGGCCAGGTCGAACCCGCCCAGCTCCGGCTCGCCGCGACCGATGCCGGCGCCGAGGGCCGTGATGAGCGTGCCGATCATCTCGCTGCCGAGCATCCGGTCGAAGCGGGCGCGCTCGACGTTCAGGATCTTGCCTCGGAGCGGCAGGATGGCCTGGAACTTGCGGTCGCGTCCCTGCTTGGCGCTGCCGCCGGCGCTGTCGCCCTCGACGATGAAGATCTCGCTCTTGGTCGCGTCCCGCTCCTGGCAGTCGGCGAGCTTGCCCGGCAGCGTGCTCACGTCGAGAACGCCCTTGCGCCGGGTCAGCTCCCGCGCCTTGCGCGCCGCCTCGCGCGCCGCGGCGGCGTCCATCACCTTGCCGATGATGGATTTGGCTTCCTTCGGGTGCGTCTCGAACCAATGCGCAATCGCGTCCGCGACCGCGGCCTGAACGACGGGCTGGACCTCGGAGCTGACCAGCTTGTCCTTGGTCTGGCTGCTGAACTTGGGGTCCGGGACCTTCACCGACAGCACCGCCGTCATGCCCTCGCGCATGTCCTCGCCCGAGAGCTGGAGGCTGTCCTTCTTGCCCAAGCCCTCGGCATACTTGGTGACGACGCGAGTCAGCGCCTGGCGGAAGCCGGCCAGGTGCGCGCCGCCGTCGCGCTGCGAGATGTTGTTGGTGTAGCAGAGCATCGTCTCGTGGAATGAATCGTTCCAGGAGAGCGCGAACTCCACGCGGATGCCCGAGGCAGCCTCGTCGGTCGCCGCGCTGATCGGTGGCGAGAGCACGGGGGACTTGGCGCGGTCCAGCCACTCGACGAAGGCGACCAGCCCGCCCTCAAAGCGGAACAGCTGCTCCTGCGGCGGCGCGTGCCGCTCGTCGCGCAGCACGATGCTGAGGCCCGAGTTGAGGAACGCGAGCTCCCGCAGCCGCCGTTCCAGCACGGCGTGGTCGAACTCGGTCTTCGTGAAGGTGCCCGTGCTCGGCTTGAACGTGACCTCGGTACCGGAGGGCTTGCCGCTGGGGCCGACGACCGCGAGCGGCGCGACGGCGTCGCCGTGCTCGAAGCGGATGAAGTGCTCCTGGCCGTCGCGCCAGATGCGGACGTCCATCCACTCGGAGAGCGCGTTCACGACGGCGGCACCGACGCCGTGCAGCCCGCCGGAGACTTTGTAGCTGTTCTGGTTGAACTTGCCGCCCGCGTGCAGCCGGGTCAGCACGACCTCGGCAGCGGAGACGCCCTCCTCGGCGTGCAGGTCGGTCGGGATGCCGCGCCCGTCGTCGCGCACGGCCACGCTTCCATCGGCGTTGAGCGTGACCTCGCAGCGCGTGGCATAGCCGGCCTGCGCCTCGTCCACGGCGTTGTCGATGATCTCGAACGCCATGTGGTGCAGGCCGGAGCCGTCGTCCGTGTCGCCGATATACATGCCGGGCCGCTTGCGCACGGCGTCGAGGCCCCTGAGGACGGAGATGGACGCGGCGTCATACGCCGCCGGATCGGGCTGCTGGAGGGCCTCGGACATGCCTTCGGGATACCTTTAGGAAGAGGGCTGCTACCGTCTGGAATATAGTGATTCCGGCAGCCTGAGGCCAGGGGCAGCGTCCCGAACTGCCGCCGCGCCAGCCGCGTCGTCTAGGCCTGCGTAGCGACCACCCGGCGCCGGCGGTGCCGCCCGCTCGCCGTGGACGCGGATAGCGGGATGGCGGACCGCACCTCCTCTTGGCTCCGCAGCAGCGTGACGCCCAGGGGCAGCTCCTCACGCCCGCGGATTCGCACCTCCGTGCGGAGCGTTCCGGCCGGCACCGCGGCACCGGCAAGCTCCATCACCGCGTCCGACGCGATCACCGTGCAGTCCAGCTCCTTGGTCAGTCCCTCCAGCCGCGCGGCCACGTTGCCGGTATCGCCCAGGAACTGCACCGAGGGACGGCCGAGCACCAGGACGGACCCGACCGTCGCCACGCCGCTGTGCAGCCCCATTCCGAAGGCGAGCGGCCGTCCGATCTCCGCTCGCAGCTCGTCCGAGAGCTGGGCGAGGCTCGACCAGATCGCGAGAGCAGCCCGCAGCGCGTCCGCGGCGCCCGCTGCGGCGTCCCTTGCCCTGCCCACCCCAAACACGCTCATGATCCCGTCCCCGGCGACGCTCGTCACGTGGCCACCCTGGGCCTCCACCGATGCCGTCACGCATTGCACGTAGCGATCTATGATGAACAAGGCGTCAAACGGCAGGCGATCCGCGGCCAGGCGCGTCGAGTTGCGCAGGTCAATGAACAGCGCGGTGACCTGGGCTTCGTGGCCCTCGCTCACGGCGGCTCGCGCGCCCTGAGCGGTGACGCTCGCAGGCAGGAGCGGCACGACCGACACGTCTTGATTGGGCCGCAGTTGGCAGGCGAGCCGGACGCTCGACGCCGCCTTGATGCGGCTCAGGGTCTCCTGCTCGCCCGGCGAGGGAGAGGGGAGGCCGTCGAGGCCGCGCGCCACCCGCACCCGGCACGTCGAGCAGCGCCCGCGACCGCCGCAGATCGAGGCATGAGGGATGCGTGCCCAGCGGCTGGCCTCGAGCACCGAGAAGCCGCGTGATACGACGACCACGCGCCCGTTTGGATACGTGATCCGAAGCCCTGCCGCGCCGCGGGCCGCGCTCCGGTTTCGCGCGAAGCGCATCAGGAGGATGAGCGCGACCAGCGCGACCCAGGCGAGCTGCAGCTGCGCCGATAGGAGCTTGATCGCGGCGAGCGCCAGCGCCTTCGCCGTGCCGGCCGGCGGCGGGCCGTGCGCGCTGGCGAAGCCGGGCTGCACCGCCGAGAGCAGGGCCGCGTTCCAGCCCCCGTTCACGAGGCCGAGCACGGCGAGGAACGGCAGCAGCGCCGCGGCGGCGAGCAGGACGAGCCGCCATCGTCCATACCAGGCCCGCGAGCGCAGCCAGAAATGCAGGCCGATGCAGCCATGCACCCACGCGGCGAACAGGAGCGTGAGCTGGCGGACCAGGCCGCTCGCGGGCGGGGTGAGCCAATACTGGTAGAGGATGCGGTCGTAGGTGTCGCTGAGGCCGTAGAGCCCGGCGCCAACCCGGACATTGACGGCGTGCGGGATGATCAGGAGCGGGATCGTGAGGCCGAGCCCGAGCTGCCACGCTTCCGCGGCGGGAATGCGCAGGTGGCGACGCCTATAGAGCGCCCGCAGCCCGAGGCCGCCGTGCACGAAGAGCGATCCGAAGATCGCGGTGTGCCCAATCCAGGTCCGCCACGGCGCGAGCAGGATGCCGCGCCCGATCGCGTCGGCGGCGCGGAAGCCGAACAGCCCGGTCGCGTGGCTCGCGAAGTGGCACGCCGCATAGCTGAACAGGGTGAGGCCGGTGACCAGCCTGGTGTTCCGCTCCATGGTCACGCCAGTTCTCCCGTAGCTCAGGCTACCACCGCCCAGATCGCCCCACCAGCGCGCGCAGCTCCGCCGCGGCGCTGCCTTAATCACAGCGATCAAGAGGGCAGACACCTGCGTCGCCGCCCCGAACGGACGGGTGCAGGGCGGCGGACCGGCGCTGTCGCTCTGAGCGGATTGAGGCCGCGTGGCAGGCTCCGGGCATCGGTCAGCGACGCAGAATTTTCTTGCGACATAAAAACAATCATGATACCGTTTCGACTCTCAGATAAGTCATTCGCGTCGGGAATGCTTCATGGTCCGAGCGGCTTACAAGGTCGGGAGTTACGTGACATGAACGCGACGGTCACCAAGGATCTGATCTGGCCGCTTCTCTCCAGGATCGCGGTGCTGCTGGTCATGGACGGCTACCCTGGCTCCGGCCACTACGCTTCGTTCGGGCCAGGCGACCAGAGCAGCGATCCTGCGTCGGGAGACCAGTATTTCGGCCTCTCCGAGTTCGTTCGGTCGTTGACCGGCCCGTTGCCGTTCCTGTCGCACTTTGCGGTCACTACAGCGCATCGCGACACCGATGTCGGCCACGCGGCCGAGATCGAGAACTTCCGCTTCGACCAGCATGATCTCTCCCGGTATGACGAGATCTGGCTGTTCGGCGTGGCCGGGCCTGGCGAGACGAACGCGCCGATGTCCGATGCCGAGCTGGCGGCGCTCGCCACCTTCATGGACGGCGGTGGCGGCGTGTTCGCGACCGGCGACCACGAGAATCTCGGCGTCGAACTCAACGGCCGCGTTCCCCGCGTGCGCTCCATGCGCAAGTGGTACTGGCCCAGCCCGGGGCCGAACGGCGAACCGGTGGCACCGCCGTCGCTCACCTCCAACCGGATAGAGACGACGCAGCCTGGGCACGGCGAACCCGATCCCGCGTCCGTGTTCTTCGACGATCAGTCGGACGACATCCCGCAGCCTATCACGCCGCGCTGGTATTTCGAGCGAAGGAGCGTTCTCTTCGGCTGGCGCTACCCGCACCCGCTGCTCTGCGGTCCCAAGGGCACGATCACCGTCCTGCCCGACCACATGCACGAGGGTGAGGTCATCACGCCCTGGGACCTGGGCGCGAGCTTGACGTTCGCTGGCAAGACCTTCGTGGAATACCCGACCGTGTCCGGCCTTCAGCCGGTACCGGAGATTGTCGCCTGGGGAAAGGTGCTGCCGGAGACGGACACGGCGACGGAATCGGCGCATGTCGGCGATCCAACGGATATCGCGAACCCGCGGACCTTCGGCGTGATCGGCGCCTATGACGGCCACGGCGCCGGGGTCGGGCGCGTGGCGGTGGACTCGACGTGGCACCATTTCTTCGACATCAACCTGATCGGCGACCCGATCGCACCCGCGCCGAAGAACCAGGGTTTCCGGGCGAGCCTCTCAGGGCAGGCGGCGCTCGCGGATATCGAGTCCTACTACCGCAACATCGCGGTCTGGATCGCCCGGCCGCAGACCCACGCCAGGCTGTTCGCCGCCGCCGCCTGGTTCGCGCTGCGCACGCAGCCGCTGAACATGCTGGTCACACCGGGGCGGAAATTCTCCTATCCGGAGACGATGACGGTGGGCGCGCTGGCGCTGCAGAACCTGTTTCGAGTGTTCCCGCCCTGCGCCACGCTCCAGATATTCATCAAGCAATACGTCGCGGGACCTGGCCCCATCCCGTTGCCGGATCCCTGGGCGAACCCGCCCGGCGATCCGCCGCCCGGCGATCCTTCGCTCTTCGCGCAGGCTGGGCTGGCAGGGGCGATCATCGCGCTCGCGCAGGAGCGTGCGAAAATCAAGGATATGCAGCCGGCTGAGGCCGCAAGCCTGATCCAGCGCACCGCGCGGACGGGTATGTTGGAGGGTCTGCGGCAGTTCGGCGCCGATGTCGCGCGCTACGGCGAGCGACTCGCCACACTCGGCCGGAAGCTGAGCGCCGAAGAGACCGCTAGGCCACGCTAGCCAGCAAGGGGGATGAGGCGGCCTTATCTCCGCCTCAACCCGCCATCGCCCAGATCGCCTCCGCCAGCGCGCACAGCTCCGCCGCGGCCACGCTGCGCGGCGCTGCTTCAACGACACCGAGACCCTCCGCGAAGGCGTGGCTGAAAGCCGCGCGGTTGCCCAGGGCGGCGGAGAGCGGCGTGAGGCCGCGGGCGTGCAGCTCGCGGTCCGCGGTCTCGCGCAGGCGCGGGGCGGTCGGCACGCGGTTGAGCACGAGGGCGGCCCTCCGCTTCTCCTCCGCCGCAATGCGCAGCGTTCCTTCGGCAGCCCAGATGTCCGGCGGGCTGGGCTGCACGGGCACCAAGACCAGCGCCGAGGCTCGCACTGCCCGGCGCGCGTCGGTATCCACCTGCGGCGGGCTGTCCACCAGGATCAGGTCATAACTCCGCCGCAGCCGGTCCAGCTCCGTGGGCAGCCGCCACCCGGCGCACTCGATGACGCTCACGCCGCCTCTCGCGCCGCGCAGCGTACCCCAGCGCGCGAGGCTGCGCTGCGGGTCCAAGTCGAGCGCCGCGACGCGCTGGGTCGCAGCCCAAGCCGTGGCCAGGTTTGCCACGAGCGTGGTCTTGCCCGCCCCGCCCTTCTGCTGCGCCACCGTGATGATGACCGCCATGCTTGCCACCCCCGTGATCCGGACCACTCTCCCCAAGGAGTGCCGCACCTGGCAAGCTCGCCGCCATGGACGAGTTGCTGACGCCGCAGGAGACCGCCGAGGCCGACCGCATCGCGGCCGGGTTAGGCATCCCTGTCACCCAACTCATGGAGGCCGCGGGCCGCGCCGTCGCGCGCGCCGCGCGGCGCTTCGGCCCCTGCCGGACGCTCGTGCTCTGCGGGCCGGGCAACAACGGCGGTGACGGCTACGTCGCCGCGCGGCTCCTGGTCGAGGAGGGCTGGCCCGTCGTGGTCGCCGCCCTCGCGCCGCCTCGGGCGGGGAGCCCGGCCGAGGCGGCGGCACGGCGCTGGCGCGGGCCGAGCGTCCCGCTCAGCATCGCCGAAGTCGAGCGCGTGACGCTGGTGATCGATGCGCTGTTCGGGGCAGGGCTGACCCGTCCTCTGCCCGACGAGGCCGCTGACGCGCTCGCGGCGGCGCGGCGCGTGCTCGCCGTGGACGTGCCGAGCGGCCTCGACGGCGCCACGGGCCAGGCGCTCGGCCGCGTGCGTGCCGCGGACCTCACGGTCACGTTCTTCCGCCGCAAGCCCGGCCACTTGCTTCTGCCGGGCCGCGACCTGTGCGGCGAGACACTGCTTGCCGACATCGGCCTCCCTGGCTCCGTGCTCGACGAGACACCGGTCCGCGCATGGCGCAACGGCCCGGCGCAGTGGCGGCTGCCAAAGCTCGACCGGGAGAGCCATAAGTATACGCGCGGTCATGTTACGGTGCTGGGCGGCCCGGCGATGACGGGGGCGGCACGGTTGGCGGCGTCCGGGGCGCGCGGTGTCGGCGCCGGGCTGCTGACGATCGCGGCCGAAGGGGCAGGGGACATCTACCGCGCGAGCGCCGAGGCCGGCGTGATCGTGAGCGACGCGCCGCTCGACGAGCTGCTGAAGGACGACCGCCGCCGTGCCTGGGTGTGCGGTCCTGGTCTGGGACCCGAGCGGGCACGCGCGGAGCTGCCGAAGCTGGTCGCTGCCGGGCGGCAGGTCGTCGCGGATGCCGACGCGCTCGGCGCCTACGCGGGCGACCCCGAGGCGCTGCGCGGCTGCGCCGTGCTCACGCCGCATGCGGGCGAGTTCGCCAAGCTGTTCGGGCCTGTGGGAGACGACCGGCTCGCCGCCGTGCGGGCCGCGGCGAAGCGGGTCGGCGCCGTGGTGCTGCTCAAGGGCGCCGATACCTGCGTCGCCGACCCGGGCGGCAGGGTGCTGGTCAACGACTCGGCGCCGCCCTGGCTCGCCACAGCAGGGGCGGGGGATGTGCTGGCGGGCATCGTGGCGGGGCTGCTCGCGCAGGGCATGGAACCCTGGGCAGCGGCGGGTGCTGCGGCGTGGCTGCACGGGCGCGCGGCGGCGCTGTACGGCCCCGGGCTGCTCGCGGAAGCGTTGGCCCCGATGCTGCCACGCGCCCTCGCGGAAGCGGGCGAGTTCGCGCTATGATGGTCTCGCCCGACCCGGAGCTGCCTCCATGAGCGAGACCGCCGCCCCCGGACTGTTCGACCGCGCGCTGCGCCGGCTCGCGAACGTCTGGCGCGACATGGCGGCCGGCGTCGGGACCGCCGACGAGGAGGGCGTCGCCGACCTGATGCGCGACTGCCTGGAAGGGCGTGGCGGCGAGATCAGTGCCCGCGCGCGCGCCGCCAAGCTGGCCGAGTTGTATCTCGGCCTCGACACGGCCGGACGGCTCGATTTCCTGCGGGTGCTCGCTGCATTCGACAGCGACCAGGCAGCGGTCGCCGAAGCCTACGAGGCGCTGCTCGCCGCACCCGATCCAGCGGCAGGCGCGCACGCCAGGGCGGGGCTGCGCCGGGCGCTGGAGCCGCCGCGGGTGCGCCTGCTTACGCAGTTCACCACGATCCCGGACGGGATGAAGTTCCTCGTGGACCTGCGCGCCACTCTGCTCGACGGCATGAGCGATGACCCGCTCCTCGCCGCGCTCGAGACCGATCTCAAGGGCTTGCTGAGGAACTGGTTCGACGTCGGCATGCTGGAGCTGACGCGTATAGACTGGTCCAGCCCGGCGTCGCTGCTGGAGAAGCTCGTCGCCTACGAGGCCGTCCACTCAATCCGCTCCTGGTCGGACCTCAAGGACCGCCTCGACAGCGACCGGCGCTGCTACGCCCTGTTCCACCCGCGTATGCCCGGCGAGCCGCTGATCTTCGTGGAGGTGGCGCTGACGCAGGGCTTGGCGTCCAGCGTCCAGCGCCTGCTCGACAAGCGCGCGCCCGTTCTCGACCCCAAGCAAGCGGACACCGCGATTTTCTACTCCATCAGCAACTGCCAGCGCGGGTTGGCGGGGATCAGCTTCGGCAACTTCCTCATCAAGCGCGTCGTCGAGCTGCTCTCGCGCGAGTTCAAGCTCAAGCAGTTCGCGACCCTCTCCCCCCTTCCAGGCTTCCGCCGCTGGCTCGACGCGCAGCTCGCGGCCGACGAGCCCGACCTGCTCACCGACGAGGAGAGTGCCGCGCTGCGCACCGCGACGCCCGCGGACGCGCCGGCCAGCGAAACGGGCGCGCAGGCGCTCGCCGCCATCCTGCAGCACCGCGGCTGGCAGCGCGACCCGGCCATGCTGCGCGCCGCGGAGCCGCCGCTCATGCGGCTCGCCGCCCGCTACCTGCTCATCGAGGGGCGCGGCAAGCGCGCGCTCGACCCGGTGGCCCACTTCCACCTCAGCAACGGCGCCCGCCTCGAACGCCTCAATATGCTGGGCGACGTGAGCGAGAAGGGCATCAAGGAGAGTGCGGCGCTCATGGTCAACTATCTCTACGACCCGGCGCATATCGAGGATTACCACGAGGCGTATGAAGGCGAGGGCAAGCGCAACGCGAGCACCGCCGTCCGGCGTCTCGCCAGAGGTTGGGCATAGGAGAGGCACATGAACGCGCCGGCTGGTCTTCTCACCCCCGCGCGGCTGCGCGCGCTCGGCCAGATTGAGCGCAAGCTGCTCTGGCTCTCGGCGTGGATGATCCACCACGCCAATCATGTCCGCCCCAACCGGGACGGGCTGAAAGTGGGTGGGCATCAGGCAAGCTGCGCCTCGGTCACGGCCATCATGACGGCGCTCTACTTCGAGGTGCTGCGCCCGCAGGACCGGGTTGCCGTCAAGCCGCACGCGAGCCCCGTGTTCCACGCCGTCAACCTCCTGCTCGGCCGGCAGACGCGCGAGGCGATGGAGACACTGCGCCAGTTCGGCGGCGTGCAGAGCTACCCGAGCCGCACCAAGGACGGCCCGGAGGTGGATTTCAGCACCGGGTCCGTGGGCCTCGGCGTGGCGTTCACCAGCTTCTGTGCGCTCATGCAGGACTACGTGCGCCTGCACGGGCTGGGCCAGGACCTGCCGCCCGGCCGCATGGTCGCCATCGCGGGCGACGCGGAGCTGGACGAGGGCAACATCTACGAGGCCCTGCTGGAGGGCTGGAAGCACGATGTCCGCGACGTGTGGTGGATCATCGACTACAACCGCCAGAGCCTCGACAGCGTCGTGCCGGACCGCTTGTTCGGCCGCATCGAGGGTCTGTTCCGCGACATGGGCTGGAGCGCGGTCACGCTCAAATACGGCCGCCTGCTGGAAGCCGCCTTCGCGCGCGAGGGCGGCGAGGCGCTGCGCCGCTGGATCGACGACTGCCCGAACTCGCTCTACTCCGCGCTGACGTTCCAGGGCGGCGCCGCGTGGCGGCAGATGCTGCATGCCGACCTTGGCCGCGAGCCGGGCATCGCAGCACTTCTTGAGGAGCACGATGACGCGGCGCTCGGCCAGTTAATGACCAACCTTGGCGGGCACGACATCGGCCTGCTCATCGAGACCTTCCGCGCCGCGGCGGCGGCTGGGGATCAGCCGACGTGCTTCATCGCCTACACGATCAAGGGCATGGGCCTGCCGTTCGCCGGGCACAAGGACAACCACGCCGGGCTGATGACGCCCGACCAGATGCAGGATTTCCGCGAAGCCATGGCGATCCGTCCTGGTCACGAGTGGGACCTGGCGGAGGGCCTCGACCTGAGCGAGGCCGAGCTGCGCGACGCCGTCGCCGCCAGCCCCTTCGCACAGCTCTTCACGCCCGGCGGACGGCGCCTCTCCGCGCCCAGCGTGCCGGTGCCGGCGCGGCTGCCTGGCCCGAAGACCGAGGGTAGGCGCATGAGCACGCAGGCCGGGTTCGGCGAGATCCTGGCCGAGATCGGGCGCGGGCAGGGGGAGAGCGCCGGGCTCGCCAAGCACGTTGTCACGACAAGCCCCGACGTGACCGTGAGCACGAACCTTGGCGCGTGGGTGAACCGGCGCGGCATCTTCGACCGGCACATGCGCAACGACGTGTTCCGCGACGCGAAGCTGGCCTCGGCGCAGCGCTGGGGCATGTCGCCCCAGGGGCAGCACATCGAGCTAGGGATCGCCGAGCAGAACCTGTTTCTGCTCCTGGGTGCGGCGGGATTGCAGCACGAGCTGCGGGGGGCACGGCTGCTGCCCGTCGGCACCGTGTATGATCCGTTCGTCAACCGCGGCCTCGATGCGCTCATCTACGCCTGCTACCAGGACGCGCGGTTCCTGCTCGTCTCGACGCCCTCGGGGATCAGCCTGGCGCCCGAGGGCGGCCAGCACCAGAGCGTGAACACGCCGCTGATCGGCATCGCGCAGGACCGGCTCGCCGCCTACGAGCCGTCCTACGTGGACGAGCTGGCGATCCTGCTGCGCCACGCCTTCGCACACATGCAGGCACCGGACGGCTCGGCCGTGTGGCTGCGGCTCTCGACCCGGCAGCTTCAGCAGCCGGCGCGGACGCTCGACCCGGCTTCCGTGATCGCGGGGGCGCACTGGGTCGTGCCGCCCGGCGAGGGCGCGTCACTCGCGCTTGCCTACCAGGGTCCGGTCGCGCCGGAGGCTGAGGCCGCGTTTGCCGAGTTGCGCGACGAGGTCCCGGACGCTGGTCTGCTCGCGCTGACGAGCGCCGATCGGCTGCATGCTGATTGGCTCGCAGCGCTTCGCGGCCGGCGCGAGGGTCGCCGAGCCGAGGCCCATGTCGAGTGCCTGCTCGCGCCGCTTGCGCCAGGCGCAGCGCTCGTCACGGTGCTCGACGGGCACCCTGCCGCACACGCCTGGCTCGGCGCCGTGCGCGGGAACCGCGTGGTTCCCCTCGGCCCGGACCGCTTCGGCCAGAGCGGCGATATCCCAGACCTCTATCGCGCCTACAGGATGGACACGGACGCGATCCTAGACGCGTGCGCGCAAGCGCTACTCGCGTGAGAATGGCGCCTGCCGTGCCCCATGCGTGACGGCCTCGTTTTCGACTCGACTGGGCGACTGTTTCACGTTCATACTACAGTATCGAAAACGAGTTGGCTGACTTGCGGTCGCGACTAGCGCTGGTCTGGCCGCATACCGACGCGCTCAGGTGATCTCAACCGGCTGAGCTGAACGCATACAAGGAGTGGTTCCGTGCTTATCAGCCGTGCGTTCCAGTGCAAGATCGGAGCGATTGGCTTGCTGCTGGCCGCTCTGCCCATCGCCGGGTGCTCCACCCGCGTGCAGAGTACGGGCACTTACGTTCCCCCGGTGCAGGGCACAGTCGCTGCTCTGCCGCGCCCGCAGCGAGTGCTGGTAGCCGATTTCTCGGCTGACCCGAGCAGCGTTGGGCTTGAGCAGGCGATCGCCAACCGCGTGCAGCGGCAATTTAGCGGCGCCGATCCCGCAGCCGAGCAGTATCGAACCGCCCAAGAGGTTCAGGAGGCGATCTCCGAGGCGCTCATCGAGAACCTGCGCAAGATGGGGCTGCGAGCGGAGCGCGAGACGCCGGGCGCCGTGCCCAGCGGGAACGATCTCGCCATCCAGGGTCAGATCGTGCGCATCGACGAGGGCAACCGCACCCGCCGTCTCGCCGTCGGGTTCGGCGCCGGCAAGAGCGACGTACGCGCACAGGCGCAAATCTATTACCTGCGCCCGAATGCGCCGCCGCAGCTCCTGCAGACCTACGACGCCGACGCGAACAGCGGGCGGAAGCCCGGGCTTGCCTTGGGCGCTGCCGGCGCCGCTTCCGGCGGCAGCGAAATCCCGTTAGTCGCGAGTGGTCTCATGGGAATACACGGCGAGACCAAGAAGACGGGCGTGGCGGCAGAGGGCGAGCGCCTCGCGAACCGTCTCGCTTACAACCTGGCCGAGTTCTTCGTGCAGCAGGGCTGGATTCCTCCATCGGCGGTTCCGGCCCGCTCGCTCCGCTGAGGCGGCGATGCGGCCGAGCGGGGCGCTCCTGGCGTGGCCCGGCCTCGCAGCGATGCTGCTCCTTGCGTCCTGCAAGGAGCCGAACCACTACGCCGCGCCGCCGCCCCCGAAAGTCGTCGTCGCCCACCCGGAGCAGCGCAAGGTCACCCGCTACCTTGAAGCTACCGGCAACACCGCGCCGGTGAACTCGGTCGATCTGGTCGCGCGCGTGCCGGGCTTCCTGCAGGAGATCAGTTTCAAGGACGGTGACGAGGTGCACAAGGGGGACATCCTCTTCACCATCGAGCCCCGGCCCTACCAGTCCAAGCTGCAGCAGGCGCAGGCGGCGGAGGCGCAGCAGCAAGCCCTGCTGAAGCAGGCGCAAGCCGAATACGTGCGCCAATCAACGCTCGGCAAGAGCGATTTCACATCGCGGTCGAGCGTCGATCAGGCCGTAGCCAACCGGGACTCCGCCAGCGCCGCCGTGCAGCAGGCGGCCGCCAACACCGAGCAGGCTGCCATCAACTACACCTACACGCGGGTGATCGCCCCGTTCAACGGCGTCGTGACCGCGCATCTCGCGTCCGTCGGCGAGCTCGTCGGTGTCAGCGACGCGACCAAGCTCGCAACCCTCGTGCAGCTCGACCCGATTTACGTCAACTTTACGATCAGCGAGGAGGACGTGCTGCGGATCAGGGCGGCGCTCGCGGCCCGCGGCCTGACGGTCCGCGATCTCGGCAGCATCCCCGTCGAGATCGGCTTGCAGACCGAGACCGGTTATCCCCACAAGGGTGTGCTGGACTACGCGGCCCCGAGCGTTGATCAGAGCACAGGCACGCTGGCCGTCCGTGGCGTCCTCGCGAACGGAGACCGAGCGCTGCTGCCCGGCTACTTCGCACGGGTGCGAATACCGATCCAGCGCGACGCCGACACGATCCTAGTGCCGGACGTGGCGCTCGGGGCGAACCAGGGCGGGCGATACGTCCTGGTAGTCAAGCCCGACAGCACCGTCGAGCAGCGCCAGGTCGTGGCCGGGCCGCTCTACGGCGACATGCGCGCGATCGAGAGCGGGCTGAAGCCGGACGATCAGGTGATCGTCGCGGGCCTGCAGCGCGCGGTTCCCGGCGAGAAGGTCGAGGCCCAGCTGGGCACGCCGGGCGAGTCCCACGCCGCCGCCGCGCCCCCGACGGCGACAGCGACGGCGACGGCGACGCGATAGGGCGGCGGTCCGGGCATGATCTCGAAATTCTTCATCGAGCGCCCGGTCCTCGCCAACGTGCTGGCGATCATCACCGTGCTGGTCGGCGCCGTCGCGCTGCTGAGCCTGCCCGTCGCCCAATACCCGAACGTCGTGCCGCCGACCGTCCAGGTCACCACGCGCTACCCCGGCGCCAGCGCGGCTGACGTGATGCGGTCTGTAGCACTCCCCGTCGAGCAGCAGGTGAACGGCGTGGAGCACATGCTCTACATGCAGTCCACCAGCGCGAGCGATGGCAGCTACTCGCTGATCGTCACGTTCGCGATCGGGACCGACCTCAATCTTGCGCAGATCCTGGTCCAGAACCGCGTATCGAGCGCGCTGTCGTCGCTACCGCAGGCGGTGCAGGCGCAGGGCGTCAACGTCCAGAAGAAATCGACCGCCATCCTGCAGATCGTGACTCTCACGTCGCCGGATGGAAAATACGACAGCCTGTATCTCAGCAATTACGCCAACATCAACCTGAAGGACGAGCTGTCGCGGCTGCCGGGCGTGGGCAGCGTCACCGTGTTCGGCGCCGGGCTCTACTCGATGCGCGTCTGGCTCGACCCCAACAGGATGCAGGCGCGCGGGATCGCGACGCAGGACGTGGTGCAGGCCCTGCAGCAGCAGAGCCAGGACGTGACGGCCGGGCAGGTCGGGATGCCGCCCGCGCCCGCGACGCAGGACTTCCAATATACGGTCAACGTCGCGGGCCGGCTGGACGACCCGAGCCAGTTCGGCAGGGTCATCATCAAGGTCGGCGACAACGGGGCGGTCACCCGGCTCCGCGACATCGGGCGCGTGGAGCTGGGCGCCCAGAGCTACAGCCAGGTCTTCACCCTCGACGGCAAGCCGGCGGCTGGCTTGGCAATCTTTCAAACGCCCGGCGCGAACGCCTTGAGCGTCGGGGCCGCGGTGAAGGCGAAGATGGCCGCGCTCGCGCGCAGCCTTCCCCAAGGCATCGCCTACGCGATTCCGTTCGACACGACCCGCTTCGTGAAGGCGTCGGTGAACGAGGTCTACAAGACGCTGGGCGAGGCGGCGCTCCTGGTCCTGATCGTGATCCTGGTGTTCCTGCAGGACTGGCGCGCCATGCTGGTGCCGGCGACGACGGTGCCGGTGACGATCATCGGCGCCTTCGCGGCCATGGCCGTGCTCGGGTTCAGCATCAATCTCTCGACCTTGTTCGCGATCGTCCTGGCCATCGGAATCGTCGTGGACGACGCGATCGTGGTGGTGGAGGCGGCCGCCCGGAACATCGCGGAGGGGATGAGCGGGCAGAACGCCGCGATCAAGGCCATGGACCAGCTGTTCGGACCGATCATCGGCATCACCCTAGTGCTGATGTCGGTCTTCATCCCGGCGGCGTTCCTGCCGGGGCTGACGGGCCAGCTCGACGCGCAGTTCGCGCTGGTCATCGCGGCGACCGCCCTCATCAGCGCGGCGAACGCCGCGACCCTCAAGCCGACGCAGTGCGCGCTGTGGCTGCGGCGCCCGGTCCCGCCGGAGCGGCGCAACCGGTTCTACCGCGGCTTCAATGCCGCCTACGCCGCCGTCGAGAGGCGCTACGCCGGGCTGATCGGCCGCATGGTGCGCCGCTCCGGGCTGATGGTGCTGATCGCGCTCGTTGTCATGGCCCTCGGCATTTACGGCATCGTGCGCGTTCCGACCGGGTTCCTGCCGCTGGAGGACCAGGGCTACATGCTGGTCAGCGTGCAG
Source organism: uncultured Alphaproteobacteria bacterium (assembly GCA_963848595.1). Lineage (GTDB taxonomy): Bacteria > Pseudomonadota > Alphaproteobacteria > Acetobacterales > Acetobacteraceae > CAWKEH01. The sequence goes on along the minus strand of CAWKEH010000006.1, from coordinate 555,773 downwards.
CTGCCGGGCGGAGCCTCGCTCGGCCGGACCGTGCGCACGCTCGACCGGGTCGGGGAGATCGCGCGCAAGATTTCCGGCGTCGAGCAGGTGATCGGCATCGCCGGCGTCTCGGTGCTCGACAACAGCGCGCCCCTCGCCAGCAGCGGCGTCGCCTACGTGATGCTGAAGGACTGGAGCAAGCGTGGTCCCGGCCAGGATCTGCGCTCGCTCTACGCTGCCCTGTCGCGCGCGATGGACGGGATCGACGAGGCGAGATGCCTCGTCATCGTGCCGCCCGCGATCCAGGGGATCGGGAATTCCGGCGGCTTCACGATGGCGGTCGAGCTGCGCGACGGCAGCACCGACTTCGCCAAGCTCGCTTCCGTCACTCGGGAAATCGTCGAGAAGGGAAGCGACCAGAGCGGATTGCAGCGCCTCATGTCCCCGTTCGACGCCAACGTGCCGCAGCTGAGCATGGAGGTGGACCGGGTGAAGGCGGAGACGCTGCACGTCTCGGTCGGCGACGTGTTCCAGACCTTGGCGACCTATCTCGGGTCAAGCTTCGTCGGGCAGATCACCAAGTTCGGCCGGACCTTCCAGATCTACGCCCAGGCGGACTCCCAATTCCGCCTGCGCTCCGAGGCGATCAACACTCTCACGGTCCGCAACAGCGACGGCAAGATGATCCCGCTGGGAACTTTGCTGCGCGCCGGGCCGGCCGTCGGGCCAGCGCTGATCAGTTTGTATGATCTCTACCCCGCCTCGACCGTCATCGGCGCGCCAGCCCCCGGGTTCAGCTCGGGGCAGGCGCTCGCGCTCATGGAGCAGGTCGCGGCGAGCACGCTTCCGCCCGGCATGGGCTACGACTGGACGGCCATGTCCTATCAGGAGAAGGCGGCCGGAAAGCAGGTCTATTACGCCCTCGGCTTCGCCGTGCTGCTCGTTTATCTCGTTCTGGCGGGGCAGTATGAGAGCTGGCTCGCGCCGTTCGCGGTCATCCTGGCGGTGCCCTTGGCGTTGCTGGGACCCGTCGCCGTGCTCTGGGCGCTGAACCTCGACAACAGCCTCTACACGCAGATCGGGCTGATCCTGCTGATCGCGCTGAGCGCGAAGAACGCCATCCTGATCGTCGAGGTCGCCCGCGAGGAGCACCTGCTGCACGGCCGCACCTTGGCGGAGGCGGCGGTCGAGGGAGCGCGGCTGCGCCTGCGGGCGATCCTGATGACGTCGTTCGCCTTCATCCTCGGCGTCCTGCCGCTCGTCCTCGCGACCGGTGCGGGGGCGAACGCTCGCAAGTCCATCGGCATCACGGTGTTCAGCGGCATGTTGGCCTCGACCTGCCTCGCCGTCCTGTTCGTGCCATCCTTCTTCGTCGTGCTGGAGCGCCTTGAGGACTGGCGCGCCGCGCGGAAGTCTACCGCCGCCACGTCGCCGGCCGAGTAGGGTGGGGCGACTCGAGATCGTTGAAACGATAATCATGAGAGCTGGGGGGAGTGTTGCGATGAACCGGAACCAGACCAGGCGAGTTCGCCGGCTGCGGAGGACGGCCGCCTTCGAGATCGTCTGCGTCCTGGCTGGATTGTCCGCCCTGGCAGAGCCAGCCGCGGCGCAGCGGCCGACGCGGAGCGAGATCGCCGCCATCCGCCAAGCATGCCGGGAAGATTATCGGACGCATTGCCGAACCGTCCCTACGGGTGGTGGCCAGGCGCTGGCTTGCCTGCGCCGGAACGAGGCGAGTCTCTCCGCCGCGTGCCAGCGGGCGCTCGATGCGATCGGAACCAGCCACGGGTCAAGCTGGATGCCGCAACCAAGCGTTACCTATGTCGCGGCGACGGCATCCGGGTCGGACGCTGAGCCCGTTGATGCGAGCTGGCCCCACTCGATGACGGTCAATGGCGCGAGCGTCACGATCTACGAGCCGCAGGCGATCGCCTGGCCGGACCACCAGACGATCAGCGCCCGCACGGCGGTCGCCATCACGCCGGCAGGCTCGGACAAGCCGATCCTCGGCACCGTCGAGGTGAGGGGTGCCACGCAAACCGATTTCGACACGCGTACCGTGACCGTCTCCGACCTGAGCCTACAGTCCTCGAACTTCCCGACCCTGACCACGGACCAGGCGGCCCGGCTTGAGGACAGGATCAAGGCAGCGCTCGCCGACATGGGGCCGAAGCGGGTGCCGCTCGACACGGTGCTGCTGAGCCTCAAGGAAGGACAGGCGCAGCCCCAGGACGTCTCGCTCAACAACAACCCGCCGGCGATCTTCTACAGCGACCATCCCGCCAGCCTCGTCGTATTCGACGGCGAGCCGGTGCTGGCGCCGATCCCAGGGTCCACGCTGTCGGTCGCGGTCAACACCAACTGGGACGTGTTCTTCGACCCGGCCGACAAGACCTGGTACCTGCTGAATAACGGGGCTTGGCTGGCCGCGGGCGATGCTAAGGGGCCTTGGGCGCCGGTTGCCGAGTTGCCAGCCGCCTTCGCGTCGCTCCCGAACGACGCCAACTTCGCGCAGGTGCGCAAGAGCATCCCGGGCCGGCGTCTCGCCCCCGGCGAAGCGCCGACGATCTTCGTGTCCACGGTCCCGGCGGAGATCATCGTCACCGTGGGTCCTCCGGCCTTCGTCCAAATTCCTGGCACGGCGCTACGCTACGTCTCCAACACCGCCGCGGACTTGTTCCAGGATTCGAGCAGCGGACAGTTGTATCATCTCGCCTCCGGGCGCTGGTTCTCGGCGCCGAGCCTCGACGGCCCCTGGGCATTCGCGACGCCTAGCTTGCCGGCCGACTTCGCGCGCATTCCGCTGGACGGACCGAAGGGACAGGTCCTGGCGTCGGTGCCTGGGACGCAGCAAGCGCAGCAAGCCGTGCTCCAGGCAGGGATCCCGCGTCAGGCTACGCTCAGCCGCGAGAGGGCGAAGCTGGAGGTCGCCTATGCCGGCCCGCCACGGTTCAAGCCGATCGAGGGAACGGACATGGCCTATGCCGTCGAACACCTCCTACGACGTGATCCAGGTCGGCACGGTCTATTACGCTTGCTGGCAAGGCGCTTGGTTCAAGGCGCCAACGCCGACGGGACCTTGGGTGCTGGCCGATGAGGTGCCGGCGGTCATCTACACGATCCCGCCGAGCAATCCGCTCTATCACACGACCTATGTGCGCGTGTATTCGGCCACGCCGCAGGCGGTGACCTACGGTTACACCGCCGGATACATGATGGGCTTCGTCACCGCGGGCGTGCTGGCTTACGGCACGGGCTACTACTATCCGCCGGTCGTCGTGCCGGGCCCGGTTCCGGCCTACTACCCGTATCCGTATTCGTATCCCGGCAACGTCCGCTACAACCCCTACACCGGAGCCTGGGCCCGTGGCGGCACGGTCTACGGTCCATACGGCGGCGCCGCGACCGGAGGCACGGCCTACAATCCCGCGACCGGCGCCTGGGCCCGAGGCGGCGCCGTCTATGGCCCGAACGGCGGGGCGGGCGCCTTCTCGGCCTATAACCCGAGCACGGGCAGCTACGCCCATGGCAGCGCGAGCTGGGGCGGCGGCAGCGGCACGGCGAACGCGAGCTTCTACAATGCGCGCACGGGAGTCAGCGGCTCCACCAACCAGAACGCCAACGCCTACAGCCGCTGGGGTTCGAGCGTTGTCTCGGGGCCGAACGCCACGGTCAACACCGCGAGCGGCAGCAACGCCCGAGGCTCGGCCGGCGGTTTCACCTCCACCACCGGCGCGAGGGGTGCGGGCGTCCACGGGGCGGGCGGCAACAACGCAGGGGTCGTGAAGGGGGCGGGCGGCAACGTCTATGCGGGCGCGGACGGGAATGTGTATCGCCACACGTCGAGCGGCTGGTCGAAATGGGACAACGGCTCGTGGAATACCGTGCAGAAACCGACGACGCAGACGCAGAAGCCGGTCGGAACGGCATCCGGCTCTCAGCGCCAGGCCGCAAATCGGCCCCAGCAACGCTCCGCCAGCTATAACTCCTCGCTGGGAGCGACGAATACGATGCAGTCCCGTACGATGCAGTCCCGGCCGAATCAGACCGGGCGGTCCTACGCCGGGCAGCAGCGTCAATCGTTCAGCCGCGCGCAGCCGTTCACGTCGGGCAGCTACGCCCAGCTTGAGCAGGATCGGTTCGCGCGGACGCAAGGAGCGCAGTGGCAACGGGGGGCCGGCTCGTTCCGCGGAGGCGGCGGGATGGGCGGGTTTGGCGCTCGCGGTGGCGGCGGGTCGTTCGGTGGAAGGTTCCGTCGCTAGCCGGTACAGGTCGGTAGGCGCGGGAGCATGGGCGGACCTTGGCCGCCTCGGGCGACGGGGCGGCTGTGATGGCTGCCTTTGATCTCGTCGCGCTGATCCTCGTCTTCGCCGCCCTGATCGGGTGCGTGAACCATCTCTACGTCCGGATTCCCCGGTCCATCGCGCTCCTGCTCGGCTCGTTGGCTATCGCACTGGCCTGTCGCTGGTTCGACGCCAGCACCGGATCCAGGATTACGGGCCACCTCAGCGAGGCGTTCAGCGCCTTTGACCTGCCCCACATCTTCCTCGACGGCGTTCTGGCCTTCCTGCTGTTCAACGGCAGCTTGCATGTCAGCCTGCACGAGCTTCGCGACAACAAGTGGACGATCCTGGTCTTGGCGACCGCGAGCGTGATCGTCGCGACGACGCTCTTCGCCTTCGGGATGTGGGCGGTCTTCAAGGCAGCCGGCACGCCGGTGCCACTGCGGTGGTGCGGCGTCCTGGGCGCCGTTCTCGCGCCGACCGACGCCGTGGTCGTGGACAACCTGCTGCGCCGGCTCGCCCTGCCGCCGCCGCTGCGCGCCGCGATCTCGGGCGAGAGCCTCTTCAACGACGGCGCTGGCGTGGTCCTTTTCCTGATCACCCTCAATGTCGCCCAGGGCCAGACCGGGTTGATCGGGCACGGGCGCGTCGCTGCCGCCTTGCTCATCGCGAGCGCCGGCGGCGTGGCGCTTGGCAGTGCGACCGGGTATTTGGCCGCCCAGATTATGCGCAGGATCGGCGATCACGGGCTGCAGCTAACCGTATCGCTCGCCCTCGTCATCACATCCTATCGTCTGGCCGACGCGCTCGACGTCTCCGGCCCGATCACCGTCGTCACGGCGGGCCTGGTTCTCGGCCAGGTTGCGCCGCAGTTCACGGTCAGCGATGGGCCAGGCTCCGCCGTCGTCGCTTTCTGGTCCCTCCTCGACGAGCTCCTGAACGCGATGCTGTTCCTGCTGATCGGCTTCCAGGTCCTCGAGGTGACGGTCGGACGGCAGACGTGGCTCCCGACGCTCATGTCAGTCCCGCTGGCGATCGCCTCCCGCTTCGTCAGCGTCGCGATACCGGCGCTCTTCTCAGGAGCCGACAGGCGGGACAAGAAGCGGACAATCGCGGTCCTGACCTGGGCGGGGCTGCGCGGCGGGGTTTCCGTCGCGCTGGCGCTCACCCTTCCGCCGTCGCCGTATCGCGAGGAGCTTCTCACCATCTGCTACGCCGTCGTCGTATTCACGATCGTCGCGCAAGGGCTGACGATGCCGCGCGTCATGCGCGGCCTCTACGGGCCGATAGCCGGAGCTGGCATCGCGCCGATCGGGCGGCCGTCACGCAAAACGTAATGATCCGACGGGTCTCGGCTCAGCGCCGCCGTCGCCTGCGCGCGCGGCGAGAATTCGCCAAGGCCCTCAACGATGGCCTGCGCCAAAGCACGGGCGACGCAGTCGTAGCCGCGGTCATTGTGGTGCAGCTGGTCATGACCGACGAACAACTCGTAGGGGTAGCCGGCCCGCTGCCAGTCGTCCATCAATCGCTCGCGGCTGAACAGGCTCGCTCCAGTCCTCTTCACCGCGTCCGCGAGCGCTTGCTCCAGCTTGGCGTGGTCCGGAGCGTCGAGGATGGCGGGGGCGCGCTGGTTGTCCATCAGCACGACGTCTACCTTCGCGCGCTGCAAGCGGCGGATGCCGGTCTCGACGAGCTCCTCGAACAGCTCCGGATTTGTGTGGTGCAATACGCCGTTGGCGCCGACCTGCCAGATGACGAGCGCCGGGCGCACGGCAAGGACGTCCGCGTCCACGCGCGCGACCTCCTCGGCCGCGTCCTGGCCGCCGATGCCGCGGTTCAGAACGGCGACATGGGCGAAGGCAAGCTTATCGTTCAGCCGCGCCTGCAGCACCGCCGGGTAGCTGTGCGCCCGGTCTGACGCGCGATAGCTTCGCGTCGAGGACGATCCCAGGGCGACGATGACCGCGTCTTGGTCGCTATCCAGCAGCGCCCGCATGCGCGGGACGGAAACGGGCGGCACCGGAACGTCCGGGCAGGCCAGCTCGGCAGCGCGGGCGCCGGCGGCGAGCAGGGTCAGCAACGCGAGGACCGCGACGAAGCGCGGCATCAGAGATCCCGGCTCGCGGCGAGGTCGAGCGTCATGTAAACGCGGTCGTAGGGGCCTACGCGCTTGCGGCCTATCTCATGAAAGCCGAGGTAGGCGTAGCGCGCCAGGTTGGAGGCCATGAGGGCGTGGGTGTAGAGACGAAGCTCACGGGCGCTGCGGCGGCGTGCCTCGGCGGCGGCAAAGGCGATCATGCGGCGCCCCAGTCCCTTTCCTTGCCGCTCAGGATGCACGGCGACGTTGTCGAGCATAACCCAGCCTTCGCCAGGTTCAAGGACTACGATCGCCGCGATGCCGCCGTCGTCCAGCACCCATACCTGCCCGGCCTGTATGCGGGCCACGTAGTCGTCATCCATGGGTCCGGGCCGGAAGCCCATGGTCGCCTCCCAGGGTGCGTAGGCCAGTTGCACAAGCGTGTGCAGGGCGCCCGTCTCGTCTGCGCGCGCCGGGCGGATCACAAGCCAGGCCCTACGCCGCCGTTCCGCCGACGGTCAGCGCGGAGAGCCGCAGACTCGGCTGACCGACGCCGACCGGCACGCCCTGGCCGTTCTTGCCGCAGGTGCCGATTCCAGGGTCGAGCGCGAGGTCTCTGCCGACCCCCTCGATGCGGAGCAGCGCGTCGGGTCCGTTGCCGATCAGCGTCGCGCCCTTGACCGGCGCCGTGACGCGGCCGTCCTCGATCAGGTAGGCCTCGCTCGCGGAGAACACGAACTTGCCGCTGGTGATGTCCACCTGGCCGCCGCCGAAATTGACCGCGTAGAGGCCACGCGGGATGCCACGCAGCAGATCCGCCGGATCAGCGTCGCCCGCGAGCATGATCGTGTTGGTCATGCGCGGCATGGGCGAGTGGGCGTAGCTCTGGCGGCGGCCGTTGCCGGTGGGGCGGACGCCCATGAGCCGGGCGTTGAGCCGGTCCTGGATGAAACCCTGCAGGATGCCGTCCTCGATCATAACGGTGCGGCCGGAGGGCGTGCCCTCGTCGTCCACGGTGATGCTGCCGCGGCGGTCGGGGAGCGTGCCGTCGTCCACGACGGTGACGCCGGGCGTCGCGATCCGCTTGCCGACCAGCCCGGCGAACGCGCTGGTCTTCTTCCGGTTGAAGTCGCCCTCGAGTTCGTGGCCGATGGCCTCGTGAAGCAGGATGCCGGGCCACCCTGGGCCGAGCACGACGGGAATCTCGCCCGCGGGCGCCGGGCGGCTGTCCAGGTTGAGGACCGCCTGGCGCAGCGCCTCGTCAACGGCAGCGCGCCAGGTGCTATCGACCATGAACTCGCCGTAGCCGCGGCGTCCGCCGAGGCCGTAGGTGCCGCTTTCGCGCCGGCCGCCCTGCTCGACGACGACGGAGACGTTAAGCCGCACGAGGGGACGCAGGTCGGCGACGCGGGTGCCGTCCGCCCGCACCACCTGCACCGCCTGCCACTCGCCGGCGATGGAGGCCATAACCTGCTTGACGCGGGAGTCCTTGCCGCGGGCGTAGGAATCCATGGCGGCGAGCAGCGCGGTCCGCTCGGAGAAGGGCTGCTCCGTGAGCGGGTTCGCGTCCGAGTAGAGGCGCGCGTTGGTGGCGCGGGGCGGGTCGCCCGCCTTCCCGCACCGCCCGGCGCGCACGGCCGAGACGGTGGCTGCCGCGCGGTTCAGCGCCGCCTTCGAGATCTCGCCCGCGTGCGCGTAGCCAGTCTCCTCGTCGAGCACGGCGCGCAGGCCGAAGCCGAGCGAGGTGTCGGAACTCGCAGTGCGGATTCGGCCCTCCTCGAGGGTGACGACCTCGCTCTCCCGGTATTCGAGGAAGAGCTCGCCGTCGTCGCAGCCGTCCAGGGCGTCGCGGACGATGTGCTCCGCGTCCGCCCGGTCGAGGTCGGCGCCGGGCCGGTCGAAGAAGAGGGTGTCTGTCGCGTCGAGCGGATGTGTCTGGGCCATAGTTCCCAACGTAGGCTCGGCGGGGGCCGGGTCAACGCGCCGGCGTCAACTATGTTGCGTGTGCAAGGCCACGAGCGCCGCCGTGAGCACGCCGATGGCGACAAGCTGGTGCAGCGCCCCGAGTGCTGTCGGCACGACGAGCAGCAAAGTCGCGATCCCGAGGCCGTATTGCAGCGCGACCGCGCCGCAGAGAGCGAGCAGCGCGGTGCGCACACCGCCCCGCGCGCCCGAGCCCAGCCCGGCGACCACGGTTACAAGCACGGTGAGTGCCGTCAGCGTCGCGAGCAGGCGATGGTCGAATTGCACGGCGGCGACGTTCTCGAACAGGTTGCGCATCCAGGGGCTGAGCATCGCGTAGCCCTCCGGGACCAGGTGCCCGTCCATGAGCGGGAACGTGTTGTAAACCAGCCCGGCGTGCGTCCCGGCGACGAACCCGCCCGCGAGGATCGTGAGTGGCACGAGGATGCACGTGAGGGTCAGCAGCCGTCGTGGCAGCGTGGCGAGGCGCGGCGACGGAGCGGTGCGCCAGAGGCCGAGCGCGGTCCAGAGGATGGCGGCGTAGAGCAGCAGGGCAAGCGCCAAGTGCGCGACGAGCCGATAGGCGGAGACGGAGGTGCTGTCCGCCTCGAAGCCGCTCGCGACCATGATCCAGCCGACGAGGCCCTGCAGGCCGCCCAGCACGAACAGGCCCGCGAGCCGGGGGACGAGCCGGCGCGGGATCTGCCCGCGCACCGCGAACCAGACCAGGGGAACGAAGAACACGATTCCGATCAGCCGGCCCCAGACCCGGTGCACCCACTCCAGCCAGAAGATGCGCTGGAAGCCCCCGAGGCCGAAGCCCTCGTGCAGCAGCTTGTATTGGGGAATCTGCTCGTAGAGGTGGAAGAGCCGTTCCCACTCAGCATGGCTGAGCGGCGGCAGCGCGCCGCTGAGCGGCGCCCACTCCATGATGGAGAGGCCGGAGCCGGTCAGCCGCGTCGAACCTCCGAGCACCACCATGACCGCGAGCATGGCGCAGACGGCGAAGAGCCAGAGGGCCACGGGCCGGGTGTCGCGCCGGGCGGCGAGGGCAGGGGAGAGGCGAGGGCGCGCAAGGAGAGTGCTCATCGCCGCCCTTTATGGCGCGCGCGCGGTCCGGGGCAAGGCCACGCTCTCCCGCGCTGCCGGCACGGATAGCAGTCCCTGCAGCTCCGTTCGCCGCCCGACGAGATCGGCGAGCGTGTAGCGGTCGAGTGCTGCGAGGAATGCCTGCCGCGCCTCGTGCAGCGCGCCGCGCAGGCCACAGGCCGGCACGATGGGGCAGGGCGCGCACAGCGGCTCGAAGCAGGGTACGAGCGCCATGTCGGCCTCCGTGCAGCGCACCACCTCGCCCAGCCCGATCTGCTCGGCCGGCTTGGCCAGATGCAAGCCGCCCCCTTTTCCGCGCGCCGTTTCGACGTAGCCGGCAAGGCCGAGCTGGTGCGTCACCTTGGTCAGGTGGTTCTTGGCGATGCCATAGGCGGTCGCGATCTCGCCGATGGTGGCACGAGCATCGCGCTTCACGGCGAGGTACATCAGCAGGCGCAACGAGTAGTCGGTATAGACGGTCAGGTGCACGGCGGCTCTGCTCCGGAACGAACGTAGGAACGACGTAAGTCGCTCGTTGAAGATATATCTCGGGTCTTGCTTTTCTGCGAGACAGAGATAAGATGTATCGAGCATCCATGTTGTAAAGCGCTGATCCTGGAGGGAAGGCGATGATCGGCAAAGCAGCACTCCGGCTGTTCCTCCTGCCGGGCAATGCGGTGAGCGACGCAGTCGGCGCCCAGGGCGAGGAGGACCGCACTATGATCCGGACCCTCGTCAACATGCTGGTCTGGAATCTCGTTGCCGTGCTCCTCGTGGTGGCGTTGTGGTTGTGACTGCATCGAAGGCGACCGGTGCCGGCCAGCTCTCGGAAGAGGCGATCCGTCGGGTGGTGGACCGCTTCTACGCGTGCGTTCGCCGTGACATGCTGCTCGGCCCGGTCTTCGCCCGGGCGCTCGGTGAGGACGACGCGGCTTGGGAGACGCATCTCGCGCGGCTCCACGACTTCTGGTCCTCGGTGATGCTGACGAGTGGGCGCTACCACCGCGATCCGTTCTCGGCGCACCTGCGCTTGCCGGATCTGGAGCCGGTAATGTTCGACCGCTGGCTCGCGCTCTTCGGCGAGACCTGCGCGGAGGTGTTCGAGCCCGAAGTGGCCGCCGCCTTCCGCGGGCGCGCGCAGCGCATCGCGCGTAGCCTGCGTATGGGCCTGTTCGAGCGCCTGCCCGCGCGGAGGCGCGCATGACCTACGTCGCGCGGAGGCGCGCATGACCTACGTCGTCATAGAGAGCTGCATCCGCTGCAAGTATATGGACTGCGTTGAGGTCTGCCCGGTGGACTGCTTCTACGTGGGCGAGAACATGCTCGTCATTCATCCCGACGAGTGCATCGACTGCGGCGTGTGCGAGCCGGAGTGCCCGGTGGAAGCCATCGTGCCGGACAGCGACGACCGCGCGAGCGCCTGGGCTGAGCGCAACCGCACCTTCGCCCAAGCCTGGCCCAACATCACCCGCAAGGGCGAGCCGCCGCCCGATGCCGACGAGTGGAAGGACAAGCAGGGCAAGGAGGCATTGTTCTCGCCGGAGCCGGGAGCGGCATAATCGGGAGCGCGGGCATGGACCTTCAGGACCGATCCTTCCGGTGGACGAGCGAGGTGCGAGTCAAGCGGGCCTATGATCCGCCAGCACCCGCTGACGGCGTCCGCGTGCTGGTGGACCGCTTGTGGCCGCGGGGGCTGGCATGGCACGAGGCGCAGGTCGATCTCTGGCTCAAGGACGTAGCGCCGAGCACGGACCTGCGCCGCTGGTTCGGCCACGATCCCGCGAGATGGCCGAGCTTCGAGCAGCGCTACCGGGCAGAGCTGGCGGGCAACCCGGCAATGGACGAACTGCTCGCCGTGGTCAGGCACTACAAGCAGGTAACGCTGCTGTTCGGGGCAAGGGACACGGAGCACAACAATGCGGTCGTGCTGCAGGCGCTTTGCGGGCGAGGCTGAGCCTTGAATGGCGCCGACGCGGGAAGGCCGTGCCGCCGCCTTCAGGATCGCGGTATGGCTGACGTGGCGGTCGCCCGTTCGCTGCACGTGCTGGCCATCGTGCTCTGGATCGGCGGTTTGGGCCTGGTGACGACGGTCCTGCTTCCGGCACTGCGCCGCGTTCCGGACCCGGCGCAGCGGATCGCGGTGTTCGAGGCCGTCGAGGGCCGCTTCGGCGCGCAAGCGCGGCTCAGCATCCTTTTGGCCGGCCTCAGTGGCCTTTACATGCTGGTCCGGATGGACGCCTGGTATCGGTTCACCTTGCTGTCCTACTGGTGGATGCATGCAATGGTGCTAATATGGCTGATCTTCGCGACCATGCTCTTCGTGCTGGAGCCGCTGGTCCTGCACCGCCGCTTTGCCGCTCGCGCGAGGGACAATCCGGACGCGACGTTGCGCACGATTCATCGCTTCCACATAGTCTTGCTCGCGCTCAGCCTGCTCACGATCCTGGGCGCCGTGGCGGGGAGCCACGGGCTGCTGTTCGACTGATCGCGGGCGGCCGCCCGAACGCGGAGCCGAGAGGAGACAGGGATGGCCGGGAGCGACGGCGGCAACGTGCGAGGCAAGGGAGCGGAGCCGGAGAACAGGTCGTCCCCGGCCCGGCCGACGCGTCGTGGAGGGGCGCAGGCCGCCGGCGGGCGCGTGCCCTCGCGCTGGTCTGGGCCGGGATGGTGCTCGGCGTTTCCTTCCTGGCCACGCCGGCCAAGTTCCTGGCCTCTTCGCTGCCGCTGCCGGTCGCCCTCGATGTCGGCCGGCAAACCTTCCAGACGTTGGGCAGGGTCGAGGCAGCACTCGCGGTGCTCCTCGGGCTGCATCCGGCGGCCTCGGCACGTCGGCGCCTCCTCGCTCTTGCGCCGAGCCTGGTCGTGCTGGCACAAGCACTCTGGCTGCGGCCTAGGCTGGGCGCGCGGACGCGGCACGTCATCGCGGGCGGGGAATCGCCGCCGTCCAACCTACACTTGGCCTACGTCGTCTGCGAGGCGGCCAAGCTTGCCGCGCTGCCCACCTTGGGGCTGACGGCCACGAGGCCACGCCGCCGGTAAGGAGCGACGATGCCGGACCAGGGACGTGATTCAGACCCGGACGTGTGAGCCATGCATCTCGACCCCGTTCTCCTCTCCCGCTTCCAATGGGCCTGGGTGATCGCCTGGCACATCTTGCTGCCCGCTTTCACGGTGGGCCTCGCCTCCTACATCGCCGTCCTGGAGGGCCTCTACTTCGTCACCGGTCGGGAGATCTGGTTCCGGATCTCGGGCTTCTGGACCAAGATCTTCGCCGTCTCCTTCGGCATGGGGGTGGTGTCGGGCATCATCATGCCCTTCCAGTTCGGCACCAACTGGGCGCGCTTCTCGGACATGACAGCCAACGTGCTCTCGCCCATGCTGGCGTACGAGGACCTGACCGCCTTCTTCCTCGAAGCCTCGTTCCTCGGCGTGCTCTTGTTTGGGCGCGCGCTGGTGCCGCGCTGGATGCATTTCGTCGCCGCCCTGATGGTCGCGGCCGGCACCCTATTCTCGTCGTTCTGGATCCTGTCCGTGAACAGCTGGATGCAGACGCCAACGGGCTACACGGTCGGCCCCGACGGCCGCTTCTTCCCCGAGGACTGGCTCGCGATCATCTTCAACCCGTCCTTCCCCTACCGCCTCGCCCACAACGTCACGGCCTTCTACATCACGACCGGCTTCGTCGTGCTCGGGGTCAGCGCCTATCTCATCCGCCGCGGCCGCGAGACCGACGCCGAGGCGTCGCGCTTGATGATGCGGATGGCGCTCGGCCTGCTGATCGTGCTCGTGCCGCTGCAGATGGTGCTCGGCGACCAGCACGGGCTGAACACGCTCGAATACCAGCCCACGAAGCTCGCCGCCATCGAGGGCCGCTACGACACCCAGCGCCCGACGCCGCTCACCTTGTTTGGCATTCCCGACGACGAGGCCGGCGTGATGCGCTACGCCGTCGAAATCCCTCGCCTCGGCAGCATCATCCTGACCCACACCTGGGACGGGGAGATCAAGGGGTTGAAGACCTGGTCCGCCGATCGCTGGCCACCCGTGGCCTTCCCATTCTTTGGCTTCCGCATCATGGTCGGGATCGCCTTCGTCATGCTCGCCGTCGTCGTGGCTGGCCTGGTTCTCCGCCTGCGCCGCCGCCTGTTCGAGACGGACTGGTATCTGCGGCTCTGCCAATGGACCACGCCTCTAGGCTTCATCGCCGTGCTCGCGGGCTGGATCACCACCGAGACGGGTCGCCAGCCGTGGACGGTCTACGGCCTGATGCGGACCGCTGACTCGGCCTCGCCCTCACTCACGGGCGGCGACGTGCTGGGATCGCTGATCGCGTATATCCTGGTCTATCTCGTCATGTTCCCGACCGGCATCGCGTTCATGGCCGGGCGCGTCCGCGTCGGCGTGGGGCTGGCCGAGACGCCAGAGGAGCCGGTCGAGGGTTTCCAGCCGAAAGCCCCCGTCAAGGCCGCCCCCGCACCTGCCGCGGAGTTGCCCTATGTCCAGTGAACTCACGTTCAGCGTGCTGCCGGTCTGGATCGCGATCCTGGCGGCCGGGGTGTTCTTCTACGTGCTGCTCGACGGCTTCGACCTTGGCGTCGGCTTCCTCTACGGATTCGCGCCGGACGAGGCGTCGAGGCAGATCGTGATGAACTCCATCGCCCCAATCTGGGACGGCAACGAGACCTGGCTGATCCTGGGCGGGGTGGGGCTGCTCGCGGTGTTCCCGCTGGCGTTCGCGATTATCATTCCGGCCGTGTATTTCCCGGTGCTCCTGATGCTGCTGGCGCTCGTCTTTCGCGGCGTCGCCTTCGAGTTCCGCTTCAAGCAGCCCTGGATCAGCCGCTTCTGGGGGCGCGGCTTCTGCATCGGCTCGGCGCTGGCCGCCTTCGCGCAAGGAGCGGTGCTCGGCGCCTTCATCCAGGGCTTCAAGGTGGACGGGCGCAGCTTCGGGGGCTCCTCCTTCGACTGGCTGACGCCGTTCTCGGTGCTCACCGGGGTCGCGCTGATGCTCGGCTACGGGCTGCTGGGCGCGGGCTGGCTGGTGATCAAGACCGAGGGCGATCTGCAGGCCTGGGCGCGGCGCATGGGCGAGCGGTGTTTCCTAGGCGTTCTGGCCGCCATCGTGGCCGTGAGCATCTGGACACCGGAGATGGAGACGGACATCGCGCGCCGTTGGTTCTCCTGGCCCGACATCGCCTTGCTCGCACCGGTCCCGGTCCTCACGGCGCTGGCCGGCTTGGCCGAGTGGCGGGCGCTGCGCGGCAGCGGCGGCGACGCGGCCCCGTTCCTCTGGGCCATCGTGCTGTTTCTGCTGTCGTATCTCGGTATTGCGATCAGCCTCTGGCCGATGGTCGTACCCTACCGCTACACGTTCTGGGAGGCAGCCTCCGCCCAGGGCACGCAGGCGTTCCTGCTCATCGGCACCTTGTTCCTGTTGCCGATCATCGTGATGTATTCCGGCTGGTCCTACTGGGTGTTCCGCGGCAAGGTGCGCGGCGACATCGGCTATCACTAAGCGCGGCAGCACGGGCAGGAGCCAGCTTGCCGCTCCGACGGCGCCGGTGCTACCCGCCCGGCGCGATGCCTCCTGCTCCGTTCCTCTCCGTCGTGGTGCCTGTGCGCAACGAGGGGGCCAACATCCTGCCGCTGATCGCCGAGATACGCGAAGCCGTCGCCGCGATACACGCCCTTGGGGCGGCAGAGATCGTCTACGTGGACGACGGCAGCACCGACGACACAGCCGCGAATCTCGCCGCGGCCGCCGGTCAGCCCGGCACACCCCTTGTCCGGCGGCGGCACCGGCGACGCTGCGGCCAGAGCGCCGCTGTCTGCACGGGTGTCCGCACCGCGCGCGGAGACTGGATCGCGACGCTGGACGGCGACGGGCAGAACGATCCCGCAGACATTCCCGGTCTTCTCGCCCGCGCTCAGGAGCAAGAAGGCGCCGGGCGCGGTCCCGTCCTCGTCGCGGGCCACCGCGTAATCCGGCGGGACACCTGGGCGAAGCGTGCCAGCTCGCGCGTCGCGAATCGGGTGCGCGCCGGGCTGCTTCGCGACGCGACGCCCGATACAGGCTGCGGCCTCAAAGTGTTCCGGCGCGAGGTGTTCCTGGAGCTGCCGCACTTCGATCACATGCACCGCTTCCTGCCCGCCCTCGTGCTGCGGGCAGGAGGACGCGTCGTCTCCGTCCCGGTGCGGCATCGGCCGCGGCTGCGGGGGCGATCGAACTACGGCGTGCTGGATCGGCTGTGGGCGGGCGTATTCGACCTTGCTGGAGTCTATTGGCTCCAGCGGCGATGGCATCGGCCCGAGGTAGAGGAGCCGTGAGCACCTGGATTCGGCTCGCGTGGCGGCCTGCGCTGCTGGTGGCTGGCCTCGTCGGCGCCGGGCTGCTGCTGCGCGGGGCCGGGCTGAGCGATTTCGCAGCAACCGGGCAGCATGGGCCGCTCGCCTACGTGCTGCTGGGCGCTGCGGCCTGCGCGGTGGGCGTGCCACGCCAGATCGTGGCGTATGCAGGCGGGCTTGCCTGGGGGTTCTGGCCCGGTGCGGCGCTCGGCCTGGCAGCGCAGGTGTTAGGATGCGCAGCGACCTTGTTATGGTCCCGCCTCATCGCCCGGCGTTGGGCGGCGCGCCGGCTGCGACGCCGGGCCGCGGGGCGCCTCGCCAGGCTCGACGCCTTCCTCGCGCGCAACCCGTTCACCGCGACGCTGACGCTGCGCCTCATGCCGATCGGCAACAATATGGTCCTGAACCTGGCGGCCGGGATTTCCGCCGTGCCCGCCGGGCCGTTCCTCGCGGCGTCGGCGCTGGGCTACGTACCGCAGACGGTGGTGTTCGCTCTGCTGGGGGGCGGCGTGCGCATCGGGCACGGGCTGCAAGTCGCGCTCGCCGCCGCCCTGTTCGCCCTCTCGCTCCTCCTCGGCGCGGCCCTGCTTCGACGCGGCCGGATTGCGATCGAGGGTTAGGATGGTCCTCAGGTCCTCCAGGGCGTAGAGTGCGCTTATGACCGTTGCCCTGCGCAAGCCGATGACGCTCCCGGAATTCTTGGCTTGGGAGAAGAGGCAGGAACTGCGCTACGAGTTCGACGGCTTCCAGCCGGTCGCGATGACGGGTGGGACCCTCGATCACGAGGCGATTGGCGGGACGCTGCGCGCGATCCTCTACGAGCGCCTGCGCGGCAAGCCATCGCGCAGCGATCCCCCGGAGGGGCAGCCCGCGAAGCGGGCTGGAGGCAGGCCTTGGGGGCCGACGACCAAGATTGAGGTCCAAGGACGCATCCGCTACCCGGACGCATACGTGAGCTGCACGCCGGCTTCCGGTCAGGACACCATCGTCCCCGAGCCGGTCGTCGTCTTCGAGGTCCTCAGCGCGAGCAATTCCCGCACCGACCGGATCGAGAAAGTGCGCGAGTATCAGGCGACACGCTTCACATGCCGGAGATTGGAGTCGAGATCTCGCTCACCGAGATCTACGCCGACATTGCCTTTCCGCCGGAGGGCGATCAGGCACGCGGCGAGGGTTGACATCTGAGCTCAGTGCAGCCGGAACTCCTTCGGCGCGCGGAACCCGGCCGGGCGGATCAAGCTGCCCGAGGCAACCCGGACGGAGTGCACCTTGCCGTCCAGCTCGCGCTGCCAGAACTGGAGGAAGCGCCGCAGGATGGGGAAGCGGGGCGCGAGGTCCAGCTCCTGCCAGATATAGGTCTGCAGGAGGTCTGGGTGGTCGGGCATGTGGTAGAAGATCTCGGCGGTGGTCAGGCGATACCCTTCGAGCTGCTTGGCAAGCGTCATCGGTCTTCCTCAGCGTGTTGCCGGCGCTTCCTTCCCCTCCCAACGTCGGCGCGCCGCTCCGACTTCGGATGATGCACTTCAAGTCGCGCCGAGAGTAGGAAAAACTGGCTTAATTCAGCAACTTGGCACTCTAAGCCCGAAAGTGCTGCCACGTCTTGACACGGCGCAGGCGCAGCCTTAGATCGTTGGCACTCTCCCCATGAGAGTGCTAACAGGCCGCCCCTGGCCGTTGGCATAGAGACCCCATGAGCCAGCCAGGAGGTTCAATGAAGTTCCGTCCCTTGCACGACCGGATCGTGGTCCGGCGCATCACCGCCGAGGAGAAGACGACCGGCGGCATCATCATCCCCGACACGGCCAAGGAGAAGCCGATGGAGGGCGAGGTGATCGCGGTCGGTCCCGGCGCGCGTGACGAGCAGGGCAAGATCCAGGCGCTCGACGTGAAGGCCGGCGACCGCGTGCTCTTCGGCAAGTGGTCCGGCACCGAGGTGCGCCTCGACGGCGAGGATCTCCTGATCATGAAGGAGAGCGACGTCATGGGCATCATCGAGGGCCAGGCCGAGAAGAAGAAGGCCGCCTAGCTCACTCTCTCTCAATCAAGGAAACCAAACATGGCAGCCAAAGACGTCAAGTTCGGCGGCGACGCCCGCCAGCGCATGCTGCGCGGCGTGGACGTGCTCGCCGACGCAGTGAAGGTCACCCTCGGCCCGAAGGGCCGCAATGTAATCCTCGACAAGAGCTTCGGCGCCCCTCGCATCACCAAGGACGGCGTGACCGTCGCCAAGGAGATCGAGCTGGGCGACAAGTTCGAGAACATGGGCGCGCAGATGGTGCGCGAGGTGGCCTCCAAGACCAACGACGTCGCCGGCGACGGCACGACGACCGCTGTCGTGCTCGCCCAGAGCATCGTGCGCGAGGGCGGCAAGGCCGTGGCTGCGGGCATCAACCCGATGGACCTCAAGCGCGGCGTTGACATGGCGGTGAACGCCGTCGTCGAGGAGATCAAGAAGCACACCCGGAAGATCACCACCGAGGCCGAGACGGCCCAGGTCGGCACCATCTCGGCAAACGGCGAGACCGAGATTGGCCGCATGATCTCCGAGGCCATGCAGAAGGTCGGCAACGAGGGCGTCATCACGGTTGAGGAGGCCAAGGGCATCCAGACCGAGCTCGACGTCGTCGAGGGCATGCAGTTCGACCGCGGCTACGTCTCCCCGTATTTCATCACGAATGCGGAGAAGATGACGGCCGAGCTGTCCGACCCCTACATCCTCATCCACGAGAAGAAGCTCTCCGGCCTGCAGCCGATGCTGCCGCTGCTGGAGGCCGTGGTGCAGAGCGGCCGTCCGCTGCTGATCATCGCCGAGGACGTGGAAGGCGAGGCGCTGGCGACGCTGGTGGTCAACAAGCTGCGCGGCGGCCTCAAGGTGGCGGCGGTGAAGGCGCCGGGCTTCGGCGACCGTCGCAAGGCCATGCTGGAGGACATCGCCGTCCTCACCGGCGGCCAGGTGGTCTCCGAGGACCTCGGCATCAAGCTCGAGAACGTGACGCTGCAGATGCTCGGCCGCGCCAAGCGCGTGCTGATCGAGAAGGAGAACACCACGGTCGTCGAGGGTGCTGGCCAGCAGGAGGACATCAAGGGCCGCTGCAACCAGATCCGGGCGCAGATCGAGGAGACCACGTCGGACTACGACCGCGAGAAGCTGCAGGAGCGGCTGGCCAAGCTCGCGGGCGGTGTCGCGGTGATCCGCGTCGGGGGTGCGACCGAGGTCGAGGTGAAGGAGCGCAAGGACCGCGTGGACGACGCGCTGCACGCGACGCGCGCGGCGGTCGAGGAAGGCATCGTGCCGGGCGGCGGCGTGGCGCTGGCGCGGGCCAGCCTGGTGCTCGGCCAGCTCAAGCCGGAGAACGAGGATCAGAAGTTCGGCATTGAGATCGTGCGCAAGGCGGTGCAGACGCCGCTGCGCCAGATCGCCGAGAACTCCGGCGAGGACGGCGCGGTGATCGCTGGCAAGGTGCTGGACAACGGCGACTACAACTACGGCTTCGACGCCCAGGCGGGCGAGTTCAAGGACCTGGTGGCGGCCGGCATCATCGACCCCACCAAGGTCGTGCGCACGGCGCTGCAGGATGCGGCCTCGGTCGCGAGCCTGCTCATCACCACCGAGGCGATGGTCGCCGAGAAGCCCGAGAAGAAGGCCCCGATGGGCGGACCGCCCGGCGGCGGCATGGGCGACATGGACTTCTAAACCCAGGTCGCACCAGGGATGTTGCAAGGAGGGCGGGCCGCGAGGCCCGCCCTTCCTGTTCAGCGTCGCGCCGCGTCGTCGGCAGCTGGGCCAGGGCGCTGGGAGAGCTGCTTTTTTCCTGGACAGTAGATCATCATACTGCGACGCTGCATTAGCAGCAGGGACAAGTTTTACTCGGGCAGATGGTGCAGCGCTCAGCACGTGGTGAGAGACGCGTATGAAGCGAGGTACCTCGATCTACCTCGATGCTGTCCGCTTCCTCGCGGCGCTCGTCGTGTTCCTGACCCACTCCTCCATGCTCGGGAACACCTGGGTGTTGTGGGCGAAGGCATACGGAACGGAGGCCGTTCTCGTCTTCTTCGTGCTGTCGGGCTTCGTGATCGGCTATGTGACAGACCGACGGGAGCGCTCGGCCTGGGACTACGCCATCAACCGGGCCGCCCGGATCTGCTCGGTTGCCGTTCCCGCCCTCGTGGCGACGGCGCTCCTCGACAATCTCGTGCCCGTGGTGAACCACAGCTTCCATGTCTGGTCAGGCGGCTATGCCGGCGGGCGGTGGGTCATAACCTTCCTGGCCAGTGCTTTGTTCGTGAACCAATTCTGGGCCGCACATATCATTCCGGGCTCGAACTTCGCCTTCTGGTCCTTGAGCTACGAGGTCTCGTATTACATTGCCTTCGGCTTCGTGGCCTTCGCTGCGGGCCGGTATCGGCTCCTCGGCATGGCGGCGGTTCTCATCGCCGCGGGGCCGCGGATCGCTTCCTTGTTCCCAGTCTGGCTCCTGGGACTGTTCTGCTACCGCTTCTGCTCCCGCCGCACGATCGGCCGTCTTCCCGGATGGTGCGCCTTCGTCGGATCCGTCTTGGCCTGGGCCGCGTTCGAGGCGTGGGCGATCCGGCACGGCTTGCGACGGGATCCAGCGATCGTTCCGCTCTTCGACCATAGTGGCTGGGATCTGGTGGAGGATTACGGTCTCGCCCTGCTGTTCGCCGCGCACCTGATCGGCCTCCAGGCGATCTCGGCCCAGCTCGAGCCGCTCCTGCGGCGCGTCGAGCGTCCGATCCGCTGGCTGGCCGGTGCGACCTTCACGCTTTACCTGTTCCACGTGCCGGTCTCCCGGTTCCTGCTTGCCTGCCTCTGGAACCCGGCCTGGTCCCGGGAATGCTATCTCGCCGTGTTCGTCGGCACGCTCGGCAGCGTGTTCGCCATCGCCGCGGTCACGGAGCGCCGCAAGGAGGCCTGGCGCCGGGCGATCTCGGCCCTGCTCACTAGTGCCGCGCTGAGTCCCGGTCGAGCGCGCCGGATTGCCGGGAACAGGCCGCAGGGCGATGAGCAAGATCAGGCCATCCTCCTTCCTCTCCACGAGCACCGCGACGCAGCCGTCGCCGCAGCTAATCGAACACGCTGAACTCCATCGTCCTTGACCCGGCGGCGCCCTCGCGACGGGGCGACGCAAGGAGGCGTCCATGCTAGGGCTCATGCAGCAACAGCCGCTTCTGCTCTCGTCCATCATCACGCACGCCGCGCGCCACCACGGCGGCGGCGAGGTCGTCTCGAAGCTCGCGGACGGCAGCACGCACCGCACGACCTACGCCGCGGTGGAGCGGCGGGCGCGGCGGCTCATGCGCGTCCTGCAAGGCCTCGGCGTGCGGCCCGGCGACCGCGTCGCGACGCTTGCCTGGAACAGCTACAGGCACCTTGAACTCTTCTACGCCATCTCCGGCATGGGCGCGATCTGCCACACGGTGAACCCACGGCTCATGCCGGACGACATCGCCTTTATCATGAGCGACGCCGCCGACAGCGTCTTATTCGCCGACGCCGACTTCGCCGGGCTGGTCGCCAGTCTCGCTCCCCGCGTCCCGAGCCTGCGTGCCGTCGTCGTGCTGTGCGAGTCGGGACAGGTGCCCAGCCTGCCTCTTCCCGCCGGCGTCGCGCTGCTGAGCTACGAGGCGCTGATGGCGGCGGCGGACGAGGGATGCGCCTGGCCGTACTTCGACGAGAACACGGCCGGCGCGCTCTGCTACACCTCGGGAACCACGGGGCGGCCGAAGGGCGTGCTCTACAGCCACCGCTCCGCTGTCCTCCACGCCTACGCTATGAACATGGCAGAGATCGTTGGCCTGCGCGCGACGGACCGCGTCCTGGTGGGCGCCTCGATGTATCACGCTACCGGCTGGGCCTTGCCCTACTGCACGCCGATGGTCGGCGCGGCGCTGATCCTGCCGGGCCGCTACCTGGACGGCGTCAGCCTCGTCCGGATGCTAAACGAGGAACGCGTCACCTTCTCCTCCGCCGTGCCGACGATCTGGCTCGGCGTGCTGCACGAGCTGCGCAGCACCGGCGCGCGGCTGGAAACGCTGCGCCGCCTGTTCGTGGGCGGCTCGGCCGTTCCGCGCGTGCTGATCGAGGGGCTGGGCGCCTACGGCGTGCACGTGCAGCAGGCCTGGGGCATGACCGAGACCAGTCCCCTCGTCACCTTCAACGCACCCATCCCCGCGACCGAGGACCTCGCCGCCGAGGACTCGATCCGTCTGCGGCTCAAGCAGGGCCGGGCGGTGTTCGGGACCGACATCCGCATCGTGGACGGGACGGGGACCGAGCTGCCCTGGGACGGAGAGGCGTTCGGCGACTTGCAGGCTCGCGGTCACTGGGTCTGCCGCGCCTATTACAATCGCGGCGAGGAGGGCGCCGCTGATGCCGAGGGCTGGTTCCGCACCGGCGACGTCGCCACCATCGACCCCAACGGCTATGCCGAGATGGTGGATCGCTCGAAGGACGTCATCAAGTCGGGCGGCGAGTGGATCAGCTCGATCGCGCTGGAGAACATCGCAGTCTCGCATCCTGACGTGGCCGAGGCCGCGGTCATCGCCGCCCACCATCCGAAGTGGATGGAGCGTCCGCTGCTGCTCGTGGTCGCGAAGCAGGGATGCACGGTCAGCGCGACCGACGTTCTCGCCCTCTACGACGGCGCCGTGGCGAAGTGGTGGCTGCCGGACGACGTGCTGGTCGTGGACGAGCTGCCGCACACGGCGACCGGCAAGCTGAACAAGCTCGCGCTCAGGGCCCGCTACGCGGACCACCTGCTGCAGCGGGAGGCCGCCGGAGCCTGACATGGCTCGGCGAGCAAGAGTCCTGACCTGGGCGCATCGTTCTCACGGCGCGCAGCCCTGCAAATCCTCGTCGCGGATCACAAAGCTGGTCTCGCCCGCGAGGTTCACGCCATGCTTGATGCAGGCCTTCCCTTTCTCATCAACGAGCCGCACGTCATACCGCTCGTGCCCGATGCCCTTGATTGGCAGCCGCTCCGATGGGTCGAGTTCCTTGTCCTTGTCGTTCAGCGCCTGGTTCGCCCCCCACTGCGCCGTCCCGGCCGGCGCGAGATAGACGCCCGTGAAGGTGGACGACGTAGTCTCGTTGTAGGCGAAGAACTTGTCAGCCGCGCCTGCGGTACTGGGCAAGGCGGCGAGCAGACCCACGGTGAACGCGATGCTGACGGCCCGGTGCTGCACGATCATCCTCCCTCTCCAGCCGCTACTCGGGCGGCGCTTGCTGTCCAGGAACGCGCCCATCATCCGGCGGGGTTCGTCCGTGCTCCACGCCGACACGAAGGCGTCTATCCCGGCCGCTATCGCGCCCTCGACCGAGAGGCGCTCCCAATCCTGGATGAGCCTCTTCTGGATGCGGATCGCGTTCGGGCCGGCGTCGAGCAGGGCGCCCACGCAGCTTCTGACAGCGGCGTCGAGGTCGCCTGGCGGCACGACGCGCTCAACGAGCCCCCAAACCGCTGCCTGCTCCGCCGAGAATTTCTGGCCGAGCAGGAGCACCTCCCGCGTGCGCCCCCAACCGATCAGCGTCGGCAGCAGCGCCGCCTCGATGACGGACGGGATGCCGATCCTCACCTCGGGCATCCCGAACACGGCCGCGCTCGACGCCACGCGAAGATCGCAGGCGGCGGCGATCTCCAAACCCGCGCCGAGCGCGTAGCCCTGGATACGGGCGATCACCGGGACCGGCAGCGCCCGCAGTGTGCTGCAGCACTGGTGGATGCCTGTGATGAAGCGCCGGGCCGACTCCTCGGTAAGCTGCGCCATCTCGGCGATGTCGGCGCCGCCGATGAAGGCCCTCTCGCCAGCGCCGGTCAGCACGACCGCGGCCAAGTCCGGCTCCTCACTCAGTCGGCCAACGCCAGCCACGAGCTCCTGGATCAGAGCACTGGTGAGCGTGTTGAGCTTGGCGGCGCGGTCAACCGTCACCGTGGCCACTTGTCGCCCTGGCTTCGGCTGGGTCAACGTGATGTGGACTGCTGGTGCGGCCGCCTGCCTCATCCGCTGCTCTCCCGATAGGCCATGCCACGCTCGAGGAACGGGAAGCGCCGGTGCAGTTCCTCCCGCAGCCGCGCCGTGCCCACGCCGCCCTGCGGCACGGCCAAATCCGCTGCGAGCGTGGCCGGCTGTCCCGACAACACCAGCACGCGGTCCGCGATCGGCAGCGCCTGGTCGAGATCGTGCGTGGCAAGCAGCACGAGCGTCCCGTTCCGCCGCGCCCGCGCGGCGACCACCTGCGCGAGCTGCGCGCCCAGCCCGGCATCCAGCGAGGCGAACGGCTCGTCCAGCACCAGCAACCCCGGCGAGACGGCGAGCGCCCGCGCGAGCGCCGCGCGCCGGGCCATGCCGAGCGACAGCTCCCGCGGCCTTCGCCCTGCCGCGCCGGGCAGCCCCACCTTATCCAGCAGCGCATCCACGTCGGGCGCCGGATCGCCCGGAAGCGTCACCAGGCGGATATTGTCCGCGACGGTCAGCCAGGGCAGCAGCAGCGGCTCTTGGAACACCGCGCCGACCCGGCCCGGAGGCCGGCGCACGCTGCCCGCAAAGTCGCGGTCGAGGCCGAGCACGATTTGCAAGGTCGTTGTCTTGCCCGTGCCGGACGGGCCGAACAAGGTCAGGATCTCGCCTGGCACCCCCGTGAACGCGACGTCCCGCAGAACCTCATGTGCCCCGCCGCGTCCTGCGCCGGACGGCCCGCGGAACCGCTTCTCCTGGACGCGGACGCTAAGCGGCTCGACGCCATGCATTCGCGCGCTGCTCCCAGGGTTGCAGGACTGCGGCCTCGATCAGCAGCATCAAGAGCGCGAAGCCGAGTCCGTAGGCGAGGATGCCCGCGACGTCGAAGTTCTGGAAATCGAGGTTGAGCGCGAAGCCGACGCCATCCGGCCGGCCTAGCAGCTCAACGATGAGCACGATCTTCCACGTCACCGCAAGCCCGCTGCGACCGGCAGCAGCGAGATAGGGTGCCAGCTGCGGCAGCACGACCCGGTGCAGCCGGCGCGTCCAGGACAGGCGATACACGGTCGCGAAGTCGTCCAGCGCAGGATCGAGCGCACGAGCACCCTCGCGCACGGTCACGATCACCGTCGGCATCTTGACGACCGCCACCGCGAGCACCGCCGCCGCCTCGTTCAGCCCCACCCATACGTAGGCAAGAACGATGACGACCAGCGCGGGCAGGTTCAGCAGGATGACGATCCACGGGTCCATGAGGGCGTTCGCCCGCCGCCACCGCCCGGCGCCGTAGCCTATGGCGGTGCCGGCGAGCATCGAGAGCAGGAATGCTGCCGCGACGCGGGCGAGCGTCACGACGAAATCGTGAGGCATCTCGCCGGCGACGATCTGCTGCCAGGCTGTCGCCGCGACGGCGCCGGGCGCTGGCAGCAGGCGGGGGTTCGCGGCCAGCCGCGCCACTGCCCACCAGAGCAGCAGAAGGGTGAGGATCGAGAGCGTTCGATCGCGGGCAGCCGCGACGCTGGCTGCGCTACGCCTCATTCCCGATATGCCAGAACAGTCCTGGGGGAAGGGCCGCGAGCCCGCCGGCCGCGCGCGCGCCACCGACCTCGTTGAGGATGGCGAGGATGCGCGCGGCATCGCGCTCCTGAATCCCCCGCGTGCCGGGCGGCACGATTCCGGCGAGGAAGCGGGATTTGAGCCGGGCGAACAGGGCGTCACTCGGGGCGTTCATGAGCGGGCGGATCGCCTGCCACTCGGCGTCCGAGCGAGCCAGTATCTGCTCGGCCTCGTAGGAGGCAGCGAGGAAGCCGTCGAGCGCGGCGCGATTCGCCTCCGCCCAGCCCTCGTGGAAGACGTAGCCGACCAGGGCGGCGTTGCCGGACAGGCCGAGGACGCGCTCGCAATCGGCGACGGAGACCACCTCGCGCGCGCCCTGAGCTTCCAGCCGGGCAGCGAAGTTCCAGTAGGTGAGCACGGCGTCGAGCTCGCCTTGCAGCAGCTTGGCCTCCAGCAAAGGCGGCGCGCCGTAGTTCACGCGCGCGGCGGCAGCCAGATCGAGGCCCTCCTTGCGCGCCGCCGCCTGCACCAGGATCCAGGACTTGTCCGCGGGGCCGCCAGCGACGCCCAGCTTACGGCCCCGAAGATCGGCGAGCGACCGCACGGGAGAGGCGGCGCGCCCCATCACGCCGCCATTCGCGCTGGAGAGCGGCACGAAGCTCAGCGTCGCGCCGCCCGACCGCTGATTCGCGGCGAACAGCCAGTCGGAGACGACCACGTCGGCGCCGCCTGCCATCAAGGCGATGCGGCCGGCCTCGGTGTTGGCCAGCGGCGACGTCTCCAGCACGAAGCCGTGTGCGGCGTCTAGCGCGTGGCGGCGGATCACGTCAGCGATCCACTGCACGGTCCCGAACTGCAGCAGGCCGAGCCGGACCGCGGCTGGCGACGCAGCGTGGGCCACGCCGGAGATCCCGCTTCTCGGCAGTAGCGCGAACGTGCAGGATGCTGCGCCGGCCAGGCAAGCGCGCCTGCTGATTCCGGCTGCGCCCGTCGCCAGGGGACGATATTCTGCTCTCACGGCGCCTGCCCGCGCGACGCTTTGACCTGACCGGGACATGCTCATGAGACTCGCCATTGTTCCCTTCCTGTTCACCGTGGTCCTGCTTGCCAGGCCTTCTTGCGCGCCGGCTGCGGAACCCGGCGCGACTAACGATTATCCCACGTCCGCCCGCGCCGACTACGTGTTCGCTTGCATGACCGTGAACGGCGGCACGCAGGACGCGCTCCACCGCTGCTCCTGCGCCGTAGACGTCATTGCCACCATCCTGCCCTACCACGACTACGAGGAAGCCGACACCGTGCTGCGCATGAGGCAGCTCGGCGGCGGATACCTGCCCCAGACCTTCCGCGTCCAGCAATCGAACCAGTTCGTCGAGCGTCTGCAGGAAGCCCAGGCCGAAGCGGATGTGCGCTGCTTCTGACGCGCGCTGCCTTTAAGGCTCTCTCAGGAGGCAGTGCCGCCTTTCCATTCCTGCTCGAACCGCTTGCCGTTGCTGTCCACGGCCTCGGCACGAAAGCGTTCGTCGCCGTTCGGCTTGAAGCGGAAGCGGAACTCCGGATTCTCGGAGATCGCGATGCCGCTCTCGACGGACACCAGCATGTCCTTGCCCTGCCAGAGCTGCAGGGATTTGACGAACTCGGCGGGGATATAGAGCCGGGTGATCTGGTCCATTTGCATCCCCGAGTAGTTGGGGTGACGGATCATGATCTGCGCCTCGCGCTCGCCGGGCTCGGCCGCGCCGGCGGAGGCGCCGGCAGTCTGCTTGTCAGTGCTCTGATTTCCGTTGCTCTGGGGCAGCTCACGGAAGCGCATCGTGCCGAGCGGGATCGCGCTCGCGACCTGCTTCAGCGCCGGGGCCGAGCAGCCGCCCGCCGCCTTAACGAAGCGGCTGACGACGTAGAGCTTGCCGTCGCTCAGCTCAGCGACCGCGTGGATGTTCGTGTAGTCGTCCACCCGCACGCGGGTGGCGACGAGGTCCACGCCGCTGTGTTCGCCGAGGGTGAAGGTCGCTGCCAGCGGCGAGGGATTGCCGTCAATGACCAGCTTGATCCGGCGAACCGTCCGCGGATCGTCGGGCGGCAGCAGCGTGCGGATGGTGATAGGCACGACGGCCGCGTCGAGGGCGCGATACGGCGCGTCCAGCGCGAGCACCCCGTCGCCCTTCTCCAGCGGCTTGCCATCGAAGAAGATCTGTACCAGGGAGGGCCACGGGTCCGCATCCGGACTTTGCGCTCCTTGGGCCGCCTGCGCCTGCTGCGCTCGCGCGTGCGCCGCGAGGGTGCACGACCCGGCGACCGAAGCCACGAACGCCAGGCGCCGCAACCACCTTAGCCATGCGCTGCGAGCGTGCATCGACCTTCCTCCGCGGCGCCGCTGATGGCGCCTTCCGTTTGCTCGCCTCATACTATATAACGCATCCCGTAGTGTTCTAGGGCGTCAGCCCTGGACACTGCTGTGCTGAGTGATTATGATTCTCACTGTCAAAGGCGCGCAGTGCGACCTTTGCCACCGTTAGGGAGGACCTCATGGCCTGGAAGACCCCGAAGATTCGCGAGATCTGCATCGGCATGGAGATCAACGCCTATATGCCGAGCGAGCTCTAATCCCACTAGCCTAATCTGATGCAGAACGAGGGCAGGGGCCTTCGGGCCCTCGTCCTCGGGGCAGCAGCCGGTGGGGGGTTTCCGCAGTGGAACTGCGCCTGCCGGCTGTGCAACCTTGCGCGGGACGGTGATCCGCGCGTGAGCGCCGCAACCCAGGCCAGCGTCGCCGTATCTGCCGTGCCGAATCGGTGGCTTATCGTCGGCGCGTCGCCGGATCTCCGGCAGCAAATCCTCAACACACCAGCCCTACGCCCCGCTGGCAGCGAACCGCGCTCCTCGCCTATTGCGGGCGTCGTGCTCCTCAGCGCGGACGTGGACGGCATCGCTGGGCTGATCGTCCTGCGTGAGCGCCAGCCGCTCCGCGTGTTCGGTCCAGCACCGATTCTCGCCGTCCTCCGCGCGAATTCCGTCTTTGGTGTACTCGACCCGGCGCTGGTGGAGCAGGTCGAGCTGACGCCGGAGGTGCCGCTCGACTGCGACGGACTCGATCTCACAGTGCTGCCGATGCCCGGCAAGGTCCCGCTCTACCTGGAGAACCGCGCCTCCGCCGCACCTGAGCCGGGACCCGCCTACGCGGCCCGGATCCGCGCGGGCGGCCGCAGCGTCGTCGTAGCACCTGCCTGCGCCACGCTGGACGAGACCGTGCTGGACCGGCTTCGCGGCCACGACGCCGTCTTCTTCGACGGTACGCTGTTCGGGGACGACGAGATGATTCGGGCTGGCGTCGGGGAGAAGACCGGGCGCCGCATGGGCCACGTGCCCATCGGTGGACCGGACGGATCGCTGGAGCGGCTTGCATCGCTGCCTGGGCGGCGCATCTTTCTCCACATCAACAACACCAACCCGATCCTGCTCAAGGGGTCGTCCGAGCGCCTGCAGGTCGAGGCGGCCGGGGTCGAGGTCGGATACGACGGGATGGACGTCCGCCTATGACCACGTTTCTCTCGCCCGACGAGCTGGAGCGCGAGCTTCGCGCCCTCGGGGCGCGCCGTTACCACAACCTGCACCCGTTCCATAAGCTGCTGCACGGCGGCAAGTGCACCAAGGGTCAGGTTCAGGCCTGGGCGCTGAACCGCTACTATTACCAATCCATGATCCCCATCAAGGACGCCTCGCTGATCGCGCGCTGCCCGGAGCCAGAAGTGCGCCGGGCGTGGCGCTCGCGGCTGGAGGACCACGACGGGGAGGAGGGTTCCGGCGGCGGCATCGCGCGCTGGCTCGCGTTGACGGACGGACTCGGCCTAGACCGCGAGGCCGTGATCTCGACGCGGCTGATCCTGCCCGCCACGCGCTTCGCGGTTGAGGCCTACGTCCACTTCGTCCGCGAGCGCAGCCTGCTCGAGGCGGTCGCGTCCTCGCTGACGGAGATGTTCTCGCCCCAGATCATCGGCGAGCGCGTGTCCGGGATGCTCGCGAACTACGACTACGTGACGCCCGAGACTCTCGCCTACTTCAGCAAGCGCCCGCCCCAGGCGCAGCGGGACGCCGACTACGCGCTCGACTACTGCAAGCAGAACGCCCGCAGGCCGGAGCAGCAGCAGGCGGTGCTCGCCGCGCTCGCCTTCAAGTGCGACGTGCTCTGGTCCCAGCTGGACGCGCTCTACTTCGCCTACGTCGCGCCCGGCATGATCCCGCCCGGCGCCTTCGTCCCGGAGAGTGCCGATGGCTGATTGCCCGCGCCTCGCGCCGGGCGTCCGCCTGCACCACGACCAGGTGCGCGGCGCTTGGGTGCTCCTCTCGCCCGAGCGCATCATTGAGACGGAGGGGCCGGCGCACGACATCCTCTCCCGCTGCGACGGATCGCGCACGATGGACCAGATCGTGGACGAGCTCGCCGAGCAATACGCGGCACCTCGCGCCGAGATCGCGACCGACGTCGAGGCGCTCCTCGCGGAACTCACCGCGAAACGCATGGTGGTGCGATGACCGACGCTGCGCCGAATGGACAGCCCGCGCCTATTCCAGCGCCTTTGGGCATCCTCGCCGAGCTGACGCACCGCTGCCCGCTCGCCTGCCCGTATTGTTCGAACCCGCTGGAGCTGGAAGGCCGCCAGACCGAGCTGGACACCGCGACCTGGGCGCGCGTGTTCCGCGAGGCGGCGGCGCTCGGCGTCCTCCAGGCGCACCTCTCGGGCGGCGAGCCGGCCTCGCGCCGCGACATCGTGGAGATCACCGCCGCGGCGCGCGACGCCGGGCTCTACACCAACCTGATCACCTCGGGCGTGGGCGTGCCAGGCCCGCTCCTGCAGCGGCTGCGGGATGCCGGGCTCGACCACGTCCAGGTCTCGATCCAGGACGTGGAGCCGGAATCCGCCGACCGCATCGCGGGCTATCGCGGCGCCTTCGCGCGCAAGCAGGAGCTGGCGCGGCAGGTCGTGGCGCTCGGGATGCCGCTCACGGTCAACGTGGTCGTGCACCGGGCGAACATCGCGCGCATCAGGGAGATGGTGGAGTTGGCGATCGCGCTCGGCGCCGGGCGCGTCGAGATCGCGCACGTCCAGTATTACGGCTGGGCGCTGCGCAACCGGGCGGCGCTGATGCCCACGCGCGAGCAGGTCCGCACCGCCATGGCCGCGCTGGACGATGTTCGCGCCGCCCACGAGGGGCGCATCACCATTGATGCGGTCGTGCCCGACTACTACGCGCGGCGTCCGAAGCCCTGCATGGGCGGCTGGGGAATGCGCTCGCTCAACGTGACGCCCTCCGGCAAGGTCCTGCCCTGCCACGCCGCGGAGACCATTCCAGCGCTGGAGTTCTGGTCGGTTCGCGACCACCCGCTGGCCGACATCTGGCGCTCCTCGCCGGCGTTCCAGGCGTTCCGGGGCGAGGCGTGGATGCCGGAGCCGTGCCGCTCCTGCGAGCGCCGGGCGATCGATTTCGGCGGCTGCCGCTGCCAAGCGCTCGCCATCGCCGGCGACGCGGCGGCGACGGATCCGGCCTGCGAGCTGTCGCCCTTCCACGCGCGGATGCGGGCACTTGCCGAGGAGGACGCCGTCGCCGAGGACGTGCCGTATGCGTATCGAGGCCGCGAATATGTGAGGTTTGAGGCGGAAGCCTCTATTCCCATTCTAGTTCCGTGAACGCGGCGGTCGCGTCGCGCGGCTCATAGTCGTCGAACAGCTGCCAGCGACCGCGCTCGCTCATACCGATCTGCGGCACTGCCTCGGCGAGTGGGACGCCGTCCTTGATGAGGTGGCGCGCGTCGTTCGCCAGCACGGTGAGGAAGCGCCGCTCGTCGTCAAGCGCCGCCGGCCAGGGCGCGACGAGCCTGCCGTGGCCCGGCACCACGCGTTGCGCCGGGACCTTCGATAGGCGCTGCAGAACATCGAGCCAGCCCGTCACGCTGCCGTCCACGACAGGGACGTGTTGCAGGAAGCTGAGGTCGCCGGCGAAGAGCGTGCCAGTCGTCTCGTCGAGGATGGTGAGGTCGCAATTGGTGTGCGCGGCCGGGCTCCACGCGGTGAGCAGCAGCGTCCGGCCGCCGAGGTCGAGCCGCAACTCGTTCTGGACAAGGAGCGTGGGCGGGATAATCCGCACCTCGGCAACCGCCGCAGGACCAAGCTGATCGCGGAATGAGTGAAGATAGAACTCGCCGCGAGACTCCAGTTCCTGCGGCAGATTATGGTGCCCGACGAAGGTGGCGCCGAGATCGGCGAAGGCGGCGTTGCCGAAGACGTGGTCGGGATGCTCGTGGGTGTTGATGACGTATCGGATCGGCTTGTCGGTAACCTTTCGGATCGCGGCCAGCAGCGCGCGGCCGACTTCGACGCTGCCGCCGGTGTCCACGATGGCGACGGCGGCATCGCCGACGACGACGCCGAGATTGGCGATATCGCCCCGGTTGCCGGGCGTTGTTAGGGCGACCTGACCGAAATGCGCGTAGGCGCCGGGGACGACCTCCTGCAGCGCTACGGCTGCCGGCGTCTCCGCGCTTACCGCTTCGGCGGCGAGAGGCGCTGCGCAGGCCGCGCACCTAGCGCACCCGTAGAGTGCTCCAACATATAGAAGTTTTCGCCTGCTCAGCACGGCTCTCACACCTCTAAAATCTCTGCATTTCGCCATCTGGATGCCAGAATAGGGATTGCGGGACAACGCGAATGCGTCCTAGTTTCCACCCGGCTCCGGCTTCAAGGCTGCGCGCTACCAGGGAGGGCGAGCAGTACCACGAAGGCGCTTCAGAGGGCAGAGCGACGAAGAGCCGGTCAGCGGCCATGCTCAATCCTCGCGAACGTCGTGACACGCTGTCGGTCGCTTTCTTCCCGAACGGTCGGCCCGGCACTGGTTCCTCGCGGACGGTGCTCCGGGCAGATATGGGTGGCACGCAGGGGGAGGAATCCAATGGTTACATCATCGTTCAAGAGGGCGCTGACGACAGCGCTGCTTCTGTCATCGTGCTTGGTCGTGCCGGCGCTCGCGCAGCAGGCCGCAGGCAGCGACGACCTTACGCAGATGCAGAACGACGCCAAGCAGGTCGTGATGCCTACGGGCAACTACGCGAACCAGCGCTACTCGACGCTCGACCAGATCAACGCGTCCAACGTCGGTCAGCTGCAAGTGGCCTGGACGTTCTCAACGGGCGTGCTGCGCGGTCACGAGGGACAGCCGCTCGTCATCGGCGACACGATGTATGTCCATACGCCGTTCCCGAACATCGTCTATGCGCTCGACCTGAACAGCGACGGCAAAATCCTGTGGAAGTATGAGCCGAAGCAGGACCCGAACGTCATCCCCGTAATGTGCTGCGACACGGTGAACCGCGGCGTCGCATACGGCGACGGCAAGATCATCCTGCACCAGGCGGACACCACGCTCGTCGCCCTCGACGCCAAGACCGGCAAGGTGGCCTGGCAAACCAAGACCGACGACCCGGCCAAGGGCGCCACCGGCACCAGTGCGCCGATGGTCATCAAGGACAAGGTCTATGTCGGCGTGTCGGGCGGCGAGTTCGGCGTACGCGGCTGGGTCGCAGCGTTCAACCTCTCCGACGGTAAGGAGGTTTGGCGCGCCTATTCCGAGGGAACGGACGCTGACCTCAAGGTTGACCCGCAGAAGACCACGAGTCTTGGCAAGCCGA
The DNA here is from genome assembly GCA_963848595.1 of uncultured Alphaproteobacteria bacterium. Lineage (GTDB taxonomy): Bacteria > Pseudomonadota > Alphaproteobacteria > Acetobacterales > Acetobacteraceae > CAWKEH01. Next base: position 522,826 of record CAWKEH010000006.1, on the reverse strand, counting down.
TCGGAGCCGATTCCAGCCTGAAGACCTGGAAAGGCGACCAGTGGAAGATCGGCGGCGGCGACACATGGGGCTGGATGGCCTACGACCCGAAGCTGGACCTGATGTATTACGGGTCGGGCAATCCCTCGACCTGGAACCCGGAGCAGCGTCCCGGCGACAACAAGTGGTCCATGACCATCTGGGCGCGCAACCCGGACACCGGCATGGCGAAGTGGGTCTATCAGATGACCCCGCACGACGAGTGGGACTACGACGGGATCAACGAGATGATCCTCACGGATCAGACCATTAACGGCCAGCAGGTGCCGGCCCTGACCCACTTCGACCGCAACGGCTTCGGCTATACGCTGAACCGCGACACCGGCGAGCTGCTGGTCGCCGAGAAGTATGACCCGGTCGTCAACTGGGCGACCAAGGTTGACATGGACAAGGAGAGCCCGACCTACGGCCGTCCGCAGGTGGTGGCGAAGTATTCGACGCAGCATAACGGCGCGGATAACAACACGACCGGCATCTGCCCGGCGGCGCTCGGCACCAAGGACGAGCAGCCGGCGGCCTTCTCGCCGGAGACCAAGCTGTTCTACGTGCCCACGAACCATGTGTGCATGGACTACGAGCCGTTCCGCGTCTCCTACACCGCGGGCCAGCCCTATGTCGGCGCCACGCTGTCCATGTATCCGCCTCCGGGCCAGACCAACATGGGCAACTTCATCGCCTGGGATGGCGCCAACGGCAAGATCGTGTGGTCCGACCCCGAGCAATTCTCGGTCTGGTCGGGCGCGATGGCGACAAAGGGCGGCGTCGTGTTCTACGGCACGCTCGAAGGCTACCTGAAGGCGGTGGACGCGAAGTCGGGCAAGGAGCTGTATCGCTTCAAGACCCCGTCCGGCATCATCGGCAACGTGACGACCTACGAGCATGGCGGGAAGCAGTATGTCGCCGTGCTCTCGGGCGTCGGCGGCTGGGCGGGCATCGGCCTCGCGGCCGGACTGCAGGACCCGCATGCGGGCCTCGGCGCGGTCGGCGGCTACGCCGCGCTGAACAACTACACTGCGCTCGGCGGCGCGCTCACGGTGTTCGACCTGCCGAACCAGCAGGCTTCGAAGTAATCCGTTCGACTCGAGGCGCGGGCCGGTGCTACGCACCGGCCCGCGCTGCTTCTGACTAAGGATCAGGACTGTGACCCCACTCCGATATGCCGGGTTCCTCGGCGCGGCTGTCATCGCGGTCGCTGGATTCGCCTATGCCCAGGATCAGGCTGCAGGTGGGAAACCCGCCGGACAGGCCGCGACGGCTCAGTCGGCGGCGAAAGACGGGTCGGGCAATCCTGCCGCCGCCTCAGACGATGACGGCAAGTGGTCCGACAAGAGCGGCAATCCGACCTTCAAGATCGGGCCGGACGGCAAGGTGGACTGGTACACCTACATCGGTTTCGTGCAATACTCGGCGAACTGCCTGCAGTGCCATGGGCCGGACGGGCTCGGCTCCACATACGCGCCGTCGCTCGTGAACGCGCTGCAGAACCTGAGCTACGGCGACTTCTTGGCCACCGTCGCGGGCGGCAAGAAGAACGTCTCAGCGGCACAGGATCTCGTCATGCCGGCGCTCGGCGAGAACAAGAACGTGATGTGCTACATCGACGCGATCTATATTTATCTTCGCGCCCGCTCAGACGACGCCGTCGGCCGCGGACGGCCAGCCACTCACGCTCCTAAGCCCAAAGGCTACGACGCCGCCGAAGATTCGTGCTTCGGCTGAGGATGGGACCGATGACTTGTGGCGCTTTCAGCCGCCTCGCCGAGACGGCGCTCGCCCTCGCCCTCGTCGCATCGCCTATGACCGCCTCGGCGCAGGCCCCCGGCCTCGGAGCGGGTGCCGAGCTGGTTGACCCGGACGCGTTGCGGGTCTGCGCCGATCCCCGCAACCTGCCCTTCTCCGACGAGAAGGGCGCCGGCTTCGAGAATAAGATCGCCGCGCTCCTCGGGCAGAAGCTCGGCAAGCCGGTCACCTACGCCTACTTTCCGCAGGTGATCGGCTTCGTCCGCAACACGCTCAACGCCTTCCGCTGCGACGTCGTCATGGGCGTTGCCGTCGGTGACGATCTGGTGCAGACCACAAGCCCCTACTATCGCACGACCTATGCCCTAGTCGTGAAGAAGGGGAGCGACCTCGAAGGCATCACGAGCCTTGAGGATCCGCGCCTCAAGAACAAGCGCATCGGCGTCGTGGCTGGCACGCCGCCGGCGACGGTGATGGTGCATGACGACTTGATGGACCGGGCGAAGCCGTATCCGCTCACCATCGATACCCGTTACGACGCGCCTGCCCACGACATGGTCAACGATATCGTGTCCGGAGCGGTGGACGCTGGCGTGCTCTGGGGTCCGATCGCCGGCTACTGGGCCACGCACGAGCACTTGCCGCTCGCCATAGCCCCTCTGCTCAAGGAGCCGGGGGTGCGGATGGACTTCCTCATCGCAATGGGCGTGCGCCACAGCGATCAGAACTGGAAGCGCGAGCTGAACAAGTTCATCAGCGCGAACCAGGGCGCGATCAACAAGATCCTCACGGACTACGGCGTCCCGTTGCTGGACGAGCAGGGCAAGCCAATCACGCCCCAATGATCCGTCGCGGCGTTCTCGCCTTGGTCGGTGCGGCCATGCTCCTGGCGGCCGCGGGACCGGCGCCGCCCGAGCCTGCTCAGTATCGGACCGAGGACTACCAGGCGCCCACGCCACTCACCCTCGCCGGTGCTCGCGTGCTCTCGACGGCCGAGGCATTCGAGTTGTGGCAGGACCACGGAGCGGTCTTTGTGGACGTGCTGCCCCAGGTTCCCCGGCCCGCTGGACTTCCCCCGGGCACGATCTGGCGTCCCAAGCCGCGCAGCGACATTCCGGGCAGCACCTGGCTTCCGGACACCGGCTATGGGGAGCTGGCACCCGTGATGCTGCGCTATTTCGAGCACGGCTTGCGGCAAGCCACGGGCGGCGACCGGGACCGGATGGTGGTGATCTACTGCCGCGATACCTGCTGGCACTCCTGGAACGCGGCCAAACGCGCTGTCTCGCTCGGCTACCCGCACGTTGCCTGGTATCGCGAGGGAACGGAAGGATGGGCAGCATCCGGGCACCCGTTGGAGCCGCGACAGCCCGTGCCGCGGCCAGACGTGACGCTCAAGCCAGGGTCGTTCAGCCCAGGTCGGACTGGATAGCCCGCGCCAGCGCGCCGAGGCGCTGCTCGATAAGGTTCGGCACGTCGCAGGCGTAGCGGACGCTCGTCTGGCGCTGGCCGAACACGCGCGTTCCCCATTGGACGTGCTCGGTAAGCTGCGCGACCTTGGCTTGGTCCGCATCCGGCTTGTCCTGCTCCTTGCGCAGGCTCTCCATCGTGCTGCGCACCTCGCCGCCGAGCTCCTTTTGGCGCCGCCCGAAGCGGGATAGCCCAGCGATAACGCTGCTCCGCTCCTCATTCAACGTGGTGAACAGCCCCGCCATCAGGTCGAGCAGTTTCTGCTCTTTCGCGGCGCCGGCGTGTGCCGCGAATTGCTTGATGTCCTGCTCGGCCTCATCGAGCGGCACGCGCCGCTGCGCCAGGCGCCCCGCGAGAGTGGCAGCGTCCGCGTCCTTCGTCCAAGTGTCGAGGTAAGGATCGAGCGATGGCCCGTTCCAAATGGCCGCGAGCGACAGCTCCGGCACCTTCACGGACTGGCAAGGCCAGTCCGGGTCCCGCACCGGGGGTGCAGCGAGCGCGGTGCCCCCCAGCAGCAGGAGCAGGAGCGCGGCCCTCATGCCCCGCCTCCGCCGCGGCGCGCGAGCAGGCCGCGCGCCGGGTCGTAGGCGAGCACCGCCCCCAGCGTGAACACGACGGCGCAGCCCCCCACGACGGCGAGCGAGAGCCAGTCCACCTCGCCGTAGAGCGCAAACCGGGCCAGCTCAACGACGTAGGTGAAGGGATTGAGGCAGCAGATCGTATAGACGACCGGGCTCGATTGCTGCACGAGCCAGAGCGGATAGAGCGCTGAGGACGCGAAGAACATAGGGAAGATCACGAAGTTCATCACGCCCGCGAAGTTCTCAAGCTGCTTGATCGCCGACGACAGCAGCATCCCGAGCGCGCCCAGCATGAACCCGCTGAGGATCAGCGCGGGCAAGACCGTGAGATAGCCCCAGCCCGGCGCCTCGACGCCCCAGAAGTAGGCAACGACCAGGAACGCATAGACCTGCAGCACCGAGACCGCCGTGCTCGCGAGCAGCTTGGAGACCAGCAGGAACGGGCGCGGAAACGGGCTGACGAGCAGCATCCGCATGTTGCCCATCTCGCGGTCATAGACCATCGAGAGCGAGGACTGCATGCCGTTGAAGAGCTGGATCATGGCGATCAGCCCCGGCGTCACATAGACCTCGTAGAGCACATAGGTCTGGTAAGGCGGGATGATCGAGACGCCCAGGATCTGCCGGAAGCCCGCCGCGAAAATGAACAGCCACACGAGCGGACGGACGAGGGCGGAGACGAAGCGCTCGCGCTGATGCAGGAAGCGCAGCGCCTCGCGCCACGTGATGCCCGCGAGGCAGATGAGATACTGCCCAGCGGTGAAGCCCGTGGGCCGGGCGGGGGCGGCGGGCGCACTCACGGTGCAGCGTCCCGAGCCGCGCCGCCCGTGAGCACCGTGAACGCGCTCCGCAGATCGGCCGCGCCCTGCTCCGCCACGATGCCCTGCGCCGATCCGCTCGCCACGACCCGGCCTCGATGCAGCACGACCACCTCGTCCTCCATCTCGATCTCGTCGAGCAGGTGCGTCGCCCACAGCACGGCCACGCCGCGCTCGCGCACCAGCCGGCGCACCTGGCCGACGATCGCCGCCTTCGAGGCCACGTCCAGCCCCACCGTCGGCTCGTCGAGCACCAGAAGCTGCGGCCGATGCAGCAGCGCGCGGGCGATCTCCACCCGGCGCACCTGTCCGCCCGAGAGCGCGCGCGCCTTGTCGCGGGCGCGCTCGGTCAGCTCCACATCGGCGAGCACCTCGCGCGCCCGGAGCCGCGCCTCGCGCGTGCCGATCCCGTGGAGTGCCGCGTGATAGAGCAGGTTCTCCATGACGGAGAGGTCGAGGTCGAGCGTGCGCGCCTGGAACACCACGCCGAGCCTGCGCAGCGCCTCGCCCGGTTCCCGATCCACGTCGAACCCCAAGACCTTGATCCGCCCGGCGCGCACGTTGAACAGGCGGGTGACGAGCGCGAACAGCGTGGTCTTGCCGGCGCCGTTCAGCCCCAGAAGCGCTGCGAAGCGCGACTGCGGCACGGAGAGGCTCACGTCCTGCAACGCCACGCGCGCCCCATAGCTGTGGCTCAGGCTCTCGATCAGCAGCGCAGGCGGCCCGCTCTCCGCGACCAGCGCCGGAGGGGCAAGGGGCTGCGAAGCCTCGGTCAGAACAGGCATCGTCCAGGACTCATCGAGGGCTCACTACCACGCCCCAGGGGAGCCGTCCCACCTGGATAGACCGCACGACGTCGAGGTCGGCGACGTTGATGACCGAGATGTCGTTGGACAGGCCGTTCGTGGTGAGCAGGAGCTTGTCGTCCGGCGTGAACGCCATCTGCCAGACACGCTGGCCGACGAGCAGGTATTTCCTCACCTGGTAGGTCGCCGCATCGATCACGGCGACGCGGTTCGCCGGTCCAAGTGCCACGAAAGCCGTCTTGTCGTCCTTCGTGAAGCGGATGCCGACCGGCTGGATCGCCTCCGACCGCAGCCCCTGCACCTGGAATTTGATCACGTGCGTGACCGTGTGCGTCTTGGGATCGATCACGCTCACCACGCCGCCCAGCTCGGAGGAGACCCAGACCTCGGAGCCGTCATGCTTCCACATCGCGATGCGCGGCCGCGGCGCCACCAGCACGTTCGCGACCACCTTGCCGTCGGCGGCGTCGATGAAATGCGCCATGTTGGTGGTCTCGGAGGTGTTCACGATCGTAGCACCATTCGGGCTGACGCCCATGCCCTCCGGCTCCACGCCCGTCGGGATTTCCCTCAAGCTCTGACGATTGGCCACGTTGATGACGGTGACCATGTTGTCGTTCTCGTTCGACACGAAGAGCGTGTCGGTCTTGGCGTCGAGCGCGAAGGTCTCCGGATCAGGGCCCGAGGGGAGTTCGCCAACGACGCGCAGCGTCTTCGCGTCGATGATCTGGATCGTGTCGTCGTCGCTCGCGCAGACAAGGATCTCCTTGCCGTCCGGCGTGATCGTGATGCCGCGCGGGCGCTGCCCGACCGGGACCGTTTTGGTCACCTTGAACGTGTCCAGGTCCACCACGCTCATCGTGTTGTCCCGCTCGTTCGTGACGTAGGCGGTATACGCGCGGGCAGGCGGGCCGAGCGCGAGCGCGGCGGCGAGCACCACCGCGGCGAGAGGCCTCAGTGCAGCTTGCATGTGGTCTCCGGGCGATCAATGCCGAGCGTGTCCAATTCGTTGGACTGGTGCAGGAAGCCGGGCTGTGGCGAGACCGAGACGATAGTGCGCCCGTCGGCGAGCAGGATGGGCTGCCGGAGCTGCCAGTCCCAGTCGCGCAGGGTGAGCTCCTTGCCTTTGTAAGCGGCGACGCCGAACGTCGGACCGCGCATGTAGGCCATGATCTGCGCGGGCTCCGCCGAGTGCGTCCGGCTCGCTGCCTCGCCGATCATGCGGCAGGCGATCCACGCCTGCATGTCCAAGGGCGTCATCTGACGGTGTAGCAAACGGATGAAGCGGTCCTGCACCTGCGCGCCACCCCAGGACTCGCTGCTCGGGTCCCATGTCGTCGGGTGCAGCCCGGCGGAGCCGACCACCGGTCGCGGGTCCCAGGTGCGGTAGGGCAGGTAGCCGGCAAACACCTCGTTCTCGTCCGCCGCCACGAGCACGTCGTAGGCGGCGACGTTCTGGGTGAAGACCGCGATCTCCTGCCCGGTCTGGGTCAGCCCGGTGTCCGTCTGGCGCGAGCCGCCGGTGTCCGTGAAAATCTTCTCCTGCACGATGCGCGCCCCGAACCGCTTGGCCGAGCGGCGGTAGGCGTCGGCGAGCAGCTTGTCGTTCGGGTGCGACCCTGAGACCAGGAACCAGCGGGCCCAGCGCTTCACAACCATGTACTGCGCGATGGCGTCGGCCAGCATGGCGCGGCTGGGCGCGACGTTGATCAGGTCGCCGCGGCAGTCCGCACCTCGCAAGGAGTCGTCCGGTGCGGAGATATTGAAAATCGTCTGCTTCTGCGGACCCGCTGCGTCCGCGAGCTTCAGCACCGCGTCGCCGGGAAGGTCGGTCAGCACGAGGAGGATGCCCTGGCCCGCGAGCTTGCCCAGCGCCGCCACCGGGTCGTCGTCCTCGCGCAGCTTCACGTCCGTGAGCTGGAAGCGCTGGTTCATGAAGCGCCCGGTCGTGTCGTTGTCGTCCATCGCCAGCTTCGCGCCGGCGAGGCCGTTGTCCCGCGCCGGCTTGTCGAGCAGCGAGATCGTGGGATGCGGCTCGACCGAGCGCAGGTAGCCGACTTGGACGACCTGCCCCGCCGCACCCGGCGCCGTCTGGTTCCCGGCTTGACCGCGGGCGCCTTGCGCCGCCGCGCCCAAGCTGGCGAGGGTGCCCAGGAACACTCGCCGGCTGTAGCCGTTGCGCACCGGCGAGATTGGACGTTTCATGCAGCCAGGATGGACAGGATGACCCATATTTTCAAGACACCGACCCGCCTCGGATCGGCGCCGGCACGAGCTTCTCTCGCCATGGCCGCCCTGCTTCTCACGCCCCTCGCCGCGCGTGCCGAGGCGCTGCGCGCGGCCGTTTTCCCGTTCGAGCTGGACGACACGAGCCTGGTCGGCGAGAAAGGCGGCCCGGGCGCAGACGAGCACGCGCGGCTCGCGCTCATAGACGGTGAGTTGCGCGACCTGCTCGCGAAGTCCGGCCGCTACGACCCGATCCCGCTTGGGGCGGCGGCGGCAAAGGCGAACGACATGAGCCTGCGCACCTGCGACGGCTGCGAAGTGCCGCTCGCGCGCGATCTCGGCGCTGGGGTATCCGTCGTCGGCTGGGTGCAGAAGGTCTCGCCGCTGATCCTCAATATCAACCTGGTGATCCGCGACGCCAAGACCGGCAACGTGCTGAACGGCGGCAGCGTGGACATCCGCGGCGACACCGACGAATCCTGGTCGCGCGGCGTCAAATACCTGCTCCGCGACCGGATGCACGTCCTCGGGCCGAAGACGTCCAGGGAAACACGCAGTGACACGCATGCTGGCCAGCGTGACCGGCCCGGACGAGGCCGAGATCGCGCTGGCTGGCGGCGCCGATATCATTGACCTCAAGGACCCCAGCCGCGGCGCGCTGGGCGCCGTGGACCCGGTGCTCGTCCGCGCGGCGGTGGAGCGCGTCGCCGGGCGCCGGCCCTGCAGCGCGGTCACGGGCGACCTGCCGATGGAGCCCGGCACCGTCCGTGCCGCCGTGGACACGATGGCGGCGACCGATGTGGAGTTCGTCAAGCTCGGCGTCTTCCCAGGTGCGGACCCGGACGGCGCGATCCGCGCGCTTGCGTCCATAGCTTCGCGCGTGCAGCTCGTCGCCGTGCTCTTCGCCGACCTCGCTCCCGATCTCGGCCTGCTGGACGCGCTCGCGAAGGCGGGCTTCGCCGGCGCTATGCTGGATACGGCGCGCAAGGGCGACGGACGGCTGCTGGACCACATGCCCATTCCGGCGCTGCGCCGCTTCGTGGCCGCCTGCCGCGAGCGCGGGCTGCTGTGCGGCCTCGCTGGCGCGCTGGAGCCGCCGGACATCCCGCGCCTGCTCCAGCTGGAGCCGGACCTGCTCGGCTTCAGGAGCGCGCTCTGCGCCGCCGGACGCGCCGGGCCGCTCGATCCCGGGCGCGTCGCGCTGGTGCGCGGCCTGATCCCGCGCGAGGCGCCCGCCGACGGCGCGGTCGCCCAGCTTCACATCCTAGGAACGCGCGGCTTCGCCCCGGACCCGGACGACCTGACGAACACGGACCGCATCTTCGTCCACGACCTCACCCTGCCCGTGCGGATCGGCGCCTACGCGCGCGAGCACGGGGCGCCGCAGCCCGTGCGCTTCAGCGTGGACGCCTGGGTCGCGCGCCCGTCGCGCCCGGCGCAGGATTTGCGCGACGTCGTCTCCTACGACCTGATCGCGGACGGCATCCGGCTGCTGGTGGATGCCGGGCACGTGGAGCTGGTCGAGACGCTGGCGGAGCAGATCGCCGCACTCCTGCTCGCCCACGCGCGCGTGGGCCGCGTGCGCGTGCGGCTGGAGAAGCTGGAGACCGGCTCCGGCATCGTCGGCGTCAGCATCGAGCGCACGCGCGACACGATGCGGTCCGCGACGGCGCCGCGGTTCCAAATTCCAGCGGCCCGCCCTTGAAGACGTGCCCGGCCGTCGTCGTGAAGCTGGGGGGAAGCTACGCGCACTCGCCACTGCTTCGCGCCTGGCTGCGCGCCGTCGAGGCAGCGGCGGGACGCCTCGTGCTGGTGCCGGGCGGCGGCCCGTTCGCGGACACGGTGCGGGAGATGCAGCCGGTGATCGGTTTCGACGACGACGCTGCCGACGCGATGGCAATGCTCGCGATGGCGCAGTTCGGCCGCGCGCTGTGCAGCTTCGGCACACTTCTCGTGCCCGCGGAGAGCGCGGAGGCGATCACTGCGGCGCTGGAGGATGGGCACGTGCCGGTCTGGTCGCCGCTATCCATGGCGCGGAGCGAGTTGCGGCCTCCCCGCCTCATGGGACGTGACGTCGGATAGCCTAGCGCTCTGGCTCGCCCGGCGGCTGGGCGCGTCGGCGCTGCTGCTGGTCAAGCAGGGAGGCGCTGCAAGCGATATCGCTGCGCTGAGCCGCGACGGCGTGCTCGACGCCTTCTTCCCGCGGTTGCACGAGATCGTATCCCTGCCCGGTGTTCCTCGCCGGGCCGGACGACGTGCCGGCGAGTGAGCTGGATCCGGATCGGCTGCCAGGCGCCCGTCTCGCGTCCGGCCGGGCGGTGCCGGAGGCGGGATCGTGTCTGAGCGCATCCTGTTCCTGACCGGCCACCTCGCCGAGCCGCGCCTTCGCCGCCTGCTCGACGGGCTGGGCAAGGCGCCCTTCGCCTGGGAGATCGCCAACATCGGCGTCAAGGTCGCGGCGCTGATGACGGAGCCGATCGTGCTGCGGCGGCTGCCGCGCCCGGTCGAGGCCGACCGTGTGGTGTTTCCAGGGCGCGCCGGGCTGGACGAGGCGCGGCTCTCCGATTCGTTCGGCGTACGCTTCGAGCGGGGGCCGGACGAAATCGCGGACCTGCCCCGTTTCCTCGGCCTGCAAGGCAAGCCGGCCGATCTCTCGCACTACGACATCCGCATCTTCGCCGAGATCGTGGACGCGGCGCGCCTGCCCGCCGACGCCCTGCTCGCCCGCGCCGAGGCCGAGCGCGAGCAGGGGGCGAATGTCGTTGACCTGGGCTGCATGCCCGGCATGCCGTTCCCGCACCTTGAGGAGACTATCGGGCGCCTCAAGCGGTCTGGATTCCGGGTTAGCGTGGACTCCGGCAACCAGGAAGAGCTTCGCCGCGGCGCGCTCGCGGGCGCGGATTTCCTGCTCAGCCTCACCGAGACGACCCTCGACGTGATCGAGGGCACGGACGCCGTCCCGGTGCTGATCCCGGCGCCGCCACGGCGACCTCGACTCGCTCGTCCGTGCCGCGGACGCCGCCAGCGCGCGGGGCATACAATGCCTGCTCGACCCCATCCTCGACCCGATCCACTTCGGCTTCACAACATCCCTGGGCCGCTACGCAGCTCTCCGCGAGCGCCTGCCGGACGCCGAGATCCTGATGGGAACGGGCAACCTCACGGAGCTGACCGACGCCGATTCTTCGGGCGTCACGGCCGTCCTCATGGGCGTGTGCTCGGAACTCGCCATCCGCAACGTGCTCGTCGTCCAGGTCAGCCCGCACACGCGCCGCACCGTCGCCGAGCACGACCTTGCCCGGCGCGTCATGTATGCCGCGCGCGCGAACGACGACCTGCCGCGCGGTTACGCGGACGGGCTGCTGCAAGTGCATGGCCGCCGTCCCTTTGCCCTGAGCGCGGCCGACATCGCCGCCGAGGCAGCAGAGGTGCGCGACGCGAACTTCCGCATCGCGACGGCTGAGAACGGCGTCCACGTTTTCAGCGGCAAGATGCACGAGGTCGGCACGGAGGCGCTCGAATTCTTCCCAGCACTTGGAGTGGAGGCGGACGGCGCGCACGCCTTCTATCTCGGCACGGAGCTGATGAAGGCCGAGATCGCCTACCGTCTCGGCAAGCGCTATGCCCAGGACGAGCCGCTGGGCTGGGGCGTCGCAGCGCCCGTTCTCGTGCGCGAGCGCAAGCGCCTCGCCGACGCCGGCCACACGCTCAGGGCAAAGGGCGTGTCGAAGGGAACGCCGGATGCCGATGATCCGTGAGACGATCGTCACGACATGCGGCGCGGACGGCCGCATTCACGTAGCGCCCTTCGGGCTGACCGAAGCGGTCGGCGGCTGGATCATCGCGCCCTTCAAGCCGTCCACCTCGCTCGACAACCTTCGTGCGGTGCCGTTCGCGGTTGCGAACCACGTGGACGACGTGCGCGTCTTCGCCGGGTGCCTGACGGGGCGGCGGGACTGGCCGCTCATGCCGAGCACCCTTGTGCCGCCGCCGCGCCTTTCGGCCGCGATCACGCATCAGGAAATGGAGGTCGTGCGCGTCGAGGAGGACGAGCAGCGTCCGCGTTTCCTGTGCCGGGTGATCCACGAGGAGGCGCACGCGCCCTTTGCGGGCTTCAATCGGGCGCAGGCCGCGGTGATTGAGGGCGCGGTGCTGGTGAGCCGGCTATTCATGCTGCCGCGGGAGAAGGTCGAGCGAGAGGTCGCCTACCTGGAGATCGCGGTGAGCAAGACGGCGGGCCCGCGCGAGCGCGAAGCGTGGGAGTGGCTGATGACCGCGGTGGCCGGGTTCTACGCCGGGCAGGCGAGCAACGCGACCGCGACGGCTGGCGCGCAGTCGGCGGCGCCGGCAACGGAGGCGAGCGGCGGCAGCGCCGCGAAGTCCTGATACGGGCGCCCGAAGCGTCCGGCGAGGCGTTCTATGACGTGGCGCCCGATGCCTGCGCCCAACACAGGCGCGCGGTCGGGCCATCTTGCCCGCGAGAGCACGAGCGACGCCGCGTCCATCAACTGCCGCAACTGCGCCTCCGCGAGCCATGCAGCGAGGGCGCGCCACGCCTCGGGCGGGGCGTCGCCCGCGTCGCGGCCCACCATGCGTGCGAGCCGGGCCTCGGATGCCGCGACCGTCTTCTCGCGGCCGTCCGCGGTCGCCATCTGGTCGGCGCCCTCGGGCAACTCGCCGATTAGCCGATAGACGTCCGCGGCGGTCGCGAACAGCTCGTTGGCCAGCGGCGTCCAGGCGCCCGCGAACGGCGCGCGCTGGCACAGCGCCATGACAGGCGTGCGCACGAGGCCCGTATAGACCAGCTCGCCGCAAGCCATGCGCTCGGCATCCGTGTAGCCGGCACCCGCCGGGCGGCCAGCCGCGACGGGGATCAGATCGGTCGTGGTCGAACCCATGTCCACCAGCAGTGCGTCGGGAACGCAGCGCCCGGCGAGTGCCGCCGTGGCGTGCCAGTTCGCGGACGCGACGCTGTCCGCGTGCGCCGCAGCGTCGGCCACGTCGAGGAATCCAGCCCGCCCGCCGTAGAGGCGCAGTCGCGCCGGCGCCGTCGCATTTGCCAATATCCCCGCGAGCCGCGCGACACCCTCGGTGCGGCTTGTGAAGGCGTCGGCGAGTTCCCCGGTCATGGTCGCTGCGTGCATCGCCGCGGGGCCGAGCCGCGCCTGCACCTCGGCGAAGACGCCGGGCAGCTGCTCCAGCCCGAGCCAGAGCGGGCAGGCAAGCTGGACGACACCCGTGACTCGCCCGCCTTCCACGCGCGCCGCCTTGACGTGGGCGCCTCCCACGTCCCATCCGATGACGGCATCGCCGGAGCTAGGCGCCATGGACGTGATACCCGTGATCGATCTCAAGAGTGGCGAGGTGGTCCACGCGCGCCAGGGACGGCGCGACGAGTATCTGCCGATCCGAACGTCGCTCAGCCCAACCAGCGCGCCGTCCGACGTAGTCGCCGGCTTGCTGCGGTTCTACCCGTTTCGCTTCCTCTACGTCGCCGACCTCGACGCCATCGAGGGACGCGGCGACAACCTCGACGCGCTCGCGTCCCTGCCGCGCCCGCCGGACGTATGGCTCGACGCTGGCTTGCCGCCGGACAGGCCGCTGGCGGCCACATTGGCGCTGCTCGGCCGCGGCAGCGTCGTGCTCGGTTCGGAATCGCAGCCGGACCTCCGCGTCCTGCGCGAGATGCGGGACAATCCGCAAACCGTCCTCTCGCTCGACTTCCGCGGCGATGCTTTCCAGGGACCACCCGAGATCCTGGCCGACGAGACGCTCTGGCCGGAGCGGGTCATTGTCATGACCCTGGCGCGCGTCGGCGCCGGGCAAGGGCCGGACCTCGCGCGGATCGCCCAGATCGTCGCGCGCGCGGGCGTGGGGCGGCGCATCTACGCGGCGGGCGGCGTGCGTGATGCTGCGGATTTGCGGGCGGCGGCTGTGTGCGGCGCGGCAGGCGCGCTCGTCGCTACAGCCCTGCACGCGGGCGTCATCGGAGCGGCTGAGATCGAGTCGGTCGCCCGGCTCTGAGGCCGGGCGACGCAGGACGGACAGGTAGCTTAGGTTCCAGCGGCCTGGAACGGGTGCTTGGTCGTCTTGGCCTTCTGCACGACCTCCGACGCCCTCGGCTCGCCCTTCACGGCGCGCGCGATGCTCTCCTTGGTCGCCGTATAGTTGTATTCCTGGATCTTCTTGTCGTCGGCCGCTTCCCAGTGGATGAAGACGCCGACGCAGATAAAGATGTCATCAGCCTCGGATTGAGGGATGACGCCCTCGGCGACGCTGTCGGCGACCGCCATGGCGACGGCGTGCTGCGCCGGGCCGAACATCTGCACTGCCTGCTTGGCGCCTTTGATCGTGACCTTGTTGTACATCATGGTGTTCGGCTTGGCCGGCAGGTTAGGCGCGACGATCGCGAGGAGCGAGGTGAACCCATCCTTGTTGTTGACCATCGCGTTGCAGAATGCGGTCTCTGCGGCGCTGCCGCGGGGGCCCATGATGAGGTCGATATGCGCGACCTCGTTGCCGTCGCCGACGAGCAACTCGCCGACCATAACCTTGTTGATCGTTGCCATCTTCCTTGGCTCCTCCTGCTGTGGCGGCTGCTGTGTTCCGGACTGTCCCCCCGCCGGGGGTCGTCGCAACCACGAGAGACTCATGTCCCTGGGCTCCCCTTCTGCGGCGGCCGGCACTCAATCAGCAAACCCTCCCGGCCGCAAGGCGTTGCCGAGCCGCCAGGCGAAGATCGTCGCAACCGTGAGATCAGCGCTGGTGCCGGGATTCAGGCTGCGCCGCTTCAGCGAGGCATCCCAGGCGATCAGATCGGGCGCGAGCGCCTCAGACTGCGCGCTCGCGTCGAGGCGAGCGATGGCCGCCTCTGCTTCCTGCCGCACGGCTTCCGCGGCGACGGTCCCGTGCTTGCGCGCGATGTGGGTGTCAGGCAGGCGGGCGAGAAAGCGGAGATAGGCGTCAGTCACCGCCCAGAGGAAGGCATCGTTACCGTTCCAGCAAGCGAGCGCGGCATCGAGCGCTGGAATCCCTTCCTCGAACACGTCGGCGAAGCCGGTCGTCCACTGCCGGGCAACGCTGTCGCGCTCGGCGGCTTCTGCCATCGCATCGCGGAGCGGCACTATGGGAGGCGCATGCACGTCATGCCGCGCCGCGGTCCCGAGGCCGCCCGGCGAGGCAAGGACGATGGCCCGAAATACCCTATCCGCATCGTCGAGGTCGCTCTCGGCAATAGCGGCACGCACATTTGCACGCAGCTCCGGCGCGCGTAGGACGGAGCCACCCCGCTCGGCAGCCATCGCCAGCGGCGCGCAGAGCAGCACGATGCCAAGGTTAGTGTTCTGCCCCACCGCCGCCCGCGTCGCCCCAACCGCTTCCAGCACGCGCTCGCCGAGCTTTGCCCCAGCCCGGCACAGCGGCCCTGCCGCAGCGTCCGCGCTACGCAGGAAATCGTCTATCGTCATGCCGTGCCCGGCGGCGTGCCGGTGGACGTTGCCCGGCTTGAGCGCCGCCAGCTCCGCCGCGCACGCCTCGCGGAAGGCGGCCTCGATCATCGCCGTCGCACCGACGCGAGCACCGCCTCCGCGAGCCGCCGCGCGATCGGCACATGCGTCACGCTCTGCAATCCGCGCCAGGCCGGCATGGAGTTCACCTCGATCACGAG
Source organism: uncultured Alphaproteobacteria bacterium (assembly GCA_963848595.1). Classification (GTDB taxonomy): domain Bacteria; phylum Pseudomonadota; class Alphaproteobacteria; order Acetobacterales; family Acetobacteraceae; genus CAWKEH01. The sequence continues at coordinate 507,480 of CAWKEH010000006.1, read as the reverse complement.
CGCCTGGCCGTCCACGCCGCGCATAATGTCTACACCCGCGTAGCTTGCCCCAACGCACGCGGCGGCCCGAAGGGCGATCCCAGTCAGCGCCGCGTCCAGCTCCAGCGGCTCCGGCTCGCCGCCCTGATGCACGTTCGTGATCCAGCCCGCCCCCCGGCGCGTCATGGCCGCGAGCACCTGCCCGGCGCACACGAGCACGCGGTGGTCACAAAACCCCGCGCCGTTGGGCGGGATGTAACTCTGGAGGTAATAGACGCCGCCGACCTCGCCCGGCTCCGGCAGCTCCTCCGGCGTCGTTACAAGGCGCAGCCCACGCCCCTGCGAGCCGAACAGTGGCTTGAGCACGAGCGGGCCGCCCTCGCGGGCGAGGATGGCGCAGGCGGCGTCGCGTCCCTCCACGGCCCAGGCCGGCGGCGTCGGCAGCCCGGCGCGCGCGAGCAGGAAGCTCGTCGTGCTCTTGTCCACGCAGCGTTCGATCGCGCGCGCCTCGTTCCATACCGGAACGCCGAGCGCGCGCAGCGCGTGCAGTACGCCGAGCCGGCGCGTCACCGCCTCGAAGCTGCCGCCCGAGATCGAGCGCACGAATACCGCGTCCGGCAGCGCCGCCCCGACGCCGGGGATGGCGAGGCCCGACGCGCTGCCTCCGTCGAAGTGGCACGCCGAAAGGCTGAACGGCACAGCCTCCGCCCCAAGGAGCGCGAAGGTGGCGGCCAACTCTTCCGCGTGCCGGTCGGGCGGGTCCGTCGCCAGCGCGATCCGGGGCGTCACATCAGGCGAACGAGGCGTCGAGGAGCTTCGGGTTGAGCTCCCCGCCGCGGAACGTCTCCCCGGTCTCGACCGCCGTGACCATCGCCTCCGCCGGGCTGAACAGCATCCCGTCAATGGCGTAGAAATCGCCCTTTGCCGCCTTGAAAATCTCGGCGAACGGCTTGCCGTAGTCGCGCGACGTTGACGCGGGCAGGGCCTCCGCGAGCGCTTTGGCCTCGGCCGCCGAGCCCGAGACGAACAAGTGGACGCGTCCGCCGAAGATGATCGCGTCGTTGGTCCGGCCCATGGCGGTCACGAAATCCGGGTGCGGCGGTGAGAGGGGGGCGGCGCCCATGCCGTCCAGGATGCGGTCGAGAGGGAAATGCAGGGCGTGAACCTTGTGCAGCGCTACTTCCAGCACGCGCGCGACGACCTGCACGCTGCCGGCGAGGCTCTGCGTGGGCGCGAACACGACCGAGAGCCGCGCCGGGGCCACGCCGCAATCGTTCGCGACGCGCTCGACGAGCGGCGGGGGAGGGGGCTTGCCGCTCTCCAGCACCAGCACCGCGTCGTCCGCCCGATCCTCGTAGCCCAGCTCGCCGAACAGCTCCTCCTTGCGGGCAAGCGCGCGCGCCGGGCCGGAGCCGAGCGCGAAGAAGGCGTTGGGCTTCTCACCGTAGGAGAGGCTCCACCCGGCATACTGGCTCGCGAGGCAGGCCGTCACCGGCTGCGACGAGGCAACCGAGATTGTCCAAGGCCAGCGCGGCAGCGCCGGGTCCGGTACGAGCCGCACGGTGCCGAGTCCGCCCATGCAGATCGCGGCGAGCTGCAGCCCGGCCTCAATGCCGCCGCGGTGCTTCGCCCCTGCGTCCACCAGCCGCTCCCCCGCCGCCCCGCGCGAGACGCCGACGCGCAGCGCCGCCGCGTCCGCGCACAGAGCGTCGAGCAGGCGTTGGGCACGCGCATTGACGCTGATCCCCCCATTCTTGCCGATCGTGTCCAGGCTCATGTTCCCTCCACCATCGCGAGGATGGTCTCGACGCGCGTCATCGCGAGCGCGCGGGCCGCCTCGACATTCTCGGCCTCTGCCAGAACGGTGCAGAGCGGCCCTCCTTCGAGGACCGGACGATCCGGACCTTGTCGGTCTGCCGCCCACTCCGGCCAGGTGAAGCCCTCCCGCACGCTAACCGCCCGGCGCGCATAGGCGACTGCGCTCGCCGCCGCACCCTGAAACCCCGGCGGCTGCGCTGGCAACTGGCGGTCGCGGCACGCTGCGACATGCCACTCGAAGAGCAGCTCCTGCGGACCGGCGAACACGTCGAGGCTCGCGCCGGGCCGTGGATTGATCTCCAGGACATCGAACCCGTCCGCACGGACGAGGCAGTCGGCCGCGTTTAGCCCGACGAGTCCGGCTGCGGCAGCGAGGCGTCCCACGGCCGCTTCCATGGCCGAGGTGAGCGTTGGATCGAGCCGAGCCGGGCGCACCGCCCCGCCCCAGCAGAACGGATGGCCCGGCACGGGGGTTGTCCACTGCTCGCTGAAGCCGAGCACGAGCGCGCGTCCACGCCCGTTCGCGAGAAATAGGGCGGAGATCGGCTCGCCCGCGACCCGACACTGTACGTAGCGCGGCGGCCGGACCCGCCCAGGCCGGGCCGGGCGCACGTGGGTGCCCCCAGTGCCGCCCGCGCGCTTCTCCAGCCACTCGCCCTCACCGGGCCTCATGGCGACCTCCGGGTGAGAAACGGCGCAGTCCCGGCAGAGCGCGGCGAAGGCATGGGGATCCTTCAGCCGCTTCACCGTTCCGCCGCCATTGCCCAACAGCGGATATCGTTCTGCGACGGCGTCGAGCAGCTCCGGCCGAGTCTCGAAGCCAGTACCGTAGGCGAGACCGATGGGACGGCTGCCCGCGCTGAGCCGCTCAAGCGTCCGCAGCAGCGCCGCACGGCCCGGCGCCCGTCCGAGGCCGCCGGGCAGGCGCGCCGTGCGCAACGCGAGGGCGCGGGTATCGTCATCCTCGAACAGGTCGGCGACGAGCGGGACGTAGCCCGCGCGCCGGGCCGCCGCGGCGAGCGCGCGGCCGGACTGGGCGGCGATCAGCACGGCCGGCGCGCTATCTTGCGCGCTATTGGGCGACCAGCTCACGCGCGAGGACGAAGGCGTCGCGGAAGTCGAAGCGCACGGGCTTCTCGGCCTGGATCATGCGCTGGAACAAACCGATCTCGGTGCCATACTTGGTCTGCCCGATGGCGAGCGCGCCGATCCCGAGCGTCTCGCCGTCGCCCAGCTTCGCGCCGTCCGCGTGGACGTCCAAGCCCTCGACGCCCAGCGGCGGCACCGCGTTCACGTCGGCGACGACGAGCAGCTTCGCGCTGCGCACCTGCGCGGCGGACAGGATCTGCACCCCCGCCTTGCCGGCACAGAACGCCACGTCCGAGTTCGCGAGGATCTTCTCCTTCCTCTCGTCCGTGCTGCCGTCGGCCGAGCTCACCTTGGTGTCGAAACGCTGCCCGATCTCCTTGGCGGCGCGGGCGACGCGGTCCGGCCCGTCGTGGCCGACGAGCGTGACCTCCATGCCTTCGAGCGCCGCGATGACGCCGGAGGCGAAGCCAACCACGCCGGTCGCGCCGAACACCGCGAGGCGTAGGCCGCGCAGCTCGCGCTGGCACTGCGTCTTGAGCACGCGTTCGGCGCGCGCGACCATCGCCGCCGCGGTCGTGAAAGAACCGGCCGGATCGGCGAACAGCGAGACAACGAACGGCGGCACCATGGCCTTCTTCGCCGCCTCCGTCATGTCGAGCGCGACCTGAGCGTCCTTGCCGCCGATGAATACGCCCGTGCGGACGCCGACCTTGGGCGGCCGGGAGAAGATCGCGTCCTGCACCAGCCCGGTCACGTCGCCGATCTGCACGTCCTCGTAAGGCACGACTGCGTCGAACCCGGCGTCGAGCGCCATGTTCACGTCGAATGGGCTGACGTGCTTGAGCGGGCTGAGCATGTGCAAAATGTGCTTATCCGCCATGGCTACGGTCCTCCCCTTGTGCGCGCGCCGTGATTGAGAGGGCGGCGGACCTGGATGTCCAGCCCCTCCGCCGCGCCGTCCGCGAGCAAACCATCCCGGAGACGGTGCGCCTCGGCCTCGTCGCCGGCGAATGCGAAGCCGGTCGGACCCCATGAACTCTGGCCGACGCCGGGTGCGCCGAGGCGGCGCAGGGCGGTGAGTGCCCGCGTCACGCGCGAACTTGTGAACCGTCCGCCTTGCGCGGCGGCGAAGTAGTCGCCGATGCGCTCCTGAACCTGCGTGATTGCGTCGCCGAACCGCGGCAGGTCGGCCTCGGCGAGCGCGGGAAGGGCTTGCATCAGAACGAGGCGGCAGATCGCCCCTGCCTCCGTCTCCGCCATGGGCGGCAGCGCGGCGAAGGCGGCGCGCTCCGTGGCACCCGAGAGGCCGTGTCCCGCCGGGTCGAGGAGCAGCAGCGCACGCCACGCGTCCGGCACGGGCAGCCGCGCGAGCAGCGGCGGGAGCGTGTCCCGGCTCTCCCCACGTCCTCCGTCCACGACAAGTCCGCCCTGCTCGAAGAGGCCGATGCCGACGCCGGAGCGCGCGCCGCGGCCGAGTCGAGCCGCATCGCCGCGCAGATCCGGGGCGATGCCGTGCAAGCGGCGCACGGCCGTCGCGACCGCGAGCGCGAGCTGCGTTCCCGAGCCGAGGCCTGCGTGCGCCGGCATGGCGCTCATCACGTGCAGCGCGTGGCCACCCGAGAGCGCTAGGTGCTCGACCATGAGGCTGAGCGCCCGCACCGCCCGGTCCCGCTCCGGCCCCCGAACGCTGGTCTCCGTGGCGCGGCTCAGCGCGATGCGCGTGCCGGGCCCGTCGAGCAGCATCCCGACGCTGCCGAACCGGCGGCCGAGCGAGAAGCTCAGATCGAGGAATCCAAGGTGCAGCCGCGCGCTGGCATCGACCTCGACGGTGCCAGGCGGATCAGCGCTCGGCAGCGAAGGCGTCCATCACCCGCGCCGAATAGACGAGCGCCGCCCCGGCATTCAGCGCGATCACAACGCCGAGCGCCTCGGCCAGCGAACCGGCCGTGCTCATGACCTGCTCCCGATACGTGTTCGAGTCCATCATCGCCATTACCGCATCTCCCGCTTGCTTGGCCCAGTCTCCGCAGTGTTGCATAGTCCCATCCGGCGCTGGAAGTTGCCGAGCGGGAGGGACCAGGCGATGAGCGAGGCTCGCAGCAAGGAGCGCACCTATACCGAGGCGGAGGTCGAAGAGCGGCTCGCGCGCGAGCTGCCGCACTGGAAGCTCGAGAAGGGCTGGATCCGACGCAAGTTCCGCACCCACTCGTGGAAAGGCACGCTCATGGTGGTCAACGCCGTGGGGCATCTTGCCGAGGCCGCATGGCACCACCCGGACATGACCATCTCCTACGCCTTCGTCGAGGTGCGGCTGATGACGCACTCGGCCAAGGGCATCACCGACAAGGATTTCGAGCTGGCGCGCAAGATCGAGGAGATCGTGCAGTGGCGGCCCGGCAAAGCGGGCGGCGCGCTGGAGGGAACGCCGGAGGGCGACGCGCGCTTCGCCTACGTGCGATACGATTAAGGCTACCATGACCGACACCACGACGGTGCTGATCCGCGGCCGTGCCGCCGCGCTGGACGAGGCCGTGCGCGAGGCGGCCGTCCTCCTGAGCACGAAGAGCTGCCCGGTTATCGCCGGGCTTGGCACCTGCGCGGCCGGGGCGGAGGCGGCCGCCTCGCTCGCGGAAGCGTGCGGCGCTACTCTCGACCACGCGCACTCGAACGCTCTGCTGAGCGACCTTGGCGCGATGCGCGAATACGGATGGATCGTGGCAACGCCGCTGCTAGCCCGTGCGCGGGCGGATACCGTGCTGCTCGTCGGCGCTGGCCTCGAAGGATTTACGCTGCCGCCTGCCCCGAGCCTTACCCCCGAAGCCCCGCGGCGCGTGCTCCGCTTCTCACCGGATGGGCTGCTTCCGCGGCTCAGCGTCCTCCGCGCGCTCGTCGCGGGGCGTCCCGTGGCGAGCGGCGGCGATCCGGACGGCGCGCTCGCGAGCGTGGCCGAAGCGCTGCGGACGGCGCGCTACGGCGTCGCGGTCTGGTCCGCCGGCACCACGGACGAGATCGAGGTCGAGGCGCTCTGCGGCCTCATCAGCGACCTGAACGCGAAGACGCGATGGGCCGGCCTGCCCCTGCCCGCGCCGGGCAACGCCGACGGCGTCGCGCGGGCGCTCGGATGGAAAACCGGCTTCCCGGTCCGTATCGGCTTCGGCCGTGGTCACGCAGAACACGATCCCTGGCGCCTCGACGCGGTGCGCATGGTGGAGAGCGGCGAGGCGGACGCGGCTGTCTGGGTGCAGGCGATGGAGCCGGGGCCGCCGCCTTGGACGCGCCGCGTGCCGCTCGTCGCCGTGACGGCGCCGGGCGCCCGGTTCGCCAAGCCGCCGGAGGTCGCGATCACCGTGGGACGGCCCGGCGTGGACCACGATGCCGTCCTGTTCAGCGCCGAGGCCGGCACACTCGTAGCCGTCCGCGCCGAAGCGCCGCGCGACGTGCCGACCGTCGCCCGCGTTCTCGACGGCATCACGGCGGCGCTGCGCGAGCGTGGTGCTCCATGCTGACCCTGCTCGCGGGCGGACGCATCCTCGACCCGGCGAACGCGCGAGACGAGACGGGCGACCTCTGGTTCGAGAACGGCCGCATCGTAGCACCCGACGCCCGCGCGCCCGATGCGCGCCACGATGCCTCGGGCCTCATCGTGCTCGCGGGCGGCATCGACATCCACTCCCACATCGCGGGCGCCACCGTGAACACGGCGCGGTTGCTGCTCCCGGAGTTGCGGGGCGGTCCGGCGGTGGACTGCGTGCCCGTAAGCGAGGTTATCGGTCGGCTCTACGCAGCGATGGGGTTCACGCTCGTCGTCGAGCCGGCGATCCCGCCGCACTCCGCGATGCAGGCGCAGGTCGAGCTTGCCGCCATCCCGTTCATAGACCGCGCAATCCTGGCCGTGCTCGGCAACGAGGACTTCCTGGTGCGCCTGCTGCGCGACGGCGAGAGCGCGGACGCGGTGGCGGACTACGCCGGGCGGGCGCTCTCGGGGACGCGGGCGCTGGGGATCAAAACGATCAACCCCGGCGCCGCCGCCGCCTTCCGCGAGAACGCGCGCAGCTTCGGGCTGGACGACGAGGTGCCAGGCACGGGCGTCACCTCGCGGGCGATCATCAAGGCGCTGCAAGGCGCCGTGGACAAGCTCGGCGTGCCGCACCCGCTGCACCTGCACTGCAGCAACCTCGGCGTGCCGGGCAACGTGGAGACCGCGCTCGCCACCATCGAGGCGGCGGAAGGGCAGCGGCTGCACCTCGCGCACCTGCAATTCTACGCCTACGGCACGGAGGGGCCGCGCAAATTCTCCTCCGCAGCACCCCGGCTCGCCGAGGCGGTGAACCGGTATAAGAGCCTTACCGTGGACGTGGGCCAAGTCATGTTCGGCCAGACCGTCACGGTGTCCTGCGACATCCTGCGCCAGTTCGGAGCGCGCGACACCGCCTACCCGCGCAAGTATTCCATCTCAGACAGCGAGGGCCAGGGATTCGGGGTCGTCCCCTATCGCTATCGCCGTACCAACTTCCACAACGCCGTGCAGTGGGCGGCGGGGCTCGAGCTCTTCCTGCTCACGGACGACCCCTGGCGCGTCCAGTTCACGACCGACCATCCGAACGGCGCGCCGTTCACCAGCTACCCGGACCTGTTCGCGCTCCTGATGGACCGCGAGCTGCGCGCCCAGTGGATCGAGACGCTGCCGAAGGAAGCCATGGCGGTCACGACGCTGCCCGGCATCACGCGCGAATACACCTGGCCCGAGATCGCGACCATGACTCGCGCGGCGCCCGCCCGCCTGCTGGGCCTCAGCGACCGCGGACACTTGGCGCCCGGCGGACGCGCCGACATCGCCGTCTATCGCCCACAGTCGGACAAGGCCGCGATGTTCCGCGCGCCCGCCCTCGTGTTCAAGGACGGCGAGCTGATCGCGCAGGACGGCGAGACACGCGGGCAGCGCTTCGGCCGGGTGCTTACGGTCCGGCCCGGCTTCGACCAGCAGATAGAGGGGAAACTCGGCCGCTTCTACGAGGAGCACTACGGCGTCTCGCCGAGCCTGTTCGATGTGGCCGAGAGCGTCCTTCCGCGGCAGGGCAGCTTCGAGGGGGTGCCGTGCCGATGAGCGAGGAAGGGGGGCTAGAGAAGAACGGCGTGCGCGTGGACGACACCTTCGCGGAAGCCTTCGACATGCGCGGGACCGCGCTGCTCATCACAGCACCTACGCTGCGCTGGGCCGGCATCGCGGCGGCGAGCCTGACCGGATTCGCGACCTCGATCATCGCGTGCGGCGTCGAGGCAGCGATGGACAGCGAGTTGGCACCCGACGAGACGCCCGACGGGCGGCCCGGCGTGCGCGTGGTGCTCTGCGCCGGGTCCACGGGGGAGCTGCAGAAGCAACTCGTCAACCGCGTCGGCCAGTGCGTGCTCACCAGCCCCGGCTCGGCTTGCTACGCGGCACTCGACGGCGAGGAGCAGCTGAACCTCGGCGACGGGCTGCGCTACTTCGGCGACGGCTGGCAGATCAGCAAGCGGTTCGGCGGCAAGCGATACTGGCGCATTCCGGTGATGGACGGCGAGTTCGTCATCGAGGGCAAGACGGGGCTGACGAAGGGCGCGGTCGGCGGCGGCAACCTGATCCTCCTCGCGCGCTCGGGCGAGGCGGCGCTGCGCGCGGCAGAGGCCGTCGCGGAGGCGGTCCTGGCGACGCGCGGCGCCATCGCACCCTTCCCCGGCGGCATCGCGCGCTCCGGCTCCAAGGTCGGCTCCAAGTATAAGTCTTTGTCCGCATCCACGAACGACGCCTACTGCCCGACGCTGCGGGGGACTAGCGTGCGCTCGGCCCTCGATGAGGACACGAGGGCCGTGCTGGAGATCGTCATAGACGGGCTGACGAGCGATGCGGTCGCGGCGGCGATGCGCGCCGGGCTGGCTGCAGTAACTTCGCTCGGGCCGGGGCGGGGCGCCTACCGCGTGAGCGCCGGCAACTACGGCGGCAAGCTCGGCAAGCATCACTACCACCTGCGGGACCTGCTCTGATGGCGCAGCTCCGCTTCACCCTTCGCGCCGAGCCCGAGCAGCGGCTCGACCTCGCGCCGCTCGTGCCAGAGCGGCTTGCCAAGCTCTCGCAAGCGGAGATCGAGCGCCTGCCGCTCAACACGACGCGCGCGCCCGCGCAGGTCGGCGACGTGTTCCGCGTCGCCATGGGCGAGGCGGACGAAGTGAGGATCGAGGGCGGCTCGCCGCGGTTCGACGGCGTTGGCGAGGGCATGGCGTCGGGCACGATCGTGCTCGAAGGCGACGCTGGCCTGCGCGTGGGGAGGCAGATGCGGGGCGGGCGGCTGGAGGTGCGCGGCAGCGCCGGGCACTGGGCAGCGTCCGGGATGCAGGGCGGAGCGGTCGAGATCTCGGGCGATTGCGGCGACTTCCTCGGCGGCCCGCTCGCAGGCGAGGTCGAGGGCATGGCCGGCGGCAGCGTCGTGGTGCGCGGCAACGCGGGCAGGCGCGCGGGCGACCGGCTGCGGCGTGGCCTGATCGTGGTGCAGGGTCGTGTTGGCGAGCTGGTCGCGAGCCGCCTGATCGCCGGCACGATGGTCGTCTGCGGCGGCGCCGGCGCGATGCCGGGCAGCCTCATGCGTCGCGGCACGGTGCTGCTCGGGGGTGCGGTCCCGGAACTTCTGCCTACCTTCGTGCCTCTGGACGAGGCTGAGGGTGGCGTATTCCGGGCACTGCTCGCGCGGGCGTTGCAGCCGCTCAGCCCGGCCGCCGCGGCGCTCGCCAGAGCGCCGGCACGGCGTTTCGGCGGTGACATGGCGAGCCTCGGAAAGGGAGAGATCCTCGTGGCGGGCTGAACACAGTTCCGTCAGATTACGCGCGGTGCCGCATCTGAGCCTCTTCCCGGATGACAGAGTAGCACAAGCTCCTATCGCGTTCTGGAGATCGTCACGACCATGCTGGATCTAATCGTCCTCGTCTGCTCGCTCGCCAACCCGGCCGTGTGTCAGGAGCAGCACATCCTGTTCGACGCGCAGGGCGGCACGCCGCGCAGCTGCGCGCTGCACGCGCCGCCCTACATCGCCCAGTGGGTTGGCGAGCACCCTGGCGTGCGCGTGGCGCGCTGGCGTTGCGAATGGCCAAACTCCGAGCGCAAAGGGGCCTGAGTGCCGCGGCATCACTGTGTTGACAGCATTCCACGCCGTCGCCGACAGTCGGCGTGGTGCGTCCGCCTGACGCGCGGATGACGAACTCACACGAGAAAAGGGAGGAAAGGTAGTGCGTTCATTCCTGATAGCGGGGCTGCTGGTCGTCTCGGCGGCACCGGCCATGGCGCAGAACGCCTCGGGCGGCAACGCTGCCGCGGGCGAGAAGGACTTCGTGGTCTGCCGGGCTTGCCACCAGATCGGCCCGAGCGCGCATATTGCCGTCGGGCCGGTGCTGAACGGCGTTGTCGGGCGCAAGGCCGGCACGTATCCCGGCTACAACTACTCGGAAGCGAACAAGGGTTCCGGGATCACCTGGACGCCGGATGAGCTGGTGTCGTACCTGCAAAACCCGCAGAAGGTTGTGCCGCACACGAAAATGGCCTTCCCGGGCTTCCACGGCCCGGAGGGGGAGCAGAAGGCCAAGGACGTCGTCGCCTTCTTGGAGCAGTACGGACCGGACGGTCAGAAGAAGTAGCTTCCGTCCTCGCGCGGTTCGCGTCCCGATCGGGACGCGAACCGGCTCAGACCGCGGTCGCCCTGACTGGAAACAGTCAGGGCGTGAATCGCAGGTCCAGACAACCTAGACCGCAGTCGCCCTGACCACAGTCAGGGCGACTGCGGTCTAGGCCCGCGGGTGCGACCGGCGCCAAGCGGCGAGCAGGTGTGCCTCGTCCACCGCCGTGTAGCGTTGCGTCGTGCCCAGGCTTGCGTGACCTAGCAGTTCTTGGATGCTGCGCAAATCCGCGCCGCCGGCGAGCAGATGCGTCGCGAAGGAGTGGCGCAGCGCATGCGGCGTCGCGTGCTCCGGCAAGCCCAAGGCACGCCGGTGCTCGCGCAAGCTCCGCTGTGCCACGCCGGCGTTGAGCCGACCGCCCTTCACGCCGGGGAACAGGGGCAGGGCAGGCGATGCCGGGCGATAGACGGCGAGCCAGGCCGCGACAGCCTCGCGCACGGCCGGCAGGACGGGAACGAGGCGCTCCTTGGTTCCCTTGCCGATCACCCGAAGCGGTTCACCGCCGCCCGGCATCGGCGCGTTGCGCACGTCGAGCGCCAGCGCCTCCGCAATGCGCAAGCCGCAGCCGTAGAGCAGCGTGAACAACGCGGCGTCCCGCGCCTCGATGAACGGCGTGGCGGCAGACTCGCCCGACGTGGCCGCCAATGCGTCAGCGGGCGAGAGGGCACGCGGTGCCGGTGGGCGGACGCGGGGCGTGCTGAGCAGCGTGGGTGCCGGGTTCGCGATGCCGTGGCGCCGGGTCAGGTAGCGGAAAAGTCCGCGCACGGCAGCGAGCCGCCGCGCCCGCGTCGCATTGCCTGCGCCCGCGGCGGCACTGGCGGCGAGCCACGCACGCAGGTCAGCCTGGGACAGTCCGGCCAGCGCCGCAAGATCCGGCTCCGCGCCGAGATGCCCCGTGAGGAAGCCCAGAAATCCCGCAAGATCATGCCCGTAGGCCTCGACGGTAAGGGGCGATGCGCGCCGCTCCGTGCCGAGCCAAGCGAGGTAGGTGCGCGCGGCCTCGTGTCCCGTCACGCCCGGCTCAGCGCCGCAGCCAGTGCCCGTCCGAGGAACGCGAGCGGTGCCGTCCCGTCCGGGGTCAGCGCCCGTGCATCGCGGCAGGCGAGGGCGAGGAGCGCGGGCTCGGCGAGCGGCACCGCGACGAGGGCCTCCGTGCGCGCGAGCCCTGACGCCTCGCCATGCAGCAGCGGGTCGGCGAGGCCGGGCCGAACGAGGGCGGGTGCAGTGCCCAACAAACTCTGCGCTGTGCCAGGCGGGAGCGGCCGTGCGCCAGGCAGCCGTCCCTCGACTCCCTCCGCGCAGAACGCGACCGCATCGAGACCGAGCAGGCCCGGCCACTCGTGAACGGCGCAGTCCACCGGATCGCTCGCCGCGATGACCGCGAGCACCGCGGCTTGCACGCGCGCCACGACTCCGGCGGCGGCGGTCGCGCGAGCGGCAACGGACGCGGCGTGCGCGCGCTCGGCCGTGAGCATCGCCGCCATGTGGTCGGCGATCCGCTCCCCGTGCACCCGGCGCGGCGGCTCCAGCACGCGCCATAGCTCCGCCTGCCCTGCAAGCCAGGCCGGGTTTCGCCGAAGGAAGCGGGCTACGTCGCGCGGATCAGGTCCCCGATCCGGTTGCAATCCCCGCCGTGCGGGGTCATCTGTGCGGATGTTCACTGGTTGTTCATTGCGCCCGAGAGAGTTGTGAGCCGGCGTCGCCAGCCCCAGTCCGAGCCGAGCCTACAGGCTGCGCCGCAACCGCGAAAGCGGGTTCCGGTGCTGCTGCCCTATCCGTTCCAAGGAACGTTCGATTATGCGGTGCCCGATTCGCTCGCGCCGCGGCCGGGAGACCTTGTGCTGGCCCCGCTCAACCGGCGCGAGGAGGTCGGCGTCGTCTGGGACACGCCGAGCGGCCCGTCCGTGGCGGAGCACAAGCTTAGGCCGATCTCGGCGGTGCTCCCGGCGGCGCCCCTGCCGGCGGCGCTGCGTCGCTTCGTGGATTGGATGGCCGGCTACACGCTGGCCTCCCCCGGCGAGGTGCTGGCCATGGTGTTGCGCATCAACGCGCTCCGCCCGGAGACGCCGCAGCCCGGCTGGCGCCTCGCGGAGCTGCCCACGGATACCCGGCTGACCGAGGCGCGCGAGCGCGTCGTTGCCCTCATGGCGGACGGCACACAGCGCAGCACGGCGGACATCACGCGCGCTGCCACCGTTTCGCCCGGCGTCGTGCGCGGCATGGCGGACGCCGGGCTGCTCCTGCCCGTGGCCCTCCCGGCACGCGCGCCTTTCGCCGCCCCGGACCCGGCGCACCCTGGCTTCACGCTCTCGCCGGCGCAGAGCAGCGCGGCCGAGGCGCTGCGCGGCGCCGTCGCCGCGAAGCGCTTCAGCGTCACCCTGCTCGACGGCGTGACCGGATCGGGCAAGACCGAGGTCTATCTCGAAGCGGTCGCCGAGTGCTTGGCACAGGGACGGCAGGCGCTGGTCCTGCTGCCCGAGATCGCGCTGTCGTCGCAGTGGCTGGAGCGCTTCGAGCGGCGCTTCGGCGTCCCGCCCGCAGTGTGGCATTCGGACCTTTCAAGCCGCACGCGGCGCGTCACCTGGCGCGCCGCCGCGGACGGGACGGCGCAGGTCGTGGTGGGAGCGCGCTCGGCGCTGTTCCTGCCGTTCCCAGACCTGGGTCTCATCGTCGTGGACGAGGAGCACGAGACCGCGTTCAAGCAGGAGGACGGCGTCGTCTATCACGCGCGCGACATGGCGGTGGTCCGGGCGCGGCTCTCGGACGCGCCAGCCGTGCTCGTGTCGGCGACGCCGAGCCTGGAGACGCTCGCCAACGTCGAGACCGGACGCTACCGGCGCATCACGCTCGCCGCCCGGCACGGCGGCGCGCGTCTGCCCGAGGTCGCGGCGATTGACCTGCGCCTATCGCCGCCCGACCGCGGGCGCTTTCTGTCGCCGCCGCTGGTCGAGGCCGTAACGGAGACGCTGGCGCGCGGCGAGCAGGCGATGCTGTTCCTGAACCGCCGGGGCTACGCACCGCTGACCTTGTGCCGGGCGTGCGGGCACCGGATGCAGTGCCCGAACTGCACCGCCTGGCTCGTCGAGCACCGCGCGCGCAAGCTGCTCACCTGCCATCACTGCGGCCACATGGAGCCGATCCCGCCGAACTGCCCGACCTGCGGCGCAGACGGTAGCCTCGTGCCGATCGGGCCCGGCGTCGAGCGGATCACTGAAGAGGCGGCCGCCGTTTTCCCCGACGCGCGGCGGCTCGTGATGGCGAGCGACACGATGCCGGGACCGTATGCCGCCGCCGAGGCAGCCCACGCCATCGCCGCGCGCGAGGTGAACCTCATCATCGGCACGCAGATCGTCGCCAAGGGTTGGCACTTCCCGCATCTCACGCTCGTCGGCGTCGTGGACGCAGACCTCGGCCTCGCGGGCGGCGATTTGCGCGCGGCGGAGCGAACGGTGCAGCTTCTCCATCAGGTCGCCGGCCGCGCCGGCCGGGCAGAAGCGCCGGGGCGCGTGCTCCTGCAGACCTTCAGCCCGGAGCACCCCGTCATGCAGGCGCTCATGGGCGGCGACCTGGGCGAGTTCATGGAGCGCGAGGCCGAGTTGCGCCGTCCTGGGCACTGGCCGCCCTACGGCCGGCTCGCCGCGCTCATCGTCAGCGCAGACACGGCCCAGGCGGCGGACGAGGCAGCGCGCGACCTGGGCGGGGCGGCGCCGCGCGGCGACGGGATCCTAGTGCTCGGCCCAGCGCCGGCGCCGCTCGCCATCCTCCGCGGACGGCATCGCCGACGGCTCCTGCTCAAGACGCGGCGCGACATCGCGGTGCAGCCGCTCCTGCGCGGCTGGCTCGCTCAGGTCGCGGTCGGCCGCAGCGTGCGCGTGGACGTGGACGTGGATCCGGTGTCGTTCTTGTAAGCACAGGTGCATCCGAGGCGATATTCGCCCGTAGTTCCTTCATGGACGCTTGTTCGCTCGACCTCGGGGCGTCAGTTCTTAGCCGCTTGCCGTGGCCGTCGTGCCTTTGTATGCCCGGTGTCGTGCGCCCCTGGACCGAGCCGACGCGCGATTCGGATACCGAGCGCCTCCTGCGCCTCTGCGCGTCGGGGGACCGCGTAGCGTTCGGCCAGCTCTACGAGCGCTGCAGCCGCCGGCTCTACGGCCTAGCACTCCGCATCACCAGGCAGCCGGCACTCGCCGCCGATGCCGTGCACGACGCGTTCGTCCAGGTCTGGCAGCAGGCCAGCCGATTCGACCCGGAACGAGGCACGGCCGAAGTCTGGCTGAACAGCCTCGTGCGCTACCGCGCGCTCGATATCGCGCGCCGCCGCGGGCGGGACGTGCTCGGCTACGAGCCGGCCGATGAGCCGGACGATGCACCCGATCCGCTCGACCAACTCGTCGGCGACGCCGAGGCGGAAGCGCTTCGCCGATGCCTTGAGACGCTCGATCCCGAGCGGCGGCGGCTCCTGGTGCTCGCGTTCACGGACGGGCTGACCCACAGCGAGCTGGCCGAGCGGCTCGGGGCACCGCTCGGCACGGTCAAGTCCTGGATACGGCGCGGCCTCGCGTCGCTCCGGGAGTGCCTCCAGTCATGAGCGGCACCGAGGACCGGGACCTGCTCGCGGCCGAGTATGCGCTCGGCACCCTCGACGCGGACGAAGCGCGCCGGGCCGAGGATCTCATGCGGCGGGACGCCGCGTTCCGCGCGGCGGTCGAGGCGTGGGAGCGCCGGCTGGCGCCGCTGGCAAGCCTCGTGCCTCCGAGCGCGCCGCCGCCCGAGCTGTGGTCGCGGATCGAAGCGTCCACGCGGTCCGCCGCCGTCAGCGGCCCGTCGCCCGCCGAGGCCCGGCGGCTCGACCCCTCGCGCCCGCATCCCGTGCGCAGAGTCGCGTTCTGGCGGGCGACGACGGCGGGATCGCTCGCGCTCGCTGCCGCGCTCGCCGCCTTCGCCTACTTCCGCGAGCCTCCGCAGCAGCCGGTAGCCGTGCTCGCGCCGCCGGGTGGTGCTCCAGTGTTCGTCGCCGACGCCGCAGCCGGGGGACTTCGCCTTCGTCCCGCCGGGACGGTGCAGGTTGCGACGGGGAAGGATCTGGAGCTGTGGGCGCTTCGCGCCGGGGCGACGCGGCCGGAATCGCTCGGCGTGCTGCCAGCCGGCGGCCGGACTGTCACTGCCAATCTTCCCCCAGGGACGCAACTCCTGGTCAGCCTAGAGCCGCAAGGCGGCTCGCCGACGGGCCAGCCAACAGGTCCTGTCGTCTCGGCCGGCAAGGTGACGCTCCAGGAGTAGGCGCTGATCCGAGGCTTGGGCCGCCGGGAATCGTTCAAGCGTGCATGCGGGCACCCTTGGTGATCTTGTCCACCATCTTCTTGTCGTCGCGCAGCGCGAGCCCGACGACATCCATGGCCTCGGGCGCATACTGCTTCACCGCCGCCCGGTTCGCCGCGTCGTGGCCGGTCGAGAACATATCCTCGATATAGAGCGACAGCCTGACGCCCCGCTCCATGGCGCGGTGATAGATCGCCTTAATTGTGTCGGCGTCTGCGCTCAGCACGATCATGGGCTGGATCACGAGCGGGCTGTAGGTGTTGCCGGCGGCATCTTCGTAAGGCTCGCCCAGCAAGCCCTCGTTCGCGCCGACGATGCCGCTGGTCAGGAAGGCCGTGACATTCAGCTTCTGCCACGTAGCCAAGTCCTCGCGCACGACGATGGCGATTTTGGTGTCGAACATCACGCTCCCTCTCGCTGCCGTCCACACCACGCATAGCCTCGGACCAAGTCCGAGGCCACGCGTAAGTGACAGTGAGAGAAAGCGAGCCCAGCAACAAGGATGCCTGCGTCAGTTGGGCATCAGGACCTTGTCCACGACCTGGATCACGCCATTCGACTGATTCACGTCCGCGACTGTGATATCGGCAACATCGCCCTTTTCATCCTCGACCGAGATGTTGCTGGTGCCGTTCATCATCAGGCGCAGTGTGCCGCCCTCGACCGTCTTGAGCGTGGCGACGCCGTCGCCCTGCAGGATCGCCGCACGGATCTTCATCGTGCTCCAGTCGCCTGGCACGACGTGATAGGTCAGGATCTTGGTCAGGGTAGCCTTGTTCTCCGGCTTGAGCAGCGTCTCGACCGTGCCTGCCGGGAGATCGCTGAAGGCCTCGTTCGTCGGCGCGAACACGGTGAACGGGCCGGGGCCGTTCAGGGTGCTGACCAGGCCGGCCGCCTTCACGGCCGCGACCAGCGTAGTGTGATCGCTGGAGTTCACCGCGTTCGTGACGATCGTCTTCGACGGATACATCGCTTGTCCGCCGACGCGGACCGTGCCTTGCGACTGCATCTGCGCGAGCGCCGTGCCGGCGAGGAGCGTGAACGTAGCGGCGAGGAGAGCGTGCGTCTTCATGGGTTCCTCCGAACAGGCGGCCAGAAGTGGCCACGACTCCTCTCGCTCTGAGCAGACAGCTTGGATGCAGGCAGCCCTTGGAATTTCGCGACGGCGCAGGAAGGAGGGCAGGCAGGTGCCACCCTGTTGCTACCGAAGGCCGATCACGGCAGAGTGATTGCGTAGTCTCTGGTTCGTCGCACCGGGCCGCCAGCGGACAGGGGAGGGGATGCTCGCGGCACTGAGCCAAACGTGGACGGCGACAACTGGGCGGAGCGTTCCGGCTACTCGACGGCGAGCCTTGCTGGTCGCCGCCGCGGCCCTTCTCGGCCTGGCACATCTCTGGCTCACCGTCGGGCCGGGCGTCCTGCTCCCGTCCGATCCGCTGTGGCAGCTTCCGCAGGGCGACGCGTCGCAGGCGGTGCTGGGCGCGGAGGCGTTCCTGCGCGACCCGGCGTGGCACTTCCCGCTCGGGGTCACGAGCAAGCTGCTCAGCGGCGGGAAGCCAGTATCCATCGTCTATACGGACAGCGCTCCGTGGGTCGCCATCCTGGTGAAGGCGGCCGGTCTGGGCGTTGGCGACATCAGCGTGATCGGCCTCGTGGCGGTGCCCTCCGTCGTATTGCAGCCTGTCGCATTCGCGCTGCTGCTGCTCGCGCTAGGAGTGCGCCGGGCGGAGAGCGTGCTCATCGGCGCGGCGCTCGGCGCGATGCTGCCAGCCTGGTATATGCGCACCGTCTGGCACATCGCGCTGTCGTCGCACTGGGTGATCGTGCTGGCCCTGGCGGTCGCAGCCTGGGCCATCCGTCGAGGCGTCTCCTGCAAGGTCATCGCCGCGCTGGCCGCCCTCGGCGCGTTCTCCATCGGTATCCACGCCTACCTCTTTGTGATGGTCGCGGCGGTCGCTGTGGGCGCGCTGCTCGCGGATACAGCCCGGTTCGGCATCCGTGCCCTGCCGCGTGCCGCGTGGGGGCTGGGCATCGTCCTCGCGTGCTCCGCCGTGTCCGCCTGGGTGCTGGGCTACACGCAGGCGGGCAGCGACGGAGGCTTCGGCATCTTCTCCATGAATTTGCTCTCGCCGGTTCTGCCGCAGCGATCCGGGTTGGCCGAAGCGCTGACGGGCGAGGCGATGCCGTTCCTCGATGCGACTGGCGGGCAGTATGAAGGTTTCAACTATCTCGGTGCAGGCATCCTGCTGGTCGTCGCCGTCGCGCTGGCCTCGCGCCTCGCTCGCGGCGGCCGGATGGCTGAGCTGCGTGTGGGCGTGCCTCTCGGAGCGATGCTGCTCGCGCTGACGCTCTTCGCGCTGAGCAACAAGATCTTCGTCGGCACAACGCCCGTGCTGAACCTCCACCTATCCGAGACACTCGAGCAGTGGCTCGGCCAGGTGCGCAGCTCGGGACGGATGTTCTGGCCGGTTGCCTACGCCGCCCTGGCTTGGTCCATCCTCGTGCTGGACCGCATTCCGCGCCGCAGGCTGGTCGGCGTTCTGCTGGGCACGGCTCTGCTTCTGCAAGCGGTGGATACAGGCGTGGTACGCCGGGCGCTCGCCGAGGAGTATGCGTCGCGGCCGAAGCCGGCCGTATTCGACGCCGGGCCGTGGCGCGGTGGGCCGTTCTCCGGGCACGACGTCCGCATGATCCCGAGCTTCTCTTGTGCTGGCGACCCGGACCATGAGCTTATCCGCCAGGCTGCACTGGCCGTCGAGCGAGGCGGCGGCACCGTTGATGGTGGTCCAATCGCCCGATCCGATCCCGCGATCTGCAGCCGTGGGCGCTTCGATGCGGTTGCGGCGCTCGGCGAGAACGGCCAACGGCTCGACATGCTGCTGCGGCGCAGCGTGCCGGCGGCGACGCTGTTCCTCGCGGCGCGCTCGGGTCGGTGCGCGACGTTCGAGCAGGGGGCCGTGTGCGGCCAGGCGGCGGCCGAGGCGGTAGCCGCGGGACACCTGACGCCCGTCGCAGCGCCGCCGCTGCCGGCGCTCGTGCCCGGTCATGCCGTTGATTTCACGAGCGCGGGGAAGGGTGGTGCGCTGCTCGCGGCGGGCTGGCTCGCCCCAGAGGATTTAGGCGTCTGGACCACGGGGGAGCGCGCGCTGCTGCTGCTGCCACTTCCTCCAGGCTGGACGGGGGACGCGACCTTCGCGGTCGAAGCGACGGCCTACGGCTCTTCGCCGCGCCGGATGCAGCCGGTCACCGTCCTTGCAGCTGGCCATGCCGTGGCGCAGTGGGACGTGCCGTTTCACGCGACAGGACATTTTGTCATTCGCGTTCCGGCAGCCACGCTGGCCAGCGGATTCGCCCAGCTCGAGCTGGTCATCCCCTATCCGCTTCTGAGCAACGCGGCCGGGCACCTCAAGCACAAGGCGCACGGCTTCGGACTGCAGGCGATCACGCTGCAGCCGCCCGACCCGGCCGCGAGCGCGCCGGCACGATAACGCTCGGCCCCGCGTTCGTGAGTAGCGCGGGAGATCGTGATGGAATCGCGCCGGTGCTGCCACGTTGGCAAGACAACCAGTCAGCGGGGAGCAGCATCCATGAGCGGCACAGCGAGGGAACAGCAGACCGGGACTGCGGCGCTGAGGAACAGGGCCGTCCGTATCCACCGTTTCGGCGGGCCGGAGGTCCTGCAGATCGAGGACGTGCCCGTGCCCGAGCCGCGGGACGACGAGGTCGTGGTCAAGGTTGTCGCCGCGAGCATCAACCCGGTGGACTACAAGACACGCTCCGGCAGCTACCCGGCGGTGAAGGAGGATCAGCTGCCCGTGACGCTGGGCCGAGATCTCTCCGGTACGGTCGAGCTCCTGGGCACTCGCGCGCATACGCTAAAAAAGGGCGATCCGATCTTCGCGATGCTCGGGCGCGACCGCGGCGCGTATGCGCGCTACGTGCTGGTGAAGGCGGTCGAAATGGCGGCCAAGCCGGAGAACCTGGATCACATCCAGGCTGCCGCCGTGCCGCTCGCGGGGATTACGGCTTGGCAAGGCTTGTTCGACCATGGCGGATTGCAGGCGGGGCAGCGCGTGCTCATCCACGGCGGCACCGGCGGCGTCGGCCACTTCGCGGTGCAGTTCGCCAAGGCTCGCGGCGCCACCGTGCTCACGACGGTCGCTGGCGACGACAAGCGCTTCGCCCGCGAGCTGGGAGCCGACGAGGCGATCGACTACAAGACTCAGCGCTTCGAGGATGTGGCCCGCGACATTGACGTGGTGTTCGACCTGATCGGCGGCGAGACGCAGGAACGGTCCTGGTCCGTGCTCAAGCCCGGCGGCATCATCGTGTCCACCTTGGCCAAGCCGGATGAGGCGAAGGCGAAGCAGCATGGCGCCCGCGGTACGAACTTCATGGCGCGCGAGAACGGGGAGCAGCTCGCCGAGATCGGCCGGCTGATCGAGGAGGGCAAGGTTCGTCCCTTCATCGCCGGCGTGTTCCCCTTCGACGTGGTGCAGGCCGCGCAGAGCCGTTTGGAACAGGGTAACGTGCCCGGCAAGATCGTGCTCGATCTCCGCTAAGCTGGCGCTCCCGACTGGATCGTCGCGATCGTGCGGATCCGCGCGCGTGGGAAGATCTCGGCCTGAGCGAGCACCGGCGTTGCCGGCCGGATGCGCTCGACGATGGCGCGCACGTGCCCGCGGATGCCGCCCGAGCAGAGCAGCACGGGCGCTTCGCCTGTTGCTGCGGCCTGCTCGAAGGCGGCGCGGAAGCGTTGCATGAACTCGCTGAGCTTGGAGGGCGCCATGGCGAGCTGCCGGTCTTCCGGTGGCCCGACGAGGCTCTCAGCGAACGCGCTCTCCCACTCCGGCGACAAGGTGACGAGCGGGATGAAGCCGCCGGACCCGGTATGGCTGTCGCTGATCTGCCGGGCGAGGCGGGTGCGAACGTGGCCGACGATGCTGGAGACGGCGCGCAAACCACCCGCGCACGCCTCGCCGACGCCTTCCAGGATGGTGGGGAGGTCACGTAGGCTGACCCGCTCGGCGAGCAGCCCTTGCAGCACGCGATGCACGAGGCCGACGCTGCACTGGCTCGGGATCAGGTCGGCCACGAGCTTCTGCTGCTCGCGGGGCAGCTCGTCGAGCAGCTTCTGCGTCTCGGCATGGCTCAGCAGCTCGGCCATCGTCTCGCGCACGAGCTCGGTGAGATGGGTGACGAGCACAGTCGGTGGGTCCACGATGGTAGCGCCCAGCGCCATGGCCGCTTCGCGCTGCACGGGTTCGATCCAGAGAGCGGGCAGCCCGAAGGCGGGCTCGGTCGTGCGCTCGCCGGGCAGGTTCGGCAGGCCGCCTTTCGGGTCCATCGCCAGCAGCTGGGCCGGCTTCAGCTCGCCGCGCCCGGCCTCGACCTCCTTGACGCGAATGCTGTAGGCGTCGGCGCCTAAGTGGAGATTGTCCTGGATGCGGACGGGCGGCAGCACGAAGCCCATCTCGGTGGCGATGCTGCGGCGCAGGCTCCGGATCTGCTCCGTCAAGCGCGGTGAGTTGCCGCTGGCGAGCGTGAGCAGCCCGTAGCCAAGCTCTAACCTGATCGCGTCCATGCGAAGCGCGTCGGTGATGGGTGGCTCGCTCGGCGCGGCAGGCTCCGCCGGCGCGTCAGCCGCAGTTGCCGACGGGGAGCGATAGCGCATCCAGGCTGCTCCTCCCGAGAGGCCCGCGAGCGCGAGGAACGGCAGCATCGGCAACCCCGGCATGGCGCCGAGCACGACCGCCGCACCCGCCGCGAGCGCGAGCGGCTTCGGGTTGCCGCCGAGCTGGCGCACCAGCGCCTTGTCCGCCGGACCTTCGACGCCACCCTTCGTCACTACGATGCCTGCCGCCGTCGAGACGAGCAGCGCCGGAATCTGGCTTACCAGCCCATCGCCCACGGTCAGCGTCGTGAAGGTCTGCGCCGCGTCGCCGAAGGCCATGCCGTGGCGCACGAGGCCGATCGCGAGGCCGCCGATGATGTTGATGCCCGTGATCATCACCGCGGCTATGGCGTCGCCGCGCACGAACTTGGCCGCGCCGTCCATGGCGCCGTAGAAGCCGCTCTCCTCCTCCAGCTCTTGCCGCCGCTTGCGTGCCCCGTCCTGGCTAACGAGGCCCGACGAGAGATCGGCGTCGATCGCCATCTGCTTGCCGGGCATCGAATCGAGGCTGAAGCGCGCGGCCACCTCGGCGATGCGGCCCGAGCCTTTCGTGATGACCATGAAGTTCACGATCAGCAGGATCGCGAACAGGATCAGGCCGATCACCACGTCCCCGCCCATGAGGAAACCGCCGAAGGCGCGCACGACGTTGCCCGCTGCACCCGCCCCCTCGTTGCCATGGGAGAGGATCAGCCGCGTCGTCGCGATCTCCAGCGCAAGCCGCAGCAGCGTGGTGAGGAGCAGGAGCGTCGGGAAGCTCGTGAAGTCGAGTGGGCGCTTGAGGAAGAGCGCCACCATGAGCACGAGCACGGACGCCGTGATCGAGAGCGCCAGCCCGAGGTCCAGCAGCGCGGTCGGCAGCGGCAGGATGAGGATGGCGAGCAGCGCCACTACGCCGACAGCAAGGCCGACGTCACTGCCTGGATTGAGCCGGCCGAGGCGCGCGGCGCCCAGGCGTAAGGCGAGCGGCTGCAAGGCGGCAGGCAGCACCGGCTACCCCGCGTGCGCGAGAGTCGGCAGGGCGCCGGGCATGGCCCCTGGGGGAGGCGGCACGGACACGCCGGATTGAGCGTAGTCGCGCAGCTTGTTGCGCAGCGCCCGGATGGAGATGCCCAGGATCGTCGCCGCATGCGTGCGGTTGCCGAGCGTGTGGCTCAGCGTCTCCAGGATCAGCTCCCGCTCGACCTCGTCCATCGTCCGCCCGACGAGCCCGGCAACGCCCCCGAGATCGCCCGGCGCTGCGGTCAGGGCTGCGAGCGGCGCGGCTGCACTGGGACTGGGCGCGAGCTCGATCACCTCCGGGTCGATCGCATCGCCTTCGGCGAGCAGGACGGCCCGGTGCATCGCGTTTTCCAGCTCGCGCACGTTGCCGCGCCAGGAGTGTGCCTTTAGCCGGCCGAGCGTGGACGGCAGCAAGGGGCGGAAGGGAAGTCCGTTCACCTCGGCGTAGCGCCGCGCGTAGTAGTCGGCCAGCGCCGGCACGTCGGCTGGGCGCTCGCGCAGCGGGGGAACGCGCAGGCTGACCACGTTGAGCCGGAAGTAGAGGTCCTCGCGGAATCGCCCGGCGGCGACCTCGGCCGGGAGATCGCGATTGCTGGTTGCGAGGAGGCGCACGTTGATGCGCACCGGCCCGGCGCCGCCGAGGCGATCGATCTCGCGCTCCTGGATCGCGCGGAGCAGCTTCGCCTGCAGCCGGATGTCCATCTCGCTGATCTCGTCGAGCAGAAGCGTGCCGCCGTCGGCCGCCTCGAACTTACCGACGCGCCGGGCAAGCGCGCCGCTGAAAGCGCCGCGCTCGTGACCGAACAGCTCGCTCTCCAGCAGGCTCTCTGGGATCGCAGCGCAGTTGAGGGCAACGAAGGGGCCGCTGCCTCGGCGCGAGCGGCGATGGATGTGCCGGGCGAGCACTTCCTTGCCGGTGCCGCTCTCGCCCACGATGAGCACGCTGGCTTCCGAGGAGGCGACCTGCTCGGCGCGGCGCAGCGTTGCGAGCATCATCGGGTCGCGCGCGACGAGCGGGGCAGCGACTTCGCCCGAGGCCGCCTCGAGGATGGCGGCGATCAGGTCCGGGTCTGGCGGAAGCGGCAGGAACTCGCGAGCCCCAGCAAGGATGGCCTGCTCGGCGGCAATCGGGTCCGCATCGGTGCCGCAGGCGACGACCGGGACGGCCATGCGCTCGCGCGCGATGGCGCCGACGAGGGAGGCCACGTCGTGCGGCAGCTCCACGAGCACGAGGTCCACCCGCGCGTCCTGCCGCAAGCGGGCGAGGCCCTCGGCCGCGGTGTCTGCCTGGTCGAGCTTGGCGCCGCGCGCCGCCGCGATCCGTGCCGCCTGGCCCAGCTCGCCGCCGAGGCTGCCGATGATAAGGACGCGCATGACCCTGATCCCTCGCTATAGGCCCCGGTCGGCCTTGACGATCTCGGTCATCGTCACGCCCAGCCGGTTGTCGTCCACCATGACCACCTCGCCGCGTGCGACGAGGCGGTTGTTGACGTATATATCAATGGCTTCGCCCAGCTTGCGGTCGAGTTCCACGACGGCGCCGCGGCCCAGCTTTAGGAGCTGGCTCACCTGCATGGTCGTTCTGCCCAGCACGGCGCTCACCGTCACCGGGATGTCATAGACGGCCTCCAGGTCGCGCGCCGGGTTTGGTGCATGTAGGCCCGAGACGGACGGTAAGGCGCCGTCGGGAAGGTCGGCGAAGTCCATGCTACTTCGACATGGGCGATCTCCAAGGTGCGGTGAGTGGGTTCGGTGCACGACTCGGGCAGAAGCAGACCGAGGGGAGCGAGCGCCTCGCGTATGGCGGCGCAGACGGCAGCGGCGCCGCGTTGGCAGGTTCCGTCCGCCCAACTGATCCGCACATCGCCGGGCGGAATCGCGTCGGCCGGCACGAGCTGCACGGCAGCGGCGATCTCGGGGTCGAGTTCGGCGAGATCGGCGCGCACGGCAGTCAGCTGCTGCGGGTTGAGGCGCACGGTGACCCTGGGCTCGGCGCCGAGCGTCGGAAGTATGCGTTGCACGAGCGCGCGCACCTCGCGCTCGCCGTGGCGCGCGCAGAGCGAGGGCAGGCTGGCTGCGACGAGAGAGAGCACGGCTTGGGCGAGTCCTTCCGCGGTCTCCTCCGCGGCGCTGCGGGCCGCTTCGGCAGCGTCGGCGACCGCCGTCGCCAACGCATCGAGCGCGCGCGAGCGGTTGGCCGCCTCCTCGGCCGCGAGGCGCGCCCGTTCCGCCGCGGCACCCTCCATGCGCGCGGCGCTGCGGGCCGCTTCTAGCTCCGCCAGCGTGAAGTTTGGCTGAATTGCCTCAGGCTCGGGATCGGAAGGCTCGGGACCAGGTTCCGACAGCGCCGGCGGATCGTCGAAGTCCTCCGCATAGATCGCGAAGGCTGAGAGCACGGGGACCGCCGATGTGGCTTTCATGGGCCTAATACACCATCTCGTCGTCGCGGCTCTCGCCGATGTCGATCTGACCCTGGGCGGCCAGGTCCTTGGCCGTGGCGACGATTGCTGCTTGCGCCTCATCCACGTCGCGCAGCTTGACGGGACCGAGCTGCTCGATGTCGTCGCGCAGCATCTTCCCGGCCCGCTCGGAGAGATTCTTGAGGAACAGCTCGCGCAGCGGCTCGGAGGCTCCCTTGAGCGCGAGCGGCAGCTTGTCCTTCTCCACGGCCCGCAGCAGCACCTGGATGTTCGGCCCCGTGAGCCGCTGCAGGTCGTCGAAGGTGAACATCAGCTTCTTGATGCGCTCGGCCGATTCCTTGTTGCACTCCTCGAGCGCGGCGACGAAGCGGGTCTCTGCCTGCCGGTCGAGATTGTTGAAGATCTCGGCCATCATCTCGTGCGCATCGCGCCGCGTGCCGCGGGACAGATTGCTCATGAACTCGGCGCGCAGCGTGCGCTCGACACCGTCGAGCACGTCCTTCTGCACGCTCTCCATGCGCAACATGCGCATCACGACCTCGATCGCGAACCCGTCCGGCAGCAGCCCGAGCACGCGGGCGGCGTGGCTGGGACTGACTTTGCTCAGCACGACCGCGACCGTCTGCGGATACTCATTCTTGAGATAGTTCGCGAGCACGGCTTCGTTGACGTTGCCGAGCTTGTCCCACATCGTCCGGCCAGCAGGGCCGCGGATCTCGTCCATGATGGTCGAGACGCGCTCCGGCGGCAGCGCGCTGAGCAGCATCCGTTCCGTGCTCCCGAAGCTGCCGATGACGTCACCGCGCTTGCCGAATCTCTCCGTGAATTCGGCAAGCAGCTGCTCGACCACATCCGAGCGCACCGGGCCGAGCAACGACACGGCCTCTGAGATGTCCCGGATCTCGTCCTCGCTCATCCGCTTGAGGACATTCCCGCTCTGCTCCTCACCGAGCGCGAGCATGAGGATCGCCGCTTTCTGCTTGCCGCTGAGACGCTCAATTTCCAGTAGTCCGGTCATCAGGTAGCTTCCCCCTCCATCCAAGCGCGGACGATGCCGAGCGTCTCCTCCGGATAGCGGTCCACGAGCTCGGCGATCCGGCGGATGGCCGAGGCGCGCAGCTGTCCCTCGACGCTGGCGACATCCACCATGGCGTCCTCGCAGTCGGCGCCGAGCAGGGCGGCTGCCCCAGGGGCGGCGAGGGCGGCAGCGCCTCCGGCCGCGCCGGGCAGGGCTGCGGTGCCGCCCGGCCCGGCGAGCGCCTCCCGCACCCCCGCAGGAGCGAGCGGCTTGACGAGGCGCACGGCGAGCGGCCGCAGCACGAACAGGAGCCCGACCAGCGCGACCAGCGCGACGAGCCCGCTCTCGACGAGGCGGATCAGGTCAGCCCGATCAAGCGGCAGGCCGAGCAGCCCCCGCGGCGCCGGAGCCGCGGCTTCGTCCGGGGAAGCGAAGCGCATCTGCACGACCTCAACCTTGTCGCCGCGCTTCTCGTCGAACCCGATCGCGCTGCGCGCCAGCGTTGCGATTCGCGCCAACTCCTCGGTCGTGCGCTCGCGCCAGACCGGCTTGCCATCCGGGCTCGCCTCGTGCACCTCGTCCACCAGCACGGCGAGGCTGATCCGCTTAACCTGCGGCTGCTCGCGCACGAGCGTTCGTATCGTCTTGCCGATCTCGAAATTCGTGGTCTCTTCCTGGCGCTGGTCCTGCGAGCCACTCTGCCCGGCGCCTCCGGCATTCGCGTTGGGCAGGTTATTCTGCACCGTCACGCCCTGCGGCGCCGCATCGGTGCTCTGCTGCTTGTCGGTCACGCTCTGCTCGCTGCGGGCGACCTGCTGATTGGGATCGTAGGTTTCCTGCGTCTCCTTCAGCTGGTCGTAGTCCATCTCGACGGCGGCCGTCGCACGCACGCTCCCCGGTCCGAGACTGCGCTCCAGCATCTCCTCGACGGCGTGGGACAGGCGCATCTCGGTCGCCCGGCGCATCTCGTCCGCGGACTGTCCCGTCGCATGTCCGTCGGGAGCATCGCCTGCCCGTGCCAGCAGCGTGCCGCGACTATCCACGATGGCGATGCCCTGCGGCTTCAGGCCGGGGACGGCGGCAGCCACCAGGTTCAGGATGGCTTGCACCTCGTCGTGGTCGAGCCGGGTCGCGCCTGCCATGGTCAGGAGCACGCTCGCTTGCGCAGGCTGCCGGTCGCGCGCGAACGGCTCGCGCTGAGCCAGGACCAGGTTCACCCGCGCCGACCGCACGCCCTGGATCAGCTCGATCGTGCGCGCCAGCTCGCCCTCGAGCGCGCGCGTCTGGGCGATGCCCTGCTGGAACCCCGTCGTCGTCAGGCTCTCGCCGCGGTCGAAGATCTCGTAGCCGATGCTGCCGCCGCTCGGCATCCCCTGTCGCGCGAGCAGCAAGCGCGCCTGGTCCGCCTGGTCCATCGGCACCAGGATGCGCGAACCTCCGCCCTGCACCTCGTGTGCGATGTGCGCGTGGTCGAGTTGGTCCACGATCTGGCCGGCCTCGCGCAGATCGAGGTCGCCGTAGAGCAGCGACATCGGCGCGCCGCCGTGCAGCACCATGAACGCCAACGACCCCAGCACCGCGAGCGCCACTGCGCCCATCGCGGCGAGGCGTGCCGGGCCGAGGGCCTTCCAACTCTCTACCGCCGCCTTCACGGCCGGCCTGTCGCTTGAGCGCCTGTCATGCCCGGCAGTATCGGCCGGGACCGGTTAGCGAAGCGTGAACGGCGCGGCAGTTCCTGCCGGGACGCGACGGATCAGTTCGTGGATTGAATATTGCTGAGGGACACCTTCAGGCCGTTGGTAAGGGTCGCCATCACGTCCGAGCCGCTCTTCTGCACGCCGGAAACGGTGCCAGCAACGCCGAAGGGCACGGCAGTGCCGTTCGCGTCCGTGACCGCGACGTTGTAGGTGCCGTCGGGCAGGCTCTGCCCCGTGTTCGTCGTGCCGTTCCAGGTCCAGCTCGTGCCGCTGGGCGACGCCTGTATCTGCTGTGTCTGCAGCGTGACGCCCGACGAGGACGAGATCGAGACCGTCACCGGCTCGCTCGTCGCCGGTTGGAGCTGAAGCGTCGCGCTGCCGTTCGACAGAGCGAGCGTGCTCGACTGCGCCTCCACCTGCTTGCCGACGAGCGATCCTGCTTGCAGCATCTCGCCGCCCTGCTGAAGCTGGATCAGCGTCGTCAGGTTCGTGTTGGCGTTGACCTGCTGCTCGACGCTCGCGAACTGGACGAGCTGGCTCGTGAACTGGCTCGTGTCGAGCGGCTGGGTCGGGTCCTGGTTCTGGAGCTGCGTCATCAGCAGCTTCAGAAAGTCGTTGAGATTGCTCCCGAGCGAGGTCAACGCCTGCGTATTGTCGGACTGCGCGCTCGCGGCCGTGCCGCTCGCCGCGGCGCTGCTCGCGGGTGTAGTGCTCGATGTCGTGGGGGTGGTGACCGTTGTCATGGTGCCTCTCTTACGCCGTGATATTAACCCCGGCCCGTAACCAGTTGCCCGGAGACCGCGACTGCCTGCCGGGTGCGCTCTCCTGTTCGCTGCCGTGCTGGCGCCAACCCTGGCTGCTTCCGCGGCTGCCGCCTTGTCCGTCGCCGCCGGCCGAGTTGCCGCCCATCTCCGCCGCGCCCTGTCGCTGACCGCCGTTGTCGGCACTTGACTGCAAGACGACGATGCGTCCCTCCGAGGGCAGACCGGCCTGGTCGAGCGCGCGATGCAAGGCCGGCTCATCCTGGCGCAGGAGCTGCAGGGTCTCGGGCCGGGTCGCCTCGACGGTAACCTGCACCGGGCCCTCCTGCGGGCGCTCGATGCGGACGTGCAATTCGCCCAATTCCACCGGGTCGAGCCTGACCGTCACGCGCTGCGACCCGTCCGCCGTAGCCGCGATGTGGACGAGCGCGGGCATGATCTGGACGGCCGGACCCGGCGGCGACGCGTGCGTCGGGCTGGGCAGCGCGGCAGAGGGTGGCGAGGCGGCGTGCGTCGCCGGAGTCTGGATGCCGGATTGAGCGCTGCTGGGCAGGGCTGGCGCGCTGATCGGACCGGGCAAGGACGCGATTTCCGGCGTATTCGAAGCTGGCTGCGCGGCTGCCAGCTGATGCAGTGGCAGAGCCTCGTGCGGCGAGGCAGGCGGTATCGCGTCCTGCGGCATCGCCACGTCCGTGGTCGTCTGATCGCGCCGAGCGGGCAGCCGCTCGAAGTCGGGCGCAGCGCCCTGAACCGGGGCGTCCTCGGTTGCATTCCCGACCGTATTGCTGCCCTGCCCAGCAGCTTCCTGCACAGGCCCGGCTATGACAGGTGCGGGAAGCGCGGTGACGACCGATGCCGGCGACGGGTCCTGCTGGCCGCCCATTCGCGCCGGCGCAGCGGTCTTGCTCGACGCTTCTGACGCGGAGCCATGCTCGCGCGGCTTGGAGCCACGGCGCGCCTCACCCGAGGTGTCCGGGGCACGTGCCGGGGCCTGCGCGGGTTCAGGCTGTCCTGGAGGAACGGTTGCCGGCGCTGCCATTTCGCTCAACGGTTCTGACGCAGCGTCGGAGTCGCGCGGCGCAGAGGCACGACGCGCCCTACCTGACGAGTTTGGGGCAGGTGCCGCGGCCCGTGCGGGTTCGGGCTGTCCCGATGGAGCCGTTGCCGACGCGACCGGCGCCGCTTGCTGTGCCGTAGGAGCGGCCGGAGCGGCAGGAGCGGTGTAATGCGGGACATGGCCATCCTGCGGCGGCGCCGCGCTTAGTTCTGGGACGCCCGCGGCGGGCAGGTCCGTATCGGTCGCCCCCAGGGCTTGAGCGAGCTGGCCAAGGAAGTCAGAGGTGACCTGCACGCTGCCCCTCTCGGCACGAGGCTCCGCCGTGCGAATCGCGGCGGCGCCGCCAGAGGCTGAGGTGGGAGCGGTGGGAAGGACAGCGTTCATCCTGATCCTCGGCCAGACGACCTGCTCTGGCCCTGGCGCGTCAGCAGATACTTGAGCAAGCACTCTAGCCGTCCCAGCAAACGCCGGGCCACGCACCGTCAGGCCGAAGCAGCCGGGCTTCGGCCAGGTCCACCCGGCAAGCCGTGCCGGGCGTTTCGGGTCTCGCTAGGCACGTCTCGCCTAGTCCTGCGCGAGTCGCGGCCGTTTTCCGCCGCGACGCAGGCCGATCGACGGCTGGCACGATATCTGCTTCACCCAGGGCGAATGCGGCCAGGATCGTCCCGCAGGAAGCTCAGGAGGCTCAGGAATGTCGCTGCTCGGTGCCATGGACACCGCCGTTACCGGGTTGGCTGCGCAGAGCGCGGCGTTCAGCAACATCGGCGATAACGTCGCCAACAGCCAGACGATCGGCTTCAAGGGAACGGATACCCGCTTCGACGATTACCTAACCTCGAGCACGGCGACGCAGAATATGTCCGGCGCGGTCGTCGCGACGCCCGACTACCAGAACAGCCTGCAGGGCACGATCACCCAGAGCACCGACCCGCTCGCGATGGCGATCAGCGGCCAGGGTTTTTTCCCGGTGAGCCAGGACATCGGGACGGCCACGAACGGCCAGCCGGTGTTCTCGGCGCAGCAGCAATACACCCGCGCCGGCGACTTCCAGGTCAACAGCCAGGGCTACGTCGTGAACGGCGCCGGGCAATACCTCAACGCTTGGAGCGTGGATGCCTCCGGCAACGTGAACCGAACGCAGCTCGCCCCCGTCCAGGTCAACCAGAGCAGCGACAGCCCGGTGGCGACCAGCACCGTCAGCCTCGCCGCGAACCTGCCCGCGACGCCGAGCAGCACCAGCCCGCTCACCGCGCAGGTCCCAATCTACGACGCGCTCGGCAACCGGCAGCAGCTGACCTTGAGCTGGACGCAGTCGGGCACGCCGGGCACCTGGAACGTCGCCATCAGCAGCGCCAACGCGTCGCCCCCGACCATCGGCACGGCGCAGGTCAGCTTCGGCACCGGCGGCGCTGGTGCGCCGGCCGGCCTGGTCAACAGCATCACCGACCCGTCCGGCAAGACGATCAGCTACGCAGCGGGCCAGCCCGCCGCGTTCAGCATCACCCCGAACTTCGGCTCCGGGCCACAGACGATCAGCCTCAACCTCGGCACGTTCGGCCAATCGAACGGGCTGACGCAGTTCGCCGGCACCGACATCTCGGTGCAGAGCGTCAATCAGAACGGCTCGCCGTCCGGCAGCTTCACTGGACTGACCGCGAACTCGAACGGCGACCTGGTCGCCAATTACAGCAACGGCCAGACGAAGACGATCGCGCGCGTGCCCGTCGTGACCTTCGCCGACCCGAACGCGCTCCAGCGCCAGGACAACCAGGCTTACACCGTGACGACGAACAGCGGCGACGCGCTCGCGCAGGATGCGGGGGCAAACGGCGCGGGCGCGCTCGCGACCGGATCGGTCGAGAGCAGCAACGTGGACATCGCGTCGGAGTTCAGCAAGCTCATCGTTGCGCAGCAGGCCTACTCAGCCAACGCCAAGCTCGTGACGACGTCCGATCAGATGATGCAGCTGACCATCAACATGAAGCAGTAGAAGCCAAGCCGGAGCGCTCACGATGTCGCTCGATTCCACCCTGTTCATCGCTTCGTCGGGACTGGCCGCGATCAATCGCCAGCTCGCGGTCGTGTCGCAGAACGTGGCCAATGCCAGCACGCCGGGCTACGTCGAGGAGTTGGTGCCGCTCACCGCGGCGGCGGCCGGAGGCGTGAGCATGGGCGTTCGCGCCGGACCGGCGCAGATCGACGTCAACGCACAGCTGCAGGCGGCGGCGTGGCAGGCGCAGTCGGGCGCGAGCGCGGGCAGCACGACGCAGGCGGCGCTCTCGGCCATAGATCAAGTCGCCGGCAGCACCGGCTCGAGCAACTCGATCGCCGACCTGCTCGGAGGCTTGCAGGACCAGCTTTCGTCCTTGGAGGCCTCGCCCAGCGATCAGACGCTCCAGCGCCAAGTGGTGATGGCGGCGCAGCAGCTCACGGGCGCGGTCAACCAACTCGCCGACGCCGGCGCGACGCAGCGCCAAGGCGCACAGAACGCGCTCGTGACCAACATCGGCCAGCTCGACCAGGCGCTGAACGAGATCGGCCAGCTCTCGACCCAGATCATCCAGGCCAAGTCTGCGGGGCAGAGCACGGCCGACCTGGAGCAAACGCGCGACCAGCAGATGTCGGCCGCGACGAACCTGCTCGGCATCCAGTTCGTGCCGCAGAGCAACGGCGGCGTGCAGGCGATCGCCGGCGGCATCGTCCTGTCTCTCGACGGGACGGGAAGCCTGTTCCAGATCAGTTCGGCCCAGCTCGCGCCGGACACGCCGGCCTCGGCCGTGCCGGGCATCATGCTCGATGGGCAGGACGTGACGGCGCAGCTCGCTGGGCTTAGCGGCAGCATCGGCGCCAACGTGCAGCTTCGCGACCAGGCGATGCCGCAGCTGCAGGCCGAGCTGGACGAGTTCTCGCACACGCTTGCCGCGCGCTTCAAGGCGCAAGGGCTGACCCTCTTCACCGACGGGTCCGGCACGGTGCCCGCCGGTGGCGGTACGCCAGCGCAGTCCGGCTACATCGGCATGGCGCAGACCTTGCAGGTCAACGCAGCCGTCAGCGCTAACTCGGCTCTCGTGCAGCAGGGCACGACGGGCGGCACGGCGCCGTCCGGGAGCACGACGCTCCTGCAGAACGTGCTCACCTACGCGTTCGGCGCCGACAGCGCGCTCGGCACAGCTCAGCCCGCTCCGGCCCTCAGCGGCCTCGGCGTCTCAGGCACGATCCAGGCGCGCTTCGGGGCGCCTGGCACCCTCGCGGACTTCGCCGCCGCGATCGGCAGCGCCCAGGCCCAGGACTCCGCCGCCGCATCCACGAAGTCCGACACGGAGCAGGCGACGGCTACGGCGATGCAGAACCAGCTCTCCGCCGCGAGCGGCGTCTCCATGGACACGGAACTCTCGCACATGATCGCACTTCAGAACGCCTACGGTGCCAACGCCCGCGTCATCGCCACGGCACAGGCCATGTGGACCGACCTCGTGAGTGCCGTCCAGGTGCCGACGGCATGAGCGGGGCGGTCGGCATGTTGAGCAGCGGCTTCAACGACTACGGCGCGCTGACCAGCCTTGTAGGCGACAGCGAGGCAATCCAGGCCCGGCTCGACCAGCTCGAGCAACAGTCGGCCACAGGCTACATCGCGCCCACGCTCGGCGGTCTCGGCGGCACGGCGGCACGACAGGTGCTCGACCTTCGGCCCCAGATCGCACATCAGACACAATACCAGGCGAACATAAGCGCCGTGCAAGGGCAGATGAGCGTCGCGCAGACGGCGCTCGGCAGCATCAGCAGCATCGCGAGCCAGTTCTATGGCGACCTGCCGAACCTGACTAACCTCAACCCAGATCAGGTGGACTCGGTCGCGTCCCAGGCGAAGCAAGCGCTCGCCCAGGTCGCGAGCCTGCTCGATACGAAGGACGGCAACACGTATGTGTTCGCCGGGCAGAGCCCGGACACCGCGCCCATTCCAAACCCGGACGCGATCGCATCCTCAACCTTCGCGACCAGCATCGCGACCGCTGTCGCTGGCCTCGCCACGAACGGCGCCGCGGCGACGACGGCCGCAACGCTCGCAGCTGCGTCCGGGACATCGCCGTTCGACCCAAGCCTCTCCTCAGCCGTGCCAAAGGTGCAGGTAGGCGCGGACGATTACGTGCAGACGGGCCTGCTCGCCAACGCCAACACGCTCGCCACATCATCGGGATCCTCGACCACCGGCTCTTACATGCGCGACGTGCTGCGCAGCCTCGCGACTCTCGCCTCGCTGAGCAGCAGCCAAGTCAACGACCCGGGCTTCTCCGGCCTCATCAGCGACACGCAGCAGTCCCTGAGCGGCGCGATCAGCGCCCTCAACACCGAGGCCGGGTCGTTCGGCGCCATCCAGAGCAGCCTCTCGACGCAGAGCACCGAGATCGGTGACGTGCACGACGCGCTGACGACCCAGCTCTCGAACGCCACCGAAGTGGACATGGCGAGCACGCTGACCAGCCTGACCCAGACACAGACGCAGCTTCAGGCGAGCTATCAGGTCATCGCCGCCGCGAAGAACATGACCCTCGCCAACTACCTGTAGCTACCGGACGGCCTCCAGGACCGAGACGTAGTTCGCGACTCCAGCGCCGCCCATGTTGAACACACCCGCGAGCTGGGGGTCGGGAAGCTGCATGGCGCCTGCCTGGCCGGTCAGCTGCATCGCGGCGAGGGCGTGCATGGACACACCCGTTGCGCCGACCGGATGGCCCTTCGCCTTGAGCCCGCCGGAGCGGTTCACGGGCAGCCGTCCGTCCGCGGCCGTCCAGCCCTCCAGCACGGCGCGGGACCCCTGGCCATACGGAGTGAGGCCCATCGCCTCGTAGGCCATCAGCTCAGCGATGGTGAAGCAGTCGTGCAGCTCGACGAAGCTGAGGTCGTCGAGGCCGATTCCCGCTTCCTCGAGGCCCTGCCGCCACGCTTCCGACGCACCCTCGAAGCGCGTCGGGTCGCGCCGGGACAGGGGCAGGTAGTCGTTGACGTGGACGGCGGCGCGGAAGCGAACGCTCTTTCCCATGCTGCGCGCGGTCTCCTCGTCCGTCAGCACCAGGGCGGCAGCGCCGTCCGAGACGAGCGAGCAGTCCGTGCGCTTGAGCGGCGGCGCGACGTAGGGATTCCGCTCCGAGACCGCCCGGCAGAACTCGAAGCCGAGGTCCTTGCGTATCTGGGCATACGGGTTGTCCACGCCGTTCTTGTGGTTCTTCGCGGCAATGGCGGCGAGCGCATCGCTCTGATCGCCGTGGCGCTGAAAATACCGCTCGGCGATGCGGCCGAACACGCCCGCGAAACCGGCCGGGATGTCGCCCTCCTCGCGGCGGTAAGAGGCGCACAGCAGGTTGTCGCCGACTTCGGGACCCGGCGTCGCCGTCATCTTCTCCGCGCCGAGCACGAGCGCGAACCGCCCCCGTCCAGCCGCGAGGAAGTCGCGCGCCCCGTGGATCGCCGCCGAGCCGGACGCGCACGCATTCTCGTATCGGGTTGCCGGCTTGAAGCGCAGCTCGGGCACGCTCTGGATCGCGAGCGAGCTCGGGAAGTCCTGGCGCGAGAAGCCCGCGTTGAACAAGCCGACGAACACCGCGTCCACCGCGCCCGGCGCGATACCCGCATCCTCGATGGCGTCGCCGGCCACCCGCGCGATCAGCGCCTCCACGTCCGGCTCATCGAGCTTCCCGAACGGCGTATGCGCCCAGCCAACGATGCAGGCATTCATAGGGTATCTCCTTCACGGCCTTGCGCCGCATCTTGGGCGCCTCCGCGGCCGACGCAAGCGCCGGCGCCGGCAGAACGAGGGTTGGCCCCGCCTCGGGCCGCCTCTATGGTGCGCCCCAACCAAAGACAGTCCTGGGGGGATCTGCGCCATGCCGAACCCGAGCCGCCGCCGAATCCTCGCCGCCGCCGCCCTGCCGCTCGTCGCCCTCCGCACGCGCCCGGCGCACGCCGCCGGTTTCACCTACAAGCTCGCCTGCGACACGCCGCCCTCCCACCCGCTCAGCAAGCGCGCCCAGGAAGCGGCCGAGCGAATCGCGAAGGCGACCGACGGCCGGCTTCAGATCCGCGTCTTCCCCAACAACCAGCTCGGCTCGGACACGGACACGCTGAGCCAGCTCCGATTGGGCGCGGTCGAGCTGTTCACCTTGTCCGGCCTGATCCTGTCCACGCTCGTGCCGCCGGCCAGCATCAACGGCATCGGCTTCGCCTTCAAGAGCTACGACCAGGTCTGGCCCGCCATGGATGGCAAGCTCGGCGCCTACATACGCGGCGAGATCAACAAGCGTGGCATCCTCGCCATGGAGAAGATCTGGGACAACGGATTCCGCCAGACCACCACCTCGACGAAGCCGATCAAGACGCCTGACGACTTCAAGGGCATGAAGATCCGCGTCCCGGTCAGCCCGCTGTGGACCAGCATGTTCCAGTCGCTAGGAGCGGCGCCCGCGAGCATCAACTTCAACGAGGTCTATTCGGCGCTGCAGACGCACATCGTCGAGGGGCAGGAGAACCCGCTCGCCCTCATCGACACAGCGAAGCTCTACGAGGTGCAGAAATACTGCTCCTTGACCAACCACATGTGGGACGGCTTCTGGCTGCTCGCGAACCGCCGCGCCTGGGAGCGGTTGCCGAAGGACGTGCAGGAGATCGCCGCGCGCGAGCTGAACCAGTCCGCGCTCGACGAGCGCCGCGACCTGGCCGCGATGAACTCCAGCCTGCGCGGCGTGTTGACCGGCAAGGGCCTTGCCTTCAACGACGTGGACGTGGCGCCCTTCCGCGAGGTGCTGCAGAAGGCCGGGTTCTACGCGGAGTGGAAGCGGAAATACGGCGACCAGGCATGGGGCATCCTCGAAGCCTCTGTCGGAAGCCTTGCCTGAGAATTGGTTGATACATCATGTAGGAGCGGCTAGGCCACGCTCGACGCGGGGCTAGCCCGGTATCGAGGGCGTCCCATATCCGCGCCCGACGACGAGGAGGCGAACATGACCCTGTTCGGCACGAAGACGGCCGCGAAGGCGGAGGGGCACTATCCCGTTGAGCACACGGATGAGGAGTGGCGCCGCCTGCTGCCGCCCGAGAGCTATCGCGTCCTGCGCCAGCACGGCACCGAGCGCGCCGGCACCAGCCCGCTCAACCAGGAGAAGCGGGAGGGCGAGTTCGTCTGCGCCGGGTGCGGCCAGAAGCTCTTCGCGAGCGCGGACAAGTTCGAGAGCGGCACCGGCTGGCCGAGCTTCACCCGGCCAGAGGAAACCGGCGTCGTCGGCGAGCAGGAAGACCGCTCGCTGTGGGCGACCCGCACGGAAGTTCATTGCAGCCGCTGCGGCGGCCATCTCGGCCACGTCTTCCCGGACGGCCCGGCGCCGACCGGCCTGCGCTACTGCATGAACGGCGCCGCGCTGAAGTTCGAGCCGAAGTAGCCCCATGGACCTGACCCTCGAAGTCACCGTCGGTCCGCCGCATCTCACGATCAACGCCGGGCAGAGTGTGCTGATCACGGCGCTGGACGGCCAGATCGCCTGGCCGAGCGAGCGCGGCCTCTACTATCGCGACACGCGGCTGCTCAGCGCCTACGCGATCTACGCGAACGGCCAGGAGTGGAGCCTGGTCAGCAGCGGCCCCGTGACGCATTTTTCAGCCCGCGTCTTCCTGCTCAATCACGCCTTCCCGTCCGAGAGCGGCGACGTACCCGCGCGCACGCTGGGCCTGGCGCTGAGCCGGACCGTGGACCAGGGACTGCACGAGAGCATCAAGGTGACGAATTACGGGCGCGCCGAGGTGTGCTTCAACCTTGAGGTCGCCGTGCGCTGCGACTTCGCGGATCTGTTCGAGGTCAGGCAGGGACGCATCGTCCGCCGTGGGCGGATCGCGACGGTATGGTCGGATGAGGAGCGAGCGCTGACGACGCGTTACAGCAACGGTGCCTTCTGCCGCGGCCTGCGGATGCGTGCCGAGTCGGCACAGCCGGTCTCCTTCGCCAACGGCCGCATCACCTACGAGCTTCGCCTCAAGCCCGGCGAGACCTGGGACGGCGCGCTGCTCTACGACATTCTCGACGGAGATCGAGTAATGCAGGCGCCGGCCGAGGGTTTCGTGCACGAAGGCCAAGGCGCTCCTGGGCAGGCGCTCGCGTCATGGCGCGCGGACGCGGCCACGCTCACCAGCAGCAATGCGCTGGTCGAGCACATGCACGCCGAAGCCGTCGAGAACATGGCGGCGCTGCGGTTCCCAGCCCCGTGCAAGGGAGGCGGCGAGCAGATCGTGCCAGCGGCCGGTCTGCCCTGGTTCCTGGCCCTGTTCGGCCGCGACAGCCTGATCGTGTCCATCCAGACCCTGCTCCTGCATCGCGAGTTCGCCCGCGGCACGCTGCAGGTGCTTGCCGGCTGGCAGGCTCACGAACGCGACGATTACCGCGACGCCGAGCCCGGCAAGATCCTGCACGAGCTGCGCCAGGGCGAGCTCGCCTTCTTCCACCTCATCCCGCACACGCCCTACTACGGCACGGCGGACGCGACGCCGCTGTTCCTCATTTGCCTGCACGAAGCGTGGCTCGCGACCGGGGACCGCGCCCTGCTTGAGCAGCACCGGGCAACGGCCGAGGGCTGCCTGCGCTGGATCGACGACTACGGCGACCGCGACGGCGACGGGTTCCAGGAATACGGCACCCGCAGCGGCGAGGGCTACGAGAACGTCGGCTGGAAGGACAGCGGCACGGCCGTCGTGTGGCCGGACGGTACGGGGGTGCAGAGTCCCAAGGCGCTGTGCGAGCTGCAGGGCTACGTGTTCGACGCCTGGATGCGCATGGCGGAGATCTACGACGCGCTGGGCGAGTCGAGCCGCGCGGCCGATCTGCGCGCGAAGGCGGCGCGGCTGCACGCCAAGTTCAACGAAGTGTTCTGGAACGAGGAGGAGGGCTTCTACGCCTACACTCTGGACGGCGACAAGCGCCCGGTCTGGACGGTGGCGAGCAACCCCGGGCACCTGCTCTGGTCCGGAATCGTGCCGCCGGACCGCGCGGCGCGGGTGGTAGCGCGGCTGCAGCGCCCGGACATGTCGAGCGGCTGGGGCATCCGGACGCTGACGAGCGAGAACCCGAGCTTCAACCCCTACGAATATCAGAACGGCGCCGTCTGGCCGCACGACAACGGTCTGATCGCACTCGGCTTCGCGCGCTACGGGCATCACGCGGCGGCGAACCGGGCGGCGGAGTGCATCGTCGAGGCGGGCGAGTTCTTCGAGGAGCGGATGCTGCCGGAGCTGTGGGGTGGCCTGCAGCGGGACGGGGCGAACTTCCCGGTGCAGTACCTGGGCGCGAACGTGCCGCAGGCCTGGGCGGCGGGAAGCGTGTTCATGCTAGTTCAGGCGATGCTGGGCCTGCGTCCGAACGCCCCGGCGGGAAAACTCTACGTGGACCCGCACTTGCCGAAGTGGCTGCCGGACGTGACCCTGCGCAACGTGCGCGTGGGCAAGGCGGTGCTGGACCTGGCGTTCCGGCGGGATGGTGAGGCGACGCGCTGGGAGGTGCTGCGGGGAGATGCGGGGATGGTGGAGCGGAGAGGGTGGGGCGCGTGGAAGCTGACGCCTGAGGGTTCCCGGCCCGGCGTAAGGGTGGGCGAGGTCGCTACATCCTAACGCGCCTTGGCGTGGTCTGACGGAGGCGGCTCGCAACCGCCTCGCCGGGGTGCTCTCCTCAGAGTTTTCGCCCTCGACGTAACGCGATCGTTCGCACTGCGCACACTGATGCTGCGCGCCTTGACCCTATGCCGTGGGCAGGCGGCATGTCCGCCTATCACACGAGCGGATCGAGCGGGCTTGACCAGGATCCCGGAAACACGCTAGATGCGAATGCTTCGCATTTGCTCCTAGCCACCCCGCGGCGGCCGGCAATGTGATCGCACGTCACTCCGGCAGGAGCACACCGATGTCGAACCGCATCTCTCGCTGGGTTGTGTTGGCTACGCCCTGCATCTCCGCGTGCCTCTGGGCAGGGACAGCCTTCGCGCAACCCGTCACCGGCGACCAGGGCATCCCGAACGCTGCGCCCTCATCGCGACAGAACCCGGTGCCCGGGCCAGTGGGCAATCCTGCGACACCCCAGGCACCTTCGCCGGGCGA
The DNA here is from genome assembly GCA_963848595.1 of uncultured Alphaproteobacteria bacterium. Classification (GTDB taxonomy): domain Bacteria; phylum Pseudomonadota; class Alphaproteobacteria; order Acetobacterales; family Acetobacteraceae; genus CAWKEH01. Next base: position 467,829 of record CAWKEH010000006.1, on the reverse strand, counting down.
GCCGGGCTTCACGACTGGCCTGTTCTCGTCGTCGCGCAGCAACCTGCTCGGCGATCTCTACGGACTGCGTCCATGGCTCGGAACATACGGCATCTCGCTCGGGTTGCAGGAGACGAGCGAAGTCTTCGGCAACGCCACTGGCGGCATCCACCGCGGCGCTGCATACGACGGCCTGACCATCATGAGCCTCGGGCTGGACACGGCGAAGGCGTTCGGCTGGGCGGGTGGAATCTTCAGCGTCAGCGCTCTCCAGATCCATGGCCGCGACCTGAGCACCGACAACCTGCTCACGTTGGAGACCGCGAGCGGAATCGAGGCGAGCCGCGCCACCCGGCTGTGGGAGCTCTGGTATCAGCAAACCTTCCTCGAAGGCCGGGTGGACGTCAAAATAGGCCAGCAGAGCCTCGATCAGGAGTTCATCGGCAGCCAGTATTCCAGCCTGTTCATCAACACGATGATGGGCTGGCCCTTGGTCCCGTCCTTGGACCTGTATGCCGGCGGTCCCGCCTACCCGCTCTCTTCTCTCGGAATACGGCTGCGCGGACAGCCGACCGGCGCGCTGACCCTGCTGGCCGGCGTGTTCGACGACAATCCGCCGGGCGGTCCTTTCGACGACGATTCCGCGGTGCGCGGCGCAGAGAAATCCGGCACGAAGTTCAACCTGAACACTGGCGCGCTGTTCATCGCCGAGGCGCAGTATGCGATTAATCAGCCAGCTCTCGGCGAGATGGACTACGGGAACCGCAAGCCCGGCTTGCCCGGTCTCTACAAGCTCGGCTTTTGGTATGACACGGGTAGCTTCCCCGACCAGCGCTTCGATACGCTCGGCCTGTCGCTCGCCGATCCGAACAGCAACGGCGAGCCGCAACTCCATCGCCACAACTGGAGCATCTACGGCGTATTCGACCAGATGATCTGGCGTCCGGACTCGGAAGGGCCACGGTCGGTGGGCGTGTTCGCCCGCATCATGGGAGCGCCCGGCGACCGGAACCTCGCCGACTTCGGCATCAACACCGGCATCACCCTCAAGGCGCCGCTGCCGGGGCGCGACAACGACACGTTCGGCATCGGCTACGGCTTGGCCAAGGTCAGCGGCCGAACCAGCCAGTTCGACCAGGACAGGGCAGTCTTCTCGGGAACGCCGTATCCCATCCAGTCCAGCGAGAGCTTCATTGAGGTGACCTACCAGTATCAGGTCGCGCCGTGGTGGCAGGTCCAACCCGACTTCCAATACGTGTTCACGCCCGCCGGCGGCATCCCCAACCCGTATGAGCCCGGCAAGCGGATCGGCAATGAGGCCGTCTTCGGCCTGCGCACCAACATTGTTTTCTGATTCCTATTGCAAGTGAGACTCACTCGCAATAATATCCCGCTAAGTTCACCTTCAAACCCCCTGGCAAGGGACGAGCGAACCATGAGACCCGTATCGCACCGCACCCCGCGCCCGCGTGCCACAGCACTTCGCCTCGTTCTCGTAGCCTCGCTAGCGGGCGTGATCGCCACCGGCATCGGACACGCCGCGGAGCCGCAAGGCCTCCTTGAAACCGTGCATCGCCACACGCTGCTGACCTCGACCGTGCCGGCGAACGGCGACCAGAACCCGTACGCCGTCGTGGTGGCGCCCGTCTCAGCCGGCAAAGTTCGGCAAGGGGACGTGCTGGTCACCAACTTCAACAACAGCGGCAACCTGCAGGGGCTCGGCACCACGATCGTTGACTACAGCCCGGCAACCCGGCAGCTCACGCAATTCGCCGCTCTTCCTAGGCACCTGCCGCAGTGTCCCGGCGGCGTCGGCCTGACCACGGCGATGGCGATGCTGCGGTCGGGCTGGACAGTCGTCGGCAGTCTGCCGAGCCAGGACGGAACGACGGCGACCAAGGGCCCGGGATGCCTTCTCGTCCTCGACGCCCAGGGCAACCTCGCCGGCGTCCTCTCCGGCCGAAGCATAAACGGGCCGTGGGGCAACATGGCCGTAATAGACCGCGGCACCACGGCGACGCTGTTCGTCAGCAACACCGGCTTCGGCGTCACCGCCCCGGGGCAGGACACGGTCAACCAGGCGAACGTGCTGCGCCTCGACCTCGCGATCCCGCCGGGCCGGCCGCCAAGCCTGGTCGGCGAGACCGTGATCGGCAACGGCTTCGGCGAGCGTCCGGACAAGGACGTGTTCGTCATCGGCCCGACCGGGCTCGCGCTGGGCCAGGACGGATCGCTCTACGTGTCCGACGCGATCGGCAATCGGATCATGGCCATCCCTGATGCGGCGACGCGCACTACGAGCGCCGGAACCGGGCGCGAGGTGACGCGGGACGGCTTCCTCAGGCGGCCGCTCGCTATGGTCATGGCCGCCAACGGCCATTTGCTGGTGACGAACGGACTGAACGGACAGATCGTCGAGCTGGATCCCCAAACGGGACGGCAGATCTACGCTCAGTGGGTGGACCCGAACCGCGCGCAATCGCCGCCCGGCAGCGGCGACCTGTTCGGCCTCGCCGTCGCCCCGTCGGGTAACGGCATCTACTACGTGGAGGACGAGGTGGCCGCCCTCGTGCTGGCGCATTGAGCGGCCGCGGACAGGGCTGCCCGTTCGGATCGCGCCGCGCCTTCATCGGCGGCGCCGGCGGCCTGCTCGCCGCTCTCGGCACGACGGGCGCGGCGCAAGCGGCCTCCTCTGACACCCTCGCCGCCAAAGGCGTCACTCAGGCCGCGCAGGGAAAGCAGCGGGCAGCTGTCGAGCCGTTCCGGGGCACCCATCAGGGCGGCATCCTGACCCCGCTGCAGAACCAGACGTTCTTCGCCGCCTTCGACCTGGTCACGGACAAGGCCGGCGACATCGTGCGTCTCCTACGGGCCTGGACGGCGGCGGCCGAGCGCATGGCGGGCGGCGACACGGCCGCGCCGATCACGCAGGATCTCAGCGTCGCCGGCGCCGACACCGGCGACGCGCTCGGCCTCGGCGCAGCACGCCTGACAGTGACCTTCGGCTTCGGACCAGGGCTGTTCACCAAAGACGGCCACGACCGCTACGGCTTGGCCGCCCACCGCCCGGAAGCCCTCGCCGACATGCCCCGCTTCAACGGCGACCAGCTCGAGGCGGCCCGCACCGGCGGCGACCTCTCGGTGCAGGCCTGCGCCGACGATCCGCAGGTCGCGTTCCACGCCGTGCGGCAGCTAACGCGTCTGGCGAGCGGCGTGGCGAAGCTGCGCTGGACCCAGACCGGCTTCACCTCGAACTACGCCGCCGAGGACACGCCGCGCAACCTGCTGGGGTTCAAGGACGGGACGCAGAACCCGATCGCGCAGCGCCCGGCGGAGCGGACAGGCGGCATGACGCAGCCGAACCCCTCGAGCGCCGACGACGTGGTCTGGGTCGGCACCGAGGGGCCGGGCTGGATGCGGGGCGGCAGCTACCTCGTGGTGCGCCGCGTCCGCATGGCGCTGGAACACTGGGACAGCACCGACGTGGACTTCCAGGAGCGGACGATCGGCCGGCGCAAGTATTCCGGCGCGCCGCTCACGGGAAAGAACGAGTTCGATCCCTTGGACCTGGACGCTGCTGACACGGACGGCAACCCGGTCATCCCCGATAACGCGCACGTCCGCATGGCGGCGGCGGCGAGCAACGGCGGCGCGCAGATCCTGCGCCGCTCCTACTCCTACAACGACGGCACCGACGTCACGGCGGAACGCTGGCCGCCGTGGCGACAAGGCCTCGAATACGACGCCGGGCTGCTGTTCATCTGCTACCAGCGCGACCCGCGCTCGGGATTCATGCGCATCTTCGAGCCGATGGCGAAGCTCGATGCGCTGAACCAGTTCGTGACGCACACGGGCGGCGGCCTGTTCGCCTGCCCTGGCGGCGTAGGCGAGGGTGAGTTCGTCGGTCAACGGTTGTTCGATTCCGCCTGACGGAGCGCTTGCAGCGGCCGGACATGTCGAGCGGCCGAGGCATCCGGACGCTGACGAGCGAGAACGCGAGCCTCAACCCCTACGAGTATCAGAACGGCGCCGTCTGGCCGCACGACAACGGGCTGATCGCGCTCGGCTTCAAGCGCTACGGGCACCACGCGGAAGCGAGCCGGGTGGCGGGATGCATCGTGGAAGCGGGGGAGTTCTTCAACGTGCGACACCACGTCGCTAGCGGGGAAAAAGGAGTTCACTGGCGCCAGCCAGAAGACGAAAATGACAAGAAGAGAACATCGAAAGTACGATATTTTTGAATTACGGTAATTGCACGTTATGCGTTGCGCAACGAGAATTCCTGACCATCCGGGAATTTTTGTGGACCGACGAAATCAACTCCGAAGTTGCACGTCGTATATGCATATTGCTTGAGAGCCGTAGGCGGTTCTGGAACTTGGACGTCGAGATAGGGATGGGAGTCCATTGAGGAAAGGTCTAGCCGAAATGTCGTAGTCACACCATCGCCGACGAATGATGCAACGTGCGACGGAGGTTTGTTCTCGGATACGAGCCGGTACTCACTCGGATACCGGATATATAAGTCTCTCATCTCCGCAGCACTCTCTCTCAGTATGTTGGCGATGCCCGCGAAGGTAGTCTTGATATGTCGGTGGATGCTTGACGCAACATCAACGTCATTAGGATAAGATAAGCATTTGTTTCGAAGATAAGCTTGCAATGGGAGAGCTATTTTCTCGTCGGCAGACGTTTGTTCTAAAGCCAGTAGCGCGAAAGTGGGTTCGATTTCTGTCAGGTCATCGTGTGCGATCAGAGTGTTGCGAAGGGTGATCAGATGATCATGAAGATGACGATCGAAGTTCATGATTTTTTTTAGGTCTCGTACTCAGATCTGCTTTTTTCCTGTGACTGTTTCGGTCACAACAAACGGCTTAGCATAGCTAACTATTGCACTTTGAAAGAAAGCTTCTTTTTTACACCCCCTTTACCAGGAACGGACCACTTGAACGCTTCCATGAACTGGTCCGAGCGTGATAGATTGTGGAAGGCTTTCATCCAGAGAAGGCAACGTTCTTTTGTCTTCTTTATTTGCGGAATGATTTCCATTCCAGATGAGCTCCACTTAGGTCAAGGCCTGCGTGCTTATCCTAACCGATCCCGCACATCCCGCGCCAGCGCCGCCGCGTCCCGCTCCGCCGGGTCACCCATGCCCCCGCCGCCCGGCAGCAGCAGCACGAGCCGGTCTCCCGCCGGGATCACCTGGTACCCCTTGGTCCGCAGCCGCGCCCCGCTCCTAAGCATCACTCCGCCCGGCGCTCCGTCCCCTCCGCCGTCACGCCCGCGCGGCGCGTTGCCCACGCGGTCGAAGATCGCGTTCACGGCGAACTCCTGCTCGCCCTTCGTCCCGATCTCGATGATCTGCCCCATGCCGCCCCGGTGCCGCCCGGCGCCGCCGCTGCCGGGCCGGAGCTCCTTGCGCCAGAACACCACGGGCGCCACGTTCTCCGTCGCCTCCACGGGCATCGTCCGCACTCCGCTCGGGAACGCCGTGCCGTCCAGGCCGTCCGAGTCCGGCCGCGCGCCCGTGCCGCCGCTGTTGAAGGTGACGATCTCGAAGTCGGGCAGGCTAGTGTTCTGCCCGCTCACCAAGCCGCCGCCCCGCAGCGGCGGGTTCCACAGGCATGACGACCCCTCCGCCACGACCCGGTCCGGCACGCACTGCGCGAGGCAGCCCATCATCAGGTCCGGCAGCAGGTGCCCGATCACGTGCCGCACGGCGACGGGGTAGGGCCGCGGCGCGTTCAGGATGCAGCCCCCGGGGATGCTCATGCGGAACGGCTCCAGGCTCGCCGTGTTGTTCGGGATGCCGGGTGCGACGACGCACTTGATCCCGAAGCACGCGTACGCCCGCGTATAAGCCGCCGGCACGTTAATGCCCCGCCCCGAGAGGCCCGACGTGCCCGCGAAATCCACCGCGATCCCGTCCGACCCGACCCGCATCCGGGCGCGCAGCGTGACCGGCGCCTCGTAGCCGTCCGACTTGATCTCCGCCGCGAACTCGCCCGGCGGCAGCTTCGCAATCTCGGCGAGCGTCGCGCGCAAGCTGCTCTCGAAGATGCTCTCGGCCAGGCCCTCGATGTCTTCCAGGCCGAACTCGTCCATCATCTCGACCAGCCGCCGCGCGCCCGCGTCGTTGCAAGCGCACAGGGAGTAGATATCTCCCTCCAGCTCGACCGGCAGCCGTGACCCGGCGCGAACGAAATCGAAGAACGTCTCGTTCGCTCGTCCCGCCTCGAAGCACCGCACGATGGGGATGTAGAGCCCCTCCTCGAACACGCTCCGCCCTTCCGGCCCCAGCCCCAACCCGCCCACGTCAATCACGTGCGCCGTGTTTGCGAACAACGCCACGAGCCTGCCGCGCCGGAACGCCGGGCTGACCACGGTGAGGTCGTGCAGGTGCCCCGTCCCGAGCCAGGGGTCGTTCGTGATGAGGTGGTCGCCGGGCCGAAGCACCTCGGCCGGGAACTTGCGCAGGAAGTGGCCGACGCTCTCCATCATGCTGTTAACGTGGCCCGGCGTTCCCGTCACCGCCTGCGCCAGCATCCGCCCGCGCAAGTCGAAGATGCCTGCCGATAAATCCCCCGCCTCCCGCACCGTCGTGCTGAACGAGGTGCGGATCATGGTCTGCGCCTGCTCCTCAACGACGGCGATCAGCCGATTCCACATGACCTGCCGCTGGATGTCCTGGAGCGCACCCCGCTCGCTGCCCATCACCCGTCCTCCCGCACCAGATCGAGGAATCCCTGCGCGTCCAGGCTGGCGCGCCAGCCCGAGCCGACGAGCGTGCTCGTCTCATCCTCGGCGACGATGGCTGGTCCCCGCAGCACAGCGCCCGGCGCCAGCGCCGCGCGCCAGTAGAGGTCCCATCGCTCCACCACGCCCGTCGCCGTGTCGCGCACCTCGCGCGCACCGTCGGGCCGCGCCTCGGACGAGGGCGGGGCAGGGGGCGTGGGCGGCACCGCGCCCGGCACGGTCTCGACCAGCACCGCGTAGCCCAGCACCTCCACGTCCGACCCAGGCACCGGGCGAGCGTAGAACCCGGCGTAAGCCTCGTCGAACGCCGCCTTGAGCCGCGGCGCCGCCGTCTCGTCCAGCGTCCCGGACGGAAGCGAGACCGGAATCTCGTGCCCCTGGCCCACGTAGCGCATCAGCGCCGTGTGCGTCTTCCGCGTCTTCTGCCCGGCGCCGCCCTGCTCGACGACGGACTGCGCCTCAGCCTCCATGTCCGCGAGCAAGGCGTTCACGGCCGCAATGTCGAAGCTGCCGAGCCGCCCGTAGAGGCTTCGCACCACCTCGTAGCCCACGGGCGCCCGCAGGAACCCGATGGCGCTGCCCACCCCGGCGCCAGGCGGCACGAGCACGCGCCGGATGTCCACCTTCTCCGCGACCCGGCACGCGTGGACCGGCCCGCCGCCGCCAAACGCGATCATGGTCCGCCCCTCGTAGGTCTTGCCGCTCTCGACCGCGTGGACGCGCGCCGCGTTCGCCATGGTCTCGTCCACCATCTCGACGACGCCGAGCGCCGCCATGCCCGCGTCCAATCCGAGCTTCCCGCCGACGTGCTCGGCGAGCGCGTTTCGGGCCGCCGCCTCGTCGAGCGCGAGCGCGCCGCCCGCGAACCGCACCGGGTCGTAGCGTCCGAGCAGCAGGTTCGCGTCCGTGACCGCCGGGAGCAAACCGCCCCGCCCGTAGCAGGCCGGCCCCGGCTCCGCCCCCGCGCTCTCCGGCCCCACCTGGATGCGCCCGAGCGCGTCCACGCCCGCGAGGCTTCCGCCCCCCGCCCCGATCTCGACCATCTCGATCACCGGGATGCGGAGCGGCAGCCCCGATCCCTTCTGGAACCGTCCGATCCGTGCCACCTCGAAATTGCGTGCTGTCTGCGGCTGACCGCCGTCTATGAGGCAGATCTTCGCCGTGGTGCCACCCATGTCGAAGGACAGCACCTGATCGACGCCGGCCGCCTTCGCGACCGAGGCCGCGAAGATCGCGCCCCCGGCCGGCCCGCTCTCTACGAGCCGGATCGGGAAGCGGCACGCCGTCTCCACCGTGGTGAGGCCCCCTCCCGAGAGCATCAGCAGCACGGGGCAGCCCAGGCCCATGGCGCGCAGCCCCTCTTCGAGCCGGCGCAGGTAGCCGGTCATCAGCGGCTGCACGTAGGCGTTCGCCGCCGTCGTTGAGAACCGCTCCCACTCGCGCATCTCCGGCGACACCTCGCAGGACAGCGACACCGGGATGCCGGGCATCTCCGCGGCGAGGATGTCGCGCGCCCGGCGCTCGTGCGTCTCGTTGCGGAAAGAGTGCAGGAACCCGACCGCGACGCTCTCGACTCCCTCCGCCCGCATGGTCGCCGCTGCCGCCCGCACCGCGCCCTCGTCGAGCGGGAGCAGCACGTTGCCTTCGTTGTCCAGCCGCTCCGGCACTGGCAGCCGCAGGTAGCGCGGCACCAGCGGCTCGGGCAGGCGGATTCTCAGATCATACTGGTCGTAGCGGCTCTCGTTGCCGAGGGCGAGCACGTCGCGGAACCCCTCCGTGGTGAGCAGCGCCGCCCGCGCCCCCTTGCGCTCGATGATCGCGTTCGTCGCGAGCGTCGTCCCATGGACGAAGAGGCCCACCTCCGCCGCTTCGACTTCCGCCCGGCGCAGCACGAGCACGACACCCTCCAGCACGCCCCGTTCAGGTGCGGCCGGCGTCGTCAGCACCTTCGCCGTGAACCGCTCGCCGCCGCGCTCCATGACGAGGTCGGTGAACGTTCCCCCGATGTCGGCGGCGAGCTTCGGCTGCATGGCAGCCCGAGGGTGCCGCCCCTTTCGCCCCGCGGCAAGGCCGGGCATGGTGACCCACAGGAGGACCGCCATGCCCAAGCACCGCCTCGTCGTCGCGCGTCCCGTGCCCGACGCCGTCACCAAGCGCGCCCGCACCGAGTTCGACGCCCTGCTCAGCGAGGATCGCGACCTGACGCCCGACGAGGTCGTGGACCTGCTCGCCCGGCACCGGGCCGAGGCGCTGTTCTTCAGCAGCAACCTCAAGATGAACCGCAGCCTGATCGCGCGCCTCCCCGAGACTGTGAAGGTCGCCGCAACCTGCTCCGTCGGCTTCGATCACATCGACGTGGAAGCCGCCCGCGAGCGCGGTCTCGTCGTCACCAACACCCCCGACGTTCTGACCGACTGCACCGCCGACCTCGCCTTCATGCTCATCCTCAACGCCTGCCGCCGCGGCTGGGAGCACGCCGAGATCATGCGCGCGGGCTGGCGCCGCAGCTTCGGGATGCGCGACATGCTCGGCATGCGCGTGAGCGGCAAGACGCTCGGTATTGTGGGCTTCGGCCGCATCGGCCGCGCCGTCGCCCGGCGCGCACGGGGCTTCAACATGCCCGTCCTCTACACCGACGTGCGCCGCGCGGACCCGGAGGTGGAGGAGGGCGCCGAGTTCGTGCCCTCGCTGCGCGAGTTGCTGCCCCGCTGCCAGATCGTGACCCTGCACGCGCCGGGTGGTGCCGCGACGGACAAGCTGATGAACGCGGAGACCATCGCCTTGATGCCCCGCGGCAGCGTGTTGGTGAACGCCGCCCGCGGCACGCTGGTGGACGAGGACGCGCTGATCGAGGCGCTGCGCTCGGGCCACCTCTTCGCCGCCGGGCTGGACGTGTTCCGCAGCGAGCCGGACTTCGACACGCGGCTCGCGGAACTCCCCAACGTGTTCCTCAGCCCGCACATGGGCAGTGCAACGACCGAGACCCGCAACGCCATGGGCTTCCGCGCGCTCGACAACATCGCCGCCGTCCTCGCCGGCCGCCCGGCCATCGACGCGCTCTGGAGGTGAGGTAATGCCCAAGCCCGGCCTGCTCGTCACCCGCCGCATTCCCGAGGCCGTCGAGGCCCGCGCCGCCCGCGACTGGGACGCGCGCCTGAACCCGGACGATCACCCCGTCCGCGGCGAGGACATCCCAGCGCTCGCGGAGGGCTGCGCCGCCGTGCTCTGCTGCCCGGCGGAGCGGCTCGACGCCGACGTGATCCGCCGCCTCCCCGCGAGCGTGCGGGCGCTCGGCACATTCAGCGTGGGCTACGACCACATCGCCCTGGACGCCTGCCGCGAGCGCGGCCTGCACGTTGTCCACACGCCGGACGTGCTCTCGCTCGCCACGGCCGAGTTGGCGCTGACGCTGATCCTCATGGCCGCACGCCGGGCGGGGGAGGGGGAGCGGCTGGTGCGGTCCGGGCATTGGACGGGCTGGGCACCGACGCAGCTCCTCGGCGCGGGAGTTCAGGCAAGCGCCTCGGCATCTTCGGCATGGGCCGCATCGGCCGCGAGCTGGCCCGTCTCGCGCGCGGGATCGGGATGCAGGTCCACTACCGCGACGTGGCACCCCTCCCACCCGACCTAGAAGGTGCCGCGACCTATCACGCCGACGACGAATCGTTCCTCGCCCAGTGCGACGTGCTCTCCCTCAACGCGCCCGGCGGCGAGGGAACGCGCTTTTGGCTGAACCGTGAGCGCCTGGCGATGCTCCCCCGTGGCGCCGTCATCGCCAACGCCGCTCGCGGCACGCTGGTGGACGACGCGGCGCTGATCGAGGCGCTGCGCTCGGGGCACGTCGCGGCGGCGGGGCTGGACGTCTACAACGGCGAGCCGCGGCTCGATCCGGGCTATCTCGGACTGGAGAACGTCGTGCTCCTCCCGCATCTCGGCAGCAACACGGTCGAGACGCGGGACGCGATGGGGTTCCTGGTTCTGGACGGGCTAGACGCGCTGATCGCAAGCCGGAAGCCAGCCAACCTCGTAGCCTGAGGGATCACGGCTGGCCCGGCGTCTCCAGGAGCCGAACGTAGCGCGCCGCCGACCGCGCGACTACGGCGCTCCCGTCCGCCGGAACCACGCTCTCCCAGAACGCGCCGTAGATTCGGTCGAACGCGTAGCCCGCCGCGCGCTCCGCGATCTGCCGCACGACACGCACGGGCAGTGGCAGGTAATCCGGGTAGCTCCACATGAAGCTGACCATCTTGTCCGGCGTGACCTGCGCGATGTCGCCGCTGAGCAGCGCGCCCTTGCCGCCCGCTCCCTCGCGCCAGTGCAGCACCGTCCCGCCCGCGAAGTGCCCGCCGAGGCGCACGAGCGCGACACCGGGCAGCAGCGCGGTCTCGTCGCCCTCCCAGAACCGCAGGGCGGGGTCGTCGCGCATCACCCACTGGCGGTCCGCCACGTGCAGGTGCACCGGGCAGCCGAAGGCATGCGCCCACTCCACCATCGTCGTGTAGTAGTGCGGGTGTGAGATCGCGATACCTGCGAGGCCGCCGATCCCCCGGACCATCGCCACCGTCGCCGGGTCAAGCAGGGAGACGCAGTCCCACAGCACGTTGCCGCCAGGCGTGCGCAGCAGCAGCGCGCGCTGGCCGATGCCGAACCTCGGCGACGTGCTCAAGCCGATCAGGCCCGGCTCTTCCTCGCGCAACGTCGTGAAGTGGCTGCGCCGAAGGGCGTCGAGCGTCGTCCAGGACTGCCCTTGCGGGTTCACATACTGCCGCTCCTCGCTGCAGATTGGGCAGGCGTCCGGCGGCTGCTCCGACGGCGCCAACTGAGTCCCGCAAGTCGTGCAGATGAATGCGTGCATAGCGCGACCCTCCTTCGCCGCATCGCCGGGCGTGATACTCCCGCCCTTCCTCCGAGCCGCCCTTACTTGGCCCGGCGTGCCGCCTGCACGGCCGCATCCAGCGCGCCGAGGAAGCGGGAGCGATCGGCGCGCGTGAGCGGCGGCGGGCCGGCGCTGCCGGTGCCGGTCTCGCGCAGGTGGCGGGCGATCTCGCGCCCGGCAAGGGCCTGGCCGATATTGTCTCCCGTCCAATGCTTGCCCGCGGGCGATACGGCGCGGGCGCCTCTGGCGAGGCAGCGTGCCGCGAGCGGTATGTCGGCGGTGACGCACACATCGGCGGCGGTGATGCGCTCGGCGATCCAGTCATCCGCCGCATCCGCGCCCTGGCCGACGAGGACCATGCGCACATTTCCTTGGCGTGGCGGACGGAGCGGGCGCGAGCCGTTCGACACGACGAGAACAGCCAGGCCGAGGCGCTCAGCCACCCGATAGATCTCATCGCGCACCGGGCACGCGTCGCCGTCCACGTAGATCTCGGTCAAGCTCCGACCCTCCCTCGCCAGGTCTCCGGTCACGATCGTGGCAACGGGATCGCCGGATCGCGTCAGAACCAGCCAACCTGATCTGCGTTACGGCAGAACTGTGGCCGTAGTTGGTAATTTCCGCGGCGATCGCGTGCCTCGGCCCCGCCGAGGCCGCCAGGAGGGAGCTTCGACGCCGATGCATGTCCTTGTTTCGCAAGACCGCAGTCCGGTAGCGCCCGCGCGGCGGTGCTGCGCGACGCATCGCGCGGTGCGCTGACGCCGATGCAGAGCCTCTTGGGGCGCTGGGCGCCGGCGGGGATGAGCAGGACCCGGCCCGCCTGGTCCGACGACGTCGTGCGGGACATGGATCGCGGCACATGGCGCGATGAGACCTGGGCGGCGCTGATCGGGCGCTTCGATATCGTCCTGCGGCGCTGCAACGGCGTCTATGAGTTCACGGCCGACCCACGATGCATGCTGCGGGTCGGGCTCGACCGTGCCCGGTCCGCCGTCGAGCTGGCTGATGGGACGCGGCTCCAGGCTGGTGAGCCGGTGGGCGTGCTTCACCTCTGGAATGAGCACATGCCACGCTTTCCCCAGGGAGGCCCTGACCTCCATTGGGCGAAGACCATACGAAGCCGGCTCAAGATCTCGCTCTCGGCGCTGGCCGAGCACGCCGCGTGCGACCCGCTGTGGCGGGACGTGCAGGCAGTCCGGTGCGGCGCCGCCTTCTCCGGCGCGATGCGTGACGGCCAGATGCGGCGTATTGCTGAGGCCTTTGGGTTCAAGGTCATTCCGGCCAATGTCTCGGGCCTGCGCCGTGCCCACGCTCTTGGTGAGGATTTCCTGCTCTGGGGCTTCGCCCGGGCCTTCAATCCCGCGACGCTGCACCAGCAGTCCTTCTTCCGGCCGCGCCGGGACCTTTGGATATCACGCGCGACCCTTCTCGGCCGTTACGGCCGGCCCGGCAATCGCGCGCGCTTCGGCTTGCCCTTGCACGAGCCAGCGTGAGTGGGAGCGCTCCTCGCCGGCGCCGCCTGGTTCGGGCTCGTGGCCTTTCTCCTCGTGCGGGTGATCCGGCAGTCCCGAGCCTTTGATATCGCACAGGTCACGGCTGCCGCGCCGCGCAGGGGTGCCGCGCCGGGCGTTGCGGTGATCGTCCCCGTCCGTGATGAGGTCGCCAATATCGGGCCTTGCCTCGCCGCGCTGCGTGCGCAGACCTATCCGGCCAACAGCTACGCCGTCCTTGTCGTGGACGACGGCTCGCAGGACGGGACGGCGGAGATCGTGCTCCGCGCTGCCGCCGAGGCGGATTCGCGTGTCGAGCTTCACCGCGCGGGCGACCTGCCGGACGGCTGGCTCGGCAAGCCGCATGCCTGCTGGCAAGGTGTCCTGCACGCCGGCGCGGCGGAATGGCTTTGCTTCATGGACGCGGACGTTCGCGCGGCGCCGAACCTGCTGCGCGACACGGTCGGCGCCGCGGAGGAACAAGGCATCGCCATGCTCTCGCTCCGGCCCTTGCAGGAGCTGGGAAGCTTCTGGGAGCGGCTGATCGTTCCGGCGGGCATGCTCATGGTGGCGTGCGCGAAGGACTTGCGCCGGGTGAACGACCCAAGCTCGCCGGAGGCGGAGGCCAACGGCCAGTTCATCCTGATCCGGCGCGACGCCTACGCCGCGGTCGGAGGGCACGCCGCCGTGCGCGGCGAGATTTGCGAGGACACGGCTCTTGCCCGGCGGCTGAAAGGGGCCGGGTTCCGCCTCCGCGTGCTCGCCGCGGAGCACCTCGCGCGCACGCGCATGTATCAGGATCTCCCGTCGTTGTGGGAGGGCTTCTCCAAGAACGCGGTCGAGATCATGGGCGATGCAGGCCGGACGCTCGCCGTCGCGGCGGCAGCGCTGGTCATCGGCTGGGTCGTTCCGCTGCTCCCGCTGGCGCTGGGCATCGAGGCGTGGCGGCACGCCTCCGGCCTCGCGTCGGCCGGCTTCGGCCTTGCACTGGCCGGCTCGCTGACGGTGCTCGGCGTCGCGATGGGCACGCTCCGCCATTTCCGCGCGCCCGCGGTGCTCGGCCTGCTGTTCCCGCTCGGCACGACCGTGGCAGCCGCCTTGGCCTGGCGCAGCGTCCGCCTTCGCCGCGCCGGGCGCGTGACCTGGAAAGGACGGTCATATTCAGTCGGCCGCCTCCCGTCCGAGGATGCCGCGTGATGCCGCCCGACCGCGCGCCGACGGCGACAGCCGAGCCGGTCCGGGACAGGCCGGAGATTGCCGACCCGCCGTATCGGTCCAAGGCGAGCGGATGGGCCATCTTCACGGCCCTGGTCGTGGTCGCGGTCATCCTGTTCTCGATCCGTGTCGTGCTGCTGCCTTTCATCATCGCCATCGGGATCGGCTTCGTGCTCGATCCCTTGGTCCAGTACCTGCAACGGCGTTCGGGTGCGAGGCGCGGGCTGATCGCGACGGTGCTCTACATCCTGCTCCTCGTCCTGTTTGCGGCCGCATTCTACTGGCTCGCGAAGACCATCTTCCGGGACGTGTCCGAGCTGGTCGCCAAGGGCCCGGCGATGATCCGCAGGATACTCACGGAGCTGCTCGGCCCGAACGGCGTCGAGATCGGTGGCCAGCGTCTCACGCCTGACGCGATTGCCAAGGATGCCCTAGACAGCGTGAGGACGATCATCGGCGCCCAGGCGGCCGCCCGGATCGGCGGCGTTGGCGTCGAGGTGCTGCTCGGGGTGGTGCTGACGCTCGTGCTCGTCCCTTATTTCCTCCTCTCCGGTCCGGAGATTGCCGAGAGCACGATCTGGCTCGTGCCGCCAGAGCGGCGCGAGTCCGTTCACAGCCTCCTGCCCAAGGTCATCCCGATGCTGCGGCGCTACCTCGTCGGGATCGCCTGCGTGGTGACCTACACCGCTGTCCTGGCTTATCTCGGTTACGGTGTGGTGTTCCATCTGCCCCACGCGATCCTGCTGTCCATCGCGATCGGGCTGCTGGAAATCATACCCTCGATCGGCCCGACCGTCTCTTTCCTGCTCGTCGGCTTGGCCGCCATGCAGGACGAGCACAGCCTGCTCTCCTTCTTCCTGCTCTTCGGCTGGGCGGTCGCGCTGCGGCTCTCGATAGACAACGTGTTCGGCCCCATCGTCCTGGGCAAAGCGGTGAACGTGCCGCGCGTGGTGATCCTGTTCGCCTTCGTCTGCGGCGGGGTGCTGTTCGGGATCATCGGCCTTATTCTCGCCGTCCCCGTCGCGGCCTGCACGAAGATCGTGCTCGAAGCGTATTACGCCGAGCCTATCGTGAACGGGAACGGTGCTGGCGGCGGGCGTCGTGGACGGCGCACCGTGCGCGTGCCGCGCTCAACCTAGATCCTCCTCCGCGAACTCTGTCTCTCCTCGCGTGCCTTCCGCCCGCCGCGCCGCCTCCGCCCGGCGCAGCTCCACGCGGCGTATCTTCCCCGAGATCGTCTTAGGCAGCTCGGCGAACTCGATCCGCCGCACCCGCTTGTAGGGCGCGAGCCGCCCCTTGAGGTGCGCGAAGATCGCCCGCGCTGTCCCGGCGTCCGATGCCCAGCCCTCCGCCAGCACGACGAACGCCTTGGGCAGCGCCGTGCGCGCCGGGTCGGGCGAGGGGACCACGGCGGCCTCGGCCACCGCCGGATGCTCGATGAGCGCGCTCTCCAGCTCGAACGGACTGATGCGGTAGCCCGACGACTTGAACACGTCGTCCGACCGGCCGACGTAGGTGAGGCTGCCATCCGGGTTCCGGCTCGCGACATCCCCGGTGCGATACCAAGCCCCCTCGACCGGGCGCACTTCGCCGTCGTCCCCCGCGTAGCCCTGCATCAGCCCCAGCGGCCTCGCGTCGCCGAGCCGGAGCGCGATCTCGCCCTCCTCGGCCGCTTCCCCGTCCGGATCGAGCAGCGCCACCTCGTAGCCCGGCGCCGGCCGCCCCATGCTGCCGGGCGTGAGCGCCATCCCCGGCGTGTTCCCGACCTGCAGCGTCGTCTCCGTCTGTCCGTAGCCGTCCCGGATCGTGAGGCCCCACGCCTGGCGCACCTGCTCGATCACCTCCGGGTTGAGCGGCTCGCCCGCCGACAGGGCTTCGCGCAAGGCAATCTTCGCCGCCGCGAGGTCCTCCTGCACGAGCACCCGCCACACCGTCGGCGGCGCACAGAACGTCGCAACCCGGCATCGCTCCAGCACCCTCAGCAGCACCTTCGCGTCGAATCGCGGCTGGTTCAGCGCGACCACGGTCGCCCCAGCGTTCCACGGCGCGAAGAAGCTGCTCCAGGCATGCTTGGCCCACCCAGGCGACGACAGGTTGAGGTGAACGTCCCCCGGCCGGCAGCCCAGCCAATACATCGTCGAGAGGTGGCCCACCGGGTAGCTCTGGTGGCTGTGCAGCACGAGCTTGGGCTTCGAGGTCGTCCCCGAGGTGAAGTAGAGCAAGAGGGGATCGCTCGCCTTCGTCTCCCCGTCCGGCGTGAATACCTCACTCGCCCCGTAAGCGTCCTCGAACCGCTCCCAGCTGGGCGGCGCCCCCCGCCTGTGGCCCCGACCGCGATCCGCGTCACCCCGGCCCCCAGCCCCTCGAACCGCGGCGCGAGCGCCGCGTCCGCGATCGCGTGCCGCACCCGCCCACGCTCGAACCGGTCCCGCAGATCGTCGCTCGTCAGCATCGTCGTGGCCGGGATCACGACGGCCCCGAGCTTCATGCAGGCCAGGGTCGCCTCCCAGAGCGGGCGAACGTTGCCGAGCAGCAGCAGCACCCGGTCCCCGCGCCGCACACCCCGCGCCCGCAGCCAGTTCGCCACCTGATTCGACCGCGCCCGCATCTGCCCGAAGCTGAGCCGCTCCTCCCCTTCACCCACGATCCACAAAGCGGCCTGATCGCCCGGCAGCCGGTCGAAGTGATCCAGCGCCCAGTTGAAACGGTCGAGCACGGGCCAGCGAAAGGCGGCGCGTGCCGCGTCTAGGTCCTCGCGGTGCTGGAACAGGACCTCGCGCGCGGCGAGGAAGGGATGCGATGTCATGTGCGGACGTTACGGCCCGTCGCACCGCAGCAACAAGTCTTCTCAGACCGTGATCTCCGGCAGCCGCGGGCCGGCACGCCGCACGCGAACCTCAGCCAAGCTGCGGCGCGGTCGCCTGAAAGCTCGGCATTGCCTGCATCCGCTCCCACCACGTGGCGAACCCGTCCACCCCGAAGACCTCGCCCGCATCCGGTGTGAGTGCGACGTAGAAGCAGATCGGCGCGAGGTAGAGATCCCCGAGCGTTGGGCGCTCCCCGGCTATGAAGGCGTCACCGCCCCTTAGCTTCATCAGCTCGCGTAGGACAAGCCGGCTGGTCTCAATCGCTTGCCGCCTTGCTGCCTCATTAGGTCCGCCGATGAAGTCGGGGAACAGGTGAAAGCCGGCCACGCCGACCAGCGCGCCATAGCCGTAGGAGTCGATGATGCCCATGGCCATGCGCATGCGCGCGCGATCCCGCGGGTTGTCCGGCGTGAACGAGGGACCAGGCAGCACCTCGTCCAGATAGGGCGCGATCGCGCTCGTCTCGATGATGCGGAACCCGTCGTAGTCGAGCACCGGCACCTTGCCGAACGGGTGGCGTGCAAGGTGCTCGGGCTGGCGCGGCTCGCCCTTGAGAACGTGCACCGGCACCTGCTCATATTGCGCGCCCTTCTCGGCAAGCAGCATCCGCACGGTGCGGACATAGGTGCTGCCGTCGAAGCCGTAGAGGATGATCTTGGCCATCTCGCTCTCTCTCGTTCGCTACGGCATGAGGATGACGCAACTCCGTCGCCAGGCCAACCCTTGTTTCCTGGCGCTCGGAACGGAGGGGACGTGACGCCAGGTGAGCACGGGACAGAGAAGAGGGAGCCGGTCCCGACCTGCACCGAACTCGCGCTCGGCTTCTCCAGCATCGGGCTGCTGGGCTTCGGCGGCGTCCTGCCTTGGGCGCGGCGCATGATCGTCGAGCAGCGGCGCTGGCTCACGCCGCCGGAGTTCAACGACCTGCTCGCGCTCTGCCAGTTCCTGCCGGGTCCCAACGTGGTCAATCTCTCCGTCGCCCTGGGCGCGCGCTTCCAAGGCGCTCGCGGCGCGCTCGCCGCGCTCTTCGGGCTGCTCGCAGCGCCGGTCGCCATCGTCACCATCCTCGGTGCGCTCTACGGGCGCTACGCCAGCCAGCCTGCCGTGCACGGCGCCTTCACCGGACTTGCCGCCGCGGCGTCGGGTCTCGTCGTCGCCAACGCGGCCAAGATCGCCTGGCCCATCCGCCGCGAGTTTCGCCCGGTCCTGATGGCAGTCGTCGCGTTCGCCGCGCTGGCCGTCCTGCGGCTGCCCTTGCTGCCAACGCTCGTCATGCTTGCCCCGCTTAGCGTCCTCATCGCGAAGGTGGAGGCGTGAATACTCAGCTCGCCTGGCTCGCCCTGATCTTCGCGCAGCTCTCTCTCCTTGCCATCGGCGGCGTGAACTCGACGCTCCCGGAGATGCAGCGCCAAGTGGTGGACGTGCACGGCTGGATGTCGGCGCGCGACTTTGCCGCGCTCTTCGCCCTCGCTCAGGCCGGGCCTGGCCCCAACATGATGGTCAGCACCCTCATCGGCCGGCAGATCGCGGGCGTCATCGGCGCCGTCGTCGCGACGCTCGCGATGATCGGCCCGAGCAGCGTCCTGACGTGGATCAGCGCGAGCGCGTGGCACCGCTTTCGCGCCCGGCCTTGGCAACGCCGTGTGCAGGCCGGAATCACGCCCGTGACTGTTGGCTTGGTCGCAGCCGCGGCCGCCCTGCTCGCGGCCAGCACGGCGGTGACCTGGCGGGCCGGGCTGCTGACCTTCGTGGTCGCGGCTGCCGTGCTCGGCACGCGGGTGCACCCGCTGCTGCTTCTCGCCGCCGGAGGCCTGCTCGGCGTGGCTGGCGCCCTCTGAGGCGCCTACTCAGTCGTGATATGGTGCCGGTGATGATGGTGCCAGTGCCGCGATCCTGTACGCGAACCGCGGCGTAGCGTTGTCCGGCAACTCGGCAACCTCATCGACCTCCGTCTGCGCCCCGGCTCTCCCGGCATCGGCAAGCAGCACGCGGTCGTCAGGCCGGTCGTAGATGAACCCGTAGGTCGGATAGACACTGCCGTAGCCGTCGGAGCTGTGGGCGACGGCGACTTTAACCTGAACTCCAGTCGTTCGCGGGCGAGACATCCACCACGCGGATCCCGCGGCTCACCTTGCCCCGAGCCGACCAGTTCGCATGATCGATCTCGACCACCCTCGGCGTGAGCACGTTGGTGACGACGGCGACGTGGCCGAGACGCATGTGTCGCGTCGCCCGGAAGTTCAGCACGCTGCCGACCTCGGGCCGGTAGCCGCGCGCATAGACGCCTGCGGCATGGCCCCACCAGGTCAGGGCATTGCCCCTGATCTCGATCCCGCTGTTCTCCCGCGCGAAGGGAACGCACGAGATCCCACGGCGGTTGAACGGCGCCGGCACGGCGTATTCGCCGCGAACCTGCCCCCACTGAGCGCCGCTCGCCGCGTCGTGCGCGGTGGAGCGATAGCCGGGCTGCGCAGCCTTCGCGTCGGTGCAGGCGAGAGGCGCCCCCAGCGAGACCGCCACCCCGAGGGCCATAAACCGGCTGCTCCAACCCTGTGCTGCCATCCTCAACCCTCCTGGTCACTACGGCGTGACCGGGGGTAGCCGGGCCTGGCGGCCAGGGGCAACGGACCGGCGGTGGATAATGGTTAGTCATGGGCTAATTGGCTAATCGGCCCTGTGTATAACTTCTCTAGGCAGGAAACTGCTCCCATTATTTTGATTACAAGACAGAACGAAGCAGAACACGGCGCGAAGCCGCTCCTGCGCGACAGCATTGCGCTATAGTGACGTTCGACAACTTGAGCCTTACTTGCAGACCGTCACCATGATCTCGACGAGGTGTCGCGGGTCCGTCATATGGGCCTGCACGCAGGCCCGCGCCGGTGCGCCCCCCTGCGGCAGCCACGCCGACCATACTTGGTTCATGGCATCCCGGTCCCGGATGTCCTTGAGCCAGATCTGGGCCTGCAGCAGCCGCGTGTTGTCGGTGCCGTGCTCCTCCAAAATCGCGTCGATCTGGTCCAGGACCTCACGGGTCTGCCCCGCGATGTCCTTGGTCAGGTCCTGGGCCGTGACGCCCTGGCAGAATACGAACCCGTGGTATTCCACTGCCTTCGCCAAGATGGCGTTCGGCTCGGTGCGGACGATCCGGCTCACGCTGCGCTCCTCGCGTTGCGAACAGGCCGGGTTCTAGGCGAGGCCGCGCCGCCCGGCAATGCGCGGCTCAAGGCCGATCTGGCGTGAACCCCGGCCCGATGCTCGCGTCGCCGGGTGCCGCGGCGCCGACGCCCCTGAGACAGTCCGCTTGCGTCCGGTCCTGCCCGAACAGGTGGCCGAGGCCGCGCGACACGTTACCCGGATCGTAGCTCGTCGTGAACGGCGTGTCCCGCTGGTCCGTCGCCAGGAGGTTCGCGGCACGGTCCTGCACGCGATAAACCTCGTCCGTCCGCGCCCGGCACTCGGCGACCTTCTGCGCGTCGGCGCGCGTCTCTCGCGGCATCTGGCAGCCAACCGCCAGCAGCGCGGCGGGCAAGAGGAGGCATGGCAGTCTCATGCGTGTGCTCCTGGATGTCGTGTGCGGGGAGGGAGGGGAACGCTGGCCGGATCGAGCTGCCCGTCCGCGGTCAGCCGTGCCGTCGCGACAGCGCGCAGCAGAGCCGGCCGCAGCGACGCTCTCACGGGCGAGTGCGTCATCAGCTCGACGAGGGCCAGCACGCGCAAGCACAACGACACGCCACGGCACGTGTGCAGCCCGGCCACGCCGTCCGCGCCCGCCGCCCAGCGCCGTGCCGCCTCGCTCCCGAGACGCACATTGAGCGGACCTGCCTTGCCCTCGAACCGGAACGCGCGCCTCACGGCCTCGCCGGCCCGCACCGTCCCTGCCGCCTCCCACGCCGCTTCAAGATCGCGCGCCGGGATCGGGGGCAGGTCCTCCGGCCCGAGTTCCAGAGCGTAGGTCAAGGTCCCGTCGTGGCCGCGGCCGACGCGGACGGGAGGCGCGGCGAGTTGCATGGCACGGAGAATGGACCGGCACAGCCGTCCGCGCCAGTCTCTCTCGACACCTGTCTCTCCCGAGGGCGGCCGGCTCACTGCTCCGTGCCGCCGCCAGCGGACGTACCTCGCCGGCGTCTCGGTCCGCTCGCCGTCGCGGTTCGCTTGACGCCGGGAACACCTGCCAGGGCATGCAGCGCTAGCTCGACCGATCTGTGCTTTTGCTTGAGCAGGTTGAAATCGACCGAATACGTGCCGTCTGCGGCCTGAGCCGACACGGTGATGTTGCTCACCCGCAGCCCAAGGTTCTCGACCGTGAACAGGATCTTCTCGAGCGATACGACGCCGGGATCGAACACGGTGCGGATTGTCTGCTCCCGCCAGGCCTGCGCGAGGCGCCGCTCCACCGGCCGCATCACCTCCAGAACGATCAGCGCCAGCGCGGTGGCGATCAGGGCCGGGACATACAGGCCGCCGCCGATGGACAGCCCGATGGCCGCGACCGCCCAGATGCTGGCCGCGGTGGTCAACCCGCGGACGACCTGCTGCTGCACGAGGATCGTCCCGGCGCCCAGGAACCCGATGCCGGAGACCACCTGGGCCGCGATCCGCGACGGATCGAGCACGACGTTCGGCGTCCCCAGCACATCTGAGAAGCCGAACGCGGACGCGATCATGATCAAGGCCGAGCCGAGGCCGACCAGCGCGTGCGTGCGCAGGCCGGCCGACATCTCCGCGCGCTCTCGCTCCAGGCCGATAACGCCCGCGCACAGCGTAGCACTCACCAGCCTGATGCACGTCTCAACCCAGGGCAGCGATCCACCCGGCGGCGTCATCCCGCCATTTATGACAAGTCGTCGCTGTCGCGGATACCCCGATGGAAGGTGTTGCTCACGCCGCGGTCCACGAGGATCGGCCGCGAGCCCGAGCCTACTTTCCGCCAGGTCACGTCGTTGTGGGCGCCGGTGATCTCCACCGTCCCGTTGGCGAGCACGTCGGTCTCGATGTCGTTGTGGTTGCCTGCCACGACGACGTGGCTGCACGGCCCGGTGATCGTCAGGCTGACCCGGTTCGCGTCAACCTCGAAGGGCCGCCCGTCGCATGTGACGGAGGCGCTGACGCGGTCCTGCGTGAAGTGCTGCCGGCCGTCGTTGAGGTTCAGGGCGGGCCTCGAAGCGCCCTCGCAGCCGGACGCCATCGCCAGGATGGCGACCATGGGCACGAGCCGGCGGCAGGCTGCGGCGAGCGGCATTGGCGCTTCCCTTCCCGGTACTCGACCAGGCCACTCTGCCGCCGGCTACCGCTCCGCCGCAAGATACTCCGCCGCCGGCCGCAGCCCGTCGGGCAGATCGGCCAGCAACTCGACCGTGTCGAAGTCGCGCAGTACCGCGTCGCTCTCGACCTCGACCTGCGCGACCTGCTCCGCGTGCCTCTCCAGCAACCCACGGCCGCCCACGTCGCCCGTGAGCGCCATGAGTTCCGGGAAGAAACGGCGGTCCCAGAGCACCGGGTTGCCCGGCCGTCCCCGCCAGGTCGGCACCACGATGCCGCGCCCTTCCTCGGCGTCGTGGGTCGCGATCAGCGCGTCGAACACCTCCGGCGCGACGAGAGGCATATCGCCGAGGCAGACGATAGCGCCCGCTGTCGAGGCCGGGACCGCCGCGATCCCCGCCCGCAGGCTCGCCGACAGCCCGGCGGCGTAGTCGGGCGCGTCCACGAACCGCACCGGACGCCCGGCGAGCGCGCCCCTCATCTCCGCCGCCTGGTTGCCCAGGACGACCAGCACCGGCCGTGCCCGGCTCGCGAGCGCCGTGTCCACCACGCGCGCGATCATCGGCATGCCATCCGCCCCAGGCAGCAGGAGTTTGTTGCGGGGCGCCATGCGCGACGATCGTCCCGCCGCCAGCACCACCGCCGCCACCTGCCGCGGCGCCGCTTGCCGTCCCGCACGCAACCGCGGCTCGGGTCGCGCGCCGACATCCTTGAGCAATCCACCGACCCCCATGCGCGCGACCGCTGTCCGGTCCACGGGAAGTCCCGCGAACACGCGGTTCAGCACGAAATCAATGCCGTTCAGTGCCGGACTGCGCGCGCAGCCGGGCAGCACGAGCGCCGGGCGCTCGCCGATGGCGCCGACGCAGATTAAGTTCCCTGGGTCCACCGGCATCCCGAACCGCTCGATCCGCCCGCCCGCGGCGACGATCCCGGCCGGCCCCACGTCGCGTCGATCCACGACCGCACTCGCGCCCGCCACCAGCAGGACCTCCGCGCCGTCGGCCACCAGCGACAGCAGCGCATCGCGAATGGCCTCCGTCTCGTGTGCGCAGGTCAGCGGCGGGAGCATCGTCCCGGTGAGCGCGTGGACCCGCGCCGCCGTGGCCTCGGCGGTGGCCGTGAGGATACTCTCCTTCAGGCCCGGCAGCCGCGTCATCACCAGCCCTACGCGCAACGGCCGGAACGGGTGCACGGCAAGGACCGGCGGTGCCTCGCGCGCGAGTGCCTCCACGCGCGCGAGCGCCTCGCCTGGCGCCGCGAACGGGATGACCTTCAACGTAGCGACGATCGTCTCCGGCGCCACGACCGCGTAGTCAGTGACGGTGCCGACGGTGAGCGACTCGTCCACCTCGTTCAACGCGTCGAGTCTGCCTTCGTCCACGCGCACCAGTCCCGCCCGCTCCGCGGCCAGGTTGACGCGCCCGTGCACCGGCGGCTTCGCCCGCAGCCCCGGCCCGGCGAGCGCCGCCCCGAGCCGCACCGCCGCTTCTTCCTCGCCCACGTCGCCGGGGTCGAGCCGGGCGGCGATCACCCAGTCCTGTCCCGCCTCCCGCAGTCGCGCGACGGCCGCCGCGTCCAGGATGCTGCCCTTGCGCAGCATCCCGCCCGGCAGGCGCTGCGTGTGGGCGAGGACGGCGCCCTCGGCTTCGTCGAGCGGCACGGGTCCGAAGCGCATCAGGCCGCCTTTTCCACCTGCGGCCCGGCGTTCTTGGCGAGGGCGGCGCCGCGCCGGGCGGCGACCATCTCGGCGAGGATGCTGACCGCGATCTCCGGCGCCGTCACTGCCCCGAGCGGCAAGCCCACGGGGCCGCGTATGCGCGCGAGCGCCGCCTCGTCGTGCCCGAGCGCGCGCAGCCGCTCCAGGCGCTTCGCATGTGTGCGCTTCGAACCGAGCGCGCCGATGTAGGGCGCGGGCGAGCGCAGCGCGCGGTCGAGCGCCGGATCGTCGAGCTTGGGATCATGCGTCAGCGTGACGACGGCGGTGCGCCGGTCGGGCCGGAGCGCGTCCATCGCCTCGTCCGGCCAGTCCTGGCTGACCTCGACGCCGGGGAAGCGCTCCGCCGTCGCGAACGCGCCGCGAGGGTCAACGACGTGGACGCCGAAGCCCATGCGCGCCGCCATGGGCGCCAGCGCCTGCGCGATATGGACCGCGCCGATGATGACGAGCCGCCGGGGCGGCGCGTAGGGGTGCAGGAACCAGGTCTCGCCCCCCTCTTCACCAGCAATCTCGACCGTTCGCCCGGCGTCCGCCTCGATAGCCTCGTCCGCCGGTCCGGCGAGGGCAGGGGGTGCATCGGGACCCGGCACGAGAAACTGCGCGCCGTCCGGCATCCGCGTCGCAAGCACCACAGCTTGACGCTCGTCCCGCGCCTTCCGAAGCGCCGCGAGCGTCTCGGGCGTCAACCCAGCCGCTCCACGAACACCTTGATCTTGCCCCCGCAGGCCAGCCCGACCTCCCACGCGCGCTCGTCGCTCACGCCAAAATCGAGCAATTCCGGCTTGCCCGTCTCGATGGCGCGCATTCCCGCGTCCGCGACCGCGCCCTCGACGCAACCGCCGCTCACGGAACCAGCCATGCGGCCCGAGCGCGTGACAGCCATCTGGCTTCCCGCCGGGCGGGGCGAGCTGCCCCAGGTCTCGGTCACGGTCGCGAGCGCGACATCCTCCCCCGCGTCGCGCCATCCGGCGGCGGTGGCGAGCACGTCCTCGGTGTTCGATGAAGCATCACTCATGCGGCGATTCCCATGTCGGCTCGGCCGCGCGCGGGCGCCGGGCGGGAGAGCAGGTCCACCAGATCGCGCAGGCTGTCCAGGTTGTGCACCGTGCGGAACTCGTCCACGTGGGGCAGGATGGCCCTGATGCTTGCGGACTTGGGCTGGAAGCCGGACCAGCGCAAGAGAGGATTGAGCCAGATCAGCCGCCGGCAGGAGCGGTGCAGCCGATCCATCGCCGCCGAGAGCCGGGACAGCCCGTCCGCCTCCGTCGGCCGGTCCAGCCCGTCGCTGACGAGCAGCACGACCGCA
This sequence comes from uncultured Alphaproteobacteria bacterium, assembly GCA_963848595.1. GTDB lineage: Bacteria > Pseudomonadota > Alphaproteobacteria > Acetobacterales > Acetobacteraceae > CAWKEH01. Next base: position 442,358 of record CAWKEH010000006.1, on the reverse strand, counting down.
CCCTGCGCCAGCACGCGCCGGCCCCAGCGCTGGTTGAACTCGGCGACCGCATCCCCGATGCGCGTCCCGCCCGACCAGTCCGGGACCAGGTGCGAGACGAGCTGGAACGCGACCTCCGGGTCGCGGTGCCGGAGCTGGCGGGTGACGTTGGAGAGCCTCGTGCCGAACAGGAAAACGTGCACCCGCTCCCGCTCGTTCACGACGGCATGGAGGAAATGCAGCAGTATCTGGGCGTAGCGCGCCATGCTTCCCGAAATATCGCAGAGCACGACCAAGGGCGGCGGGCGCACGACGGGCGCTGTCCGCTCCAGGTCGGCGATCTCGCCGCCCTCGCGCAAGCTGCGGCGGATCGTAGCGGCCAGGTCGGGGCGGGAGCCGTTCGCGTTCAGGCGATGCCGCCGGGTGCGGCGCTTGTCGAGCGGCAGGGAGAGGCGACGGATCGCGGCCTTCGCGGCGCTGACCTGCTCGGCGCTCATCTGCTCGAAGTCCATGGATTGCAGCTGTTCCTGACCGCTGCTGGTCATGGCGACGTCGAGGCGGGGCGGTTCGCCCGGCGGCTCCTCGCGGCGCCTGGGCGGCGTCATGGCCTCGGCGAGGCGGCGGGAGCCTGGCCGGGGCGGCTGCTGCGGCTGGCGGCCATCCATCATCGCGAGCGCCGCAGCCTGGCGCGCGGCCTCCGGGTCGCGCCAGAACAGCGCGAAAGCTTGGTCGAAGAGGTCGTGGTGATCGCGGCGGTGGACCATGCTGGCCCGCAGCGCACCTCTCACCTCGCCGCGGCTGCCGAGGTCCACGTGTGCGAGGGCTTGGCTGGCAGCGACCGTCTCCGCCGGCCCAACTGGCAGGCCGAGCCGGCGCAGCAGCCGGGCGAAGTGGACCAAGTTGTCCCCGAGCCGGCTGCCGTTGCCGCTCATCGGGTGATCACGCCGCCGCGGCCGTTCTTGCAGCGCTCTGGGCCTCGTCCACGAGCCGCGCCGCCTCAGCGCCGCGGATACGGGCGATGTCGTCCTGATACTTGAGCAGCGCGCCCAAGGTCTCGTCCACCGTCTCGCGAGAGAGCTCGTGCTTATCGAGGTAGCTGAGCGCCGCGGCCCACTCGATGGTCTCGGCAACGCCCGGCAGCTTGTAGAGGTCCATGGTGCGCAGCCGCTGCACGAAGGCGACGACCTCGGCGGAGAGCCGTTCCGGCAAGCCCGGCGCCTTGGCCGCCAGAATCGCGCGCTCGCGGGCAGCGGTCGGGTAGTCCACCCAGTGATACAGGCACCGCCGCCGGATCGCGTCGTGGACCTCGCGCGTACGGTTGCTGGTGAGCACGACGATGGGCGGCGTCTCGGCGCGGATCGTGCCCAGCTCAGGGACGGTGATCTGGAAATCGGCGAGAACTTCCAGGAGATACGCCTCGAACGGCTCGTCGGCGCGGTCCAGCTCGTCCACGAGCAGCACGGCCGGCGGAAAGCGCGGGTCGATGGCGGAGAGCAGGGGCCGCTCGCGCAGGAACTCGCGCGAGTAGATGTCGCGCGACAGCGCCGACCCTTCCCGCCCGCCCGCGGCCTCGGCGAGGCGGATGGCCATGAGCTGCCGCGCGTGATCCCAGGCGTAGGCGGCCGCCGAGAGGTCCATGCCATCGTAGCATTGCAACCGCACGAGCCGCCGCCCCAGCCCGGCGGCGAGGACCTTGGCGATCTCGGTCTTGCCGGTGCCGGGCTCGCCTTCCAGCAGCAGCGGACGGTGCATGGCCAGCGCGAGATGGACCGTCGTCGCCAGCTCCGGGTCCGCGACGTAGCCGCCCGCGGCGAGCAGCGCCGCTGTTTCGGCCGTCGTTGAAGGGAGGCTAGCCAAGTCCATGACCGTCAGAGATAGGCGCTGATGAGCAGGTAGAGGATAATGATGAAGATGGCGATGCCGATCCAGCCGATGATCGGCAGGCCGAACGGCTCGGCCGGAACGAGGTCGAGCAGCCGGATCGCGTTGGGCACGGGCGAAGGCACGCCCTGGGCTGCCCCGACGCGAACCCTGTGCGCCGCCTCGGGATGCGCCGCATCCGGCGAGGGCGTCACTGTCGGCGTGTCGCCGGTGGCGGCGGCGATAAGCCCCGACGAGCCCTCGGCAAGGACCTCGGGCGGCCCGGCGACCTCGCTGGTGAAGCGGTTGAAGAACTGGTCTGCCATCTGCTTGCTGGTCGCATCAATCAGCCGCGCGCCGAGCTGGGCGATCTTGCCCCCGACCTGCGCCTGCACGGCGTAGCTCAGCAGCGTATACGGCCCGTCCTCGGCCAGGCGCACCGTCGCCCCGCCTTTTGCGAACCCGGCCACGCCCCCCTGGCCCTCGCCCTGGATGCGGTAGCTGCTCGGCTCGTCGAGGTCGAGCAGGTTGACCTTGCCGTTGAAGCGCGCGGCGATGGGGCCGATCTTGACCGCGGCGGTTGCCGTATACTCGTTCTCCGCGGTGCGCTCGAGCTTCTCGCAGCCGGGAATGCACGTCTTCAGGACCTGCGGGTCGTTCAGCGAGTTCCACACCTTCTGGCGCGGCGCAGGGATGCGCCGCTCGCCTGTCATGTCCATCCGTGTGCTTCCTCTTGGGCCTCGTATCGCGGCGCGAACCTAGAGGGCGATGCGCTGTGGTGCAACACGAGGCGCCTGCCTCAGCTTGGATCACGGCTCGGACCCTCCCCTGTCGCAGCGAGGGCAAACCCGACAGGGGAGGACGCCGAAGAAGCCGATCCTGCCTAGCCGAAGCGGAGGTCCGCCGTCTGAACCTGCGACGGTTGCACGCCGACGAGCACGATCCCGCTCGTCGGCGCGAACGAGATGGCCGTGCCGCTGACGCCCGACCCGCCGGCGAGTGCCGCGATCTTAACGCTCGCCGCATCGGCCGCTGGAAGACGCAGGGTGTCCTGCGCTGGATCGAAGCCGACGATCCACGCCGAGCTCTGCGTCGCGGCACCCGCGACGACCAGCGTCGGCGCGTGACCCGGCGCCAGCACCGACGTGCTATACGACGATGCCGGCGTGACGGTGGACCATCGCGCCGCATACGCCTGTCCCTCCGGCGACCCGGCAGCCGCCGCGTTCAACCCGGCGAGCGTTCCCCCATTCGCGAGATATCCTCTAGCACTCGCGAGCGCCGCAGTATCCACCGGTCGCCCTAAATCGTGCTGGTAGATCGCCCCAATCTGCGCCGCCGCCTCGACCGATCCGGCGACGGCGAGACGCAGGCTTGCTAGCGTGCCACCCTGCGCCAGCACGGTTTCGGCGTTGATCACGGCCGAGCCTTCCGCGGCGCGTCCGAGAACGTGCTGGTAGAGGCTCTGCACGTCCGCCGTGGCCTCGGCGGAGCCGGCGACGGTAGAACGCACACCGGAAAGCGTCGCGCCGTTCGCGAGCGCGGTCTCGGCGCCGACGACGGCCGGGGTCTCGGCCGCACGCCCGAGGATCTGCTGGTAGATGTTCTGAACATCCGCCGTTGCCTCCGCCGAGTGGGCGACCGCGATGCGCACCTGGGCGAGACTCGCGCCCGCCGCCATCGCGGCTTGATTGGCGGTGATCGCGGACGGTTCCGCCGCGCGTCCGAGGACTTGCTCGTAGATGTCTCCGACGCGCATGGCGGCCTCCGGCGAACGGGCCACCCACGCGCGCGTGTCGCTGAGCGTGGAGCCGTTGGCGATTGCCGACACCGCGGTGGAAACGGCGGCAGGCTCCGCCGGGCGGCCCAGCACGCTCTGCCAGATCGCACCCACCGCTTGCGCCACCTCGGGCGAGTTGATGGCCCCGCGGCGCAGGTTCGCGAGCAACTCCCCCTCCGCGAGCAGCCGCTGCGTGGCCAGCACCTCGCTCCACGACGGAGGCCGCCCGACCACACCCTCGTAGTAGGCCTGAATCGCCGCGGGCGCGTAGAAGGCGGCGACGTAGGCACGCAGGTCCTCGTTGCTGCCGCGGTCGGCGGCGATCTTCGTGTTGGCGGCCTGTGCCTGGCTTGGCGGCGTCCCCGTCTCGTCCACGAAGGCCTGCGTGATCGCGGCGGAGGCCGCATCGCTGGTCGCGAGCTGGTTGTAGAGACTGCCGGAATCCTCGGTGTCTGCGAACGACCGCTGCCCCGCCACGACCTCTGCGGTCGTCGGCGCCCGACCCAGCAGCCCCTCGTAGAGATCCGTGATCCGGTCGATCCCGAGCGTTGAGATGGCGATGATGGCGCCAACCGTTCCGGGTGGTGCGCCCTCGAGGACTAGCCGTTCGAGCGGCGTCGGCCACGCTCGGAGGATGCTGTAAAAGGCCGAATCGATCTCCGCGTCTTGGCTCGGATAGGTCAGGGTTGGCGTGAAGGTAGTCCGCTGTCCGTCCGCGTAGGTGATGCTGAATGTGGTCATGGCTCACGTGAATCCCGAAATTAAGACATTTGTCTCAAATTCCTTGTTCACCTACAAGCCTTTTCGGCGTGGCTGGCATGAGCGCAGGGAGGTGATAAAGCAGGAACCGCTGCCGGATGTGCCCGGCCCGCCGGAGTTTCTGCCATGACCTACCTCGTCGCCGACGACTTGCCCCGCGAGGCGCCGGGCGCCAGCTTCCGCGCCCTCCTCGCCCGACCCGGCATCCTGCAGATACCCGGCGCGCACAACGGCATGGCCGCGCTGCAAGCCAGGGCCGCTGGGTTCGAGTCCGTCTATCTCTCGGGCGCGGCCATGACGGCGAGCATGGGGCTGCCCGACCTCGGCGTCATCACCGTGGACGAGGTAGCGTTCTTCATACGGCAGGTGAGCCGCGCCGCCGGGCTGCCCGTGCTGGTGGACGGCGACACGGGCTACGGCGAGGCGCTCAATGCCATGCACATGGTCCGCACGTTCGAGGATTCGGGCGCCGCCGCCGTCCACATCGAGGATCAGCTGCTCCCCAAGAAGTGCGGACATCTCAATGACAAGAAGCTCGCCGACCCGCATGACATGGCGGCCAAGGTCGCGGCCTGCGCGAAGGCCCGGCGGCACCTCTACCTGATCGCGCGCACGGACGCGGCGGCGAGCGAGGGGCTGGACGGGGCGGTCGCGCGGGCGAAGCTCTACATGGAAGCGGGGGCGGACGCGATCTTCCCGGAAGCGCTGCACTCGGCCGAGATGTTTCGCGCCTTCGCGCAAGCGATACCGGGCGTGCCCTTGCTCGCGAACATGACCGAGTTCGGGCGCACGCCGTTCTTCACCGCGGCCGAGTTCGAGGCGATGGGCTACCGAATGGTGATCTGGCCCGTGAGTTCCTTGCGCGTCGCCGCAAAGGCGCAGGAGGCGCTGTATGCCGCCATATGGCGCGACGGAGGCACCCAGAACCAGATCGACCGGATGCAGACTCGCAGGGAACTCTACGAGACCATTGATTACGCAGGGTATGAGGCGCTGGACGCGAGCATCGTCGAGACGGTCGTCCCACAAGGAATGCCCCAGAGAGCGTAGGGTCGCGCGTGACCAGGCCGCTCTACATCGGCAGCGAGATCTACCGGGGCAGCACCTACGGGCCGCTGCACCCGCTCGCGGTGCCGCGGGTCTCGACGTGCACGGACCTGTGCCGGGCGCTCGGGTGGCTGTGCGACGAGCAATTCATCGAGGCACCCATGGCGACTCCCGAGCAGGTGGCGCGCTTCCATGATCCAGAATACGTCGCGGCCCTCCGCCGGGCGGAGGCGACCGGCGGCGTCTCGGAGGCGGACAAGGCGCGGTTCCGCATCGGCGCCGAGAACAACCCGGTCTATCCGGAGATTTACCGCCGCCCGATGACCTCCGCGGGCGGAGTCCTGCTCGCGGCCAAGCTCACGCTCGAGGGCGGCCCCAAGGGCAACATCGTCCACTGCCCAGGCGGCGGCACGCACCACGGGCGCCCGGCGCGCGCATCCGGGTTCTGCTACCTCAATGACCCGGTGCTCGGGATCCTGGCCTGGCTCGACGCCGGGCTGCAGCGCGTCGCCTACCTCGACATCGACGCCCACCACGGCGACGGCGTTCAGGACGCCTTCCACGGTGACGACCGCGTGCTCACGGTCAGCGTCCACGAGGCCGGGCGATGGCCGCATACGGGCCGCGCCGAGGACCGGGGCGGGGGAGGGGCGCGCAACCTTCCGGTGCCCGCCGGGTTCAACGACACCGAGATGCGCTGGATCATGGAGCGTGCTGTCCTGCCGATGATCCGGGCGTTCCGGCCGGAAGCGCTGTTCCTGCAGTGCGGGGCCGATGCCTTGGAGGAGGACCCGCTGGCCAAGCTCTCGCTCTCGAACAACGCGCATCGGGCGGTCGCGGAGGCCGCGAAGACGCTCGCGCCGCGGCTGATCGTGACCGGGGGCGGCGGCTACAATCCCTGGACGGTGGCGCGCTGCTGGGCGGGCGTCTGGGCGACGCTGAACGACGACCCGGTCCCGGAGCGGCTCCCGTCCGCGGCCGAGGCGATCCTGCGCGGCCTGCGCTACAACCGCGCCGCCGGGCGCAACCCGCCGGAGCACTGGTTCACGACGCTGCTCGACGCGCCGCGGGAAGGACCCGTGCGCGACGAGGTGCGGCGGCTCGTCGATACCGTCTTGGAGGATGCCGCATGACCGCACGCCGACTCGCCCTGGCCCTCGTCCTGCTTGCGCCGCTCGCGGCGCCAGCGAGAGGCGGCGCGCAGCAGGAGCCGACGGGACCGCAGCCGCCGCTCCCCAAGGAGAAGCTCGTCATCGTGACGAAGGACGGAAAGCAGCACGATTTCCAAGTCGAGATGGCGCGCACGCCCGAGCAGCAGGAGGTAGGCGAGATGTTCCGCAAGGACATCCCACCGGACCAAGGGATGCTGTTCGACTGGGGCACGGTCCGGGAAAGCGACATGTGGATGCGCAACACGCTCGTGCCGCTCGACATGCTGTTCATTGGCCCGCGCGGCACCATCCGCCACATCGCCGAGGACACCGTGCCGTATAGCGAGGCGATCATATCGAGCGGCGGCCCGGTGCGCGCGACGCTGGAGGTCGCGGGCGGCACCGCGAAGCGGCTCGGTATCGTAGTCGGCGACAGGGTGCTCAGCCCGGCGTTCGGCACGCAGCCTTGAGCTTGCGAGCGACCTAAACCCAGATGCGGCGGTTGATGCGCGATGCGCGGTAGGATCACTGCGATGCTGGCCGCTGGCGCGCTCGCCCTCGACACAGCCGCAGCCCCCGCCGAGCCGGCCGGACCGCACCAGGGCGGCACGCTGCGCCTGATCGCCTCGGGCGCTGCTGGCACGATCGACCCGCAGATCAACTACGTCTCGCAGTTCTGGGAAGTGTTCTTCGTCGTCTATGACGGGCTCGTCAGCTTCGCCAAGACGGGCGGCGCGGCGAGCAACGAGGTGGTCGCCGACCTCGCGGAGGCAATGCCCAAGCCCGAGGACGGCGGCAAGACCTACGTGTTCACGCTGCGCGACGGGATCAGCTTCTCAAACGGCCAGAAGCTGACGCCGGGCGACGTCGTGGCCAGCTTCCAGCGCCTGTTCAAGGTCTCGAACCCGAATGCGGGATCCTGGTATAGCGTCATCGTCGGCGCCGACGCCTGCCTCAAGACGCCGGCTACCTGCACGCTCGCGGGCGGCGTCATCGCAGACGACAAAACGCGCACGGTCACGTTTCACCTGACCCAGCCTGACGCGGAGTTCATGTATAAGCTCGCCGTGCCGTTCGGCGCCATCCTGCCGGCGCGCACGCCCGCCCAGGACCTCGGCACGAGGCCCGCGCCTGGCACCGGCCCCTACACCATCGCGACCTACGACCCGAACCGGCAGATGCGCCTCGTGCGCAATCCCTACTTCAAGTCGTGGAGCGAGGAGGCGCAGCCGGCGGGCGACGTGGACGAGATCGACTACGATTACGGTCTCGACGACGAGGCGGCGGTCACGGCGATCGAGAACGGCCAAGCGGACTGGATGTATAACGCGGTGCCGCCCGACCGGCTCGGCGAGGTCGGCTCGCGCTACCCGAGCCAGGTCCACATCAGCCCGCTCTTCGCGTTCTACTATCTCGCGCTGAACGTCAATCTCGCACCTTTCGACAGCCTCAAGGTGCGCCAGGCGCTCAACTTCGCCATTGACCGCCGCGCGGCCGTGATCCTCTTCGGTGGCCCGCGCCTCGCGACCCCGACATGTCAGATCCTCCCGCCCGGCTTCCCCGGCTACAAGCCGTATTGCCCCTACACGAAGAATCCTGGGACGACCTGGACCGCGCCCGACATGACGCGCGCGAAGCAGCTTATGCAGGAATCCGGCGTGAAGCCCGGCACGCCCGTGACGTTGGTTGTGGTCGATCGCGCCGTCGATCGCGCGATCGGCATCTACCTGCAGGGCGTGCTGCGCGAGTTGGGCTTCGATGCCTCGGTCAAGGCGCTCTCGCCCAACATCCAGTTCACCTACATCCAGAACACCAACAACAAGGTGCAGATCAGCCTGACCGACACATTCCAGGACTACCCGGCGCCGTCCGATTTCCTCTACGTGCTGTTCAGCTGCGCCAACTTCCACCCCGGCTCGGATTCCTCCATCAACGTCTCCGGCTTCTGCAACAAGGCGATCGACGCCCAGATGCAGCAGGCGCTCGCGACGGCCGTCACCGACAAGGCAGCGTCCGACAAGATGTGGGCCAACATCGACCACGAGATCACGGACCAGGCCGCGGTCGCGTCGCTGTTCACGCCCAAGAACGTGGACTTCGTCTCGAAGCGCCTCGGCAACTACACCTACAGCGACCAGTTCCGCATGGTGTTCTCAAAGGTCTGGGTGCAGTAGTGGTCCGATCCTGGCGCTCGGTTCCCGAGCGTCGGGTGAATCGGACCACCAGAGACTCACGAGTGGCGCGGATCAGACGGGCTCTTCCGTCTGATCCGCACCAGGAGCGCCGGATCGGGACGAGCGCGGAAAGTTTAGTGTGTTGCTGCATGGCGGCAGGATGTGTCTAGGATCAGGGACCGTCTCGCATGGGGCGAGTGGCGTCCATCCGGAGCGAAGGACAAACGATGCGAGAGAAGCTGATCGCTACCCTGGCTGCTAGCGCACTTGCCTTCAGCGCGGCAGCGACGCCGCGTGCGGCCTCCGCCCAAGCCGCGCACCAAGGCGGCACGCTGCGGCTCGTCTCGAACGCCTCCGAGGGCACGATCGATCCTCAGATCAGCTACGTCGTGCAGTCTTGGCAGGTGTTCTTCGTGGTCTACGACGGTCTGGTCGGCTTCGCGAAGGCTACCGGCGAGGCGAGCAACGACATCGTCGCCGATCTTGCCGAGTCCGTCCCCAAGCCCGAGGACGGCGGCAAGACCTACGTCTTCAAGCTGCGCGACGGCATTAAGTTCTCCAACAGCCAGGACGTCACTCCGCACGACGTCGTGGCGAGCTTCCAGCGCTTGTTCAAGGTCTCGAGCCCGAATGCCGGCACCTGGTATAACGTGATCGTCGGCGCCGACGCCTGCCTCAAGACACCGGCCACCTGCACGCTCGCGGGCGGCGTCGTGGCGGACGATAAGGCGCGCACGGTCACCTTCCACCTGACCCATCCGGACGCGGAGTTCCTCGACAAGCTCGCCGTGCCGTTCGGCTCGATCCTGCCCGCGAGCACGCCAGCGCAGGACCTCGGCACCAAGCCGGCGCCGAGCACCGGCCCCTACATGATCGCGAGCTACGACCCGAACCAGCAGATGAAGCTCGTGCGCAACCCGCACTTCAAGCAGTGGAGCGAGGACGCGCAGCCGCAGGGCTACGTGGACGAGATCCACTACGACTACGGCCTCGACGACGAGGCCGAGGTGACCGCCATCGAGAACGGCCAGGCAGACTTCATGTTCAACGACCTGCCTGCCGACCGCCTGGGCGAAGTCGGCTCGCGCTTCCCGAGCCAGGTGCACATCAACCCGCAATTCGCGTTCTTCTATCTCGCGATGAACGCCAATCTCGCCCCCTTCAACAATCAGAAGGCGCGCGAGGCGGTGAACTTCGCCGTTGATCGCCGCGCAGTCGTGAATTTGCATGGCGGCCCGCGCCTCGGGACGCCGACATGCCAGATCCTGCCGCCCAACTTCCCCGGCTATCAGCCCTACTGCCCCTGGACGAAGAACCCCGGCACGGCCTGGACCGCGCCCGACATGGCGCGCGCCAAGCAGCTCATGCAGGAGTTGGGGATCAAGCCTGGAACGCCGATAACGCTGATCACGAATGATCGTGCCGTCGAGCGCGCCATCGGCACCTACGTGCAGGGCGTGCTGCGCGACCTGGGCTTCGACGCTTCCACCAAGGCGCTCTCGCCCAACATCCAGTTCACCTACATCCAGAACACCAACAACAAGGTGCAGATCAGCCTGACCGACTGGTTCCAGGACTACCCGGCGCCGTCCGACTTCCTCAACGTGCTGTTCAGCTGCGCCAACTTCCACCCCGGCTCAGACGCCTCCATCAACATCTCCGGCTTCTGCGACAATGCCATTGACGCCCAGATGCAGCAGGCGCTCACGACGGCTGTCACGGACAAGATGGCAGCGAACAAGATGTGGGCCAAGATCGACCAAGAGGTAACCGACACTGCGGCCGTGGCGCCCCTGTTCACGCCGAAGCACGTGGACTTCGTCTCGAAGCGCCTCGGCAACTACGTCTGGAGCGATCAGTTCCGCATGATCTTCTCCAAAGCCTGGGTGCAGTAGGCTTATTCGCTGCGCGTCATGCCTTCTCGCGGTCCTGACGGATGACCGCCGCCAAGCTCAACCTCGTCTTGCCCGGCGAAGGCCGGACATCCACGACTTCGGACCGCACCACCGTTGCGCGTCGAAGACGCGGATGGCCCAAGCTTGCCCCCGGACCTGATCCGGAGGCCCGGCCATGACGGAGGAGAGTGTTAGACTGGAGAGCTACCCCGCGGCGGCCCTTACCCCTGCGCCAGACCTTCCAGTCGAGGAAGCGCCGCCGCAGACAGGCCGCGGCCCCTGGGCGACGGCGTTCCGCAAGCTCGTTCACGACCGGGCGGCGATGATAGCGCTCGCCGCCCTGCTCCTGATCCTCGCAGCCTGCCTCGCCGCCCCCCTCTACGCGCGCTTCGTCTCCGGAACGGACCCGTTCGCCTCCAACGTGGACGGGACGATCACGCTCGGAGGCCAGGCCGTCGAGGTCATGCAGCCCGACCAGGGTGGCCTTGGCCTGGGCGTCACGCCCATAGGCCCGACCTGGCGCGGTCCCTACTTCATCGGCGCCGACAGCCAGGGGCGGGACGTGATGGCGCGGCTGCTCTACGGCGGCCAGGCATCCTTGCTCATCGCTGCCGCATCCACCGCGATCTGCCTCGTCCTCGCCGCCGCCGTGGGCATCGCCGCCGGGTTCTTCGGCGGCGTCGCGGACACCCTGCTCTCGCGCCTGCTCGACATCCTGTGGGCCTTCCCGATCTACCTGCTCGCGATCTCGCTCTCCATCGTGCTCATCAGCAGCGGCCTCAAGCTCGGCCCCGTCACGATCCGGTCGGACAGCCTGCTCCTGCCCACCGTCATCATCGGCATCGTCTACGTCCCCTACGTCGCGCGACCCGTGCGCGGGCTGGTGCTCTCGCTCGCGCGGAGCGAGTTCGTGCTGGCCGCCGTGGGGCTCGGCGTGCCGAATGCGCGCATCCTCGTCCGCGACATCCTGCCCAACGTCGCGACCACGCTGATCGTGTTCGCGCCGCTGATGATGGCGCTCAACATGCTCACCGAGAGCGCGCTCTCCTTCCTCTCCATCGGCGTGCAGCCCCCGGCCGCGAGCTGGGGCACCATCATCCAGGACGGGCAGGGACTGATCTACACCCGCCCCTGGGTCGCCATCGCCCCCGGCCTCGCCATCGTCGCGACCGTGCTCGCGCTCAACGTGCTCGGCGACGGCGTACGCGACGCGCTCGACCCGCGCGCCAAGCTCCGGGAACGCGGCTAGTGCTCGCCACGCTCCTGAGCCGCCTCGCGCAGATGGCCTTCGTGATGTTCGGCATCAGCGTGCTGGTGTTCCTGATCTTCTTCGCCACACCCGGCGCCGACCCGGCGGCGCGCATCGCCGGGCGCAACGCCTCGCCCGAGGTGCTGGCCCAGGTGCGCCACCAGTTCGGCCTCGATCAGCCGCTCCCCGTCCAATACGCGCTCCTGATGAAGCGTTTGTTCGTCACCGGCGACCTGACAAGCTTCGTCAACCGCGGCCAGAAGGTCATCCCAACCATCGCCGAGGCGGTGCCGGTCACGCTCTCGCTCGTCCTCGGCGCGGCCGTTCTTTGGGTCGCGGGCGGCATCCTCGTCGGCACGCTGGCCGCGGCCTTCCGCGGCCGGGCGCTCGACCGCGTCCTGATGGCGCTCGGCCTCGTCGGCATCTCGATGCCCGTGTTCTGGGTCGGCGAGGTCGCGAACCTGCTCACCCAGAGCCGGCTGCACGGCACCTGGCTGTTCGCCTGGGTCCCGGCGCTCGGCTACAAGCCCCTCACGACGCAGCCGCTCGCTTGGTTCGAGACCATGGTCATCCCCTGGTTCGTGCTGGCGATCCTGTTCATCGGCCTCTACGGCCGCGTGCTGCGCGCGAGCATTATCGAGGCATACCAGGAGGACTACATCCGCACCGCGCGGGCGAAGGGCCTGAGCGAGCGACGCATCCTGCTGCGCCACGCGCTGCGCACCTCGCTCATCACCTTCGTCTCCCTGTTCGGCCTAGACTTCGGCGCGCTCGTCGGCGGCGGCGCGCTGCTGACCGAGGTGGTGTTCGGCCTGCAAGGCGTCGGCTATCTCACCTACAACGCGCTGGAGAACCTCGATCTTCCAGTCATCATGGCGACGGTGATGTATGCGTCGTTCTTCGTCGTCGCCGCCAACGCCGCCGTGGACATCACCTACGCGACGCTCGATCCCAGGGTTCGCGATGTCCGCTGAGCCGCCGCCGCTGCTCGCGGTGCGCGACCTGTGTATCGGCTTCCGCGCCGAGGGGGGCCGGGTCGGCGTCGTGGAGGGAGTCAGCTTCGAGGTCGGGCGGCGGGAGATTGTCAGCATCGTGGGCGAGTCCGGCTCGGGCAAGACGGTCTCGGCGCTCGCTGTGATGGGCCTCATCACCGACCCGAACGCGGAGATCACCGGCTCCATCGTTTTCGAGGGGCGCGAGCTGGTCGGCCTTCCCTCGGCCGCGCTGCGCAGTGTCCGGGGCAAGGAGATCGCGATGATCTTCCAGGACCCGATGACCGCGCTCACCCCGGTCTATACGATCGGCTGGCAGATCGAGGAGCAGATACGCGCCCACGAGCGCATCGGCCGCCGGGCGGCGCGGGCGCGGGCGATGGAGCTTCTGGGCGAGATGGGCATCCCCGACCCGCGTGCCGCCGTGAACCGCTACCCGCACCAGCTCTCGGGCGGCATGAGGCAGCGCGCGATGATCGCGATGGCGCTCTCCTGCAACCCGGCGCTCCTGATCGCCGATGAGCCGACCACGGCGCTCGACGTGACCGTGCAGGCCCAGATCCTGCGCCTGCTGGAACGGCTGCGCCGCGAGTTCGGCTCCTCGGTCATTCTCATCACGCACGACATGGGCGTGGTGGCCGAGGTCGCGGACCGGGTTATGGTGATGTATGCCGGGCGCATCGTCGAGCGCGGGCCGACGCCGGAACTGTTCCGGTCGCCGGGCCATCCCTATACGCAGGGGCTGCTCGGCTCGATCCCGCCCATGGTCGGGCCGAAGCCGCATCGCCTCACCTCCATTCCCGGCAACCCGCCCTCGCTCGCCCGCGTCCCGCCCGGCTGCCCGTTCCAGCCTCGCTGCCCGGCGCGCCACGCCCGCTGCCGCGAGCGCCCGCCGCTCTTCGTCCGCGGGGCGCAGGACATCGCGTGCTGGCTCGTCGAGGAGCGCGGCGAGGCGATGGGCGCGCTCGCGTCGTGAGTGAGACACTGCTGGCGGCACGCGGCGTGACCAAGCATTTCCCAGTCGGCGGGCGGCTGCGCCGGGGCGGGCGGAAAGTGGTGCACGCGCTCGACGACGTGTCGCTGGAGGTGCGGCGCGGCGAGACGCTGGGGCTGGTCGGCGAGTCGGGCTGCGGCAAATCGACGCTCGGCCGCTGCCTGGTGCGGCTCTACGACGTGACCGCGGGCGAGATCTGGTTCGAGGGGCGCGACATCACGCACGCCCGGCGCCGAGCGCTGCGCCCGGTGCGGACTCGGATGCAGATGGTGTTCCAGGACCCCTACGCCTCGCTCAACCCGCGCCGCCGGGTGGGCGACCTGGTGGCCGAGCCGCTGCGCGTGCACCGCCGGGCGGACGGGCGCAAGCGCGCCGCGGCGGAGATACGCACGCGCCTTGTCGAGCTGATGGACCTGGTCGGCTTGCAGCCGGACCACCTGCAGCGCTTCCCGCACGAGTTCTCCGGCGGCCAGCGCCAGCGCATCGGCATCGCCCGCGCGCTCGCCCTGGAGCCGAGCCTGATCGTCGCCGACGAGCCGGTCTCGGCGCTCGATGTGTCGGTGCAGGCGCAGGTGGTGAACCTGCTGATGGACCTGCAGGAGCGTCTAGCGCTGACTTACGTGTTCATCGCCCACGACCTCAGCGTGGTGCGCCAGATCGCGACTCGCACCGCGGTCATGTATCTCGGATCAATCGTCGAGATCGGCGACACCGAGACGGTGTTCCATCGCCCGGCGCACCCCTACACCGGCGCGCTGATCGCCGCCGTGCCGGTGGCCGATCCGGGCGTCGCCGCGCGCAAGCATCGGGTGCCGCTGTCCGGCGAAGTGCCCAGCCCGACAGCGCCACCCCCGGGCTGCCGGTTCCACCCGCGGTGCCCGAAGGCGCAGGTGCGATGCCGGGAGGAGGTGCCGGTGCTGCGGGCGTTGGAGGATGGGCGGACGGCGGCTTGCCATTTTCCAATGTCGCCCGAGGAGGCGCCGCTGGCGACGGGGTAGGTTGATGGCTTCGCCCGACCCGAAGCTACGGTTCGGTCTTCTCAAGAGACTCACTGCCGCATACCATCATGTTGATACATTCTCGATAGCCGAGGTTTTCGGATGAAGCACGTTGCGGATGTGAGCGCCGAGGAGGCAAAAGCACACTTTCTCGAAGGTAGTAGCTATTTCAACGGTGACTTCCCGGAATACATCAGCTTCGAACCGATCTTGCGAGCTGTAGCCAAGGTGCTTAGCGGCAAAAACTTTAAAGGATTTGGAAATCTGAAGCCAGAGCTATTTGCCGACGTGAATTACAGCTTCGTCGCGAATAAGGACGGCAGGTTTGCATGGCGCCCCTACGAGCTGATGCATCCAGCGATCTATGTGTCACTTGTGAATTCAATCTGTAGCGCCGAGAGTTGGTCTCAGATTACTACTCGTTTTGCTGAGTTCAAAGGAGGTGCCGTAGTTTGCTGTAGCTCCCCTGTGATGTCTGTGGACCATCAGTCCCACCAGGCTATGCAAGTTCGGCACTGGTGGCAGGCCGTCGAGCAACAGTCTCTCATACACTCGCTCGAATTCAGCCACGTCCTCCATACCGACGTCACCGATTGCTATGGCTCGCTGTATACGCACAGCATTTCATGGGCACTTCACGGCCAGCAGATTGCCAAAGAGAGCAAGCACGACGACTCACTTTTGGGCAACAAGATTGATGCCCATATTCGGGCCAGTCGCTACGGGCAAACCAATGGTGTTTGCCAAGGCTCGGTTTTGATGGATTTCATCGCGGAACTCGTTCTCGGATATGTTGACGCACTCATCACGGAGGCTCTAGGCAGGCGGGACGACGTGCGCATCCTGCGATATCGCGATGACTACCGGATTTTTGCGGAAAGCGATTTCTGCGCTGAGATGGTGTTGAAAGTCATCAGTGACAAACTTCGCAATGTCGGGATGCGACTTGGGGTCACAAAGACACTTCTGAGCACTAATGCTGTGGAAGCCTCGATCAAGCCAGACAAGCTTGCGGGCATAGACTTGCAGGAATTGGGCGACGCCAATGCGAAAACCCTCCAGAAGCAACTTCTCCGTCTCCATTCATTCGGCCGTCGTTTTCCAAACAGTGGCACTCTACGTCGCCTCACGGGCGAACTGCACACGGCGATCATCACCCAGAATGCAGCGCCAGACGACTTAGAAGTCCAGGTAGCCATCGCGACCGATATTGCAGTGGTATCACCGCTCGCCTTCCCTGCTATTGCAGGCATTCTTAGTCACCTAATTTCTCTAGGTCCAAAGGAAAGGAAGGAAGAGTTGTGGGGGAAAGTTCACAGGAAGATGAGCAGAGTTCCGTACAACGGCTATCTAGAGATTTGGCTCCAGCGCGTGACGAAACCCAAGGCCGTAGGAATAGAGTTTTCGAGCAATGAGCCGATCTGCAGAATTGTGAACGGTGAAGAACTCTCACTTTGGGAGAACGGTTGGATTTCAAGCGCGGACCTGAAAGCGGCGCTCGACGTATCACAGATTGTGGTCAAGGAGGCTTCCGAAATCTCGGAAGTGATCAAACCCGAAGAAGTCGAACTCTTCACCAGGAACGCGTGGGCATATTGAAGAAATCCTCTGCTTGGTGCGTATTGCGTCATCTCCGCGTCGGTGTGATCTTGGGTCGTGGCGTAGAACCTTGAATATCTTCACGCTCATACCGCGCTCTCCATCCAGCGCTCCGATCACGGCGCATTCCGCGACCGCAAGACGCGTCAGGACCGCCACCCGTCGCATCCTCGGTTCGACGCTTGACCCCGCCCGCGACAAACCCCTTTATCCTGCCCGATGTCCTCCACCCCCGCCCTCTTCGACCCAGCCGACCGCGCCCGCCAGCGCGACGAGGACGCCCAATACTACCGCCAGGTCCTGCACAAGTTCATCGCCATGGGCACCGACCTCGCCGAGGCCGTCCACCGCCAAGCTCTCGCAGAACCCGCCGCCTCACAGCCCACCACTGAGGACCAGCCCGCAGCACCCAGCCCCAGCCCGAGCCAAGCGACCAGCTTCGACCGCCTCGCCCGCACCGTCCGCCGCACCATCGCGCTTGCCCGTAAGCTCTCCGAGCCTGCCCGCGAAGCGCCCGGCCCGAAGCTCCGCCTAACGGAGTGCCCACATGAGCACGGCACGAACTGCGCCGAGACAGACGCCCTCCATGCCGAGCCGTGGGCCGAGCCGTGCGAGCGCCCCGAGGGACCCGATTGCGACGCCGACGAAGACCTTGACGACGACCTCGACGAGCAGTCGCTCGCCGACCTCATCGCGAGCCTGCGCCACGACACCGGTCTCGCCACCCTGACCGACGCCCAGCTCCGGCAGCACCGCACGCCCGCCAGAGCCAGCACGGGAGCAAGCACGGGAGCAGCGAGCATCGCCCACCCCGAATCCGGGCCTCCGTGCGCCACGAGCCGCGACCCCGCCCCAGCCCCGCCCGCGCGCCCCGGCACCGGTCCGCCGCAACCCTGATCCGGCTCCCCGGCCACGACGCGAGACGGTGCGTGGCGGTCAAGACCTCGGGCCACCGGAATCAGGCGATCAGCTGGACCCGCTGCCCGCTCATGCCCCGCGCCTGCGGCACTAGCCCAGCCTCTGAGCCATCTCCCACGCCTTCTCCGCCATCTCGCGATACTGCTGCCCCCGCGCGACCGCCCCCGCATCCGCCGCGTTCCCATCCAACGCCCGGCGCAGCACGCCCGCCAAGATCGCCGCCAGCCGGAACATCGAGAACACGATCAGCGCCTCCAAGCCCGGCGCCCCGTCCCGCCCGACCCCCTCGCAGTAGGTGGCAACGTATTCCGCCTCGGTCGGCAATCCCAGCGCCTCCACCGCACCCGGCTCCAGGCCGCCCTCCGTGGCCGGAGGAAGATGATACACCAGGCAGTTGTAAGCGAGATCGGCTAGCGGGTGTCCGAGCGTCGCCAGCTCCCAGTCCAGCACCGCCACCACGCGCGGCTCGGTCGGGTGCAGGATGAGGTTGCCCAAGCGATAGTCGCCGTGCGCGATGCAATCCTCTTCCGGGAGCGGAGGCTGGGCGGCGAGCCAGGCCATGAGGTGGTCCATCGCCGGACAGTCCTCGACCTTGGAGTCGAGATACTGCCCCGTCCAGCGCCGCACCTGCCGGGCGACGTAGCCCTGCGGCTTGCCGAACCCTTCAAGCCCCACCGCCTGCCAATCCACCTTGTGCAGCTCGGCCAGCACGCGCGCCATGTCCCCGTAGATCGCCGCCCGCTCCGCCTTCTCGCAGCCCGGCAGCGCCCGATCCGTGAACACCCGGCCCGGCACGTGCTCCATGACGTAGAACGATGTGCCGATGACCTCCTCATCCTCGCAGAACAAGAGCACGCGTGGCACCGGCACCGCCGTTCCCTCCAGCGCGCGCAGGACGCGGACCTCGCGGTCCACGGCGTGGGCGGACGGCAGCAGCGGCCCCGGCGGCTTCTTGCGCAGCACGAAGCGCCCGGCGCCGGTCTCGAGAGCGTAGGTCGGGTTGCTCTGCCCGCCTTGGAACTGCTGCACGCGCAGTGTCCCGCCGCCCGGCACGCGGCCCGCGAGGTAGGCGGCGAGCCGGGCCTCATCGAACCGGTGCTGGGGCAGGACTGGGACGAGCTGCGGCTCGCCGGGACGCGGAGCCGTCATCCCTCGACCGCGGCCGACCCCGCCGTAACGCCGCCATCGATCACGATGGTCTGCCCCGTCATGAAGCTGCCCGAGGGCGCAGCCAGGAACACCGCAGCACCCGCGATCTCGTCCGGCTCGCCGATGCGCTGGAGCGGCGTGTCCCGCGTGCGGCGCCTCAAATTCTCCGGGTCCTCCCACAGCGCGCGGGCGAAGTCAGTGCGCACGAGGCCGGGCGCGATGCAGTTGGCGCGCACGTTGCGTGATCCCCACTCCACCGCGATGTTGCGCACGAGCTGCATGTCCGCGGCCTTGGACAACCCATAGACCGCGAGCGTCGGCGTGCCGCGCAGCCCGGCGATGGACGATACCACGATGATTGAGCCGCCGCTCCGCGCCGCCATGCCTGGCAAGACCATGTTGCACAGCCAGAAATTGCTGCGGACGTTGGCGCCCATGATGCGGTCGTAAGCCTCGTCCGGGATGCCGCCGCTCGGCCCGAAATACGGGTTCACCGCCGCGTTGCACACCAGCACGTCTACGCCGCCCCAGCGCGCGACGGTCTGGTCCACGAGCGCTTGCAGCTCCTCCTTACGCCCGATGTGGCACGGGATCACGCACGCCTCGCCGCCCCGCCCGCGTATGCCCTCCGCCACCGCCTCGCACGCCTCGGCCTTGCGGCTGGACACGACGACCTTCGCGCCATGCTCGGCCAAGCGCTCGGCGATGGCCCGGCCGATCCCGCGGGACGAGCCAGTGATGACGGCGACCTTGCCGGACAGACCGAAGAGCGGGCTCATGCATTCGGCCTTTCGGGCTTATACTTGGCCAATTCGAGCCGTCCGAGCTGGTGGCGGTGAACCTCGTCCGGCCCATCCACGATGCGCAGCGTCCGCGCGTTCTTGTACATGGCGGCGAGGCTGAAATCCTCGGTGACGCCCGCGGCGCCGTGCGCCTGGATCGCCCAGTCTATGACCTCGCAGGCCATGGCCGGCACCGCGACCTTGATCTCGGCGATCTCGCGCCGGGCCTCCTTGTTGCCCACCTCGTCCATGCGCCAGGCCGCGTGCAGGACCAGCAGCCGTGACTGGTCAATGCGGATGCGGGATTCCGCGATCCGCTCGATCATCACGCCCTGGTCCGCGAGCGGCTTGCCGAACGGGCTCCGCGAGAGGGCGCGCTTGCACGTCATCTCCAGGGCGCGCTCGGCCATGCCGATGGCCCTCATGCAGTGGTGGATGCGCCCCGGCCCGAGCCGTCCCTGCGCGATCTCGAAGCCGCGCCCCTCGCCCAGGAGGATGTTCGAGGCGGGCACGCGCACGTTCTCGAACAGCACCTCGGCATGCCCGTGCGGTGCGTCATCGAAGCCGAACACGGGGAGATGGCGTACGACCGTCACGCCCGGCGTATCCCGCGGCACTAGCACCATGCTCTGCTGGCGGTGCCGGTCCGGGTTGTCGGGCGCGGTCTTGCCCATCACGATCAGCAGCTTGCAGCGCACGTCGTTCGCGCCGGACGACCACCACTTGCGGCCGTTAATGATATACTCGTCGCCCTGGCGCTCGATCCGGCACTGGATGTTGGTCGCATCCGAACTCGCGACCTCCGGCTCCGTCATGCAGAAGGCCGAGCGGATGCGCCCCTCCAGGAGCGGCTCGAGCCACTCCTCCTTCTGCGCCTCGGTGCCGTAGCGGTCCAGGGTCTCCATGTTCCCGGTGTCGGGCGCCGAGCAGTTGAACACCTCGCTCGACCAGGCGACGCGCCCCATGATCTCGGCGAGCGGCGCGTATTCCAGGTTCGTCAGCCCGGCGCCGCGCTCCGAGTGCGGCAGGAACAGGTTCCATAGGCCCGCCCTCTGCGCCGGGGGCTTCAGCTCCTCCACGATCGGCACAGGCTGCCAGCGGTCCGACGCCGCCGCCTGCTGGGCGTGATAGGTCGCCTCATTCGGGGTGATGTGGGAGTCCATGAACGCGTGCAGCCGCTGCCGCAGGTCGTCCACCTTCGCCGAGTGCCCGAAATCCATCGTTTCCCCCGTTAGAGCAGATCCCGTTCGCGTGTGAGCGCGAACGGGTGAAGATGCTCGCCACACTAAAGACTCTAGAGCGCTCTGACCGTGGACGGTCAGAGCGCTCTAGACGCTGTCCAGCCTCTTCCAAACCCCATCCGCCATCGCCACCGTGCGTTCGCCGGCCACGATGAGTCCGCGCACGAACACGACGGAGCGCGTCACGCGGATCGCCTCGCTGCGCGCGATCAGAAGATCGCCCTCCCGCCCGGCGGACACGTAGTGCACGTTGAGCTGGACGGTGACGCAGGGTTTGCGCCCCACCGCGTCCCATACCGTCATGCCCAGCGCCTGGTCGGCGAGCGCGGCGATCAACCCTCCGTGCACGGCCCCGCGCGCGTTCAGGTGCCGCGCCTCGATGGCGATGCCGTGCACCCAAGCGTCGCCCTCCCGCCGCGAGAGCAGCGGACCAATCAGCACCGAGAAACCGTCCGCCTGCCCGAAATGCCGCACTTCCCACCCGTGCGGGATCGCATTCATCGCTTCCGTCATCCACATCTGTTGTTCGCCGCCAGGCTGACACACCGACTTGTCCGGCGCTAGGGTGGCGGCGGAGAGGCTGCCCAAGCGGCCCGGCGGGGAGGAACAGCCCATGGACATCGAAGGGACCAGCGTCGAGAGAGCGACCGCGGCGGAGCGCGCCGAGGAGCGTATGGGCCGCCCATTCCCGTGGGAGCGCAGCTACCCGTCCGGCATGGACTGGGACGCGCCGGTGGACATGATGACCCTGCCCGCCATGCTGCACGAGGTCGCGGCCGAATACGGGGACCGCCCGGCGCTCGAGTATCGCGGCCAGCGGATCAGCTACGCCGGGCTCTGCGAGCGCGCGGACCGATTCGCCGCTGGGTTGCTGCGGGAGGGCCTCCGCCCCGGCGATCGGGTGGCCTTGCTGCTGCCCAACACGCCCTGGCATCCGATCGCCTTCTTCGGGGTGCTGCGGGCAGGAGGCATCGTCGTCCACCTCACCCCGCTCGACCCGCCGCGCGCGTCTGCGCGCAAGATGGCGGATAGCGGTGCACGCTGGCTCGTCAGCACGAATCTCCCCGGCTTGCTGCCGCTCGCCTTGGCCTTGCTCGACGGGGGGCACGCGGACCGCTTGATCCTCGGCGAGGACGAGGTCTGGGAAGGTGACTCCCCGGCGCTGCCGGTCTCTAACGCTCCTGGCGTGCTGCGGGGCTCGCAGGTCGCCGCGGCACCGGAAGGGCCGTGGCCGCCGATCGCGCCGTCGGACGTGGCGGTGCTGCAATACACGGGAGGCACGACGGGCCACCCGAAAGGCGCGATGCTGACGCACGCCAACCTGACCGCGGCGGCGTCCATCTATCAGAACTGGGATCGCGGTCGAGGCTACGAGCCGAAGGGGAACGAGCGCGCGATCTGCGTGCTGCCCTTGTTCCACATCTACGCCCTGTCCGCCGTACTGCTGCGCGCGCTGCGTACGGGCGTGGAGGTGCTGCTGCGCCCGCGCTTCGACGTGGAGGGCGTGCTGACCGACATCGAGAATGGCCGGGCGACGAATTTCCCCGGCGTGCCGACCATGTGGATCGCGCTGGCCGCGCATCCGGGCATCGAGAAGCGCGACCTGTCCAGCCTGCGCTACGCCGGCTCCGGTGGCGCCGCCCTGCCGACCGAGACGGCGCAGCGCTTCGAGCAGCTCACTGGCCTGCGCCTCGGCGGCGGCTGGGGCATGACCGAGACCAGCCCGGCCGGAACCAGTCTGTTGCCGGGTGCTGACCCTGGCCACGGCTCGATCGGCGTTCCCTTGCCCGGCATCGAGATGGACGTCGTTTCGCTCGACGACCCGAGCCGGGTGCTGCCGCCCGGCGAAGTGGGGGAGATACGCATCCGCGGCCCGAACGTGACGGCGGGATACTGGAACCGGCCGGAAGAGACCGCGGCGGCCTTCGTGGACGGCTGGTTCCTGACCGGCGATGTTGGACGCATGGACGAGAACGGCGTCTTCAGCATCGTGGACCGCCGCAAGGAGATGATCATCTCCGGCGGCTTCAACGTCTATCCCCGCCACATCGAGGAGGCGATCCACGAGCACCCAGACGTGGTCGAAGCCGCGGTGATCGGCGTGCCGGACGCCTATCGCGGCCAAGCGGCGAAAGCGTATGTGCGGCTGCGCGACGGGGCGGCGCCGCTGACCTCGGAGGCGCTGCGGTCGTTCCTAGCCGACAAGCTCGGCCGGCACGAGATGCCGACGGCGCTGGAGGTGCGCGACACATTGCCGCGCACGCCCGCGGGCAAGCTGGCGAAGCGGGAGTTGATGGAAGAGGCAGAGGCGGCGGCTGCCGCGACGAAGGCATAGGAGCTAGAGGAATGGTCGAGGCCGTCATCGTGTCCACCGCGCGCACCGGGATCGGCAAGGCCGTGCGCGGCTCGCTCAACATCACGCACGGCGCCGAGATGGGCGGCCACGTCATCCGCCACGCCGTCGAGCGCGCCGGGATCGAGCCGGGCGCGGTGGAGGACGTCACCCTGGGCTGCGCCATGCCGGAGGGTGCCACGGGCGGCAACATCGCGCGCCAGGCGGCGATCCGCGCCGGGCTCCCGACCTCGGTTTCGGCCGCGACTCTCAACCGCTTCTGCTCCTCGGGCCTCAACGCCATCGCTGTAGCCGCCGGGCGCATCCGCAACGACGGTGTGCCCATAGCCGTAGCTGGCGGCTTGGAGAGCATCAGCCTGGTCCAAATGCACTCGAACCGCTTCCGGTACACGGACGACTGGCTGGTCGAGCACGAGCCTGCGATCTACATGCCCATGATCGAGACGGCGGACATCGTGGCCGCGCGCTACGGCATCTCGCGCGACACTCAGGACGACTACGCCCTGGAGAGCCAGCGGCGCACTGCGAGCGCCCAGCAGTCGGGGCGTCTGCGGGACGAGATCGTGCCCATGGAGGTCGTGCGCGAGGTCCTCGTGAACAAGGAGACCGGCGAGACCCGGCAGGAGCAGGCCTCCATCGCCTCCGACGAGTGCAACCGCCCCGACACGACGCGGGAGGGCCTGGCGAAGCTGAAGCCCGTCCGCGGCGAGGACCAGTTCATCACGGCGGGGAACGCGAGCCAGCTCAGCGACGGCGCCTGCGCCCTCGTGCTGATGTCCGATCAGGAGGCCGCACGCCGTGGGGTGAAGCCTCTGGGCGTGTTCCGGGGCTTCGCGACCGCCGGGTGCGAGCCGGACGAGATGGGGATCGGTCCAGTCTTCGCGGTGCCGCGCCTGCTGGAGCGGCAGGGGCTGCGGGTCGAGGACATAGATCTGTGGGAGCTGAACGAGGCGTTCGCGAGCCAGGTGCTCTACTGCCGCGACCGGCTCGGAATCCCGGGTGACCGCCTGAACGTGGACGGCGGCAGCATCTCCATCGGCCATCCCTACGGCATGAGCGGCGCGCGCATGACGGGCCACGCCCTGATCGAGGGGAAGCGGCGGGGCGCACGCCACGCGGTCGTGACCATGTGCGTGGGCGGCGGCATGGGGGCAGCCGGGCTGATCGAGCTGGTGTAGCCAGGGGAGCAGTAGCGCGCGACGGCCGGTCACGCCGTCGCGCACGCTGTCGCACCTCCTGCTCCGGCCGGGTCTTCCCGTCGGTCGCCTCGTCACCAACTAGTCCCTTCGATGGCCTATCCACAAGCAAGCGCTCTCCCGTCCCTGCCAAACACGCTCACCCGTCCGATCAAGGGCGCGATTGCCGCCCAGGTGGTCGCGCTGTTCAACGATCGGGCGCGCGGCGAGAGGCCCGTCGCCCGGCGTCCCGACGGGCTGTTCGGCCCGCGTTCGGTCGCCTGGCGCGTGCACGGCGACGTTACCTCGATGATGGTCGGCGGCGTCGCGAGCCTCCTGCTCCAGATGCTCCACCCGGCCGTGCTCGCGGGGGTGTGGGACCACTCCAACTTCCGCACCGACATGCAGGGCCGGCTGCGGCGCACGGCGCGCTTCATCGCCCTCACCACCTACGGCGGGCGGGACGAGGCCGAGGCGGTGATCGCGCACGTGCGCGCTATCCATGACCGGGTCCGCGGGACGCTGACGGACAGCACGCCCTACACCGCGAACGATCCCTCGTTGCTCGCTTGGGTGCACCTGACCGAGGCGACCAGCTTCCTCGACGCCTGGGTCCGCTACGCCGAGCCGGGCATGTCAGGGGCCGACCAGGACCGCTACTTCGCCGAGATGGCGCAGATCGCGGACGCGCTCGGCGCCGACCCGATCCCGCGCAGCCGATCCGAGGCGCGACGGCTGTTCGGGGCGATGCGACCGCATCTGCGGAGCGACGCCCGGACGCGCGAGGTCGCGCGGCTTGTCCTGACCCAACCCGCGCCGCGCAGGCTGGCGGAGCCTGTGCAGGCCCTCACCATGCAGGCAGCCGTTGACCTGCTGCCGGTGTGGGCGCGGCGCTTGCACGGGTTGCACGCTCCGACGCTGAGCCGCCCGCTCGTCCGCGCCGGCACGCTCGGCATCGCCCAGACGCTGCGGTGGGCATTCGCGTGAGGCGCCGCGATGCGGACACAGGCCAGACACTTCGAGCATCCACGACCCGAGCGTCGAAACGCAACACACCTCAGGAACGCGGACGGATCACGCCCTTCTTCGCGAGGATGCAGCCGTAGAGCCGCTGCTCGCCGGTGGCGAGCACGGCGAAGGCGGTACGCGTGCGGTCGTAGAAGGCGAAGCGGTCCAGCGCCTCGAAGGCAATCTCGCGACCCTCGGCGGCGCGGGCGGTCCGGCGGAACGCGGCGAGGACGGGAGGGTCCTCTTTCGCGTCCGGATCCCGCATCACCGCGAGCGGTGCGTCCACGAAGTCATCGAGCGGCAGGAGCGAGAGCACGGCTTCCAGTGCCCGCGGCGCCTCGATTCCGTCGAGGCGGACGAGGCGCCGGGCGAGGGCGGTGGCCGGGAAGTTCGCATCCACGATCGCCAGCTCGTCGCCGTGACCCATGGCGGCGAGGATGTGCAGCAGATCGGGGGAGAGAACGGGGTCGAGCGTCTTCAGCATGATACCTCCTCGAAGCCGTAGAATTGTGCCGCCGTGCCGCCGAGCACCGCGTCCCGCTCGGCACCGGTCAGCCCAGCGAGCAGCGCTTCCGTCGCCTCGCGCCAGCGGGTGTAGCCGCCCGCGAGACAGACAACAGGCCAGTCGCTGCCCCACAACATGCGGGCCGGGCCGAACTGTTCCAGCAGGTGATCGGCGTAGCGGCGCAGATCGTCCACCGTCCAGTCCGGCGCCGCTTCCGTCACGAGGCCCGAGAGCTTGCAGAGCGCCGGCGTCTCCTTTGCCACGCGGGCGACATCGCTCGCCCAGGGTTCCCAGGCACCGTCCGCGATGCGAGGCTTGGCGGCATGATCCACCACGAGCGGCAGAGCGGGATGTCGCTCGGCGAGCTGGGGCAGCAAGGGCAGATGCCTCGGCTGCACGAGCAGGTCGAGCCTCAGCCCGGCGCGCTCCATCGCGTCGAGGCCGGACCAGACGTCGTCGCGCAGCACCCAATCGGTATCGGAGATGTCCTGCAGCATCGGCCGTAGCCCCTTGAGCGGCGCCTCGCCCGCGAGCGCCGCGACCCGCTCCGGAGCCGTGGGCAACACCAAGTCCGCCCAGCCCACGACCGCCCGCACCAGTCCGGCCGAGGCCCGCGCCGTGTCGAGTAGGAACCTGGTCTCCGCCTCCGTCGGTGCCGCCTGGACGAGCACCGTCGCCGTCACGTCCCCGAGCAGGGGGCGGAGGTCGTCCAGCCCGTAGTCGCGATGGATGGACAGATCGGGCGTCAGCCAGCCGTAATCGCCGCGCGCGAGACGCCAGACGTGATGATGCGCGTCAACGCGCAGCGGTGCCTCAGCGTCGGCCACGGCGGCGCAACTGGTTGAGATACACGATCACCATGATCAGCAGCCCCGTTATGATGTCTTGCCAGAACGGGCTGGCGTCGAGCAAGTTAGCGCGCGTTCGAGGAGGGATGTAACCCCTTCAGCGGGCCTCGCGCCGGGTCACCATCAGGGAAGCCGCCCTGGCGAGCCGCTTGCGGGCGGACTTGGCAAGTCGCGCCCGCAGCGCCGCCGCCAGCGGCGCCCCGTAGACGCTCAGCGGGACGCGCCGGAGCCTGCGCACGAACGCGCTCCGCGGGTTGAGCGCATCCCAAGTGGTCCAGTGGCCCTTGATCGTGGCCTGGACATAGCGAGGGGCGTCCAGCACAGGGTGCACGAAGGTGTGCTGCTGCAGCCGCCCCAGATCCGTCTCCACGAAGGCTGGCCTCCAGTCGTAGAGTTCCGTGCTGCCCAGCTCCGAGAGCTCCGCGAGCTTGAAGCCGTTCAGCGCGAGTTCGGTCGGGATGTAAGCCTCGCAGTAGGGCCACCGCTGGATCGTCCCCTCGGCGAGTTCCCGCGACAAACTCAAACGCCGCTCGAACAGCACCCGCACCGCGTCGCGGGAGAACATCGCGAAGCAGAACAAGCGCTTCTTCACGTCCTCCAGGGCGTAAGCGTCCAGACAAGTCGCGGTGAACGGCCACTCGGCGACCGGTTCGCCCTTGGTCAGCCCGACGAACCCGATGCCCTCGCGCGCGGCGAAGGCGACCATCGCGTCTACGTCGCCGTGGACGGCAACGTCGTATTCAACCATGATGTAGTGATCATAGTCAGGATGCTGATGATAAAAGAAATACAAAGGATAGTCGCCGTTATACCAGAGCATGTTGCCGCGCCCGGCATCGGCGAGGCCGAGCGCCTTGATCCCCTCCTGCGTATGGCTGACGACCCGTCCCTCGCTGACGGGAACCGGCCCGTTCGTCTCGTCGAGCAGGGTGAACAGATCGCCGCTCCCGATCCTGGCGGCGAGTTGCCGATACTGCCTCGCGACGTAGTCGTCCCAGATGTGCGTGCGGAAGACGACCGCGTAGCGCCCGTTCTCCGTTGAACCTGCCGCCATGGACACGCTGCTCCCTGGTCAGCGGACGCCGACCGTTCCCTACTGCTGTAGTATGGTCGGAGTCTGACCGGAGGAACACCATGAAGGCCTGGAAAGCTGCGCTCGCCGCGGTCAGTCTGCTCGCCGTGCCGATCCTACCCACTCTTGCCGAGCAACGGCCGCCCATCGTCGCCGAGGATGCCATGGTGCCGTCGGGCAAGGCGGGGATCGAGATCTACGTGCGGAACAAGCATCCCGCTGGCATCGCGCGGTTCGCGCCCGGCCGCACGCTCCTCTTCGTGCACGGCGCGACCTATCCCGCCAGCACCGCTTTCGACCTGCAGCTCGGCGGTATCTCCTTGATGGACGACCTCGCCGAGCACGGGTTCGACGTGTATGCGATGGACCTGCCCGGCTACGGCAAGTCGTCCCGGCCCGCGCAGATGGACCAGCCTGCCGCGGCGAACCCGCCGTTCGAGACCACGGCGGATGCGGTCCGCCACTACGGGACTGTGGTGGATTGGGTCCTGCACCGCCGCAGCCTGCAGAAGCTCGACGCCATGGGCTGGTCCTGGGGCACGACCATCGCCGCCGGGTTCGCCGCCGAGCAGCCGGGCAAGGTGGAGCGTCTGGTGCTCTACGCCCCGGTCTGGCTGATCCAGGGCGAGGCCGCGGCGCTCGGCGGCGGCGGCAAGCTCGGCGCCTACCGCACTGTCACGGCCGATCAGGCCCGGCAGCGCTGGCTCAATGGCGTGCCTGCGGACAAGCAGGGAGACCTGATCCCGCCGGGCTGGTTCGACGCGTGGCAGAAGGCGACCTGGGCCACCGACCCAGCCAGCAGCAAGAGCGACCCGCCAGTGCTCCGCGCGCCCAACGGCGTGGTCCAGGACCTCCGGACATATTGGCAGGCTGGCAAGCCCACCTACGACCCCGCCAAGATCACCATGCCGACACTGCTGGTCCAAGGTGAATGGGACCACGACACGCCGCCCTACATGAGCCAGGCCTTGTTCCGCCTGCTCGTGAACGCGTCGTGGAAGCGCTACACGGAGATCGGCGAGGGCACGCACACGATCATCATGGAGAGGAACCGCCGCCAGCTCTTCGACGTGGTCGAGGCGTTCCTGATGGAGCCCGACCCGACCACGCCTTGAGACCGGCCACGAGATATATCGATGAGCGATCACGATCACAGCCATGACCACGGCCACCACGGCCACTCGCACGGTTCGGGCGGGCACCATCACCACGCGCCGCCTTCCAGCTTCGACGGCGCCTTCGCGGCGGGAGCGGCGCTCAACACTGCCTTCGTCGCCGCGGAGGTCGTGTTCGGCCTCGGCGCTCACTCCGTCGCCCTGCTCGCGGATGCCGCGCACAACCTTGGCGACGTGCTAGGGCTGCTGCTCGCCTGGGGTGCGGCCTGGCTCGGCCGGCGCCGCCCAACGCGCGAGCGGACCTACGGCTATGGCCGCAGCTCCATCCTTGCCTCGCTCACTAACGCCGTCGTGCTGCTGGTCAGCATCGGCGCCATCGCCACCGAGGCGATCCAGCGGCTCGTGACCGGCGTTCACGCGGGCGCGGTCGGCGGCGAGACGGTCATGCTGGTTGCCGCGGCCGGCATCCTCGTCAACGGGATCACGGCATGGCTGTTCGCGCGCGGCCGCAAGGGCGACCTGAACGTGCGTGGTGCGTTCCTGCACATGGCCGCGGATGCCGCGGTGTCGGCGGGCGTCGTCGTCGCGGGCCTGGTCATTCTGCTCACCGGCTGGGCCTGGCTCGATCCTCTCGTGAGCCTCGCGATCGCCGCCCTGATCCTGGTCTCCACCTGGGGCCTGCTGCGCGACAGCGCGAACCTCGCGCTCGACAAGGTGCCGGAAGGCGTGGACGCCGAGGCGGTGCGGGCCTACCTCGCCGCCTTGCCTGGCGTCGCCGAGGTCCACGATCTGCACATCTGGGGCCTGAGCACGACGGAGACGGCCCTGACCGTTCACCTTGTCCGTCCCGGCGCCGGCACGGACGACGCGCTCCTGTGCCGGGCCTGCGACGAACTGCGCGTGCGGTTCCGCATCGGTCATGCCACCGTCCAGGTCGAGGACGGCGACCCGGCGCAGCCCTGCGCCCTTGCGCCGGAGACCGTCGTTTGAGCTGGGTGATCCGCACCGGGTTCGCAGACAGCGGCTTCGGCCAGCTGCTCGTCGGCGCGACGGAGGCGGGAGTGTGCTTCCTCGGCTTCGGCGAGCCGGATGACGCGCTCCTGGCCGATCTGCGCCGGCGCTTCCCGGACGCGGAGATCATCGCGGACGACGCCGGGCAGGCGGCGGTGCTCGCGGCCGTGCTCGCCTTCCTCGACGAGCCGCGGACGGCGCTCGCACTGCCGCTCGATTTGCGTGGGACCGCGTTCCAGCGCCAGGTCTGGCAAGCGCTGTGCCGCATCCCGCCGGGCGAGACGCGCTCCTACGGCGAGGTTGCTACCGGCCTTGGCATCCCACGGGCGGTACGGGCGGTTGCGCGTTCCTGCGCGACCAACCCGGTCTCGCTCGCTGTCCCGTGCCACCGCGTCGTCGGCCGCAGCGGGGACCTTACCGGGTATCGCTGGGGGATCGAGCGCAAGCGGGAGCTACTGGCGCGTGAGGCTCGTGCTAGGTTGGCGCCATGAGCGACCCAGCACGCCTGCCTCGGATGACGTCGGACGAGTTCATCGCTTGGACAATGGAGCGGCCCAAGGGAAAGCGATATGAACTGGTCGGGGGAGAGATTTTTGCCATGGCGCCGGAACGCGCGATTCACGCGCGGGTCAAAGACAACATCTTCCGGCGCCTCGTCGAAGCGGTTGAGGCGACCGGGCTGGCTTGCGAGGCGTTCCCAGACGGCATGACCGTCGTCGTGGACGAGACGACTAGCTATGAACCCGACGCCATCGTGCGCTGCGGCGATCCGCTGCCCGATGTCACGGTCACCGTGCCTGATCCTCTCGTAATCGTTGAGGTGGTGTCACCCTCCACACAGGCGCTGGACGCTGGGGGTTAAGCTTGCTGACTACTTCCGGGGTGTGTCCGTAAGGCAGTACTTGATCGTCAGACCAAAAGGGGGTGCGATAATCCTCCATACCCGCGACGCGACGGGCACGATCACGACACGCATCATCCGCGACGGCACCGTGGAACTAGACCCGCCCGGCATCACCGTGCACGGCCTGTTCGGCTGACGCACTTACGCGGCAAGCCGCGCCCGCGCTTCCGCATACTCCTGCGCCAGCCGATCCACCAGCGCCGCCGCCGGAACCACCGCCTGCACCGCGCCGATCCCCTGGCCTGATCCCCAGATATCGCGCCACGCCTTGCTGGTGCCGCTCGCGAAGCTCATGCGCGAGGGATCGCTCTCGGGCAGGTTGTCCGGGTCCAATCCAGCGGCGAGGAGGCTCGGCTTCAGGTAGTTGCCGTGAACGCCCGTGATGAGGTTCGTATAGACGATGCTCTCCGCCTCGCCCTCGACGATGGCCTTCTTGTAGGCGGCGCTTGCGTTCGCTTCTTCCGTCGCGATGAAGGCCGAGCCGACATAGGCAAGGTCCGCCCCCATCGCCTGTGCGGCGAGCACCGCGCCCCCGGTCGCGATGCTGCCTGACAGCGCGATGGGACCGCCGAACCACACCCGCGTCTCCTGGACGAGCGCGAAGGGCGAGGTCGTGCCCGCATGCCCGCCGGCGCCGGCCGCGACAAGCACCAGCCCGTCCGCGCCCTTCTCCACCGCCTTGCGCGCGAAGCGCTGGTTGATCACGTCGTGCAGCACGATGCCGCCGTAGCTGTGGACCGCCTCGTTCAGCTCGGGGCGCGCGCCGAGCGAGGTGATGACGACGGGAACGCCGTGCTTCACGCAGAGCGCCAGATCGTGCTCCAGTCGGTCATTGCTCTTGTGGACGATCTGGTTGACGGCGAAGGGCGCCGCCGGGCGGTCTGGGTGCTTCGCGTCGTGCTCGGCGAGCGCGTCCTTGATCCTCGCAAGCCAGTCTTCCAGGACGAGCGCGGGCCGGGCGTTGAGCGCCGGGAAGCTGCCGACGATGCCCGCGCAGCACTGGGCGATCACCAGGTCCGGGTTGCTGACGATGAACAGCGGCGAGCCGATGACCGGCAGGCGCAACTTCGTGAGGGGCGGCGGGAGCATGGGCCACAGTCTTGCATACCCGGCGAGGCGGCGGGAAGATCGGGCGACAAACGGGAGGAAGCGGCATGGCGCTGGTCGAGACGGAGCGGTCGGGTGCGGTCCTGGTGGTGCGGATGGACAACCCGCCCGTCAACGCGCTCGGGTTTGCGCTGCGCGAGGCGCTCATGAGCGCCCTGCACGAGGCGGAAGGCAACGCCGAGGTGCGCGCCGTGCTGCTCGCCGGCACGCCCAAGTTCTTCTCCGCGGGCGCGGACATCACGGAGTTCGGCAAGCCTATGCGCTCGCCCAATCTGCGCGAGGTGATCGAGTTCCTGGATGGGATGAAGAAGACCACGGTCGCCGCCATCCAGGGGACAGCGTTCGGCGGCGGGTGCGAGCTGGCGCTCGGCTGTCACTACCGGCTCGCCTGGCCCGGCGCGCGCCTTGGACTTCCGGAGGTCAAGCTGGGTCTCCTGCCGGGCGCGGGCGGCACGCAGCGCCTGCCCAGGCTCGTCGGACCCGAGGCCGCGCTGCGCATCATCGTGACGGGCGAGCCGGTCCGCGCCGAGCAGGCGCTCGCCATGGGCCTCGTGGACGCCGTGATAGAGGGCGCCGATCTCGCGCCCGCCATTGCCTGGGCGGAGCAGGCGCGGCCGCCGCGCCGGATCAGGGACATGGACGACAAGCTCGCGTCCGTTCGCAGCGACCCGGCGTCGCTCGAAAAGCTCGCAGCACCGCTGCTCAAGGCGTCCGGCGCGCAGGCGCCGCGCGCCTGCGTTGAGGCCGTGCGCGCCGCGGCGACCTTGCCGTTTGACGGGGGGCTGGCGCGCGAGCGGCAGCTCTTTGAGGGGCTGGTCGTGGGCGACGAGAGCCGGGCGCAGCGCTACGCTTTCTTCGCCGAGCGCGAGGCGCAGAAGGCTGACGTGCCGCCGGGTACGAAGCCGCGCGAGGTCCGGCGCGCCGCCGTGATCGGCGCCGGCACCATGGGCGGCGGCATCGCCATGGCCTTCGCCAACGCAGGCATCCCCGTCACCGTGATCGAGACCGACCAGGGTGCGCTCGACCGCGGCCTCGCCCGCGTCGGCGAGCTGTATGCCACCTCCGTCAAGCGCGGCAGCATCGACGCGGCCGAGGGCGAGCGGCGCCGCGGCCGGGTCCAGGGCAGCCTCGACTACGGCGCCGTCGCCGAGGCCGACCTGATCGTCGAGGCGGCGTTCGAGGACATGGGCGTGAAGGAGGAGGTGTTCGGCAAGCTCGACCGCGCGGCCAAGCCCGGCGCCGTACTCGCCACCAACACCAGCTACCTCGACGTGGACCGCATCGCGCGTGCCACGAAGCGGCCCGCCGACGTGCTCGGGATGCACTTCTTCAGCCCCGCCAACGTGATGCGCCTCATCGAGGTCGTCCACGGCAAGGAGACTAGCCCCGAGGCGCTGGCGACGGCGATGGAGGTGTCCCGCCGCATCGGCAAGGTCGCGGTGCCCGTGGGCGTTTGCTTCGGCTTCGTCGGCAACCGGATGCTCGCCCGGCGCTCGGAGCAGGCGGAGCAGCTGCTCTTGGAGGGCGCCAGCCCGCAGCAGGTGGACGAGGCGCTGGAGCGGTTCGGGTTCCGCATGGGGCCATTCGCCATGGGCGACCTCGCCGGGCTCGACGTGGGCTGGCGGGTGCGCCAGGCATTCGGCAAGCACGCGCCAGTTGGGGACGCCTTGGTGGACGCCGGGCGGTTCGGGCAGAAGACCGGGAAGGGCTACTACCGTTATGAGGGCCGCGACCGCCAGCCCGATCCCGAGGTGGACAAGATCATCACCGACGCCGCCCAGAAGGAAGGTGTCACCCGGCGGAGCATCAACGAGGCCGAGATCCTCGACCGGCTTGTCCTGCCCATGGTCAACGAGGGCGCGCGTATCCTGGAGGAAGGCGTCGCGCGCCGCCCCGGCGACGTGGATGCGATCTGGCTCTACGGCTACAACTGGCCGGCCTGGCGCGGCGGGCCGATGTTCTACGCTGACCTGCGCGGCCTGCCCGAGATCGCCGCCCGTCTCAACGAACTGGCGGACCGCTCCGGCGACAACAGCCTCCGCCCAGCGCCCTTGATCGCTAAGCTTGCCAGCGAGGGACGCGGATTCCTGGGATGAGGCGAGCCTATAGCCAGGGCGCGACACGCTCGGACGCACCCTTGCGAGTGTGGTTCGGATTAACGAGCGGTATACAATATTGACAAGTCGTGATGGCAACCGAGGCCGAGTAAGTCTTCTTTCAGGTCAGGCAGCCGCGCGCTCGCGCCTGCTTCGCCTGAGGAGGCTTCCGCCATGTTCATTCACAAGCCGTTGCTGGTCACCGAGGTCAACGTCCAGGACGCCGATCCCAAGTTCGCCGAGATGATGCTGGAGCAGTTCGGAGGCGCCACCGGGGAGCTCACGGCCGCGCTGACCTACTGGACGCAGTCCTTCCACATGGAAGACCCTGGCATCCGCGACATGCTCCAGGACATCGGCACGGAAGAGTTCAGCCACCTCGAAGTGATCGCGATGCTGATCGAGCAGCACACGAAGAAGGCGTCGCAGGACGTGCAGGACGCAGCCTACAAGAGCACGCTCTTCGCGCTCCGCGGCCCCGGCCCGCACCTCGTGGACTCGAAGGGAACCTACTGGGACTCCCGCTACGTGAACGAGGGCGGCCACCCGGCGCGCGACCTGCGGGCGAACCTCTCCGCCGAGGCGGGCGCGCTGCAGACCTACGAGAACCTGCTCAAGTATGCGCAGGACGAGGGAACGAGGAAGGCCCTGAACAATCTCGCCACGCGCGAGGTCTCGCACACCCACATGTTCATGGAGGCGCTGAAGTCGATCAACAAGCTCGACGAGCCGCTGTTCGGCGACCTCAAGCCCGACGACACGGTGAACCTCTACTTCAATCTCTCTAACGGCAACGGCTCCGACCTGCGCGGACCGTGGAACAGCGAGCCGGCCTTCCAATACGTCGCCGACCCCTATCCGAGCCTGGAGAAGAAGATGGCCGGCAAGTCGGGCACAAACGAGATGCAGCTGATCGGGGGCGAGCGGTCCCAGCGCTCGCAGGCGACCCAGACCCACTGACGACGCCCTGCATGTCGTGGGCGCGCGGGCCGCTCGGCTCGCGCTCCCACGACAGCTTGAGGATGCATCCCGAACCAAGGTCGTGACGCGGTGTTCGGCGGCGGCGCGGCGGACTGGCTCTTCCCTATGGCGCGTGGCGCAT
The DNA here is from genome assembly GCA_963848595.1 of uncultured Alphaproteobacteria bacterium. Taxonomy (GTDB): domain Bacteria; phylum Pseudomonadota; class Alphaproteobacteria; order Acetobacterales; family Acetobacteraceae; genus CAWKEH01. The sequence goes on along the minus strand of CAWKEH010000006.1, from coordinate 407,495 downwards.
TACACTGAGGGAAGGGAGGAACCCAGCCCATGGACCTACGCTTCACGCCCGAGGAGCGCGCGTTCCGCGAGGAGATGCGCGAGTTCTTCCACACACAGATCCCCCGCCGCATCCGCGAGGCGTCCCAGCGCGGCGAGCACGTCTCCAAGGAGGACGAGGTCACGGCGCAGCGGATCATGAACGCCGCGGGCCTCGCCGTGCCGCACTGGCCGAAGCAGTGGGGCGGGCGGGACTGGTCGCCGGTGCAGCTCTACCTCTGGCAGGACGAGATGCAGCAATCCGGCACGCCGGCGCCGCTGGCCTTCAACTGCAACATGGTCGGCCCCGTGATCGCGCAGTTCGGCTCGGAGACGCAGAAGGAGCGCTTCCTGCCGCGCGCCGCGAACCTCGACGACTGGTGGTGCCAGGGCTTCAGCGAGCCCGGTGCTGGGTCCGATCTCGCGAGCTTACGCACGACGGCCGTGCGCGACAGCAACGCGTGGGTCGTCAACGGCCAGAAGACCTGGACCACACTCGCGCAGTTCGCCGACTGGATCTTTAACCTGGTGCGCACCGATCCGGCCGCGAAGAAGCAGGAGGGCATCTCCTTCCTGCTCATAGACATGAAGACGCCCGGCATCACCGTCCGCCCCATCCAGACGCTCGACGGCGGCCACGAGGTCAATGAGGTCTGGTTCGACGACGTGCGCGTGCCGGGCGAGAACCTGGTCGGGCAGGAGAACAAGGGCTGGGACTACGCCAAGTTCCTGCTCGGCAACGAGCGGACCGGGATCGCGCGGATCGGCATCAGCAAGGCGCGGCTGCGCCGGGTCAAGGAGCTGGCGGCGCTGGAGCGGGTGGGCGACCGGCCGATGATCGAGGACGAGCGGTTCCGCGAGAAGATCGCCTCGGTCGAGGTGGAGCTGAAGGCGCTGGAGATGACCCAGCTCCGCATCGTCGCCGACGAGCGGGACCGGCCCAAGGGCAAGCCGAACCCGATGAGCAGCCTGCTCAAGATCAAGGGCTCGGAAATCCAGCAGGCGACGACGGAGCTGCTGCTCGACGTGGTCGGCCCCTACGCGCTGCCGTTCTTCCATGACGACGACGGCACGAACGAGCCGCCCGTGGGACCTGAGTATGCCGCAGAGGCAGCGCCGACCTATTTCAACTGGCGTAAGGTCTCGATCTATGGCGGCTCGAACGAGATCCAGCGCAACATCATGGCGAAAGCGATCCTGGGATTCTGAGCCTGGAACCCGGCACGAGCGTCCTGCGTTCGATTCGAAATGCGTTTCCGTCCTGTTCGGTGCAGGCGGGAGCGCCCCGCGTCGGGGAGGAGCCAAGGTCATGAGACATCACGCATTCCCGCTCGGAATGTTGCTGGCAAGCGTCTTGGCCGCTCCAGTGTCGCTGGCGCAAACAACGTCACCGCCGACCTACGTGCAGACGCTTACCCCTTCGGCCGTCCGGCTCGTTCAGGACCACTTGCGCCAGGCCGGCGACTATACGGGTCGGGTTGACGGCATCTGGGGCGCCGACAGCCAGGCGGCGCTTGAGCATTTCCAGCAGACCCATAGCCTGCAGGTGACGGGCCAGCTCAACCAGGTGACAGTTACGGCGCTGGGCCTGGCGCCGAGCGATCTCCTGGCCGCCGGCCAGCCGGCAGCACCCGTCACGCCAGGCACGGCGTCGCCTGCTGCCGTTCCCAGCTCCCTCAGCCCGGACGCTATCCGCGCCGTGCAGGATCGGCTGAAGCAGCTTAACTTCTACTCGGGAGGGGTCGATGGTATGTGGGGAGCCGAGACACAGGCAGCCATCGCGCGCTTCCAGCAGGGCAGGGGATTGCAAGCGAACGGGCAGCTCAATCCGGCGACGATCTCCGCCTTGGGATTGAACCCGAACAGCTTCGTGACCCAGATGCAACGCTAACCAGTCGAGTATCGCCCGATCATGGACTTCGACCTGACCGACGAGCAACGTCTCCTCAAGGACAGCGTGGACCGCTTCCTCGCCGACCGCTACGGCTTCGAGCAGCGCGGCCGTAATATGCGCGAGCCAGGCGGCTGGAGCCGCGATGTCTGGGCGCAGTTCGCAGAGCTTGGCCTGCTCGGGCTTCCCTTCCCGGAAGAGGCGGGAGGGTTCGGGGGTGGGCCGGTCGAGGTCGGGATCGTGATGGAGGCGTTCGGCCGGGCGCTGGTCGTGGAGCCTTATTTCTCGTGCGTCGTGCTCGCGGGCGGCGTGCTGCGGCGCGCGGCAGACCCGGCGCACCTCGCCGAGCTGATGCCCGGCATCGCTGACGGAAGTCTGCTCCTCGCCTATGCGCAAGCCGAACGCCAGGCGCGCTGGGGACTGAACGACGTGACAACACGTGCCGAGCGGGACGGGGAAGGCTGGCGGATCACGGGCGAGAAATCGCTTGTCCTACACGGCGACAGCGCGGACCGATTCCTTGTCAGCGCCCGTACAGGCCGGCGCCGAGCGGGAGCGGCATGGTATCGGCCTCTTCCTCGTGGACGCAGCCGGCGCTGGCGTCTCCAGCCGCGGCTACCCGACCCAGGACGGTCAGCGGGCGGCGGAAGTTGGCTTCGATGGCGCGCGCGGGACCGTGCTCGGCGACCCGGAGGGCGCGCTGCCGCAGATGGAGGCCGCGCAGGACGAGGCCATCGCCGCACTCTGCGCCGAGGCCGTCGGCTGCATGGAGGCGATGGAAACGCTCACCGTGGACTATCTCAAGACGCGCCAGCAGTTCGGCCGGCCGATCGGCGCGAACCAGGCGCTGCAGCACCGGGCTGTGGACATGCTCGTGGCGTTGGAGCAGGCGCGCAGCATGTCGTTCTTCGCCGCCATGATGGCGCAGGAGGAGGATCAGGCCGAGCGGGACCGAGCGATTCACGCCGCCAAGGTGCAGATTGGCCGCTCCTGCCGCCACGTCGGGCAGGAGGCGGTGCAGCTTCATGGCGGCATCGGCGTGACCATGGAGTATGCCGTAGGACACTATTTCAAGCGGGCGACGATGATCGAGCGGCAGCTCGGCGACACGGACACGCACCTGGCGGCGCTGGCACGGCTTGGGGGGCTGATCGCGGCGTGATCTCAGTCGCCCGCACCCAGCGGCTCGACGTGACTACTCCTCTGGCGCGGTGCGGTCGCGGAACACGCTGCCGTGGAGGGGATAGGCGGTCGTGGACTTGATCCGCTCCATCGCGAAGCGCGAGGTGACGTTCTTGAGCGGCACGGCGGCGATGAGCTGCTTGTAGAAAGTGTCGAACTCGGCCATGTCGGCGACGGCGACGCGCAGCATGTAATCCACCTCGCCCGCCATCCGATACACCTCCATGACCGAGGGCATCGCGGTGACTGCCTCCGCGAATGCGGCGAGCCACGTCGGCGTGTGGTCGCCGGCCTCGACGGCGACGAACACGGTCAGCCCCATGCCCACGCGCTCGGGCGCGACCAGGGCGACGCGCCGGGTGATCACGCCGGCGGCTTCGAGTTTTTGGATGCGCTTCCAGCACGGCGTGGCCGACAGCCCGACGCGATCAGCGATCTGGGCGACGGTCAGCGTCGCGTCCTCCTGCAAGATCGCCAGCAGCTTGCGGTCTATCTCGTCCATCGCGCCTCTCCTGGTATGCAAGCGGTAGCCGACGCAGCACGCCGTATCCAGCCGGAAATGCTGTCATGCATCGCGGGCACCGGGTGAAACCGCCAACTCTATTCAGGGTGCGCGAGAGAATACTCGTGCAAAGTTCGCCATCTACGGTGTTTTTGTTTGACTTGCCGAAGGCGCTGGCAAGCATCGGTCCCGAACGCTGAGGAGGCCGCACCATGTTCCAGTCGCACGTGATCGAGATCGCAGGCACCTTCGCCGGCGCCGCGGTGAACGCCGGTGGGACCGCGCCGGAGCGGTTCCGCTTCGTCGCGGTTGATCCCAGGGTCGAGGACCTGGACGGCAGCGAGTGGCTCACTTTGCCCGATCTCAAGCGCGTCGTCAGCCACCTGCTCACCACCGGTCGGCTCCCGCCCGGGCACGGACGTCCCGACCAGGATCAACCGTACCGGGCTGGGTTCGAGCACGGATAGTCGCCTGTGTCGTCCACCCGGATGGAACAGACACGAGATATGTAGCGGCCGTCCATTGTGAGGCGGCGCCTGTCTCGCTATCGTCCCGGCAAGCGCCCGGCATGCCAAGGACGCGCCCAAGGACGTGCGAGCACGGAGGATCCCCATGCAGAGACGAGACACGCTGAAGCTGTTCGCGGCCACCGCCGCCATGGCCGGATTGCCTGAACTTGCGCGCGCCGCGGCCGAGCCGACGATGGCGACCGTGGTCAAGATCACCGGCATCCCTTGGTTCAACCTGGTGGACAGGGGGCTGGTGCGCGGCGGCAAGCAGTTCGACATCGATGTCTCGATGGTCGGCCCCGCCCACGTTGACCCGGCGCAGCAGGTCAGGCTGGTCGAGGACCTCATCGCCAAGAAGGTGAACGTGATCGGCCTGGTGCCGCTCGACGTGAAGGTGCTGGCGCCCGTCCTGCAGCGCGCCCAGAGCGCGGGCATCCCGGTCGTCACGCAGGAAGGGCCGGACCAGGAAGGCCGCACGTGGGACGTGGAGCTGATCAACTCGGTGAAGTTCGGCGAGGAGCAGATGAAGGCGCTCGCCGGCTTCATGGGCGAGCAAGGTGAATACGTCGTCTACGTCGGCACGCTCACGACCCCGCTCCACAACAAGTGGGCGGACGCGGCCATCGCCTATCAGAAGGCGAATTATCCGAAGATGAAGCTCGCCGCGAGTCGCTTCCCCGGCGCTGACGAGGTGGATACGAGCCTGCGGACCACGCTCGACGTGCTCAAGGCCTATCCCAATCTCCGCGGCATCCTTGGCTTCGGCTCCAACGGCCCGATCGGCGCTGGCATCGCTGTGCGGCAGCAGCACGTCGCGGACAAGGTCGCGGTGGTCGGCACGGTGGTGCCGTCCCAGGCCAAGCCGATGATCATGGACGGCACGATCAAGGAAGGCTTCCTCTGGAGCCCGATAGACGCCGGCTACGCCATGGTCGCCATCGCGTCCCGCCTGCTCAAGAACGAGCCGATCGAGGACGGGCTGGAGATCGCCGGCCTCGGCCGCGCGAACGTGGACAAGGCCAACCGCATCGTCGCCTGGAACGACATCCTGGTGATCAACAAGCAGACCATAGACGGCCTGATCAAGCAGGGCCTCTGAAGCGCCAGGCCGGACCGAAGCTGGGCTGCCGGCGTGGCTGACTTCCTGGAGCTGCGCGGCATCTCCAAGCGATTCGGCGGCGTGCAGGCGCTGGCCGGGGTGGATCTCGCCATCGCCGCGGGCGAGGTCCATTGCCTCGTCGGTGAGAACGGCTCGGGCAAGTCCACGCTGATCAAGATCATCTCCGGTGTGCAGCCGCCCGACCCTGGCGGCGAGATCGTCGTCGCCGGGCAGACGCACGCCTCGCTGACGCCGATCCAGAGCGCACAGCTCGGCATCGAGGTAATCTATCAGGACCTTGCCTTATTCCCGAATCTGACGGTCACCGAGAACATCGCCGTCACCCAGCATCTCGGCCGGCCGCACCTGGTGCGCCAAGCACAGCTGCGCGAAACCGCAGAAGCGGTCATGCGGCGCCTCGGTATCGCGCTCGATCCGGAAGCAGTGCTGGGCGACCTGCCGATCGCGAGCCGGCAGCTCGTGGCGATCTGCCGGGCGATGGCGGTGGAGGCGCGGCTGCTCATCATGGACGAGCCAACGGCCTCGCTGACCCGGCAGGAGGTTGAGCGGCTGCTGGCGCTCACGCTCGACCTCAAGCGCGGCGGGGTCACGGTGGTGTTCGTCAGCCACCGGCTCGGCGAGGTCATGGAGATTGCCGAGCGGGTGACCGTGCTGCGGGACGGGCGCAAGGTAGGCACCTTCGACGCGGCCGACATAGACGACCGCCGCCTCAGCGTGCTGATGACCGGCAAGGAGTTCCACTACACCCCGCGCAAGCCCGATCTCTCGGAGGCGGAGCCGCCCGTGCTCTCGGTGCGCGACCTCTCGCGCGCTGGGGAATACCGGGACGTGAGCTTCGACGTCCGCGCCGGCGAAATTCTGGGCATCACCGGACTGCTTGGGGCGGGACGGACGGAGCTGGCCCTGTCGCTGTTCGGCGTGACGACGCCCGATTCCGGCGAGATCCGGCTCGGCGGCGAGCCGGTGCGCTTCGCTACCAACCGCGACGCCATCGCGCGCGGAATCGCTTACGTGCCCGAGGACCGGCTCGCGCTCGGCCTGGTCCTGGAGCAGCCGGTCGGCACCAACCTCATCGTCACTGTGCTGCGCCAGCTCGCGCGCGGTCTCGGGCTGATTCCGGCCACGGTGCGCGAGGCAGCGGTGCGCTACTGGATACGCGAGCTGGCCATCAAGGCGCCGGTGTCGGCCAACCCCGTGCGGACGCTCTCCGGCGGCAACCAGCAGCGGGTCGTGCTGTCCAAGTGGCTCGCGCGCGACCCGCGGCTGTTGATCCTGGACAGCCCCACGGTCGGCGTGGACGTCAGCGCCAAGGACGGCATCTACGAGATTGTGGCGCGCCTCGCCGCGGTGGGCATGGGAGTGATCCTCATCTCGGACGAGATTCCGGAGGTCTATTACCACTGCCACCGTATCCTCCTGATGCGTGAGGGTCGGATGACGCGCAGCTTCGTGCCGCACGAGACGACCGAGGCCGAGCTGGCGGAGGCCGTGAATGCGTGAGGCGCCGACGCTTGGAATGATTGGGCGCATCGCGGGCACGCACGAGTTCCGCTTGTTCGTGGTGGTCGCGATCCTGGTGCTCGGCCTGGCGCTGGGCACCCAGAGCTTCTTCACCTTGCGCAATCTGTTCGATCTGCTGACCTCTTACGCCTTCACGGGCATCCTGGCGGCTGGGCTGCTGGTCGTACTGATCGCGGGCGGCATCGACATCTCCTTCACGGCCACCGCGTCGGTCGCGCAGTATATCGCGGTCTCTGCCGCGCTCGCCTATCCGATCGGCTGGGCCGGGCTGTTCGCCGTAGCCATCCTCGTCGGGCTGGCGCTGGGCCTCGTCAACGCCGTGCTCGTGAGCAAGCTGCGGATCTCCAGCATCATCATCACCATCGCCACCCTCAACGTCTTCTACGGCCTGCTCGTGTTCGTGACCCACGGCAACTACATCTACTCGCTGCCGGACTGGTTCGGACCGGGCATCTCGTGGCCGGTGTGGCACGGCACCGGCGGCACGGTCTACGCGGTCAATCTGCAGATCCTGCTGCTGGTGATCGCCTTCGCCGTGGTTTGGCTGCTGCTCGCCCGCACCAGCACCGGGCGCCAGATTTACGCCCTTGGCGGCAATCCCGACGGAGCGCAGCGCGCCGGCTTCAACGTGTTCCGTCTCAACCTGCTGGTCTATGGCCTGATGGAAGTCATGGCGGGGATCGCCTCGCTGGCCCAGGCGCAGCTTGACCAGTCGGTGATGCCGACCGCGCTGGTGGGAAAGGAACTGAGCGTTCTGGCCGCAGTCGTGCTGGGCGGCGCCTCGCTGCTCGGCGGGGTGGGTAGCGTGCCCGGCACCATCCTCGGAGTGGCATTGCTCGCAGTCATGGAGAACGGGCTGATCATCCTTGGGGTCCCCTCCTACTGGCTGGACTTCTTCGTGGGCCTTGTGATCCTCATCGCGGTCAGCTCGACCACGCTCGAGTTCGTGGGGCGGCACGCCCGGCGGCCAGCATGAGCCGCGCCCGCTCCCTTACCGCCCCTTGGCGCTCGCTCTGGCGCGTCGCGGGCGACCGCACCAACCTGATGCTCCTGCTCCTTCTGGCAGCGCTGTGCGCGGTGTTCTGGGGCCTGATCGGGCGCGGGCTGTTCGCCGTGACGACGCTGCAATCCATGGCGTTCCAGCTCCCCGAATTAGGCATCCTGTCGCTGGCGATGATGGTCACGCTGCTCTCCGGCGGCCTCGACCTCTCGATCATCGCCACGGCAGACCTGTGCGCGCTGACGATGGCCTACGTGCTCACGCACGCCCCGGCTGCCGGCGCCGCCTGGCTGCTGTGGCAGGTGCTGGCGCTCGGCGCGGGCGCCGTGGTCGCTGGCGTGATCGGCCTCGTGAACGGCCTCGTCGTCGCCTACGTCGGCGTGTCTCCCATCCTCGTCACGCTCGGCACCATGACCATGGTGCGCGGCCTCGCGATCGGCCTGACGCACGGGACCGTGCTCTCGGGCTTCCCGGCCTGGGTCGTGTTCCTCGGCAACGGGGCGCCGGGCGGCGTGCCCATGCCGCTGCTCGCATTCTGCGCGGTCACCATACCGATGGCCGTGATGCTGGCGCGCTCGCCGCTCGGCATCAGCATAGCGCTGATCGGCTCGAACGAGCGGGCGACGCGGTTCTCAGGTGTGGACACGCGCCGCGTGCTGCTGCTCGTTTACGTGCTCTCCGCCCTGCTGTCGGCGGTCGCCGCGCTGCTGATGATGGCGCGGTTCAACTCGGCGAACGCCGACTATGGCCAAAGCTACTTGCTGGTGACGATCCTGGCCGCCGTGCTGGGCGGGATCAATCCCATGGGCGGGTTCGGCAAGGTGAGCGAACTCGTTCTCGCGCTGGTGATCCTGCAGCTCATCTCGTCCGCGTTCAACCTTTTGAACCTGAGCGAGTTTCTCACCCTGGCGATATGGGGCGGCGTGCTCATCGCCGTCGCCGCGGTGCCGATCTTGCGCGAGCGCCTACGGATGCTGGTCGTTCGAGCTGCACGCCCCCGTGCTGCGCTGGACGTCGGGCGGACGCACGAGACCTGACCGATGACGACTGCACAAGCGCCAGGTCCTTCGGGAAGGCGGGCAACGATCCACCTGGTCCGGTCCAGGTCGCTCCTAAGATCCACAAAAGGGGTATAAAGCTACGCTTAGATGACGTAAAGTTCACCACTGGATACGCGTTCAGGTAGCACTGGAGGGAACGTGCAACGGGATCAAGCGAGAATTGGGCGACGCGCGCTGGCAACGATGTCGCTTGCAATGACGCTCGCGATGTCCGGCTGCGGTTCGCCGGGCGACAGCTTGCCGCCGGTGCCGCCGCCGCCCGCAGGCGCCTATCGGCTCGGGCCCGGCGACCAAGTGGGCATCACGCTGTTCGGCGAGAAAGATCTCTCAGGCGCCTTCCCAGTGAGCGACAGTGGCCGCATCGCCTTGCCGCTGGTCGGCGACGTGCAGGCTTCCGGGCTGACGACGGAGCAGCTTGCCCGCGAGATCGAGCAGAAGCTGACCTCCGCCGGCCTGTATCGCGACCCCAAGGTCGCGGTCGAGGTGACCGCTTACCGGCCCGTCTTTATCCTGGGCGAGGTCGCGAAGCCGGGCCAATATCCCTACCAGCCCGGCATGACGGTGCTCACGGCCGCAGCCATCGCGGGCGGGTTCACCTATCGCGCTGTCACTCGGCAGTTCGGCATCGTGCGCCAGGAGGGTGGCAAGGCGGACGAGGGGCGGGCCGTCAGGCAGACCATGCTGGAACCCGGCGACGTCGTGACCGTCTACGAGCGGCTCTTCTGATCTGGGCCGAGCGGAGGCACGACCGAGCGGGCTGGGGGACCTGGATTCGAACCAAGGCTGCCCGGTTCAGAGCCGGGAGTTCTACCGCTAAACTATCCCCCAAGCAGCGACGCGGCGGATACCATGCGCGTCCGCGCCCGGCAAGGCCGCCATAAGGGCTTGTGAAAAACTCCCCACTCAACTCTCGCCTAATCTCGGCCATGGCCCCATATTCATGGCGAAACCATGGCCGAGCCTGTCGCACACAGCCGCTTCCTGCGCGCCGCAAGTCCGGCGTTCGCCGCGCTCGACCTCGGCACCAACAACTGCCGCCTGCTCGTCGCGACGCCTTCAGGTAGCAGCTTCCGCGTGCTCGACGGATTCAGCCGAATCGTCCGTCTCGGCGAGGGGCTGCACGACAGCGGCCGGCTCAGCGAGCAGGCGATGGCGCGGACGATGGAGGCCCTGCACGCCTGCGCCGAGCGTCTCGCGCGCCGGCCCGTTCGGGCCTTCCGCGCCGTCGCCACCGAGGCGTGCCGGCAGGCCATCAACGGGGCGGAGTTCCTCGCCCGCGTGCAGGCCGATACGGGGCTGGGCTTCGACCTCATCTCGACGCGCGAGGAGGCGGAACTAGCGCTGGAGAGCTGCGCGCCGCTGCTCATCGGCGCCGGCCGTCGCGCGCTCCTGTTCGATATCGGCGGCGGGTCAACGGAATTGGCCTGGGTGCGCCTCTCCGCAGGGCGGGCGCCGGACCTGATCGGCTATGCTTCCTTGCCGGTCGGGGTCGTTACGCTGGCTGAGCGGTTCGCGGGCGCCGGGTTCACGCCTGACGGCTTCGAGCGCATGGTGGAGGAGGTCGAGGGTAGGCTCAGGCCGTTCGAGCGCGTCCACTGCATTGCGCACGAGGCGAGGCTCGGCGGCGTGCGATTGCTCGGCACGAGCGGGACCGTCACGACGCTGGCGGGCGTCGTGCTCAACCTCGCGCGCTACCGGCGGCAGCTCGTGGATGGCGCGGTACTCCCGCGCGACGCCGTGGACCAGGCGCTCACGAAGCTGCGCGCGCTCGGGCGCGACGGCCTCGGCGAGCATCCCTGCGTCGGGCCGGACCGTGCCGAGTTCGTGCTGCCGGGCTGCGCCGTGTTCGAGGCGATCCGGCGCGTCTGGCCGATCCCGGAGGTGCTCGTGGCGGACCGCGGGCTGCGCGAGGGCATCCTGCTCCGCCTCATGCGCGGCGTGCCGGCCCGGCGGCCGCTCCGCCCGGCGCAGCCCAGCGTCCTGCCGCCTGCGCTTTCTGCATGAGCGGCAAGCGAGGAGGCACCCCGCCGCGCGGCCTCTCCGTCGCGCTGCGCACGGCGCGCGGGCGCTCGTCCGCCTCGCAGCGCTGGCTCACCCGGCAGCTGAACGACCCATACGTCCGCGCGGCCAAGCAGGCCGGCTGGCGCTCGCGCGCGGCGTTCAAGCTGATCGAGCTGGACGAGCGGTTCCATCTGCTTCGGCGCGGGCTGCGCGTGCTGGATCTCGGCGCGGCGCCCGGCGGCTGGACGCAGGTCGCGGCCGAGCGCGGCGCGCGGGTTGTTGGCCTCGACGTGTTGCCCATCGACCCGGTGCCGGGCGCCGTTCTGATCGAGGGCGACTTCCACGATGAGGGCGTGCTTCCCCGGCTGCGCGAGGCACTCGGCGGGCCTGCAGACCTTGTGCTCTCCGACATGGCGCCCAATGCAACGGGGCACCCGGCGACCGACCACACGCGCATCGTGGCGCTCGCGGAGCTCGCGCTCGACTTCGCCATCGAAATCCTAGCGGAAGGCGGTGGATTCGTCGCCAAGGTGCTGCAGGGTGGCTCGGAGCGCGCCATGATGGAGCGGATGCGCCGCCACTTCGCGAGCGTTCGCCACGCGAAGCCGCCGGCGAGCCGGAAGGAGTCGAGCGAGCTTTACGTCGTGGCGCAGGGTTTCCGGCGCGGGCCTACGCGGTGAGAGCGGAAGCGATGTCGGTCCGGGCGAAGTCGCTGCCTTTGTAGAGCAGCGGAGCGCCACGCTGCTTCGCGAGGGCGTAGGAGGCGCAGTCGCCCAGGTTCAACGCGGCTGGATGGCGCCCCTTGCCGAACCGAAGGAAGGCATCGCTAGCTGCCCGCGCCAAGACCGCATCGAAAGATATGATCTCGATGCCAGCCTGCTCCAGGTAGGCGTCCAGCACGGTCCAGTTAGCGCCGTTACGCTTCCTGCTCGCGAGGACGAGGCATGTCTCGTGAAGGCTCACCGCCGACAGCAGGCAGAAATCAGCCGACGCGATCACGCGCGTGAATGAGGCCCTCTCAGCCTCATGCTTCAAGATTGCTACAAGCGCTGAGCTATCAACAGCGATCATACCGGCAAGCCGTTCTCATCGTAGAGATCGGCTTCTGAAAAATCAGGGTCGTAATGGACGCCAGCAACGCTCCGCTCGGTAATGGCCATGAGGGCTCGGTAACGCTCCTCCGCGTCCTGCCGAACCGGGTGCCGTCGCACGCCGTTCTCGATGAACTCGGCGCCAGCGCTCTCAAGGGCGCGGCGCAACCCCTCCATCGTGCCCTCGGACACGCCAGCACCGTCCACCTCCGCCCGGCGCACCGTCGCAGCCGATACGTCGGCGCGGCGAGCAAGCTCGTCCTGACCAAGCCGCAATAGGGCACGAGCTGCCCGGATTTGCTCAGGCGAAACGATCATGAGCGATATCATACAAGTTTGCGTATAACCGATCAACCGTCGCGGCACTGGCCTTGCACCTGCCTCGATGACTCCGTATGTGGAGCCGCCAAGGCAGCGCTGGGCCGCGAGAGTGCCCCGCCCCGCATGAAAGGCCCCTGCCATGGCTCCCGACGCCTCGCCTCCCCGTACCCTCGCCATCGAGGAGGCGCTCGCGTTCGACGACGTGCTGATCGTGCCGTCCTATTCCCAGATCCTGCCTGCGACGGCGGCGACGCGCACCTGGCTGACGCGCGAGATCGAGCTCCACATCCCGCTCATCAGCGCCGCCATGGACACCGTGACCGAGAGCGCGATGGCCATCGCCATGGCCCAGCTCGGCGGCATCGGCGTCATCCACAAGAACCTCGAGGTCGAGGAGCAGGCGGCCCAGGTGCGCCGGGTCAAGAAGTTCGAGAGCGGCATGGTCGTCAATCCGCTCACCATCTACCCGGACCAAACGCTTGCCGACGCGCGCGCGCTGATGGCCGCCAACAACATCAGCGGCTTCCCCGTCATCGAGCGCGATACCGGGCGGCTCGTCGGCATCCTCACCCACCGTGACGTGCGCTTCGCCACCGACCCGGCGACCAAGATCTACGAGCTGATGACGCGCGAGAACTTGATTACCGTACACGGCGGGGTGGACCCGGAGGAGGCCCGGCGCCTGCTGCACCGGCACCGCATCGAGAAGCTGCTCGTCGTGGACGATCAGCAGCGCTGCATCGGCCTCATCACCGTCAAGGACATGGAGAAGGCACAGGCCCACCCGCTCGCCAACAAGGACGAGCTAGGGCGGCTGCGCGTCGCCGCGGCCACCGGCGTCGGCGAGGACGGCGCGCGCCGGGCGGAAGCGCTCGTCGCCGCCGGCGCGGACGTGGTGGTCGTGGACACGGCGCACGGCCATTCGAGCGGCGTGCTGCGCGCCGTCGAGCGCGTGAAGAAGCTGTCCAACGCCGTTCAGGTGGTCGCTGGGAACGTGGCCACGCCGGAGGGCGCGCGCGCCCTGATCGAGGCGGGAGCGGACGCGGTGAAGATCGGCATCGGGCCGGGCAGCATCTGCACAACGCGCGTCGTCGCGGGCGTCGGCGTGCCGCAGTTCACCGCCGTCGCCGAGACCAGCGCCGCCTGCCGCGAGGCGGGGATTCCCGCCATCGCCGACGGCGGCATCCGCACCTCTGGCGACGTCGTGAAGGCGATCGGCGCAGGTGCTGACTGCGCGATGATCGGCAGCCTGCTCGCCGGCACGGACGAGGCGCCCGGCGAGGTGTTCCTCTACCAGGGCCGCTCCTACAAGAGCTACCGCGGCATGGGCAGCATCGGCGCCATGGCGCGCGGCTCGGCAGACCGTTACTTCCAGCAGGAGATCAAGGACACGCTAAAGCTCGTCCCCGAGGGGATCGAGGGCCGCGTCGGCTACAAGGGGCCGGTGAGCGGCGTCGTGCACCAGCTCGTAGGCGGCCTGCGCGCGGGGATGGGCTACACCGGGAGCGCGACTGTCGAGGAACTGCAGCGCAACGCGCGGTTCCGGCGCATCACTGGCGCCGGGCTTCGCGAGAGCCACGTCCACGACGTCGCCGTGACCCGCGAGGCCCCGAACTACCGGCAGGAGGGCTAGGTGACGGCGCCCGCCGTTCGCGCGTGCGTCTTCGACGCTTACGGCACGCTGCTCGACGTGCACGCTGCGATGGCGGCGCACGCGGACAAGCTGCCGCCGGACTGGGAACGGATCAGCCAGGAGTGGCGGCAGAAGCAGCTCGAATACACCTGGGTCCGCAGCCTGACCGGCCCGGAGCACCACCGCGACTTCTGGCAGATCACGCAGGAGGCGCTCGCCTTCGTCGCCGCCCGGCACCGGGTCAGCGATCCTGCGACCCGCGCCGCGCTCCTCGACTCCTATCGCCGCTTGCCCGCCTACAAGGACGCGGCTCCCGCCCTGCGTCGCCTGCGTGAGAGAGGGATCCGCACCAGCATCCTCTCCAACGGCGATCCGGGGATGCTGGGTGACGCCGTCCGTGCTGCGGGGCTGGAGGGGCTGCTGGATGCCGTGCTGAGCGTCGAGGAACTCGGCGTGTTCAAGCCCGATCCACGCGTGTATCAGCTCGCCGTGGACCACCTCGGCGTGCCGGCGGGTGAGATGCTGTTTGTCTCCTCCAACGCCTGGGACGCGCAAGGGGCGGCTGCGTTCGGCTTCCAGGTCGCGTGGTGCCATCGCGCGCAAGGACCGGACGAATATGGGCTGCGCGGCCGCGTGCAGGAGGTCGCGACGCTCGACGCGCTGGCGGTGTGACGCCGAGCGCCCGGCTCGCGGCCGCGATCTCGCTTCTGGACGACATAGAGGCCGCGCCGCGCCGTCCGGCCGACGCCGTCGCGAACGACTTCTTCCGTGCCCGGCGCTACATCGGGTCCGGCGACCGCCGTGCTGTCGGCGAGCGCGCCTGGGCGGTGCTGCGTGCCCGGCGCCGGCTTGGCTGGTGGCTGGACTGGGCGCAGCTCCCGCAGACACCGCGCCTGCTCGTGGCGGCAAGCCTGCTGGTCGAGGGCGCGGGGATGCAGCAGCTCAAGCAAGCCTTCTCCGGCGGCCAGTATGCCCCGCCTGCGCTCGCGCGCGCGGAAGCCGACATGCTGCAAGCGCTCGTGGGGCGCACGCTCGACTTTAAGGCCCAGCCGCTCGCCGTGCGCCTGGAGGTCCCGGACTGGATTGTGCCGCGTCTTGCCGCTCGCTTCGGCGACGCGCTGGAGCCGGAGATGCGCGCCGCCCTCAGCCCGGCGCCGCTCGACCTACGCGCGAACCTGCTGAAGGCCACGCGCGACGAGGCGCGTGCGGCGCTCGCAACCGAGGGCATCGATGCCGAGCCGACGCCCTACTCGCCCTGGGGCTTGCGGATCGCCGGACGCCGGGCGGTAACGACGGGGGCCGCTTTCCGTGACGGCCTCGTCGAGATCCAGGACGAGGGCAGCCAGCTCGTCGCGATGCTCGTCGGCGCGGCACCTGGGATGCGCGTCGCCGATTGGTGCGCGGGGGCCGGCGGCAAGACGCTGGCGCTCGCCATGATGATGGACAACCGCGGCCAGATTCTCGCCTGCGACGTGTCCGCGCCGCGGCTCGACGGTGCTGTGCGCCGCCTGCGCCGGGCGGGCGTTCACAATGCAGAGCGGCATCTGGTCCAGCCCGGCGACAAATGGGCCAAGCGCCGGGCGGCCAGCTTCGACTGTGTGCTCGTGGACGCGCCCTGTACCGGCACGGGCACCTGGCGCCGCAATCCCGACGCGCGGCTGCGCTTGCTGGAACAGGATTTGCGGGAGCTATTGGGCAAGCAGGCCGCGATACTCGACGAGGCTGCCAGGCTTGTTAAGCCACGTGGGCGCATGATCTATGCGACATGCTCCGTGCTTGCGGAGGAGGACGAGGATCAGGTGAGTGCTTTCCTCGCACGTCAGCCAGGCTTCAAGCCCGTGCCAGTCACGCTGCCGGGCGGCCTCGCCGCCGATCCTTACCTGATGCTCACGCCGCGCCGGAACGGCACGGACGGCTTCTTCGCCGTCGTGCTGGAGCGAGGAGGCTAGCATGATCGTTCGCCGCGCCCGGCTCCGTGACGCGCCCGGCATCGCCGCCGTCCACATCACGGCCTGGCAGAACGCCTACGCTGCTATTCTCCCTGGCGAGTATCTCGCGGGATTGTCCGTATCCCGCCTCGCGCAGTTCTACGGCCGCGCCATCGCGTCCGGGGAGGGGGTCTATGTCGCCGCCGACCCCGAGATCCGAGGCTTCGCCACCGCCGGCCGTGCCCGCTCACCGCTCGCGGACGGCGAGGTTGAGACGCTCTACGTCCTGGACGACTGGCGCGAACAGGGTCTCGGCCGCCGCCTGCTGACCGCGACCGGCGGCTGGCTGCATTCGCGCGGCTGCGCGAGCGCGTTCCTGTGGGTTCTGCGCGACAACCCGAGCCGCTGGTTCTACGAGCGCCTCGGCGGCCGCCCGGTCGCCCATGCCCACGTCGCCGTGGCTGGGCAGCAAGTGCCGCAGGTGGCTTACGTATGGGACCCGATCGGGCGCCTGCTGGCAGCGTCGCCGCAGCGGTCGTAGCGCTCGGCCCAGCCGGAGCACGACCGTGCGCTCGGCCGCGTGTTGGACGGCGTCGAATCCATAACCGTCCCGAACTGGCGTGGAGAGGCCGTCCTCGCCCACACTCGCCGCGCAGCACGCCTTCTGGAACCAAGCCATGAGCATCTTCGATACCGCAGAGGGCCGGCGTCTGCGCGCCATCGGCCCCGGCGTGCGCTGGCGCCGCTGGGGGCCGTATCTCAGCGACCGGCAATGGGGCACTGTGCGCGAGGACTACAGCGCCCTCGGCACGGCGTGGGAGAGCTTCCCGCACGACCACGCCCGCAGCCGCGCCTACCGCTGGGGTGAGGACGGGATTGCTGGCCTCGGTGACGACCAGCTCATCTGGTGCCTAGCGCTCGCCCTCTGGAACGAGCAGGACCCGATCCTGAAGGAGCGCTTCTTCGGCCTGACGAACGGCGAGGGGAATCACGGCGAGGACGTGAAGGAGTGCTACTTCTTCACCGACGGCCTGCCGACGCATGCCTACATGCGAATGCTCTACCGCTACCCGCAGGCGGCGTTCCCCTACGCGCGCCTCGTCGAGGAGAACCGGCGCCGCGGCTTGGATGCGCCGGAGTTCGAGCTGGCGGACACGGGCGTGTTCGCGGGTGGGCGCTACTTCGACGTCACGGTGGAGTATGCCAAGGCCGGGCCGGACGACATCCTGATGCAGGTCACGGCGGAGAACCGCGGCTCCGACTCGGCGCCGCTGCACTTGCTGCCCCACTTCTGGGCGCGCAACACCTGGTCGTGGGAGGCTGGGACCGCTCGGCCCAGCTTGCGTGCCGCCGCGGACGGGTCCGTGCGCGCCGAGCGCGAGGGCTGGCGTCCCCGCCGATTCGAGGTCGAAGGAGATCATCCTTGGCTGTTCTGCGACAACGAGACGAATACACGGCGCCTTTACGGCACGTCGGCATCTGGACCGTTCAAGGACGGCATCAACGACCGCGTCGTGCACGGTGACGAGAGTGCCGTGTCCCAGCGCGGAGAGGGCACGAAAGGCGCGGCCCACGCTCGGTTCGTGGTGCCGGGCCACGGCTCGGTCCAGCTCCGGGTGCGGCTGCGTACGGACGGGGAGGGTGGAGCGCCGTTCGCCGACTTCGACGCGGTGCTCAGCGCCAGACGGGCCGATGCGGACGAGTTCCACGCTGCGCTGAGCCAGGGCATCACGGACCCGGACGCGCGCCTCGTGCAGCGCCAGGCGCTCGCGGGCCTGCTGTGGACCAAGCAGTTCTACTACTTCGACGTGCCGCGCTGGCTGTCGGGCGACCCGGTCCAGCCGCCACCGCCGCCGGAGCGGCTGGAAGGCCGTAACCAGGACTGGCGTCACCTCAACAACGCCGACATCCTCTCGATGCCGGATTGCTGGGAATACCCGTGGTATGCCGCCTGGGACCTGGCGTTCCAGTGCGTCGCCTTCGCCGCCATGGACCCGGAGTTCGCGAAGGCGCAGCTCCTGCTGCTGACCCGCGAATGGTATATGCATCCGAACGGGCAGCTCCCCGCCTACGAATGGGCGTTCGGCGACGTGAACCCGCCTGTGCACGCCTGGGCGGCGCTGCGGGTCTATCGCATGGACGCCGAGCGCACTGGGATGCCGGACCGCGCGTTCCTGGAGCGCATCTTCCACAAGCTGATGCTGAACTTCACCTGGTGGGTGAATTGCAAGGACCGGGACGGGCGCAACGTGTTCCAGGGCGGCTTCCTCGGCCTCGACAACATCGGCCTGTTCGATCGCTCGAAGCCCCTGCCCACGGGCGGCGCCATGGACCAGGCGGACGGCACGGCGTGGATGGCGGTCTATGCGCTCAATATGATGCGCATCGCCCTCGTCCTCGCCGCCGCCAATCCCGTGTATGAGGACGTGGCGACCAAGTTCTTCGAGCATTTCCTGAGCATAGCCGAGGCGATGTCCGGGATGGGCGAGGGTGGGCTGTGGGATGAGGAGAGCCAATTCTTCTACGATGTCCTGCGCCTGCCATGCGGCACGCAGGTGAAGCTGCGCGTGCGCTCGCTCGTGGGGCTGGTCCCACTGTTCGCGGTCGAGGTCCTGGACTTCGGAGGTGTTTGCGGCGCTGCCGGGCTTCACCGGCCGGCTTCGCTGGGTCCTGAAGAACCGGCCTGCGCTCGCGGCGCTCGTCTCGCGCTGGACGCAGCCCGGCGCGGGCGAGCAGCACCTGCTCTCCCTCCTGCGCGGCCACCGCATGAAGGCGCTGCTGCGCCGTGCCCTGGACGAGACGGAGTTCCTGTCGCCTTACGGCGTGCGCTCGTTGTCCAGATGGCACGCCGCGCATCCGTTCGTGCTTGAGCACGCGGGCCAGCGCTTCGAGATCGGCTACCTGCCCGGCGAACTCCGCGACGCGAGCCTTCGGCGGCAACTCCAACTGGCGCGGCCCGGTGTGGATGCCCGTGAACATGCTGCTGATCGATAGCCTGCGCCGGTTCCATCGCTACTACGGCGACGAGTTCCTGGTGGAGTGCCCGACCGGATCGGGGACGAAGCGGCACCTCGGACAGGTTGCCGACGAGCTGTCCCGCAGGCTGTCGTGCCTGTTCCTGCGCGGCGTAGACGGCAGGCGCCCGGCGATGGGAGATGCGCAGGAGGATGATCCCGTGCTGTTCCACGAATACTTCGACGGCGACAACGGGCGCGGGCTCGGTGCCTCGCACCAGACCGGCTGGACCGCGCTGATCGCCCTGCTGCTGGATCACGCAGAGCCCAAGGACCCGGTGCCATGACCGCTGCCACGCCTACCCGGCGCTATTTCCTCCCGGCCATCCTGCTCGTCGCTTGGAGCCTGGCGCTCGTCCACGCCGCCGCCCCGGACGCCGCTCCCAGCAGCGCGGCGAAACCTGTCACGCCGGAATCCATGAGCCGCGACGATGTGACTCCCATCCTGGGACAGCAGGTCTCTGACGCGGATGGGCATCCCGTAGGCCGCATCGTGGACGTTCTGGTGGACGGAACGGGCGCCGCACGCGCAGCGGTTGTTGATGCCGGCGGCTTCATGGGTATCGGGCAGCGGCGGGTTGCGATTGCGTGGCATGCCCTGCGCTTCGATCCCGGCGGCAAGATCACGCTGCAGCTCAAGGCCGACCAGGTCAAGGCGATGCCGGAATACAAGCCTGCGGGCCGCGGCCCCGTCGTCGTCGCAGCGCCCCAGGCAGCTGCGCCCCAGCCGGCTGCCGCGCCCAAGTGAGGCGTACCCGAAGCGGTCTTGGGCTGGACCTCCTGAACGGCCTCGTCGCGAGCTCCCAGACCGGGTTCGGGGCGTTCATCGCGGTTTACCTCACGGCCCAGGCTTGGACGCAGGTCCACATCGGCGAGGCGCTGAGCCTCGGCACGGCCGTCGCGATGGTGAGCCAGCTGCCCGCGGGCGCGCTGGTGGACGCTGTGCGGAGCAAGCGCCTCGTCATCGCGGCGGGCGGAACGGCCGTCGCGGCCAGCGCGCTGCTCTTCGCGGTCTGGCCCCGGCCGCTGTCCGTCCTCGCCGCTGAGGTGCTGCACGGGTTCGCTAGCTGCGTGATCGCGCCTGCGATCGCGGCGCTCAGCCTCGCCTTGGTCGGAGAAGCCGGCCTCGGCGAGCGATTGGGACGCAACGCGCGATTCGCCTCGCTCGGCAGCGCCTGCTCAGCGGCGCTGCTCGGCTGGCTCGGCACCTACGTCTCGGGCCGGGCGGTGTTCTGGGTCACGGCAGCGCTGATGCTGCTGGGCCTGACCGCACTTCGGCTAGTGCCGCCGAGCGGCGCCGAACGGCCGGGGCCTCGATCCACGCGAAGGGAGCGCCCGGCGCGCGGCGCCTTGCGGGTGCTGCTGGATCGCCGTCTGCTCGTTTTCGCAGCCGGCATCGCCCTGTTCAGCCTCTCCGGCGCGGCCATGCTGCCGCTCGTGGCCGGGGAACTGACGCGCAGCGCCGGGCGATTGGCCAACTTGGTGATCGCGGCCTGCATCATCGCGCCGCAAGCAGTCGTTGCCGTGCTCTCGCCGTGGGTGGGGCGGAAGGCGACCCGGTGGGGGCGCCGGCCCCTGCTGCTCCTGGGCTTCGGGGCGATTCCCGTGCGCGGCGTGCTGCTCGCGATCAGCGCGAGCCCGGCTGTCATCGTGCTCGTGCAGACGTTGGAAGGGATCAGCGCGGCGGTCGTCGGCGTGCTGCTGCCTCTTATCGCCGCGGACCTTACGCGCACTACGGGGCGGTTTAACTTGTGTTTGGGATTCCTTGGGCTTGCCATGGGGGTGGGTGCTACTCTGAGCACGACGTTCTCAGGCTTCATCGCTGACGCATCCGGCCCGCACACGGCGCTCCTGGCGCTCGCCGCCGTGGGCATTACCAGCGTAGCGCTCCTAGCGGCCTTGCCAGAGACGGACCCGGACAAGGCTGCTCCCAAAGTCGTCGCCGAGGCCAGTCAACGATGACCGCAGAGCCAAATGCAGGACCGGCATGGGCGACGAGGCAACACCTCGTAATTGCGGTTGAGGCTGCGGGCCTTGACATGCGATATGCCTCGGTCACGTTTTGCGGCGCGATCCAACAGGATTCGGGCCGCAGTGGACACATCTCGGGCACGCGGAGGCCAGGATTCTGACACGTTACAGCGGTAGTGTGCTCACCACTACAGCCACGACAAGTTCGAGAGGCTTCTCGCTCGTGCCGTTCCTGATGCGTGTCCTCACAACGGCCTGCCGGCGTACCCCGCCCGGGCTTCGCAGCCCAGCAGAGGCGGACCGCTCCGGCGCGCCGTCGCGCGTGGCCGTCGGCATGACGTTGCGGCCCACGGTTGGCGATCACGCCGCAGGCCACGGCGTGAGCGGCATGATTGCGGTGATTCCGGATCATCAGCCGCTCGCGGAAGATGGCATCTGGCGGGTCACCCTCGCCGGCGAGGGGTTCGGTCGCTTGGTCCGCTCCGATGACGCGCGTGGTCGCAGGACATGGCAGCTCCTGCAGATCGACGAGCTGAGCGACGAGCAGCTGGACGCCTACGACGCGTCCATGCATGGCCAAGGCGAGGATAGGACCGGGCCGCCGTTCTGAGCCTGACGCCGCTCCTGCAGCGGGCGTGGACGCCGTCAGCGCCGCATCCGGGCCAACGATCTCGCCCAGAGCCGTGCCTGGCGGCCGAAGACCAGCGACTCGTAGCCCGCGAACGCGACGGCCTTGGAGATCTCGGAGCGGGTGGGATAGGGCACGATCGCGCCGCTGATCGCCCGTGGCGACGCTTTGCCCGCGATGGCGAGGCTCCACGGCAGGACGAGTTCGCCCGCTCCCGCGCCGACGAGCGTCGCGCCGACAACTTTTCCGCGCGCCTTCACGGCCTTGGCGAACCCGGCCACGGCACTCTCCGCCACAGCCCGGTCGTTGTCCGAGAACGGTAGGCGATGAACATCGACTTGATCATGCCGCTCGCGCGCCGCAGCCTCAGTCAGCCCGACCTGGGCCAGCTCGGGGTCGGTGTAGGTCACCCACGGAAGCGCCCGGTAGTCCGCCGCCGCGCGCAGGCCCAAGGCCACCTCGCGCACGATCAGCGCCCCTTCGTAGCCTGCGGCGTGCGTGAAGCGCGGCCCGTCCCGGCAATCGCCGATGGCGTAGACCCGGTGGTTAGAGGTCCGCCGTCGCGCGTCCACGCGGATGCCGCCCGCCGTCGTCTCTATCCCGGCTGCGCCCAGCTCCAACCCGTCGAGGGCCGCCCTGCGGCCGATCGCGACGAGAAGGTGGCTGCCGGCGACGGCCTCGCCTGCTTCGACCTCCACCCGCACGCCCTCCGGCACCGCCGCGACTCCGGACGCGCGCGTGCCTGAGCGGATCGCGATCCCCTCGGCTGCGAGCCGCTCCACCACGACCGCGGCCGCGTCCGGATCGTCGCGGGACAAGGGGCGGTCTGCCTCGACGACCGTGACGGCGGCTCCCAGCCTGCGGAACGCCTGGGCCATCTCCAGCCCGACCGCGCCGCCCCCCAGCACGACGAGATGGCGCGGGAGCACGTCGAGGTCGAACACGGTCTCGTTGGTGAGGTAGGGCGTCCGCGCCAGACCCTCGATGTCGGGGATCGCTGGCCGCGACCCTACGGCAACGACGATCCGCGGCGCCGCGAGCAGGCGGCCGTCCACCGTAACGCTGCGCGCATCGCGGAAGCGGGCCTGGCCACGGATCACCTCCACGCCCCAGCCCTGGAACCGCTCCTCGGAGTCATGCGGCGCGATGGCGGCGATAGCCGCCTGCACATGCGCACGCACGCGGGCGAAGTCGATCTCGGGCTCTACAGCCGTGACACCCACGGCGGGGGCGCTGCGCATCAGATGCGCCCGCCGCGCCGCCGCGATCAGCGCCTTCGAGGGAACACAACCCGTATTGAGGCACTCGCCGCCCATGAGGTCGCGCTCGATCAGCGCCACGCGCAGCCCGAGCCGCGCACATCCGCCGGCGGCGGTCAGCCCGGCCGCTCCCGCGCCGATGACGATCAGGTCGTGCGTGTATCGCATCGGCTCTGTCCCACTCTGCTTGTTCAGCGCACGTCGGGATAGTGGCGGTCCAGCCGCTTACGCAGGCCTAGTCCCCACCGGACGCCCACCTTGAGATAGACCCAGTTGGCCCTGAGTCCGCCCCAGGCTGCCACCCGGCGGTCGGACGTGATCACCACGCGGTTGACCAGCCGGACGCGGCCGAGCCGGCTGAGCCGGATGCAGAGGTCCGCGTCCTCCATGATGAGCAGACTCGGATCGCAGCCGCCGACGGCGAGGAAATCCACCCGCCGGAAGAACATGGCGTGGTCGCCGAACAGCAGGCGGCCGCCGCGTAAGAAGAGGTGCGGGCGGAACAGCAGCGGCGCATACCAAGTCTTGATCCAGTTGTGGAAGCTTGTGCCCCAGCGCACCGTGTCCGGCCCGCTCAGCAGCGGCGTGAAGCCGGCGAGCGCCACCTGGCGGTCGGCCAGCACGGAGCGTATGACCGCGACCGCATCGTCGGGCAGGAGTGTGTCGGCGTGCAGGACGCAGACCAGCGGCGCCGTGGCCTCGGCGACGCCGCGGTTGATCTGTGCGGCGCGGCCCCGCACCTCGTGCTCGATCACGCGCAGTCCGCCGGCACGTGCGACCGCCACCGAGCCGTCCTGGCTGCCGCCGTCCACGGTCAGCACCTCGGCCGGCGTCGGGTCGAGCGCCGCGAGCGAGCGCAGGAGACGGGGGAGCGCCGCCGCCTCGTTCAGCATGGGGATGACGATGGCAACGTCCTGCACGGCGCATCCAGATCGGGGAGTGTGGTCGACGGCGTCAGAATTCCTGCGCGATCATAAAGACCTTGCCGTCGCGCTCCACGACGGCGGAGCGGAGCTGCTCAAGGCGCTCCAGCCCGCGCTGCCGGACGGCGGCCATCGCGTCCTGTTTCTGGATGCTCTGCTCGGCCGACATCGGCGGCGCATATAGCAGGGAACAGATCGAGACATCAGTCACGCTCGCGGGATTGCCGTGATGCCCTTGATCCCCGCTCTCCGCCGTGCTGCAAGCCTCCCGCATGAGCGAGACGCCTAGCAACACGCCTTTGAGCCGCGTGCTGATCCTCGACTTCGGCAGCCAGTTTACCCAGCTCATCGCCCGGCGCGTGCGCGAGAGCGGCGTTTACTGCGAGATCATACCATTCGACGCTGACCCCGCGCGCATAAGCGAGTTCGGCGCTGCCGCCTACATCCTCTCGGGCGGCCCAGCTAGCGTCACTGCCGATGAGGCGCCCCGCGTCCCGCCCGGCGTGCTCGAGTCCGGTAAGCCCGTGCTCGGCATCTGCTACGGCCAGCAGGCGATGATTGCCCAGCTCGGCGGCGAGGTCTCGATCTCCGACCATCACGAGTTCGGTGCCGCCCACGTCGAGGTCACGAACGATTGCGCTTTGTTCCATGGCGTCTGGGAGCGGGGCGCGCGCGAGCCGGTCTGGATGAGCCACGGCGACCGTGTGACCCGGCTCGCGCCGGGCTTCCGCGAGGTCGGCCGCAGCGAAGGGGCGCCGCTTGCCGCCATCGCGGACGATCAGCGCCGCCTCTACGGGGTGCAGTTCCACCCCGAGGTCGCCCACACGCCGCACGGTGCCGCGCTGCTGCGCAACTTCACCCACGCCGTCGCGGGCCTCGGCGGTGACTGGACCATGGCCGGCTTCCGCGAGGCCGCGAAGCGCCGCATCCGGCAGCAGGTCGGGCAGGGGCGGGTGATCTGCGGCCTCTCCGGCGGCGTGGACTCGTCTGTCGCCGCCGCGCTGATCCACGAAGCTATCGGCGACCAGCTCACCTGCATCTTCGTGGACAGCGGCCTCTTGCGCGAGGGTGAGGCCGCGGAGGTCGTGCGCACCTTCCGCGACCGCTTCAACATCCGCCTCATCCACCGCGACGCCTCGGACCTCTTCCTCAGCGCGCTCGACGGCGTGACTGACCCCGAGCAGAAGCGCAAGACCATCGGGCGCGTGTTCATCGAGGTTTTCGACGAGGAGGCCGGCAAGCTGGGCGGCGCCGACTTCCTCGCGCAAGGCACGCTCTACCCGGACGTGGTCGAGAGCGTCAGCGCTCATGGCGGCCCGTCCGCTACGATCAAGAGTCACCATAATGTCGGCGGCCTGCCGGAGCGGATGCGCATGCGCCTGGTCGAGCCGCTGCGCGAGCTGTTCAAGGACGAGGTGCGTGCCCTCGGGCGTGAGCTGGGCGTTCCCGAGAGCATCGTGGGCCGTCATCCGTTTCCAGGGCCGGGTCTCGCCATCCGCATCCCTGGAGCGGTGACGCGCGAGCGGCTCGACCTGTTGCGCCGGGCAGACGCGATCTTCCTCGAAGAGATCAGGGCGGCCGGGCTCTATGACGCGATCTGGCAGGCGTTCGCCGTGCTGCTTCCGGTACGCACCGTGGGCGTCATGGGTGACGGCCGGACGTACGACAGCGCCTGCGCGCTCCGCGCCGTGACAAGCGTGGACGGCATGACAGCGGATGTTTACCCGTTCGACATGGCGTTCCTCGGGCGCGTGGCCACGCGCATCGTCAACGAGGTCCGCGGCATCAACCGCGTGACTTATGACATCACGAGCAAGCCGCCGGGCACGATCGAGTGGGAATGAGGGATACCGACAGCGGCCGTGGAGTAGGCGACAGGATTCACGCTGCCTATTTGCCGGTATTTGTGTAGGTCTGCGACCCGCAGGCGAAGTCGCCATCGAACTTGGCAAGAAGTGCTACGCGGTCGGCAAGCCGCAGTTCGAGGCCTGCCGAGCGGAGTCATTCAAATCGATTCCCTAGCCGGCGGCGCCGACTTCTTCGCTGCGGCGGATTTAAGATGAATCGCGCGTAGTCGACGATAATGGCCCGGCGATTGGCCGACCCAGCGCCGGAAGGCGTGATTGAACGCGCTGACTTCGGAGTAGCCGAGCGAAAAGGCGATTTCCGCCAGCGCCAGAGTTCTCGTTTTCCAAGAGGTTCAGCGCCAGCGTCTTGCGCACGTCGTTCTGCAGGTCGAAGTAGTTCACGCCGGCATCCTTCAGCCGCCGCTGGAGCGTCCGCACCGAGGTGCCGCTCGCCTTGGCGAGGTGCTCGATGCCGCCCTCGCCCTTGACCAGCACGCGGGCGATCTCGCGGCGCAATTGCTCGATCTTGCCGCGCTGTTTCGGCAAAGCGGCGAGCCGAAGATCGCCGTAATGGCGCATCAGGCTCTCGATCATGGCATCGGCCGTCGCCATCGGCCGCTTGAGCAGGCCGGCGTCAAACCGGATGCCGGCCCAGGGATGGCCGACCCGGATGTTGTCGCCCATGATCTCCGCGCGGATGCGGCGTTCCGCCGGCGTTTCGTCGGCCAACTGCGGCAGCAGGATCTCCTGCGGGGTCCAACGCGGATCGCCGAGCCCGACGCGCATGAGGTTGCACGCGAAGGCGATCGCCCAATCGCCTTTCTGCCGGTACGACATCATCAACGGATCGATGTAGTAGGAATACACAAACACGATCCCGTCGCTGACTTCCACGCCGTGCACGGTGGCGTCGACCATGGTCGGCAGATAGCGCCCTATCGTTTCGAAGGCTTCGCCGACCGTGCGCGAGGCCAGGGCGACATTGCCGACGACGCCGGCGTGCCTCGGCTCGTACTGGGCGCCGAACTTCAAGCCGAATTGCGGATCGGCCAGGAGATCGGCGCAGATCTCCAAGAGCTCCAGATAGCGGATGAGCGGCACGCGCCGATCGGGATCGGTCAGGTCGCCGGGCTTGAGATCGGCGCGGCGCAAGGCGTCACCCGCGTCGGCCCCGCGCGAGCGCATGTAGGCGTCGAGGCCGTAGACGACGCTGGCCAGATTGATGGTCGGCGCGGCGAGCTTGGCCGCGGCGCGTCTTTCCGTCGTCATTGGCGCGATCTCGCAAGGCTTTGGCAGAGTATATCAAGACCGCCTTCCCTTTTGCCGATTACCTCAAGCGGCACAGAATACGGCCGCTTCCGGCCGTGCCATGCGAACGCAAAGGGACCGGATCATGACCCAAGTTACACCACCGCCCGCGCCGAGCGAGGTCGAAGCCTTCATCGGCCAGGTCGTTACCGATCTGAGCGCCGCTTTTTCCGGCGTGCTGGTCAATGTGGGGCGCAAGCTCGGCCTGTATCAGGCGATGGCCGACCTCGGCGCCTGCACGTCGGTGGCGCTCGCCAGAGCAACCGGCATTCGCGAGCGCTATGTCCGCGAGTGGCTCGCCAACCAAGCGGCCGGCGGCTATGTGGCCTACGATCCCGAGAAGCAGACTTACGCCCTGCCGCCGGCGCAGGCGATGGTCCTGGCGCTCGACGAAAGCCCCATTTTCATGGCGCCTGCTTTCGAGGTCGCGGCCTCGCTCTGGCTCGATGAAGACCAGATCGTCGAAACCTTCCGCTCGGGCGAAGGCCTGGGCTGGCACGCGCATAACCATCGCTTGTTCTGCGGCACCGAGAGCTTCTTCCGCACCGGCTATCGCGCGTATCTGGTGAGCGAGTGGCTGCCGGCGCTTGACGGCGTCGTCGAGCGCCTGAAGCGCGGCGCCCGGGTCGCCGACATCGGCTGCGGACACGGCGCCTCCACCATCGTAATGGCGCAGGCGTTCCCCAAGTCGAGCTTCATCGGTCTGGATTATCACGACGCGTCGATCGCGACCGCGCGCAAGCGCGCCGCCGAGCAGGGCGTGACGGGCAACATCGCGTTCGAGGTCAAGGCCACGACCGAGTTCGACGGCCACGACTTCGACCTCATCTGCTTCATGGACTGCCTGCACGATCTCGGCGATCCGGTCGGCGCGCTCGCGCGCTCCCGCAAGGCGCTCAAGCCCGACGGTAAGGTGCTGCTGGTGGAGCCGTATGCCGGCGACCGGCTGGAGGAGAACCTGAACCCGATCGGCCGCATGTACTACGCCGCGTCGGCCATGGCGTGCACGCCGAACTCGCTGTCGCAGGAGGTCGGGCTCGGCCTCGGTGCGCAGGCGGGCGAAGAGCGCCTGCGCAAGGTGGCGCTGGAAGCCGGGTTTTCCAACCTGAGGCGCGCCGCGCAGACGCCGGTCAATCTGATCCTCGAACTGACCCCCTAAGCGGCGACGTTCGGCAACACAAATCGAGCGCGCATCCCTCGGACTCGACGCGGGTCCGGCATCCGCCTCGCCGCCGCGACCCCGGGGGATGTCGTTCGTTCTTGAAAAGATATGAAGACCGTCATGGGCAAGAGCGAAGCCCGCAGTGGCTTCAATTACACGACGCAAGCGCAATTGAAGAATGGATTCCACTCATCAACGGATGAGACTTGGGGCTCAGGTCATGCCGAATGTCGCCTTGGGGTCATCGGTAGTCATTCGGTAGCGTATCTGCCAGGTCAGCTCTATACCGAGCTCCAGACGTCGGCGCTATGAATGCCAGCTTCGTGCACTGCCTGGTGCGCGGGGCTATTGGTGGTGGGCGTTAGGGTAACGGTATTTTTGGCCGATGAGCGGACGGCGGCTTGTGGCTGCGGTTGTGGATAATCGGTCAATCGATACCGATAGACGTTGAAACCGAGCACATCGCGGATTGTCGAAATTCCCCTTTGAAGTCAAGAGCGCAAACTTCTGACGTGTCGAGGAGACGGTGCTTGACGGTACGGCGAAAGAACTCTTCTTGCTATATCAATATGTTACGTTCGGTCAGAACGATCGAGTGGGAGTGACGGATGTCGGGTCCTCGGGAAAGCTCGGGGCTTCCTTGATGCGGACTATTAGATGATCTAATCGTCCGCTAGTAGGCACCATCGAGACCGCGGGAGAGATGGCATGCAGGTGTCTGTCACCGAGGCCAAAGGACAGCTGACTGAGCTGGTGCGCCGCGCCGAGGCTGGCGATGAGGGCGTTCTGACCCGTCACGGCCATGCGGCGGTGCGCCTGGTTCCGGTTAAGACGGTGGTGGATAGGAAATCTCATAGGGCACTTCTCGATGCGGCGCGAGTCGCTGGCTCATCCAAGGCGAAGGCCGGACCGAACGCGGCGCAAAGCCAAGACTTCCTGTACGGGGACGCCGGACTGCCTGAATGATCGCCGTCGATACCTCTGCGCTGATGGCGATTGTCCTCGACGAACCAGAGGCTGACGCCTGCATCGCTGCGCTCGAGGCCGAGAACGACATTCTAATCTCCGCCGACACTGTGGCCGAAGCTCTGATAGTCTCAGCGAGACGGAACGTCGGCAGCGAAGTAGCGGGCCTGGTCGATGGACTCGGCTTCGAGGTCGTGGCAGTCACGCCCGCCTCGGCGCGGCGTATCGCCCAGGCATACGAGCGGTGGGGGAAAGGCATAAGTTCCGCTGGCCTTAACCTCGGAGATTGTTTCGCCTATGAGGCAGCGAAAGAATATTCCTGCCGACTGTTATGCGTGGGCGATGACTTCTCAAAAACCGACATCGAGAGTGTCCTTTGAGTTAGCGATGTGAGAACTCATGGAAGGAAGGTCAAACCGAGCTTCTACCTGAAGCTTCCCAGGCTCAACATTTCACGTCGGATGTCGATCATCGAGTGGGAGTAACTATGCCGCGTAAGCCCGGTCGCCAGTTCTTCGCTAACCCTGGCCCGACCAACATCCCGGACGGGGTATCCGTGCCATGGATCGGCCGACGATCGACTTCAATGACCCCGAGTTCCTGGAGGTCTATGATGCCGCCGTCGCTGGGCTGAGGCGCGTGCTCGGCACGGACGGCGCAGAGGGAGGCGAGGTCTTCCTGATGACCGCTTCCGGCCACGGCGCCTGGGAGGCAGCGCTCGTAAACCTGTTCTCGCCGGGCGACACGGTGCTCGTCGTCGAGAGCGGCTGGTTCAGCGACACGTGGACCGAGATGGTGCGCAGCCACGGCATCCGTGCCCAGCTCATCCGGGCCGATTGGCGGCGCGGCGCCGACCTGGGTGCGGTCGAGGCCGCATTGCGCGCTGACGGCGGTCACGTCATCAAGGGCCTGCTCTGCGTCCACAACGAGACGTCAACGGGCCTCTCGCTCCCGATTCCCGAGATCCGCGCCGCCCTCGACCGCGCCGGGCACCCGGCGCTCCTGCTCGTGGACACGATCAGCTCGCTCGGCTGCCTGCCGTTCTGCATGGCGGAGTGGGGTGTGGACGCGACGGTGGGCGGCAGCCAGAAGGGGCTGATGCTGACCACCGGGTTCAGCTTCGTCGCCGCCTCCGAGAAGGCGATGCGGGTGCACGAGCACGCGCGCTCGCCGCGTGCCTACCTCGACTGGGGCCGGATGCGCGGCCGGCCGCAGCGCAGCTTCGTCGGCACCATCCCGACACAGCTCTTCTACGGCCTGCAGGAGAGCATCCGCCTCTTGGACGCCGAAGGGCTGGACAACGTCCTCGCCCGGCATCACCGCCTGGCCGGCGCGGTCCGCGCTGCCGTGCGCGCCTGGTCGGGCAACGACGGGCCTCAGCCCTTCTGCCTGGACCCGGCGCGCGCCTCCGATTCCGTGACCACCGTGCTCATGCCCGAGGGATACGACGCCGACGAGTTGCGCCAGGTCTGCCTCGACCGCTTCAACACCTCGCTCGGCGGCGGGCTGGGCCGGCTGCAGGGCCAGGTGTTCCGAATCGGCCACCTCGGCGACCTTAATGAACCGATGGTGCTGGGAACGCTGGGCGCCGTCGAACTCGGCCTGCGTGCCTGCGGCGTGCCGCACGGGCATGGCGGAGTTGATGCGGCGCTGGACACGCTCGCGGCCTGAAGGCGGCAACGGCCGGGCTAGCTAAATCCTCACGTTTCCGTGATCTTGGCCAGCCATCCCCTGCTCTGAATTGCGAGGAATGCGGGAATAAACCGAGGCCATCCGTTCCCGTTTGTTCACATCTGCGCTAGCCTTCCGAGTCGCAATCGAGTCGCGCCGAGTCGTGGCGCAGATGCCACGAAACCAACCTTTTGTGGTCTCCGTTGCTCACCACCACATCATCTGGTGTAGGATCGCGCCATGAATTCGAATCCGGCAGGAGGCCAGGCCTTGCTCGACAGCGCCGTGCAGCTACCAGGGCGTCATCAGGTCCGCGTCGCGCACGAGCGCGACACATTGCTGACAGAGTTCGGCCGGGCGACGCTCGGCGACCGCTACTTGATGCCGGGCGAGGGCTATCAGGACCTGTTTGCCCGCGTGGCATCCTACTACGGCGACGACCCCGGGCATGCGCAGCGGCTCTACGACTACATGAGCCAGTTCTGGTTCATGCCGGCGACCCCCGTGCTGAGCAACGGCGGCACGAGCCGCGGCCTGCCGATCTCCTGCTTCCTCAACGAGGCGAGCGACAGCCTGGACGGCATCGTCGATCTCTGGAACGAGAATGTCTGGCTGGCCTCCCGCGGCGGCGGCATCGGCAGCTACTGGGGCAATCTCCGCTCCATCGGCGAGAAGGTCGGGCAGAACGGCAAGACATCGGGCGTGATCCCGTTCATCCGCGTGATGGACAGCCTGACGCTCGCGATCAGCCAGGGCTCGCTGCGCCGCGGCTCGGCCGCCGTGTATCTCCCCATCTCGCATCCGGAGATCGAGGAGTTCGTGGAGTTGCGGCGCCCCACCGGCGGCGATCCGAACCGCAAGGCGCTGAACCTGCACCATGGCCTGCTCGTGCCCGACGCCTTCATGCGCGCCGTCGAGGCGGACGAGCCGTGGGCGCTGCTCTCGCCCAAGGACGGCAGCGTGGTGCGCAAGGTGCAGGCCCGCGCGCTGTGGATTCGCATCCTCACCGCCCGGATCGAGACCGGTGAGCCTTATCTCGTGTTCAGCGACCACGTGAACCGGGCGCTGCCGGAGCACCAGAAGCTCGCCGGGCTGGAGGTGAAGACCAGCAACTTGTGCAGCGAGATCACGCTGCCCACCGGCCTCGACCAGCACGGCCGCGAGCGCACCGCCGTCTGCTGCCTGAGCAGCCTCAACCTCGAGACCTGGGCCGAGTGGAACACCCATCCCCTCTTCATCGAGGACGTGATGCGCTTCCTCGACAACGTGCTGCAGGACTTCATCGACCACGCCGCACCCGGCATGGAGCGGGCGACCTACGCCGCCATGCGCGAGCGCTCGGTCGGCCTCGGCGTCATGGGTTTCCACAGCTTCCTGCAGGCCCAGGGTGTTCCCTTCGAGAGCGTCATCGCGAAGGTCTGGAACAAGCGGATCTTCAGGCACATCCGCGAGCAGGCGGACGCGGCGAGCCGGGTCCTCGCCGACGAGCGCGGCCCGTGCCCCGACGCTGCCGACTGGGGCATCCAAGAGCGGTTCAGCCACAAGATCGCTATCGCGCCCACGGCCAGCATCAGCATCATCGCGGGCTGCACGAGTTCCGGGAATCGAGCCGATCGCGGCCAACGTGTTCCTGCAGAAGACGCTCTCCGGCAGCTTCACGGTGCGCAACCGGCATCTGCAGAAGCTGCTCGCGGCCAAGGGGCAGGACACGGACGAGGTGTGGTCCTCGATCACCCTGCGCGCGGGCAGCGTGCAGCACCTCGACTTCCTGGGCGAGCAGGAGAAGGCGGTGTTCCGCACGGCCTTCGAGCTGGATCAGCGCTGGGTCGTCGAGCACGCGGCCGACCGCACGCCCTTCGTCTGCCAGAGCCAATCGGTTAACCTGTTCCTGCCGGCTAACGTGCACAAGCGGGACCTGCACCAGATTCACTTCTCGGCCTGGAAGCGCGGCCTGAAGTCGCTCTACTACTGCCGCAGCCTCTCCATCCAGCGCGCGGACAACGTGAGCGAGAAGGCGGTGCGGCCGAGCGACGCGGCACCGGCGCTCGCCGAGGCCGTCAGCACGGTCGCGGCGGCCGAGCCGGCACGCACAAGCAACTACGAGGAGTGCCTGGCCTGCCAGTAGGCGGCTCGGCGCGGAGGAGAAGCACCCCATGGACGGCACGATCCTGCCCGGCGGCGAGCGCCGCATGGACCTCTTGACCGAGAACCCGGTCTATAAGCCCTTCCGCTATCCCTGGGCCTACGAGGCGTGGCACACGCAGCAGCGCGTCCACTGGCTGCCCGAGGAGGTGCCGCTCGCCGACGACGTGAAGGACTGGCACCGCAACCTCAGCGAGAGCGAGCGCAACCTGCTCACCCAGATCTTCCGCTTCTTCACCCAGGCGGACGTCGAGGTGAACAACTGCTACATGAAGCACTACAGCCAGGTCTTCAAGCCGACCGAAGTGCTGATGATGTTGTCAGCATTCAGCAACACCGAGACTATCCACATCGCCGCCTACAGCCATCTCCTCGACACCATCGGGATGCCGGAGCTGGAATACCAGGCGTTCCTCAAATACAAGGAGATGAAGGACAAGTTCGACTACATGCAGACCTTTTCGGTGGCGAGCCGCCACGAGATCGCCAAGACCTTGGCGGCCTTCGGCGCGTTCACCGAGGGCTTGCAGCTCTTCGCCTCCTTCGCGATCCTGCTCAACTTCCCGCGCTTCGGGAAGATGAAGGGCATGGGCCAGATCGTGTCCTGGTCGGTGCGCGATGAGACGCTGCACTGCCTCAGCGTGATCCGCCTTTTCCGCACCTTCGTCGCCGAGAACCCGGAGATCTGGACATCAGCGCTCAAGCGGGAGATCCGCGACATCTGCGCCACCATCGTCAGCCACGAGGACGCGTTCATCGAGCTGGCATTCGAGCTGGGCTCGGTAGAGGGCCTGTCTGCGGCCGAGGTCAAGCGCTACATCCGCTACATCGCCGACCGGCGCTTGACGCAGCTCGGCCTCGATCCGCTCTACGACGAGGCACAGAACCCGCTGCCCTGGCTCGACGAGATGCTGAACGCCGTCGAGCACACCAACTTCTTCGAGAACCGCGCGACCGAGTATAGCCGCGCCTCGACGCTGGGGACGTGGGAGGAGGCGTTTGCGGAGGGCGTGTTCACGACGGCGCAGCCGGGCGGAGCGGTGCTGCCGGCGGGGTAGGGCGGCGGCGCCACCGCGAACGGGCTGAGGAAGGGCCGCGCCGGCTAGGTTGGTTCCGGGTTGTCGCGGCGCGCTTGCCGGACCACGCTCATGCGATGGAGTCGCCGTTTTTGCAGCCCGGCACGCCCGGCTTCCGGGCCGTCGCCATCGCGCTCTTCGCAGTCGGGCTCGCCACGTTCGCCGTGCTCTACTGCGTCCAACCCCTAATGCCTTTGTTCGCCGAGACGTTCCGCCTCTCACCGGCAGCGAGCAGCCTCGCGCTCTCCGCGTCAACGGGCCTGCTCGCGCCCATGCTCCTCGTCGCTGCCTCCATCTCCGACGCGCTCGGACGCAAGCCGCTCATCGTCGCGTCCATCATGAGCTCGGCCGGGCTCACCCTACTCTCGGCCCTGGCGCCGAGCTGGAGCGTGCTGCTGCTGCTCCGAGCGCTCCAGGGCATCACGCTGAGCGGCCTGCAAGCGGTAGCGATGGCCTATCTCGGCGAGGAAGTAGCGTCCGGCGCCGTCGGCGGCGCCATGGGCCTGTTCGTGTCCGGCAACGGCCTCGGCGGGATGCTCGGGCGCGTCTTCGCCGGGCTAACGGCGGACCTTGGCGGCTGGCGCGGGGCGCTCGCGGGGGTGGGTGCGGTGAGCGCCGTCGCCGGGCTGTTCGTCTGGCGCGCCCTGCCGCCGTCGCGTCATTTCCAACCGAGGCCGCTTACGCTGCGCGCCAGCCTCGGGTCGCTGGCCGGGCATCTGCGCGACCCGACGCTGCGGCGGCTGTATGGCCTCGGCGTCGCGATTATGGGCGCCTTCGTGACCGTCTATAACTATATAGCCTTCCGCCTGCTCGCGCCGCCTTACAGCCTGAGTCAGGCTGTGGTCGGCGCGATCTTCGTCGTTTATCTGGTCGGAATCGCAAGTTCCACGTGGATGGGCCGGCTTGCCGACCGGCGCGGGCGCGACCCGGTGCTCCGCACCGCGCTGCTCGCGACGCTCGCGGGCCTCGCGCTCATGCTGGCCCAACCCCTCCTGCTCGTCACCCTCGGTCTCGCGCTCTTCACCTTCGGCTTCTTCGGGGCGCACGCGGTCGCGAGCGGCTGGGTGAGCCGCCGGGCGCGGGCGGCGAAGGGGCAAGCATCGGCGCTTTACCTGTTCGCGTTCTATCTAGGGTCCACCCTCATCCCGCCCGCCGTCGGCCTGCTCTGGCCGCGCTACGCCTGGCCCGGCGTGACCGCGGCGACGGCGTTCCTGCTCCTGCTCGCCTTGCTCATCGCCCACACCGTGCCGGCGGAGAGCGCGCCTGCCTTGCCCCGGACCCCCTCCGACATGATATAAGCGTGTGGGGGGTCGGCGGCGGACGAGCGCCCTGCCAACCCGGTCAGGTCCGGAAGGAAGCAGCCGCAGCAGGTTCCCGCCCGGGTCGTCGCACCGGCTCCCCACCCCGCATTCCAGCCGCCGCGGCGGCGCAAGGATAGACCCCGCCGCGCATGTCCGGCCTGCTCGATGAAGTTCTCCCCGATCCACCGGCGGACGGCCCTGGCCTGTTCGGGGATACGCCGGCCGCGCCCGCTCCGGCGGTGCCCTATCGCGTCCTCGCCCGCAAGTATCGCCCGACCCGCTTCGAGGACCTCATCGGGCAGGACGCGATGGTCCGCACCCTGCGCAACGCGTTCAGCATGGGCCGCATCGCGCACGCTTGGATGCTCACGGGCGTCCGCGGCGTCGGCAAGACCACGACGGCGCGCATTCTCGCCCGCGCCCTCAACTGCACCGGGCCGGACGGCGATGGCGGCCCCACGGCCGATCCCTGCGGCACCTGCCCGAACTGCGCTGCCATCCTCGCCGACCGGCATCCCGACGTGGTCGAGATGGACGCTGCCTCGCGCACCGGCGTGGACGACGTGCGCGAGATCATCGACGCTGCCCGCTACCGGCCTTTGCAAGCGCGGACCAAGGTGTTCATCGTGGACGAGGTCCACATGCTCTCGCGCAACGCCTTCAACGCGTTGCTCAAGACGTTGGAGGAGCCACCGCCGCACGTGAAGTTCGTCTTCGCGACGACGGAGATCCGGAAAGTCCCGGTCACGGTGCTGTCCCGCTGCCAACGCTTCGACCTGCGCCGGGTGCCGCTCGCCGACCTCGCCGCCTTGTTCGGCCGCATCGCGGAGACCGAGGGCGCGCGCGTCGCACCCGGCGCGCTGGAGCTGATCGCCCGCGCCGCCGACGGCTCGGCGCGCGACGGCCTCTCCCTGCTCGACCAGGCCATCGCCCAGAGGGGAGAGGGGGCGGACGACGGCGCAGAGATAGCTGCGGACGCCGTCGCCGACATGCTCGGCCTCGCCGACCGCGGCATGGTTTTCGACCTGATCGAGGCATGCCTCGGCGGCCGTCCGGCCGACGCGCTCGCCCTCTCCGCGCAGGCACACGAGCGCGGCGCTGACCCAGGATTGGTGCTCGGCGACCTGCTCGAGCTCGCGCACACGCTGACCCGCCTCAAGGTCGTGCCCGCCCTGCGCGACTTGCCCGAGCTGCCCGAGGCCGAGCGCGAGCGCGGCGCCGCGCTCGCGGACCGGCTGAGCATCCCCGTCCTCGGCCGCGCGTGGCAGATGCTGCTCCGCGGCGTGCAGGAGGTGGAGCAGGCGGCGGACCGCCGCGCCGCCGCCGAGATGGTGCTGATCCGTCTCTGCTATGTCGCCGACCTGCCGTCGCCGGGCGAGCTAGTCCGGCGCATCCAGGGTGACGGTGCCACGTCCAACCCGGTTCAGCTCGCGCCCGCGAGCCGCACGGCGGGGGCGACGGCGCTGGCCGAGGCAGCGCCGGCTTCTCCCGCCCCGGCTCCCTCCCGTCCCGCGCTAGCCAGCTTCCGCGACGTCGTCGCCCTCGTCGCCGACCGGCGGGAGCCTGTGCTCGCGGGGATGCTGCGCCACGCGGTCCACCTCGCGCGCTTCGCGCCGCCGGTCAT
This sequence comes from uncultured Alphaproteobacteria bacterium, assembly GCA_963848595.1. GTDB lineage: Bacteria > Pseudomonadota > Alphaproteobacteria > Acetobacterales > Acetobacteraceae > CAWKEH01. The sequence continues at coordinate 370,826 of CAWKEH010000006.1, read as the reverse complement.
CGAGCTGCGTCCCGAGCCGAGTGCTCCACGCGACCTCGCCGCCCGCCTCGCCGCCCTGCTGCACGAGGCGACCGGGGCCCGCTGGACGATCGCGCTGTCGCACGCGCCCGGCGAACCCACGCTGGCGGAACAGGACGCCGCGACCGGCGCCGCGCGCTTGGAGGAGGCCGCCCGGCATCCCCTAGTCCGCGCCATCCTGGAGGCCTTCCCCGGCGCGCGGCTCGGCCCGGCCGAGGAGGAGGCCGTTCCCGCGGCGCCGTCCGCGGCGGAGCCGGACCTGCCCGAATTCGCCCCGCTCGACGCCGAGCCAGCCGACATGGAACCCTTTGATCCCGAGGAGGACGAGCCGTGAAGAATCTCTCCGGCCTGATGAAGCAGGCCAGTCAGATGCAGGCCAAGATGCAGGAGATGCAGGCCAAGATGGAGGCCATGGAGGTGGAAGGCACCTCCGGCGCCGGATTGGTCACGGTGACGCTCACCGGCAAGGGTGAGATGAAGCGCCTCAAGGTTGACCCCAAGCTCGCCGACCCCGGCGAGATGGAGATGCTGGAAGACCTCGTCGTCGCTGCTCACACCGAGGCGAAGCGCCGCATCGAGGAGATCATGGCCGAGGAGATGGCCAAGGTCACCGGCGGGATGCAGCTTCCGGGGGGCATGAAGCTCCCGTTCTGATGGAATCACTCCGATGGGAGGTCCGGAAGTCGAGCGGCTGATTGGGCTGCTGAGTAAGCTGCCCGGTCTCGGCCCGCGCAGCGCCCGGCGCGCGGCGCTGCGTATGTTGCAGCAGCCCGAGGCACGCATGATGCCGCTCGCCGCGGCGCTGAGCGACGCCGCGCGCGCCGTGCGCCCGTGCAGCCTGTGCGGCAACCTCGACAGCCAGGACCCGTGCTCGATCTGCGCCGACCCGCAGCGCGACCGCTCGCTGATCTGCGTCGTGGAGGGCGTGGGCGATCTCTGGGCGCTGGAGCGGGCGGGGATCTACCGCGGCCTCTACCACGTCCTCGGCGGCACGCTCTCCGCCCTCGCGGGAACCGGGCCGGAGGACCTCAACGTCGCCGCCCTGCTCGCCCGCGTCGAGGCCGGCGGCGTCGCCGAGGTGATCCTCGCCCTCGGCGCCACCGTGGACGGTGCAACAACCGCACATTGGCTCGGCGAGCGGCTGCGCGCCTACGGTGTCCAAGTCACGCGCGTTGGTCAGGGCGTGCCGTTCGGCGGCGCGCTCGACGTGCTGGACGACGGCACGCTCGCCGCCGCGCTGCGGAGCCGGCGACCGTCGTAGCCGGGGGCACCTTAACGCCTAGTCTCAATTTGCGATAGAAACGTCAGCGCCCAGCCGCTAGCGTGGGAGGCGGAGCGGCTCAGCCTGGAGCGCGGGTCATGCCCAGGGTGCGAAGCCTGGTCGTCGGGATTACAGTGCTGCTCGGCGCGTCCCTCGCGTGGAGTTCGGCGCCGGGACAGCAGCTTCCGGCCGCGAAGAGCGCGCAAGAGGAATTGTTTGAGCAGAATTGCGCCGTCTGCCACGAAAACCCGGCAACGCGCGCTCCGACTCGCGCGTCGCTCCGCGCGATGTCGCCGAACTTCATCGTCGAAGCACTGACGAATGGGATCATGAAGACCCCGGGCTCCGCCCTCACGCCCGAGCAACGCGTCGCACTAGCGGAGTATCTCACGGGCAAGAAATTCGGCGCCGAGGCCCCGATGGCGGGGCGCTGCGCCGGCGCGCCATCGCCGGTCTCGCTGGACGGCCCGTCGTTCAACGGCTGGGGCGCGAACCTTGCGAACTGGCGCTTCCAGCCGAAGCCGGGCATCAGCGCGTCGCAGCTTAAGCAGCTCGACCTGAAATGGGCGTTCGGCTTCCCTGGCGTGATCGCCGTCTTCGGCCAGCCCACGGTCGTCGTCGGCCGTGTCTACGTCGGCAGCCAGAGCGGGCATGTCTACTCGCTCGAAGCGAGGTCCGGCTGCTACTACTGGGACTACACGGCGAGCACCGGCGTGCGGACCGCGATCACCGTCGCGCGCGTCGGCGGCCGGGATGTTGCACTTTTCGGCGACCGCCGCGGCCACGTCTATGCGGTTGACGCGGCGACGGGCCAGACGGTCTGGAAAGCGTCGCCCGACGAGGACCCGCACGCTCAGGTCACCGGCGCGCCGGTGCTGTTCGAGGGGCGACTTTACGTTCCCTACTCAGGCGGCGACGACAGTGCCGCGATCGACCCGAAGTATGAGTGCTGCAAGGGCAGGGGCGCTGTCGTCGCACTCGATGCAGCATCCGGCGAGACGATCTGGACGACGCCCACGATTCCGAACGCGACGCCGCAGGAAAAGAACAGCATCGGCACGCAGCTCTGGGGACCATCGGGCGCCTCGATATGGGCGGCGCCGACGATCGACGGGAAGCGCCGGGTTCTCTACGTCGGGACGGGCGACAACCACTCTGCCCCGGCAACGGCGACGAGCGACGCCGTGCTCGCCCTCTCGCTCGACACGGGGCGGATCGTATGGTCGCGTCAGTTGCTGGCCGGCGACGTCGGGAACGTCGCGTGCTTCGCTCCGAACAAGGCGAACTGCCCGGAGCCGCACGGTCCCGACTACGACCTCGGCGCGTCCGCCAATCTCATTACGCTGGACAACGGCAAGCGCCTGCTCGTGATCGGCCAGAAATCCGGCACGGTCTGGGCGCTCGACCCGGACGACCAGGGACGGATCGTGTGGCAGACGCGCGTCGGCCGTGGCGGCCCCTTGGGCGGCGTGCAATGGGGCACGGCGACCGACGGGAAGGCCGTGTATGCCGCGGTCTCCGACCTTAAGCCCCTCAGCCTGGCCCCGATCACCCTCGATCCGAACCGAGGCGGCGGCCTGCACGCGCTTGCTGCAGCAACGGGAACGGTGCTCTGGAGCGCGCCCCCGGCGACGGCTTGCGCGCACCGCAGCAGCTGCAGCCCGGCGCAGTCGGCCGCGGTCACGGCGACGCCTGAATACGTTCTCTCCGGCTCCGTGGACGGCCATCTCCGAGCCTACTCGACCGCGGACGGCAGCGTGCTGTGGGACTACGACTTGGCCAGGCCGTTCCCGACGGTCAACGGCGTCGCAGCGAGCGGCGGCTCTCTCGATGCCGCCGGGCCAACCGTCGCGGGCGGGATGATCTTCGCGAATTCCGGCTATGGGCTCTACGGCGGGCAGCCAGGCAACATCTTGGCCGCGTTCGCGCCTCGGCCCTGACCCTATCCTCCCAGCAAGGCCCGGAACCGTTCCGGGAGTTCCCAGAGCGCGTCGCCGGCCAGTTCGAGATCGGCGCCGGCCTGAACCTGCTCGATCCAGGGATGCAGCGGCGGCAACACCGGGTCGAACGGCACATCCGCGTGGCGCGGCAGCGTGGCCACGCTGCGCATCAGCGCCTCGAACTCGGCATCCGGCACGCGCTGGTGCGGATTGGTGCCCGGCAAGGCCGCACGGGCACGTGTGCGCGCGAGGCGGGCGAGCCCCATGCCGAGGTCCACGTAGCGCAGATGCACGCAGTAGAGCGCGCCGAATTGGCCCGGCGGCTCGCTCGCATGAAAGCCCGGCGTCCACCGCACCGCCTCGCGCACCAGCGCCGGCTTGCACATGCTCGCCGCGAACCGTACCCAGCGCCGCTGGGCGCCGAGCGGGAGCGCCGGGTCGAACGGCCTCTCCTCGCCGGGGATGTGATGCAGGTCCAGCCCGATCGCCCGGGCCGCGGGCGCGGGCTCCGCAAGCGCGTAGTCGGCGAGCGTGGAGAAGTGCCGCGGGTCCGCGAGCATCAGCTCGTCCGCATCCGAATGAATCACCCAGTCGTAGCGCGACAGCAGCTCCCGCACGACCTCGGTCACGCACGTAGCACGCCACCCCTCATCGAGCGGCGCGTCGGGCACGGGGGTCACATGGGCCGGGATGCCGTGCGTGCCGCCGTCCTGGCTGCCCTGGTCGAGGACGAAGAGGTTCCCGGCGCCGACCTGGCGCAGGTAGTGCCGACACCATAGGGGCAGCAGGGCCGCCTCGTCGCGCACCATGGTCAGGGCCGCGACGCGGAGGAGGGCACGGGACATAGCCCGCGCATAGCCCGGCTCGCCCGGCCTTGGCCAGCACCCAGCGCCGGGCTATCACGGCGCGATGGCGAACCCGAGCGACTCCTTCCTGCGCGGCCTCCTAGGCCCGAGCTTGCAGACGGCGGCGCTCCGCTGCGTCGGGTTGCTCGGCGCCTTCGCGGTGCTCGGCGCCGTGGTCGCCTACTTCGTGCGCTAGTGGATTAAATCAGACGGATGGCACCCAACTCTCAGGTCGGCATTAAGTGTGGAGCGATCTCATGCACCAATGTGGCGCTCCACCGCTGAAATAGCCTCATCAGGGTTGAGATGAGCAGTATCGACTATAAGATGCGCTTCTTCCCAACGATCATAATTACGTTCTAAGACGGCCTGCCAAGTCGGATAGACAAGGCCGGGTATGTCGGAGGTCCGCCCTTCAATTCTACGGCGATGCTCGAGCGGATCCGAGCAAATGACTTCAATTTCGATCAGGCGAACCTCGGCACGCGAAGCAATCGCCTTCCATGCCTCGCGGCTCTCAGCTACCGGATTAACGCAGTCGGCGACAACTACCCGGCCACCCGCTAGATTGGCCGCCGCAATGACATTGGCAACGCTATAGCCAGCAGGTCCCACATCTCCGACCAGAACTCCGGTGTTGCGAATCGCCTGCTCAATAGCGTCGATCCGAAGGTATGTTGCTGACTGGCGGGTAGCGACCGCGCGTGAGATCGTAGTCTTTCCGGTCCCTGGCAGACCGCCAAACACAATTAGCATCAAGCCTTCCTGCTGCGCGCCTAATCTAATTTTGAGCAGTACGTGAAGGTCTGCAACGGGTCTAGTTTTCCCTAACTCGTCGGTGCTATCGTCAGTCCGATTTTATCCACTAGTCTAAGCCTGCGCCCGCACCCGCCGCGGCGCCACGCCGATGAACGCGACCATGACGCTCGCGACGAGGCATAGCCCGCCCGACACCATGAACGCCGTCATGTAGCTTCCCGTGCCGACCCGCGTCACGCCCGCGAGCCACGCCGCGGCGCCCGCGCCGAGCTGGTGCGACGCCGCGATCCAGCCGAACATCACCGGCGCCTCCTGCTCGCCGAAGCAGCGCGCCGTGAGCCGCACCGTGGGCGGTACCGTCGCGATCCAGTCGAGGCCGTAGAACGCCGCGAACATGGCCAATCCGCCCCACCCCATCATCCCCACGTCCAGCGCGAACGGCAGGAACACCAGCGACAGCCCCCGCAGCCCGTAATACCAGGCGAGCAGCAAGCGGTTGTCTATCCGGTCCGACAGCCATCCCGACAGGGTCGTGCCCACGAGATCAAGGACGCCCATCACCGCAAGAAGCGACGCCGCGCGCACCTCGGGGATGCCGTGGTCCACGCAGGCCGGGATCAGGTGCGTGCCGATCAAGCCGTTCGTGCTCGCGCCGCAGATGAAAAAGGTCCCGCCAAGCAGCCAGAAATCGCGCCGGCCCAACCCGGCGCGCAGCGCCAGCAGCGCGCGTCTCGCTGGGTTCATCGCCGGCCGCACGTAAGGCACGACACGCTCGCCGCCGAACGGCGGCACGCCGAGATCCGCTGGGCGGTCGCGCAGGAACAGGAGCACCAGGGGGATCACCCCCGCCGCCACGATGGCGACGAGCACCGATGCGGCTCGCCAGCCTCGGTTCTCGGCGAGGCTCGCGAGAACGGGCAGGAACATCAGTTGCCCCGTCGCCGTCGCCGCTGAGAGCAGACCTACGACGAGGCCACGCCGCCGCTCGAACCAGCGCGCGGCGACCGTCGTGCCGAGCACGAGCGCCACGACACCGCTGCCCGCGCCGACGATCACGCCCCAGAGCAGCGTGAGCTGCCACGAGTGGCGCATCAGCGGCGTGAGCGCCACGCCCGCCGCGATCAGCGCGAGCGCTGCGGCCGAGGTACGGCGCAGCCCAAACCGCTCGAAGAGGGCTGCGGCAAACGGCCCGGCCAGTCCGTAGAGCACGATGTTGACGCCAACCGCGCCCGAGATCGTCGCGCGCGACCAGCCGAACTCGTCCTCCAGCGGCACGATGAGGACGCCCGGCATCGAGCGGACGCCCGCCGCCACGATCAGAACCATGAACGCGCACGCCGCGACGCGCCAAGCCGGGTGGATACGAGGCATCATGCCCTCCGCGGGATTGCGCAGCAGATTACGCGCATATGCGCGCATCCCGCAACCCGGACAGCTCAGGCCAGGCTTCTCAAGAGCGTCCGAACGCGACGCCGAGTTGGTCGGCAACGAAGCCTTCGGCGCCGGCCGCCTCGGGCACCTTCTGGCCGAGCGGGAAGAACTCGGCCGAGGCGCCGGGATAAAGTCGCGCCTGCGCCGGCACGCCCGCGGCGCGCAGTCGGTCGAGCAGGGCTTTCGCGTCCGGGCGAAGCGGGTCGCCCTCTGCGAGCACCATCGTGACCGGCGGCAGCCCGCGCAGGTCGGCGAGGTGCAACGGGTCGAGCCGCGGGTCGGCCGGAATCGGGCTGCCGGCATACTGGTGAAGGTCCCAGCGCACGTTCGTGAGGGTCCGCGGCCGGGCGCGCGCCCAGGGGTTGTCGGATGGCGGCGCGGCCATGGGCGTTATGAGAACCAGGTGGTAGGGCATTGGGGCGCGCTCATCCCGCGCCGCGATGGCCGTGGCGAGCGCGAGCAGCGCGCCCGTCCCCTCGCCGCCGAGCGCGATCCGGGCCGGGTTCGCGCCCCAGCTGCGGGCATTCTTGCGTGCCCAGGCGAAGACCGCGAGCGCGTCGTTGTGGGCCGCGGGGAAGCGGTCGCCGGGCGCGGGCCGCATCCCCACGACGACGACCACGTCCCCGGTGCGTTCAACGAGCGAGCGCGCGGTGAGGTCGGTGGCGTCGAGGTCGGGCGTGACGAAGCCGCCGCCTGCAAACAGGAGGATCAACGGTGTATTCTTCGGATTTTTCGGCTGATAGAGTCGCCCCGGCAACGGGCCAGTCACGCCCTCGGCCGAAATGAGCTGGAACCCAGGCACGGGCAGGTCCGGATACGGCAGGCCGCGCACGTTCTCGATGGCGCGTGCCGCGTCGAGGAGCCGAGGCTGGCGCCGGGCCTGCTCCGGCGTGAGGTCCGGGTAGGGTTGCGGCCGCAGCCGTTGCAGCTCGACGAGCTGGGCCTCCATCGCCGGAGTAGGCTGATACGCAACGCGCCCCTGAGGCGGTCCGGCTGTGCAGGCGGCGAGAAGCAGCAGCGGGAGCAGGCGACGCATGGCGGACCTCGGGACAGGGGAGCGGGCAACCAGATTAAGCCCTTGTTCGCCCTCCTTGGGCAACCTCGCCTTATGACAGGCTGTCGGAATGCGACGACACAGCGCTTACGGCGTTACGCTGGCCATGAGCGAGTCTCTGCCTGCCCTGCCGAGCGTGCCGCTTCATCCGCTTCCCCTCGACGCCGAGGCGCTTGCCGAGCTGGAGAGCGCCGTGCGGCTGCTCGAGGAGGATCGGTTCACGAACTCGAAGTCGCTAGCCTGCTCGGCCGCGCTGCCGGCGGCGGGGCGCAGTGGACGCGCCGCTTCGTTCCCGCGTCCGTCCTGCCGACGCCCGCGCTCTCGCTCGCGCAGGACGCCGCCGCGAGCGCGCTTCAGGCTGCGCTCGCGGCGGCGACGTGGCGGGTCGGTCGGGGTAAGCGCCACGCTCCGCGATGGGTGCGCACCGCCTCGGTCGCCGTGACCGGTGCTGCCGGCGGTGCTGCCGGACTGCCCGGAACGATCGTCGAGCTGCCCGCGACGACCGCGCTCCTGCTCCGCGAGATCGCGCGCATCGCCGCCGAGCAAGGCGAGGATCTCGGCACGGAGGAAGGAAAAGCCGAATGCCTCGCCGTGTTCGCCTTCGGCGGCCCGGAGGGCGAGGGCGGCTACTATGCGGCCCGCTTGGCGCTGGCGGAGGTCATCGGCGGCGCGGCCGGATTCGCGCTGAGTGACGCCATGCCGCGCGTGCTCGCCACGATTGCGGCACGCTTCGGCGTTCCAGTCGCCTGGAAGCTCGCGGGCCAGGCCGTGCCGCTCGCGGGCGCGGCCGCAGGCGTAGCTGTCAACGCTTTGTTCCTACAGCATTTCCGCACTCGTGCCCGCGGCCACTTCACGGTCCGCCGTCTTGAGCGGCGGCACGGAGTCGAAGCTGTTCGGGCGGCCTACGCTGAAATACGCGCCCGGCTCGGCGAAGCCGCGGCAGCGACACCTTGATCCCCTCGCCGGCGACCCGGCATACAGGGGAGAGCTAGGCGCGGCACACGAAGGAGTTGAACGATGACGGATCGGATCGCCCTGGTGACGGGCGCTGGCAGTGGGGTCGGACGCGCGGTGGCGCTGCAACTCGCGGCTGACGGATGGGTCGTGGTGCTTGCCGGGCGCCGGGCGGAGCCGCTCCGGGAGACGGCGGCGCAGGCCGGGGGCGCTGCGACGTTGTGCGTTCCGACCGACGTAGGGGTTCCCGCAGAGGTGGACGGGCTCTTCGCACAAGTCGTGGAGCGCTTCGGCCAACTCGACCTTCTGTTCAACAACGCCGGCACCGGCGCCGCCCCGGTGCCGGTGGACGAGTTGCCGGTAGAGGACTGGCTGCGCGTTGTTCACGTGAACCTAACGGGCGCTTACCTGTGCGCCCGTGCCGCCTTCGGGCAGATGCGGCGTCAGTCACCCCGCGGCGGCCGAATTATCAACAACGGCAGCATCAGCGCGCACACGCCGCGCCCGTTCTCGGCGCCCTATACGAGCACGAAGCACGCGATCACCGGGCTGACCAAGGCCCTCGGCCTGGACGGGCGGACGTTCGACATCGCGGTCGGCCAGGTGGATATCGGCAACGCGGCGACGCCGATGACCGAGCGTATGGCCAAGGGGGTCCTGCAGCCGGACGGCAGCACGCGCACTGAAGCGACGATGGACGCCGCTCACGTCGCAAGCGCAGTCGCTTACATGGCGAGCCTGCCGCTCGACGCGAACGTGCCGTTTCTGACTGTGATGGCAACGGCGATGCCGTTTCTAGGGCGCGGCTAGATCGCGCCGACCGCCCGCGCGATCAGCAGGCCGGCCACAATGATGAACAGGAGCCGCAACATCCCTCCCGCCACTCTCAGCAGCCCGAGGACGAGCAACGCGGGGACCGCGATCAGCAGAGCCGTTTGCAGGGCGGACGGCACCCCGGAATCGGCGAGCATGTCTCGCAACCATTGCCAGGCGTAGGCGATCCAAGCCAGGACGAAGTCTAGGAACGCCCAGAACAGGAGGGTGATGTGCCTCAACTCTTGCTGGAACGGGGTCATTTACGGCTCCTCAGCGCCGAAACGCAGCAATCCTGGGTTGCCGCGCCCGCGTCGGCGCTGCTAGGGAAACAGTATCGCCAACGGAGGATGCGTGCATGAACACCGCCGAGCTCGCCGACAAGGTTGCCGCCGAACATAACCTAGGGAAGGCTGAAGCCAAGCGCATGGTCGAGACCGTGCTCTCGACGATTGCCCACACCGCCAGCCACGGTGAAGAGGTCTCGCTCGGCGGCTTCGGGAAGTTCAAGGTCAACGAGCGCGCCGCCCGGCAGGGCCGCAACCCGGCAACCGGCGCAACCATCGAGATTGCCGCCTCGCGCAAGTTGGCGTTCACGCCTGCCAAGCAGGTCCGCGACCAGCTGAACGCTGCTGGCGAAAGCAAGGCTCCTGCCAAGGGACGCGCCGGCACGAGGGGATAAGCGCCGCGGCGACGGTTGTGATCGAAGTGGCCGCTCGGGCTGGCCCGTCGTCGCTGCCCGCCTATCCGAGGTCCGGCTCTCTACGCCGGGCACTCTGCCCGCCCTCGGTCCGGCCTGAGCTTCGCGACTGATCCGACGAGACGATCCGAGTGGGCGGGGCGCAGTTGCCCCGCCCTCGATGCGTTCCAGGTCGGCTTCTCCATCCCGACGTGACATCTTGGTGCTCGCCGCCGACATCGCCATCTCAGTCCTGGTGCTCGTCTCCTGATCGCCCTCACGACCAAGGCAATCATGCCAGTCCTGCTCATCGCCTTCGCGGCCGTATCCCTTGTGACGACCCTGTTCGACCTCTATTTGCGGAGGCGCCAGGCCACTTACGTGGCGCGCCATCGCGCCGCGGTGCCCTCTGACTTCGCCGCGACCGTTTCCCTCACGGAGCACCAGCGGGCCGCCGACTACGAGATCGCCCGTCTCCGACTCGGCCGAGTTGCCGCCTTGGTCAGCTTGGCGGTCGGACTAGCCTGGGCATTCTTCGGGTATGATCTCCTGTATGGCGGCTTGGCCGGCGTGATCGACCGCGGGTTGACCCGCAGCGTCGCCTTCATCGCCGCGGTCAGCCTTGTCTCGTCGCTGCTCGACCTCCCGTTTGCCGCCTATCGCACGTTCCGCCTGGAGCAGCGGTTCGGTTTCAATCGGACGACTCCGCTGCGATTCACGGCGGACAGGCTCAAGGCGTTGGCACTCTCAGCGTGCCTCGGCGTCCCGCTGCTCTATGGCCTGTTCTGGCTGATGCGTGGCGCGTCCGGCCTCTGGTGGGTCTATGCCTGGGCAGGCTCGACGGTCCTGATCATAGCCCTGATGGGTGCCTACCCGCGGTGGATCGCACCCATGTTCAACCGGTTCACGCCGCTCGATGGCGCCCTGCGCGCGCGGGTCGAGGCGCTGTTGCGGCGCTGCGGCTTCGAGGCGTCCGGGCTGTTCATCATGGACGCGTCCAAGCGGTCCACCCACGGCAACGCTTACTTCTCAGGCTTCGGCCGCATGAAGCGCATCGTGCTGTTCGACACCCTGGTGGCGCAGAACAGCGAGGACGAGCTGGAGGCGGTGCTCGCCCATGAGCTGGGCCACTACAAACTGGGTCACGTCGTCACTGGGCTAGTGCAGACAGCGGTGCTGCTCTTCCTGGCCTTCTTCGCCATCGGCTATCTCTGCAAGCAACCCTGGCTGCTCAGCAGCTTCGGCATCGTTCACCACGACGACGCGCTGGCCCTGATGGTCTGCGTCCTCGTCATCCAGATGGCCGGCCCCCTCGTCTCGACCGGCGCGAACTGGCTGAGCCGGCGTCACGAGTATCAGGCCGACGACTTCGCCCGGCGGATGGTCGGTGCCGCCCCGATGATCAGCGCCCTCGTTAAGCTGTCCCGCGACAACGCCTCGACGCTGACGACGGACCCCCTGTTCGCCCTGGTCAACTTCAGCCATCCTCCGGTGCCGCTGCGGGTGCGGCATCTCCGCGAGGGCGGCGTGAGCGGCGGCGTGATGCCTGCCATGCCCGTCGCCGTGCCGTGACCGGCCGGGAGAGTTCAACCAGTTGGTCTGCCGAGTGCCGGCGGACCATTAGTGCGAGGAACAACATGTATGGCACGCATTGCGTCGGCGAGTGGCCTGGCGATGAGGCTGGTTGCCATACTGGCGTTCCTCGCCACGCTGCCCGGGATGCAGTCGGCGTGGGCTGACGCGCCCGCCCCGATCCCGCTCGAGCTGAACAAGCTCGAACCGTTGCCGGCCCCCGCGACCGCGCCGGGCGGCGGTGCTGCCGCAACTGCTGGCTGCCGCGCCTACGTGGTGGTCACCAACCCCGATCCGGAGCCAATCTCGCAGCTCCGCCTTGACCTGATCCTCTTCGGCAAGGATGGCGTGATCCTCAGGCGCATCGCGCTCGACCTCGGTCCTTTGGCTCCTCACAAGACGGCCGTGCGTCTCTTCGATTTGCAAGGCCAGCCCTGCGACGGCATCGGGCGCATGTTGGTCAATGACGTGCTCGCGTGCCAGACGGGGCAGTCCGGGAACGCGCCGGCCGAGCAGCAGCGCCAAGTCTGCCTCGACCGGCTGCAGGTCTCGTCGCGCGCCAAGGCTGACCTGACCAAGTAGTCTCCGTCTGCGCCTGCGTCGGTTCGGACACACCTGTCGTGCTCGCCACGGGCTGGCCCGGCAGCTTACGCCGCGCCGTAGCACGAAGGTCGCCGTTGCCAGTTCATGCGGGACATCCACGCCGGGATGTGCCACCTAGTCACGGATGTATGACCAAGATGCAAACCGCACCGGGGAACTTCTTCGGCAACAGACCGCGCTGGCGCGATTCGGCGAGCTGGCGATCAAGTCAGATGATCTCGACGAGATCCTGACCGAGGCCTGCGCCTTAGTGGGTCAGGCGCTCGGAAGCGACTTGGCCAAGGTCATGGAGAGCCGCAGCAACGGCAGAGAGCTGCTGGTGCGTGCCGGGGTGGGCTGGAAGCCGGGCATCGTCGGCCAGGCCACGGTAAGGACTGGGCGGTTCTCCGCGGCGGGACATGCCCTTGAGACCGGCGAGCCGGTACTCTCGCCCGACGTGAGCCAGGAGAAACGGTTCGAGGTCCCCGCGTTCATCCTGGACCACGGCGTCAATGCGATGCTCAATGTCATCGTCCTCGGCGCGGACGGCAGGCCGCCTTACGGCGTGCTTGAGGTCGATAGCCACAGCCCGCGTCAGTTCAGCGACGATGACATCGCGTTCCTGCGCACTTACGCCAACCTGGTCGCATCCGCCGTCGAGCGCCTGCGGACCGTGGACGAGCTGCGCGCGCGCGCCGACGAGAAGGAACGGCTGCTGCGCGAAGTCCAGCATCGCGTGAAGAACAACCTTCAGGTGATCATGAGCCTTGTCCGGGTCCAGGCTAGCCGGGCGACGCTCCCCGATGCCGAGCAGGCGCTGACTGCCATCGGGCACCGCATCGAGACCCTGCGCCTGGTGCACGACAGGCTGTATGCGGCTGGCGGGATCGACCGCCTCGACCTCGGGCCTTACCTGACGGAGCTGGCTGCAAGCCTGCTCCAGTTCCACGGCGAGGAGGCGAGCAGCGTCCAGCTCGAGTTTGAGGTCGGCAGCTTGAGCGTATCTCCCGAAACCGCGGTGCCCGTCGGGATCATTGTCACCGAGTTCGTCACCAACAGCCTGAAATACGCGTTCGACGAGGGGCAGGGGTCCATTGGCATTCGGCTGACGAGGGTCGAATTGGGGCGGCGCGCCTCAAATTGTGGGATAACGGCAAGGGACTGCCCGAAGAGCGGCCGAGCGGCACGGGCATGCAGCTGATCGCAGGGTTTTCGCGCCAGCTCGGCGCCGAGCTGGCGTGGGGCGGAGAGGGTGGGACGAGTCTCGTCCTGACGCTTCCCGTGAAGCCCGCGCCGCCTGAGTGAGCGAGGGTGACCCGCGGCGGACGCGAGGATCGGAAGGGCGAACGGTGGGCGAGATCGGCGCCAGCACGGCCACCTTCGAGTGGGTTTGGAACGGCAAGCCCGTCGCGGTCGGGTATGACGTCCGCGGCCGGGATCACGCGGCCGGCGGCACGGTCGTGCTCCTGCCCGCCTTCAGCACCGTGTCCACCCGCGATGAGATGCGCCCGCTCGCCGAGCGGCTGGCGCCGGACGTCCGGACGATCGTCTCCGACTGGCCAGGTTTCGGCGCGGGGCGGCACCCGGCTCTCCGCCACGAGCCGGCGCTGCACCTCGACTTCCTGCACAGGCTCCTGGAGCGAGTCGTGGCCGAGCCGGCGGCGGTGGTCGCGGCGGGCCATGCTGCCGGCTACGCGCTGGCGCTAGCCCGGAGCAAGCCCGGCGCATGGTCCAAGATCGCCCTCGTCGCTCCGACCTGGCGCGGCCCGCTGCCGACCATGATGGGCGGCTACCGGCCGCTCCAAGGCCGTATCCGCGGCGCGCTTCGCATGCCGGGCGTCGGGCATGCGCTCTATCGCCTGAACGTCGCCGAACCTGTGATCGCGATGATGTATCGGCGCCATGTGTATGCCGACCGTGGCCGCGTCACGCCCGCTTTCGTCGCGGGCAAGGCCGAGGTGGCACGGCGCCGCGGCGGAAGGTTCGGCTCGGCCGCCTTCGTCACGGGCGCGCTCGACCCGGTGCATGACCGGGCGGCCTTTCTCGACCTCGCCAGCCCGCCATCGGCGCCTACCCTCCTCGTTTACGGCGCCGACACGCCGCCTCGCTCGGGCGCGGAGATGGAAGCGCTGGCCCAGGTCCCAGGGATCGAGGTTCGTCGCCTCGCCTCCGGCTCGCTCGGCCTGCATGAGGAGCACCCCGACGCGGTCGCGGACGTGCTCCGTCCCTTCCTATTGGATCAGGCTGAGGCTCCACCAGGGATGCCGTAAATTCCGTTGGCGGGCCGCTATCGGCGAGTTCAATCCAAAGACAGCATATCCGCTGATCTCTGGCACGGCCGAAAGGACGCGTTACCGCGTCCAGGCATCAACATGACTGCCGCCGAAGACCACTTGCTGACGCAGCATCGGCGTGAACAAGCTGTAGAGCATCCGAGGGTCGGGGGCGCTCGCCGTATCGAGCGCCGCGCGCTGCTCCGGCGACAAAAATATGTCCAGCGCAGCGAGATTGTCCGGCACCTGCTCGGCTCGGCTTACACCCATCAGAAGCGACGTGACTCCTGGCCGGCCGAGAACCCAGGCCAGCGCCACGCGGGCCGGGTTCTGGCCCACCTCATCGGCAACGCCGCGCAGCACGTCCAGGATCTTCCAGTTGCGCTCGGTGAACAGCGAGTTGCCAAACGGGTTGGCTCCGTCCAGCCGCTTGTCGTCTCCTGGGCGTTCCTCGCCGTCTTTGGCTGCCTCGCGGGGCAGTCCGCCTGCCCTAGGGCCGGCAGCCTCCACGGCCGCGCGGTCATACTTGCCCGTCAATAGCCCGTATGCGAGCGGGCTCCAAGGCAGGATGCCCATGCCGAACTCCGCCGCGAGTGGAACATGCTCGTCCTCGATGTCGCGGTTCACCAGGGAGTAGAAATACTGGAGCGCGATAGGCCCAGGCATGCCGCGAACGGCGGCAAGCGTCGCCAGCTTGGCGACGTACCAAGCCGGTGCGTTCGACATGCCCCAGTAGCGAATTTTGCCAGAGCGGACGAGAGCCGCCATCGTTTCCAGCAGCTCCTCGGCAGGCGTGACCGAGTCCCACACATGCAGCCAGAACAAGTCCACATAGTGCGTTCGCAACCGCCGGAGCGAGCCGTCGAGCGCCGCGTGAAGATGTTTGGCGCCGTTGCCGCCAGCATGGGGACCTTGGCCCGCCGCGAACCCAGCCTTGGTCGCAATGACGATCCGGTCGCGCAGACCTCGATCAGCGATGAAGCCGCCCAGCATCTCCTCGCTCCGCCCGCTTGAGTAGACATCCGCGGTGTCGATGAAGTTGCCGCCTGCCTCCACGTAGGCGTTGAAGACGGCACGCGAGCCGTCTTCGCCCGACCCCCAGCGCGCGGTGCCGAACGTCATCGTGCCAAGGGCAAAGGGGCTGACGACAAGGCCGGAGCGGCCGAGCGTGCGATAGTCGGTGAGCGACATGGCAGCATTTCCATAGCGGTTGATATGGAAGTGCTAGCATCCCTTGCCGACAGCCGTCCACTGTTTCATAGTGACCGATATGGAAAAACGTGAGCACGCGCCACGCCGCAGGATTGGTCGACCCTTGTCATTCGACCGGGGGGAAGCGCTCCGCCAAGCCATGCTGCTGTTCTGGCGGCACGGCTATGAGGGGACCTCACTGAGCGATCTTACGACAGCGATGGGCGTAACGGCTCCGAGCATCTACACGGCCTTCGGGGACAAGAAGCGGCTCTTCCTCGAAGCGGTCGGGCAGTATTTGTCCGGCCCGGTGACGCCTGCGCGGATCATCGAAGAGGCTAGCACGGCACAGGAAGCAGCTTGGGGATTGCTCCAGGCGGCGGCAACCGGCTTCACGGGCGCGGATACTCCGCCAGGTTGCCTGCTCGCCAGTTCTGCAATCAGTTGTTCGGCCGCCGCCGCCGATGTCCAACACGAGCTGGCTGCCATCCGGCGTGGGATTGAGCGGCGGCTGATCGACAAGATTGCCCGAGCAGTCGAAGCCGGCGAGATGGATGCTCAGACAGACGCGGAGGCTCTGGCCGGGCACGTCATTGCGGTCATCCAGGGGATGTCCACGCTGGCCCGTGACGGTGCGACACGCGAGAAGCTCATGCGCGTGGCAGCAGTCGCGATGCAGAGTTGGGTGAGCTGAACGCGGGTCAGGAGGGCGGATTCGGCCCTTTCTCGCCGCCCAGCACCTCCTTCGCGATGCGGATGGCGCTGTTCGCCGCGGGAATGCCGGCATAGACGGCGGTGTGCATCAGCGCCTCGCTCACGTCCTCCGGAGAGGCGCCCGTGTTCCGCGTCGCGCGAAGGTGCAGACGCAGCTCGTCGTGGTGGCCGAGAGCGGCCAGGAGCGCGACGGTCAGCAGGCTCCGCTCGCGCCGGGTCAGGCCGGGGCGGGTCCAGACCTGGCCCCAGGCGGCGCGCGTGATGAACGCCTGGAAGTCGCGGTCGAACGCGCTCGCCTGCGCCGAGGCGCGATCAACCCACGCGTCTCCGAGCACGGCCCGGCGCACCGCCATCCCCGCCTCATGCAGGTCGCTCCCGCGCTGAGTGGGGACGCCGTCGGGAAGCAGGAAGCGCCGTAGCGCGTCCGTGACCTCATCCGGCCGCTCGGCGGTCGGGATGTGGGCGGCACCAGGCAGCACAAAGAGCCTGCTGCCCCGGATCGCTTCGTGCAGCGCCTGTGCCGCGGCCGGCGGGGTCGCCGCGTCCTGGTCGCCGACGAGGACCAGGGCAGGAACCCGCAGGCGCCGCGTGCTCTCGGCAAGATCAGCCGCGGCGATGGCCTCGCAGCAGGCGGCGTAGCCCTCCGCCGGAGTGCGCAGCAGCATGGCGCGAAGCCCGGCCGTGCCGGGTTGGCCGCGGAAGCTCTCCGTGACCCAGCGCGCGAGGACCGCGTCCGCGATCGCCTCCATGCCGTGGGCGCGCACCGTCGCGGCGCGCTCGTGCCACGTCTCGGGCGGCGGGATGCTGAGCGCCGTGTCGCACAGCATGAGGCTCGCGACGCGCTCCGGTGCTTGAGCGGTGAGCGCTTGGGCAACCAGGCCGCCCAAGCTGATGCCGGCGACGTGCATCCGCCCGACGCCGAGCGCATCGAGCACGGCGAGCGCGTCGCCCGCTAAGCCCTCGACCGTGTATGGCCCCGGCGTGACCTCGGTCAGCCCGTGGCCCCGGAAGTCCGGGCGGATCACGCGGAAGGCGCTGGCCAGCGCCGCGGCCTGCGCGTCCCATACGTCGCTCGTGGTGCCGAGCGAATGCAACATGAGCAGCGGTGGTGCATCGGACCGACCGTCGAGGCGAACGTGGTGGGTGATGCCGGCGGCGTGCAGGAACACGGCGTCGCTCCTTGAGATCGCGCCGGACGGTCGCATGCGCGTCGTCGGCGAGCAACGCCGCGCCAAACCGCCCGCGCAGTCAGGTTTTCGCGATCACCCGGCCAGCCCCTCCATGAGCCCTGACGCCTCCTCCGGAGCGGACGGAAGAGTGCGCTCCCGTTACCTGCCACGTAATCGAAGGACCGCAGCAACCGCGATAGCTCATGTCGGCCGGCAGATGCCGGTCCTACTGAGGAGTGACGCAGATGACCAACATAACCAGGAGCACTGTGCTCCTCTCCGCCACCGCCTTGCTCGGAATGCTGGGTACGGCCGCTGCCATGGGCGTGGGCAACCCAAACGACGGCAAGGATGTCCCGTCCCGCTTCGTCGTAAGCGTGCCGACCGTGGACACCGGCTCGATGGCCTATCCCTCGACCCAGGGGACGGGCTCTGGCCCGCTCATCGTTCACGGCCCGCGGTTCAACCCGGCGCTGTATCATCACCCTGACACGGGAGGTCAGCAGGCGCCGCCAGGTCTGCGTTGACCTGGATATCAGGGCGAGGAGTGCATCCGACGGTCGCGCTACCAAGATCGCCGGATGTCTCCTCGCCTCTCCGCTGGCTTGCCAGTCGCCTACAAAACCGCCAGCAGCGCCGCCGCCTTGCGCCCGACCGCCTGGGGCGAGTCGCCCGGCTTGTAGAGCGATGAGCCGCAGCCGTAGCCTGCCGCGCCCGCGTCGCGCCAGCCCGGCAGGCTCACCGCGTCCACCCCGCCTACCGGGAGCAACGGCGTGCCCGCGGGCAGCACGGCGCGCAGCGCACGCAGCATCGCCGGACCGCCAGCCTCGGCCGGGAACAGCTTGAGCGCGTCCGCCCCGGCGTCCAAAAGTGCGAACGCCTCCGCCGGCGTGAGGAAGCCCGGCATCGTGACCATCCCGCGCGCCTTCGCCGCGCGCACCAGGGCCGGGTCGGCGTGCGGCGTGACCAGCAGCCGCCCGCCCGCCCGCGCCACCGCGTCCACCTCCGCCTCGCGCCGGAACGTGCCGCCGCCGACGAGCGCGCGATCCCCGAACCGCGCGGCAAGACGCCGCACGCTCTCCACCGGCTCCGGCGAGTTCAGCGGCACTTCCAGGATGCGCACCCCCGCCCCGACCAGCGCATCCCCGATCGCCTCGGCCTCGTCCGGCCGCACGCCGCGCAGGATCGCCACGATCGGGCACTGCCGAAGCCACTCCGTCACGTCCATGCCGCGCGCTCCCCGATGCGTGCCAATCCGTGCACCGCCGCATCTGCATCGCCCGGCGTCGCCATGCCGCCGCGCAGCGTGATCGCTCGCGCATAAAGCGCCATGAGCGGCCCCGTGCCAACCAGGTGGACATGTCCGCCGCCGGGCAGACTTGCGGCGACCTCATGGCCGATCAGCAGGCCGGACAGATAGCTCGCCGCGTCCGCGGGCGCGAGGCGGCCGAAGAGCGCGAGCGTGCGCGTCCCGAACAGGTGATGCAGCAGGCCGCCGGGATCGCCGGCGCGCGCGACGCCCGCGTCGAACGCAGGGCCGGGGGCGGCATCGCCTTCCATCATGCGCCCTAGGATCGTGTGCCCCCGGAGCGCGGCGAAAGCCTCACCCGTCATGCTGGTCTCGAACCCGGCGATCCGGCCACGCTCGACGCGCACCCACTTGGCGTGGCTGCCGGGGAGACAGAGGAGGGCATCTGGCCCGGCCTGCGCGAGCACGCCCAAGACCTGCACCTCCTCGCCGCGCATCACCTCCGGAACGCCTGCTGCGTCCTCGGCGCTGACGCCGGGCACGAGACGCACGTCCGCCTCCGTGAACGGAACACGCACCAGCGCGCCCGCGAGCGCGTCGAGCCCGGCGGGACAGGAGACATACGGCGCCTCCTGCCACCCCTGGCGGCTGCCGACCATGCCGGCCAGAAGCACCCGCCGCTCGCCCGCCGTGATCCAGTCCCCGGCCAGGCGCCGCAGCGCGTCCGGGAAGCCGCCCTGCTGGACGTGCAAGATGCCGAGCGCCGCCTCTCGCCGTTCCAGGACCGCTCCGCCCGGCGCGAGCCTGTAGGCGCGCGCGCTGCTCGTTCCCCAGTCAATCCCGATCATCGGCGTCCCAATAGTCGAGGCTAACGTGCCGTGCTCCGTGCCGCCGTGCAACGCCGCGCCCGCTCGGTCCGGGTAAGGCTAGGTTGCATGGGTGTCTCACGCGCCGCTACTCTGTGTCCGCCGTGTTACCGGACCGTCCCCGCATGTTCTGTCGTGCTCTCGTCCCGATTCTCGGGGCCGCCCTGGTCTCGGTGCCGTTCCTCGCTGCCGCGCCAACTCCGAAGGACACGCTCGTGATCGGCCTGGCGCAGTTCCCGTCGAGCCTGAACCCGGATACCAGCCCGGAGACGGCGAAATATTACGCGCTCGGCTTCGCTCTCCGGCCCATAACCGCCTATGACAAGGACTGGCACAACACCTGCCTCCTCTGCACCGAGCTGCCGAGCCTGGACAACGGCCTCGCCAAGATCGAGAAGCGGCAGGACGGCACGCAGGGCATGGCCGTCACCATCAAGCTCAAGCCAGACCTGAAGTGGGGCGACGGCGAGCCGGTCACGGCCCGCGACATCCGGTTCACCTGGAAGGTCGCTAGCGACCCGGCAAGCGGCTTCAGCAACCCGCACGCTTGGGACCGCGCCGCCGATGTGGACGTGGTGGACGATCAGACGGCCGTGCTGCACCTCAAGCGCGTGGAGGTGAACTATGCGAGCTGGGATCAGGTCCTGCCCGAGCACATCGAGGGACCGATCGCCGCCAAAGGGGGCAACGCGGCCGCCTACCTGAAGAACACGGGCTACAACAGCGCGCCGACGACTCCCGGTCTGTGGAACGGGCCATACCTCCTCACCGCCTACCAAGACGGCCAGCAGATCGTCTTCGAGCCGAACCCCAACTGGCCCGGCACCAAGCCCGCGTTCAAGCGGATCACGCTCAAGCTCGCCGACAACACCGCGGCGCTGCAAGCGAGCTTGCTCTCGGGCGACGTGGACATGGCGGCCGGGGAGGGGATCGGGCTTACGCTCGACCAGGTGCTCGCCTTGCGCAAGCAGTATCCCAACCGCTTCACCTACATCATCAAGCCAGGCCTCACCTACGAGCACGTCGATATGCAGCGCGACAACGCGGCGCTCGCGGACGTGCGGGTACGCCGGGCGCTGTTGATGGCGCTGGATCGCGACCGGATGGTGAAGACCCTGTTCGACGGGCTGCAGCCTGTCGCCAACACCTTCGTCAGCCCGCTCAGTCCAAACTACGTCGCAGACGTCCCGGTCGTGAGCTACGACACCGCTGGCGCCCGCGCGCTGCTTGCGGAGGCAGGGTGGCGCCCCGGCTCCGATGGAATTTGCCGGGACAAGAACGGAAAGAAACTCTCCTTCGAACTGACCACGACCGCGGGCAACCGCTTGCGCGAGACGGAGGAGATGCTGCTGCAGTCGCAGTGGAAAGCCGCCTGCATCGAGGCAACGATCAAGAACGATCCGGCCCGCACCTTCTTCGGTGAGACGCTCAAGCGCCGGACCTACCCGGCGCTGGCGATGTATGGCTGGACCAGCATGGCCGGCGAGGTCCCGCGCCTCACTCTCGGGACCGACGCAATCCCGACCGCGGCGAACAACTACGCCGGCGCCAACTACGTCGCGTTCAGCGATCCCAAGATGGACGCGGACATCGCTGCCGCGGGATCGGAGCTTGACGCGGCGAAGCAGAAGGCGATCTGGGCCGACATGCAGCGGATCTACGCCGACCGCCTCCCGGCGCTGCCCTTATTCTTCCGCGCGGACGCGCATGTGACGCCCACGTGGCTCAAAGGCTACGCACCGACCGGACATGGCGACTTCGCGCCGCTATGGGTGGAGAGCTGGGGGCTGAGCTAGCTCGGCCGCTATAAACCCGAGGCCGCCTCTGCTCCGCGGCCTCGCGGCTCTCGACGTGCTGGCGCGCTTGGTGCCGACGGACGGCTTCGTGTTCGGTGCGATCCCGTGCAGCCGCGGTGCGGCGCTCTCCGGCTTCGTCGCCAACACCCATGTCTTCGAGACCGACACGCCGCCGCACCTGTTCGTCGCGGCGCACTCGAATCTCGTCGCGCATTGCCGGTCAAATCATGCCATGGTGGAGGATGAGCGCGACGGGAAAGCGCTGAGTTTGCAGGACCTGCCAGCGCCGATTGCGTCTGCGCCACTGATCCAGGGATCATCACCATGATCGCCGCTTCGCCGCCCGTTTCGTCGTTTGCCTTCCGGCTGGCGCGTGGGACGGTGCTGCACCCGGCCGCGCAGACCGCCGCGGTGCTCTGGATCGCAGCCACCGTGGCGGTGATCCTGCTGGCGCAAGGAGTCCTCCCCTTCGATCGCCCGGCGCTCGCGGGCATACCCTTCGCCCAGCAGGTGGCGCTGCCGACCGCCGGGCTGGTCCAGGTGGGCATCCTGATGGCTGTGGTCCATGTCCTGACGCGGAAGCGGGCTGTCCCCGATATCGCTGCCCGCGCGCCCGCCAGGCGTCAGGCCGCGACCGAGACCACTTGCCTGCTTGCTTACGCCATGCTGGGCCAGGCCGGCGGGTGGCTCGTCGGGCCGGCGCTGGGCTATCGCCCGTTCAGCTTCCATCTCGCCGGCACCCTCGTGGGCTGCACCACGCCGCCGGTCGTCGGCGAGGTGTGGATTTGGGCGAGCTACAACTTTGTCGTCTTCGCGGCGGTCCCCTACCTCTGGTTCCGAGCGCGATATTCGGCCGAGCAGCTCAATCTCCGCTCAAACAACTGGCGGAACGATCTGTTGGTCATCGTCGTGGTCGCCGTGCTGGAGGGCGCGACCGAACTCGCCGCCTTCCCCGGCCTGTTCAAAATAGCACCGCACGCCCTGCTGCGGGCCGCGCCGCTGGCGTTCTTCGTCTTCTTCGTCGGCACAGTGCTTCCGACGATGGTCCTGATCTATGCGATCCTGGTGCCGCGCTACATGCGGCTGACCGGCTCGTTCACCACCACCGTGCTGCTGGGCGGGCTGACCTATGCGGCCATGCACCTCGTCGAAGGCTGGACCGTGTATCGCGGCCCGCGCGATATCGCGCTGTCGCTGATCTTCGTGTTCCTGTCCTATATCGGGCCCGGCATGTTCAAGACCTTCGTGACGCTGCGCACCGGCAACGCCTGGGTCCACGCCATCGGCTATCACGCCATCGCGCCTCACATGCTTGTGGACACCCCGCTGATCGCCAGCACGTTCGCAATCCGCTGATTCTTTCAGGCGCATTCTTTCAGGCGCAAAAAATCAGTATCATCCATGGTAGCGGATATTCAGAGTGGCCCCATCCGCCGGGGTTTTACCGCTCGCAATGAGCGCTTGCTGACAGTTCCTACGCTTCCGACTCTTTCACCTTCATCCACAGCGCCTCCATCTCGTCCAGCGACACATCATCCGGCACTTTGCCCTGATCGGCGAGGCGCCGCTCAACTGCGTTGAAGCGCCTTGTGAACTTCGCATTGGCGCTGCGGAGGCATGTCTCCGGATCAAGGCCGAGCTTGCGGGCGAGGTTCGCCATGACGAACAGCAGGTCGCCGACCTCGTCCGCCAGGCGCGCAGGATCAGCGCCCGGCAGCTCCGCCCGCAGCTCGGCGGCTTCCTCGTCGAGCTTGTCGAGCACCGCGGCGGCGTCCGGCCAGTCGAAGCCGGCTCGGGCGGCGCGGCTGGTGAGCTTGGCGGCGCGGGTGAGGGCGGGGAGGTTCCGCGGCACGCCCGCCAGCGTGCCGGCCTCGGCGCGGGCCAGGCGTTCGGCCTGCTTCTGCGCCTCCCAGGCGCCCGGCGCCGCCTCGGCGCCGTCGAACACGTGCGGGTGCCGGCGGACCATCTTATCCGTGATCAGCCGCGCCACGTCGGCGAAGGCGAACAGCCCGGCCTCCTCGGCCATGCGTGCGTGATAGACGACCTGGAGCAGCAGGTCGCCCAGCTCGTCCGGAAGTGCTGCGAGATCCTCGCGCGCGATGGCGTCAGCGACTTCGTAAGCTTCCTCGACGGTGTAAGGCGCGATCGTCGCGAAGGTCTGCACCTGGTCCCAAGGGCAGCCGCGCGCCGGGTCGCGGAGGCGGGCCATCACGTCGAGCAGGCGGCGGAGCTGGTGCTCAGCGTCGCCACAAGTCTCGACGCTCTCGATCCCCACAGGTCTGTCCATCGTTCTCCCAGCCCTCCGATGCGGACGTTCGCTCACCGGCGCCTGTCCATCGTTACCGCGGGTCGCGCAGGCTTGCCTCCACGCGACGATCGGGAATGAGCCAGGCGGCCGCGAGGCCAGCGTAGATTGCATACGATAGGATGGGCGCGACGAACGCCAGCCCCATCCCGATCAGATACGCGAGCGGCGACAGCTTGCCCTTCAGATCGCGTCCAAGCATCCGGCGAAGAGGCGACCTCGGACCCTGCGAGCGGATGATCGCCGTCTGCATCGCGACCCAGCTGACCGCGCAAAGCATGAGCACCGCGCCATAGAGTGCGACCGGGAGCGGGGCCCCGCCATGTTCGTCCATCCAGGCCGTGGTGAAAGGGATCAGCGAGAGCCAGAATAAGAGGTTGAAGTTCGCCCACATCACCACCGCGCTCACCTCCGGAACAAGCTTGAAGAAATGATGATGGTTGTTCCAGTAGATTGCGACATAGACGAAGCTGAGCACGAAACTCAGGAAGGTTGGCCATAGGTGAGCCAGGCTGGCGAGGTCCGTTCCGCTCGGCGGCTTCAGCTCCAAGACCATGATGGTGATGATGACCGCCACGACGCCATCGGTCAGCGCCATCAGCCGCTCGGAACCCATCATGATGCTTCACCTCCGGTGCGGCTTCTCACACGATCAATAAGGCGGTGTCATCCGAGCGCGCTGGTTGCGCGCGGCTTCCGTCCACCAGGCCAGATCGTCGGCGAAGCGCGGGAAGGCGCGCGACAGGGCGTTGCCGCCTTCGCCTGTCGGCTCGGCGTCCGCGCTCAGCGCCTGGCCTATGTTGCCGACTGCGAGCGAGCTGGAGATCACCACCATCCCCATCTCCGAGAGGATGCTGTGCCAGGACAGCGCCGAGCGCACGCCCGCGAAGCGTCCGGCCGAGTAGCTGGCGATGCCGGCCGGACGCCAAAACCATTCCTCGAGAAAATGGTCGGTCAGGTTCTTGAGCCCCGGCTGCACACCCCAGTTATACTCGCCGGTCACGAAAACGAAGGCGTCGGCCGCGCGAATCTTGCGCGCGAGCGTCTCGAGCGCGGCCGGAGCGGTGCCCTTCTTATACTCCTTGTACATGCGGTCGAGCATGGGCAGGTTGAGCGCCTTGGCGTCGATGAGCTCCGGGCGCGCGCCACGGGCGGCGAAGGCGCCCAAGAGATACTCGGCCAGCCGGATGCCCTGGCGGTCGGACCGGTAGGAACCGTAGAAGATCAGGATGCTGTCGCTCATCGTGTTCCTCTCCTCGTCCGTGCGGCGCGCGAGGCGACGATGCGCCCCACGCGCCAGGTGGTTCGTTCTCCCTTGACCGATCTAAGGTGTGTGGACGTAACTGGTATGGGGCAGGCGGAGCTTAGGCGGCATCGACGAGGACGATTTCGGCGTCCTCGATCGCGGTGACCCGCAGCACGGGCACGTCGGCGATGGCGGCGCCGTCGCGGGCGTCGATCCGCGTGCCGTTCACATCGATCGCGCCCTTCGCCGGCACGAGGTAGCCATGGCGCCCGGCACCGAGCTTGTATTCGGCACTTTCGCCGGCCTTCAGCGTCGCCCCGAGCACGCGGGCGTCGGTGCGGATCGGCAGCGCGTCGGTGTCCTCGGGCAGGCCGCTCGCCAGCGTCACGAAGCGGCCCGAGCGCTCGCCCTTGGGGAAGGGCTTGGCGCCCCAGGACGGCGCGGCACCGCGGCTGGTCGGCTCGATCCAGATCTGGAAGATTCGCGTCGTGCCCGGCTCGCGGTTGTATTCGGAATGCCGCACGCCCGAGCCCGCGCTCATCACCTGGACATCGCCTGCCTCAGTGCGGCCGGTGTTGCCCAGGCTGTCCTGATGCGTGATCGCGCCCTCGCGGACATAAGTGATGATCTCCATGTCGCGATGAGGGTGCGGCGGGAAGCCGGTGCCGGCGGCGATGGTGTCGTCATTCCAGACGCGCAGGCTGCCCCAGCTCATCCGCGCCGGGTCGTAGTAGTCGGCAAAGGAGAAGTGATGCTTGGCGTTCAGCCAGCCGTGGTCAGCGCCACCGAGCTCGGCAAAAGGACGGCGTTCGATCATCTCATGTCTCCTCGGGGAAGCGTGGATCGCTTCGAATTCATGCAAGATGGAGGGGGCGAGCCGCTTGATTAAGTAGAAAGCTTGGCAGAGCATCGTTGCCTAAAATGACACGTCGCCTTCCCGATTTCGAAGCCTGGGCGATCTTCGCGAAGGTTGCCGAGATGGGGTCATTCGCGCGTGCCGCGCACGAGCTCGGGCTATCGAACCCCACGGTCTCGAAGGCGATCGGGCGGCTCGAGGCTAAACTCGGCTTCGCGCTGATCGCCCGCACCTCGCGGCGGCTCGCGCTGACCGAGGGAGGGCGGGCCGCGCTCGTGCGCGCGGCGAGGATCCTGAGCGAGGGCGAGGCAGTCGAGGACGAGGCCGCCGAGCAATCGGCCGTGCCACGCGGGCGTGTCCGGGTGAGCGCGCCCTTGTCGTTCGGAATAGCCTATCTCGGCGAGACGCTGCCCGACTTCCTCCGTGCTTATCCTGAGATCACCCTCGACTTCGCGCTGAGCGACCGGCGCGTGGACCTGATCGCGGAAGGCTTCGATCTCGCGCTGCGCATTGCGAGCCTTAAGGACTCGGCGTTCCTGGCGCGACGCCTGTGCACTGTGCGCTTGCTGCTGGTCGGCGCGCCTGCCTATCTCGATCGTGCCGGCCGGCTGACGCACCCGGCGCAGCTGAGACATCACGCCGCGTTGGCCTACACCGGCGCTGCCGCACCGGGAGTCTGGCGCTTCAGCCATCCGACGTTCGGCGAGGAAGTCGTCGAGCCGCGGATTCGTGTCTGGACCGACAACGCGGACATGCTCAACCCCGCCCTCGTCGCGGGCGAGGGCCTCGCGCTCCAGCCCGAGTTCCTCGTCTGGCAGGAGTTACGGCAAGGTCTGCTCGAGACAGCGATGCCGGAGTGGTCGGCCGCGCCGCTTGGATTGCACCTCGTGATGCCGCCCAGCCCCTTGCGACCGCTGCGCGTGCAGGTGCTCATCGACCACCTCGCCCGCGCACTCGCACGAACGCCTTGGGCGAGCATAGAATCATGAGCTGGCCAGGCGAGGTCCCGGTTCCGAACAAGGCTAGAATTTGGGACGTTCGCTCACGAAACCCGCGATCAGCTCAGAGCGAGCCGTGGCCGAGCTTCAAATCGAGACACAACCGGTCGGCACGTGGCCTATGATGCGCTGGACCAGTCACTACGGGCCGGAGTAATTGACGCCTCGATCACCGCTGAGTGAGGTATGCCCATGCCCACCCGCCGCACCCTTCTCGGGACCGCCGCCTTCACGGCCGCAAACGCTTCCATGCCGACCCTGGCGCTCGCGCGCCGCCAGCCTGCCAACCGCCCCGCTGCCGCGCCTGACGAGCCGCCCAGCAGCCCGGCGACGACCCCGCTCGGCCCGGTGGACACCGCCGCGCGCTGGGCCTTCATCCAGGATTTCAACACAGGCGCGGTGCTGCTCGACAAGGTCGCCGACGAGCCTGTGCCTCCGTCGTCCATGACCAAGCTGATGACGCTCTACCTCGTCTATGAGCGGCTCGCGTCCGGCCACCTCAAGCTCGATGACACACTGCCCGTGAGCGAGAAGGCGTGGCGCATGGGCGGGTCCAGGATGTTCGTGCAGGTCGGCGACCAAGTGCACGTTGAGGACCTGATCCGCGGCATAGTCGTGGACAGCGGCAACGACGCCTGCATCGTCATTGCTGAAGGGATCGCCGGCAGCGAGGAGCAGTTCGTCGCCCTCATGAACGAGAAGGCAACACAGCTCGGCCTCAAGGCGACCCACTACGCCAACTGCACCGGCTGGCCGGACCCGGCCCAGCACATGAGCATGAGCGACATCGCGACCATCGCCGCGCACATCATCCGCGACTACCCGCAATTCTATCACTACGACAGCGAGAAGACGTTCAAATACAACAACATCGAGCAGCAGAATCGAAATCCGTTGGTACAGAAGGGCCTCGCTGACGGCCTCAAGACCGGGCATACCGACGCGGGCGGCTTCGGCGTCGCTGCGAGCGCGCAGCGGGGCGATCGCCGGGTCATCGTGGTCATCAACGGCTGCACGAGCATGCATCAGCGCGCCGAGGAGAGCGAGCGCCTGCTGGAGTGGGCGTTCCGCGAGTGGGAGAACGTACGGCTGCTCAGCGCCGCCGACACGGTCGAGCAAGCGCCGGTTTGGCTGGGCACGCAGCGCACCGTGCCGCTCGTCGCGGGCAAGGACCTGGTCATCACCATGCCGCACGACTGGCGCAAATCGGCGCAGATCGCGGTGGACTATGACAGCCCCGTCGCGGCGCCGGTCAGCCGCGGAACCGCCCTCGGAACGCTCAAGGTCTCGGGCAAGGGCGTGCCGGAGATGAACGTGCCGCTGCTCGCGGGGGCGGACGTGCCCCGGCTCAGCTTGCCGGGACGGGCAGTCGCCGTGCTGTCGCATTACGCGCTCGGATCCTAGGCCGTCCCGAAGAGCGTTCCGGAGGAGCCGAGGTGTTCATCACGCTCGAAGGCGGCGAGGGGGTCGGAAAGAGCACCCAAGCCAAGCTGCTGGCCGAACGCCTGGCCATGGACGGCTACCCGGTGCTGCGTACCCGCGAACCCGGCGGCAGCCCTGGCGCGGAAGCGCTCCGCGAGCTGCTGCTGCATAGATCGCGCCCTTGGGCTGGCGGCTGGGCGCCGCTCACGGAGACGCTCCTCCACTTCGCGGCGCGCGCGGAGCACGTCGCCTTCACGCTCCGCCCGGCGCTCGCCGCCGGGATCGTGGCCGTCTGCGACCGCTTTACGGACTCCACGATTGCCTACCAGGGCTATGGGCAGGGCGCCGACCAGGCGAGCATCGGTCAGCTCGCTGGAATGATCGGTCTGCGGCCCGACTTGACCCTGATCCTCTGCCTCTCGCGTGAGGACGCCAAGCGCCGCCTCGCCGGGCGTGCTGTCCCGCGCGACCGCTATGAGGCGCTCGACGAGGCGTTCCACGAGCGCGTCGCCCAGGGCTACCACCGGATTGCCGCGACCGAGCCGGGCCGCTGCGTCGAGATCGCAGCCGGAGGCGACGTGGAGCAGGTGGCGGCGCTAGTCTGGGACGCTGTGCGCGTCCGGCTTCCGTCGCCGGGATGAGCGTCGCACCGAAGGTGCGCTCATGAGCGCCTCACGGAAGGTGCGCTCATGAGCGCAACGGACCCGCGGGCGAATCCGCTCCTCGTCGGCCACGGAGGTGCCGAGGCCGCCCTGCTCGGCGCGCTCCGCGGCGGGCGCGTGCACCATGCGTGGCTCCTGACCGGACCGGAGGGCGTCGGCAAGGCGACGCTTGCCTTTCGCTTCGCGCGCCGCCTGCTCGCGGGCGGTCCCGCGGACTCGCTCGCGCTGGAGCCCGATCATCCCGTGTTCCGCCGGGTCGCGGCCGGGACGCACGCCGATCTCCTCACCGTCGAGCGCGCCTGGGACGAGAAGCGCAAGCGGCTTCGCGGCGAGATCACGGTCGAGAACGTTCGCGGCGTCGCCGACTTCCTGCGCCGCACTCCGGCCGAGGGCGGCTGGCGCGTGGTCGTCCTGGACGGGGCGGAGCACCTCAACCGCAACGCCGCGAACGCGCTGCTCAAGGTCCTGGAAGAACCGCCGCAACGCGCCGTGCTGCTGCTCGCCTGCGCCTTGCCCGGCCGGCTTCTGCCCACGATCCGCAGCCGCTGCCGCCGCCTTCCCCTGGGGCAGTTGACGGACCCCGAGGTTGCCACGCTCCTCGACCGCTACCTGCCCGAGACTCAACCAGGCGAACGTGCCCGGCTGGCGCAGATCGCGGACGGCAGCCCTGGCCGCGCGCTCAGGCTTGCCGACGAGGACGGCACGGCGCTCGCCGGCCTCGCCGAGGACGCGCTGCGAGCCTCGGCCGGCCTGTCCACTGTCCGCGCCCTGGCCATTGCCGACCAGGCCTCGAAAACCGACGCCGCGTTCGCGACGTTCATGGACCTCCTCGGCGAAGGGGTGGCCGACCGCGTCCGTGCCGCCGCACGCAGCGGTGCCGAACGTGCTGGCAGGCTCCCTCTGGCGGAATGGGTCGAAGTGTGGCAGGCGATCCTGCGTCTGCGGGACGAGACCGAGCGCTTCAACCTCGACAAGCGTCACGCCGTCGCGTCCTCACTCGCGCTGCTGAATGGATCATGACGTCAAGCTATTACATAACGACGCCGATCTACTACGTGAACGGCTCGCCCCATATCGGCCACGCCTATACCAGCATCGCGGCCGACGTGATGGCGCGCTGGGCACGGCTGGAGGGACGCGAGGTCTTCTTCCTCACCGGCACGGACGAGCACGGCCAGAAGGTCGAGAAGGCGGCGCAGGACGCGGGCATCACGCCCCAAGCCTTCACGGACGAGATCTCAGCCCAGTTCCGCGCCGTGGCCGACGCGCTGGACGTATCCTACGACGACTTCATCCGCACGACCGAGCCGCGCCACTACCGCGCCTGCACCGCGCTCTGGGAAAAGCTCGCGGCGTGCGGCGACATCTACCTCGGCCACTACGAGGGCTGGTATGCGCTCCGCGACGAGACGTTCTACGACGAGGACGAGCTGACCCGGCTCGCGGACGGCACCCGCGTCGCACCCACGGGAGCGCCCGTGGAGTGGGTGAGGGAGCCCAACTATCTGTTCCGCCTCTCCGCCTACCAGGATCGCCTGCTCGCCCACTACGAGGCGAACCCTGGCTTCATCGAGCCGCCTGCCCGGCGCAACGAGGTCGTGAGCTTCGTCCGCGCCGGGCTGCGCGACCTCTCCGTGAGCCGCAGCAGCATAAGCTGGGGTATCCCCGTGCCCGGCGACCCGCAGCACGTCATGTATGTCTGGCTCGACGCCCTCACCAACTACCTGAGCGCGGTCGGCTATCCGGACGAGCAGGACCCGCTCTGGCCGTTCTGGCCTGCGGACGTGCACTTGGTCGGCAAGGAGATCGCGCGTTTCCACGCGATCTTCTGGCCCGCCTTCCTCATGGCCGCCGGGCTGCCCCTGCCGCGCCGGGTCTTCTCCCATGGGTGGTGGACCGTCGAGGGCCAGAAGATGAGCAAGTCGCTCGGCAACGTCATCGATCCGCTGGCGTTGGCCGCGACTTACGGCGTCGACCCGCTGCGCTACTTCCTGCTGCGTGAGGTTCCCTTCGGATCTGACGGCGACTTCAGCCGGGCCAAGCTCATCACCCGCCTCAACGTTGAACTTGCAAACGATCTCGGCAATCTCGCCCAGCGAACGCTCTCGCTCATCGCTCGCAACTGCGGCGGTCGCCTTCCCGCGCGTGCCGAGCGGACCGACGACGATGAGACGCTGACCAGCGCCGCGAGCGCGCTGCCCGGCGACATGGGCGACCTTCTCGCCCGCCAGGCGCTGCATGAGGCGCTGGAGTCGTGCTGGCGCGTGATCCGCGCCGCGAACGCCTACATAGACCGCCAAGCACCCTGGGCGCTACGCAAGACCGACCCAGCACGCATGGAAGCCGTCCTGCGCGTTCTCGCCGACGCTCTGCGCAGCATCGCCACCGTGCTGCAGCCCTTCATGCCCGGCAGCATGGCCCGCATGCTCGACCAGCTCGGCGTGCGCCCCGACGCCCGCACCCTCGCCGCGCTCGCCGAGCCGCTCGCGGACGGCACGACGCTCCCGCCGCCCCAGGGCGTGTTCCCGCGCCATGTAGAAGCCGAAGCGTAGCGCCCTGATGCTGGTGGATTCGCATTGCCATCTCGACTACTTCGAGGGACCGGAGCGCGATGCCGGTACTCGGCCGGGCGCGCGAGGCCGGCGTCGGCGAGATAGTCACGATCGGGACAGGGCTCGCCCAGTCCGCCACGATGCGCGCTTACGCCGAGGCGACGCCGGGCGTTTGGTGCACGGTCGGCCTCCACCCCCACAATGCCGACGAGGGCGCGACGGCGGACGCGATCATCTCGCTCGCGGACAGCCCGAAATGCGTCGGGATTGGCGAGTCGGGCCTGGACTACCACTATAATTCCTCCCCGAGGGATGCCCAGGCCGTAAGCTTTCGCGAGCACATCCGCGCCTGCCAGGCAACGGGACTCCCGCTCGTCATCCACGCACGGGAGGCGGACGATGACATCGTTCAAATCCTCGCCGAGGAGCGCGAGCGGGGAGGGCCGTTTCCCCTGGTGCTGCACTGCTTCAGCTCCGGCCGGGCACTCGCAGAGACCGCGATAGCGATGGGCGGCTATGTCAGCTTCTCCGGCATCCTGACCTTCCCGAGGAGCCAGGAGATCAGGGAGATCGCGCGCGATCTTCCAGCGGAACGCCTGCTCGTGGAAACGGACGCGCCGTATCTCGCGCCGGTGCCCAACCGCGGCAAGCGGTGCGAGCCGGCGATGGTGGCGGCGACGGCCGCGGTGCTCGCGTCGGTGCGCGGGCTGGAGCCAGCGGCGCTCGCCGATCTGACCACGGCCAATTTCCGCCGCCTGTTCTCCCGGACGGCCTAGCACGTGCCGCGCGTCATCGTGCTGGGCTGCGGCGGGTCCGCCGGCGTGCCTCACCTCGGCGGCGCGGACGGCCGCGGCGACTGGGGCGCCTGCGACCCGGCCGACCCCCGCAACCGGCGCACCCGGTCAAGCATCGTCATCGAGGACCGCGGCGAGGGCGAACCTCGCCGGCTGCTCGTGGATACCGGGCCGGACCTGCGCGAGCAGCTCCTCGCTTGCGCGATCCGCGGCGTGGACGCGATCTGCATCACGCACGCCCACGCCGATCACATCGTGGGCCTGGACGACGTGCGCATCCTGAACCGCGTGGCGGGCCGCCCGCTCGAGACCTTCGCGACCGCGCGCACGCTGCGCGAGGTCGCGGCGCGGTTCGATTACGCGTTTCGGCCATGGCAGCCGCCGGGCTTCTTCCGCCCGGTGCTGGTGCCGCGCGAGATCGAGGCCGGGCAGTCGTTCGAGGCCGCAGGGATGCGGATCGAGACGTTCGTGCAGGACCACGGATTCATGCCGTCGCTGGGGCTGCGCGTCGGCGGCTTCGGCTACTCGACCGATGCAGTGGCGCTGGACGACGCGGCGTTCGAGGCGCTCCGAGGCGTGGACACGTGGCTGGTCGGCTGCTTCCAGCGCGCGCCGCATCGCACGCACGCGAACGTTGAGCAGGTGATCGCCTGGGCCGAGCGCGTCGGCGCCCGGCGCACCGTGCTGACGCACATGGGCTATGACCTGGACTACGAATGGCTACGCCGCCACCTGCCCGAAAGCATCGAGCCGGGGCAGGACGGCATGGTCCTGGACTGTCCCTGACGTTGGCGGCGGCGGATATCAACTGCCCTAGAACCGATTCACACGGGTCGGTTCCACCTCTATCCCCCCAAGTTCCGGATAATCCCTGCAGTGGTACGCGCTTGAACGGTTCGGCGCGACCTGAGTAATGTGGCGTCGCCGAGAAACGATTTTGGGAGGAACCAGATGGAACGGCGCCAACTCCTGCGCGCAGCCGCCGCCGCGGCTGCATCTTCCGCAGTCACGATGTCTGCGCTGGCACAGGGCACGATGTCGGACCCGCCCGGCACCATGCCGCCGCCGCGCGATTGGAACGACCCTTCGACCGCAATCTACCCCGATCCCGCCTTCCAGATCTTCGACAAGCGGTTTGCGAAATACAGCGGCGGCACAGCCGGCTTGGTGCGCCTCTGGACCGGCGGTGTGTGGACTGAAGGACCGGTGTGGTTCGGCGACCAGCAGAGGCTGATCTTCAGCGACATCCCGAACGACCGGCTGATGGCCTATGATGTCAGGACCGGCCGCACGCAGGTGTTCCGCCAACCCTCGAACTTCACCAACGGCAACACGCGCGACCGGCAGGGCCGCCTGATCTCCTGCGAGCAGGGCACGCGGCGCCTCACCCGCACCGAGTATGACGGTTCGATCACGGTGCTGGCGGACAAGTTCAACGGCAAACCGCTAAATTCACCGAACGGCGTGATCGTGAAGTCGGACGACACGGTCTGGTTCACCGATCCGAGCTACGGCATCGGCGGCGACCACGAGGGTAACCGCGCCGAGGCGGAGTTGCCGCGCAACGTCTATCGGCTCGATCCGAAGAGCGGCAAGATGGACGTAGTGGTTGGCGACTTCAGCATGCCGAACGGCCTCTGTTTCTCGCCCGACGAGAAGAAGTTCTACGTGACCGACACAGGCGAGCTGGGCGGCCCGTTCAAGCAGACCCTGATCCGCGTCTACGACGTGGACGAGAGTGGCAAACTTTCGAACGGCCGCGTGTTCCATGATTTTCAGGGCGTGCCGCAACCCTACATCGCCGATGACATCCGCGCCGACGAGGACGGAAATATTTGGGCGGCCGGCGGCTGGTCGCCCAACCATGCGCTGAACGGCGTGCGCGTGTTCGCGCCGGACGGCACGCCGCTGGGCGCCATCGTGGTGCCGGAGGTCGCCGCCAATCTCTGTTTCGGCGGCCATCACCACAACCGCCTGTTCATCTGCGCCAGCACCTCGGTCTACGCGATGGACGTCGGCACGCGGGGCGTCGAGATGTAAGCGGGTAGGTTAAGCCGCCAACTCCTTCACCTTCCGCAGATCATCCACGAACCGCGCATACTCCCGCGCCTTCGACTCCTCGTCCGGCAGGCGCAGCAGGTAGCTCGGGTGGACGGTGATGAAGCCTTGGCTGTTCCCGCCCAGCGTGATCGCCTGTCCCCGCTCGCGGGTGATGGCGACGGCGCGGTTGAGCACGGCGCGGGCGGCGGTGGCCCCCATCAGGACGGTGAGCGCCGGGCGCACGGTCTCGCGCTCGAGGTCAAGCCAGTGCCGGCACGCAGCGATCTCGGTCGTGCCGGGCTTCTCGTGGATGCGCCGCTTGCCGCGCAGGATGAACTTGAAATGCTTGACGGCATTGGTGACATACACCTGCCGCCGATCTAGCCCGGCCTCCTCCATCGCCCGGTCGAAGAGCTGCCCCGCCGGCCCGACGAAGGGGCGGCCGGCCAAATCCTCCTGGTCGCCCGGCTGCTCGCCGATGAACATGACCCGCGCATCCGCCGGGCCTTCGCCGAACACGACCTGCGTCGCCGGCTGCCAGAGGTCGCAGCGGCGGCAGGCCTCGGCCTCGCGCGCCGCTTCCTTGAGCGGGGAGGGGGCAAGCTGCTCCTGGACCGTCTCGGAGGCATCCTCCTTTGGGCCAGGAGTGACGACGCGCTCGCTGCGGGGCGGTGAGATCACGGGCTGCTCCACCATGCTGTCCACGCGGCTTCCTGCCGTGCGGATCAGATCTGGTATCGCGGCGGCCTCCGGGAGGTTGCGCCAATACTTCTTCGGCATCTCGCCGAGCATGGCGCCCACCTTGAGACGGGCGGGGTTGAAGATAGCACTGTAGTAGGCCCGCCAGTACGCTTCCAGCGCGTCGTCGTCAGGCACGTCCGTCCGCGCGGCGCCCGGCGTGAAATGGACCTCTTCGCCGTCCCAGTGCGCGCTTCGGTAGGGCGTGAGGATGGACCAGGTCATGGTCGCGAAGCGGCGCACGAAGAAGGCTGCGTTGGCCTCCACGATGTAGTGCTCCGGCTCGAACCAGCTCACGTAGCGGGTCCGTCCGCCTTCATCGACCGCACGGAAGCGGACGAAGGCTTGCATCTTGTGCGCGTCGCGCCGCACCGCGCGGGCGAGCAAGTGGGCGCGGGACAGCTCCGGGTCCGTCGCCTGCTCCATGATGCTCTTCTCGCCCCCGTGCGCGCGCCAGATCAGCCGATAGAGCAGGGCGAACCGCTCCGGGTCGCGGTGCTGAATGCAGGTCTCCGCCAGCTCCACCAGCGCGCGCGGCACGGTGAACATGCCGGACGGCGCGGCGGCGGGCGGCGGCTCCGGCGCGTCGGACGCGAACAAATCGTCCGGCTCGCCCACGGACCACACCACCTCCTCCGGCGGCACGCCCTCCAGCGCTAACCCGCGGGCAGCCGCTCGCCAGCCGCCCCAGTCCACCTCGTGCGCGAGGACGACGCTTCGCATCAGGCCGCCGCGAACAGCTCGCCCTGGACCGGCCCAAAGGACGAAGCCTTGGCGAGCCGGCGCGCGAGCCGGGCGCTGTCGAGCGCGGCACCCGGCCGGTGATCCTCCGCGACGACGAAGGGCGCGACCTTGCCCATGGGCAGGCGCAGCCGCGCGAGGTCGTCCATGCGCAGCCGCCGGTGCTTGCGTGCGAGCAGGATGCGCTCGACGCTGCGCACGCCCATGCCCGGCACCCGCAGCAGCATCTCCCGCGGCGCCGCGTTCACGTCCACCGGGAATTGCCCGCGGTTGGCGAGCGCCCAGGCAAGCTTCGGGTCCTTCGCGAGGTCGAGGTTGCCCACCCCATCCGTGACCAGCTCGCCCGCCTCGAACCCATAG
Source organism: uncultured Alphaproteobacteria bacterium (assembly GCA_963848595.1). Taxonomy (GTDB): domain Bacteria; phylum Pseudomonadota; class Alphaproteobacteria; order Acetobacterales; family Acetobacteraceae; genus CAWKEH01. Next base: position 334,946 of record CAWKEH010000006.1, on the reverse strand, counting down.
AAGCGCATCAGCCAGTCGGCTTGGTAAAGCCGGTGCTCGCGCACCAGCGGCGCCCGCTGCGGCGGGAGCTGGGCGCTCGCGTCCGGGATGGGGCTGAACGCCGAGTAATAGACCCGGCGCAGCCCATAGTTGCCGTAGAGGTTCGTGCTCATCGCCAGGATGTCGCGGTCCGAGCTTGCGTCAGCGCCCACGATCACCTGGGTGCTCTGCCCGGCCGGCGCGAACCGCGGCGCGCCCTTCTGCGCCCGCGCCTCGTCGATCCTGAGCCGCATCCGCCCCATGCTGCGCCGGATGCCGGACAGGTCCTTCTCGGGCGCGAGACGTTGCAGCGCCAGCTCGGTCGGGAGTTCCACGTTGATGCTGAGCCGATCGGCGTAGCGCCCAGCCTCCGCCAGCAGCTCCGGCGCGGCATCAGGAATCGTCTTGAGGTGGATGTAGCCGCGGAAGCCGTGCTCCTCGCGGAGCAGCTTCGCCACCCGCACGACCTGCTCCATCGTGTAGTCGGGGCTGCGGATAATCCCCGAAGAGAGGAACAAACCCTCGATGCAGTTGCGCCGGTAGAAGCCGAGCGTGAGCGTCACGACCTCCTCCGGCGTGAACCGCGCCCGGCGTACGTTGGAGCTGCGCCGATTGATACAGTAGGCGCAGTCGTAGATGCAGGAATTGGTCAGCAGGATTTTGAGCAGCGAGATGCAGCGGCCATCCGGCGCATAGGCATGGCAGATGCCCATGCCCTCAGTCGAACCGATGCCCGTCTTCTCGCCCAGCGAGTCGCGTTTCACCGTGCCGGACGAGGCGCACGAGGCGTCATACTTCGCCGCGTCGGCGAGGATTTCCAACTTCTGCAGGAGGTCCATGGACTCGGCCCCGTTGACCTCCTGAAATGGCCGGCTCGCGCCGCCTTTTCAACCTTTCTCGCTTCGGACGTCTCGATGCCGAGACGCGCGGCAAGGCCGAAAACGCTGATGCCAAATCTTAGCGCTGCTGCTGCAGCTTCGTGGACGCGATTACGACCGACAGTCTAGACTAGGAGAGCGTGTAAATGGGAGTGGCTGGCGCATGCTGGCGAGTGCATTTCTTGGGGCTCCGCTGGCGCGCGCTCTGGTTGGGGCGCCCTTCGATGTGGCCGATGCAAGCCGAGTCAATCGGCTTGCGGACCTCGAACGGCTCGTGGCCGGGTTCGAGCGGCGCGTGATGGAAGCGAGGGGAGTCGCGGAAGGGGCGGCTGACCTCGCTAGGCGCCTCAGTGCGGGCATTGAGACTCCAACAGTGGCAGAACGAGACGCAGCCGTGGAAGTGCTTCTGGCTGCTGAGCGCAGCTTCGGCGAGGCCCTTCAGCAGTTGCTGCCCAAAGCTCGACAGAATGAGACGGAGGCTCGCAAGAACGCACCTCACTTGCTTCCACCGCTCCAGCGCATGACGGCGCTCATGGAGGAGGAGTTCCTACTCTACATGGAGGCGGCGCGCGACGTACGCTGGGAGGTGCTCGCGCTCCAAGCGGAAGACGAGCCACCCGCGGACGGACCGATCCTTTCCACGCCGGCTGAGGTCGGTGACTTCATCCAGTCGTTGCGCACTGCTCCTTGACACGCCTTGCTTTCAGTCGCCGGGCCCGCAAAGCTATTCGTGCTATGGAAGCGCAGCAAGCCGAGCGGGCCAGCCGTGCTTTCGAGCTGTTCATCGGAAATCCGTATCATCCCAGCCTCAACTTTGAGAAGTTGTCGGGGAGGACGAACCTCTACTCCATTCGGCTCAGCCGCGGGGACCGCGCCATCCTGCGCCGGACGGAAGATACGGAAGGCGAGATGTTCGAGGTGTTGCTGATTGGACCGCACGACATCTACCGGAGCCTGCCTTGAGCTAATGCGCCTCCGACCAAGAGTGACCCTGCCCCGTCTCGACGAGCAATGGCACGGAGATATGCGCCGCACCCTCCATGACCCTCTTCGCCACCGCCGCGAGACGGTCCGCCTCCTCGACCGGCGCCTCGAACAGCAGCTCGTCATGGACCTGCAGCAGCATCCGCCCCTTCAGCCCGGCGTCGCGCAGGGCCGCGGGCAGGTGCACCATGGCGCGCTTGATGATGTCCGCGCCTCCCCCTTGCAGCGGCGCATTGATCGCCGCCCGCTCGGCGTAGGCGCGGACGTTGGGGCGCTTGTCGTTGATCTGGGGAATCCAGCAGCGCCGGCCGAACGGGGTTAGCACGTAGCCGAGCTTGCGCGCCTGCTCCTTCGCCCGCTCCATGTATTCGCGAATCTCCGGGTAGCGGGCGAAGTAGGCGTCTATGTAGCGCCGCGCCTGGGACGTCTCGATCCCGAGGCGCGCCCCTAGGCCGAAGGCGCTGATGCCATAGATGATGCCGAAGTTGATGGTCTTAGCGTTGCGCCGGATGCCAGGGTCCATCGCCTCCATCGGCACGCCGAACACCTCGTTGGCGGTGCGCGTGTGGATGTCCTCGCCGGCCGCGAAGCTCGCCTTGAGGCCGGGCACGTCCGCGACGTGCGCCATCAGGCGAAGCTCGATCTGCGAGTAGTCGCAGGAGACGAGCAGGTGCCCCTCCTCGGCGACGAACGCCCGGCGGATGCGCGCGCCCTCCTCCGTGCGTATCGGGATGTTCTGCAGGTTCGGGTCGGTGCTCGACAGCCGCCCGGTGCTGGCCACGGCCTGGCTGAAGCTAGTGTGGACGCGGCCCGTCGCCGGGTCGATCTGGCCGAGAAGCGCGTCGGCGTAGGTGCTCTTAAGCTTGGCGAGCTGCCGCCACTCCAGGATCTTCATGGGGAGCGGGTGCCCGGCCTCGGCGAGCTGCTGCAGCGCGATCGCGTCCGTGCCCCAAGTGCCGCCCGCGAGGCGCCGGCCGCCGGGCAGCTTCAGCTCGTCGAACAGGATTTCGCCGAGCTGCTTGGCGCTCCCCAGGTTGAACTCGCGCCCGGCGAGCGCGTGTATCTCCCGCTCCATCTCGGCCATCCGCACCCCGAAATCCGCGCTCATGCGGCGTAGCTCGTTGGCGTCCACGTGGATGCCCTCCCGCTCCATGGCGGCGAGCACGGGCACGAGCCGGCGCTCGAGCTGCTCGTAGATCGCGAGGCTCTTGGTCTCGCCCAGCCGCGGGCGGAGCACGTGCCAGAGCCGCAGCGTCACGTCCGCGTCCTCCGCGGCGTAGGCGGTGGCGCGGTCCAGCGGCACGCGCGCGAACGGGATTCGCCCCCGCCCGGTGCCGGTCACGCTGTCGTAGCTGATCGGATCATGACCGAGATGCAGGCGCGACAGCTCGTCCATTCCGTGCCCGTGCGCACCCGCTTCCATGCTGTAGGAGACCAGCATCGTGTCGTCGAACGGAGCGATCCCGGCATCGCCAGCGCGGCGCAGCACGAGCAGGTCATACTTGGCGTTCTGGAACACCTTGAGCACGGTGTCGTCCGCGAGCAGCGGTGCGAGCAGGGCGAGCACGCGTTCCACCGGCACTTGCTCCGGAAGCGCCTGCTCAGGCACGCCCAGCTCTCCCTGCGGAGCGTTCTCGTGCCGGAGCGGAACGTAGCAGGCGCGGCCCGGCTCGGTCGCGATGGAGATGCCGACCAAGTCGGCGCGCAGCGCGTCGAGGCTCGTGGTCTCCGTATCCAGCGCGAACACGCCAGCCGCGCGGGCCTCCTCCACCCATTTCGCGAGACGCGCCTCGGTGGTGACGCACTCGTAGGGTCCGAACTCGGGCTGACCGGCCGGAGCGGGATGCGGCGCGGTCACGGCAGCGGCCGGAGCCGCTGGCGTGCCGGGCGGCGGCGCTTCGAGGCCGAGCCGGGCGATCAAACTGCGAAAACCCTGGGCGGCGAGCCACGCCACGAGCTTGGGCCGATCCGGCTCCTGCACCGAGAGCGCGTCGAGCGGCGAGGGCAGGGGCACGTCGCAGTCGAGGGTGACGAGCCGGCGGCTGGTGCGGGCGGCGTCCGCGTGGGTGAGCAGCAGCTCGCGGCGGCGCCCGGGCTTCATCGCCGCCGCGGCCTCGAGCACGCCGTCGAGGCTGCCGAACTCGACGACGAGCTGCGACGCCGTCTTGGGCCCGATGCCGGGCACGCCGGGCACATTGTCCACGGAATCCCCCATAAGCGCCTGGACGTCCACGACGCGCTCGGGCAGCACGCCGAACTTCTCCACGACTTCGGCCGGGCCGATCAGCTTCTGCTTGATCGGGTCCTGCATGACGACGCGCTCGCCGACGAGCTGCATGAGGTCCTTGTCGGAGGAGATGATCGTGACCCGGCCGCCCGCTTCCACGGCGGCGCGCGCGTAGCTCGCGATCACGTCGTCCGCCTCCCACCCGTCCACCTCCAGGCCCGGCGCGCCGAATGCGGCAGTCGCCTCGCGCACGAGGGCGAATTGCGGACCTAGCTCCGGCGGCGGCTCCGGGCGCTGCGCCTTGTAGGCGGGAAAGATCTCGTTGCGGAACGTCGTCCGCCCGGCGTCGAACACCACGCCGAGATGCGTCCCCGCGTGCGTGGCGAGCAGGCGCGAGAGCATCTGCGAGAAGCCGAACACGGCGTTGACCGGCGTGCCGTCCGGCCGGGTCATGGGCGGTAGCGCGTGGAAGGCGCGGAAGACGAAGCCCGAGGCGTCTATGAGGACGAGGTGCAGCGGTGTCTCCAGCACGTCCTAGTGCCCTCCGCCGGGTGCCGCGTTTGGGTCGAGCCGGAAGATGCGCGAGCACCACGGGCAGAAGGTCTGCTCGTGGACGATGCGCAGCCAGACGCGCGGATGGCCGAGCGGGCCGTCGCCGCCATCGCAGGCCACGACCCGGTCCTCCACGATCAGGACCTCGGGCTCGCCGAGATCGGGGGTAGGCGAGTTGGCGCCGAACGGCATGACAGAGTCCTCACGAAGTGCGTTTGGGCTGGGCGGAAAGCGGGCGGGATGATACGCAGCGCCGCCGTGCTTTCAACCAGCATCGCTCGACGCTCACTCTTGCTCACGCCGCTGCTCGTCGCGGGGTGCGCCGCGCTGCCCTATCCCAAAGGCCCGGCGAAGGAGACGCGGGGCGAGCCACCCCCTCCCGAGCTGTGGCTACCCGCTTCGGACGGCCGTTTGCCGGCGCGGGCGTGGCTCCCAGAGGGAGCGCCAAGGGCCGTCGTGCTGGCGCTGCACGGATTCAACGACAGCCGCGACGCCTGGGAACTGCCCGGCCCCGTCTTCGCCGCATCCGGGGTCGCGCTCTACGCCCCGGACCAGCGTGGCTTCGGCGCGGCGCCGGAGCGAGGGCAATGGGCCGGCCAGGCCCGGCTCGCCGCCGACGCCGCCGCCATGCTGCGGGCGCTGGCAGCGACTTGGCCCGGCGTGCCGCTCTACGCCATGGGCGAGAGTATGGGCGGTGCCGTGCTTATGGTCCTGGCGGCCAGCCCGGCGCCGCCCCCGGTCGCGGGCTGGATCCTGCTCGCGCCCGCGGTATGGGGCCGGCAGCAGATGGGCCCGGCGCTGAGCGCCGCGCTCTGGATCGCGAGCAACGTGGCGCCGGCCTGGACGCTGACGGGCCACGAAGTGCCGATCGAAATCGTCGCGAGCGACAACCGCGACGCCCTGATCCGTCTCGGCCGTGACCCGCTCACGATCCTGCGCACGCGCATGGACGCGCTGCGGGGCCTTGCGGACCTGATGGACGCGGCGCAGGCGGCGGCGCCGGGCCTGCCCGCGAACGTGCTGGCCTGCTACGGCGGACGCGACCGCATCGTGCCGCCCGAGGCGATGCGCCGCGCCTGGGTGCGCATGCCGGCCGGCGTACGCCGGGCGCTCTATCCGGACGGCTATCACCTTCTGCTGCGCGACCACGACCGGGCAGCGCCGATCGGTGACGTGCTGGCCTGGATGGGAGCGCCCGGTGATTGGCTGCCCTCGGGCGCAGACGCCGCCGCGACGGGCTGGCTCGCGGCGCCCGCGGAAGGGGCTGGCGCGGAGGAAGTCCTGGGGTTATGAAGGAGGTCACGGACCCGTAGCTCAGCTGGATAGAGCGTTGCCCTCCGAAGGCAAAGGTCGCACGTTCGAATCGTGTCGGGTCCGCCAATCTTCTCAATGAGTTAGTAGTTAGCGGGCGAGGTGGCCTCGGGGTGCTGGCTACCGCATGGCTACCAGCAAGCGCTGGAACCCAGCCTAGATGGCACCGCGGGCATGAGCGCTAGCCTGATCTAACCTGCGTTCAGGTTATAGTGCCGTCCACTCTTGCGTCCATCTCGCGGCGCGGTGCATTGTTCCGCTGCACCTCCTGGCCCTCATTCGAAAGAGGGACTTGCGTGAGGAGCGCACGGGTTGCCTCGGCTGCCCGCAGTGTGCAAGGGGAAAGGCGCCGATCAACGCTGGTTCCGGGGTCGCTTTCGACGGCGGCAATCCGCCCAGATTTTCGGGGTCGGCGCTGCCGGGAAGTGCGTCTCGGACGTGAGGACTTGGGGGCTGACATCGGCAGCATCCGGTCGTCCCGGCATCCTCCCCCTTGTCGGCGAGTGGCGCCGGCGCGAAACTCTATTCCGCTCCGGCCATAGCGCTGAAATGGCGGGCCGCTCGCGCGGCCTCGGGGATTGGTCGGTGCCCTTTCCCCCGGAGCAGCTTCACCTTCCGAAGATGGGCCGTCGTCTCGTCCAGGCTATCGCAGTAGGAGACGCGCCGCTGGTTTCGAGCTAGCCGGGGATTGAGGCGGACCCCAAACTTGCCGACGACATGGGAGGCGCGTCCGGTCCGGAGTTTGGCAGCCCTGTCCGCGGCGTCAACCGGCCCATGCGCTGCCGACATCCTCGATGGCACCCTGAGCCGATTTGTGGACGGCGAGGAACGTCGCCCCTGCACGCCACGCGAGGGCTGTGCCTCCTGAGCTCTCCTGCGCTCAGGAGGTTGCCTGCGCGCGTGGGCGTGTCCAAGGCTCACTCCTGCTCGCTCCTGCGCTCAGGAGCGATTGCCCGTGCGCGACGGTGTCCTGACATCCACGCCTTGTCGGCGCACAGCCTTAGCGCCAGAGTATGTTCTGCTCTGGCCCGAGCGCTGACTGGGGTTGCTGGTGACGGCTTCGAGGTCTGGACTGCGCCCTGCCTCCCAGAGCATCTTTCTGTTGTTGGACGCCTTCGGCTGGCGCACCACGGGCTGCCTCGTCGCCTGGACAACGCGCGGGGTGGTCGTCGCGCGGGCGGCGAGAGAACTTGCCTTCTCGGCCGCCCTCGCCTACGTCGTTTCCAGGCGCCGTCTCGCTGTGGGTAAGATCGAGGTTCACGCCGACATCATCCGCCTTCCCAGAGACGGCGCTGACATCCTTCCCTAGATCATAGCTGCCCACATGCGCCGGCTTGCGAGCAGGCGAGGCAGGGCGCACGACAGAGCTTGCGAAACAGTCGTCCGTGTTCTCTCGTGTCCACATGGGCCGTTCTATAGCGCCAGGACGGGGATGGGCAGCGGCGCCACTGGCTGATGATCGAGCACGACAACGCGCTCCCGCGCCGCACCGAGAGGACGACTGACAGTCTCAATGCCCTATTGGCCGGACGGCTGGCTCCCCGTCCAGAACGCGAGCTTCGGCGGAGGGAGACAGCCTCCAATGCTGCGGCTGGCCCGCGGCATCCGCTTAACCCTTCGCCATCCGAGGCCAGCGCGGCTCAGGTGTCGTCTTCGGGCCGAAGCGACACGGACGTAGGACAGTCGAATGCCAGAAGCAACGCGCCGTCGCGCGATCCGCTCGCCGACCAGCGGGAGCGGCGCCGACCAGGCACCTCGCGGTGCATAAGGTATAGCAGATCGAGCACAGCCGGCACGTCATCCGCAGTGCCGACGCGGACCAGGGGATTGTGCGTTCGGTTGCGGCGTCCTAACGCTCAGGCAGTAGAGGTGCAGAAGATGGAACAAGCCGCGCGCCGCCTGATTAGGCTTCTCGCCATCGTCGCGACTGTCTTCCTGGCGGTCGTGTATGCGTGGCCGTGGTATTGGTGGCTGCCACTCGGCTTCGCGGCCTATCTCTTGGCACCAATCCCTGCCGCCCTGGTAGGCGGCCTTGCTCTTCGGCGCTACGCCAAGCGTCCAGATTTGGTCTTACGCGACATGGAGCGAGAGCAAAACTCTCGCCTACGCTAACCCTACTTCGGCGCTACCATCGCGTCCAGCCGGTCGCTGCCGCGCTTGAGGCTGCCACCGCCACCAGTCACGTCCGCAGCGCCCGGACCTGATCGGCCGCAAGGTGGTCCGGCGGGTAGCAGGTCGCGCAGCGCCAGCCTTGCGGCCCGACGCGCTCGCACCACCAAGCCTGCCCGACGCAGCACGTGCAGTAGCAGCCCGCGCCCGGCGGCGCCGTCATGGGCAGGGACGGTGGACGGCGCAGCGCCGCGCGCCGGTAGCCTGCCATCCGGGCTTGGTGCTCGGGATCGTCGTCGGGATGGAGCGGCGCCGGGGCCGAAGCGGGCGGCGGGAGAGGTACCGCCCCAGTCTGCCCGTCGAGCAGGAGCCGCAGCACCGCCGGGCGCTCGACCGCGAGCGCGTCGCGCAGCTCCGGCGCGAGACGGTCAGGAGCGTCGCACCACAGCCGGGCTTCGAGCGTCACGCCCGCTGCCCCCGCCGCGCGCACCAGGTCGAGGGCCGCCGTCGCCGCTCTCATATCCAGCCCCCGCCGCGCTTGGTGTCTGCGTCGCCGCCGCGAGGGCCAGAACCATAGGGGGTCATAGGGGTCATAGGGGGTGCCTCGTCCGCCGCTCCCCTATGCCCCCCATGACCCCCTATGCTTCCCGGCTCCGGCGCCACGGCGTCCGCGCACTCCAAGCGGTAGCGGTCGGCGCTCCATTTCCCGTCCGGCGCCTCGTGCACCAGCACGAACCCGGCCAGCCGCGTCCCGGCCAGGTTGCGGACGCGCGCGGCCAGCCATTGCCGGGGTTTGCCCTCCGGGTTCGCCGCGTCCTGGACGGCGGGCGCCAACTCGGCCACGGTCACGGCGGCGCTGCCGTGCTCGCGGTGCCAGGCGTGGAACAGCTCGGCCACGGCCCGGCGGCGCGGGTCGTTCAGCTTGGCGTCCGCGATGCGGTCCACGGGGTCCATGCAGCCCAGCGCGAGCAAGGGGTCGCGGCACCAGCGCGACCACTGCCCGAAGCTGCCCAGCGCCCGGCCGCGGGGCAGTGCGTCGCCCTCCTGCCTGCCCCAGCGCCAGACCGTCAGCACGTCGCGCAGCAGCCCGGCGCGGTCGCACACCAACTCCCCCGCCAGGTCGCCGGTGAAGGGTCGCGTCTCCGGGTTTTCAAGCCCTGCGTCCAGCTCGACCGTGAGAAAGCGCCGGGCCGTGTCGCCCGAGAGCGTCAGCCCGTTGCCGGTCACGGCCAGGAAGGCGGTCGCGTTCAGCACCACGATGCGGTTGCCGCCCATCACGCGGGCGAAGCTGGGCCGCTCGGTCAGGGCGCTTTCCAGGGTCGCGCTCTTGAGCGCCGTCGCGTTCAGGTTGTCGAGGTTGACGGCGGGCGCTGCCTCCATCAAGGCAGAGGCTATGCGCTTCTCCAGCTCCGCCGCGTCCGCGCCGGCCGTGATCGTCACCGGCGGCCCCCCGAACGCGACGGCGCAGAGGGCGCGCACCAGCAGCCCCTTGCCGCTCCCGGCGCCGCTGTAGCTCGGTGCCACCACGGCCAGGCCGGGAGCGAGGCGCAGGCTCGGCCGGCACACGGCCGTCAGCAGTGCGACCAAGGCCGCACTCTCGTCCCGGCCGGGGGGCCGTTCCGTGTCCACCACGGGCACCGGGCAGCCCGGCATCGCCACGCGTCGGGCGTCCGCGAGCGCGAAGGTCCGCAGCGGCAGCCGCAGCCGGGCCAGGGCCGCCGCAGCGTCGTCGCGGCTTGGCCGCTCCGGCACGTCCACGTCCGGGATGCGCTCGCACCACAGGCGGGTGCGCGGGTCGTAGCCCTCGGCCGCCCGCACCTCGCCGTCTTCGGCGAGCAAGGGCGCGGACGCGATGCCGTCGAGCGGGCGCAGCCCCCAGTGCCCCCGGAGGTCGAGGTAGAGCCGCGCCACCCTATCCGGCAGGGTCACGTCTTGCCGCATCATGCCGCCGTCGCGGGCCTTCGCGTGCGTCCAGGGGCGCGCGACGGCGTGGGCCTCGTTGACCACCCCATTCAGGTCGAGCGGCGCCGCCAGGAGTCCGCCGCGCTGGCAGTCCGTCGCCAGGCGCACGGGCACGCCGCGGTCGAACAGCATGGGGCGCAGCGCCAGCAACTGGGCCAGCTCCGCCGCCGTGTCGGGCAGGTCCGCGCGGTTCACGTAGAGGTCGGTCCTGCCGCGCGGGTCGAGGGGCGTTGCCGCGCCCGTCGGCGTGCCGGGCTCCGGGTCTGCCTTCGCTGCGGCCTCCGCCGTCCCGCGGCGCCGCTCGCGCTGCACCAGCCTGTCCAGCTCCCGCGCGGTCATGTTGAACCGCTTGGCTTCGCGCCGGTGCGCGAGCGCGTAGCCGGCTGCATCCAGCCCGGCCAGGTCCACCACGGCTAGGGCCAGGTCCGCGGCGCCGGGCGGTTCCGGCGCCGCCGGGTCCGGTCCCGCGGCGGCGCGCTCGGCGCGGCGGCGCCGCACCTCGGCGTCCAGCACGGTCGGCCGCACGCCCAGCGCGCGGGCCTCGACCTTGCGGCACGTCTCGTATTCGAGCGCCGGCAGCGCGGCCAGGCGCAGCACGGCGTCGTCCAGCGGCTCGGGCACGCCGCCGCCGGCCGCGTCGAAGGCGGGCGGCGTCACGCCACGCTCTCCGGCAGCGGCGCCCCGGACGGGTGCAACATCGCCCAGTCCACGACACTGTTCGCCTCGGCCTCCGTCTTGCCGCAGCGTTCGGCCGCCCCGCCCAGCGCGCGGCGCACGTCGCTCGCGGTCAGCAGCCCGGCGTCGACGAACCGGGCTAGGGATCGCGCCTCGGCGATCATCGTGTAATGCCGCGAGTTGATCGCGGCACCTGCCACGCGCGCCGCACCGGCGGTCAAGGCCGCCACGGCATACGCGGACGCGCCCGGCGCGGCCGGGCTGGGCAGGGGGCGCACCGGCCGCGACGGCGGCGGCGCGAGCTTTTCCGGCGGCGGCACGGGCACGTCCCGCAGCTCACCCGGCAGCAGTGCCAGGCGGAGCGGCAGCGGGTCCACCATGTCGGGCGCGAAGGTGGGCGCGGCCGTGTAGATGAGTTGCGCCGGGCGGAACACGGCGGCATCAACCGGCGCGTCGCGCAACCAGCGCGCCACCTCCGGCCCGGTCAGGGCGCGGTCCTGCCAGAACCACAGGCGCAATCTCGCACCGGGCTTGATCCCGTGACTGCCTGAGGCCGCCACGATGCAGCGCGAGCCGTGGAAGACAGGCGGCAGCAGCGTGCGGGCGTATGTCCCGCAGCCGGCCAGGTCGCGCGGGTCGAGGTCCGGCGGCAGCGGCAGCCCATCGAGGTCGAGGGCGAGCCAGCGCCGCGCTTGCTCGCGCAAGGTCGGTGCCTCACCCGTTGTCGGATCGCGGTGCACGAGCCGGCGCACGGCGCGGGTCCGTGCCGGGTCGAGCACCGCGCCGCGCACCACGGCGCAGTCGGGGCGGCACAGGAGCCGGAGCAGGAGGGTTTCGAGCCGGTCGAGGTCCGAGACCGCGACGGTGAACAGGTCGAAGTGCTTGGCCTGGTCGTAGCCCTCAATCGTGCCGTCCGGCCGGAGCAGCTTCGCGAGCCGCCGGCCACGGGCGCGCAGTACCGTGAGCGTGTCGGGTGCGCCGGTCATCGCGCCACCTGCCCGGCACCCGCCACACGGGCGCGCAGCTCGTCGGCGAGATGCGCCAGCCGGTCGGCCGCGGCGTGCTTGCCGTGGCTCAATAGCAGGTCGGCTTGTCTGTCGAGGTCGCACGCGAAGCGCAGCGCGGCAGCGGATGCGGTCGGGATCGGCAGCCGGGTCGGGAAAGCAACCCGGCGCGGGCCGAAGCTGGTCGGAAAGGTCGAGGGTAGATGCAACGCCAGTCTCCATGACCGCGCTGCGGGCGTTGAAGGTCGGGGCGGGAGGCAGTAGAGTGCGGATGTCACGACCGCGTTGCCCAAACGATCCGCCCCGGCGCCCGCAAGCGTCGGGGTTTCTCGTTTCAAGCGACCTGCCTGTTGTTGGCTTCGCTGGTGCTGCACCGGGGTGCGCTGGTGACGGCTTCCGCCCACGCTAAGGCATCAGCCCAGCGATAGAGCGTCCGACTTGAGAACAGCCGGTAAGGCGGTCCACCGCCGCGCGTTGCCTTCGTGGCGAGCGTCTTGGCCTTGACCGGGTAGCCGGCCGCGGTTAGCGCGGCGGCGGTTGCCTCACGGGTCAGCAGCGCATCGGGGCTGTCGGGGATCGGGTGTGCCATCGCATAATCTCCGGGTTGCGATGGCGCGAACCTGCATGAACGGCTCCGCGCAGTCCTTGGTGGTCGTGTAAGGGCTTACACGTCTCCGTACGTCTCACGGTAGTGCTTCACCAGACGGGTTACCTTGCTTGCGTCGGTCGAGTTACCCTTGGCACGCTTGCATATAGCCCGAGCCGCGTCCGTTCTGGACCGCGCTTCGCTCCCCTCGATCATGCGGTGCATCTCTTGCACCAGGATCGCGTCGAGCTGCCGATAATCCAAGCCGGTGTGCTTTCGCTCCACCTTGGCTGGCGCCGCGGCGCTGGCGTCAGCGGACGGCTGCGATGGTGTGGACGCTGCCCCAGCCTGTTCCTCCTCGCATAGCCGCACCAGTGCGCCCCGGTCGAAACGCACGTCCATCCAAGCGCGGGGCAAGCTCAGGTCAACGCTGCCGTCGCGGCGGACGGGGAAGGCGTCAAGGATCTGACCGGTATCGTCTGCCCCAACTAGGTCGAGTTGCGCCCAATCGTCGGCGTGCAACTCGTGTCGCTCGCCGGTTCGGGCATTGGTTGCTCGTGTTGGCAGGCGCCCGGTTCGTGCCCAGGTAACGATGACACGCCGGGCCTCGGTGAGCGGGCCGCGCCGCTTGCGTCGGCCCATCTCCTCGTTCGCTCTTGCAAGGTCTTCGGGCTGCTGCCGCTCGGCCCAGAGAATGCTCAGTTCAACGCCCTCGATACCATCCGGCCCGGCGCTCGCCGCGCGAAGCACGATGGCTGGATCGCGCAGCATGTGCCAGGCGATTGCCTGCATTGGGTTCAGCCATGCGGGCAAATCAGCCACCGTCACCGGCCGCGCCCCGCTCACCCATCCGCTCGGCGGCGTGCCGAACCCGGCAGCTTCACAATCCTGCCCTTCGGCGCGTCCTGCTTCATCAGTTCTGCCGTGCGCCCAGCCACGGCGTCCGCGGCGGCCAGCAGCACGGCATCCGCGGCATGGACGTAGCGGGACGTGATGGTGTGCCCCTTGTGGCCTACCAGCGCGGCTATCGTCGGCTCGGAATAGCCGAGGTCGCCGGCCAGGCTGGCAAACGAGTGCCGCAGCACATGGGGTGTCACGTCGGACGGTAGCCCACCGGCCTTCACGATGCGCTCGAACATGCCGGGGAACCCGGTCATGGCGCCGTCGCCGCGGCTGGCCGGGAACACCAGCGCGGACGGATCGCCGCGTGTAAGCCCGGCCAGCACGTCGCACGCGGCGCGGGACAGGGGGCGCAAGGATAGGCCGGTCTTGGTGTCCGGCAGCCGCGCCGTGCGCCGGTCGAGGTCCAGGTGCTCCCACCGCAGTGTCAGGGCTTCCCCGCTACGCCAGCCGGTGACGGCCAGGAACCGTGCCGCAGCCAGCGCCGCTGGCCACAACCCGGACGGCTCCTTGAGACCCTTCGGAGGCGGTCCCTTGCGAGGCGGCAGCTCGGCGGCCTTTGCCAGCCCGACGCCAAGCTGGGCGTACTCGGCATCCGTCAGTCTGCGCTCGCGCCTCCCGTCCGCGAAGCGCATCACGCCGTGCACGGGATTGTCGGCGCGCAGCCGCTTGCGGACGGCGTAGGTAAAGATCGCGCCCAACAACCCGACAGTGCGGCTTGCCGTGCCCTTCCCGCCGCGGACGTTGCTCAAGCCACGCTTCTTGCCAGACGGGGCGCGGCGCTTCGTGTCGCCTTCGGCTACGGCGTGCATGAATGCTTCAACGTCCTCCCGCGTCACCGCAGGCACCTTCAACGCGCCCATGATCGGCTTGACGTGTGCCTCGATGCGGCTTCGGTCGGTCGCGAGGGTGCTGGGCTTCTTGGTGCCCCCGCGCCGGGTCAGCAGCCGGCCGGCTTCGGCGTCCACGAGGTAGAGGTCGCACAGCTCTGCCACCGTGGCGGCCTGACGCTTGGCCTGTTTGTCACCGGACGGGTCCGCGCCCTTCGCCACGTCCACGAGTAGCCGCTGCGCTTCCTCCCGCGCAGCGTCCGGCGTCCAAGGTGCGCCGTGCCGCCCGATGGTGTGCCACCGCTGCCGCCCGTCCCGCGTCCGGTATTTCAGCCCGTAGAACACCGCCTCGGACTCCCGGCGCCGGGCGCAGAACCCGGCAACCGCGCTGTCCCAAACCGTCCCGCCCGGCGGCAGCGCCCGCACCTCCCGCAGCCCGATCCGCCTCCGCTCCGCCGCCATTATTCTGCCTCCGGTTTGGTAGCCAGGACCTCGCTGGCTACCACATGGCTACCAACTCGGCGCAGAACATAGCAAATGAAGGCAATGGTCGCCAACAGAAAACACAAATAGGACGGGCGTTATTGGCGGCCACCCTGGTTGCCGACAAATCGGCGCAACCCCGTCTGACTGCCCTCCGAAGGCAAAGGTCGCACGTTCGAATCGTGTCGGGTCCGCCAGTTCTTTCAATGATTTAGGGTGAGATAGCGACGCGGCACCGGGCCTTTAGCGCGCATATAGCGCGCGGATTTCGGCTCATCGCGCGTAGGCGGGTGAGTGGCTAGGTGAGATGGCGTAGTTTCATGGGCGCAGGGTGATGAAGCTATATTTTCCATGCGTGTCCTGCTTCCCAGGACCGGAGGGACTCAGCATTGGACCCATCCGAGTGACGAAACGTGACTTGCGCGACGATGGCGTTTACGATGTGACGTGCAGTGAGGAACATCGTCAGATCGCGGTAGTGCAGGGTCCGCGGTTCGAGGTTTTATTCGACGTGGCAGTTAATGCTGTGGTGGACGGCTATTATCGAGAAGCGGTCCTATCGTTCAATGGTTCGCTAGAACGCTTTCTGGAATACTACGTCGAGGTCATAGCGCTCAAGAACAATATCTCGATTGAAGTATACCAAGCCTATCGTAAGCTTACGGCGAAGCAGTCTGAGCGAGAACTCGGCGCATTTCTCGTAGCCTACATGCTCGAAAATGATAGATTATTCACTTACGTCGGAGACAATAAACTTCTTGCTCGAAATGGAAAGCAGACGTTTACAGAATTTAGGAACTCCGTGGTCCACAAAGGCTACATCCCGGACGAGAACGAGGCTGTAATGTTCGGCAACGCGATGCTCGACTTCGCACAGCCTATTCTAGACCAGCTAAAAGAGCGCTATCCCGAATATATTACTGCGCTACAGTTTAGGCATTTGGAACCGCGAACAGAGATAGCCCGGGCACTTAAGAGGAAGCTTCCTGACGCTCGCCTCACCTCTACCTCATTCCCGTCAGAATTTTCACCGAGTCTGGCTCCCGGTGTTCCGCACGATGATGTTGCGTCCGCCGTCGCAAGACGGAAGGGGATGCGTCAGCGGTTTGCTTAGCTACGCTTATCGCGCGCAGCCTGAGAGCAGGTTTGCTTGTTCTTGTATCGTTCTCCTGGATCAGCCTAAACTCGCGTGACCCGATTTGGAGGCTGATCCCGTGCCCGATCACGACGGCGAGGAACTGATACGCCCGGTGTCATTGAGTGACATGCGCCCAGTTTCGTGACGCGATTGAGGTGATGCGCTCGGGTTGAGAGAGCAGCCAGTTCCAAGCGTCGCAGCAGGCGTCCACGATCGCGGTGTAGCTGTCGTAGACGCGGTTGCTGAGTTTGTTGCCGCGCAGGAAGGCCCAGATGGTCTCGACCGGGTTCAGCTCGGGGCTGTAGGGCGGCAGGTGCATGAGGGTGATGTTGTTCGGGACGCGCAACTCGCCACCGAGCTTGTGCCACCCGGCGCCGTCGATGTTGAGGATGGCATGGGCATCCGGCGCGACATGACGGCTGATTTCGGCCAGGTGCAGGTTCATCATCTCGGCATTCGCGTAGGGCAGCACCAACCCTGCTCCTGTGCCTCGGGCCGGACACACGGCGCCGAACAGATAGGCCCAGGCGTAACGTTGATCGCGTGGCGCAGACGGGCGTGAGCCGCGTTCCGCCCAGACCCGGGTGAGCGTGCCCTGCTGGCCGATGCGCGCTTCGTCCTGCCACCAGAGTTCGAGCGGCTTGCCACGGGCGTGGTCAGGCAGGGCCGCGTCTATGAGGGCGGGATAATCGGCCTGAAAGACGCCTGTGCCGCCAGGTCCTGGCCAGGGTGCCGAGGCCGGGCCACGAGCCGCCGAAAGCCCAGACGCCGGAGCACGTCGCTCATACTGCGCTCGGCCAACACGACACCGAACCGTGCCGCAACCGCCCGCGCCAGGTCGGCCCGGCGCCAGCGCACCACCCCGTCCTTGGCCGGGTCCGGCCCACGCCGAACCCATTCGGCCACCTCCGCTTCTTGCTCGGCCGAAAGGAAAGGTTTCGGGCCGACCTTGCCTTCCTTGTCCGACAATCCCGGCAAGCCCTGCTCGTTGTAGCGGTGCACCCAGTCGCGCAGGGTCTGCCGGTCCATGCCCGCCATCCGGGCGGCATTGGTCCGCGAGGCGCCCTCAAGCACCAAAGCAAGCGCCAGCATGCGCCGCGACGCCGACCCATCTCGCGTGCGCGCCGCTTCGCGCCGCAAGCCCGCCGCGTCCAAGTCGAGCCGAATACCCTGAACCGCCGCACCCATCGAGCCCTCCGCGAATCGTCTCGTCGCAGAGCGAATCACGTCGACGCCGATCAGGGAATCCGGCGAGAGTCAGCCATCAACACCGGGCGTATAAGGCCGGCAACCCGCGAGGCGCCGGTCAAGCCTCCCGGCGTCAACGACCGCTTGGGGCCAAGCACCTCGACCGCGAAGAAGACCCAGATGGTATGCCTCTCTGCACGATGGGGGGATGTGGGGTTAGTGGTCGGGATCACCTTGACGGCAACAGGAACGGTGCGATGAGGAAACTTGAAACTGCACTACTGGCGATGTTGCTGGCCGGCGCTGGCGCGTGCCGACCGGTAAGTGCGGAGCCGTTGCCGAGCGTGGATACCAAGGACGCTTGTTACGAAAAATTTGAAGGAAACAATGACTTCGGCGAGATGCTACGGGATGCTTGCTTGGGAGCCGAGACCAGTGCACGCAAGATAGTCGAGCATGACTGGCCTTACACCAATGCTCAGGATCAGACGTTATGCCTCTACTTCGCTACTCATCCCATTTATAGCAAACCGGCTAACACCACCTATTATCAACGGCTGCGGGAATGCCTGTTCGCGTCGGACCGCGCGCACGGGCAGGTAGCCGCACACGAGTAGGTTCGATGGCGCGATCAACCGCCCTGCGGGCGTCGGTGGGCAACTGCGAACCGGGTGATGACGGTGCCGAGCAGTTCATCATGGGCGAGGGCGGCAGCTTCGCGTTCCTGCTCGGCCTGTAGCAGCCCGCTCCCTCCACCGCCAGGCCGCCCCAGAGTGCCACGCCTCGCCCACGACCGAGCCCGCCCCAGCGGCGGCACCCCAGCCCCAGGCACCCCAGCCCCAGGCACCCCAGCCCGACCCCAGCCTCGTCTTCGAGCGCAGCGCCCGCACCCTCCGCCGCACCATCGCCCTCGCTCGCAAGCTCGCCGATCCCGCCGAGCCTAGCCCCGCCCAGGGTGCGGGCGAGGGCACCCACCAGCGCCGCCGTGCCGCGCGCAAGCAGATCATCCGCGCGGTCGAGGACACCATCCAGCGCCGCACCGAGGGCCCAGCGCCGCACCGAGGGCCCAGAGGCGCAAGCACGGGCCGAGGCACTGCACGCCGAGTTTTCCGAGCGCCTCGACGATCCCGCGCTGGACGACGACCTCGACCAGCAGCCGGTGGCTGCGATCATCACGGCGATCTGCCGCGACCTCGGCATCGCGCACCATCCCGGCACCCACCCCTGGACGCGGCGCCGGCCCGCGGATGTGCGCGCGCTCTGCGCCCGCGCGGCTGGGCCCCGGACCGCCCAGCCCGCGCCCACCCAGCCCAGGACACCGCAACCCAGGACAGCTCAACCCCGGCCCGGCGACCCGCGTCCGATCCCTGCGCTGCCCCCGCGCACCCTGACCAGCACCGGCCCGCCGCGACCCTGATCCGGGTTCCCGGCCACGACAAGGAGACGCCGGACCAAGCAGCCTTCAGGGTGTTTGCTATAAGCTGGCGCATATGCCGTAAGAGCCGGAAGCACCGGACCTGCGAACGCTCCGCTGCGCCGGAACAAGAAGTATCCACCGTCGAGGTGGTGGAGGAAACAGCCATGGACAGCTGGTTCGACCGCACCCAGGTTCCCGCAACCCGCTACGAGCTGCACTACGGCATGCGGATCGTGCGCTGCTTCGCCGACCGGCCGGAGAACGTGCACGACCTCCTGTCGAACGCGGTGGCGCGCCGTCCCAACGGCGTCGCGCTGGTCTGCGGCAAGGAGTCCGTCACCTATCGCGAGCTCGACTGCCTGGTCGGGCAGGCCGCCGCCGGGCTAGCCGCGCGGGGCATCGGCTGCGGCGACCGCGTGGCGCTGATCCTCGGCAACAGCGTCGAGTTCGTCGTTGTGCTGTTCGCGCTAGCGCGCCTCGGCGCCGTATCCGTGCCGCTCAGCACCCGCCACCAGGAGGCCGAGAACCGCCACATCCTGGCCGATTGCGGCGCCAAGCTCGTCGTCCACGAGGACAGCCTTGCCGACCGCCTGCCCGCTGCCGGCGTGATCCCTACCCTGGAACACGCCATACCGGTGCGACGCGACCAGGCGGTCCCGCTGGCCGACCTGCTCGCGCCCGACGCGATCACCGAGGCGACGCGCGTCCCTGAGGAAGCCACCGCGACGATCCTCTACACGTCGGGCACCACCGGGCGGCCGAAGGGCGCCATGCTGACCCACCTGAGCATCGCCCACTCGGTGATTCACTACGCCACGATCATGGAGCTGACCGAGGCGGACTGCGCCATCCTGGCCGTGCCGATGAGCCACGTGACCGGCCTGATCGCCCTCGTTGACGCCATGGTCCACTGCGCCGGCACGCTCGTCATCATGCCCGCGTTCAAGGCGAGCGACTTCATCGACCTCGCCGCCCGGCACCGCATGACCTACGGCGTGCTCGTGCCGGCCATGTTCAACCTTTGCCTGCTGGCGCCGAACTTCGAGGGCGCCGACCTGTCCGCCTGGCGCGTTTCCGGCTACGGCGGCGCCATCATGCCCGAGGTGACGCTGGAGCGCATCGCCGAGAAGCTGCCCCACCTGAAGCTGATCAACGCCTACGGCTCGACGGAGACCACGTCGCCCGCGGTGCTCATGCCGCCCGACCAAGCCGTGGCACGCAAGGAATACGTGGGCCTCACCTTGCCCTGCGCGCACATCGCCGTCATGGACGAGGCCGGCCGCGAAGTCCCCCCAAACACGCCGGGCGAGATCTACATCGGCGGCGCCATGGTGGTGCCCGGCTATTGGGCGAATCCCGAGGCGACCGAGCGCGAGTTCAAAGGCGGCTACTGGAAGTCGGGCGATCTCGGCATCATGGACGAGCACGGCTACCTGCGCGTGATCGACCGCATCAAGGACGTCATCAACCGCGGCGGCTACAAAATCTTCGCCTCGGAAGTAGAGAACGTCCTGCTCGACCACCCCGCGGTCGTCGAGGCCGCAATCGTGTCCAAGCCGTGCCCGGTGCTCGGCGAGCGCGTGCACGCCTTCGTCGTGCTCCGCGACGGCGAGGCAACCGACGCCGAGCTGACCAACCACTGCGCGAGCCAGCTCTCGGACTACAAGCGTC
Organism: uncultured Alphaproteobacteria bacterium; assembly: GCA_963848595.1. GTDB lineage: Bacteria > Pseudomonadota > Alphaproteobacteria > Acetobacterales > Acetobacteraceae > CAWKEH01. The sequence goes on along the minus strand of CAWKEH010000006.1, from coordinate 315,013 downwards.
CGGAAGCCTTCCACCGCTTCAAGGCCGGCCTGCCGCGCAACGCGAACGGCAAGGTCCTCAAGCGCGAGTTGCGCGAGCGGCTGCTCTGACCGCTGCTGCCGGGCTCGGCGCGATCCGATGCGCCGCGCCATGCGTTATCCAATCTACGAGGAGGTCCGCCCCATGCTGCTCGAAGGCTCCTGCCATTGCGGCGCCGTCCGCTTCAGCGTCCGCAGCCAGCACCCGGTGCCATACCAGCGCTGCTACTGCACGATCTGCTCCAAGACCCAGGGCGGCGGCGGATACGCGATCAACCTCGGCGCTGACGCACGCACGCTGAAGGTCCACGGCCGCGACCACATCCGCCTCTATCATGCGAAGATCCGCAACCCAGAGGACAAGCGCGCCCATACCAGCAGCGCCGAGCGTGCCTTCTGCGGCGAGTGCGGTTCCGCGCTCTGGCTGTTCAGCCCGGAATGGCCGGAGCTGATCCATCCCTTCGCCTCCGCCATCGACACGGACCTGCCGGTCCCGCCGGAGCACACGCACCTGATGCTGGAGTTCAAGGCAAGTTGGGTCGAGCCTGCTGCCCAGCCGCAGGACAAATGCTTCGATCGCTACCCCGAGGAGTCCATCGCCGACTGGCACGCGCGCACGGGTATGGAGACGCCGGAATAAGGCCGCGCGAGCATCCCGGCTCCCCGCGACGCCCCTCCGAGGGTACGAGCTTCCGGCGCGCCGGACGTCAGGAGCCGCTCATCATCCGCCCGACATTGAGACGGTTGCCGTCGCGGACGGGCAGCCCTGGGATGTGATCGGCGGAGCTGAGCAGCGCGCTTCTGACGGCGCTGAACGGAGCCGTTGGGTGCAGGGTCCAATACATCGCGATCGCGGCCGTGACCTGGGGGGCGGCCCAGCTCGTGAAACCCTTGCGCCCGGCGACGTCCAGGGCATATCCGCCACCCGGCACGGTGCTGACGATGCCCAGCGCCGGCGCCGTGATCAGCACCGAGTTGCCGCGGTTGGACAGCGAGGAGAGGTGGTCGTTCTCATCCACCGCGCCGACCGAGATCACGTTCGGATTGGAAGCGCTCCAGCTCGCCGGGAACACCGCGGTCCGCGGGTCGTCGTTGTCGGCCCGGTAGTTCCCGGCAGCGAACACCATCGCGATGCCGGCGTCAGCGGCGGCCTTGATCGCCTGGCCCAAAACGGGCGAGGCGCGCGCCGCGCCCAAATCCATCACCCAGGAGCCGTTGATCACCATGGGCACATAGTGCCCTTCCCTGGCGCTCTCGCGCCGTTGGACGGACACAGCATAGTTGATGGCCGCGGCCGCTTGGCGGGCAGCATCGGGATTGGAGTCGTCGGCGAAGACCTTCCTGATCGGCAGTATCCTGGCTTTCCGGCAGATCCCAGCCGCGCCTTGGCTGTTGTTGCCAGCGGCTCCGATGATGCCGGCAACGTATGTTTCATGCCACTCCACGCCCGACTTGTGGCCCCGGTCCGGCCGGGGGTCGTCGGTGTTGGACTCGAAGTTCCAGCCGTGGGCGTCGTCGGCCTCGCTATCCGGGCTAGTATTCTTCCCGCCGACGCTCGTGCCGGGGTTGGAGAGGATGTTCTGCTTGAGATTTGGATGATCAATGTCCACGCCGTTGCCGATCACGGCGATGATTACCCCGCTGCAGTCGCCCCCCGTCCTGTCCCAGGCCGCCCGCACGTTCGTCTGCCGGAAGGCAGCGGACATGGTGTAGGGACCGTCACGTTGCACCCCAGGCGGCGTCGCAGGGGTGATAGAGGCGACGAGGACGCCCAGCGCCGCTATGCCGCAGCCCCTGGCAAGTCCGAGCATCGACGCCTGGAGTCCCAACCCGATCTCCTGTCGCGAACGACGAAGCGATGGTATCAGCACGGCAGTATCCGTTCCATGCGGCTGATGCGGCCCAGCGCAGCCTAGGCGAGCTCTGATAGGATTCTCACGTCGGGATTTATCCCTAGGGCCAACCCTTGGCGGCATCGAGCGCTACCGCAAGCCGCGTCGCGTAGCTCTGGGCGGCAGGCCGAGAGGCGCGGCGACGTGATATACTGCCTGGCCCTGGATGAGGGGCCGCTGCCATCGAGAATGGAGGGATGTCGTGTCGCTGAACGGCAAGGTTGCCATCGTCACAGGAGGCAATAGCGGGATCGGCAAAGCTATCGCGCTGGGCCTCGCGAAGGCGGGAGCCAGTATCGTTATCGATTACGTCTCCCATCCGGAGGCGACCGAGGCGCTGGAGCAGGAGATTGCGTCACTCGGCGGCCAGTCGATCGGCGTGAAAGCCGATGTCAGCCGGGTTGACGAGCTGCAGAAGCTCGTTGACGCCGCTGTCGCGAAGTTCGGCCGCGTCGATATCCTGGTGAACAATGCCGGCATTGAGACGCGCACCTCGGTCCTGGACACCACCGAGGCGCAATACGACAGCGTTCTCGCGATCAACCTCAAGAGCGCCTTCTTCGGCACCCAGATCGCCGCGCGGCAGATGCTGAAGCAGGGCGGCGGTGGGCGGATCATCAACATCACCTCGGTGCACGAGGACTGGCCTATGCCCGGCAACACTGCCTATTGCCTGGCGAAAGGCGGCATGAGGATGCTGACGCGCACGGCCGGCGTGGAGCTGGCGCCGCACGGCATCCTGGTCGTCGGCGTCGGTCCAGGGGCGGTCGCCACGCCGATCAATCTCAGCACGATGCAGGATCCAGCATTGCTGGCCAAGCTGAACGCTTCCATCCCGCTCGGTCGCATGGCCAAGCCGGAAGAGATCGCCGATGTGGTCGTCTTCCTCGCGGGCGAGGGGGCGAGTTACCTGACCGCGACGACGATCTTCGCCGACGGCGGCATCATGCAGAGCAGCGTCGGCCTGTAGCCTCGCAGCGCGACTGGAGGCTCCCGTGAGCAGTCCGCTGGCACCCGCGACAGCGTCGGCCGCCGAGATCCCGCCCGGACGCGGGCGGCTCGAAGGCAAGGTCATCCTCGTCTTCGGCGCTGGCAGCGCCGGCGAAGGCTGGGGCAATGGGAAGGCTGCGTCGGTAGCCTATGCCCGCGAGGGCGCCATCGTGGTCGCGGTGGACCGCGACCGTGGAGCGGCGGACGCGACGGGAGCGATCATCGCCGAGCTGGGCGGGCGCTGCTCGACCTTCGCTGCGGACGTGACGGACTCCAGCAAGGTGAAATCCATCGTGGATAGGGTCCTGGCGACCGAGGGCCGGATCGACGTCCTGCACAACAACGTCGGCACGACGATCATGGGCGGACCGGTCGAGCTCTCGGAAGAGCAGTGGGACACCATGCTCGACGTCAACCTGAAGAGCGCCTTCCTCACTTGCAAGCACGTGCTGCCCGCGATGGTGCGCCAGGGACGCGGGGCGATCGTCAACATCTCCTCGGTCGCCGCGATCCGCTACACCGGCTACCCCTACTCCGCCTACTACGCCGCGAAGGCGGGCGTGAACCAGCTCACGGTCGGCCTGGCGCTGCAATACGCGAGACAAGGCATACGGGCGAACGCCATCATGCCGGGCCTGATGAACACGCCGCTGATCTACCAGCAGATCAGCGGGCAGTATGCGGATGCCGAGGCGATGGCCAAGGCCCGGCACGAAGCCTGTCCCATGGGCCGGATGGGCACGGCGTGGGACGTCGCGGCAGCCGCCGTGTTCCTGGCCTCCGACGAGGCGGGCTACATCACCGGCGTGTGCCTTCCCGTGGACGGCGGCCTGACCTGCAGGGCTGCGTGACATGGGCGCCGCGGCACGAGAATAACCGCGATCCTCACCCCCTCCGGATTACACCCTCCCCCAAATCTCTGCCGCAGACTATCGACTGCCCGCTGAGCCGCCGCGCGCCGCGGCGCCGCGGGATCCGCGAGGTCACCACGGTCCGCGAGCTCGCCCGGCACCAGCGGGTGCGCCCCGACGCCGATCAGCCGAAACCAAGTGCCGTCCGTCTCGCGGGCGAGCAAGGCGCAGGCCGCCTCGAACACCGCATCGGGCAGCGCGGTGGGGTAGGGCAGGCGGGTCGCGCGCGTGCGCAGGCTGAACCGCGCCGTCTTGAGCTTGAGCACGACGCCGCCAGCAGCCAGGTCTCGCTCGCGCAGGCGCCGGGTGACGCGCTCCGCGAGCCGCCAGAGATGCCGCTGCAGCTCAGCGCGGTCGGCGATGTCGTCGTCGAACGTGGTCTCGGCGCTGACCTGCTTCGCGTCGCGGCCTGGCGTGACGGCGCGCGCGTCCTCGCCTCGGGCGCGCCGGGCGAGGGCAGGGCCGTCACGCCCGAGGCGCCCCAGGGCGGCGCGGTCGTCAAGCGCCTGCAGGTCGGCCAGGTGGTTGATGCCCAGCGCGGCGAGCTTGCGCGCCTGGACGGGACCGACGCCGGGCAGCAAACGCACCGGCTCGCCCGCGAGCACCCCCGCCGCTTCTTGTCCGAGGACCGCGAAGCCGCGCGGCTTGTCGCGCCCGGCAGCGATCTTGGCGAGCAGCCGGTTGGGCGCGAGACCAATCGAGACGGTAATGCCGAGCCGCGCCTCCACGTCGCGGGCGAACCGGGCGAGCACCGCGGCGGGCGGCGCTCCGTGCAGGAGCGCCGTGCCGCGCAGGTCGAGCACCGCCTCGTCCACGCTGAGCACCTGGACGAGCGGCGTCAGGCCCTCCATGAGTGCTCGCACCTCGTGTGCCACCGCCGAATACTTGGCGAAGTCGGGGCGGATCACGGTCGCATCCGGGCAGCGGCGCAGCGCCTCCGCCATCGGCATGGCGCTGCGCACGCCCGCCATGCGCGCGACGTAGCACGCCGCCGCGACGACCCCGCGCACTCTGCCGCCTACGATCACGGGCTTTCCCGCCAGCTCCGGCCGGCAGCACTTCTCCACGCTCGCGAAGAAGGCGTCGCAGTCCACGTGGGCGATGCCGAGAGTATTCAGCTCCGGATGGCGGACGAGGCGTCGCGAGCCGCAGACCTGGCAGGTGCACGCCGCGCTCGGGTTCGAGCCGCAGTCGCGGCAGAGAGCAGGACTTACCGCGGCTATTTCTCCTGCGGCCACAGCCACGCCGCGCCCCGCACGCCGCCGCTGTCGCCGTGGACGTTCGGCCGGATCGGCGTGTCGGCCACGTCGCTGAACATGTGCTTGATCATCAGCGGCTGTACCTGCGTGTACAGGTGCGCCATGTTGGACAGGCCACCGCCCAGCACGATCACGTCTGGGTCAAGGATGTTGCAGATCACGGCGAGACCGCGCGCGAGACGGTCCGTGTGCCGGTCCAGCGCGGCCTGCGCGCGGGCGTCACCGGCGGCGGCACGGGCCGGGATCGTGCTCGCGTCCCGCGCGCCTGGCCCGTCGCAGCTGCGGGCGAGCCCGGTCCCGGAGATGTAGAGCTCCAAGCACCCGACCTGCCCGCACCAGCAGCGCGGCATGGGCAGCTCGTCCGGCTCCGGCCAGGGGAGCGGCGTGTGGCCCCACTCACCCGCGATCCGGTTGTGCCCCTCGACAACCTGCCCGTCCACGATAACGCCGCCGCCGCACCCCGTCCCGATGATGACGCCGAACACGGTCCGGCACCCGGCGCCTGCCCCGTCCACCGCCTCGCTCAGGGCGAAGCAGTTGGCGTCGTTCTCCACCCGGACCTCACGGTCGAGCACCGCGCCGAGATCCTTGTCGAGCGGGTGCCCGATCAAGACTAAGCTATTCGCGTTCTTGACCAGCCCCGTCACCGGGCTGACGACGCCGGGGATGCCTACGCCCACGGTCGCGCGCACGCCCAGCTCGGCCTCGGCTGCCCGGACGAGATCGCCTATGTTGGTCACGATCGCGCCATACTCGCCGGCTGTCGGCGCCCGGCGCCGCCACCGGATCTCCCCTGAGTCGTCGAGCGCCGCAACCTCTGTCTTGGTGCCGCCCAGGTCCACGCCGATCCGCCAGGTCATATTCTCGCTTAGTCCCGTCAGGCCCGCTTGCTCAAGCCTACTCTAGCGCGGGATAAGAGAGAATGAGCGAGCATCTTCTCGACGTCCGGGGCCTCTCCTGCCCGCTGCCCGTGCTGCGGGCCAACCGGGCGCTGCGCGGGTTGCAGCCCGGCGAGCGACTGCGGGTGCTCGCGACCGACCGCGCCTCGGTCGCCGACTTCCAGGCATTCTGCCGCGAGACCGGGCACGCCTTGCTGGCGTTCGGCGAGGAGGGCGGCGTGCTCAGCTTCACGATTCGCCGCCGCGCCGAGGATTCGGCGCCGGAGGAGTCGTGACGACCGTTCTTCTCACGCACCCGGCCTGCCTCGACCACGACACCGGCGCATGGCACCCTGAGCGACCGGACCGGCTGCGCGCCGTGCTCGCGGCACTGGAGCACCCCGACTTCGCGGCGCTGCGCCGCGAGGAGGCGCCTGAGGCCGCGCGCGCGCAGCTCTTGCTCGCCCACCCCGAGCCATACGTGGACGCGATCCTTGCCCAGCACCCGGCGCCGGGCCGTCACGTCCGGCTCGACCCGGACACGGTCATGAGCACCGGCAGCGCCGAGGCTGCCTTGCGCGCCGCGGGGGGTGCCTGTGCCGCGGTGGACGTGGTGATGAGAGGGGAGGCGGGCACGGCCTTCGCCGCCGTCCGCCCGCCGGGCCACCACGCTGAGCCGGCGCGCGCCATGGGCTTCTGCTTGTTCGCCAGCGTCGCCATTGCCGCGCTGCACGCCCGCGCGCGCTGGGGGATCGAGCGCGTCGCCGTCGTGGATTTCGATGTTCATCACGGCAACGGCACGCAGGCGATCTTCGAGCGCGACCCGGCACTCTTCTACGCCAGCAGCCACCAGTATCCTTGCTACCCAGGCACTGGCGCTGCGTCCGAGCGCGGCGTCGCCGACAACGTGCTGAATATGACGCTTCCGCCCGGCACCGACGGCGTCGGCTTCCGCCGCGCCTGGGAGCGCGAGGGCTTGCCCGCGCTGGCCAAGTTCCGGCCGGAGCTGCTGATCGTCTCGGCTGGGTTCGACGCCCACCGGGCGGACCCCCTCGCCGAGCTGCGCCTCGACGCAGACGATTTCGGCTGGATCACGGACCAACTCCTGGCCATGACCGGCGGCCGGCTCGTCTCCGTGCTGGAGGGCGGCTACGACCTCGACGCGCTCGCCGCCTCGGTCGCCGTGCACGTGCGGCGTCTGATGCGGACGTAGGACTTGGCGCGGGCAATGACAGCCTGTAGCACCCGCGGGGTTTGGGTAGAGGGTCCGAGGGGAGCCCCGAGGGGAGCCGACTGATGAGTGACGCGGTGTCCGGCCTGTCCTTCGAGGACGCCTTGGCCGAGTTGGAGCGGATCGTGCGCGGACTGGAGGGTGGGCAGCAGCGGCTGGAAGACGCGATCCGGAGCTACGAGCGGGGAGCGGCGCTGCGCCGGCACTGCGAGGCCAAGCTCGCCGAGGCCGAGGCGCGCGTGCAGGCGATCGTGGAGCGTGGCGACGGCTCGCTCACCCTCAAGCCGGTGGAGTAGGCGGTGCCGGGTGACGAGGTCGCGGTGCGGTCGCGTGAGCTATCCGAGGCCATGGCCGAGGCGGCGAGCACCATCGATGAGGCGCTGGACGCGCTCCTGCCGCTGCCGGATGGGCGGGAACGGCGGCTCGTGGACGCCATGCGCTACGCGGCCCTGGGCGGCGGCAAGCGGCTGCGCGGGTTCCTCGTGCTGGAAGTGGCCTCACTGTTCGGCGTCGCGATCGCCTGCGCCGCCCGAGTCGCGGCCAGCGTCGAGATGATGCACGCCTACTCGCTCATTCACGACGACTTGCCGGCGATGGACGACGACGACCTGCGCCGCGGCCGTCCCAGCACGCACCGCGCCTACGATGAGGCGACCGCGATCCTGGCCGGCGATGCCCTGCAGGCTCGCGCGTTCGAGGTTCTCGCCGAGCCGGACACGCACAGCGATCCGCAGGCGCGCTGTGAGCTGGTCCAGGCCCTCGGCCTCGCCTCCGGCGCACGCGGCATGGCGGGCGGGCAAATGATCGACATGGAGGCGGAAGGAGCGGCGCTCACGGCGCCCGAGGTCGTGCGGATGCAGGCTCTGAAGACGGGCCGGCTCATCCAATACAGCGCCGAGGCCGGTGCGATCCTAGGCCGGGCACCCGCGCCCGTGCGCACGCAGATCGCGGCTTTCGGGCGCGACCTAGGCGGTGCATTCCAGATCGCCGACGACCTCCTCGACCTCACCGCCTCCACCCAGGATCTCGGCAAGACCGCTGGCAAGGACATGGCCGCTGGCAAGGCGACGCTCGTCGCCCTGCACGGGGAAGAGCGGGCACGCGCCCAGGCGGAGATGCTCGCCGAGCAGGCGAGGGCGCACCTCGACGGCTTCGGCGACCGGGCCAACTGTCTCCGCGCGCTGGCTGCGTTCGTGGTGCATCGCGGTAGCTAGGAATGCTTGGGTGACAGCCTGGACCGACATCCGGGCGGGCGGCTGGGTCGCCCGGCTGCCCCAGTCCTGGCGGCCCTATATCCTTCTCGCCCGGCTCGACCGGCCTATCGGCATCTGGCTGCTGTTCCTGCCTGGCCTGTGGAGCATTCTGCTCTCGCGGCGGCCGGATGCGGAGACGTTCCGCCTCATCGCGCTCTTCGCAGTCGGCAGCGTGGTGATGCGCGCGGCCGGGTGCACCGTGAACGACCTCTGGGACCGCGATCTCGACCGCCAGGTGGCGCGCACGGCGGGCCGTCCGCTCGCGTCCGGCGCGCTGCGGACGCGCCAGGCGCTGCTCTTCCTGGTCTCGCTGCTCGTGGTGGGGTTGGCGATCCTGCTGCAGCTCAACCCGCTATCCTGGGTGTTGGGTGCCTCGTCGCTGATCCTCGTCGCGCTCTATCCCCTCGCCAAGCGCGTGACATGGTGGCCGCAGCTCGTCATGGGCTTCACCTTCGGCTTCGGGGCGCCGCTCGGCTACGTGGCCGGCGCCGGGCGGCTCGACGCGGCCTGGGCCACGATCTACGCCGCCGCGGTCTTCTGGGACCTGGGTTTCGACACGGTCTACGCCCATCAGGACCGCGAGGACGACGCCATTGTCGGCATACGCTCGACCGCGCGGCTGTTCGGAGAGCGCACGCGGCCATTCCTTGCCGCCTGCTACGCGGCCACGCTAGCGCTGCTCGCTTTGGCCGGGTGGCTCGCCGGGCTGGAGCCGCCGTTCTACCCGGCGCTGCTGCTACCGGGCGTGCTGCTCGCCTGGCAGGTCTGGCATCTCGACGTGAATGACCCGGCGGGCTGCCTGCGCCTGTTCAAGCTCAACCGTGAGGCGGGGTTGGCCGCGGGGCTTGCAATCCTGCTCGGCTGGGTTTGACGCCCGACGCGTTCATCACGGCCAACACGCGGCCCGGCTGCGCGCCGCTCGTGCCCGAGCTGCTGCTCTATCTCGCCGACGAGGTCACGCCGCTGTGGCAGGCAACGGAGGCGTGGCTTGCCGAGGTGAACGTGGCGCCGCCGTATTGGGCCTTCGCCTGGCCGGGCGGTCAGGCGCTCGCCCGCCGGGTGCTGGACGAGCCTGCGCTGGTCCGAGGCCGCCGCGTGCTAGACTTCGCGGCCGGATGCGGAGTCGCCGGATTGGCGTGCGCTTTAGCGGGCGCCCGGGCCGTCGAGGCCGCGGACGTGGACCCGCTCGCCGCGGCCGCGATCCGGCTCAACGCGTCGTTGAACGAGGTGTCGGTCGAGGTCCAACTCGGCGACGTCATCGGGCACGCCGGCGCGTGGGACCTCATGCTGTGTGGCGACATCTTCTACGAAGCGCCGATGGCCCGGCGCGTGCTGCCCTGGTTGCGCAAGCTCGCAGCCGAGACGGAAATCTGGGTCGCTGACCCAGGTCGAGCCTACTTGCCCACCAACGGCCTCGAGCCGCTGGCGGCCTATGACGTGCCGACGAGCCTGGACCTGGAAGATCGAACGGTGCGGCGGACGACGGTCTATCGCCTTCTTCCCTGACGCCTTACGGCTGTCGATCGGGCCAATGACGGGCGCTCTGCCGCGTCTGCCAAGTAGTTGTTCGAACGATAAGTTCTGCCGCCTTGACCCTATCTGCTCAGCCGGCTCCGGATCGGGCGGGCCAGCCGAGGGCACTTCGGGCACGTTGACGATCCTCATGAATGTATCTACTGTAGTTGATACAAACGCACCGCGTATGGAGAGTTCCTAAGATGCCTTACGTCGCCCAGCACCGTCCGTCTGCGCATGCGGCACTCACGCCCACACCGAGCCCGATCAACGACGGTGACGGCAACTTCAACCTCAGCAATGCTGACCCCAACGCGTCCATCACCGTCGGCAACGGCAACAGCGTGATCCTGGAGACCGCAGCCGGCGCCGCGATCACGACGGGGAACGGCAATGATCGGATCACCGACGCCGCAGGCACCGCCACGGTTACGACCGGCACTGGCGATCAGCGTATCAGTCTCGGTGGCACGGGGAACAAAGTGACCGTGGGCGGCAACGCCGGCGGCGCGTTCGACCTGACCGCCATCGGCGCTGGCAGGGGCAACGACACCGTCACGGGCGGGAACGGCAACTACGCCGTCAGCGCCTGGGGAGGCAGCAACACGGTGACGCTCGGCAATGGTCTCGGGGCGGTAGCCGTGAGCGGCGTCGGCAATGCGGTAACGACCGGCTCCGGAACGCACATCGTCGAGACGCTCGACCCGTCGAGCCTGGTCACCAAAGACACGATCACCCTAGGCGGCGGCACGAACCTTGTCTTCCTGGGCGGCAGCGGCAACACCGTCAATGACAGCAGCGGCAACGACACGATCATCGGCAGCCGGGTGGGCAACGACGCCTTCGTCGTGAACGCCGCGGGCGGGACGGCGACGATCTCAGGCTTCACGCCCACCAACGGCGACAAGCTCGATCTCAGCCAGCTCCTCGCTGGCACGGGCGTGGCGGCGGACGGGTCGAACCTGTCCAGCTTCGTGACGCTCACCCAGCAGCAGGATGCCTGGCACCGTGGCGCGACCGACACCGTGCTCAGCGTTAAAGGCACCACCGCGACCGCCTCCATCACGTTGCGGAACACGGGCACGTTGACGCTCAGCAGCCTCGTCGGTGACGGTTCCATCGTTCTCTCGCATTTGTAGAGGGCGCTGCCGGGCGGAGGCGGCATCCGTTGCTGGTCGCCAGACCAACGGATACCAGGGCACGCGCGCAACTTTCCATAATATACATTCTGCGACTGACGCGCATGGTTCGCGTCGCCGCACCGTGCCCGTTGCTGCCCCGATGCTCGCGTGCGAATGTCCGCCGCCCATGCTTGCCCTGCCCGCCCGTCAGCCGAACACCTACGCTGGCAGCCCCCTCGATCGAGCCGTAGCTTTCCGTGAGGATGACGCTTGGATCGCGGTACGCCTCGCCGATCCAGCAAGCCTGTTCGTACCTGTCTGGCGCTCACGCAGCCTGTTCCAGGGATTCGATGAAGGGCGGCCGCAGGCAGCTTACGTGAGCGGCGCCGCGGCGGCGGCGGTGCGGCTTGTGGGCGGGCCATGGGTGTTCCTGGGCCGGCTCGGTGAGGCTGCGGTCTTCGCCGTCGATTGCAGCGCGGCGGATGATCCGGCACCGCTGCTCCCGCCGGCACTCGGACGGTTCGAGGACCTGCGCGCCGCGCGCGGCGCGCTGCCGGCGGCGGACGCGAGCGTGCTTGCCCACGCGCGCGCCCTGATGCACTGGCGCGCGCGCCATCGGTTCTGCGGCGTCTGTGGCTCGCCCTGCGAGCCGCGCAGCGCCGGTCACGTGCTGCAGTGCACGGGATGCGGTACCCAGCACTTTCCGCGGACCGACCCGGCCGTCATCATGCTCGTCCACCGCGGCGACCGCTGCCTGCTCGGACACTCGCAGCGGTTCCCCGTTGCGACGATGTATTCAACGCTGGCCGGGTTCGTGGAGCCTGGCGAGAGCCTGGAGGAAGCGGTCGCGCGCGAGGTTCGTGAGGAGAGCGGCGTGATCGTGGGCCGGATCGGCTACCATTCGAGCCAGCCTTGGCCCTTTCCGGCCAACATCATGCTCGGCTTCCATGCCGAGGCGCTCACCGAGGCCGTGACGGTGGACCCGGCCGAGCTGCGCGACGCGCGCTGGTTCACGCGCGCAGAGCTGCGCGACCGCGAGGCGCTCGGATTCACCATCCCGCCTCGGGACAGCATTGCCCGGCAGTTGATCGAGGCTTGGCTGGAAGCGGCCGGGTGAAGCATCTCGTCGTGGTCTGCCTGCTGCTCGCCGCGTGCGCCGGTCGTAACGACCCGCCCGCGGTGCAGGCCTGCCGGGCGCAGGCGAACGACGATCCCGAGGTCCGGCGTCTGATCGCTGCCAGTGCCGGCAGCGGGTCGTTCGCACTCAATCACCAGTATGAACTCCGGGATGCGCGGCAGCAGGCGACGCTGCGCTGTTTGCGCGCCCGCGGTCTCGCGCCGCCGGGCGGCGTCGAGAAGCCGAAGCGCTATCCCAGCCTGTTCGAAGGCGTCTTCTGACGGCGGCCTCGCCGCGCCGATTCTGCAGGGCGTGAACGCAACCACTCTGTCCAGTCCAGGTTCCATCTTGCGCGACTCGGATGTGGGGCGCGCGAGCAGGAGGAGACTGACCTATGGCTCGTTATCCAACGATCTTCTCGCCCGGCAGCTTGGTCGGGACAGGCGGGGCAGACCCGTTCCTCGCGCTGCACCGCGAGATGAATCGGCTGTTTGACGACGTGCTGCGCGGAGGTTCTCCCGCTGCCCAAGGGCGCGGACAGGGCAGCGTGATGCTGGCGCCGCACATGGACGTCAGCGAGACGGACAAGGAGGTGCGGATCAAGGCCGAGCTACCGGGCGTCACCGAGAAGGATATCGACGTCTCGCTCGACGACGACGTCCTGACGATCCGCGCCGAGAAGCGGCAGGAGCGGCGCGAGGAGCGCGAGGGCGTTCACGTGAGCGAGCGCGCGTTCGGCACCTTTCAGCGCTCGATCCGGCTGCCGTTCCCGGTGAACGCTGACCAGGTCAAGGCCGGTTTCGAGAACGGCGTGCTCACCGTGACGCTGCCCAAGACGCAGCCCGAGGAGAAGACCCGGCGCATCCAGGTGCAAGGATCGCAGAGGCCGGGCGGCAGCGGGGTCGGCGATGGCCAGAGCAGTAGCGCCGGGCGTGCAGCCGCGATGCCCGACACGATGAGCAAGTCGAGCGACCAGTCGGCATCCGGGCAGGGTTCGTCGTCAGGTCAGCCAACGCCTGGCTTCCAGGACCCTCTGCCACCGGAGACCGACAGCAAGTCCGGCCCAGGGTCGAGTGGGCCCGTATAGAAGCGTCGCAAGACGGCTCGGCGGTCGGGGCACTCAGCCCCGACTGCCAAGTTTGGGGTCTGCCCTGCAATGTGAACCGCTTCACACAGGACGAGCCGCAGTCAAGATCGCTCATCTCTTAGCCTTTCCGTGTTTCACGTCGTTCATCGCGGTGCGATGGCTGCATCGACACGACGTAGCTCCGCCGGTATACTGGCTTAAGCGCGATATAACTTGCGAACTCAGTCACCTAATCTGGCCTGTCTAAAATGTTAACATCTGCTGATTGCTGGCGTCGTTTGCACGATTCCTGGTGACACTCGCACGCCAATCTTCTTCTTGGATCAACGTGTTCGGCGAGGGAACATGTCGGCAAACTTGCCATTTTCAGTCCTGATCGTGGGCCAAATGCGTCGCAGAAGCTGTATTGCTTACCAATTCATACAACCGGGACGTTTGGCACGGGTGTTGCACTCTCGTATCCCACGGCGGGACAGCACCTGGACCGCGACTTACAGTGGGAAACCTCGATGAACAAGCTCCTCCTCACTTCTGCCACACTAGCGCTTGGCACTCTTCTCGGCGCCACCCAGGGCCACGCCACCGTCTTCGGGGGCACCGCCGCATTCACCGACAACGGCCCCGGCGGCAACGGCGTGAGCTTCGCCCAGACCTACATTGACAGCCCGTTCGCCACCGGCAACCTGACCGCCGGCACTTCGCACGACACGTACGACAATCTGGACTTCCTCACGATTTCAGGGCACAGATAGCAACAGGCCCGAATGGGGCGGAACACGGCGACAGACAAGATCAATCTGACGCTGAATTTCACGCAGCCCGGCTCTGCGACGGCCAGCCAGAATGGCCAAGGCAGCGGCACGGCCTCCCTCAACTTCGACTGGTTCGCCATCTACTCCTCCTACGACGGATCGGTGAAGTGGAATGGCGACACCAACTTCGACAAGAGCAACGGTACCTACTATGCAATCCAGGAAGTGACGTTCGCTGACGGTGCCCAGGCTCAGGTGGACATCTATGACACCGATCTCTCCGGCAGCGGCAGCACGCGCAGCGGCGACGTCGAAGTGAAGATCGTTGACTGCCAGGACCCCGTCCCCGAGCCGGCCTCCATGGCGCTGCTCGGCACGGCGCTCGTCGGTGCCGGCCTCATTCGCCGGCGCAAGCTGGCCGCCTAGGCTCCAGCCCACTCATGGCAGCCCCTCCGGGCTGCCATGAGGCCCCTGCCCTCAAGCTAATCTCCCTCCGCACTCCCGGCGCGACTTGCCGCCTTCGGATAGACGCCCAGGATGTGCGCCTCGCGCGAGAAAAAGCTCAGTTCCTCCAGCGCCCGGCGCAGCGGCGGCTGCTCCGGGTGCCCGTCCACGTCGCAGAGGAACTGCGTCGCCGTGAATTGGCCACCGAGCATGTAGCTCTCCAACTTGGTCATGTTCACGCCGTTTGTCGCGAAGCCGCCGAGCGCCTTGTAGAGCGCGGCCGGCACATTGCGGACACGGAACACAAACGTCGTCATCAGGTTCGGCGCCTCCGGCGGCGGCACGCGCGGCTCGCGGGCGGCGATGTAGAACCGCGTCGTGTTGTGGGAAGCGTCCTCGACGTTCGCGCGGAGGATCGCGAGGCCGTATGTCTCCGCGGCGAGCGCGGACGCGATGGCGGCGCTGTCCACCCTGCCCCAGCCCGCCACCAGCCCCGCGGCTCCAGCCGTGTCCGCCTCGACTACCGCCTCGGCCCCCAGCTCTCGCAACAGGCGGCGAACCTGACCGAGAGCGACAGCGTGACTGTGGACCCGGCGGATATCCTCGACCCGCGCGCCGGGCACGCCGAGCAGGCAGTGCTCGACGCGCTGGAAATGCTCGCCCACGATATGCAGGCCGCTCTCGGGCAGCAGCGAGTGAATGTCAGGCACCCGCCCGGCGAGCGAGTTCTCGCAGGGCAGCATGGCGAGGCCCGCGCGCCCTTCGCGCACCGCCTCGATCGCGGCCTCGAACGTATCGCAGGGCAGCGTGGGTCGGCCGGGAAGCACCTGGCGACAGGCGAGATCCGAGTAGGCACCCGGACGCCCTTGGAAGGCGATCGGGAAGGCGATCGGGGTCGTAGCCGCCGGCATCATCCTGAGCATTTCTCCAGCGCGGCGCGGGCACGGTCGAGGTCGGCCGGCGTGTCCACGCCGAATGGCGCGGTCTCCACCTGGGCGCAGGCGATACGCATTCCGGCCTCCAAGGCGCGCAACTGCTCAAGGCTCTCACGGCGCTCCAGCGGACTCGCCGGAAGCCCCACAAAGCGGGCGAGTGCCGCCCGCCGGTAAGCATAGACGCCGATATGATGCCAGAGCGGTCCCTCGCCCCACGGCACCGGCAAGCGCGAGAAGTAGAGCGCTGGCGCGACGGCGCGGCCGTCCTCGAACGCGCAGGCGGCCTTCACGACGCTCGGCGCCATAGCCTCTTCCACGCCCAGGATCGGTGCCACCAGCGTCGCGATGTCCACCCCCGGATCATCAAGGGGGACGAGGACCGAGCGGAGCGTGGCGGGCGGGATCAGCGGCAGATCCCCTTGCAGGTTGACGACGACGTCGTGCTGGCCGTCAGGGTCTAGCGCCGCGAGCGCGGCGTTGACGCGGTCCGAGCCGGAGGGAAGCGCCGGGTCGGTGAGCACGGCGAGCGCACCGGCCGCGCGGACGACCTCGGCAAGCCTCTGCTCGGCGCAGGCTACGGCAACGGGGCCGATGGCCGCCTCCAGCGCGCGCTCGACGACGTGGAGGATCATCGGCCGTCCGGCGATCAGCGCGAGCGGCTTGCCCGGCAGGCGCGTGCTGGCCATGCGCGCCGGGATCACGACGATTGGGTTCATGGGCGGGTTCACGGGTGATCCGACGGCCGCCGGCCGGGTTGATGCGCCAGGATGGTTCTCATAGAGTGCCGCCGGTTTTAGGTGCCGCCGCGCGCCGACGCAACGGCAGAGGATCGGGGTCAGGGTTCATGGAAAGCTTGGAAGTCAACAAGGCGCTGGGAGCCGTGCTTGCGGCTGGGGTCGCCTTCATGGTCGCGACGGTCGTGTCCGACTGGGTCATCAATCCCGAGATCCCGAAGAAGCTCGCGATCAAGGTCGAGGGCGTGAAGGCGGAAGAGGCGCCGCAGGCGGGAGCGTCCAATGGGCCGCCGGAGGTGCCGATCGCCGTGGCGCTCCAGACGGCAGACGTGAAGGCCGGCGACGCGGACGTGCACAAGCTCTGCGTCGCGTGCCACAGCTTCGACGAAGGCCAGCCCGCGAAGGTCGGCCCGAACCTCTACGGCGTCGTTGGCGGACCGCACGCGCATATGGCGGGCTTCGACTACTCGGCCGCGCTCAAGGACAAGAAGGGTCCGTGGACTTTCGACGAGCTGAACCAGTGGCTCACCAGCCCGCGCACCTACGCGCCGGGCACCAAGATGGCCTTCGCCGGCATCGGGGACGAGAAGGAGCGGGCGGACGTCATAGACTACCTGCGCAGCCTCTCGCACAACCCGGTGCCCCTGCCCGCAGCGCCCGCCAACGCGGCCGCGGAGAGCGCCAAGGCGCCAGCCGCTCCCGCCGCCAACTCGAACGCCGCGGCCCAGCAGCCGGGCGTCGTCAAGCCCGCCGGTGGCGCGCCTGCCTCAGCCGCCGCGGCCGGGCAAATGAGCCAGCCCGGACCCACCCAGAACACGCCGCAGGCGCAGCAGAGCCAGAGCGAGCAGTCGCCGAAGGGCGCTACCAACGACAGCGCCGTCAAGCACTGAACGCCCGGCGTTGAACCTCGCGGCGCTGGTCACGGCCGCCGAGGCCGCGGCCGACGCGGCCGGCGCCGCGATTCGCCCCTGGTATCGCGCGCGGCTAGAAGCCGAGGCCAAGAGCGATCTCTCGCCCGTTACGGAGGCGGACCGCGCGGCTGAGCAGGCCATGCGCACCCTGCTCGGTGAGCATTTCCCTGACCACGGAATCCTCGGCGAGGAGGCCGGGCTGGTCCGTCCGGAGGCGCGGCTCCGGTGGGTGCTCGACCCGATAGACGGCACGCGCGCGTTCATCACCGGGCGGCCCCTGTTCGGCACCTTGATCGCGCTGATGGACGGCGAGGAGCCGCTGCTCGGCGTGCTCGACCAGCCGATCCTGGGCGAGCGGTGGGTCGGCGTGCGCGGCAAGCCGACCCGGTTCCGCGGCGCTTATGGGCGCGCGGGATGCCGTCCGTGCAGCCGGCTCGCTGAGGCGGAGCTAGGCTGCACCACGCCCGCGATGTTCACCGGCGCGAGCGGCCCGGCGTTCGCACGGCTGCAGCGCTCGGTGCTGCGGACGACCTGGGGCGGCGATTGCTACGGCTACGGCCTTGTGGCGCTCGGAATGCTGGACGTCGTGGCGGAGGCCGACCTCAAGGTTTGGGACTGGGCCGCGCTCGTGCCCATCGTCGAGGGCGCGGGCGGGCGCATGGTCGGCTGGGACGGCGAGAGACTGCATCCCGGCGGCGACGGGCGCGCGCTCGCGGTGGGCAACTTCGCGGTTGATGGCGGAAGCGGTGCTGCTGCTCACGGCCCAGAGTGATTCGCTCAACACAACTGCCGCGAAGTGGTCGTAACTACTTCCTGAAGATTTCGTGACTAGCTAAGAACCGCGGCATGAGCCTCGTCCTCACCGCCGCAGAACCGGCCTCCGTCCGATGGGCCAGTACCGGCCAGGGTGGAGGCGCCGCACCGCCTCATCCTCGCCAAAGGTCTGCCCAGCTTGCGTGATGCCGTGCTGGTCGCCGCGGAAGGGAATTGGGGTGACCTCTACTTTGTTACCTATGATGCCAATAGCCGGGACGGCATCTTCCACGCGACCACCGGCTTCAAGGCTTATCCGCTCCCCGGAGGATTCCTGCTCGTTCCGCTTCGTCCGATCGGCCCCGAGGCCAGCTTCGTCTTTCCCAACGACGTTAGCCTCGACCCGGAGATCCCGCCGCTCCCGGTCCGCCAAGTGATGGCCTTTGCGCCGCCATGCTGGCTCGCCCACTGCTCCGAGCCTGACCTCCTCCCTCGGGTGCCGCTCCCCCTCGGCCAGGCTATCGCCCTCGGCTCCAGGGAGGCGAACAGATCGATCGAAGATGGGTGGAGCGACCCCCAGTCCGGCGGACGCTGGACCATTTCGGGCCGCGCGAGCCTATTATTCGATGCGAGCAGCCTTCCGCCCGGTCGAGACGCCATCGTCACCCTCATTGGCAACGCCTACGATCCACCGGGTCAGGAACCCGCGCACATTCTCCTCCAAGCGAACGGCCATCGGGTTGCCGACTGGCACGTAGCGCCCGGGTTCCATACCCTGCTCACCGCTCGCATCCCCACCGCGGACATCGGACCTGCCGGGAATCTTCGCCTGACGCTGGTAATCCCTCACCCGCGCTCGCCCATACTCTACGAGCAGAACCGCGATCCCCGCCCACTCGGGCTGTTCGTGCGCACAATCGAGGTTGCGCCGGTTGGCGGAGGCGACTGACTTCGCCTGAGTCGGCGGCGGCGCTTGACCTGCTCGCCTCCTCGGTCGCCTATGCTGAGCCTCTAGGCTTTGAGGCTCCCAATGCGTTCGATGCTCCTTCTCCTCGCCGCCTTGCTCACCACCTGGCCGTGGGCCGCCTCCGCGCAGGACCAGCAGTCGCAGGCCCAGGGACAGGTGACCCGCTCCCACGCCATCGCCATCCTGGGCACCCCTGCCCTGCCCGCCGACTTCCCCTATTTCCCCTACGTGAACCCGAGCGCCCCGAAAGGCGGCGAGGTCGTGTTCGCGATGGTCGGCAGCTTCGACGGCTTCAACCCGTTCATCCTCGGCGGCAATCCCGCGATGGGCACCGGCGACGCATGGCAACCGGGCGTCGGCGGCACACAATCCGGCACCGCGGTCGGCCATGTCTGGGAGAGCCTGCTTGTTCCCTCCGCGGACGAGGTTGCGACGGCTTATGGGCACCTCGCCCAGACCATCGAGATCCCGCCCGACCGGATGTGGGTAGCCTTCGAGCTCCGCCCCGAGGCGCGCTTCGCGGACGGCACTCCGGTCACCGCCGAGGACGTGGCCTGGACCTATAAGACGCTCCTGGAGAAGGGCCGGCCGAGCTTCCGCGTCACCTTCGCGGACGTGGCAGGGGTCGAGGTGCAGGGGCCGCGGCGAGTGGTGTTCCGGTTCCGCTCGAACGAGAACCGCGAGCTGCCGCTCCTCGTGGGCGGGCTGCCGGTCCTGCCCGAGCACTGGTGGGCGACGCGCGACTTTACCAAGCCGCTCACCGAGGCGCCGATGGGGTCCGGTCCCTACAAGGTCGAGAGCTTCGACATGGGCCGCACCGTGACCTATGCGCGGCGCGACGACTGGTGGGCCAAGGACCGGCCCACAGGCCGCGGGCTCGACAACTTCGACCGTGTCCGCATCGAGTATTACCGCGACCCGACCGTCGCGTTCGAGGCGTTCAAGGCCGGGCGGGTGGACTGGCGGGAGGAGAACATCGCCCGGCAATGGGCCACCGGCTACGACTTCCCCGCCGCCCGCGACGGCCTCGTGCGCAAGGACGATATCCCGCACCATCTCCCCATCGGCGTCCAGGGCTTCGCCATGAACACCCGGCGCCCGCAGTTCCAGGACCCGCGCGTGCGCCAGGCGATCGGGCTGGCGCTCGATTTTCAGTGGATGAACAAGGCGCTGTTCTACGACGCCTACACCCGCACCAGGAGCTATTTCGGCGGCACCGACGAGGAAGAGACCGGCCTGCCCGAGCCGGACGAGCTGAAGCTCTTGGAGCCATTCCACAGCGAGCTGCCGCCCGAGCTGTTCACCCAGCCGTTTAAGGTGCCGGTGACGGACGGCTCCGGCTACAATCGCGAGGGGCTGCGCCACGCCTTGCAGCTTCTGGAGCAAGCGGGCTGGAAGGTGCAGAGCCGCAAGCTAGTGGACGCGCAGGGCAGCCAGATGGCGTTCACCATCCTGCTCAGCGACCCGAACATGGAGCGGGTGACGCTGCCCTACGTGCAGCAGCTTGAGAAGCTCGGCATGGCAGTCCAGGTGCGCACGGTGGACCCAGCGCAATACGAGCGCCTCACGGACGACTTTGACTTTGACGTCACGCCCATCATCTATCCTGGCAGCGACCTGCCCGGAACGGAGCTGCGCGACGAGCTCACCTGCCAGGCCGCGAAGGTGAAGGGCAGCAGCAACGTCATGGCCGTGTGCGACCCGGCGGTGGACTTGCTCGTCGAGCAGGTGATCCGCGCCGATACCCGCCCCAAGCTGCGCGCCGCCGGCCGGGCGCTCGACCGGGTGCTGATGTGGCGCTGGTATCTGGTGCCGAACTGGCACTCGCAGGATTTCAGGGTCGCGAGCTGGGACCGCTTCGGGCGGCCGGACAAGCCCGTGCGGGACGGGTTCGTGCTGGATAGCTGGTGGGTGGACCCCGCCCGCGCCGCGAAGGTGGATGCGGCTCGGATGGGCCCGGCGCACTAGAGCATGCAAGATTGGGGCATGTAGGGTGGGCGCCTACCTCCTCCGCCGCCTGCTGCTGCTCGTGCCGACGCTAGTCGGCATCGTCGCCATCAACTTCGCGATCGTGCAGCTGGCGCCAGGGGGACCGGTCGAGCAGGCGCTCGCGGAGCTGAAGGGGCACGGGACGAGCGCCACGGCGCGCATGTCGGGGCCGAGCAGCGACCTGCAGGGTACCGTCAACGGCTATCGCGGCGCCGCCGGGCTGGACCCCAAGCTCGTCGCCGACCTCAAGCGGCAGTTCGGCTTCGACAAGCCGGCGTGGCGGCGGTTCCTGATCATGCTGGGGGCATATCTCCGCTTCGACTTCGGGCAGAGCTTCTTCCGCGGGCAATCGGTGCTGCACCTGGTGCTCACGCACATGCCGGTGAGCATCAGCCTGGGGCTTTGGAGCACGCTGCTCGTCTATCTCGTGAGCATTCCGCTCGGCATCGCGAAAGCAGTGCGGGACGGGTCGCGCTTCGACGTGGCGACGAGCGCGGCCGTGCTCGTGGGCTATGCGGTGCCGAGCTTCCTGTTCGCGATCCTGCTCGCGGTGCTGTTCGCCGGCGGGAGCTTCGTGCAATGGTTTCCCTTGCGCGGGCTGACCACGTCCGGCTCCTCCGCGTGGCCGTGGCCAGCGCGGGTCGGCGACTATCTCTGGCACATGGTGCTGCCGATCACCGCCATGGTCGCGGGCGGCTTCGCCTCGCTCACGATCCTGACCAAGAACAGCTTCCTCGAAGAGATCCGAAAGCACTACGTGGTCACGGCTCAGGCGAAAGGAGCGGGCAAGCAGCGGGTGCTCTACGGCCACGTGT
The DNA here is from genome assembly GCA_963848595.1 of uncultured Alphaproteobacteria bacterium. Taxonomy (GTDB): domain Bacteria; phylum Pseudomonadota; class Alphaproteobacteria; order Acetobacterales; family Acetobacteraceae; genus CAWKEH01. Next base: position 293,442 of record CAWKEH010000006.1, on the reverse strand, counting down.
TCCGCAATGCGATGCTGCTGATCGTGGCCGGGTTCCCGTCCGCCTTTCTCAGCATCCTGTTCAGCTCGGCGCTGCTGATCGAGATCGTGTTCAGCCTGGACGGGCTAGGGTTGCTCGGCTTCGAGAGCGCGATCCGGCGCGACTACCCCGTGATGTTCGGCACGCTCTACATCTTTACCCTGTTCGCCCTGGTGCTGCAGATCATCGGCGACATGCTCTACACCGTTGTGGACCCGCGCATCGACTTCGAGGCCCGGCGATGAGCCCGATGATCGGGCTGTCGCCGGTCTCGCGGCGGCGCTTCGCGATCTTCCGCGCGCACAAGCGGGGCTGGTGGTCGGCGATCCTGTTCAGCATCCTGTTCATCATCAGCCTGTTCGCCGAGCTCGTCGCGAACGATCGGCCGTTGATCGTGGACTTCAACGGGCACCTCTTCTTCCCCGTCTTCCAGGACCTGAGCGGCGACCGCTTCGGGCCGGACTTCATGCCGACGGAGGCCGACTACACCGACCCCGAGCTGCGCGCCGCGATCAACGCACACGGCTGGATGGTCTGGCCGTTGATCCCCTTCAGCTACGACACCGTGATCCCTGACCTCCCCTCCCCCGCCCCGACTCCGCCCTCGTGGCGCAACTGGCTGGGCACGGACGACCAGGCGCGCGACGTGCTGGCGCGGGCGATCTACGGCTTCCGCATCTCGACCCTGTTCGGCTTGGCACTCACGCTGCTCTCGTCGATCATCGGCATCGCCGCGGGCGCGGTGCAGGGCTACTATGGCGGGTTCGTGGACCTGTTCTTCCAGCGGTTCATCGAGGTTTGGTCCGGGATGCCGCAGCTCTATATGTTGATCATCTTGGGCAGTGTGATCGTGCCAGGCTTCTGGGTCTTGCTCTGGTTCCTGCTGGCATTCTCGTGGATGCAGCTGACCGGCGTCGTGCGCGCCGAGTTCCTGCGCGGGCGGAACCTCGACTACGTGCGCGCGGCGCGGGCACTGGGCGTCCGGGACGGAGCGATCATGGCCCGGCACATCCTGCCGAACGCGCTGATCTCGACCTTGAGCTTCCTGCCGTTCATCCTGAGCGGGTCGGTGACGGTGCTCGCGAGCCTCGACTTCCTGGGCTTCGGGCTGCCACCGGGCTCGCCGTCGCTGGGCGAGATGGTGGCGCAGGGCAAGAACAACCTCGGCGCGCCCTGGCTCGCCTTCACGGCGTTCGTGGTGCTCGGCGGGATCCTGGTCCTCCTGGTGTTCATCGGCGAGGCGGTGCGCGACGCCTTCGATCCGCGCAAGATGCCCGTGTGATGCGGGTCGTGACGGCGCAGGCCAAGGCTCCGGGCATCTCGCCTGATCCGGCGGCACTGTCCGCCACGAGCCTCCTCGCCGTCGAGGGCCTCACGGTCCGCTTCGGGCTAGCGCGCCCTGTCGTGGACGGAGTGAGCTTCACGCTGAACCGGGGCGAGACGCTCGCGCTCGTCGGCGAGAGCGGTTCGGGCAAGTCGCTGACGGCGCTCTCTGTGCTCGGGTTGCTCCCGCCCGGCGCCGCGGTCCAGGGCGGCGTGATGCTCGATGGGGTGGATGTGCCGCATGCCGGGCCGAGAGCTCTGCGGCGGCTGCGGGGCGGCGTCGCAGGCATCGTGTTCCAGGAACCGATGACGAGCCTCAACCCGCTGCACCGGGTCGGGCGGCAGGTGGCCGAGGCCGGGGCGCTGCACGGGCGCAAGCTCTCCCGTAGGCAGGTCACGGATCTCCTCGCGGAAGTCGGGTTCAAGAACGCCTCGGGGCGGCTCGGCGCCTTCCCGCACCAGCTCTCGGGCGGCCAGCGGCAGCGCGTGATGATCGCGATGGCGCTCGCGAACGACCCGGCGCTCCTCATCGCCGACGAGCCTACGACGGCGCTGGATGTGACCACGCAAGCGGCCATCCTGGCGCTCCTGGATCGCGAGAAGGCGGCGCGCGGTCTCGCGCTCCTCCTCGTCAGCCACGACCTCAACCTGGTGCGGCGGCACGCGGACCGGGTCTGCGTCATGAAGGCCGGGAAGATCGTGGAGCACGGTCCGGTCGCGCAGGTGTTCGCCCAGCCCGAGCACTCCTACACGCGGCTGCTGCTCGACGCCGAGCCGCGCGGCCGTCCGGCGTCCGTGCCGCCCGGCGCCCCGGAGATCCTGCGCGGGGAGTCCGTGCGCGTCGCCTTCGCGATCCGCCGCGGCGTCCTGCGCCGCAAGGTCGGCGAGGTGCTCGCAGTGGATAACGCGAACGTCGCCGTTCGGAGAGGCGAGACGCTGGGGATCGTCGGCGAGAGCGGGTCGGGCAAGACGACGCTCGGCTTCGCGCTGCTGCGCCTGCTGCCCGCGTCAGGGCGGATCGCCTTCGAGGGGAACGACCTCAAAGCCTACGGCACCGCGCAGATGTGCGCTCTGCGGGCACGGATGCAGGTCGTGTTCCAGGACCCGTATGGCAGCCTCTCGCCGCGGCTCTCCGTGGGAGAGATCGTCGCCGAGGGCCTCCGCGTCCACGCCAGCGGTCTCAGCGCGCGCGAGCGGCAGGCGAAGGTAATGGCGGCGCTGAGCGAGGTAGGCCTCGATCCCGCCATGGCCGAGCGCTACCCGCACGAGTTCAGCGGCGGCCAGCGGCAGCGCATCGCCATCGCGCGCGCGCTCGTCCTGGAACCGCACCTGCTGGTGCTGGACGAGCCGACGAGCGCGCTGGATCGCTCAGTGCAGTCGCAGGTGATCGAACTGCTACGCAAGCTGCAGACGCGGCACAGCCTCGCCTACGTGTTCATCAGCCACGACCTCGCCGTCGTGCGCGCCATGAGTCACCGCGTCGCGGTCATGCGCGCCGGCCACATCGTCGAGGAGGGCGAGGCAGACGCGGTGTTCCAGGCGCCACGCGACCCATACACGGCAGCACTCGTCGCCGCCGCGGCCGCCTGAGCGCGCACCCCACCCCGCGTCAGGTCGAGGCGCAGGATCAGAAGGCCCAGGACCGGGAAGACGGCGAGCGTGGTGAACATCGCGGGCCAGCCGACCTTGGTCGCGACCACGCCGGCGATGAGCGTCGAGACGGACGCGGCGACCGCGCACGCCGTCTGCATCGCGCCCATCGCGGTCTGCGTGCGCCCGCTTCCGTAGGTGCAGTCCACGATCGCCGCCGGGGTTGCCACGCTGATGATCCCGGCGCCGAGCGCGTCAAGCATCTCGATCGGCACGAGCCAGGAGATGTCGCTGGCGAACGCGCACATCAGCCCACGGATTGGGAGCACCACGAACGCCACCGCGAGAATGTTGCGGCGCCCGAAACGCTCGGCTGCGCGCCCGCCGAGGAAAGCCACGGGAATCATCGTGAGGTAGAGCACGATGATGGCGATGGACACCCAGCGCGTCGGATCTCCGCCGCCCAGCGCCTCGATGCGCAGCACCAGCATCGGCAGCATGGCGACGTTGCCGACGTTGAAGAGGCCGACGGCGGCGAGCAGCGACAGGAACTGCGGGTTGCGCAGCAGCCCAGGCGAGGTGCTTCGTTGCTCGGCTATGACGCCCGGCGCGCGCCCGCGCATCCGGCTCTCGTCCACGGCACGGGCAGGGATGAGCAGGAGGGCGCCGACCGTCGCCGCCGCCGTGGCGGCGAGCACCGCGAAGGCGGCCGAGATGCCGATCAGAACGGACAACCCTCCGATGAGCACGTTGGAGGCCACGTTCCCCGCATGGTTCGCCGCATCGTTCGTGCCCTGCTGGCGCGGGAAGCGCTCCTTGCCGACGACGGCGAGCGCCAGTCCGGCGACGCTCGGGCTGGCTAGGCCCCCACCCGCGCTGACCACGCATTGCGCCAGCGCCACGGCCCAGAACGCGTGGGCCGGGATGAGCGCGAGCGTGCCGGCAACGATGAGGAAGCAAGCCAGGGCGAGCATGAGCCGCGGCCGGCCGAGCCGGTCCACGACCAGCCCAGCGGGCGTCGCGACGAGAGCGCTGGCGATGCTGCCGACGGTGAGCACCGTGCCCACACGCTCGGCGTCGAACCCGGCGTGGGCCTGCAGCCAGATGGAGAGATACGGCCCGATGCCGCCGCCCACGTCGGCCATGAAGAAGCTGACGGCTGGGAGTGCCGTGAACGGGCTCACGCGACGGGCGAGAAGTCAGTGGGGCGGAGGAGACGGTTCTCCATGGCGAGCAGCACATCCGCCTGCGCGACGCGGGTGAGGTAGGCATTCCAGGCCGGATCGGCTGCGAGCGCGGCGCGCCGGGTCTCTCGATCGGCCTGGCTCTCGTAGGCCCAGAGGTGGACGACCTGGTTGAGCTGACCTTCCTGAGTCGTGAACCAGCCGAGGCAGCGGCCGAGGTGTCTTTGCTGCAACGCCCAGGCCATCTCCTTGTAAATCGCCACGAATTCGCCAGCGCGGTTCGGGCGGCAGGTGTAAATACGCAGGTCAACGATCATGACGAGGCTCTCCGGAAATCGCGGCTCGAGACATTGTGGCATAACTATGGCCAGAATACTCACAAAATCAGGAGCGACATGCACGATTGTCACGACCGCGGCTCTCCTCGCCTCCTATCGGTTGCTCTGCTAGGAGGGCTTACCCAGTCGTCGAGGCCGAGCATGTCCAAGCCCTTGCGCGTCGCGGTCCAGATGGACCCGATCGAAGGCGTGAACCCAGACGCGGACAGCACATTCGCGCTCATGATGGAGGCACAGTCGCGAGGCCACCGGCTCTGGCACTATGACGTTCGTCACATGAGCCTACGGGAAGGCAAGAAAACGCCGGAGGGGTGCTGGGCGGAGCGGTTAACCGCGGTGGCCCGGCCCGTCACCGTTCGGCGCGGGGAGGACGGCCACCACAGTTTCGGCCCGGCGGAACGCCTCGACCTCGGCGCCGTGGACGTGATCCTCATGCGCCAGGACCCGCCCTTCGACATGGCCTACATCACCGCCACTCACATGCTGGAGCACGTCCATCCGCGCACGCTGGTGGTCAACGACCCGCGCTGGGTGCGGGACAGCCCGGAGAAGCTGCTGGTCACGCACTTCCCCGAGCTGATGTCCCCGACCCTCGTCACCTGGGACGTCGATGCGATCCGCGCCTTCCGGGCGGAGCATCGCGACATCGTGGTCAAGCCGCTCTTCGGCAACGGCGGTGCGGGCGTGTTCCGGATCCGCGAGGACGACGAGAACCTCGGCGCGCTGCTCGAGATGCACTTCGCCCGCTCGCGCGAGCCGCTGATGATCCAGCGCTACGAGCCGGCCGTGCGCCAGGGCGACAAGCGCGTGATCCTGGTGGACGGCGAGCCGATGGGCGCCATCAACCGCATCCCCGCCCAGGGTGAGGCACGGAGCAACATGCACGTCGGCGGCCGTGCCGAGAAGGCGTCGCTCACCGCGCGCGACAACGAGATTTGCGCACGGATCGGCCCGTTCCTGCGCGACCACGGTCTCCTCTTCGTGGGCATAGACGTGATCGGCGATTGGCTGACCGAGATCAACGTGACCTCGCCGACAGGCATCCAGGAGGTGCAGCGCTTCGACGGGACCAACCTGGCGGCTGCGATCTGGGACCGTATCGAGGCGAAGATCGCAGCGCCGAAGCCGGCGGAGAGCGAGGCGGTGCGTTAAGGTATGTGCAGCAGCACAGACTATCCCATAAATGTGACCTCGTGAGTGAGGGTAATCAGCTCGGACAAACGTCTTGCTGGTGCCGTGCAATCCCGCACGGCTTTTCTAGGATCGCACGCAATGTCCGAAATCTGGACCGACACCCGAGGAAACCGCTGTATCGACGTTTTCACTGGCGATGGCCGAACAAGAGTTCGCCTGACAATCAGCCGCCCGGAAGGCAAGAAGGATTGGGCCGGCACCGGCTGCTACATTCGCTTCAACGCCTACAGAGCGGACGGTTCAGGACCGAAGCCCGGCGCGGAATGGCCCCTATTGGGCAAGATCGAGGACGATGAGTGTCTGTGCAGAACAGCTAGATTCCTGCGCGAACTGCACGTTACCGGATAGCAAGTAGGGGCAGGCCTTCGGGCCCGCATCCCTTCAGACGAACTTTGTTGCGGCATCCACCAGGCTTTGCCGCGCGCTACGGACATCATGGATGCCCGATCCCGTCATGCCCGTGCTTGGCACGGGCGTGACGGTGAGGGGAACAGGATGGGGACTGAACAGAGCCGCTGATACCAGACATGTAGATCGTTTCCCAACGCTGCTGACATTGCGCAACATATACGCGTCAGCGCCGCTCCCGCGCCCGCCGCAGCAGCACCCGCACGCTGCCCGGATTCGCCGGATGCGGATGACTTGCAGCCAGCACGATCGGGCGCAGCTCGGGGCCGTTCAGCCAGTGCGGCAGCTCGCGCCGCAGCGCGCCGTCCTCCCTTTGCCCGCGTCCCGTGACGATCTCGACGCAGCGCAGGCCCTCGGCGTGCGCGGCGCGGAGGAACCCATGCAGCGCGTCGTGGGCGCATTGCACGGTGTGGCCGTGCAAGTCGAGCGTGCGGGCGGGGGCGAGCTTCCCGGTGCGGAATCGCGTCCACGTTCCCCGGTCCAGCCCGGCCGGCGCGGCGCCGACCTGCACGGGCGGGGCCGGCCGACGCAGTGCGATGGACGCTGGGCGTGCTGGTGCGTGCGCGGATGGTGGAGGCTGCGGCGTCTCCGGCGGCGGCAGTATGGGCGGTTCCGCGCGCAGGGCGCGCACGTTCAATGCGTAACCGGCCCAGGCCAGGCGGTCGGCCTCGGTGAGCCCGCGCGCCACGGTCCGCTCAATATCGAGAGAAGGCGCCGGCCAGCATGTGACGCATCAAGGATTGCTGCGCGTCGAGCGCTGCTGCCGCGACCGCACGGGCGAAGCCGAACTGGGCAGCGACCGCTGCATCGGCTGTAGCACGGGCGAAGTTGAGCTGAATCTGCAGGATGGCGCCCATGAAGCCAGCTGTCAGATCAGGCGGCGTCGTCCAGGGTGAGAACGTGACGTTCAGGTGGTCGCTCTTCATGCGGCAGGGCTCTCCGGGTCATCGTCGATCAGCACTAGATGGAGCTGGCGCGGTCCATGCGCACCCAGCTCAAGGGTCTGCTCGATGTCGGCGGACCGCGATGGGCCGGTCACGAGCATCACGTTGCGCGGCATGAAGCCGCAGGCATCGCTCCTTGGTGCCGGGTCCTGCCGCTCCGCGCGGAGGAGGTCCCAGGCGTCCTCATACGGGCCGACGACGCGCGAGGCGCGCAGTACCACGATCGCTGTGTCGGCAAGGAGGTTCAGCGTTGTCGGCCGTTCCGGGGCTGAGGGCAGCATCAGCGTGCCCGTCTCGGCGATCCCTGCGAAGGCGTGCTGCAGGCTCACCTGATCGCTCGCCTCCGCCCGGCCCTCGCGCACGCGGAGCAGAGGCCGCTCGTCCCAAGGCATCGCGCGCAGCTCCGGATGCGGCGCCATGACCAACTCGCTCGGCAAATTCTGGGCGGCCAAGAAGGCGGCGACAGCGCCCGGCACCGAGTCCGGGTCGCTAACGCGCTCCACCGTGCCGAACTCCTTCTCCACGTTGCGCACGAGCAGCGCAACCTGCTCCGTCCGGCTGACCTGGCTGCGCGCCGGAATCGGGTGGCGCGGGTGCTGGGCAAGCCGTCCGAGCAGCATGGCCTGCTGGTCGGGCGACAGCGGGCCGCGGCGCAGCCCGCGGCGGATCGCGCCGAGAACCGCGTCCTTCGTCATGCCCGCCCCGCCGGCACGACGGTCATGCCTTCGACCGCTGCGTGCGGGCGTAGCGGGCGAAGAAGGTCTCGCCCTCGGGCGCGGGCATGTCGCGCGAGGTGGTCCAGCCGGACGCGAGCGGCAGTTTGGCAAAGCGGCCCCGCTTGCGCCCAGCAAGGCCGAGTGCTGCGACGGCGGCGCGGGTCATGGCACGGTAGGCGGCCGGACGCCGGGCGAACCAGGCCCAGAGCGCGAGGTTCTTGCGCTGCGCGGCGGGCTGGAGATGCCGCTCGAACTCGCGCTCCCGCCAATGCCGCATCATCTTGGGGAGCGGGATCTTCACCGGGCACACGCTCTCGCACTTGCCGCAGAAGGTCGTCGCGTTCGGCAGGTTCCCGGCCTCGTCCACGCCGATCAGCGCAGGCGTCAGCACGCTGCCCATCGGGCCGGGATAGACCCAGCCGTAGGCATGGCCGCCGATCGCGCCATAGACCGGGCAGTGGTTCATGCAAGCGGCGCAGCGGATGCAGCGCAGCATGTCCTGGAACTCGGTGCCCACCATGGCGCTGCGCCCGTTGTCCACGAGCACGACGTGGTATTCCTCCGGTCCGTCGAGGTCGCCGGGCCGCCGCCCGCCCGTGCTGAACGTTGTATAGACGGAGAAATCCTGGCCCGTGGCGCTACGGGCAAGGAGGCGGAGCAAACTGGTCGCGTCTTCCAGCGTAGGCACGATTTTCTCGATGCTGGCGATGGCGACGTGGACCCGCGGCAGCGTCTGCGTGAGGTCGCCGTTGCCCTCGTTGGTCACGATCACGCTGCTGCCGGTCTCGGCGATGAGGAAGTTAGCGCCGGTGATGCCCACGTCCGCGGCGAGGAACCGCTCGCGCAGGCGCGAGCGCGCCTCGGTCAGGATATCGCGCCGCTCCGCGAAAACACGGTCCTCGGGCAGGTCGGTGTGGCTCGCGCGGAACTGCGCCTCCCAGTCCTCGCGGTTGAGGTGGAACGCGGGGGCGATGATGTGGCTCGGGTGCTCCCGGCGGAGTTGGATGATGTATTCGCCGAGATCGGTCTCGATCGGCACGACGCCATGGCGCTCGAGGTGATCGTTGAGGGCCAGCTCCTCGCTAATCATACTCTTGCCCTTGGTCACGGTCCGGGCACCGGCCTCGGTGCAGATCCCGAGCACGGCCTCGCGTGCCTCGTCAGCGGTGCTGCACCAGTGGACGTGCCCGCCTGCGCGCTCCACGCTCGCGGCGAACTGCTCCAGGTAGAAGTCGAGGTTGGCGAGTGCGTGGTCCTTGATCGCGCGGCCCTCGTCGCGGAGCTGCTCGAACTCGGGCAGGTTCATCACCGCCGCCGCCCGGCGCGCCTGGAAGCTCGATTTGCTCCGGGCGAGGCTGCGCTGCAGGCTCTCGTTGCGCAGCGCCTCGTGGGCGTTCTCCTTGAAGGCGTGCGAGGTGGCGAGCATGGCGGCGTCCTTTCAGGCCCCTTATAGACAGGCCCGGCGCGCCGAGCCATGTCGCCAACTCCGCCGGACCAGGGTCTCGTCTCAGCCAGCGTGATGACGGTCGCCAGCGACACGCGACGTCGCTGCGCGTGCAGGCATCGGTGACCTGAGGGGTTTCAGAACTCTCGTCGGCCTCCTCGTCTGCCTCCTCGTCCTCATCCTCCTCTTCCACCTCCTCGTCGGCGGCAGCCTCGTCGTCGTCCTCCTCTTCGTCGTAGTCCTCCTCGTCGTCGCCATTGGTCCCGGACGCCGTCACGTTCACGCGCTCGGCGGCCGTCGCGCGGAACGCCGCGCCGAGCGCGCTGCCCTTCTCTCCCGCGATGATCGCGTTGAGCTGCTCGTCGTCGGCCTTCCTGTTGCTCCTAGCGAGCGCCTCGGGGCCCCGCTCCTCCACGTCGTCGATGCCCTGCGGAATCAGCAGAAGCAGGTCGCTCAGGCTCTTCATGGTGCGCTCCGAAGAAAGGGTTAGGCGCGGCAAGCCCCGCACGCCGTATCAATCAGGTTGGCTGGCGATAAGTTTAGTGACGACTCCGTGATGGCTACCGTCCCTCGCCGATGGGTGGCACCGAGTCGGCCATGCCGGCCAGCACCTCAGCGACGTGACGGACGCGCACCGGGCTGCCCTCGCGCTTGAGGCGCCCGGCGATGTTGAGGAGGCAGCCCATGTCGCCGGCGAGCACGGTGTCGGCGCCGGTGGCGACGATGTCGGCCACCTTGTCGCTCACCATGCGGCCCGAGATCTCGGGATATTTCACGCAGAACGTGCCCCCGAACCCGCAGCACACCTCGGCGTCCGGCAGCTCCCGCAGCTCGAGCCCGTTCACGCCGCGCAGCAGGTCGCGCGGCTGCTGCTTGATGCCCAGCTCGCGCAGGCCCGAGCAGCTGTCGTGGTAGGTCGCGAGCGCCGTGTAATGTGCTTCGGCCCGCTCGACGCCGCGCACGTCGCGGAGGAACTGGAGCAGCTCATACGTGCGGCCCGCGAGCGCGTCGGCGCGGGCGCGCAGGTTCGGGTCATCATCGAACAGCGCAGGCAGGTGATGGCGCAACATGCCGCCGCAGGAGCCGGAGGGCACGACGACGTAGTCGTAGCCGCTGAACGCGGCGAGCACGCCCTCGGCGATCGCCCGCGCGGTCGCGCGGTCGCCGCTGTTGTAGGCGGGCTGGCCGCAACAAGTCTGCGCCCGCGGCACCTCGACCCGGCAACCAGCCTGCTCCAGCAGGCGGATCGCAGCGAAGCCGACCGTGGGCCGGTAAAGGTCCACGAGGCAGGTGACGAAGAGCGCGATGCGGGGCTGGTCGGTCACGACGCAGTCTTCATTCCCGTTTCAGCCACGCCCGGATTAGTCTGACCTCGTCTCTCCACCACCATTGGGTTCGGCTCCTTGCTCCACGCTTTAGGCGGTAAGCCCCGCCGTGGAACAGGTAGCCGAAATTTCCGGCAATTCTAGTCCGCCTGAATCCTGGCAGCGGCTTGAGGCGCCCGGCGGCCGTTGCGCCCTCCCCCAGCGCGCCCTATACCCTGCGCCCGCGCCGGAGGGGTGACAGAGTGGCCGATTGTGACGGTCTCGAAAACCGTTGTACGTGCAAGCGTACCGTGGGTTCGAATCCCACCCCCTCCGCCAATCTATCTCGGTCAGACTTCTAGTTTATCTTCGTCTTTCGTGCTCACTTCCAGGTCTGTCCCATACTCGGTCCCAAACCAGCGCACGGTTGACCCTGGTCCCGAGATCGGCGGCGGACAGCTGGTCGACCGAGACGACGCGTGTCGACGCGCGAAGGTGGCGCACCTGTCCGCTCTGTTGAAGGCGATCGTGTTCGCGGACGTGGTGTAGGAGCGCCCGTCTTCGGATCAGGCCCGCGGTGATCAGGCAGCCACGCCCGGCAGCCTGACGAGGGGATCGTCGCTGGCTAGCGCGAGGCTTTCAAGGCTCATGTAGCGCCAGCTGACGGTCCACTCGTCGTTCTGTTCAAGCATGAGGGCGCCGCCGAGGCGCACGACCGCCCTGTTGTTGGGGATGTGAATAGGCGTCGAACCGGAACCCAGTCGGAATTCGACCTATAGCATTGATATGGTGCAGAAAAGCACCGCGAGAGTGGGGTCCCGATCGGCGCCGATTGGAACCCCACCTATCCCACCTCTTCTCACAGCAAAACCAGCCTCTTGCAGCCACCTTTGGGAGGGGTTCCGGTTCGGCGCTTATTCACAAGCAACATCTTGGCGCCGAAAATCTCGTCCAGGCTCTGGTCTTACTGCGGCGGCAACTCCGGATGCGCGATTACCGGGCAGTTGATGATCGCTTGAGTTGGCCGCAAGTCCCCGACATACGGATTGCCAGGGCCACGCGGATTGATAGAGGCGCTGGTGAGGAGCCCGTCGCGGATCAGCGACTTCTGCTCGTTCATGGAATGGATGCGGTGCACCTTGCCTGCCTTGATCGCTGCCGGGGTCCACATGCTGACGTGGGCGTCCCCAGGGCCATTCAGTTCTGGCTTGAGATGCCGAGGGCGAGCAGTCGGTCGAAGTTGAGCGCGTTGACCTGGAGCGCTTCGCGGACGTTCTTGACGCCGCTGGCGCGCAGGATGTTGAGGGCGAGCGAGCGCAGGCGGGCCATCACGCCGGGCCGGTTGCGGATGCGGCTGGCATCCTCGTCCAGGCTCACGTCCCGGACGTAATGGGCGCGGTTCTCAACGCCCCAGTGAGCACGGATGGCGTGTGCGAGGGTCTTGGCATCGTGGCGGGCCTGACAAGCGTAGTAGCCGACCTCCTCGCGGGTGGGCCACAGGCCGGAGCGGGTATCCTTGATGTAGGTCAGGCGCGAGACCCGGGCCACGCAGGCGACCAGCTCCTGCCAGGGCGCGTCGAGTTGCTCGGCGGTGTCGAACACTTCAACACAGCGGTGCTCCTGGCGGCCATGGCGGCGGCGATCCACGGTCTCGCAGCAGCTAACAGGAGACTGCTCGGCGCAGAGCGTGGCCAGGGTCGCATGCAGGGTGGGCTGGTTCTGCTTGACCCGGACCAGCAGCGCGTTGCCGGTCGCGGCGGCTTGTGCGAACCCCTGCCTCTGGCAGTGCAGCGCGTCGGCGGTGAACAGCACGCCCGTAAGGCCGAGGTCTGCGATCAGCTGCGGCACCGCCGCGATCTCGTCCGGAGCCCCGGCCAGCTCCTGATGGGCGAGGATGAGGGCGGCGTCGCTGGCGAAAGCGCCGAGCACGTGCGACGCCTTGCGATCGTCCACGTGGTCGAAGCTGCCGCGCAGCGTCTTGCCGTCGAGAGCGACCGTGCGCGTCCCTTCTGCCCCGGTGCTGGCACCCAACGCGCGAGCATGGCGGCGGAAGGCGGCCTCCAGGTCGTCTCGGTCGAGCGCCAGGAAGAGATGGCGCAGCGTGTTCACGGCCGGAGCGCGCCGGAAGCGGGCGCCGAACACGGTGTTCAGGCGCTCGCGCTGCAGAGTGATGAAGGTGATGATGCCGCGGTAGGACGTCGCCCCCGCGAGCACGGCGAGGACCGAGGACAACAGTAGGTGGCGCATGCTGTAGCGCTGCCCCTGTGCGCGGCGTGGGTCGCGCACCTCGGCGAGCGCGGCAAGCAGCGAAGCAAACGGCACTGGGGCGACCTCCACGATGGTGAGAGGTCGCTTCCATAGGTCCTGCCCTACCTTGTTGCTGCTTGCGCTCCGGCCGACGCGTTCAGGCCGTCATCGGAGAACTGCATGGCCCTGTGGGCGTCCCACAGCGGACTGTAGTTGTTGGTGCGCGAGGCGTTGCTGTTCTCTGGCCCGATCGGAAAGACGTTGATCGGATCGATCCCGCCATTTGCGAGCGCGGTAGAGAATCCCTGGTCCTCGCCCGAGCCCTCGTCGGTGCGCCCGTTCAGCACGGGGGAGAAGCCGAGCAGCGCCGACGTCTCCCCCGGCATCGACTGGCCGAACGCGGGGATCTTCGCCAGCCGAGGCGCGTAGACGCCCTTCTCGAGCACGGCGGGAATGGGCGCCGAGGCGTCTGTAACGAGGTGGTAGAAGTACTGTCTCCCGCCCTGAACGCCGTCCAGGATCGACAGCGTTACGGTGAGGTTCTTCAGGTCGATAGTCTTGACGCGGTCATGCGATCCCGTGTCGTTGTGAACCAACTGCGTGTTGAGAACGAGCCCGCTCGGCAGTTCCACGATGGGCGACCATCCCGGGTCCGCCACCGCGCCTGGATCGGCGACCTTGGGCGGAAAATAGGTGGGAGGTGGGCCGAAACAACCTTGTAGACTGGCGAGAAGTCCACGTCGCCCTCGAACTGAATCACGCCGTCGCGCAGCGTCACGTCCTGCACGCCCGGCGTGCCTATCGCCTCGGACAGCTTGGGGGCGTAATTGACGCCCATGCGGTGTGCGACCTCGAAGTCGGAAGCATCTGTGATAATGAAGAACACGTCCTTGCCGGACGGCGACAACCCGCGGAACAGCGGAAGCGTCACCGTGGCGTTGCGATAGGCGAAATTCACCGCCAAGGCGCTCTCTACGAAGACGTGGTCGCTCGGCCTGAAGGCGACGCCGTGGCCAGGGCTGTAGGCTGGCCGGCCCGACTCCTGCTGACTCAGTAGCGAGGAGCGAAGAGGCCTCGCTCATGGCGCCGCGATCCTGGGCCGCGAAGGCCGGCGGCAGCATTGCGGTGGTCATCAGGAGTAAGGCTCCGAAAGCGCCGATCTTCATCAGTTTCTCCTCGAGCAATCGGTGGTGCAGACTAGTGTCGAGCGCGTCTTACTCGACCAGAGATAAGATCCGCACTCGCTTGAGTCCAATAATCATTGTGCATAGAATGCAGTTCCAAATGGTATTGCACAGCTTATCAACCGTTCCGGATTATTTGAGCATGTGGGCGCCCGCCAGAAGCGGGTGAGGCGAATATAGTTGGAGGACGCAGCTCAATTGGTATCGTGGTATCGTTCCCTTATGGCGGGACCACGGGCAGTGGCCGAGCGCACCGCGCCGACAACACGGGGGCGCCAGTGATCGCGGTCATCTCCAGCTCGCCCTTCTGCCAGCCCTGGTCCAGCAACGCCGCGCACAGCGAGGGCATGGGGCTACCCTGTTACGCTGCGCAGGGGGCAAAGCGGCCGCTAAGGCGGCCGTCTTGTTCGACCTTCCCACGGACCACCTCAAAGCGCCTGGCCTGGTACTGCGGCACTCGTCGCCGGCAAAAGAACCGCGTCCATACCGGATTAGTTTCAACTACGGCCATAATCACGCACCGAAATGTGTTCGCTCCGCGACACTTGTTGCCGACGAGCATGCCGATCGGATGCGCAGTCGAGTGGAAGGACTTGGACGGGGGCGGCTCGACCGTTTAGGTGTTGAGCCGCCTGAGGAACTCCCGAAGGCGCGCGAGCAGAATGTCGGGCTTCTCAATCTGCTCGTTCTCGTGCGCCGCAGCCTCGCAGCGCAACCAGGCTTGCCCGCGCTGCGCCTGCGTCTCCAGATTAGTTGCCATTGCGGGGTAGGCACGCAGCACGGCGGCGATGCCCACCTTGTTTAGGCTGTAGGCAGCCACTGGCGTAAGTGCCGTTGCCGTCACGAGCGATGCCGAGCCGGTGATCAGGCTCATCATTCCCACACTGTCACCAGGGCTCGCGCGCAGCATCACGCGCTTGTCATCGCCTTCGCTGCGCGTCAGCTCGACTGTGCCAGTTGCGAGCAGAAACATCGCCTCCGGCATTTCACCCTGACGGATGAGAAGTCTCGCCGTGCTCGCAAGCGACCGCGACACAATGTTCTGCGATCAAAGCCTGCTCATCAGGTGCAAGCGGGCCGAACACATCGGATTCCGCGACGAGTTCGGCGATCGTCGGCACCGACACTGAAGGCGGCGGTGCGATACCGCTGACGCCGAGCGGAATGGAGCTATGCGGGAATTTGGGTGACGGGGTGATCAGGCGGCGGTCTGCTTTGGCGCCTTGGTGACCTCGACGCCGTCGCGGAATATGATGCCCTGGACGACCTTGGGCAACTGGTTCTCGCCTTTCAGCCTGCGCCAGGTCTTGGCTGCAGCCGTGACCAGCTTGAACACCATCAGCCGGGCGGTGTCCTGCGACAGCGCGCCCTTGGTCCGCACCGTGCGGTGGCGGACGGTGGCGAATACGCTCTCGATCGGGTTCGATGTGCGCAGGTGGTCCCAGTGCTCGGCCGGGAAGTCGTAGAAGGTGAGCAGCGCGTCGCGGTCCTTGACCAAGCAAGCAACCGCTTTCTCGTACTTGGCCGCATACTTCTCGGCGAAGGTGGTGACCGCCGCCTCGGCCGTCGCACGGTCCGGCGCCATCCAGATCTCGCGCAGGTCGGCCTTGGCGGCGGGCTGGACGGACTTGGGCAGCTTGTCCATGACGTTGACGGTCTTGTGCACGGTGCAGCGCTGGTGCCGGGTCGTCGGTGACACCTCCTCCAGCGCCTTCCAGAAGCCGAGTGCGCCATCGCCGGTGGCCAGCTCGGGTGCGATGGCCAAGCCGCGGGCCTTGAGGTCGACCAGCAGCTCCCGCCAGCTCTGTGCGCTTTCCCGCATGCCAACCTGGAAACCCAGCAGCTCCTTCTTGCCTTCCGGAGTAGCCCCGATCAGCACCAGCATGCACTCGGCCTGCGGCTCCATCCGGGCCTGCAGGTAGACGCCGTCGGCCCAGACATACACGTGGTGCCTGGCCGACAGGTCGCGTTGCTG
Organism: uncultured Alphaproteobacteria bacterium; assembly: GCA_963848595.1. Taxonomy (GTDB): domain Bacteria; phylum Pseudomonadota; class Alphaproteobacteria; order Acetobacterales; family Acetobacteraceae; genus CAWKEH01. The sequence goes on along the minus strand of CAWKEH010000006.1, from coordinate 277,573 downwards.
CCAACGCACGTAATCAGCTTCCCACTCGCCCCGCAGCCGCGCGATCACCGACGGCGACAGGTTCGGGGCGTCCTTGCCCAGCAACGCCGCGAGCGCCTCCTGGAAGTCGCCCATCGAGATGCCGCGCAGGTAGAGCATCGGCAGCAGCGCATCCAGGCTGCGCGTCCGCCGTGCCCAGCGCGGCAGGATTGCCGAGGTGAAGCGGATGCGGTCTGTGTCAGCCTCGCCCGCGCCGCGGTCGCGTAGCCTGACCCGCTGCACCGTGACCGGGCCGATGCCGGTCTGCACCTCGCGTTCCGGTCCATGGCCGTGCCGAACCAGACGGTCACGCCCGTCCGGAAGCTGCACACCCTTCATCGCCGCGAGGAATGCGTCAGCTTCTGCTTCGATCGCCTGCGCCAGCAGCCGACGGGCGCCGCTCCGCAGAACGGCCGTCAGTGGGTCGTCAATCGTGTCGGGCTGACGGAGAGAGACAACGGTGCTACTGCTTGTCATGGCGTATCGGCTCCTTCGGGAGTTCAGGCAGGCCTTCACCCGCCTCGATACGCCGCCTTTCTCAACCCGTCGTCACCCAGGTTCGGCCATAGCTCAGCGGAATGCCAGCATGACGCAGATGATTGTAGACCTGTGCGAGCATCTCGGTGCGCGCCGCCGCGATCTCGCCGGTGGTGCCGACGAGAAAGCGGATCTCATAGACAATGCCGTCACCCTGCAGGCCAACGCAACTCACCGTCGGCTTCGGCTGGGGCAACGGCAATCGACATGCCTGGACGGCGGCATCGAGCGTCGCGACGCAGCGCCGCGGATCGATGGCGGCGTCAGCGCTGACGCTGACAGTGACGCTCCGCGTCGGCGTCGGCGCGCTTCTGTTCTCCAGGCGAGACTTGGCGATAACACTGTTAGGCACAATAGCAACACTGTCGTGCGTCGTCGCGATTTGGGTTGAGCGCCAGTCGATCTGCAGGACCTGTCCTTCGATACCGCCCTCGATCCACAGCAAGTCACCCGGCTTGTAGGCGTGCTCCAGCCCCACCGCGATTCCGGAGAAGACATCCGACAGTGTGCTTTGCAACGCGAGGCCGAGGACGATGGCGACTACGCCGGACGTCGCCACCAAGCTGCCGATTGGTACACCGAAGACGAAGTTGATCACGGCGAGGACGGTCGCGATGTAGATGGCGCCCGCAAGCAGGTCCGAGATGATCTGGGTTTCACGGGGCCGGTTTTCGAGCACGAAGACGAGCTGCACGATGCCGACCGCGACACGCGCACCGACCATCCACCAACCGATTTCTGCCAGCTGCGCCCACACCTGCTTGCCGGGCGTAGCAGCGCTGAGCTGCGGTGCTACGGGCGAGCCGACAGCGAGGCGCATAAGCCAGGTGAGGGCGGCGAACGCGACGATGCGGACGACGAGGCGCAACCACAGTGGTCGGTGCGGGTCACGCCGCGCATCGATCGTGATTGCAAGCAGTAGTAGGCTCGCAAGCGACAGCGATATCAAAGGGCCGCCCCAATCTAGCAGCGTCGGCAACGTCTTATCTCTCCAGCCTGCGAAAGTCTGACCAATCACTGCAACGGCGGAATCCAAGAGTGCGAGGACACACTTCGCCTTCACCTGCCAGGATCAATGCGAGGCCATGCTCGCCCATTGTTCCCGCGCAATCCCGGGCCAGGAAGTCCCGCCTGCCAGGATCTCTCGGTACACTGCCCAGGCTTTCAATTGTCGGATACCCGCAGCGCGATCCGTTCGGGCCCCAGCTTGTCGTGAACCTTGGGCTGGATCAAGACTAGGACGAACTGCCGCCTCTCCGCGCGAGCTGCCTCGAACGCCGTCTGCGCTTCCGCGGCGTTGGACACGGTCGTATCCTGCACCCGCAAGATGACGTCCCCAGGCACCAGTCCGCGCTGCGCCGCATCGGTGCCGGCTGCTACCCCGATCACCAGGATGCCGGTTTGCCCGAGTGCGACACCGAAGCGGGCGCGGCTGGCATCGTCCATCGCAGTCAGGGTGACGCCGAGATCAGGCGGCACATCATGATGCGATGCCGCCATGGACACCGGCGGATCGAGGGCATCCCACCAACCGGCCAGGCTCTCCCGCGCGCGACATCAGCCGTCATCTCGAGCACGGCGGCGTTCCACCTCGTGCCGGCATCCGTGCAGTGCCCAAGCACTTCGCCCGCGAACAGGCGACTACCGTGACGTTCGGAGGCCGCACCGGCCTGCTGCGGTCGGATGTACCCCATCGTCCAGCTCTTCCGGCCGCCGTGCATGCGCACGTCGGACTTGGCGTGCCGCGGTAGCGACCAAGCGCCGAGTGCTGTGGCAACGATCGCGAAGACCAGGTTTGTGGTGCCAGGTGCCTTGAAGACGAGCAGGTCCCTCAAGGCGGCCTGCTTGCAGCCGCAGAGGAGCCGCGGGCTACCCCTAGAGCGAAGACACCGGCACTAGCACCGACAACGGTCCGCCGCGTGAAGTAGGTCAGCATCATGCGCACTCCCCCGCTCGATATCGACGACCGGGATTGCCGGCCGCCGCTTAGGCCGCAGTCCGGACCATCTCGCCGGGTGAAGCCGCCGCACGAGGTTCGGGAGCTGCAATAGGTCCTGAGCTCAAGCACAGTACCGTTCTCGACGGTGCTGAACCCAGCGCAGGACCTCACATGCACGCCTTGCTTCCAGAGCCAAAGACACCGAACGGCTTGATGCCGCCAATACTGTTAGGGTATGGCTTCGATGACCGGGACGTTGACAAGATGATGCGACAAACAGCTATGCCGTAGTCGGGCGCTGGTGACGCAGCTGGTTTTGGCGCACGCTTCCCATCTGGCGCCGCTGTGGAGTTCTGCGCCCTGGTGATAGGCACCATCGCCGGACCAGACCGCTGATCAGGCAGCGATCGTGAGGAGTAACCGGAATGGAACTCCACGAGATCCGTTATTTTCTCGCGTTGAGCCAGACCCTCAACTTCACCAAAGCGGCGGAAGCATGCCACGTCAGCCAGCCGGCCCTGACGCGTGCGATCCAGAAATTGGAGGATGAACTCGGTGGCTTGCTATTCTCCCGGGAACGGAACAATACGCATTTGACCGAGCTTGGCCGCCTCATCGAGCCGCATCTGACAGAGGTCGTAGCGCAGACCGGCGAGGTGAAGCAGACCGCTGCTCGCTTTCTCAAGCTGGAAGAGGCCAACCTCGCGCTCGGCGTGATGTGCACGATCGCACCGGTGCAGTTCGTAACCTTCCTGGGCCACTTTCGGGCCGACAACCCCGGCATCGAAATGACACTCCTGGAAGCCGTCCCGGACCGACTCTGTGACATGCTTGTGAAGGGTGAATTGGATGTGGCGCTGATGGCCCGCCCGGACGGTTTTCCTGCACCTCTTCAAGCCTCGGAACTCTACTCGGAGCCGTTCGTCATCGCCTGCGCCGCGGGCCATCGTTTTACCACAAGGAATAAGGTCCGCGTGGCTGAACTGGACGGTGAGTTCTATCTTTCCCGGATCAACTGTGAGTTCTACGATGTGCTCGATGATATATGCCGCAACCAGGGTGCAAATCTCATCAAGTCATATCAGAGCGAGCGCGAGGACTGGATTCTGACGATGGTTGCCGCCGGGCTGGGCGTCTGCTTTCTGCCCGAATATACCGCCACCTTTCCTGGCGTCGTCGGTTGCCCGGTCGTTGCGCCTTCCGTCGAGCGCAAGGTCTGCCTCGTCACCGTCGCCGGCCGTCGCCAGTCATCGCCGGTCAGGGCCTTCGTGCATGCGGTACGGCGTTATCCCTGGCCGTCGGCTTCGGTCACACGCGAGCCGCGCGACGCCCAACGAGGAGGCAGGTCTGCGGCTTGAAGGGCACCGTCATGTGCCGTGTCGATCCCGGCCACTCCGCGAAACACGATGTCTTCCCGCCGTCAGGCCGCTTGGAGCACGCGGGACAGAAGTGCAACAAGCCCTTCTGCCATCGTCGGGTGTGCAAGGATGGCGACGCCCGGCGGCGATCAGCACGTCGCTCGCCTCAATGGTCCGCTCGTCGGAGGGACTGCGCACATCGAGGCGGACGCGCTGCCCCGACCGACCCTCTATGCGCAGTGTTTCGACCGAGATCACGACATCGATGCCCTCCTCGAATAGAAAGCTGGCAATCTCAGCTCCCACGTCCGGATCTTCGCGACCGGCGAGCTGCGCTCCATGTTCGATGATCGTCACCTCGCTTCCAAAGCGTCGAAAGGCCTGTGCCAGCTCGAGCCCGACATACCCGCCGCCTAGCACGACCAGGTGCGACGGCACGTGGTCGAGCTCGAGTGCCTCGATGTTCGTCATCGCACCTGCCGCCGCAGGACCCGGAACGTCGGGAAGCGCCGCGTGGGTGCCAAGATTGAGGAACACGCGATCGGCCATCACGACGCGCGTGCCGCCCTCGTTGAAACGCACATCCAGCGTCTTCGGCGCGACGAAGCGACCCTCTCCCATGAGGAGCTCTACATGGATATCGAGCCGGTTGCAGAGATCGCGCAGCTTGTGCCGAAGCCGGTGGTGTCCCTCCATGTTGGTCTCAGTGAGGTCAAGGCAGACCTTGCGATCCTTGTAGAAGACCCGGTTCTCGGGACGGGGCAGGTCCTCCGACGTGAGCCAGAAGTCAATCGAATGCCGGGCGAGCTGATCGAAGGGCATCTCTGGCAACCAATGAAGGAGCCTGGGAAGGCCCTCGCCATGGATCTGGACGCCATCGGACTTCCCGACCATTTGGATATGACCAAGTGGGAAGCTCCAATCGTCAGAGCCAAAGTAGAAGTCATTTAGCCCGAGCGTTTTCTGGAATCTCGTCGGATTGGGAGTTTTCGAGATCGCGAGCACGGTCGCGTTGTTGTGACGCATGTAGTTGCGTCCGACCTGGCCGGACTTGTTGGCAAGCCCGCCGGCATGTGAATTGTTCGCCGAACGCAGCATCAGCAGCGCGGACGAGAGCGCACCGCAGGCGACCACGAAGATATCGGCCGCGATAAGGGTGCGCATGTCCCCTCGAACCACCTTAGCCCCGGTCACAGTGCATCCCCCTGGGTCAGTGACCAATCTCTCGACGTAGCTGTTGGTCATCAATGTCAGGTTAGAGTGATTGCGCAACGCCGGGTCAACGCAGATTACCTGGGCGTCTGCTTTGCCATTGGTCGCGCACGGATAGCCGTCGAAGGCGTTGCACCGGACGCATGGTGAGTCCGGGCGCGGGGTTGTGCCATCCTCAGTGAGCAGCACGCCGACCGGCAGGTGAAAGGGATGGTGGCCAATGCGCGCCAGCCCATCGGACAGCTCTTGAATCCGCGGCTCGTGGGTCACCGGGGGAAACGCATACGGCTTGCGTGCGGGCGGCTCGGTGGGATCCTCACCGCGCAACCCGTGTACGTGGAACAGCTCCTCCGCCTCCCGATAATACGGCTCGAACACGTCGTATTTTTCGGGCCATTCGGGGGCGATCCCGTCCGGATGCTGCAGGGTGTGGAAGTCACGCTCCCGTAGCCGGAACAGCACTCCGCCGTAGAATTTGCTATTTCCGCCAACGCAATAGTGCAGGCCTGGGTGAAACGCCTCGCCTCCCGCGCCCGTCCAGGTCTCTGCGGCTTGATAAGTTCCGTCGATGAAAACAGTTTTGCTATCCCAATTCTCAGGGCCTCGGCGCAGGTAGTCGCCGCGTTCAATCAGCAGGACGCGCTTGCCGGTCTTCGCAAGCTTCCAGGCCATGGTGCCTCCGCCTGGCCCGGAGCCGACGATAACGACATCGTATCGGCTTTCTGACATGTCAAACCTCTGGCTACGTTGCGCAAGGAGCGTCACCCGCGAGATGCACCTGACCTTCGGCGCTACATTGCGTACCGTCCGGGACGAGACGAAACGCCGCCGCACCTAGGATCCATGGGTGTGCGACTGGTTGAAGTCACTCTGGTCAGAGAATATCCTATTCCTGCATAGCTACCTGCCGACCGGCTACTAGTCGCTCGCACCATCGGCAGTGCTGCGCACGTGCGCCACGCATCCAACTCCATCGACCAACTACCTTTTGAATACGTCATGTCCTTGCGTCCAATTCTGGTGTCTTGCGATTCCCGTTGGTCAGTCCGTTGTTTCCCGGGCGACGCTCCAGGCCGGTATATGTCCGACCCGTAAACTCCTAGAACTTCCAGACGGAGCCGACCGCGAACACATCCCGTCTCTATACGGTGCTGGACATTTCACGAAACCTCAGATGCATGCGATGCTCGTACCCCAAGGACACCGAATGGCTCGATGGCGCCAATACCGTTAGACTATGGTTTCCACAATCAACGCGGTGGCGCGACATGTCGTGAACATTGGGACATGGTTGAGCAATCGGGAAGCAACTATCCTACCGGCGCCGCCAACTTGTTTCGGGACGAGCATCTGGTTGCCAAGATCGCTCGGCCAAGTCGCTCTCAATAGCAAAAATTGGCTGCCGCCACGACTATATCGGGACACCGGGCATGGAAGGACAGCCAGATTTTGCCTGAACAGTCACGGCACGCCGCGCGTGAACGCCTCGGACTGATGCAGCGCGAAGTGAAGGACGAGCCACAAGCACCCGACCACGGGGCACCTCCCCGTGATGTTCCGCCGCCAACGTCCAGGTCATTGAGATCATAGTCAAACTGCATTGGCGCCATCTACCACACTGATGTCTCTGGTCCGTCAGCAAGGCTGGCATGTATGGTTAGCCCGGCGCACGCATAGGCAAGGGGGAATTCCGTTTGACCTCAGTGCCATCATCTAGCTGTCGGATCTCGCAATCAGAGACGCTCTTAACTGGCGGCGTGCGACTGCGTTTTCAGCTATCGGGAGACTTAGAATGACTTCAAACGGACATGCGCGCGGATACGACCTCGGCAATCGGCACGCAAACGCGCTCACCGTCGGGGACGAAGCCGGCGCCCCCTTGCACACTGGTGATCTTCGGGGCGGGGGGCGACCTCACGAAGCGCCTCGTGATGCCGGCGCTCTACAACCTTGCGGGCGGCCGCCTGCTCGATCCCACGCTCAGGATCGTCGGCATCGATCACAACGCCAACACGGACGCGGGCTGGCGCGATTCGCTGACCGAGACGATGCAGTCCTTCACGAAGGACCAGACCGCCGAGTTCCACACCGACCGGATCGACGAGCAAACCTGGGGCTGGATCACCGAGCGCCTGCACTACGTGCAAGGCGATTTCGAGAAGCCGGAAACCTATCAAAGCCTGGCCGGGCAGGTGAAGGGCAACGCCGTCTTCTATCTCGCCGTCGCGGCCCGCTTCTTCGGCACGGTCGTCGAGGGCCTCGGACGGGCCAAGCTCCTTGACCAAACCGACGATGCGTTCCGCCGGGTGGTGATCGAGAAGCCGTTCGGCTCGGACCTGCCGTCCGCGAAGGCGCTCAACGCGCGCATCCTTAAGATCGCCGACGAGAGCCAGTTCTACCGCATCGACCACTTCCTCGGGAAGGAAACGGTCCAGAGCATCATGGCGATCCGGTTCGCCAACGGCATCTTCGAGCCGATCTGGCGGCGCGAACATATTGAATACGTCGAGATCACCGCGGCCGAGACGGTCGGGGTCGAGGAGCGCGGCGGCTTCTACGAGCCGACCGGGGCGCTCCGGGACATGGTGCCGAACCACATGTTCCAGCTCCTCAGCGTGATCACGATGGAGCCGCCCAACTCGTTCGACGCGGAGGCCGTGCGCACCCAGAAGGCGCTGGTGATCGAGGCTGTGCGGCCGATCCAGCCCGGCGACGCCGTGCGCGGCCAATACACCGCCGGCCAGGAATTCGGACACGACGTCGTCGGCTACCGCGCCGAGCCGCACGTCTCGCCGCAGTCGAACACCGAGACCTACGTCGCGCTCCGGCTGACGGTCGAGAACTGGCGCTGGGCCGGCGTGCCGTTCTATATCCGCACCGGCAAGCGCTTGACCGGGCGGCTGACCGAGATCGCGATCCACTTCAAGGCTCCGCCCTACCAGATGTTCCGCGATACGCCCGTGGATCGGCTTGCCTCGAACATTCTGCGCTTGCAGATCGACCCGTCCCAGGGATCGGTGACGCAGTTCAACGCGAAGGTGCCGGGACCCGAGATGCATTTGGGCCGGGTCGCGACGACTTTTCGCTACCAGGACTTCTTCGAGGAGAAGCCGAACGTCGGCTACGAGACGCTGATCTACGACTGCATGATGGGCGACGCGACCTTGTTCCAGCGCGCCGACAACATCGAGGCGGGCTGGGCCGCGGTGCAGCCGCTTCTCGACGCTTGGGGCCGGGGCGAAGGCACGGTCGAGACCTACGCTGCCGGCAGCGCCGGGCCGGAAGGGGCCGACGCCCTGCTCGCCCACGACGGCCACCAGTGGCTCCCTCTCGACCCGGCGTGAGCGAGCCACGTTGAGCAGCGTGGACCTGGAGGCTGAGTGGCTGGAGGCTGACGGCATTGGCGGCTTTGCGTCCGGGACCGTCGGCGGCATTCGCACCCGGCGCTACCACGCCCTGCTCCTGTCCGCGACCACGCCGCCCACCGGGCGCATCGTCCTGGTCAACGGGATCGAGGCCTGGGTCGAGGGCGGGGCCGGCGCCTCAGCGTTGACGACGCAGCGCTACACGCCGGACGTGGTGCACCCGAACGGCGTCGAACACCTCGCAACCTTCACCCACAATCCCTGGCCGACCTGGACCTTCCGCCTGCCGGACGCGACCGTGATCGTCTACGATCTCTTCGTGGAGCCAAATGCCTGCGAGACGGTACTCCGCTGGCGACGCGCCACGGGCAGCGGGCCTTGCCAACTCAAGGTCAGGCTCCTGCTCTCTGGCCGCAACTACCATGCCCTGCACCGGGAAAACCCTGTCTTTCGCTTCGACGCCCAAACCCGGGGCGGGAACGTCTCCTGGCGCCCCTACCAGGACCAACCGGCGATCGCCGCGCTCAGCAATGGTGCCTACGCGCACGATCCAGAATGGTATCGCAACTTCCTCTACACGGCGGAGCGCGACCGGGGCCTCGATGACATCGAGGACCTCGCCTCGCCCGGCGTCCTCACCTTCGACCTGGCCCAAGGGCCGGCCGTGGTCGTCCTCCGCGCGGGCGACGGCCTCGCCGTCCGCGCAGAGGCGCACGCCGTGGACCTCGCGACCGTGGAGCAGGCACGCCGCAATGGCACGGTGTCGCCCATCGCCCGCTCGGCACGGAGCTACCGGGTTGACCGCGGCACCGGGCAGACCCTCATCGCGGGATTCCCCTGGTTCACCGACTGGGGCCGCGACACCTTCATCGCCATGCGCGGCCTCGTGCTGGCGACCGGCGAGCTCGCCGCGGCCGAGGCGGTCTTGACCGAATGGGCCGGGACGGTCAGCGAGGGCATGTTGCCCAACCGCTTCCCCGACGCCGGTGGGGTGCCCGAGTATAACGCCGTCGATGCCTCGCTCTGGTATATCGTCGCCGTGCACGAGTTCTTCGACGCCTGCGCTGCGGCGGGGCGGACGGTCCCTGCGCCGGTCGCGGACCAACTGCGCGCCGCCTGCGAGGCCATCCTGGAGGGCTACGCCGCGGGCACCCGGTTTCGCATCGGCGCCGATGCGGACGGCCTCCTGCGCGCTGGCGTGCCGGGCGTGCAGATGACTTGGATGGACGCCAAGATCGGCGATCACGTGGTGACGCCGCGCATCGGCAAGCCGGTCGAGGTGCAGGCGCTCTGGATCAACGCGCTGCACATTGCCGCGCCCTGGTCCACCCGTTGGAGCGATCTTGAGGCCCGCGCGCGCCTCGCCTTCGCGGCGCGGTTCGCCGACCCCGCCGGCGGCCTGCTCGATGTCGTGGACGTGGATCACGTCGAGGGTGCGACGGATGCGCGGCTGCGGCCGAACCAAATATTTGCCGTCGGCGGCCTGCCATTTCCGCTGCTCTCGGGCGCGGCCGCCCGCGCCGTGGTGGATCGCGTCGAGGCGAAGCTCCTCACCCCGCTCGGCCTGCGCACCCTCGCGCCCGACGACCCGGACTACGCCGGGCACTACGGCGGCAGCCCGGCCGAGCGCGATGGCGCCTATCACCAGGGCACTGCCTGGCCATGGCTGATGGGTCCGTTCGTGGACGCGTGGCTCTCGGTGCGCGGCCGGAGCGAGGCCGCGAAGGCCGAGGCACGGGCGCGCTTCCTGGCGCCGCTGATGGCGCATCTCGGGCACGCCGGCCTTGGCCATGTCTCGGAGGTTGCCGACGGCGATCCGCCCCACGCGCCGGGCGGCTGCCCGTTCCAGGCCTGGTCGCTTGGCGAGCTGATCCGGATTCGCCGCATGGTGGACCTGAACGACTGACCGCTGAGGAGCCGTCCCATGCCGGGCGAGACCGCGTTCGCTGATATCCCCCATCTGCTCGACACCGAAGAGGGCCAGCGGCTGCGCGCGGCCGACACCGAGGGATGGCGGCGCTGGGGGCCTTACCTGAGCGAGCGGCAATGGGGCACCGTGCGCGAGGACTACAGCCCGGGCGGCACGGCCTGGGACTATCTGCCGCACGACCACGCCCGCTCGCGCGCCTACCGCTGGGGCGAAGACGGCATCGCCGGCTTCAGCGACGAGCAGCAGCTCTGGTGCTTGGCGCTCGCGCTGTGGAACGGGCGGGACCCGATCCTGAAGGAGCGCATGTTCGGCCTCACGAACGGCGAAGGCAACCACGGCGAGGACGTGAAGGAGCTGTGGTGGTATCTGGACGGCACGCCGACGCACTCGTATATGCGGATGCTCTACAAGTATCCGCAGGCGGCGTTCCCTTACGGCGACCTCGTGGCCGAGAACGGGCGCCGCAAGGGGCGGAACCTGCCGGAATACGAGATCGTGGACACCGGCGTGTTCGGGGACGGCCGCTACTTCGATGTCACGGTCGAATACGCCAAGGCCGCGCCGGACGACATCCTGATGCGGGTCACGGTTGAGAATCGCGGGCCGGATACGGCCGACCTGCACGTGCTGCCGCAGCTCTGGGCGCGCAACATCTGGTCGTGGACGCCGGGCCGGCCGCGGCCGCGGCTGCACCTCGGCACGGACGGCACCGTCGAGGCGACCCGCCCGACCGGAGCCGCGATGCGGTTCTCCGCCTTGCAGCCCGCCGAGTTCCTCTTCTGCGAGAACGACACCAACACGCGCCGCCTCTTCGGAATGGACGCTTCGGGTTACGTCAAGGACGGCATCAACGACTGTGTCGTTGGCGGCAACCGCGCTGCGGTGAACCCGGCCGGCGAGGGCACGAAGTGCGCGGCCCTGGCGCACTTGCAGCTCCTGGGCGGCGCTCGAACGAGCCTAGGCTTCCGCTTTGCCCCCGTGGACGTCGCTCCAATGGTCAAGGCTGCGTTCGACGCGGTGTTCTCCACCCGGGCAGCGGAAGCCGACGCGTTCTTCGGCGCGCTGCAGCGCGACATCACGGACCCGGATGCGCGCGCGGTGCAGCGCCAGGCGTTCGCCGGCATGCTCTGGTCGAAGCAGTATTACCACTTCGACGTGCGCCGCTGGCTCGCGGGCGACCCGGCGCAGCCCCCGCCGCCGCCTGAGCGCCGTCACGGCCGCGACAGCGACTGGGGGCACCTGAACAACGCCGATATCGTCTCGATGCCGGACAAGTGGGAGTATCCCTGGTATGCGGCCTGGGACCTCGCCTTCCACTGCGTCACCTTCGCGCTGATCGACCCCGAGTTCGCCAAGGGCCAACTCATCCTGCTGACGCGCGAGTGGTATATGCATCCGAACGGCCAGCTTCCGGCCTACGAGTGGGCATTCGGCGACGTGAACCCGCCCGTCCACGCCTGGGCGGCCTGGCGGGTCTATCAGATGGACCAAGCGCTCACCGGCCGTGCCGACCGCGCCTTCCTGGAGCGGGTGTTCCATAAGCTGATGCTGAACTTCACCTGGTGGGTGAACCGCAAGGACGTCGAGGGGCACAACATTTTCCAGGGCGGCTTCCTCGGTCTCGACAACATCGGCGTGTTCGACCGCTCGAAGCCGCTGCCGACCGGCGGCTTCATCAGCCAAGCAGACGGCACCGCGTGGATGGCGATGTACACGCTGAACCTGATGCGGATCGCGCTTGAGCTCGCCGAGAACGATCCCGTGTATCAGGATATCGCGACGAAGTTCTTCGAGCACTTCCTCTACATCGCCGACGCCATGACCAACATGGGCGACGTGAAGGGCGAGGCCGGGATCGGTCTCTGGGACGAGCAGGACCAGTTCTATTACGACATCCTCAACCTGCCCAACGGCACCCGCGTGCCGCTGCGCGTGCGTTCGCTCGTCGGGCTGATCCCGCTCTGCGCGGTCGAGGTGCTCGACAGCGAGGTCCTAAAGCGGTTTCCCGCCTTCGCCGCGCGCGGTCGCTGGATGCTGACGCATCGCCCGGACCTCGCCGCCCTGGTGTCGCGCTGGGGCGAGCCGGGCAAGGACAACCGCCTGCTGCTGTCGCTGCTGCGCCGCCACCGCATGAAGGCGCTCCTGAGCCGGATGCTGGACGAGACGGAATTCCTGTCCGACTACGGCATCCGCTCCGTCTCGAAGGCGCACGCCGCGGCGCCGTTCGTGTTCGAGGCGGACGGGACACGGTTCGTCGTTGATTACGAGCCGGGCGAATCCACGACGATCCTTTTCGGGGGCAACTCGAACTGGCGCGGCCCGATCTGGATGCCGATCAACTATCTGCTGGTCGAGGCTCTCTACGAGTTCGAGACGTTCTACGATCCGGACTTCAAGGTGGAATGCCCGACGAATTCCGGCGCTTACCTCGATATCGCCGAAATTGCAGCCGAACTCACGCGCAGGCTGACACGTCTGTTCCTGCGCGATGCCGGCGGACGGCGCCCGGTCCTTGGCGACCAACCGCTGTTCCAGGGCGATCCAGCGTTCCGCGACCACGTCTCGTTCAACGAATACTTCCACGGGGACACGGGCGCCGGGCTCGGTGCGTCGCATCAGACGGGCTGGACTGGCTTGTCTGCGCTCCTTCTGCAGCCGCGCCAACGCACGCGGGGAAGACTTCTGCCGACCGCCCCTGGCCGCGAGGCCGGCCAACCTGACCTTTCCGCGCGAACAGGGAGCGCCGAAATCGGCCGCACCGTTCTGACGCTTGCCCGGGGCGGGTGAGGTGATCCCGCCCGCGGCCATGAGCCTGCGCGTCGCCGCGCCGGCCTGGATGGTCTGCTACGTGCTGCTCGGCTTCGTGCAGAACGGCATGGTGCTTGTCATCCTGCCGCAAGCAGAACGCGCTGTCGCAGCAGGTCGAACCAAGCTCACGCCGCCGAGGGTCTGAACACGCTCCGCCAGACTATCGATCAGCTCGGCCTGTTCATCGCCATGTTTGTCGAGCAGCAGGTGGAGTTGGTAGAACGTCACGCCAGACACCTGCCAGTGGTGCTTCTTGTAGAGGTCGCGAAGCGTGATCGTGTCTGCCAACAGCTGGTTCAAGGATGCGACGCTGGCAGCGCGGGGCGTTTTCGCTCAATCCAAGCGGCACCGGCATCAGCGAGCCATAGGTTTGGATCTGCTTGGGCGATGTCTCGAGGACGGATTGGGCATCGGGCGCGGTAAACACGAGCATTCTCCTTATGACAATCCACAAGAGTGGCTTCAGGCGCCACCGTAGCGCTCGGTCCGGACGGTCTCTGCAGGCACGCCGGCAGCCACCGCGCCGTCCGCGGCGGCGTTCACGAAGCCGTTGGCCCCGCACACGAACGTTCTCGCGGGCGGTGACGGAAGACTGCGAAGGACGTCTCGCATCATGGCGGCATCGACGCGCCGGCCGTAGTCGCCTGGTCGCCCAGCCGGCTCGCGCGTCACGGCCAAGGTCAAGCCAAACCCGTCCTCCCGCGCAGCCAGCGCCTTGAGTTCGTCGCGATAGAGAATGTCCGCCGAGGTTCTCGCGGACAGAAGCAGGCGAAAGGGCGCCCTGGACCCCGCGGCGGCACGATTGCGGACCATGGCCATCAGCGGCACGAGGCCTGACCCGCCGCCGACGAGCAGGATCGGGCCGCCGTCGGCCGGCGACCAGACGAAGTGGCCGCCGAGCGGTCCCTTCACCTCGATCGTATCGCCGACACCGGCCACATCGTGGAAGAACGGCGAGACCTCGCCATCGGGTAGTCGCTCGATCGCCAACTCGAGGACGCCGCAGTCGTCCGGGGCGGTGGCGATCGAATAGCTGCGGATCGCGCGGTAGCCATCCTCCGCCGTCAAGCGCACGTCGACATGCTGGCCTGCGCGCCACCGGAAGGGCATCGCGGGCTCGACGAAGAAGCTGGTGATGCCCGGCGTCCGAACCCTTCGGTCGATGATCGTCGCGTCCTGCCAGCGTACGGGGGCCGGCGTCGCTAGGGCGGCATCAGTCATCGGTGTACCGCTGTTCCCGCCAAGGGTCTCCGTAGATGTGATAGCCCCTGAGTTCCCAGAAGCCGGCCTCCTCCCGCTGCGTGAACTGAAGCCCGTCCAGCCACTTGGCGGACTTCCAGAAATAAAGGTGCGGGACCAGCAGCCGGGCGGGCCCGCCGTGGTCAGGCTCCAAGGGCCGCCCGTCGTAGCGGAGGGCGACCATCGCCTTGCCGTCGATCAGGTCCGCAAGCGGCACGTTCGTGGAGTAGCCGTCGGTCGAGTGCGCCAGGACGTGCTGCGTCGGCGGCTCAATCTTCGCGTCATCCAGAAGGTCGTCGATCAGAACGCCGCCCCAGCGCGTAGCGAACTTCGACCAGGTGGTGACGCAATGGATATCGCGGGTCAGCTCCGTCTGCGGCAAGGCGTTGAACTCCGCCCAGGTCCAGGTCCGAACCGCACGCGGCCCGATCTTCAGGGTGAAGTTCCACCGGTCGGGCGCCACATGCGGCGTAGGGCCTGCGGACAGCACCGGGAACGTGTCGACCAGGTGCTGGCCGGGCGGGAGCCGTCGGTCGGCGGCAGGCGTCTGTCGCCGACCGGCAAATCCACGGGTCACCATGTCGAGGGCTCCGGCTGATCACGCCTCACTTCGCCGTCTCCGCCACACGGTGTGGAAGCTTCCAGTTCGACCGCGGATAGTGACAGGTGTAGCCAGTCGGATAGCGCGCCAGGTAATCCTGGTGTTCAGGCTCCGCCTCCCAGAATGCGCCGACCGGCTCCACGGCTGTCACGATCCTGCCCGGCCAGAGGCCCGAGGCGTTCACGTTGGCGATGGCGTCTTCGGCGATCCGCTTCTGCGCCTCGCTCGTGTAGAAGATCGCCGACCGGTAGCTCATGCCGACATCGTTGCCCTGCCGGTTGAGGGTCGTCGGGTCGTGGATCTGGAAGAAGAACTCCAGCAGGTCGCGGAAGCTGGTCCTGGCAGGATCGAACAGGATCTCGATCGCTTCGGCATGGGTGCCGTGATTGCGGTAGGTGGCGTTCTTCACGTCGCCGCCGGTGTATTCTACCCGCGTCGAAACCACGCCCGGCCGGCGCCGGATCAGATCCTGCATTCCCCAGAAGCACCCGCCGGCGAGGACCGCGCGTTCGGTATCGGCCATGTCCATCCTCCACTAGTTAGGGCGCGACCCTGCCCACGATACGAAGACCCTCGCTTGCAGGCCGCCCCGAATTCCTGAGCAGAAGGCTGCAGTCTCGCGCGTTCCGCGGGCAGAGGGTAGGAACGGCGGCTTATCGATTCCATTCCGCCGGTTCATAGCGGCCTTGCCGGCCAGCGCGACGCCTTCGGCGATCATCGGTGCGCTTTCATCTTCTCAACGCCCGGACCGGTCCAGCCCTACATGGGCCTCGGACACGACGTAGTCCGTGGCCTTCGCCAGCTTCACGTGGCAGGCGATGCAGGTGGTCGTCGGCTTGGCGATCGCGAGATAGGGAGGCGGCTGATGGCCGAAGCTGAAGTAGCCCCAATGGCCCGGGTTGGTGGGGAAGCGGACGGAATCCTTGACCATGTAGCCGAGCCCGAAGAAGCCGCTCTCGTAGATACCCTCGCCAAAGCGGCTGCTGCAGATGAACGTTGTCGCGTCGCATCCCGCTCCCACCCGGACCGCCGTGAATTCCTTGACGATCTGAGCGCCGTCCGGCCAGTGGCCGGTTCGCTCGTAGGCCGTCATGGCGCTCGGCTCGACGTAGGCGTTGAGAATCTCGGGCGTCTTCGTCAGCTTCTGGTCCAGGATGTTCAGCCCGATGGGCTTGTAGCGGGTGCCGACATGCACCCACTGGCGCCATCCCACGGGTCGAACGGCCGAACCATCCGGCGTGAACCGCGCGCGGTTCACGCCGGGTTCGGATTGCGCCCTGCCGATCGACATCGCTGCCGCGGACAGTGCCGCCAGTGTCGCCGCCGCGAGAGCCGCGTTGCGGATGCCGGACTTCACGGGACCGTCCCTCTCCTTGGGGACTGGCTTGCGGGCCGGCGCGAGTCCCGCCTGCTCCTCGGCCGTGAACGCGGGCCCGAAATACGGGAAGTCGGGCCGGATCCGGCTCCGGTCGGGTGCCACGCCGTCCGCCAGCGCCACATTGCTTGCGAGAGTGAGGATGACGTCCATGACGTCGTCGCCAAGTGCGCGGCCGTTGAAGTCCGCGAAATCGAAGGCCGCCACAGAGCCGAGCTCGTAGGGCATCATGATGGGGCAGAGGCGGTCAGCCACCTGGCGGCCGTACTCCGCGGGATTGGGCGTCGATCCAGCTAGCTCGCTCACCCGCGCGGTGAATTGCGCCAGCGCAGGACCCAGCTTCTCGCGATCCTCGGCCGGACCGATGCGGTTGTAGATCTCCCTCACCGCCTCGTCGGGGATGAGGACGTTCGTCATCAGAGGCAATCCCCAGCGCGAGACCTGGACCTCGGGGGCGTGACCGTAGAGGGAGGCCGTCACCCAGCCATGGATGCGGCCCTGCCCGATCATTCGCGTCGGGACCTCGAGGACGATGGCAGTGACGTTCCGTTTGGCGAAGAAGTTCTTCCGGTTCTGCCAGGCGTCCGTCGCAAACCGGTTCTCCTGGCTCAGGGCGGTCCTGAACTTGCCGAGCGCCACCGCGTCGCCGGCGAACAGGTCGGGAGCGAGACCTGCGAACGCCTTGACCCCGTCCGTTCCTGTGACCTGAGCGCCGGTTACTCCTGACGCGATGACCTCACCCCCGACGCCCTTCAGCGCCTGAGGACCGGACATTCGCCGAACGACGAAATGCTGGACGTGGCTGGTGCTCGCCGCCGCCGGCGTGCTCGACCGCGCCGAGACGGACCTTGAAGGCGAGTTCCTCCCTGGCGTCCCCGTTGAGGTCAAACCGGAAGGCGTAAAGACCTTCGTCGCGGAAGGTGTCCGGCGCAGAAAGGCCCGCGTCCGGGTTCACGGTCATCGCCATGACCGTGAACCCGGGCGCTCCACCGAAGAGATAGAAGTCGCAGACATTGATGCGAGGATCTTCTCGCGCGGTCGGCGTGTCGAAGTGGTGGGACATGGCAGGCCTCGGGATGACGATCAGACGGCCTCGGCCGTCGCGAAATACGGGAACCGGCTGCTCGCCCGATAGGATCCGGCGCTCGCAGGCCACCGCGGCGTGCCTGCCAGAAGAGTTTCGACTACGGGATCGACCGCGTCCCCGGGCTTACGCCCATTCATGGCGGCGAAGGTGAAGCCGCCGGGGCGGGCAGGATCGAACAGCAGCACGTCGGGCAGGACCAGATCGGCCAGGCGCGAAGCGCAAGCCTCGACATCGCCCTCGCGCCGGCCGCCCCGGCGGGCGGTGATCCGCTCGGCCAAGGCGCCCGACAGGAGATGGCGATCCATCGCCGGTTCTGACGCGGCATGGAGGCGTGCCAAATGCGCATCGCCGACGAGAAGATGGGAGACGACGGGATGACCGACCCTCATCCGCGCTCCTTCGGGACCGACGACCTCTGCCCACACAGCGAGGCGATCCTCGGTGACGCGGGACCTCGGCATCGCGACTACAACGAGATAGGCTGCCCCCTTCCCGCGGGATGTCGCCCGCCAGACCCGGCCGGAGAACAGGCGCGTGCCGTCGGGTCGTGCCACGACCGACCCTTCAAACGCGGACGGGCGGATCGTCCAGTAGGAGGCTCCGGCATACAGGCGCGCACTGAGCGGGCGGCACCCGGCCGGATCGCGAGGCTCGAGCGGGAGAGCGACCGCAAAGACCAGATCCGCCCGATCCGGCGCCACAAAGGCGAAGAGCTCCGCCGGCGTGCCCCCATCGATCGCGGCACGCGCTCCCAGAGGTGTAAGACTTGCGACGACCGCCATGCCTACGCATCCGGCCATGACCGTGCGCCGTGAACAGGTGGCGCGCCTGTCCGAGGTCAGATTCGTCGATGAAGCCGTCATCGGCAATCTCCTCAGGCGTTCGGCCATGCGTCTTGACGCGGACATCGGGCTGCAAGGGAAAAGGCGGTTAGTCGAGTGCATCTCGCCGGGCTACCGTTTCAGAATCGGATAGCCGGAGGTGTACATCCAGTCGGTGGCCTTCGCGGGCACGTGACAGGCTTGGCAGTCGACGCGGTAGTCCGTCGATGTCGTCTTTGTGGGCTTGTCAGCGTCGAACCACGACCAGCCCCAGCCATCCCCCCACAGCGTGTTGCCGGACAGCGTGTTGCCGGGATGCTGGCCCTTCGTGTCGCGGACCACTACGAACCATCCTTTGAGGGTCTGCGGACGGCTCACCGTGCCCGTAGTCATGGGCGCGGTGGTCGCCTCGAACACCTCCTTGACGAGGACGGTCCCGTCCGGGAAATGGCCGGTGGCCTTGAACGCCGCAACCGACCCCGGCGAGGCATAGACGACGTGGAGCTCCTTGGAACCGGGGCCATCGTCTGCGGCGACAGCCCAGGTCCCCAGGTACTGGTATCGGATGCGATACTCAGCTGGCACGTGCAGGTGACCGGCTGCGTCGGCGACCGTTTCGCTGCCGCCGTCGGCTCCCACCGCCAGCGCGGCCGAGATTGAGATGGCGAACGCGTAGAGCGCCCACAGGGCCCTCGAACGAGACGTCCACACGGCGAGCATCCTCCATCTAGGCGAACCACGGTTTACTGATCGAGACGCGGAGAGAATTGGGTCCAGACCTCGTCCTTCTTGGCGCTTGCCTGGCGGCAGTAGATGCATTCATTTGTTGAACGGACGGAGCGGACGGCGATGGCCGCGATGGCGGAGACGATGGCGCTGACGATCGGCGCAATCCGCAAGATCTCTCTCTGCCTGGGCGCTTCGCGCCATGTTGTGGATCGTGAGCACGAGCGGCCTTGGAGATCGGCAGATCGGCGCACGGGTTCGATGTCATCGTCTCAGTCTTGGCCGCCCGACGGAAATACCGAGAACGCATGGGACCAATGAACGAAGGTTATTGACCGTGGTCCGTGCCGCGTTCCGTGGCGTCCGTGCGAGACTGGTGATCCGCCTGGAATTTCGTCTTTCGGGACAGTACTATTTTCACCGGGACGAGTGCATGGAGCCTCGCCCGCGGTCACCGTTCTATCTGATGAAACGCTCGGTGCCCGCGACCAGCGACGCGCATGCGGCGATGCCGGGATCGCCGTCGTCCGGCGCAGACGGAGCAGCCCGCCTACTCGTCGTCCTCGAGCAGGACAACGACCTCGGTACTGGCGGAGAGCCGGACCACACCGCTTTCGACGTCGGCCACCGCGCTGGCCATGACGACGAACACCGTCGAGGCGTTCCGGCGCACGCTCGCCGATGCGCCGCGGCCGGACGGGCTGCAGGCGCTCTGGTCGTCATGACGAGCCACGGCAGCGGAGGGGTGACGACTCCCGTGGGGCCCTGGGCTGCCTCTCCACTCGTCCGTGCCAAAATTTTGATGCCCGGACTGCACGGTTTTCCGTCTTGGCCGGGGTTCACCAAGGCCAGACACGTTTGTGCAGCATGCTCAGATCGGATCGAAGAAGAGTCTACTTGCAGAGGGGCGGCTCGTATGCTCCCCACGAATGCCGTCATCGGGTCAGCCAAGCCGAACCGCCCCGGCGCGACCTTAACACTCCACCTTGCGCGCCAAAAAGTCGTCGGTCAGTGCCGCGATCTCGTCTGCTTTCTCATCGAGAGCGAAGTGACCGGCGTCGAGAAAGTGGACCTCCGCGTCGGGCACGTCGCGCGTGTACGCTTCGGCCTCCGCGATTTGGAAGGAGGGATCGTAGCGACCCCAGAGCACGAGCAGAGGCGGCTGATAGCGCTGCAGCCATGCGTGCCAAGCCGGGTAGCTCGCGACGTTTGTGCGGTAGTCGTAGAAGAGTTCGGCCTGGATGTCGCTCTGGCCGGGCCGGTTCAGGAACGCGAACTCGTCCGTCCAAAGGTCGGGGTCGTAGACCCATGGTCGCGGGCTATGGCCCAAATGGCGCTGGCGCGTCGCGGCGAGCGACAGGAAGTTCTCGCGCAGGGCCGCCTCGTGCGCCGCGCGATCCGCCCAGAAGGCGCGGCGGGTGTCCCAGAGTGGGCCGAGTCCGTCCTCGTGGGCAACGGCATTCTGGACGATGATCGCCGCGACGCGTTCCGGATGCGCGATCGCGAGCCGAAACCCGACCGGTCCTCCGTAGTCCTGTAGGTAGAGGCTGTAGCGCCGGAGGCCGAGTGCCACGGTAAAGCCGTCGATCACCTCCGCGAGGTGGTCGAACGTGTAGGCGAAGCTCGACGGACTCGGCGCGTCGCTGTGGCCGAACCCGACGTAGTCGGGGGCGATCAGTCGGTAAGAGTTCTGCTAGGCGTCTGAGGAGCGGCTCATACATGCGGGACGAGGAGGGAAACCCGTGCAGGAGCAACAGCACGGGCGCCTCCACCGGGCCGGCTTCTCGATAGAAAACTGACAGGCCATCGACATCGATGGTTCGGTAGGCCACTTCGATCATTCGGTTTTCCTCTCTACCGCATGATGCCGACATGGCCTGATGATACGTAGAAGGACGAGCCCGATCTCGGCGGGGTCGATCCCGGCTTTGGTAAGGGAATGGGGCATCCAGCCGAGCGTCGGCGCGACGCCGCCGCCCATGCCGGCGTCGAGCAGGATCGTTGCGCAGTTCTGTGAACATGTCCTGCGGTGTGACATAGGGTACATCGTTGTCGGCGATACGTTGTGTGTGCCATCTCTCCAATCGAATGCAGCGTGAGGCCGCCGAGTTTGCGCACCCTCTCCGCCATGGGGTCGCTCATGGCCAAGATCTGATCGCCCTGTTCGTCGAGCGTAAGATAGTAGTCGCGGAAGTGGGGATCCTCGACCAAAAGCCAAGCGCAGCAGGCGCCCGGTCTCGATCGCCACCGCCGAGTAGTCGCGCGGACGACCGCGCTGTCCGGTGCGCGGCGGCTACCAGGCCGCGACTGCCTCGGCGTGCCCCACACCGTGAGGCTGCCGCGCTGCTGCAGTGCTCGGTCATACTCGGGCCAGTTCTGGACGCGGCAACATGGCCTGGGAATCGTGTGGCGGTGCGGCTCCTTGCCCTGGGAGATGCGCGTCAAGAAAAGCGCGCGGCCTTCATCTTGGCCGCGATTGCCCTCGCTTCGGCGAAACGCTCCGGGCCCTGGATGGCACCGATGAGCTTGCCGATCATCTCGGTGTCGACCGTTTGGCCGGCGGCCCCCCAGCTGCCCTCCGGGATCTCGACGATCACGGTATGGAGCCGCCAAAGTCGTTCAGCCAAAGTCGTTCAGCCTCTGGGATTCGCTCCACTGATGCCGTCTGGCATTGTTTCAGCAACGAGGCTCGGATTTTAGCCTGACTCATCCTCCCTGGCTCAGGTTCAGGCTAACCACCTTGCACCGGGGCGCGAAATATCCTCTAGATATTGTTCTGATACGTTCGGGTCATCACGCCGGCGAGGTCGTTTTCCGACAGCCAAATGCCGCGCTCCGCCGCCTTGACGTGGCCCGTTTCTCGCTCTCGGCCGTTGCCCGGCGAGCGACGCGCTGTGAGCGGCCGACATGCATCGAAGCGATAAGCGAAAGGCATTTCTATACAGCTGGAGGTGGCGGCAGGCTCATTCAGGAGCTGACGGGCGCCGCCGCGATGGTGCGCTAGGGCGCGTCGGTCCGGGAGCAACCCGCTGCTTGTGGAGCAAATGAAGGATGGCGCACAAACTGCACGATATTGATGTCGCCAGGCAAATCGGCTCCTACAGCGACGCGATCGAGGTTGCCCCCAATCTCACCTGGCTGATGACGTCCGGGACGCCCGGCCTCTCGACCACGGGGACACTACCGAAGGATATCACCCGTCAGGCGGAGGTCGCCTGGGAGCATATCATCCGCATTCTTAATCAAGCAGGCATGACGACCGCCGACATCGTCAAGATCACTCAATACCTGATACGCTCGGAGGACGTGCGAGATTATGCGAAGGTGAGGACGCGGTTCCTGGGCGACGTGCGGCCAGCCTCAATGCTCCTCGTCATCCCGCAACTGGTGCGCCCCGATTTCCTGGTTGAGATCGAGGTGATCGCGGCGAAGTAGGCGGCGCGTCTCGCGATACGTTCGCGCGCCGGCGAGCTATCACACTCACTGTCTGCCGTCTGCACCACCTTCTTCTTATAGAGAAGCCCGTGAAATAGAAGTTGGTGCGCGATTCCGATGGCTGCCTCAGACTGGTAGCCGGGGCCGCTTTCAAGCGACGCGCTGCGAGATCGGCATGCCGAGCCTGCTCATCCGATTTCAGCGCCGCGCAGCCGGCCCGCGCTTCGGTCTTCTGAGCAGGCAGCCTCCGGGCGCGAAGACCAGGACCGATGAGCGCCTTGTAGCGGAACGTGGAGGAGCGCGCCGGTGCCTGAACGCCCGGTCCCACTCTGCTGGCTGACGCGATACTGCTCCGGCGTCAGCGCGGAGACGGCTTCGGGGGTCTTGCGATAGCTAGCCATCATGGACCTCGTTCTCTCGCCAAGGTGGTGATCGCACGCGTCCACGTTGAGCGTCCTGCCGAGCCGGGGCAGAGCGTCCGATGTCTGCAGTCTCCTCCCCGAAGCAGATCGTCTGTTTCCGGCCAATGGACGGCGTGGCCGGCCCTGATCTTGCGCCTTGCTTACGGTCGTGGTCGGTAGTGCGGCGCGCGGCGCGGCCTGTGCGGGCGAAGGGCAAATCGACGGTCGATGCGTAGGATGCTGGGTTACGGGCTCATCCTTCTGGCGATCGTGGTCGCTGGCGCGCTTGCGTGGCTCTATACTCCTGACAAGCAGGGTGCCGTGCTGAAGGCGGAGTACGCCCGGTCGCCGTCGGTGTTCCTGGACCTCGTGGGCGTAAGACTGCATGTGCGGGACACGGGGCCTAGGGCGGCCCCGGCGGTGGTCCTCCTCCACGGTTTCGGGGCGAGCCTTCAGACCTGGGAGGGTTGGGCGCGGGACCTGGAGAAGGACCACCGGGTCATCCGCTACGACCTGCCGGGGTTCGGACTGCCGGGGGCGGACTCGTCTGGCGACTACACGGATGCTCGCAGCATCGTGGTCCTTCTTGCGTTGATGGACCGGGTAGGCGTGACGCGGGCAAGCATCGTCGGCAACTCGATGGGCGGGCGGATCGCCTGGACCTTCGCGGCGCTGCATCCGGAGCGCACGGACAAGCTCGTGCTGGTGTCGCCGGACGGGTTCGCGAGCCCGGGTCTGGAGTATGGCGCAGCACCCAAGGTGCCGCTGATGATGCGGGCGCTGCCGTATGTGCTGCCGTCGTTCATGCTCCGGGCCTCGCTGGCTCCGGCCTACGCGAATTCCGACGTGGTGACCGAGGCGCTGTTCAAGCGCTACCGGGACATGATGCTGGCGCCGGGAGTGAGGAGCGCGATCGTCCAGCGGATGGGCCAGCAGGTGCTGGTGGACCCGGTGCCGCTGCTCAAGCGGATTGAGGCGCCGACCCTGCTGATGTGGGGCGAGAAGGACGGCATGATCCCCTTCGCAAACTCGGTCGACTATCTGCGGGCGCTGCCGCACGGGACGCTCGCGGCTCTGCCGGGGGTCGGGCATATCCCGCAGGAGGAAGCGCCAGCAACCGTCGGGATCTTGCGGGAGTTCCTGGACCGGTAGAGGCACCTGAACGCCCTGGGCCGCCCAGGCTGAACCTTGGTCACGATCGCGAGAGAGCCAGCCGATTGCGGTTTACCCTATCAGAGCAGCCGCCAGCCCGAAACCGCAGCCGTGGTGCATGGAGGCGAATTGCACTCGTTACGTCACGATTTATGCCGACTTGAGCCCCGAACGCATCTTTGACAAAGCCTACGTCGTTCAAAAACCTCGAGCCGATCCGTGCATCAACGCTACGTGCGCAGCACCCTTGCTCCACGGGCGCGTGACCGTCATCAGAACCTCGGGCCAACCATGACCCATACCTCACCGGGGGGTCTCTTCGGCACGACGCGCATGCCCGTCGTGAAGCCGATCTCGCGCAACGCGCGCATAAGCGACAAGGCGAATAAGGGTGCCTGCTGGCGATCATGCACCTCGAACGCCACGCCAGGGATGTCGTATTCAGCGACGGGTCTATGCGAGGCGGGCCTCACCCTGACAAAGTAGCCGAGGGTCTGGAACGCGTTCATGAGGCTTCCCAAGAACACCTGAGACTCTCGGTTTGCTATTCCAGCATCCAAGATCAGCGCACCCTTGGGTGCGTCCTTGAGAAGCTCTCTGAGCCGTTGGATTTGTTCAGGCGTCACCGTGCGAGGGGTCGTGAGCCGAGCCAGGTCCAGCTTCGCCTTGGCCGTCTCGGCTTCCAGGGCTGCTATGCGCTCGTTGGCTGCCGCAACTTGTCCGTCTGCGCTGGCTGAGCGCTCGTTAGCTGCCGCAACCTTCTCTTCTGCATGGGCACTTGCCTCAGCAGCCTCCTTGCGCGCCGTCGCAGCCGCGGCATTGGCCGCTGCGATCTCGACGGCAGCTCGAGACTTGTAGCGCTCGAGCTGCGCGCCCTTGTCGGCCTGGGATAACGTCGAGACCCTCCACAGCACGATGCCGAGGAGCAGTGTCAGGCCGAGCGACACGAGATAGGCAGCATTCGCGGCTGTGACGAGGGCGTCCACTGGGATACCTAGCATGGTTCCTCTGGCACCGTTTCTAGCATTCCCGGCACTCGTCTTCTCAATCATGGTGTGGACCCTAATAGCGACTTTCCTACTCCAATCACCTCCACGATCGGCAGTAAAGACGTTGCGCTGGCGCCTCCTCCGCTGAGCTGACTGGGTCAGGATAGCGGTCCGCGCTTAAGCCACGCTTGGCAGCTTGTTGCACGGAGCAGATATATACGGGCGCACGACCCGCTCCAGCCCCATCCAGGGTCGGGCGATGCGGGCGGAAAGCGGGCGTCCCGGCTCCAGCATGCGGTCGAGCGCATGGACAGCGACTTCCACCTCAGTGACACATGGCTCGGCCACACGTGTGCGCAGCCCGTCGTCGATCGCCTGCTTCCCGCGAAGCATTGGCCCATGTGCAGGCGCAACAGGCAGCTTACCAAGCCAAGCAGCGGCCGGGGGCGCCAGGCCGGACGCGCGCCGTGGTTAACCTGGAGGCACGCGGAAGGCCATCAGGCCGCGGTCGGATCGCCATCTCTGTCTTGCGCTGACACGTCAGGCGGGTGCCGGCGCGGTGTCGCTGGTTTTAGACGCCAGCGGCAAGCCGGACGACGATGAGCACGACCGCCGCCCAGAGCAGCGCGCTCAGCGCGGCAATGAGCGTCGTGGCGGCACGACTGGGCAGCGACCCGGACCGCAGTGCCCCCCGCTCCACGGCCCGCTGCGACCCGTGCACGTCCAGTCCACACGCGTCGCTGTCGTCGCGCACGCAGTTACGCTGCGCACGGACGCCAGTCAGGGTCAAGTCATAGCGGTACACAGCAAGCTGTATAGACGTGGCATATCTATCAGCCACTGTGCTCCTGCGCACATGGCGCATGACGTTGTCAGGTTGGCGGGTCGGGGCTGACCATGGCAGGATGCTCGGCATGACGACGTCGGCCTCTCGCTACCGCAGCTTTCGCTTCCCGGCCGAGGTCATCGAGCACGCGGTCTGGCTCTATCACTGCTTCAGCCTCAGCCTGCGCGACGTTGAGCTGATCCTGGCCGCTCGCGGCGTGGTGGTCTCTTACGAAAGCATCCGTGACTGGGACCTGCGCTTCGGCCGGCTGTTCGCCAACACGCTGCAGCGGTGCCGTCCAAGGCCGGGCGACAAATGGCACTTGGATGGTGTGTCACGAACACACTTCAATAGTTGGAGGTGTGGAGCTGTATGAGAGATGAGGGTAGGCCCCTCGGCGCCGGCAGTCAGGTGCAGGCGTCAAACCACTGCAAGCTGCTGTCGTCAAAAGCGGTGGTGGTGAGCGTTGCAGCAAAAGGCGGGACTTGATCTCGTCAGGTATGGTCCGGAGAGGCGAGCGAGAGCGAACCGCTGATGACGTGTCGAAATGCCAAGGACGATGCCAAAACCGGGGGTGCGTCTAGCTCCCGGGATCAGTTCGGGGGTGGCCCTGAAGCCTGCCCGAGCGGCATCCGGCATATAGGCGGCGCGAAGCCGGACCAGGCTCTCGTATGGAACGTGAGAACCTGTCGCTTCGATGCGAAGGGAGACGTCCGAGCGGCAGAAACCGCGAGGGCCAGAGTACCGATGCGGAGCACAGGGGCGGAGCGGCCCGTAGTAGGGTTGAGGGTGCTGTAATGGCATCGGACCGAAGGGGCTGCGTTGTTCAGCCGCGGCCCAGAGCCAACCGGTGACGGGAGGAGCTCTGTGGACAAAGCAAAGCCGTTCGACATTCCGAAGCGGGAAGTCTGGGAAGCTTTCAAGAAGGTGAAGGCCAACCAGGGAGCGGCTGGAGTGGATGGGCAGACGGTTGCGGAGTTCGAGGCTGATCTAGCGAACAACCTCTACAAGCTCTGGAACCGCATGTCCTCAGGGAGCTACTTTCCTCCACCGGTTCGACGGGTCGACATTCCGAAGGGCGACAGCAAGACGGAGACGCGGCCGTTGGGGATTCCCACGGTCGCTGACAGGATCGCCCAGGAAGTCGTCAGACGATACCTGGAGCCCATCCTGGAACCGATCTTCCATGCAGACTCTTACGGGTATCGACCCGGCCGATCGGCGATTGATGCGGTGCGGACGGCACGTCAGCGATGCTGGCGATATGACTGGACGCTCGACATTGACGTAAAGGGCTACTTTGACAGCATCGATTGGGAGCTGTTGCTCAAGGCGGTCCGCAAGCATGCGGACTGCGCCTGGGTGCTGCTCTACATTGAGCGCTGGCTGAAAGCCCCCGTTCAGATGGAGGACGGGAGCGTGGTGCCCCGCGCAGCGGGAGTGCCGCAGGGTGGGGTGGTCCCCTCCCACAATCTTCAAAGTTGCCGTTTGACCTCTCGGTGAGGCTGCCGCGCGAGCGACTGCGACCGGCATACGGCGACGGATTTCTGGGCGCGCCGGTGGTAATCTGCCCGCATCCGGCGAGAGACGGCCGGAGTGCGGAGGCGCCGATGTCCCGGCGCAGCGAACAGTCACCGGATCTGAACGTCCGGGTCAGCCATGAGGCGACCCGGCTCAGCGAAGTGCACGTCGCCGCAGCGTTCGAGCACCTGGTTCCAGTCCTCGAGCGGCGGACCCGCCCGCCCTGCGCCGAAGGCGACGCCCACTGGGCTGACCCCGTGCGCGGGAGCGCTAGACCGATGAGGGGAGGCTAGCATGCACCAGGATCTGCACAGTGCCGTCTATGCTCGCGTCTCCTACGAGCAACGGGCCGACGAAAGCACCATCGCCAGCCAGCTCGCGGCGCTGGAGGCACGGGTCGCGGCGGACGGCCTGGCCCTCATGCCCGAACACCGCTTCACCGACGACGGCTACAGCGGCGCCACGCTGGTGCGGCCGGCGCTGGAACGCCTGCGCGATCTCGCCGCCTCCGGCACGCTTGACCGCGTCTACGTCCACTCGCCCGACCGCCTCGCACGCCACTACGCCTACCAGGTGCTGCTCGTCGACGAGCTGCGCCGCGCCGGCGTCGAGATCGTCTTCCTCAACCGCCAGATCGGCGTCTCGCCTGAGGACGACCTGCTGCTTCAGGTGCAGGGCATGGTAGCAGAGTATGAGCGCGCGAAGATCTTGGAGCGCAGCCGCCGCGGCAAGCGCCACGCGGCGAGGAGAGGGTCGGCCAACGTGCTGGGAGGAGCCCCGTACGGCTACCGCTACGTGAGCAAGCATGACGGCGGCGGGGTCGCGCGCTACGAGGTCATCGAGGAGCAGGCGCGGGTGGTGCGGCAGGTCTTCGACTGGGTCGGCCGCGACCGCGTCAGCATCGGCGAGGTCTGCCGCCGCCTGCGTCAGCAAGGCCATCCGACCAGTCACGGCAAACTCGCCTGGGACCGGACGTCGATCTGGGCCATGCTCCGCAACCCCGCCTACGTAGGCGAGGCCGCCTTCGGCAAGACGCGCGCTGGGCCGCGGCCTGCCCGGGCACGGCCGGTGCGCGGTGGCAGCGAGCAGCCGCGTCGCATCTACGGGCTTTACGACGTGCCCCCGGCCGAGTGGATCAGGGTGCCGGTGCCGCGGCTGGTCGAGCCCGCGCTGTTCGACGCTGTTCGCGAGCAGCTGGCCGAGAACCGCCGCCGTAGCCGGCAGAGTGCCCGCGGTGCGCGCTATCTCCTGCAAGGCCTGCTGGTGTGTGCCGCGTGCGGATACGCCTACTACGGCAAGGCTGTCAGCCTGTGCGCTGCGAAAGGTAAGCGACGCGACTATGCCTATTACCGGTGCTGCGGCAGCGACGCCTACCGCTTCGGCGGCCAGCGCGTGTGCGCGAACACCCAGGTCCGCACCGACCGGCTGGACGAGGCGGTCTGGCGCGAGGTCGAGTGCTTGCTGCGCGACCCGGCCCGGATCGCCACGGAATACGAGCGGCGCCTCGCCGAAGCGCGACGGCGCGGCGCTGATGGCCCTGATCTCGCCGCGGCCGAGGCGCAGCTCGCCAAGCTGCGCAGGGGCATGGGCCGGCTGATCGACAGCTACACCGAAGACTTGATCGAGCGGGCGGAGTTCGAGCCGCGCATCGGCGGGTTCCGCCAGCGGATCCAGGGCTGGGAGGCGCAGCTCCAGGCGATGCGCGACGAGGCGGCCCTGCAGACGACGTTGTCACTTGTCATCGGACGGCTTGAGGATTTCGCCAGGCAAGTCCACGACCGCGTCGTCGAGGTCGACTGGCATACGCAGCGCGATCTGATCCGCACGCTGGTCAAGCGGGTCGAAATCGACCGCGACGACATCAATGTCGTGTTTCGTGTCGACCCACTCCCGCCACCCTCCGATCCGAGGGGCGCAGGCGAAGGTAGCATTTTGCAAGATTGTGGGAGGCGTGGTAAGCCCCTGCCTTGCGAACCTGTTCCTGCACTATGTCTTCGATGCGTGGATGGCGAGAACCTATCCCGACATCCCGTTCGAGAGATACGCGGACGACATCATCTGCCACTGCCGCAGCGCCGAAGAGGCACAGGCGTTATGGGATGCCCTGGGGGTCCGATTTGCGGCCTGCAGGCTGGTTCTGCATCCGCAGAAGACGAAGCTCGTCTACTGCAAGGACACGAACCGGCGTGGCGACTATCCGAGCCAATCATTCGACTTCCTCGGCTATACCTTTCGCCCGAGGAAGGCAGCTTGGCGCGGCGGTCGGTACGGTGTTTCATTCCTGCCTGCGGCCAGTCCGGACGCGCTGAAAGCGATCAGGCAAACGATCCGAGGGTGGGCGTTGCACCGTCGGAGCGACAAGACCCTGGACGATCTGGCTCGGATGTTCAATCCTCTGATCCGGGGCTGGATCAACTACTACAGCCACTTCTACAGGTCGGCGCTATACTGGACACTAAACCGGGTGGACGCTGTCCTGGTGCGTTGGGCGTGCGATAAGTTCAAGCGCCTGCGCCGGAAGCCAAGGCGCGCAAGGGACTGGCTTGCACGGGTCCGCCGGGCAAGTCCAAGCCTCTTCGCGCATTGGCGTTTCGTGCATGTCGACGACCGAACATCGGGAGCCGTATGAACTCGAGAGGGTCACGTACGGTTCTAGGAGCGCGCGGAGGTGAAATCCCTCCGCGCGACTCGCCAGGTGTTCATCCGCATCCGCGGCAAGCAGCATTACCTCTGGCGCGCGGTCGACCAGGACGGCCACGTGCTCGACATCCTGATGCAGAGCCGGCGCAACACGAAGGCAGCCGAGCGCTTCTTCCGCAAGCTGCTGAAGGGCTTGCAGTATGTGCCCCGCGTGATCGTGCCCGACAAGCTCGGCAGCTACGCCGCTGCCAAGCGCGAGCTACTGCCCGGGGTCGAGCATCGGCAGAGCCGCTATCTCAACAACCGGGCCGAGGTGTCGCACCAGCCGACGCGCCGGCGAGAGCGGCAGATGCAGCGCTTCAAGTCGGCCCGCCACGCCCAGCGTTTCCTCTCCAGTCACAGCCGGATCTACAACCACGTCCAGCTCCGCCGTCATCGCCTGTCCGCCACCGACCATCGCAGCGCCCGCGACACCGCCTTTCGCATCTGGCGCGAGATCGCCGGCGTTGCAGCCGCCGCGTGAGGCCCTGATCAATTACGAACTCTCAGCGTCGCCTCATCCCTCAACCTGACAACGCCCCGGCCAACACCGCGGCGGTGAGGTCAAAGGCGGGATGCATACGCCTGGTACCGGCGGCTGCCGGAGCAGCCATCCGGGGAGTGAGCGCGAGTAGCGGGACGCCGCTGGTCACGTAACCATCGCATGCCGGGCGCGTTCCCCACCCTGAGCAGCGAGGGCCAACCCATGGCGGCGGAGACCATCTCGAAGCAGCCCGAGGCATCGATGGCGTCAGCCGAGCACCAGGCGCTACGCGGCGCCCTGCTGATCGGGGCGCTCGGCGTCGTGTTCGGCGACATCGGCACGAGCCCGATCTACACGCTGCGCGAGAGCGCCAAGGCCGCTGGTGCTCTCGGCACCCAGGCCGCCGTGCTCGGCGTGCTCTCGTTGCTGATCTGGGCCGTGCTGATCGTCGTCACGTTCAAGTACGTGCTGCTCGTCATGCGCGCGGACGATCAGGGCGAGGGCGGCATCGCCGTGCTGCTCTCCGCAGCACTGCGCGGCCTGGCGCAGACCCGCGGCTACGGGGCGCTGCTGCTGCTGGGTGTCATCGGCATCGCCCTGTTCTTCGGCAACGGCATGATCACCCCCGCGCTCTCCGTGCTCAGCGCCATCGAGGGCCTGCAGGTCGCCACCCCGGTGTTCGGCCCTTACGTGATCCCGATCACGCTGGCGATCCTGGTCGCGCTGTTCGTGGTGCAGCGCCGGGGCAGCGAGCGCTTGGGCACTTACTTCGGGCCGATCATGGTAGCGTGGTTCGCCACCCTCGCCCTGGCCGGGGCCGCGCAGGTCGTCCACCGCCCCAGCGTGCTGGCCGCCGTGGACCCGCGCCATGCTCTGGGCTTCATCGCGGCCGACCCCGGGCGGGCGTTCGTCACCCTCGGCT
The DNA here is from genome assembly GCA_963848595.1 of uncultured Alphaproteobacteria bacterium. Lineage (GTDB taxonomy): Bacteria > Pseudomonadota > Alphaproteobacteria > Acetobacterales > Acetobacteraceae > CAWKEH01. The sequence goes on along the minus strand of CAWKEH010000006.1, from coordinate 246,148 downwards.
CGGTGTTCCTCGCCGTCACCGGCGGCGAGGCGCTCTACGCGGACATGGGGCATTTCGGGCGCAGGCCGATCCGGGTGGACTGGTTCGCCTTCGTGCTGCCTGCGCTCGTCCTGAACTACGCCGGCCAGGCCGCGCTCGTGCTGGCCGACCCGGCCGCTGCAGACAACCCGTTCTTCAAGCTGGTGCCGGGCTGGGGGCTGATCCCGCTGGTGGTGCTGAGTGCTGCCGCGACCGTGATCGCGTCGCAGGCCGTCATCTCCGGCACGTTCTCGCTCACCCAGCAGTGCATCCAGCTCGGCCTGATGCCCCGGCTCGACATACGCCAGACCAGCGAGGAGGCGCAGGGCCAGATCTACGTGCCCCAGGCCAATTGGATGCTCATGGTCGCGGTGATCGCCCTGGTGCTGGCGTTCAGGACATCCAGTAACCTGGCCGCCGCCTACGGCATCGCGGTGACCGGCACCATGCTGGTCACCACCGTGCTGCTCGCGGTCGTGATGCGCCGGGAGTGGGGCTGGAACCCGGCGCTGATCGCACTCGTGGCCGGCCCGCTGCTGGTGGTGGACCTGGTGTTCTTCACCGCCAACGTGCTCAAGATCCTGCAGGGCGGCTGGGTGCCGGTGGTCGTCAGTGCGGCGGTGCTCGCGGTCATGCTGACCTGGCGCAAGGGCCGCCGCCTCGTGCTGGAGCGAGTGGGGGAGGAGAACACGGCGCTGCTGCCTACGCTGCGCAAGCTCGCCGAGGGCAAGCTGGCCCGTGTGCCGGGCACGGCGATCTATCTCACAGCCAACGCGGAGCGCGTGCCGTCCGCCATGGCCGAGAACCTCAAGCACAACCAGGTGCTGCACGACCAGGCCGTGCTGCTGACCGTGGAGACCGCCCGCCAGCCACGTGTGCCGGAGGCCGCGCGCGGCGCGCGCACGGAGCTTGCGCCGCACCTGGCCCGCGTCGTCCTGCGGTTCGGGTTCGCGGAGAAGCCGGACGTACCCTGCGCCCTGCGCCAGCATCCTGAGCTGGGCGTGGACGTGGCGCGCGCCAGCTTCTTCACCGGGCGCGAGCTGCCCGTGCCCGCGTTCGAACCCGCGATCCCGCGCTGGCAGGAGCAGGTATTCGCCTTTCTCACGCGCAACGCCGTCTCCGCCTCCGACTACTTCGTGATCCCAGCCGAGCGCGTGGTCGAGTTGGGCACCCGCGTCGAGATCTAGCCCGCGTGGCTGCGCCAAGGAACGCTCTCAGGTCCCTACCTCCCCGGCTCGGCGTCGCCCGCGCGCTGTTCGGCGGGCTTGCTCGGCCGGCTCAGGTTGTGCGCCGTGTTGACCAGGGCGATGTGGGAGAACGCCTGCGGAAAATTGCCGACCAGCCGCCCGGCGCCCACGTCATACTCCTCCGAGAGCAGCCCCACGTCGTTGCGTAAGGCGAGCAGCCGCCTCGCCTCGTCCTCGCGTCCGGTCAGCATAGAGGCGTCGACGAGCCAGAAGCTGCACGCGAGGAAGGCGCCCTCGCCGTGCGCGAGCCCGGTCTCAACCTCCGCCGGGTCGTGGCGCATCACGACCCCGTCCTGGAGCAGCCGCGCCTCGACGGCGCGCACCGTGCCCGCGATGCGCGGATCATCGGGCGGCAGGAAGCCCGTGGCCGGGATCACGAGCAGGCTGCCGTCGAGCCACTTGGAGCCGTAGGACTGCACGAAGCTGCCCAAGGCCGGGTCGTAGCCGTGCGCGCACACATCGTCGTGGATCGCCTGGGCGACCTCGCTCCAGCGCTCGACCGGGCCGTACAGCCCGAACTCCTCGGCGATCTTCGCCCCGCGGTCGAACGCCACCCAGGCCATGACCTTGCTGAAGGTGAAGTGGCGCGGGGCGCCCCGGGTCTCCAGGATCAGCGTGTCGCCGCGGTAGCGCCGGGTCGCCTGTGCAGCCGCGCCCTCCGCCGGGGCAACACACCAGCGCCCGTGCTCGGGCGCGCCGAGCAGGGCGGCGAAGCAGGCATCGGAATCGAAGCGCGGCCAGCACAGCCAGGCCACCGACCCGTCCCGCCCGACCAGGGCTGCGGTCTCGCAGTCGCCGATCAGCGCACAGTCCTCAATGCGCAGCGGCATGACAACGGCCCTCCGAGAATGGGTCTGGCCGAGGTGGGTCCGGCCATGCAATTACCGCGAATAAGCCGCAGTCAAGCAGGCCACGGTGAAGCTGGGGCGACGCTGCGCCCGACCCCTAGGTGCAACGGCACCAAAATGCTCGCGATGACCAACAGCGAAAGACGCCTCCCCGTCGTGCGCAACATCTGCTCTACCCGGGTTGAGATCTCGTTTACGTTCGCGCCCTTGTGATCTCACGGAGACGCGCGGAAGTCCTCAGCCGCGGTGCTCAGCTGCCTTCGGCCCGTCGCCCGCCGACTGCCCTGACATGCGAAGCCGAGCCAAAGTCATCAGCAGAAACGACCGGCGCATCGCGTTGGCTCGAAATAGCGGAGCAAAGGCATCCTACCCTCCCTAGCTCCTCGTACTTGCCTGAAGCAGGCAGCAACGGCAGCGCCGGTCTGTCGTTCTCGCTCGGTGCTGATCGGATCGCCTCTGCCGCGCTTCCTCGCTCTCTATGGCGTGTTGTTCGCGGCCTTCGGTGTGGCGTCACCGTTCCTGCCAGCGCTGCTGCAGCAGGATGGCCTGAGCGCGGCCGCGCTGGGATTGGTCCTCGCTGCTGGCACGGCGATCAGGCTGCTGGCGGGCCCGCTTGGCGGACGACTGGCCGACCGCAGTGGCCGGCCGTCTTCTGTCCTCGCCAGCTTTGCCGCGGCATCAGCCGTGATCGCCACGGCATATGCGCCGGCACGCGGACTGCTGCTGCTCCTGCTGGTCAGCGTGGCCCATGCGGCAGTGCTGGCGCCATTGACGCCGATTGCCGACGCGCTCGCGTTGGGCTCTGCCCGCAGCGAGCGCGGGTTCGAGTATGGCTGGGTGCGTGGTGCAGGATCCGCCGCGTTCATCGTCGGCACGTTGGCCTCGGGCCAGCTCGTCGGCTGGGCGGGACTTGGGATAACCGTCTGGCTGAACGCCGGCCTGCTAGCTGCGGCCGCAGGGTCGGGCTGGTTCGTGCCGAATAAGGTCGCGGGCGTTACCTCGACCCAGGAGAGCCCGGTCGAGACCGGCTCCGTCCGGGCGTTGCTCCGCATCCCTATCTTCCGCCGCCTGATGCTGGTGGCATCGCTGATCGGCGGCAGCCATGCGCTGCATGACGGGTTCGAGGTCATCCGGTGGCGCGCTGCAGGATTGTCGGCCAGTCAATGCAGCCTGCTCTGGGCCACGTCGGTCGGCGCCGAGGTCGTGGTCTTCCTGTTTCTGGGACGCGGTTTACTGGAGCGGCTCGGGCCCGCGAACGCCATGACCTTGTCCGCGATCGCCGGCATGGTGCGGTGGGGCGCAGCCGCCCAGACCGCCTGGTTCCCGGTCATGGCAATCATCGAGCCGTTGCATGGCCTGACGTTCGCGCTGCTGCACCTCTCGTGCATGGACATGATCACCCGCGTGACGCCTGCCAAGCTCGCCTCGACGGCGCAAGCCTTCTACGCGACGGTCGCACTCGGGGCGACATCGGCCGCGGTGACGCTGGCAGCCGGACCGCTGTATGGATATTTCGGCGCTGCTGCCTTCTGGGCCATGGCTGCGATGTGCGCGATGGCCCTACCGCTCGCGAGGAGAGTCCGTGAGCCGAACACCCAGGCTCCTAGATGTTCGGTCCCGGCATTTCGTGGTGCGGGTCGGCGGTAAACCTGTGGGGCTCGGCGTTGAGACGAGAAAGCTGTCGCGACTTGACGTTGGTGCGAAAATGCCGTCGCGAGCTTGGGTGGGGCGGTGACGGGGCGTATAGGGCTTCTCCTTCGTTCTCTGGATGCCTGATGCCCTACCGCTTTAATGAGCCGCGCCGCCGCAGGATCCCGCGGGCGCGCTACCGGGTGCAGAACTGGCCCGAGTACGACAGGGCACTCCAGCAGCGCGGCAGCTTGACCGTGTGGGTAACCCCGGAGGCACTCGCGGCCTGGCAGCCGCCGCGAAACCGCGCCGCAGAAAGCCGTCGCGTGCTGGACGATATCGCTAAAACCGCGCTTGGGCCGGTGCTAGTCGTTCCGCGTGAGGAGCTACGTCCACTGGGGAAGCCGGTGCGTGCAGCCGATGAGGCGTCCATATCTCGATCCCGGCACGGCACGCCGGACGGAGATGGAGGCGGACATGGCCCGGCTGCGACGCAGGACGGAGCCGCGGTTCAGCCTGGAGGTGGGCTTCGAGCCGCGGCGGGGCGGGCGGGTCGCGTCCGTGGGCTGGGCCCGCGGGCGCAGGCGCCCCGCCCCGTCCTCAGGTGAAGGGAGAGTTCGGCGGCAGGCCGAGGAGGGCGCGGCCGTGCAGCTCGTGGGCGATGTCGACGTCGAAGCCGAAGTGGCTGGCCATCATGTTGATGTCGCGGACGTGACGCTGAAACGGCTGGTCCAGCATGTGCGCGCCCGACCCCGCGCCCTCGGCCAGGTGCAGCGCGGCCTTGCGGCACAGGCCGACAGCCTGGGCGGCCTGCGCGCGCACGGCGATCCGCACAGGCGTTTGCTCCGGCTCGTTGAGTTCGCCGGCCGCGACGGCGCGCCGCCCGGCGTCGCGGATCAGCAGCTCGGCGGCGTTGACCATCAGGTCAGCCTCCGCCAGCCGGATCTGGGCCGCGGGCCTGTCCGCCTGCTTGGCGTCTGCGCCGGGCCTCACGTGCCCGGTGAGCCGCTTGCGGAACCAGCCCAGCGCGCTACGCGCCGCGCCGAGCGCGGGCACGGCCGTCGTTGCGGCGAAGAAGGGGATCATCGGCGCGCTGTAGATCGGCTCCTTGTAGCGGCGCGACCCCGGCCCGCGGCCGTTCAGTAGGCTGGCCAGGGGCACGGTCCTGCTCTCGGGAACGAACAGGTCGGCGACGCGGATGTCGTGGCTCCCCGTGCCGGCCATTCCGTCCGCATGCCAGGTGTCGAGAACGTCGGCCTCCTCGGCGGGAAACAGGGTCATGAGCGGCCGCGGCGGCAGCCCGTCGTCGGCCTCGCCCAGCATCGCGCCGGCCATGACCCAGTCGGCGTGCACGATTCCGGTGCTCCACTTCCAGGCTCCCGTCACCCGAAAGCCGCCGCTTACCCGCACCGCGCGCCCGGGCGGCGTGTTCACGGCTGACGCCATGATGTAGGGGTACGTGTTGCCCCAGAGTTCCGACTGCGTCTCGGGCGGGAAGTGCGCGAGGAGCCAGTTGTGCTTTGCGTTGAAGGTCGCCACCCAAGCGGTCGAGGCGCAGGCTTCCGCGATCGGCAGGCTCGCGTCCAGGAAGCTGTCGATGTCGGTCGCCATACCGCCGAAGGCCTTGGGGACGAACTGGTGGAAGAACCCTGACTCTCGCAGGGCCGACCACACCGGGTCGCTGACGCGGCGCAGCCGTTCCGCCTCAGCCGCGTGGGCCGCGATCATCGGCCTCAGCGCCGTCATCCGGCGCGTCAGCTCCGCCGGCGTCGGGACTGCCTGTTCCGCGTGGTCGAACTGCTCATCCGTCGTCGAGCGGTCCTCGACGAGGGTCACGATGTCTTCGTTCATGGCGCGTCGTCGCTCCTCGCATCCGTGCCTGTCATGGAGGCAAGTATGGACGAGCGGGCCTGAAGGGGCTTTGGGCCGGTGCTGAAAGAGGCTGAAACAACCTGAGCGGCCCGGCGGCGCATCCCCAGCACGCCCCTTCAGGCCACTTCAGCACGCCGCAGCTGTGGCCCAAGGCTGTCCCAGCCGGCCTCCCTCATCCTCCGCTCATCGAAGCAGAACGGTCGAGAAAGACGATGAGGATCAATGAACGGGTAAGCCGAGCGCTTGCCGCGCCGACGACACGGGCGCTGCTTGCCGGCGCTGGATGGCCTGAAGCTCCGGGCCGCTTGCCCCGCCGCGACGCTGCGCGCGCGGCGATGCTGCCGCGGCCGCAACGGAAATCCCGCGGCTGGGCGGCCCTGCATCGCCTGGCAGGGTTGGTCAGGATGGTGGCGATATGGCCAGAGCGCAGGCGCGTGATCGATGCGCTGTCCGCGATGTCGGACCGCGAGCTGGCCGACATCGGCTGAACCGGTCGGAGATCGGACGCGTCTTCGACCCGGCGCGCTTGACCACGCGGTGGCGCATGCCGTGCCGGTGGCACCTTGCGTGTCGATGACGGCCAGCCGCGGCCCGGTCCTGCGGGTCCCTCGCCCGGCGGCACAGCGCGGCCATGTGCCGCGGCAGGGCGTCGAACAGGCCCAGTGCCTGCCAGTGGCGGAACCAGCTGTACACCGTCCACCAGCACGCGCCATGGTCCGCCGACCCGAAGGTGCCACGCGAGCGCGCCCACGACTCCGCGGCCGCCTGTTTACCTTCCTCGATCATCCCGGGATGCCGCCGACAACAATAGCAGCGAACGCGAACTGCGCCCGACCGCGACATACCGCAAGGTCCACCGGCGGCTTCCGCTCCGACTGGGGCGCCGATCTGTCCGCCGCCGTGCGCTCCCTCATCGGCACCGCTCAGCGTCGCGGCATCGACGCCTACCAGGTGATTCGCGACACCCTACGTGGTCAGTCCGCACTCCAACCGGGCTGAGCAGTTACGAGGTCGGAATCGTTAGGGCGGTAACAGCTTTGGGACTCTGCAGATGAATAACCTAGCATCTTGGCGACGGTCACCATCGTGTCAGCAGCCTCTGCAGCCTCAAGTCCCCCCGCACGTATCAACGACACCCAAGTTTCAAAGCGCAGGGCGTGACCGATCCACGCGGTTAAGGATGCGCGCCTCTCTTGCGGGGGGGCAAAAGCCGCAGACAAATCGTCCCTGACGGCCAATACGAACGCCTCCCACGGTTTAAGCACGGCCGCCAGTGGGGGAATTTGATACGCGTCGCGGAGCACATGAGTAAGCATCTGCTCCGCACGCGCATAATAATCGTAGAAGGCCAGCAGCGCGGATCGAAGTCGCTCAAGAGGGTCGGCCAATTGCTCCCATGCCCCCGCATCCGGCGGCGGAACTTGTGTCGCGTAATGAGCAGAGCAGGCCTCGAACATCGCAGCCTCATCGGCGAAGTGGCGGTAAATTGTGAGCCGCTGAACGCCTGCGCGCTCAGCGATGGCGCTAATCGTCGTGTGAGCTGGCCCGATCTCGCCATGCAGGGCCACCAGCGCATCTACAATGCGCTGACGCGTCTCCAACCGCTGCTCCGCGCGGCGCCTTTGCTTGTACGGACGGCTGACCATTCCGGTGATCATGCCCGTTCACTCAAGATTTGACAACCGAGTCATTCCGTCATATGGACCACACCTCTTGAGTGAGCAGCGCCGTTCACTGAAATTGCGTTGCTCGGTTTTTGGAGATGTAACTCATGCCGACAACACCGCAGCCGCAAGCGGAGCAGCCCCCCTCAGGTCGGTTCGACGGTTCAGGAGGTCCGCGCGTCGTCGGCCCGCGTGACGGTGAGGCCGTAGACCTCCAGTCGCTCGGCGTGCGCTTCATGGTCTGGGGCGAAGAGTCCGGCGGCGGCTTCTCGGTGGTTGAACACCCAATTCCACCGCGTACCTTGGTCGCTCCACTTCATCGTCACGAACGAGAAGATGAATACAGTTTTATATTGGAAGGTCGAATGGGCGCGCAGCTCGGCGACGATGTCGTATTCGCCGACGCCGGCGATTTCGTGTTCAAGCCTCGGCAGCAGTGGCATACATTCTGGAACGCCGGCGACACGCCCTGTCGCGTTCTTGAAATCGTTTCGCCAGGCGGTTTTGAGCATTTCTTTGCTGAATTGGCCGAGCTAATGGTGGCGACTGGCGCACCCAACCCCGGCGTGGCGTTGGCAGGTTCCGATCTTCCGGCGCGTTACGCCATTGAGTTCAAGCCGGAGAGCATTGAGGAGCTCTGTCAGCGTCACGGGCTGGTCTATCCTTCCGCCTGAAATGCTCACGCGCCGCTTTTTGTAACCGCAGCGACGTCGGCGGTCACTTGGCCGCACCGCCTGGGGCAGAGCGAGAATGGTCGAGCGCTTCATCGAGGACGCCGTTACTGCGTCCAAGGCAGCCGTCTCCAGCACATCGCAATGGCAGGATTTGAGGGTATAATGACATTGCTGCCGTCTAGCTCGAGGTGCGATGCTGCGACCCATGGCTCGACACGATCAACCCCGACCCGACCCCGCACAGCCCCGCCGCGTCGTGATCCTGACGGCGGCACCCGCGCTGCTGCTCGACAGCGCGGGTCCAGCCGAGGTCCTCGCGCTCGCCGGGCAATTCCATGCCATTGGGCAGGGCGGCAGCGGCGAGGTCGGCAGCTTCGCGCCGCTCTACGACGTCGCGTTCCACATCGTGCCCGCGCAGGGCAAGCCGAGCACCTCGGCCGGCCTTGAGCTAGTCTCGACCGCGTCGGAGAGCGAACTGCTGGCCTGTGACGCGCTCGACACACTGATCGTCGCGGGTGGCGAGGGGGCGCGGAACCGGGCCTGGGACGCATCAGTCCAGAGGATCGTTCGCCACTTGGCACCGCGCTCCCGCCGCGTCGTGGGGGTGTGCACCGGGTCGTTCATCCTGGCCGCGGCCGGGTTTCTGGAGGGCCGGCGCGTCACCACGCACTGGCGCTGGTCTGCTGAGCTCGCGCGCCGCCACCCCGGGCTGCGGGTCGATCCGGACCCGATCTACATCCGCGACGGGAGCGTCTGGACCTCGGCGGGCGTCACCGCCGGCATGGACCTGGCTCTGGCCCTCGTCGAGGACGACCACGGGCACGACCTGGCCCTGGCCGCGGCGCGCTACTTGGTGCTGTTCCTGCGCCGGCCGGGCGACCAGAAGCAGTTCAGCGCCGTGCTCTCCGCGCAGACCGGGCCAACGGACCGCTTCGGCGGCCTATTGGCCTGGATGAGCGAGAACCTGCACAGGCCGCTCTCGGTGGAGATCCTGGCCGAGCGCGCCTGCCTCAGCCCGAGGCAGTTCGCCCGCGCCTTCCACGAGGAAGTCGGGGTGACGCCGGCGCGGATGCTGGAGCGCCTGCGGGTCGAGGCGGCGCGGCGCCACCTGGAGACCGGCCGCGCAGGACTTGCTGCTGTCGTGGACGCTTGCGGCTTCGGCACGGAGGAGACGATGCGCCGGGCCTTCCTGCGCCACGTCGGCACGCCGCCCGGCGACTACCGCGACCGCTTCAGGCCGCGGGCCGCCATCGCCGCGCACCGCCTCATAGCCACCGCCGCTGAGGAGGCACGCGCCCCATGATCGCTCCCGACCGCCATTTGCAGATCGGCTCGCTGCTGTTCGAGGGGCTCGACCAGATCGACCTTACCGGGCCGTTCGAGGTGCTGTCCCGCATCCCGAACTCGACCTATCGGATCTATGCTAAGGATCGCTCGCCCGTCCGCGACCTGAAAGGCTTGCGGCTGGCGCCGGACGCGGCCCTGGCCGACGCGCCGCCGCTCGATGTTCTCCACGTGCCGGGCGGCTTCGGCCAGGAAGCCTTGATGGACGACGCGGAGGTGTTCGCCTGGATTCGCAAGCAGGCGGCCGGGGCGCACAGCGTCTTCTCCGTATGCACGGGAGCCCTGCTCCTTGGTGTGGCCGGCCTGCTCAAGGGACGCCGGACAACGACGCACTGGGCCTCGTTCCACCTGCTGCCCTACTTCGGCGCGATCCCGGTCAACGAGCGGGTGGTGGTGGACGGGAGCTGGGTGTTTGCCGCCGGCGTGACGGCCGGGATCGACGGTGCGCTCCGCCTCGCGGCCGAGCTGCGGGGCGAAGAGGCCGCACAGGCCATCCAGCTCCACATGGTCTACGCGCCGGAGCCGCCCTTCGACAGCGGCACGCCCGAGACCGCACCCCCCGCGATCCTTGAGCAGGCCCGGCGAGCGGTCGAAAGCATCACCGCGCGACGGGAGGTGACCGCCCGCCGCGTGGCCGCTCGCCTCGGCGTCGCCGTTCCCGCGACGGCGGGCCGGCTCAGGAACCACACCCTGTTGACTCCTGAGTTAGTCGAAGCTGGTTGCAGTCTCTCCCGTCACGTGGAGACGCTGCGGCGATCACTGGGCCGGGCGAGGTGATGGCACGGTGGGCGGATCAACGCCCAGCGCGGCTTCCGTCTTCGCCCACAGCCTGTGACCCACCTCACAGCCAGCAAGGTCCTATGCCGGTCCCGACGCCTTTGAGGTGCTGTGATGCTTGACACCCTGACCCTGACTGCTCTGCGACCGGAGTTGCAATCCGAACCGGCGGGCTCTGCCCCGGCGGCCTATGCGTTCGGCCGCTTCGTTCTGCGCCAGCGCGAGCGACTGCTGCTGCGCGACGGCGCGCTGGTCGAGCTCGGCAGCCGCGCCGTCGAGGTCCTGCTGGCGCTGGTCGAGGCCGACGGCGCGTTGCTGACCAAGGGCGCGTTGCTCGACCGCGTCTGGCCCGGCGTCGTGGTCGAGGAGAACAACCTGCAGGTCCAGGTCTCGGTGATCCGCCGCGCGCTGGGCTCCGAGGGCCGCGACTGGATCGCGACCGTGCCCGGCCGCGGCTACCGCTTTACCGGCCCGGTCGCACTGCTCGCCGCGGACGAGGAAGCGGCTATGGCGCTGTCGGCGGTGGAGCGCGCGCCGGAGGCAGCGGAACAATCCCCGTTGTCCGTCCTGGTCCTGCCGTTCGAAGGTCGCGGGGCCGACCCAGCCGGGCGCTGGTTCGCAGACGGTGTCACCGACAGCTTGACCACCGATCTTGCCCGCGTGCTGCCAGGCGGTAGCGCCATCATCGCGCAGACGAGCGCCGACGCCTACAGGGGCCACCACGCGGCCGACGTGCGCGCGATCGGCCGCGTGCAAGGCGTGCGCTACGTGGTGGAGGGCAGCGTGCTGCTGGCGGACGACTGGGTGCGGGTTAACGCGCAGCTGATCGCAGCCGAGACCGGCGCGCACCTGTGGGCCGAGCGCTTCGACCTGTCCCGGCACGAGGACGGCGACGCGCTGCAGGCCCAGGACAGGATCGTTGGTCGGCTCGCGCGTGCGATCGGCTTGCAGATGATCAGCGCCGAGGCGCACCGCGCCGAGCAAGCCGAGCGCGAGCACCCGGGCGAGAGCACGGCGCAGGACTACGTGCTGCGTGCCTGCGCTGTGGCGACCCAAGGCACCGGCCTACTGACGCGCGAGGACATTGCGGCCGCCTGCGCCCTCTACGCGCAGGCACTCGCGCGTGACCCCGAGAACGCCGACGCGCTGGCCGGCATTGCGAGCCTGCAGATCCATCAGGTCATGAACGGCTACCTCGAGGCAGGGCGGACCGTGCGCGACGAGGCCGCGGCGCGCGAGGCCAGCCTGGCCGAGGCGGAGCAGAAGCTCGCCCGCGCCCTGGCCCTGGCCCCTGGCCACTTCAAGGCACTGAAGGGCCGGGCGATGCTGCTGCGCGCGCGCGGCCTGTTCGTCGACGCCATCGCCGCGGCCGAGGCGGTGCTTGTGCACAGCCCCGGCGATCCGATCGCCCACCGCGAGATCGGCCTCGACCTGTTCTACCGCGGCCGCGCGGAGGAGGCGGTAGGCTGGTTGCGGCGCGCCGACAGGCTCGCGCCGGGTGACGACCCGCTGCGTTGGACCTGGCTGCAGAGCTTGGGCCGCGCCCTGCTCCAGCTCGGCCGCGACAAGGAGGCGGTGGACGCGCTGCGGCTGGCGGTGGCCAGCAACCCGACGTTTGCGCTGTCGCATGCGCTGCTCGCCGCAGCACTCGCGTTGGTGGGCGAGGAGAAGACAGCGCGAGCGGCGATGGCCGCGTTCCGCCGGGCCGAGCCGGACACCTGCGTGGACGTGCTTGCTTGGCGTGCGGCGGTGCCGATCGAGGCCACGGACCCACTCTATCGCAGCGGAAACGCGCGCGTGCTGGACGGCCTGCGCCGCGCCGCCGCCCTCGTGCCGTAGCGCCAGCGCCGGTCATCACGTCGGCACCGCCGCTTATCGCGCTTCAGGTCGTTTCAGCTTGCCTCAGCGCTGGGCCAAGGACGTTTCAGCCGTAACGGCTCATCCTGCTCCCATCGCAAGCAAGCGACGACACGGAACAAGACAATGACGGTAACGAGTGAGCAGAGCCGCACTGCGCCCGCGTCGCTGATGGAGATGCTCTATCCCGGCGTGGACCAGCCCGCGGCGGCCAGCGTCGCCCATCACGGCGTGCACTTGGAACGGCCGAGCGCACCGTGGAAGCGGCGGAGCCGAGGCAGCACCCTCGCGCGCTCGCTGCGCGGTCTCGCTGCACGGATCGCGGCCTGGCGCGAACGCCGGGCGACCATCGACGCGCTGTCCGACCGCGACCTGGCCGACATCGGGCTGAGCTGGGCTCCCACACGCGGCGTGTTCCAGCATCACCCACCGATCTGGCCGCCGCCCCCGCCCCGTTCCGGGCGCAACGACCCGGCACGGCCGATGCCGTCCCGAAGCGGACTCCTCCGCCCCGCCCTGGCCTGCTCCCTCTGCGCCCTGCTCGCCATCGCCGGCGTGTTCGTGCTCGACGCGCTCGGGGTCGCCCCACCCGCGCCGTGCGGCGAGGACCCCGTCGCCGCCTTTGCCGGACCTTGAGGCGACGCGCACACCAGCGCCAACCCGCTCGGGCCGATGCTCGCCACGACAGGAGGAGCACCCATGAATACGCCGACGCTGGCGACCCTCGCCCTGAACGGCGCCCAGCGCATACTTCCAGTCGATCCGCCCCCGCCCCGCGTCGGCCGCCTCGCGGTCGGACAGGTTCTCCACGAGCTGCAGCACCACCGCCAGCGCGAGCCGACCCGGGGCCGCGGCGGGTTGGCCGCGGCGCGCGAAGAGGGCGGCGAACTGGTCGTCCCGGTAGACCGGGCCGAGCGCGTCAGCGATGCGCAGGCAGAGCGTGCCTTGGCAGAGCGGGCCTTTGGGAAACGCCGCTCGCGCGACGCGGCGGGTCTCGTCGGGCACCGCAGGCGAGGCTTGCCGGCGCCGAGACATAGATCGGCCGCCGGTAGGGCTGGCCCGCATCATCGGCCCACACGCCCGGACACGCCGTCACGAGCGCGAGATCGCCCCGCCGCCGATTTCGCCACCAGCGTCAAAGTTGGTCCCGTACCTACATCCGGCTCTGGATCAGCCGGCGACTGTTCCGGTTCTGACGCTGACAGATTGGTCCCGTCGCAAGCCCTCAGCGTGCGCCGCGCGTGTCTCACCGCGCCGATCGCGACGGCGTGCTGCACCAGCATGTGGGCGAGCTCCGGCCTGCTCGGGTCGTCGCAGACGCTGACGTCACCGGAGCTCCACGAGTCGTAGCTCTCGCGCCGTCGTCTCGGTTGTGCTCGGGGCAGCGCGCGTCATAGGTGCCCCAGGCCAGGGCATCCCCTCGAGAACCGTCCCGCGTGTGATCGCTCCCCAGGAAACGGGGTCGCCCGCCGGCAGTGGCGGCCGCAGCTCACGGCGTGCGCTCACGCCACCAGCCACATGCTCTTCAGAGTGGAACTCAGAGTGCGACATGACAATGTTCCCTCCTTCACCGTCCGCATGCTCTACAACTCCGTAGCGACATACGAAGTGACGCACGTCACAGTCGGCTGCAAGAACTCCGCGCTCGACGACAGCGAAGGACGGGCCCAGTCGTTCTCTCAAGCGCTGCGCTCTCTCGGCACCCGGCGTGCGTAGGCTGCCGATACAGCGCGGCCAATCTCAGCATGGGGGACCCCTTACGATTAGTTGGACAGATCACAGATATATGTTACGGGATGGCTATCGAAGATACGGGTGTGCCGTGGGCAAGATTGCTCCGACTTCGACGGATATCGCGGCGCTGTCGCCGCTTCACGTCCGTTCGGAACGCTGCCCAGTGTGGTGGGTGCTGGGCAGCCGCTATACCCTCCTGCTGACGGCCGAGGATAGTGGCGGCGCCTTCTCGCTACTCAAGCTCGTCGTGCCTGCCGGTCGCGGCTCGCGATTGCATACGCACGCGCACGAGGACGAGACCTTCCACGTTATCGAGGGCGAGGTCGAGTTCAGCACGGGCGGTCAGGCGGTCCATGCCCGAACTCGGCTCCGTGGTGTTCGGGCCGCGCGGGGTCTCCCACAGTTTCTGCAATGTCGGCACCGATGACGCTTGTCTGCTGTGCATGATCACGCCCGGCGGTCTGGAGCGCTTCTTCACGGACGCGGGCGTGCCGGCCTGGGACCGCGCTTCGCCTCCGCCCGCGCCAACGCAGGAGGATAGGGAACGGGTGCATTGGGTCGGGCTGAAATACGGCATCGAGTTCCATGATCCGGTCGAGCACGACGAGTTGCCGAGCCCGCTACCGCCGTCCGGGATCCCGTCGCACATGAGGCGCATAGACGATGCGCGCCATCTCGCGTAACAAGCCTATGCGCTCGATCCCGAGTCCGGTCCGGGCAGCGGTCAATTCAGCAGCCGTTGACAGGTGGACCCCGACGCCCTAACTCCCCGCTTCCCCAACGACAAGAAGCGCCGCTTTCAGCGGTGGAGAATCCATGTTCGCGATTATACGCACGGGTGGCAAGCAATACCGCGTGGCGCCGAACGACGTGCTCAAGGTCGAGAAGCTCGACGCCGAGCCGGGCGCTACCTACACCTTCACCGAAATCCTTGCCGTGGGCGCGGACGGGGGCGGCGCCACGATCGGAAGCCCCCTCGTGCCGGGCGCCTCGGTCACGGCCACCGTCGTCGCCCAGGACCGGCTCGACACGGTCATCGTCTTCAAGAAGCGCCGCCGCCAGAACAGCCGGCGCAAGAACGGCCACCGCCAGCACGTCACCGTGCTGCGCGTCGCCGCCATAAACCCGGCGTAAGGAGGCCCTTCCATGGCTCACAAGAAAGCCGGCGGCTCGTCGCGCAACGGGCGCGATACGGAAGGCCGGCGCCTCGGCATCAAGAAGTTCGGCGGCGAGAAGGTCATCCCCGGCATGATCATCGTTCGTCAGCGCGGCACCAAGTGGAAGCCCGGCACCAATGTCGGCCTCGGGCGCGATCACACCATCTTCGCGCTCGTTGCCGGCCACGTGAAATTTCAGCGCCGGGCCGAGGGCCGCGTCCACGTCTCCGTGGAGCTGATTCCACAGGCCGCTGAGTAATCGGGGGCGGGCCAGCGTGCCCGCCCAGTACGTATGAAGTTTCTCGACCAAGCCAAGATCTATCTCCGCTCCGGCGACGGCGGTGATGGCGTCGTCGCGTTCCGCCGCGAGAAGAACTTGGAGTTCGGCGGCCCCGACGGCGGCGATGGCGGCCGCGGCGGCGATATCGTTTTCGAGGCCGCGCCTAACCTCAATACGCTCATAGACTTCCGCTATACCCAGCACTTCCGCGCGCCCAAGGGCGGCAATGGCGCCGGGGCCAATAGGACGGGCGCCGGCGCACGCGACGTGGTCATTCCCGTGCCCATCGGCACCGTCGTGCTCGACGACGATAAGGAGACCGTGCTCACCGACCTCGACGCGCCGGGCCGTCGCGCCGTGCTGTGCCGCGGCGGCGACGGCGGCTTCGGCAACGCGCACTTCAAGAGCAGCACCAACCGCGCGCCGCGCAAGGCGACGAAGGGCTGGCCCGGCGAGGAGCGCTGGGTCTGGTTGCGCCTCAAGCTCATCGCTGACGCCGGGCTGGTCGGCCTGCCCAACGCGGGGAAGAGTACCTTCCTCGCCCGCGTCTCCGCCGCGAAGCCCAAGATCGCCGACTACCCATTCACGACCCTGCACCCGCAGCTCGGGGTCGTGCGCCTCTCCGCGACGGAGGAGTTCGTGCTCGCCGACATCCCTGGGCTGATCGAGGGCGCGCACGAGGGTGCCGGACTGGGGGACCGCTTCCTCGGCCACGTCGAGCGGTGTGCCGTGCTGCTGCACTTGATCGACGGCGCGGCGGGCGGCCCGGTGCAGGCCTGGCGCACGATCCGCGAGGAGTTGGCCGCCTACGGGGGCGGCCTCGGGAGCAAGCCGGAGATCGTGGCACTCAACAAGGCAGACGCCATGACCCCGCGCGAGGCATCCGCCCGCCGGGCCGCGCTCGCGCGCGCGGTGGGCAAGCCTGTCGCCCTCGTGTCCGGCGTCACGGGCCAGGGCGTGCCGGAGCTGCTGCGCCAACTCCAGGCCGAGATCAACGCCGCCCGGCAGCGCGCCGCATGACGCCGTCCCTCGCCGACGCACGGCTGCTCGTCGTCAAGGTGGGCAGCGCGCTCGTCGTGGACGGCGCCGCCCCGCGCGCAGCCTGGCTCGACGGGCTGGCCCAGGACATCGCCGCCATCCGCGCGCGCGGCACCGCCTGTATCCTGGTCTCCTCGGGCGCCATCGCCCTCGCCCGCCCCGTGCTCGGCCTGGTGCAGCCGCGCCTGCGCCTCGAAGAGAAGCAGGCCGCCGCAGCCGTGGGTCAGATCCGCCTCGCCCAGGCCTGGACCGCGGCGCTCGCCCGGCACGACCTCACCGCCGCCCAGCTCCTCCTCACCCTCGACGACAGCGAGGACCGCCGCCGCTACCTCAACGCGCGCGCGACGCTGACCACGCTGCTGGGCCTCGGGTGCGTCCCCGTCATCAACGAGAACGACAGCGTGGCGACAGCCGAGATCCGT
The DNA here is from genome assembly GCA_963848595.1 of uncultured Alphaproteobacteria bacterium. Taxonomy (GTDB): domain Bacteria; phylum Pseudomonadota; class Alphaproteobacteria; order Acetobacterales; family Acetobacteraceae; genus CAWKEH01. Next base: position 229,587 of record CAWKEH010000006.1, on the reverse strand, counting down.
TTCGGTGACAACGACCGCCTCGCCGCTCGCGTCGCCGAAATGGTGCAGGCGGACCAGTTCGTGCTGCTCTCGGACATCGACGGTCTCTACACCGCCGACCCGCGGCGCGATCCCGCGGCGCGGCACCTGCCCGTCATCGAGAGCATCACGCCGGATATCGAGGCTATGGGCGGCGAGCCGCCGCCGGGCTACTCGTCAGGCGGCATGAGGACCAAGCTCGCCGCGGCGCGGATCGCGACGGGCGCTGGCTGCGCCATGGCGATCGCGCGCGGGCAGGTGGACCGTCCGCTCACCGCACTCGCAGGCGGCGCGCGCTGCACCTGGTTCCTGCCGGCGCCCGAGGGCCGCTCCGCCCGCAAGCGCTGGATCGCGGGCGGCCTGATGCCCGCGGGCACGCTGCAGGTGGACGCCGGTGCGGCGCGCGCCCTCGCCGCCGGCAGCAGCCTCCTGCCGGCCGGCGTTCGCGCCGTGGACGGTTCGTTCGAGCGGGGCGACTTGGTGCTGATCGAGGGGCCGTCCGGCGTATTGGGGCGCGGCCTCGTCGCCTACGCCGCCGACGACGCGCGCCGCATCGCCGGGCGCCGCAGCGACGCGATCGAAGCGGTGCTTGGATGGCGCGGGCGGGACGAGATGGTCCACCGGGACGACCTGGTGCTGGGTTAGAAGACTGGAGTGGGCGCACGTTGCAGGAGCCATGCCGGTGCAAACGCCTGAAGCGCCGCGGGTCGCCTCCGGCGAGGTGATCGCCTATCGCCTGTTCGACCTCGCCTACGCCGTGGACCTCGGCCGCGCGGAGGCGATCTGGCGGGACCGGCCCGGCGGCGGCAGCGCGCGCAAGCGGCTGAGCGCGACGCCGCCCAAGGCCGTCGCGTTCGATGTGCCGCCGGTCGTGCTGAACTTGGAGCCTGTCAGCCTCGCCCTGGGCAGCGGGCCGGTCGCCGCGAGCGTGACCGCCCGGCTGTATGATTTCGGCGTCGTCAGCCTCGCGCTCAGCGTGCCAGCCAATGATCTCGACTGGGCCGCGTTCTCGGACTTGCTGAACGCAGTCAACCGCGCCGTCGGCGCCGGTTCGGGTCTGGTGTGGACGGAACTGACGGACCGGATTCGCGCCCTGCTCCAGGCGGCGCTCGTGCGGCCCTCGGCCTCGGTGCTGGAGGAGGACTACATCGTCGGCCTGGTCAAGGCGTTCAGCCGCCCGATGCTGGCAACGGAGATCCAAGATCGGCTCAACCTAGTGCCGTTGCTCTCGGGCGAGCACCTCGCCCTCTCCGACGGAGCCCGGCAGGACCTGCTGCGCAAACGCTTCTCCTACTACACGGACGACCTCGTCGTGCTGACTTGGGACCGAGCGTTCATCTATGAGCCTCGCGGGGACTCCGACGTGCTGGACGTGCTGGAGGTCGCCAACGCGCAGCTCCTGGAAATGCGCTACTATGACGAGCTCCTCGATGACGAGCTCCCGCGCATGTATGACCTCGTGGAAACGACCCGGCGCACGGGAAACCTCCTCTCTTCGCGCCGGTTCGCACGCCTCGCGCGTCGCCTTTACACGCTGGTGGCCGAGGTCACGGAACTCACCGAGAAGGTGGACAACGCCTTGCAAGTAACGGAGGACGTATATCTCGCGCGCATCTATGCCGCAGCGCTCGATCTCTTCCGCGTCCGCGTGGTCAGCGCCGCGGTGGACCGCAAGCTCGCCATCATCCGGGACACCTACGCGGCGCTCTATGAGGAAGCGTCGAGCGGGCGCGCTGCCCTCATGGAACTCGCCATCGTCGTGCTGATCGTCGCCGAGATCGTGCTGGCGCTTCTGCGGCACTGACCAATGTCGCGGCTCCGCAAGCCGCAGCCTAGAGCATGATGCGATCAGGTCCGATCACCTGATCGCATCATGCTCGTGAAAACAACGATCTAGAGTGCAAACACCAGGCACGTCGTGGAGCCGAACGCGAGTAACCGGCCGTCAACGTCGAGCAGCTTGCCTTCCGCGAAGCCTGCCCGACGCCCCGTGCTCATCACTGTGCCTTCCGCCCGCACCTTGCCCGTCCCAGGAAGGATCGGCCGCGCGTAGCCGATCTTGAGTTCCAAGGTCGTGTAACCCTGCCCGGCGTCGAGCGTGCTGTGCACAGCGCAGCCCATGCAGCTGTCGAGCAAGGTCGCGGCGTAGCCGCCGTGGACGGTGCCCAAAGGATTGAGGTGCCCTGCCTGCGGCTCGCCTTCGAACACGACGCGCCCGCACTCGATCGTCACCAGGCTGAATCCGAGCAGCCCCGCGATCGGCGGCGCGGGCAAGCGCCCGTCGAGCAGCGCCCGCAGCAGATCGAGACCCGCCATCGAGCGCAATATCTCGGGAGGGACAGGAGCGAAGGACGCCATGTCGGGTTCTCCATAGGTGCGTACACACCTTATCGCACGCAGGAGCGCTCGGCTACTCGGGCGCGGGCGGGAGCCGAACATCTCAAGCCCGTAAGCTTCATACTCGACAGATATTAACGTGGATCAGGCCAAATCTCCGGCAAGTTGGAGAGAAAGTCGAGCAATCCCGCTCGACTGCTCTCGCCAATCTTCGCATAGATACTCCGCTGCTGGGTGATGACGGTATGTTCGCTCACGCCAACTAGGTCAGCAATCTCGGCACGAGTCCGGTCGCTCACCAGCAGAAAGCAGAATTCGCTTCTCACGCTGAGACAAGGGCAGTCGTTCAATTCGCCGGACAAGCGCAACCGCGCGCGGCTCACGCCGCTCAACCGTGATCCCTATAAGGTCGCAAAGCCGTTCAGCCCCTATGGTCTCAAGCCATTGGGCGCGGAACACGAACTCACCCCAGGCATTACACTCGCGCCATACCGGTGGCGCTCTCGGTAGAGCGCCGCTTTCGGCGGCTATCAGGCATGTGCACAGTTGGATGATCTCCGGCACAGGCTGGAGTTGTATCCGTCTGTTCATACCAGATACCCACTGTGGGAAGCGCGCCATGAGCAACAGGCGGTGTGCCTGGGGGCTCATGCGCTAAATCGCGCCGCTCCGGTTCACGATGAGAAGCGCATGGTCGCCGCTCGTCGCATACCCCCCGCTCCCCGGAGTATCCTCTGAGCGTGTGCTACGAATGGCGCAGTGGCATTGAGCAGGTGGACATCCGCCGCCGCGAAGTCCGATTCGTGTGCTCCTCTGAACAAGGTTAGCGCAGCGAGCGGCTTGCCATGCTCCGCGATCTTAACCGTTAGGCCTTTGTCGGCCCCTATGGGACGGAAGATCACATTATAAAGGTCGCTTCTGTAATACTGCCTTATACGCCCGGTGTTGATGGCTGACTTCTGGCCGGATTCCCTGATCGGCGTCGACGTGATTCGCTCTGCGACGAGACGATTCGCGGAGGGCTCGATGGGTGCGGCGGTTCAGGGTATTCGGCTCGACTTGGACGCGGCGGGCTTGCGGCGCGAAGCGGCGCGCACGCGAGATGGGTCGGCGTCGCGGCGCATGCTGGCGCTTGCTTTGGTGCTTGAGGGCGCCTCGCGGACCAATGCCGCCCGGATGGCGGGCATGGACCGGCAGACCCTGCGCGACTGGGTGCACCGCTACAACGAGCAGGGCTTGCCGGGATTGTCGGACAAGGAAGGCAAGGTCGGCCCGAAACCTTTCCTTTCGGCCGAGCAAGAAGCGGAGGTGGCCGAATGGGTTCGGCGTGGGCCGGACCCGGCCAAGGACGGGGTGGTGCGCTGGCGCCGGGCCGACCTGGCGCGGGCGGTTGCGGCACGGTTCGGTGTCGTGTTGGCCGAGCGCAGTATGAGCGACGTGCTCCGGCGTCTGGGCTTTCGGCGGCTCGTGGCCCGGCCTCGGCACCCTGGCCAGGACCTGGCGGCACAGGCGTCTTTCAGGCCGATTATCCCGCCCTCATAGACGCGGCCCTGCCTGACCACGCCCGTGGCAAGCCGCTCGAACTCTGGTGGCAGGACGAAGCGCGCATCGGCCAGCAGGGCACGCTCACCCGGGTCTGGGCGGAACGCGGCTCACGCCCGTCTGCGCCACGCGATCAACGTTACGCCTGGGCCTATCTGTTCGGCGCCGTGTGTCCGGCCCGAGGCACAGGAGCAGGGTTGGTGCTGCCCTACGCGAATGCCGAGATGATGAACCTGCACCTGGCCGAAATCAGCCGTCATGTCGCGCCGGATGCCCATGCCATCCTCAACATCGACGGCGCCGGGTGGCACAAGCTCGGTGGCGAGTTGCGCGTCCCGAACAACATCACCCTCATGCACCTGCCGCCCTACAGCCCCGAGCTGAACCCGGTCGAGACCATCTGGGCCTTCCTGCGCGGCAACAAACTCAGCAACCGCGTCTACGACAGCTACACCGCGATCGTGGACGCCTGCTGCGACGCTTGGAACTGGCTTCTGGATCAACCCGAGCGCATCACCTCAATCGCGTCACGAAACTGGGCATATGTCACTCAATGACACCGGGCGTATTATATCGCCCGGCCCGACACCTACCGGCGGACGCACCTCCTCGCGCTGGTCGCCTCGCTGAGGGCTCAGATCGTCGGCCTCGGCCTGTTGATCGGCCCATCCCGCGCCCGCGCCGATGGCGCAGCTTCCGTGGCAGCGATGAAGTCCATGGCGTTCTCGGACGACTGCTACGGAACCGGCAGGATACGCGCCGACGGACGCGCCCTCGTCGCGGCATATCTGTTCCGCGTGAAGTCGCCGGACCAGAGCCGTTCCCCCTGGGACGTGGAAGCTCCTGTCGCTATGCTCGGGCCAGAGGAGGCGGCAGTGCCCCCTGCGGAGACGCACTGCACCCTATTCTCGTCCTGACCGCAGGACGACATGCGACGATGGCGTTGGCGCATGCACGCAAAATGTCGCGCCTGTGTCGCCGTCAGCGCATCCCGAACCGAACGAGCCGTCCCTGCGGCCCACCCAGCACCTCGTCCTCCCGCATCACGATGGTGCCACGCACCACCGTCGCCACCGGCCAGCCCTGGCACTCCATTCCGGCGAACGGCGTCCAGCCGCAGGGTGAGGCGATCCAGGACTCCTCGATCCTGCGGCGGCGCTTGAGGTCCACCAGCGTGAAATCCCCGTCGTAGCCGGCCGCGAGCCGCCCCTTGCCCACGACGCCATAGACGCGCGCCGGCCCGGCGCACAGCAGGTCCACCATCCGCCCCAGCGACAGCCGCCCGGCGCTCACGTGGTCGAGCATCACGGGCACCAACGTCTGCACGCCCGTCAGCCCTGCCGGGCACTCGGGCCAGGGGCGGCGCTTGGCGGCCAGCGGGTGCGGCGCGTGGTCCGAGCCGACCGTGTCCACCCGCCCATCCCGCACCGCGGCCCAGGCCGCCTTGCGGTGCCGCTCGCCGCGGATTGGCGGGTTCATCACCGCGAGGCCGCTCAGCCGCTCGTAGCACTCGGGTGCGACCTGGGTGAGATGGTTGACCAGGACCTCGACGGTCGCGATGTCGCGGAAGTCCCGCAGGTAGTCCAGCTCCTCCGCGGTCGAGACGTGAAGGATGTGCGCCGGGCGGCCGGTCTCGCGGGCGAGCGCCATCAGCCGCCGCGTGCCGAGGAAGGCGCATTCCTCGTCACGCCACTCCATATGCTTCGCGTAGGGCTCACCCGTGTGGAACATCGCGCGCCGCTCCTGCAGGCGATACTCGTCCTCGCTGTGGTAGGCGACTCGGCGGCGTCCGTCGCGCATCACGCGCGCGAGCGTCGCGTCGTCCTCGATGAGCAGGTCGCCCGTGCTGCTGCCGGCGAAGACCTTGACGGCGCAGACGCCCCGCTCCTGCTCCAGCATGGCGAGTTGCCCGATGTTCGCCCGGCTCGCGCCGACATAGAGGCCCATGTCGCACCAGGCCTCGCGCTCTGCGTAGCCCTGCTTCCAGGCAAGCCGCTCCGCGTCGGTGATGCTGGGCGTGGTGTTCGGCATGTCGAACACGCAGGCGACGCCGCCGAGCACGGCCGCGCGCGTCCCGGTCGGGATCGAACTCGACCGCCGGGTCGCCCGGGTCGCGCAGATGCACGTGCGGGTCCATCAGCCCCGGCAGCACGTGCAGCCCGCGCGCGTCGAGCGCCTGCTCGGCCGTGTCCGCGCCGAGACCGCCAATGGCCGCGATCCGCCCGGCGCTCACGGCGACGTCCGCCCGCTCCTCGCCCCAGGGCAGGACGAGCGTGCCGCCGCGGATGATCAGGTCGTGGTGCATCGGGAAACCTCCGGGATGCGCAAGGTGCGGGCTGGCCGGTCAGTTGGCCTCATGCCGCCCACCCTTGGCAATTGCGGCCGGATGGGCGAATACCCCGGCGCATGAACCACCTCGCTACCCTCGCCGACTTCGAGCGGATTGATATCCGCGTCGGGACGGTCACAGACGCACAGCCCTTTCCCGAGGCCCGCAAGCCCGCGGTCAAGCTCTGGATCGATTTCGGCCCCGAGCTGGGCGTGAAGCAGTCCTCCGCGCAGATCACCCGGCACTACGCGCCCGACCGCCTCATCGGCCAGCAGGTCTGCGCCGTGGTCAACTTCGCGCCGCGCCAGATCGGCCCGTTCCGCAGTGAGGTGCTGACGCTGGGGATGCCCGACGCAGCGGGTGAGGTCGTTCTCGTTGCACCACTCCAGGCGGTGCCCAACGGGGGGCGACTCTTCTGAGCGCCGCGGCCCGCAACTACGCCACCGTGACGTGGGACCAGCTCCACCGCGACGCGCGCACGCTCGCCGGGCTGCTGGTGCCGCTCGGCCCGTTCCGCGGCATCGTCGCCATCACCCGCGGCGGGCTGATCCCGGCCGCGATCGTCGCGCGCGAGCTGGAATGCCGCCTCATCGAGAGCGTCTCCGTCGCCGCCTACGACGAAGAGCTGCTCGGCCAGCCTGCCATCCTCAAGCACCCTACGGCGGCGGGTGACGGCGAGGGCTTCCTCATCGTGGACGACCTGGTGGACAGCGGCATCACCGCGCGCGTCGTGCGCGAGATGCTGCCGCGGGCGCACTTCGCGTGCCTCTACGCCAAGCCCGCCGGGCGGCCGATGGCGCAGACCTACGTAGCCGAAGTCGCCCAGGATACGTGGATCCTGTTCCCCTGGGATACCGCCCCGCTCTTCGTGCCGCCGCTCGCCCGGCGCGGACCCGTCTAGGGTGCGAGGCGCGATGCTGGTGCTCGCGGCCGGACTGTGCGCGTGCACCCAGCCCATGCCCATCGCGAGCTTCGCGGGACCTGGGCCGCAGCTCGAACCGGTACGCTTCTTCACCGGGCACGTGCGCTCCTGGGGTGTGTTCGAGGGCCGCTCCGGCGCACCTACGGGTACGCTATCGACCGACTGCCAGGGCACGCTGGAACCCGGCGGCAGCCTGCACATGGTCCAGCGCCTCACCTACGGCGACGGCAAGACGATGACGCGCGACTGGCACATGCGCCGCATCGCGCCGGGCCGCTTCGAGGCAACCGCGAACGACATGGTCGGCACCGGCCACGGCGAGTCCGCCGGGCGTGCGTTCCACCTGCGTTGGGTGCTTGCGTCGCAGCCCGGTGACCCGCTCGCGAATGTTCGAATGAATCAGTGGATGTATCTCATGGACAACGGCGCGATCGTGAACAGAACAACCATCAGCAGGTTGGGCGTGATCGTGGCCGAGGCGACGGAAAAGTTCGAACGCTCGCCCTGAGCCGCGCTGGATCCGGCTGTAGCTCTCTCGCTGACGAGTCTCCTCACGCGGGATGCTTGTCCCAAGCGTCCCGCGATCTGCCCTACCCCTCCTCCGCCAGCGGCTCCCTCTCCACCCCCACCCAACTCACCCGCCGCCCCTCCGTCGCCAGCACCTCGAAGCGCCATCCCCCGAACACGATCTTGTCGCCCGCCTGCGGTACCCGGCGCAGCAGCGCCAGCAGCAGCCCTGCCAGCGTGTGATAGCTCCCCTCGCTCGGCAAATCGGGCAGGCCCAGCCGTGCCTTCACCTCGTCCACGGGCGTCGCCCCGTCGAGCACCAGCGGCCCTGTGACCGTCTCCGCCCCGCCGCCTGCCGCGGAAGACCCGTCGCCGCCGCCCTCGCTCCCCACGATCGCCTGCAGCACGTCGTCCGCCGTCACCACGCCCTCGAAGCTGCCGTATTCGTCCATGACGAGGGCGAGGCCCAGCGGGTCCGCCTTGAGGCGCTCCAGGGCGTCGAGCGCCGTCGCCGTGTCCGGCAGCACCATCGGGCGCCGGAGCGCCGCCGCGAGCGACAGGTCGCCGCCGTCGAGCAGCCGGTCGAGCATGTCCTTGGCCTGCACCACGCCCACCGGGTAGTCCACGGCCCGGTCGCAGACCACGAGCCGGCTGTGCGGCGCCGCCCGCAAGGTCGCCACGATGTCCCGCCGCGGGTCGGTGCGGTCGATCCAGGCCAGTTCCGTCCGCGGCGTCATGATCGCGCGCACCGGCTTGTCCGCCAGCCGGAGCACGCGCTCGATCATGTCCCGCTCCTCGGTCTCCAGCACGCCCTCGCGCGCGCCTTCCGCGAGCAGCGCCTTCAGCTCCTCCTCCGTAACGTGCTGCCGCGGCGTCCGCCCGGCACCGAAGATGCGTAGAACCAACGCGGATGACACGCTCAGCACCCAGACCACCGGCGCAACGACGCGCTCCAGCGCGGCCAGGGGCCGCGCCACCAGCGCCGCCATTCGCTCTGGCCGGCGCAGCCCGATCTGCTTGGGCACCAACTCGCCCAGCACCAGCGTGAGATACGTCGTCAGGAGCACGACGATTACGAAGGCCAGCGTCCCAGCGGCCCCTGTCAGCCCCGGCACGCGCGCGAGCCAGAGGGCGAGCGGTTCCGAGAATTGCGCGCCGCCGAACACGCCCGCGATCACGCTCACCGTCGTGATGCCGACCTGAACGGTGGGCAGGAAGCGCTGCGGGTCGTCAGCCAGCTCCCGCGCCTTCGCCGCGCCCGGCACGCCCTGCCGCTCCAGAACGCTGAGCCGCGCCCGCCGCGCCGAGACGAGCGCGATCTCGCCCATCGCGAACACGCCGTTCACCAGGACCAGGAGAAGCAGGATCAAGACATCGAGGCCGAGCCGCATAAGCCTTCCTAGCCGACCTGCTCACACGCGTGCAGCCCACGTTCCCGCCGCGTATCCGGAGCGTTACTGTCGAACAAGTCTGCCCCGGAGCCAGCCCATGCCGAACCGCTTGCCCGTGCTCGCCATTGCCCTCGGCCTCGGCGGCCTCATCCCGTTCTTCGCCTGCGGCGCGGGCGCCCTCGCGCTCGGACCCGACTGGGCCAGCCGGTCGCTCTTCGCCCTGGTCAGCTACGGTGCGTGCATCCTCAGCTTTCTCGGTGCCGTTCACTGGGGTTTCGCCCTCGGCGGGGCCGCCGCCCTGCCGCCCGGCGGATTGCAACTCGTTACCACGCAGCCCGCCAGCGTCCTGCGCGCCCGCTTGGCCCTCGGCGTCTTGCCTGCACTGATAGGATGGGTGGCTTTGCTGGTCACGCTGTTCGGCTTCCCGAGCGTCGCGCTCGGCGTTCTCACCTTCGGCTTCGCGGCCACGATCATCGCGGAAGCCCAGGCAAACCGGCGTGCCCTGCTGCCGCCGGGCTACATTTGGCTGCGCTGGCTGCTCAGCGCGATCGTTATCGTGATCCTCGTCTCTGTCGCGATAGCTCGCGTAACGGGACAGCGCGTTAATTTCTAGACAACCATAGCGTGCAATGCTATTAACGATCAGGTAATTCGTCGCGCCAGGAGCTATCCTATGACGGGCATTGTGGTTCCCCTTCCAACCGACCTCAGCCGGCCGGTAGCGCCCGAGGCTCGCCTCGCTCGCGCGCTCAGCCAGCTCGCGGCGGCGCTTGCCGAGCAGCGCGCGGCTGTGAGAGTTTGGCGGAGTGCACTGCACGACCTGAAGACCGCGAACGACCAGCTCGGGGAGAGCCTGAGTCGCTACGCTGGCGAGCTGAACCGCCTCGGTAGCAGCGTCGGCCAGCTCAATCACGAGGCCAACCGCTTGCAGGCAGAATAGCGCCGCCTACAGCTTCTTGGCGGTGCTGTAGCTCACGATCAAATTCGGGATCAGTGCGATGGTCCTGACCTCGTCGCCGTCTGCGACGAAGACCACGTGGAAGCTGGGCTGTGCGATCTGCACCGGCGCCGTCACGAAGAAGTCGCCGCTGCACGTCACCTTGCTGACCTGGAACATGCCTCCGAACGTTACGTTCGGAGTGTATCCGCTCGCGTCGTTCTGGTAGAGGCTCACGCTCCACGTACCTGTTAAAGTCGAGGCGTCCTCCCGCTGGGCAGCCAGGGTCACGGTCCCGGCCTGGGCGAATGGTCCGACCGGGACGAAGGGGTTGTCCCCAGTCGCTACACCCTGGGTTGCGTAGCCGTATGTCCCGCTAGCCTTGTTCGCGTTCAGCTTAGGAGTCATCCGGGAATAACCGCGCTGCCTGACCATGCGCCTGGCCGTATCGTGTAGTTCCATTCTCCATGGAACGCATCGCGCTGCATGTTGAGCGCGGCCATCTCCAGAGCGGACACTTCGATCCCCTTCGGATAGGTGTTGCTGTCCAGTTCGCAGCGAACCGTCAGTCCGGTGTCGGTCGTGGTGGCGCTGATCAGATCAACGATGACACGATAGCTGACCAGCGGCCTGGCCTTCCAGTTCATCGTGATGAACGAGAATAGACGGTGCTCTATCTTGTTCCATTTGCTGGTTCCCGGCGGCAGGTGATGCACGACGATGTCGATGCCCAACTCGTCAGCAAGACGTTGCAGTTCACGCTTCCACAGCCGCAGCCGCGAGCCGTTGCTGCCACCTCCGTCAGCGGTGATCGTCAGCTGTGTGGCCTCTGGATACCGAACCCGGCCGACCTCATCCCACCAGCGCCGGATCGTCTGCACCGCAAAGGCCGCGGTGTCATGGTTCATGCCGACACTCACCCAACCGGCATTGGCGGCGAGATCGTAAATGCCGTAGGGCACCGCCCGGCCCAGTTCCTTGATCAGGAAGTCATGCACGCGGACTTCCTCCGGCTCGCCTTGCGGGCGCCACTCGCGGCCGCCGTTCTTGAAGTCTCCCACCAGCTCCTTCTTCTTGGTATCCACCGAGATCACCGGCTGCCCCGCCGCCAGCGCCGTCCTCACGCTGTCGTTGATGTGGAGGAACTGCGCATTGCGATCGGGATGGCTCTCACCCTCTCGGGTCTTGCGGTTGGCCTGCAGGCTGAACTTCTGCTGGTGCAACAACTCGCCGACCACAGTGCGGCCGATCCGATGCCCCTGTGCCACCAAGGCTGAGGTCAGCCGCGACAGGCTCTTGCAGGTCCACCGCAGCGGCGACATCGGATCGCCGCGCGCGTCCGGCTCGACCAGCGCCAGCAGATCGTCGAGCAGCGTTGCGTCCGTTGCCACCAGTGGCTTGCGACCGCCGCCCGGACGGCGAACCCGATCCGGGTCGAGCGTCTCCGGAGCCGCCAACTCCTTCAGGCCCCGACCGATCGTGCTGGGGGCGATGCCGGTCGCCGCCGACACTGCCGCGATGCCGCCGTAGCCGGCGGCGCGGGCCTCGCTCGCAGCCAACAGGCGGCGCTCGCGCTCACTCAGGTGCGGGGAAAGCGCGGCGAACCGTTCGCGAATCGGGCTGGCGTCGATCATCCACGCCAGGTAGCGAACTCGTCGAGCCGAGGGAATCGGTCACCTAGGCTCGTTGCAACGGCAACGCTCCCAATTCAGTTATCTCCGGACGGCCAGGTGCCGCTCCCAGCCTGCGTAGCCGCCACGGGGAGCGTTGACCACGCTACTGCGATGAGCCCGGCGCCCAGGACTTTGAAGCGTTTCATCCCTTCTTCTCCTTATGCATTCTCGATCGAGTGAGCAGGGAGTGCTCGCAGAAAGGCTAATCTCGTCACGGTCAGGTCACAATGACGGTGTAGCAGGATTGGCGGAAAAGACATCGAAGTCCTTCGCGTGGAACTTCGCTAGACAGTCCGCATCGTTCCCGATATCGTGACCAATAGCTACATTCGGTCGCTGCATCGAGGGAGGTTAGCCGCGTGAAGGCGTTGCAGGAGCCGGTGCTGTCCGGACCCTCGGGGTGAAGCTCACCCGGCTGATCGGCGGCTTCTTCCCGACGGCGGCACCTCCGGCACGCGCCGGGTTCGCTGAGGCGTCCCTGGCCGAGATCGAGGCGCCAGTTGCCGTCTCTCCCCCGCTCTCTCCCGACGACGCCTTCCCCGAACGGCCCGGCGTGCCCGCGCCGTTCCCGAGCACCGGCCCGCAAGGCCACCGTGCCCGGTTGCGCGAGAAGCTGCTCGACCGCGGTCCGGACGCGCTCGCCGACTACGAGCTACTGGAGATGCTGCTCTTCTTCGCCTTCAAGCAAGGCGACACCAAGCCGCTCGCCAAGCAGCTCATCAACCAGCACGGCAGCTTCGCCGCCGTTCTCGCCGCACCCCAGCACGCGCTGAGGAAGATTCGGGGCCTCGGCACCCACAGCATCGCCGCCCTCAAGCTCGTCCACGCCGCCGCCCTCCGCCTCGCCCGCGCCGAGCTGCGCGAGCGCCCGTTGCTGGGCAACTGGGACCGGCTCATGGACTACCTGCAGGCCCAGCTCGCCCGCGAGCAGGTCGAGCAGTTCCGCGTCCTCTACCTCGACACCCGCAACCACCTCATCGCCGACGAGGCGCACGGCCGCGGCACCGTCAACCACACGCCCGTCTATCCGCGCGAGGTCTGCAAGCGCGCCCTGGAGGTCGGCGCCACCGCGCTCATCCTGGTCCACAACCACCCGAGCGGCGACCCGACGCCCTCCAAGGAGGATGTGGCGATGACGCGCGAGATCAAGCAGGCCACCTCCGCCCTCGGCCTCATGCTCCACGACCACGTCATCGTCGGCAACGGCAAATGGACCAGCTTGCGCCAGCAGAAGCTCCTCTGACGCGCACGAGCGGCGTCGCCCGCGTCCGCAGCTTCGCCTTCGCCGGGATAGAACCGGTGCCGGTCGAGGTGCAGGTGCAGATCTCGCCCGGCCTGCCCGCGCTTCTCGTCGTCGGCCTGCCCGACAAGGCTGTGGGCGAGGCGCGGGAGCGCGTGCGGGCGGCGCTGACCACGATGGGTCTGTCGCTGCCGCCGCGCCGGGTGCTGATCAACTTGGCGCCGGCCGACCTCGCGAAGGAGGGCAGCCACTTCGACCTCCCTATCGCGCTCGGCGTGCTCGCCGCCATGGACGTGCTGCCGCGCGACGAAGTGGCGCGGTTCGCAGCACTCGGCGAGCTGTCGCTCGACGGCGAGATCAACCCAGTGACGGGCGTCTTGCTCGCAGCCCTTGGCGCCTCGGGCAGCGGCCTGGGCCTGATCTGCCCGGCGAGTCAGGGCGCCGAGGCAGCCTGGGCCGGGCAGGTGCCGATCCTCGCAGCGCCGAGTCTCCTGGCGCTGGTCAACCACTTCCAGGACACGCAGCGCCTCACCCCACCTCCGCCGCCCGTCGCGGGGACGGGCGGGACCTGCCTCGACCTCGCCGACGTGCGCGGCATGGAGACCGCGCGCCGGGCGCTGGAGATCGCGGCGGCGGGCGCCCACAACCTGCTCTTCGTCGGACCGCCCGGCGCCGGCAAGAGCATGTTAGCCGCGCGCATCTCCGGCCTGCTCCCGGACCTCACCCCCGCGGAAGCCCTGGAGGTCGGCATGATCCACAGCGTCGCCGGAATGCTGGAGGGAGGCCGCCTGGTCATGCGCCCGCCCTTCCGCGAGCCCCACCACAGCGCCTCCATGGCCGCGCTCACGGGCGGCGGCCAACGCGCCAAGCCCGGCGAGGTCAGCCTCGCGCACCGCGGCGTCCTGTTCCTGGACGAGTTGCCCGAGTTCCCGCGCCCGGCGCTCGAAGCCCTCCGCCAGCCGCTCGAAGCCGGGCGCACGACGGTCGCGCGGGCGAGCGCCCACGTGACCTACCCTGCCCGCTTCCAGCTCGTCGCCGCCATGAACCCGTGCCGCTGCGGCCACCTGGGCGACGCCGGGCGCGAGTGCGGCCGGGCGCCCCGCTGCGGCGAGGACTACCTCAGTCGCATCAGCGGCCCCCTCCTCGACCGCATGGACCTCTGCGTCGCCGTCCGGCCCGTGCCGCCCGTCGAACTCTCCCGCGCCCCGCCCGGCGAGGCGAGCGCACCCGTCGCCGCCCGCGTCGCGCAGGCCCGCGAGCGCCAACGCGAGCGCGGCACGCTGAACGCCGAGGCCGACGCGGGCGCACTCGTGCTGCAGCCGGGGGCTCGTGCCTTGGCCGAGCAGGCGGGTGAGCGCTTACGCCTCTCCGCCCGCGGCTTCACGCGGGTGCTGCGCGTGGCGCAGACGATTGCCGATCTGGCAGGCACCGCGACTATCGCGCGCGTCCACGTTGCGGAAGCGCTGGCGTATCGGCACCGTGTGCCGGGGCGGGCGAGCTGATCATACCACAAGCTTTGATAGCGGCTTTGGGTGGGAAGCGGGTATTTCCTGAGTCGCGACGGGATGTCGGCTCTGCACCAGAAGCGGACATCGGCTCCGCAGTCTGGACCGGCAACTCACACCGACACCGTAGTCTCACCGCCCGGGACTTTCGAGCGTGGCCCGCTGCTTCTTGTCCCGCGTCTTGTTGGGGTCTTCTATCGCCTCAACCGACTGGATGTATTCGGCAATATACTCCGGCGGCAGGCCGTGTTCCCTGCCACCTGCAAGGACAAAGTCCTTGTACCAGCCATAGGGCTTGAGGCTCTCGTCGATGTAGTCGGGGGTGGCGAGATAGGTAAGGACCTTACGCCTGCGACCTTCGTCGTTGATGACCGTGACCATCACGTGCTCGTAGCCGCTGCCGACGCTTTCGGCCTCATCTAGCTTGGCACGCTCGGTAGGATTGAAGCTGAACAGGACTCCGATCACGCTATTGTCGTTGCCGCTGGCAAAAGCGTTGCACTTCCCAGACTTGTCCATGCTGCGCTTATGGAAGCGAAGCGCATGGCCCGGCAAGGTAGCAATGCCGAGCGGCTTGCAACTCGGCATGCGCTTGCGCAGCCGGGCGGTCCACATGTTGGACCCGTAGGCAGAATAGACGACTGGCTCCGGTGGCCCGGACTCTGTTTTCTTTAGCGGCTCGATCGGCGGATCGCCCGGCTTGAGAATTGTGCGTAGCGGTACTGTCATGATGCCGTGCTCGTCGGACTCTTCGCCTTCGCGAGTGATGATGGATTGTCCATTCTCGGGGTCGAGGATTGGAACGGGCCTGCCGGTCCATCCGCAGTCGGCGCAGCGCGGTCGTTCCCAGAGTACAGTCGGGTGCCGCGGTATTTTCGCCCTGTTCGGGTTCGAGATGCGGCGAGCTGCAATTCGGGCATTCTTCAGGCACACCGCGCAACTCGCGAAGGATCAAAGAGGTCGCCATGCCGCTGGCGTGTTGGGTCAACGAGTGCGCCATGTCGGCATCAATCCAGGTGGCCGACTTTGAGTGCGTCAGCCAGTTGGAAAACGTCCATGCGGACTCAAGCGCACCCTTGAGGGCCCCGCGACGCTCCTTGTTGGTGTCGCCCGGCAGAAGGTCGTTGCAGATGATCTCCGTCCACGCGCGGAAGTTCGCACGCTGTGGCGGTGTGTCGGTCCACGTTGCCGCGTCCTGTGCGACGCCGATCAGCTCGAGTAGCGCCTTGCGGCAGCGGACGCCGACGGCCTGATAGTCCGCGAGGTTGTGCGCCTGCGTCACAGCGGTGCCGGCTTCTTCTATCTTCTCGAAGACGGGACCGAACGGGAGGATGCGTAGATCGCCTTCCTGCTGTTCTTCGGTACGCGGAATGCGGAGGATCAGGCCGATATGGAAGGTCAGAGCAAGGTCCATATTTGGGAACTGCTCCTGAGAGTAGAGGTTTGTGCCGCCCGTGATGACCCACCAGCGGTCCTTGTTAGTGTGGATGTCCCACACGTCGTGGCGAGTGTTCAGGACGGTCTCCGAGTAGACCTTCTGCATGAAGGTCACTTCGAGGTTGGGTGCTTGCCATTCAAAGTATTCCCGGACTTCCTCGATCTCCTCTCCGGTAGCTTTCAACATGATCGGCTCCCGCGATGGGCTCATCGCACCGCGCTGCAAAGGGTTTGCGAAAGCCTCAACAATAAGCCGATGTCGCTGAGCTCTCAAAATCCGGCGCGACAACGCGGGATGTCCGCTTCGGGGCTCGGAGCAGTCATTCCGGAACCGAAGCGCGAATGTCCGATATGGGTCGCGAGCGGTCATCTAACACCGTCGCTAGAATCATTCGCCCGGAAGTGCCTCGACAGGCGCCATCGGCGACGCCGGGCGCTGTTGCTGCGCATGCCCCGGCATCCACGGCCGCTCACCCCGCCACTTCCGGTCAGACACGACGCACTCCTCCATCCCACAGCCAAATCGCCTGCGCCCCATCGCGCCACACGCTGAACCGATCCACAAACGGGACGCCCTTGCAGTCGCCGTGCAGCGGTCGCCCGAGCGTATCCCGTCTCACGTCGGAACCCTCACGCAACCCCGGCCGGCAGCGCCTCGACCGGATCGAGCGCGGTCACCCCGACGGAACCGAAGTTCCGAAGGTTACAGGTCAGGATGGTGTAGCCGTGCTTCTGCGCCGTAGCGGCGATCGCCAGGTCCGCGAAGCCCAGCGCCAGACCCCGGCTCCTCGCCCGGTCCGCCAGCGCGCCCACCCGGCGCGCCGTTTCCAGGTCAATCGGCAGCACCCGCGAGCCGTAGAGGTGCAGGAGCGTCTCCAGCCATTCCGATAGCCGCTCGGCCTTCCGCGGCACCCCCAGCCTGCGGCTCTTGGCAATGCCGTCCTCCACCTCGGCGATGGTGATGACCGAAAGATAGAGACCGGCACTGTTGCGGTCCAGCCAGGCCACGAGGTCCGGTGAGGCAACCGCCTTGGTCGGTTCGCCGGCCGAGAGGACGTTGGTATCGACGAGATACAAGGGTCAGAGCTCGGCGTCGCGCAGCCCATCCTGACGCGCCGGCAAGTCGTCCGGCTCCAGCGGCGCTCCCATGAGCAGCCTGCCAAAGGACGGCACCTGCGACAGGCGCTGCCACTCCTCGAAGCTCAGCACCACGGCCTCGGGTCGGCCGTGCCGGGTGATGATCGAGGGCTTTCCCCGTCGCGCCTGGTCGATGACCGCCGAAAGGGTCGCCTTGGCCTCCCGAAGCTGAATTTCCTGCATCGCGCCCTCCGTGACCATTGTGGTCATGATCGGCACTTACGACTTGCCCTACAAGTCGTTAGGCGTGACGCGTCCGCACGGCCCCAAGCCATACCACCGCCCCGAGCCACGACCGGTTCACCACCGCTCCGCGCACCCCACGCAGCGCTTGACCCCGCGCGCGAGAAACCACTTTATCCTGCCCGATGTCCTCCAGCCCCGCCCTTCCCGAGCCTGCCGACCGCGCCCGCCAGCGCGACGAGGACGCCCAATACTACCGCCAGGTCCTGCACAAGTTCATCGTCATGGCCACCGACCTCGCCGAGGCCGTCCACCGCCAAGCCCTGGCCGAACCCGCCGCCTCACAGCCCACCACCGAGGACCAGCCCGCAGCACCCAACCCCACCCCGAGCCAGGCGACCACCTTCGACCGCCTCGCCCGCACCGTCCGCCGCACCATCGCGCTGGCCCGCAAGCTCGCAGAGCCTGACCGGGCGCCCGCCCGCGAGGCACCCGGCCCGAAGCTGCGCCTGAACGAGTGCCCGCTAGGGGAGTGCCCGAAGGCCCGCCGCCCGGACCGCGCCGAGACCGACGCCCTCCACGCCGAGCCGTGGGCCGAGCCGTGCGAGCGCCCCGAGGGACCCGATTGCGACGCCGACGAGGACCTTGACGACGACCTCGACGAGCAGTCACTCGCCGACCTCATCGCGAGCCTGCGCCACGACACCGGTCTCGCCCACCTGACCGACGCCGAGCTTCGGCAGCACCGCACGCCCCAAAGCGCGCAAGGAACCGCGCACGAGGGCGTCCCAAGCCAGATGTGCGGCCTCTGTGCCCGCGCCGCAGGGCTAACGAGCGCGCCGCCCAGGATCACTCAATCAACCCGTGGCACCCCGCGCCTCCGGACCAGCACCGGCCCGCCGGGACCCTGATCCGGACCCCCGGCCACGACGCAAGACGGCGCGTGCCGGTCAAAACCCAGGGCCGCTGAAATCATTCTCCCGGAAGCGCCTCCGCAGGTGCCATCGGCAGCGCCGGCCGCTGTTGCACATGCCCAGGCACCCAAGGCCGCTCCCCGCGCCACTCCCTGTCAGACAAGACACGGACGCCCCCATCCCGCAGCCAGATCGCGTGCGCCCCGTCGCGCCACACGCTGAACCGATCCACGAACGGCACCCCCTTGCACGCTCCCCGCACCGGCTCAGGCGACACGAGCGCGGCCACGCCCGCGCACTCCCCCGCGCTCCCGCGTGGCCGCAGGATGAGCGCCACCACCCCCCCGCGCTCCACCCGGCACCCATCCGCGTCGCACGCCGCCCCATCCTCCAGCGGTCGCGGCGCCCTCACGTCGAGATAAGCCCGCCACGCATCGAGCATGAACCCGGACCCGCCCTGCGCCGGCTGTACGAACAAATCCGCACCCCGCACCCCGATCAGCCGCGCGTCCGCCGAGACCAGAATATCCGGCGGCACCACCGCCAACGGCGAGAGCAACCCCGTTAGCATCCCTGCGACCCCGAGCAGCCGCACCCACGGCGTCCGCCACAAGCACAGCCACGCCAGCCCCAGCGCGAACACGACCAACCCCCACCCCGGCACATGCGGCACGGCGAGCGTCGCCGCCGGCCAGCCCGAGACCGTCCGCCCGATCCACAGCACGGCCCGCACACCCCAGCCCATCGGCACGAGCGCCACCCGCTCCAGCCCGAACGGCATCAGCGCGAGCGCCGCCAGCCCGGCTGGCATCGCCAGCGCCGCCGTGATCGGCACCGCCGCCATGTTCGCCACGACGAAGTAGAGCTGCATGTGTCCGAAATGATACGCCGCGAACGCCGCCGACGCCCCGCCCGCGAGCAGGCTCGTCAGCGCCAGCGCCGAGAGATGCCGGGCGAACCACACGCCCCACCCATCCCCGCGCAGCCGCGCGAGCCAGGGCCGCATCGCCTCGTAGCCCGCGATCAGTGCCGCCACGGCCGAGAAGCTCATCTGGAAGCTCACGCCAAGCAGCGCGTTCGGCGCCGCGAGCAGGATCACCGCCGCCGCGAGCGCGAGGCCCCGCATGGAGAGCGCCCGCCGCCCCACGACCAGCCCCAGCGTCACCAGGCACGCCATCGCGAAGCTGCGCAGCGTCGGCACGTGCGCGCCGGTGAGCGCCACGTAGAACGCCCCCGCAGCCAGCGCCGCCCCGGCCGCGAGCGCTTTACAGGGCCAGTGCAGCGCCGCCCGCTCCGACAGCGCCAGCGCCCGGCGCGCGGCGCTGAACGCCAGTCCCATCACGATCCCGATGTGCAGCCCCGCCACCGCGAGCAAGTGTGCGAGGCCCGAATCCCGGAACGCCGCGCGGTCCGCGGGCGGGATCGCCGCCTGCTCGCCCGTGAGCAGCGTCGCGGCAATGGCGCCCACGGCGCCGGGCAGGGCCGTCCGCACGCGGTCGCCCACGCGCTCGCGCACACCCTGCCACCACTGATCGATCCCGCCCGCCGGCACCGCATCAAGCACCGCCACGTCCCCGAGCGCCCGCGCCGAGCCGCCCTGCCCGGCGAAGAACGCGTCCCGCTGCACGTCCCAGGCGCCGGGATAGGCCGGCGGCATCGGCGGGTGCAGAAGCGCGCGCACTCGCACCCGCTCGCCGGCCGCGATCGGCGTCGGGTCGTCCGGGTCCAGGCGCAGGCGGAACGTGCGCGCGAGCGGCGGCGTGTCGGGCACGACCTGCACCCCGCCCAGCACCGCCCGGCGTCCGCCCTCCGGCAAGGCCTCGACCGCCTCCACCCGCGCCGTCACCACCGCGGCCTTGCGCGGCAGCGGCTCGATCGGGAGAGCGCGCCAGGTCGCCGCCTGCGCGGCCAGGAACCCTGCTCCCGCCGCCAGCACAGCGAGGCCCGATATCCGTCCTTCTAGGCTTCGCCACCCGGCCGCGCACGCCGCAACGCCAGCGGCGACGGCCGCGAACCCGACCCACGGCGGCGGCTCCTGGCGCAGCGCGAAGTAGAGCAGCACGCCCGCGCCCATCAGGACTGCGATCCACGGCGCGAGCCGCCCCTGCTCCGCCGCCAGCCAGGTCCGGAGCCGTCCGTCTCGCCGAACCCTAACCGCGACCGCTGCCGCCCCGCTCACCCGCGTCCTCGTCTGTACGGAACGACACTACAACCTTCGTGCCTCCCGCGCCACGCCCTCGCGTGCTAAGCCGCGCGCCATGCCAGTCCGCACCCGCTTCGCCCCCAGCCCCACGGGGCTGCTCCACATCGGCGGCGCCCGCACCGCGCTCTTCAACTTCCTCTTCGCCCGGCACCACGGCGGCGAATACCTGCTCCGCATCGAGGACACGGACCGTGAGCGCAGCACCGAGGCCGCGACGCGCGCCATCCTGGACAGCCTCGACTGGCTCGGCCTCAATCCCGACGCACCGCCCCTCTACCAATCCACCCGCGAAGCCCGGCACGCCGAGGTCGCCCAAGAGCTGCTGGCCAGCGGCATGGCATACCCGGCCTACGACACGCCCGAGGAGCTGGCCGCCATGCGCGAGCAGGCCCGCGCCGAAGGCCGCGCCCCGCGCTACGACGGACGCTGGCGCGACCGCAATCCCGGCGAGGTCCCGCCCGGCGTCGCCCCCGCCATCCGCCTCAAGGCCCCGCGCAATGGCGAGACCGTGGTGCACGATCTCGTCCAAGGCGAGGTCCGCGTCGCCAACGCCGAGCTGGATGACCTCATCATCCTGCGCAGCGACGGCACACCCACCTACCTCCACGCCGTCGTCGTGGACGACCACGACATGGGCATCACCCACGTCATCCGCGGCGACGACCACCTGACCAATACCTTCCGCCAGGTGCAGATCTACCGCGCCATGGGCTGGGAGACGCCCCATTTCGCCCATATCCCGCTCATCCACGGCCCGGACGGCGCGAAGCTCAGCAAGCGCCACGGCGCGTCCAGCGTGCTGGAGTTCCGCGAGGCCGGATATCTCCCCGAGGCGCTGTGCAATTACCTGCTCCGCCTCGGCTGGGGCCACAGGGACGCAGAGGTGCTCTCCCGCGACGAGGCGATTCGCCTTTTCGACCTCGACGGCGTCGGCCGCGCCGCCTCGCGCATGGACTACGCCAAGCTTCTGCACCTCGACGGCATCTGGCTGCGGCAGACGGACGACGCCCGCCTCGTCCGCGAAACCTGCGAGCGCCTCGGCGTGCTCCTGGGCGACCCGGCCGCCGCGCGCGTCGCCGCCCTGATGCCGGGCCTGAAGGAGCGCGCCCGAACCCTAGTCGAGCTGGCCGCCTCTGCCCGCTTCCTCGTCGAGCGCCCGGCGCCCGACGCGAAAGCCGCCGCCCTGCTCACGCCTGAGGCGCGCGCCATGCTGGCCGAGCTTGCTCCACACCTCGCCGCCACCGACTTCACCGCTCCCGCGCTCGACGTGGCGCTGCGCCGCTTCGCCGAGGAGACGGGCCGCAAGCTCGGCCAGGTCGCCCAGCCGCTCCGCGCCGCGCTCACAGGCAGCACGACCAGCCCACCCATAGACGCGACGCTGGCCGCATTGGGGCGCGAGGAGAGCCTCAGCCGTCTCGCAGGTGCCTAGCGCCGATCCGCCGGCAACAGTGAATGCTCCGTCATAGCCCCGGCTCTCAAGAGGGCGTCTCCTCATACCAGGTGCGCCCGTCCCGCTCGATGAGCGCGATTGCCGCCGTGGGACCCCAGCTTCCGGCGGGGTAGGGCCGCGGCGCCTCAGGCTTGTCCTCCCACGCTTGCAGCAGCGGCTCCACCCAACCCCAGGCCGCCTCCACCTCATCGCGTCGCATGAAGAGCGTCGGGTTGCCACGCACTACGTCCATCAGCAGCCGCTCGTAAGCGTCGGGATAGCGTTGCCCGAACGCCTTCTCGAAGGAGATGTCGAGGCCGGTAGGCCGAAGGTGCAGCCCGCCGGGGCCGGGCTCCTTCGTCATCATCTCCAGCCGCATCCCT